>CAXBBL010000019.1:0-8238 GCA_963974215.1 uncultured Schleiferiaceae bacterium | reverse complement strand
ATCAGTGAGATAAAGCAAATGGTTAATTTTGCAGTCTTATTTTCGGATCTTTTAAAGAAAGTACATGCTTAGATTAAAGTTACCCACCGATCCACGTTGGGCTAATGTGGCGGAAAAAAACCTAGAAGAGATTTTAACCGATCATGCCTTTTGCGAGCAGAAAGCGGCTTCCACGGCAATATCACTTATTGTTACCTATCCCGAATACAGCGATTTAGTAACGGAAATGGCGGCTCTCGCACGCGAGGAAATGAGTCATTTTGAAATGGTACACAAACATATTTTAAAACGTGGTTTTGTAATTGGTCGCGATCGTAAAGACGAATACGTGGCGCGCGTTACCAAGTTTTTTGCCCAAACGGGCGATCGAAAATTGCGTTTGGTGCACCGCTTATTAATTGCGGCCTTAATTGAAGCCCGCAGTTGTGAGCGCTTTAAGGTTCTTTCCGAAAATATTGAAGATCAGGAGTTAGCGAGCTTTTATGCCAAGCTAATGGTAAGTGAAGCCAATCATTACACCTTATTTTTAAAGTTCGCTCGTCAGTATGGCAAGCGTGAAGACGTGGATAAAATGTGGGATGAACTCCTCACTTTTGAAGCGGAAGTGATGTCGGATTTTGGCGATAAAGAGCTCATACACGGATAAGTTTACACCTCTCAAATAGATACAATGAAAAAGTTAATTTTAGATCAGGTTCATCAAGACCTTGGCGGTAAAATGGTAGATTTTGCGGGTTACAATATGCCTGTGCAATACGAAGGCCTAAACGCCGAGCATTTACACGTGCGTTCGGCCGTGGGTGTTTTCGACGTCAGTCACATGGGCGAATTTTTTGTAGAAGGTCCCCAAGCTCTCGACTTCTTGCAAAAAGTAAGTTCGAACGATGTTTCGAAATTGACGCCGGGGAAAATTCAGTACAGTTGTTTACCCAACGACAAAGGCGGTATTGTAGATGATCTTTTAATTTATTGCCTGGCTGAAAGCTCCTACCTTTTAGTGGTAAACGCTTCTAATATTGAAAAGGACTACAATTGGCTTGCCTCGCATCTACCGAAAGGTTTAAGCATCGATAACCAGAGCGATAACTGGTCTTTATTTGCCGTGCAAGGGCCTAAGGCTGCTGCAGCTTTACAATCGCTTACCGACCTAGATTTAGCGGGCATGAAGTACTACACTTTCGATAAAGGCGCTTTCGCGGGATGCGATAATGTAATAGTTTCGGCTACCGGATATACCGGCGCAGGTGGTTTTGAAATTTACGTTCCTAACGAGCACGCTTTGCAAGTTTGGAAGGCGATTTTTAAAGCAGGAGCTGCCTGGGATATTAAGCCGATTGGTTTGGGTGCCCGCGATACCTTACGTTTAGAAATGGGTTTTTGCTTATACGGCAACGATATCGACGATAGCACATCTCCTTTAGAAGCGGGTTTGGGTTGGATTACCAAATTCACGAAAGACTTCATTAATTCGGAGGCTTTAAAAGCGCAGAAGGAAGCGGGTTTAAGCCGTCGCCTAACGGGTTTTATTATGGAAGACCGCGGTATTCCTCGTCATGATTATGCTGTGCTTAACGCAGAGGGCGAAAACATTGGCGTGGTAACCAGCGGAACGCAAGCGCCCAGTTTAGGAAAGGCAATTGGCATGGCTTATCTCCAAAAGGATTATCTGGCCGAAGGCACGGAAATATTCATTCAAGTGCGTAATAAAGCTTTGAAAGCAAAAGTGGCGAAGCCGCCTTTTTATAAAGCTTAAATCATAACTATTTTTCAAAAGAAAAGCGGTCCCGAATATTCGAGACCGCTTTTTTTATGAGGAAATGCTTAGATACAGCAGTCTACTAATAGTAACGTTTGCGACGTACGTCAGCGATGTATTTACTTAAGCGAATAACCTGACGGCTGTAACCGTACTCGTTATCGTACCATACATAAAGTACCATATTCTTACCGTTGCTATCCACGATAGTAGCGGGAGAGTCAAAAATAGAAGGACAAGATTCGCCCACAATATCGCTAGAAACAAGCTCATTGCTAATGGAGTAGCGAATTTGTTCTACCAAATCTCCTTTAAGGGCAGCATTGCGTAAAGCAGCATTTACGCCTTCTAAACTGGTTGCTTTTTTAACTTCTAGGTTTAAGATGGCTAAAGAACCGTTGGGAACGGGAACACGAATAGCATTAGAAGTAAGCTTGCCTTCCATAACGGGTAGCGCTTTGGCTACTGCTTTACCAGCACCAGTTTCCGTGATAACCATGTTTAATCCTGCGGCGCGACCTCTGCGGTATTTGCTGTGCATGTTATCTACTAAATTCTGGTCGTTAGTGTAGGCGTGTACAGTTTCAATATGACCGCGCTCTACTCCGAAATTGTCTTCAATAACTTTTAATACTGGGGTAATAGCATTAGTGGTGCAGCTTGCCGCCGAAAACATATCTACCGTTTTAGGGTCATGATCTGTTTGGTTTACACCGTGTACAATATTGGGAACTCCTTTACCCGGAGCGGTTAATAAAACTTTAGAAGCACCTTTTGCTTTTAGGTGACGCGCCAAAGCAACATCATCGCGGAAAGCACCGGTATTGTCAATGATTAATGCATCATTAATGCCATACGAAGTATAGTCGATATCTTCGGGTGCATTGGCAGAGATGAACTGCACGCGGCGGCCGTTAATAATAAGTGACATGGTTTCTGGGTCGGCGATTACCGTTCCAGGGAAAGTACCATGTACCGAATCTACTCTTAATAGAGAAGCGCGTTTTTCAAGACTTTCGGGTGTTTCCTTTCTCGAAACAACGGCACGTAAACGCAATTGCTCGCCTTTACCTTCTTGGGCCATTAATTCGCGTGCTACTAAGCGACCGATTCTACCAAAACCATAAAGAACCACGTCTTTAGGAGTAGTGCTGCTCATGTTTTCAGCCCCAATAAAGTCAGCTAACTTGCTGTTTAAGAAGGCGCTAATGTTTTGGAAATTCTCTTTTTCAATAAGCCACTCGCTGGCAATGCGACCAATGTCCATACGGGCCGGGGCTAGTTCCATTTGCACCATTTCGTCCAAAAGAGCCACGGTATCTTCGATGGTAATATTTTGACCTACAATTTGACGGGCGTATTCGTGTAGGTTTAATACTTCACTAGGGCGTTGATCGATAAGTGTGTTGCGGAATAAAACCGTTTCGATGCCCTTGTCAAGGTGAAGATCATTAATGTTTTTGATAAAGCGAACGGCCGCTTTCTCTTGTGCGATGCGCTGAGCAACAGTCGCTTCGTAGTTGTGGTTGTTAGCCATTGTTTGTTAATTGAGAGGGTTTAAAAACGCGGCAAAGGTATTTATTTCTCAGCTATTAAACAGCCCTTTTTCAAACTTGTCATCAAGACGCTTTTAGCTTGTATTTTTGAATAATTGGTGCATCATAAACGCATCTATGGAAATAGCGCGAGGGATGTTTTAACTTCGCCAAAAATTATTGTCATGCCACGCCTCCTTTTTATTTCTCTTTCCCTTTTATTTTGGTCTTGCTCTGATACGAACGCACTTAAAGAGGAAAGCTATAATGGCTACGCCCAAGGAACTACTTTTCACATTTCCTATCTATTTAAAGGAGAAGCCAAAGACCGCAGTCAGGGAATTGATAGCGTTTTGAAATCGGTAGATAAATCGTTGAGCACCTACGATCCGAAATCGCTTATTTCTCAGCTTAACGCGGGGGCAGGTATTTCCATAGATGCGCATTTAACAGAAATGCTCGATCAGTCCAAAGAAGTGTATGTCAATAGCAAGGGGTATTTCGACCCTACTATCGCTCCTTTAGTTCAATTTTGGGGCTTTGGTCCGCAAGCAAATACTAATAAGGATACAGCTTTGGTGGAGAGTATACTGAAATTAACGGGTTTTAATAAATTAAACTATCAAGGCAGTTCCTTTAAATTACCAGCTGGCATGAGCCTCGATTTTAATGCCATAGCCCAAGGCTATACGGTTGATTTATTAGCAGAATATTTAGAGCAAGAAGGCATTCGCAACTATATGGTTGAAGTAGGAGGGGAGGTTCGTTGTTTAGGTGAAAATTATAAAGGTAAAAAATGGCGGATCGGCGTGGATAAACCGACCGAAGAAATTGATCAGCAAGATCGCTTTCAGTTTATTTTGGCTTTAGATAGTGCGGCTTTAGCCACTTCGGGTAATTACCGCAAGTTTTGGGTAGATAGCCTTAGCGGGATGCGCTATTCCCACACCATTGATACCAAAACAGGCTGGCCCGCTAAAAATAGATTACTGAGCGCTTCGGTAGTGGCAGCTAAAGCAAGTACCGCCGATGCTTATGCCACCGCCTTTATGGCCATGGGTTTAGAAAAGTCTATAAAGTACTTGGAGCAAAACCAAGACTTAGAAGCTTATTTGATTTTCAGCAATAAAGAAGGAAATTGGCAGGTTTACCAAAGTCCTGGTTTTGCTAAGATGTTGGTGAATTAAATTCCGCTAGTAGAAATCTGCGGATTGCTATTATCCTCTTTTTTACACTTGTCTTCGGGCGCGGCACCACAAAAAGAGCAAGATTCTCCTTCTTCGTTTAAGAAGGGACTATTACTGGCACAAGTACCACTAAATTCTCCGTCCTTTTTAGCCCAAATTTTAATTGCGATTCCTGCGAAGCCAAGTCCTAAAAGTGCTGCTGCTACTAAGAATACTGCCATAGTAATTATATAATATTAACTTCTATATCTAAGCGAACGGCAAAGGTAGTATATATCGAATGGAGAATATCTTCTGCCAAAGACTTTATTTCCTCGCCCTTCGCTTCACCATAATTAACAAGCACTAGGGCCTGTTTGTTGTGCACTCCGGCATCACCCTTTCGAAATCCTTTCCAACCCGCTTTTTCAATCAGCCAACCGGCGGCAAGCTTCATTTTCTTTTCTCCTGCAGGGAAGGCCACAATCTCCGGAAACTTAGCCTTAAGCTCCTGATAATGCTCTTCGCTTATTACTGGGTTTTTAAAGAAGCTACCCGAATTACCAATTTGGGCGGGATCAGGTAATTTACTGCTGCGAATAGCAATTACTGCGTCGGAAATACTGTGAATACTGGCTTGGATATTTCGCTCCACTAATTGCGAACGAATAGCGCCATAATCCACGCGTAATTTGTGGTTCCTGCGCGTCAAGCGAAAGCTTACTTGTAAAATAACATAGCGACCTTTTTCCTTCGATTTGAAAAGGGAATCGCGATAAGCAAACTCACATTCGGCCGCGGAGAAGCGACGCATTATCCTATCCTTTAGGTCGAAGGCATCTACCCATTCCACGTGATCCTTAATCTCAACTCCATAAGCACCTATATTTTGGATGGGCGAACTGCCCACATTACCAGGAATGAGACTGAGATTTTCTAAGCCACCTAAATTATGTTCTAAACTTTCTAAAACAAAGTGATGCCAATTTTCGCCCGCAAAGGCACTAAAAAGGGCCTCATCTTCCGAAAGGATTTCTAAGTGGGTGCCCAGCAGCTCTACCTTAATTACCAGACCGGGGAAATCTTGCGTGAGCAACATATTGCTACCACCACCCAACCAAAGAGTGGGCAACGATTTAAAGGCTTCCTGCTGCACAAGCCAAGTAATATCTTCTTGTTTTTGCAAACGAAAGAAATAGCGCGCTTCGGCAGATAAGCCAAAAGTATTATAAGCTTTAAGGCTTACCCTTTCTTCAATTTTAGGCATTGTTCCCGTAGTAAGTTCCAGGATATTCGGCCAATGCTTTTTCCAGTAGGGCAACACATTGCTTCAGTTTATCCTTTTCCAAAACGTAGGCCATGCGCACTTGATTTAATCCCATGCCAGGAGTGGAGTAAAAGCCTTCGGCGGGAGCAACCATTAGGGTTTTTCCTTCGTGCTCGAAAGCCGATAAAAGCCACTGTGAAAAACGCTCAGCGCTATCAACGGGCAATTGTACCATGGCATAAAAGGCGCCTTTGGGTTTGGGACAAACAACTCCTTCAATCGCATTAAGTCCGTCCACTAAAATATCGCGACGTTCTTGGTATTCTTTTTTTACTTCTTCGTAATAAGTTTCGGGCGTTTCTAAAGCTGCTTCGGCGGCGATTTGCGCCATGGTGGGTGGACTTAAACGCGCTTGGGCAAATTTTAATACTGTGGCCATAAGCTTACTGTTGCGAGTAATCATGCAGCCAATGCGAGCGCCACACATGCTGTAACGTTTAGAAACCGAATCGATAACAATCGCATTATCTTCTAAGCCTTCTAAGTTTAAGATGGAGTAATGCTTAGCATCTCCGTAGGCAAACTCACGGTACACTTCGTCGGCAATAAGGTAAAGGTCATGCTTTAAAACAAGGTCGCGTAGTTTTTCTAATTCCTCTAGGCTGTATAAATAACCAGTGGGATTGCCTGGATTACAAATCATAATCGCTTTGGTAAGCGGGGTAATTTGCTCTTCGAAAAACTCAATCGGCGGCAAGGCAAAACCGTCTTCAATTTGCGAAGTTACCGGTACTACCTGCGCACCAGCGCTAATACCAAAGCCATTGTAATTGGCATAAAAAGGTTCGGGAATAATGATTTCATCACCTGGATCGGTGATAGCACTTAAGGCAAAAAGTATGGCTTCTGAGCCACCGGTGGTAACGATAAGATCATTTTCGGTAATGTCAATATCATGCTTGGCATAATAAGCGGCCAAGGCTTTGCGATAGCTGCTAAATCCTTCGGAAGGACTATACTCTAGGATACTAAGATCGGCATCTTTTACCGCGCGAATCGCTTGCGGAGGAGTAAGAATATCAGGTTGACCAATGTTTAAATGAAATACTTCCTTGCCTTGAAATTTAGCGGCTTCCGCAAAGGGAGCCAATTTACGGATAGGAGATTCGGGCATGGTTTGACCCTTAAGAGATATAGCTGGCATATTCTAAATATTCAAAATTTAAGCGGCAAAGGTAGCAGAAGCTTAGGATTGAGCGAGGAAATTTATGAAGAGATATTTGCTCGTAGTGCTTTTGAAGGTGAGAATAGTAATTCAGTATTGATTGAGTAGGAAGAAGTACATGGTGGAGAGGGAAATTATATTGTTTTTTAGACCGCTGGCGCTTTGAGATGTCAAACTGTAATTCGGTGGTAATTCGATAGGAAAAAGAGCGTGGCGGAGCGGGAAATTCAATTGTTTTGAACTCGCGAGAGCTCTTAAGCATTAAAACTATTTGTTTTCAGATTAGCCATTGGCTTCACCGTAGCCAAAAAGAATGAGTATTAATAACGCGCATTGAACCACGCTCATCCGCCAAATCTGCGTTCATCCGCATTTAAAAAATTCGTGGCTGAGGCTAGCATAAGCTGAGGGAATTTTATCGAGATGTCGCACCTGCGGTGCTGGGTTTATTATTTATTATGGATTTCTATCAAGATGTCGTCCCGCTGGGACTTTTGCAGAAGGGTAAGTAAATTCCCAGATGGTTTCGTTGAGACCGCTGGCGCTTTGAGATATTAGACCGCGCTGCTTTGAGATTGGAGATTGGCTTCAGGTTGGCTATAAAGAACTGGCATTAATAACGCTCAAT
This sequence comes from uncultured Schleiferiaceae bacterium, assembly GCA_963974215.1. Classification (GTDB taxonomy): domain Bacteria; phylum Bacteroidota; class Bacteroidia; order Flavobacteriales; family Schleiferiaceae; genus Croceimicrobium. Next base: position 661 of record CAXBBL010000019.1, on the reverse strand, counting down.
AATCCGCGCCTATCTGCTAAATCTGCCTTCATGTGCGTTTTGAAAACCCGATGCGTGAGGCTAGCAATGACAAATGGTTTTTATCGAGATGTCGCACCTATGGTGCTGGGTTTCTAGTTGGTTATGGATTTCTATCGAGATGTCGTCCCGCTGGGACTTTTGCGAAGGGTACATAAATTCTGATATGGTTTCGTTGAGACCGCTGGCGCTTTGAGATATTAGACCGCGCTGCTTTGAGATTGGAGATTGGCTTCAGGTTGGCTATAAAGAACTGGCATTAATAACGCTCAATAATCCGCGCCTATATGCTAAATCTGCGCTCATCCGCGTTTTGAAAACCCGATGCGTGAGGCTAGCAAGGACGAATGGTTTTTATCGAGATGTCGCACCTACGGCGCTTGGTTTCTTGTTGATTATGGATTTCTATCGAGATGTCGTCCCGCTGGGACTTTTGCGGAAGGGTAAATAAATTCCCCGATGGTTTCGTTGAGACCGCTGGCGCTTTGAGATATTAGACCGCGCTGCTTTGAGATTGGAGATTGGCTTCAGGTTGGCTATAAAGAACTGGCATTAATAACGCTCAATAATCCGCGCCTATATGCTAAATCTGCGCTCATCCGCGTTTTGAAAACCCGATGCGTGAGGCTAGCAAGGACGAATG
>CAXBBL010000018.1:0-28982 GCA_963974215.1 uncultured Schleiferiaceae bacterium | reverse complement strand
CCACGGGGCTTTGAGTTGTTGCAAAACGAGATGCTGAAACGAGTTCAGCATGACCCTAAAGTGGAAATCGGGTTTCTAAATTTTAATCCCTAACGTTCCGTCACCCTGAATTCATTTCAGGGTCTATTATAACCACCAAGCACGCAAAGAAGGCACGAAGGACACAAAGAACAGTTATTGCGAAAAACCCTCTGTGAACTTGGTGTAAACCTCCGTGGACTTTGTGGTATAGCATAGCACAAAATGAGGTTTCGGTAAACCATGTGGCTGAGGCGCTCGAAGCCACGGGTGTTTAGGCGGTTGCAAAACGAGATGCTGAAACGAGTTCAGCATGACCCTAAAGTGGAAATCGGTTTTTTTAATGACCACTGAATTTAATTTTTTTCCCCTAGTCTGTAATGTTTTACAATTTCGGTTACTAACCAGTAAAGACATCCCAGATCATGACCATTCAAGAAGCCCTAAACGAAATTGAAAAACAAATATCCGAAAAGAACGCAAACTCAAAAGACAAGCTTTACCCAAAATTCGTGGCCATCCTTTCCCCACTAAAGGAAAGAGAATTTTCCGCTGAACAGAAACAGGCTTTGGAAAAGAAACTGGACGAATTAAAGCTATCTGCCTTAGCACAAAAAGACAAAAAAGAGCTTAAGCAAAATCTAGCTAGCCTTTTAAAATTCTTAAAAGAAGAGCTCTCGCTTCTTAGCAAAGGCCATTACACCAGTATGGGCCTTGGACTGGGTGCCAATTTCGGTCTGCTCTTCGGAATTGTGTTCTTATCCAGCCTCGAACGCTCTCTCGGCATTGCCTTAGGCCTAAGCTTAGGCATGGTCATCGGACTTAGTATTGGTAAGCGATTAGACGCTCAGGCAGAAGCGACAGGTACCGTCATCTAAATTCAAAATTTTATATCAACCTATTTGCGGTCCCCAGACGGGGTACAGACAACTATTGCCAAATTTTACCACCATGAAAAACACTTTAAACACCTTTGCCTTAATCCTTTTCTGCCTTAGCACTGCGCTCTCCCAAGACCTAGCGGGTATTTGGCATGGCATCACTCAAAACCCCAATGGCCAAGAAATAACCTTCGTTTTCTTTTTCGAAAAAGCAGAAAATGGCTATCAGGTCACCATGGCGGTACCTACCTTTAATGTGGCGGGCATCAAGCCGAAAAGTAACTCCTTACAAGAGGGACAACTTATTATTGAAGATGCATCACTCGGCATGAAATACCAAGGCCAATGGTCTGAAGCGAGCCAGCAGTTTGAAGGAAGCTACACCGAAGGACAGATGAATTTAAGTCTTACGCTTAAACGCGGAAACCCACCAAGGCCTAAGCTCAACCGTCCGCAAGAACCGAAAAAGCCCTATCCCTATCACGAGGAAAAAGTAATTTTCTTCAATACTGAGGCAAAGGTTCAACTGGTGGGAACTTTCACCCGCCCTTCTGCCCCGGGCCACTATCCCGTGGTGGTATTAATTAGCGGCAGCGGACGTCACGACCGCGATGGCAGCATGGCCACTCATCGTCCCTTTTTGGTTTTAGCGGATTATCTCACGCGGAATAATATCGCGGTATTGCGCTATGACGATCGGGGCTTTGGCGAATCTACCGGAGATTTTAGTCAAGCTACCACGGCCGACTTTGCCCAAGATGTACTAAGCGCGGTAACTTATTTGAAAAGCCGCTCCGATATCAATCCTCAACAAATAGGATTAATTGGGCATAGCGAAGGCGGAATTATTGCGCCCCTTGCCGCGAACCAAAGTACAGATATTGCCTTTATTGTTAGCCTTGCCGGGGCGGGCCTTCCTGGTCGTGAAGTAGCGGTGATGCAATCCAAAAGCCTGCGTCCCTTTCCCGTAGAAGATGAAAAAGCATTTGAGCAAAATGTGCGCAAGGCCCTCGATATTGCCAGCAGTGACATGACTTTAAACCTAAAACAAAAGGCCCTCTACATGCATAATTTTAGCTATCTAAAACCCATCTTACAATCGCTCGGGGCAGATGACAAAAACATAGAAGCTTTTGCTCAAAAGGAAACCGAGGCTCTATTAAAACCATGGAATCAATACTTCTATAACTACAATCCCGCCCTTGAATTTGAAAAAGTACAAATTCCTGTCCTCTCTCTCAATGGCAGCAAAGATGTGCAGGTTGATGCGAATATTAATCAAAATGCTATTCGGGCCGCCCTCGAAAAAGGGGCTAATAAACAATACCGCATAAAAGAGCTCCCAGGCCTTAATCACCTTTTTCAAGAATGTAAAACTGGAAAGCTCGACGAATACCCAAACATCGAACAAACATTCTCGCCAAAAGCTCTAAGAGAAATTTCAGATTGGATTTTAGCAAGGGTGGTCAGTAATTAGTGACGATAAAAGAGAATGAAGCACAGCTGCAATTCCCGCAAGGGAATAGGGCGAATCAATCCCTATTTATCTCCTTCACGTGGATAGTTGCGCCCACAAGATTCGTGACCCAGTAATGCCTGACCCTAGCGACTACAACCTCTTTGCGCGCGCCAATTTTTACGATTCTATGGCCAACTTTTACGAGGCGCAGGGTGAGATGGAGCGGGCGCTTAAATTGGTAAAACAGGCTTTTGCAATTCGTCCGCAAGTGTATTAACATGTGTGAATTGCTCAGTTGACCGGTGAAATAAGAAAGCTACTATTTGTATGTACGAAGCAAAGAGTTGATCGAAGAATTGGGCTAGTATGCCAGAAAAGGACCAAACCTTTTCCAGGCAATTAATTCTGATTATAGGCTTTGGAAGCCTGATTTTGGTTAAATTAGTATGCCTGATTAATCGTCTAATCACTCACTTTTAACCCATGACCAGACTCTTTCTTTTTTCATTTCTAATTCTGATCGCTAGCGCCAGCTGTACCATTAGCAAGCGTCAACACCTTAGCGGTTATCATGTAGACTTAATCCCAGCTTTAAAAAAGGGACCTAGTAAACCCCTAACCACAGAAAGGGAGACGCCTAGTAGAGCGAATGAAAAAGTGACTATAAAAGAAATTGTGCCTTTACCTTCCCTTAGACCTGGTTATAGCAGCATTAAAGAAGAGCCGATTAACTTATACCACGCGCCTCAAGACAAGGTCGCTACGGAAGTACAACAACCAAAATCTAAAAGCAGTGTATTAGAGGGAGACACTGATACCGAAGCACGCGAAAAAAAGGCTTTAGCCGCCCAAGGGAAAAGTCCAAAAGCCGCCCCCAGTGATCTAAAAACGCATCAAGCTTTTTTCATTGCCGCTGGTATTTTAGCGCTTGCAAGCGCTCTGTTCTATGCCCTATTATTCAACTTTGCCACTGCAGGCGCCAGTTACATCCTGCTCTTTGTTGCTACGGCCATAGGGTTTTATGTGGGTTTAATTCTGTTTACTATCGCTTTACTAATTGGACTGGTTTTATATATCGTTTACCTCTCCGAAAAGGAGTGATTTTGATAAGAAGATAGCAAAACGAATTCATATTTGCGCTTAGGCAGATGCGCAGGAAAGGAGAGCAGGAATTAAAATTAAAAAAAACGACAAAATCGCGCGATGGTTTCCATGAAAATTGGTTTTTTTTTAAACATAAGCATAAGAGGCAGAAGGAAAGATCTAAAAAAAGGAAACTTAGGCGGTAATTTAAATTAACGTGAGTTCAACTATTTACAAGGGATCTAAGGTCTGATTTCACGTCGAATTCACCTTAAATTAGCAAAGGCCTATTTGTAGACTAAATCCTATCTTTAAAAATTAGTATTCTCCTTTAGTACTCCGCCCGGTCATGAAAAAAACCTTCTACCTATTCTTGCTTCTAAGCAGCATTATAAACCTATCTAGCTGCAGCGAAAACAACCTCCAAGCGCCTACCGAAACTAGCTTTCAAAACGAAATAACCGAGCTGATTGCCCTTGGCTCCTACCCCGATTATTATTACAATTTGGCGCAAGAACTCCACTATGCCGGGCGACGCGAAGAAGCGATAACAGCTTATCAGAAATGTATTAATACCAGTCCTTCCCAAACTTTCGTGGAAGACGCCATGTTCAACCTCTCGGCCCTTTATTTCGAAAATAGGCAAGACTCTATGGCTTATGCCTTAATGGATAGCCTCATTGCCCGGCGCTACACTTGGTTAGCATGGTATAAACAAGTGGATGAACAGCTTTTGCAATCGGCCACTTACCAAGTGCGCTTAGCGCAGACCGACAGCCTAGCCCAGCTGAGTCAAGATCCAAAAAACTGCCGTTTCCATTATGAAGATGTGGCCCATTTTATCACCGCTTTTAAAAAGAGTAGTCAAAATTGGGAGCAGGCGCCCGCCTATTTCTACCACGATTATTTCGCCCCTGCCTCCAAGGCTTTGTACTTCTACCAGAAATATAAAATTCAATCTTCCGCCCACCTTTTCGCTTACCGAGTAGAAGACAAGCAAAAGTACTTTCAATCCATTCTCCCCAATCTGCAAAAGCTCCCCGAGCAGGAAACTTTGATCCGCAGCTATCTCGACCAATTTGAAGCGCTCTATCCCGCCGCTATTTTCCCCGACATTTACTATACCGTGGGCTGTTTTAATGCGGGTGGAACTTCCAGTCCTTTCGGTTTGCTAATTGGCGCCGAAATACACAGCAAAGTCCCCGACTCCGACCTTAGTAATTTCAACAATTGGGAGCAGGCGGTAGTACGCGATTTCGCCAACCTTCCCCTTATTACCCTGCACGAATTAGTACATATCCAGCAGAATGAAAATTTTGAAAACCTCCTCGGCAATGCCATTTACGAAGGCGCCGCCGACTTTATCAGCGCCTTAGTTTGTGGTCACCATATTAACGAGCACGTCCACACCTGGGCCAATCCCCGCGAAGCCGAAGTTTGGGCCGCTTTTAAAAAGGAAATGTATGGCGAAGAAACCTACAACTGGATTGGCAATGCCGAAGAAGCCCAAGACCAACCCGCGGATTTAGGCTATTATATCGGTTATAAAATTTGCGAAGCCTTTTACCAAAAGCAAAGCGACAAAGCTGCCGCCGTCCAAGCTATTTTAAAGATCGAAAACTGGCAAGCGTTTTACGAGCAAAGTGGTTATGGGGTATAAGGCGCTTGCGCAGATGGGTGGGGTGATCAAAAGATTTTGAAAATTTAATTGCTTTTCTATATTCCTACATCAGTAAACTAAAATACCAATTAGTAACTTGCCTACTTAAAGTTTGAATGGAAAAAAAATGAAATTGAAAGGGCAAATATCACTGGAAGAGATTAATGATCAAAAGATTAAAGGAAAAGTGATGGATGCACCTGAAAACGGCAAAGCAGCCTTGACTCACTACTTCCACAATCATAAAAATGGGGTTTCGCAGTTTTACAAGCACGAAGCGGTAAACCATGTTAAGCGCGCTCTTGAGTGTAAGTATCCTGAAAAAGAAATTAACAATACTGTTGCAGAAGAGGCACTTCAATACTTGCTCTTTGATTTCAAGAATGATGTTCCTTTCCCTGAACCAAAAAAGCCAAAATTCAAGTTCATCGACCTATTTGCTGGCATTGGTGGCTTTAGGCTGGCGATGCAAAACCTAGGAGGCAAATGCGTTTTCACCAGCGAGTGGGACGAAAAAGCCAAAAAAACTTATGCAGCCAATTTTGGAGATGTGCCATTTGGCGACATTACCAAGGAAGAAGTCAAACAATTTGTCCCAGACAATTTTGACGTGCTCTGTGCTGGGTTTCCTTGTCAAGCTTTTTCAATCGCAGGAAAGCGAGGTGGTTTTGAAGACACGAGAGGAACTTTGTTTTTTGATGTTGCAGAAATTATCAAACGGAAGCAACCTAAAGCGATTTTCCTTGAAAATGTAAAAGGCCTGCGCAACCACGATAAAGGGAAAACCCTTACTACCATACTTAACGTTCTAAGAAATGATTTAGGCTATTATGTGCCAGATCCACAAATACTTAATGCAAGGGACTTTGGCGTCCCTCAAAATAGAGAGCGAATTTTTATTGTTGGATTTAGAGGTGACTTAGGTATTGATAGTTTTAATTACCCCGAGCCAAGCAAAGAGCCCATTACTTTCGAGGATGTGAAAGAAGAAACTGTGGTATCGGTGAAGTACTATTTGTCTGACACTTATCTTAACACTCTTATCAATCATAAAAAGAGACACGCAAGTAAAGGTAACGGCTTTGGCTATGAAATTATACCCGATGACGGAACTGCCAACGCTGTTGTTTGCGGTGGTATGGGTAGAGAGAGAAATTTAGTTTATGATGACAGACTTGAAGACTTCACTCCTGTCACTCACATTAGAGGCGAAGTAAACCGACAAGGAATCCGGAAAATGACCCCGAGAGAATGGGCAAGACTACAAGGCTTTCCTGATACTTATGTTATTCCTGTTGCAGATGCTTCTGCCTACAAGCAATTTGGAAATTCGGTAGCGGTCCCTGCGATACAAGCGACTGCAAGTCAAATTATAGAAACACTTTTATGTTCCTCCGAAAAATAAAGGACATAAAAATATCGAAAAATGAAATTTCCGCCGTCAGAGACGCAAGTATCTCAGTTGAAGAACTGGAGAGCCAAATATCTCAGTTAAGCTACGAAGGAAGAAGCAAACCTAAAGTTAAAGGAGTTGAAACTGCCAGGCTTCCTCCATTTATTCAGGCCTTTTACTATCACTTCTTTGCCTACCTGAAAGCACCCACAGCCAAGGAGGTATTCAATACGTATTTATCTTGGCTCGGAGGAGAACAAAATGGACTAGTTGAAATAGAAGGGGTCAAATACCAGGCAGAAGCTATTGAATACCGGTTTTTAAGAACCTACCCTTCGCTTATTAGAGACCTACATTTTTTATACCTGCTGCAAGAGTCTAATCTATTTGAAAACATTGAATATTCGATGGAACAAGATTATTACAATGGACTGGACTTAAAAATTTGCCATCATGAAAAGACTTACTTTATCTCTCTTTTCATTGACACCCAAAGGTCAACATTTTATAAGAGAAGAAAAAAAATCAGACATGACTATTCTGAGGTTCATGAGATTGAGCTTAAAGTAAGTTTATCAAGTCTAACCTTGTTTGGTAACATCTACCTTTTGAATCAAACCCATGTTAAAGAGCTAGAAGAAGAAATCTTAAATAAATAAGCACCAATGTTAACTGCCAATAAAGGGGAGTGGAGTGAGATTTACACACTTTTAAAGATCATTTCAGATAAAAATTTATATGCTGGTGATAGCGGTCTAAATAAAATCGAAAATCTTGTTTTCCCGATCATTAAAATCCTTCGCGATGAATCCAAAGGAACCTACCAATATAGTTATGAGAGTGACCTTGTAATTATCAAAGGAAACGAGGAAGAGTTTAGAATACCTATTTCTCAGTTCCAGGAGAAAGCCATTCTGCTATTATCTAAATTAAAGGAAAGCACCAATGCAACATTCTCTATTCCTGAAATAGAAAACTTTATGCAGTCCTTTAACTGCCTTTCGATAAAAGCGAAATCCAGTGTAAAAAGCGACATAAGGATTGTTATTCATGATCAAAGAACGGGCACCACACCTGAATTGGGATTTAGCATTAAATCTCAGTTAGGAGGAGCTTCAACTTTACTAAATGCAGGTAAAACCACAAACTTTGTTTACAAGGTCTCAGGAGATTTTCAAAAGGCGGATATAGATACTATCAATTCTCTAGTAGTTAGAAGAGGGAAAAAAGTAAATGCTGACTTAAAAGGAAGGACCAAAGCAATCCTAAAGAAAGGGGATCTTCAATTTATAACATGTAGCAATAAGACTTTCTTAAATAACCTAACGCTGATTGACAGTAGTTTACCTCAAATTATTGCGGATGTTCTTATTAAGTTCAATTCTGAAAACAACTCAACGTTGGCTGAGCTTATTAAGGAAACTGCCATTGACAATCCATTAAAGTTTGACATGTCAGGGAATCATAACTTTTACCATTACAAAATCAGAAGATTTCTAACCGATATTGCTCTTGGTATGATGCCGTCAAAGGTATGGTCTGGACAATTAGACGCAACAGGGGGTTATTTGATTGTTAAAAAAGATGGTGACATACTATGTTATCACATTTACAACAGAAATGAGTTTGAGGACTATTTGCTGGCAAACACCAAACTCGAAACTGCAAGTAGTACTAGACATGATTTTGGAACAATCTATTCAGAAAATAAAGAGTTATTCTTTAAACTGAATTTACAAATCAGATTTTTGAAATAAACAAGAACTTATGACTTTGATACCGAAGAAGAAGCTGACGCATTTAAGAAAGGGATTGAGGCAGCGGTTGGTTGGCAGGAGATTTATGTTTTGGAGGGAAATATAGTATTCAGTAATGCAACGAACCTAGGTGTATGAAACGACTAATTAACTTTATTCCTACGTTGGGGCACATTCCCCACATTAGCCCGTCCGAAATTGATGACAAAAGATATCAATTTCTACACAGGCTAATTAATTTCTAATGCTAACGATGAAATTACAAAACATTGAATGACAGTAAATTATGGTTTTGTAATTTTACCGTTAGTCAGAATGTAAAAAAAGACAACAGATACATTGACAATGACGAGTAACTACAGACATATCGTAACACAGACCGACTTTACAACTGTACTGACTCGACTTGACCGACAGTGCGGCCATACAGGAACACATACGGCAGACAAAGAAGAAAAAAGAAAAAGCCACCGCTTCGCATTTTTGAAAATTTCTACCAACACGCATTTGGCACATTTACAAAGCCGCACAAGCCAACCCACAACCCAAGCTTTGCAAAAGAGCCAAATTTTACATCCTCCACAAAAAACAGTAATTTTGCCAAAGTGAAAAATTCTAATTTTTTCATATCATTTCTCTTATTGCTGACCTACACATTTGGGTTTGCACATAACTTAATTCCCCATTGTCAGGAATTAGCGACTGGGCAGCAACAGAACATTTCTCACCACCACCACAAGCATCACGACCATAAATCTGATGTAAAACCCAGCTCCAAACATGATCATATTGTTCATGAAGGACATTATGATGAAAACATTTATGATTTAATCGTTTGCTTCTTAAGTGAAATGGAGCATCCTGCAGATGATGATTGTCACGTCAGCCATTATATTCAAACAAATCTGAATAACGATTTAACCAAGCAGGTTTCAAAAACCAAAATAATTGCCATACTGGTTTCTGTATTCAGTTTTACAGACCAACGAAAATCCCTTTCCGAATATAACAGCGAAGATGCTGTACAATATTCGTCTCCGCCTTTAGGCAATTCCCCTAACAGGGGGCCTCCTTCCATTTCTTGTTAAGCGATTGTTCCCGATAGTAACGGGATAACAGTCTATTATTTTCTTTTCGGTTTCACTCGGAAAGGCATTATTGTATTCTATTAACAAGAAATAATTCATTATGATTAATCAAATAATATCGTTCTCGATAAAGAACAAGCTGATCATTGGTTTGCTCACCATTGCTCTCATCATTGGGGGGATATGGAGCATAACCAAAGTTCCGCTCGATGCCGTACCGGATATTACGAATAACCAGGTACAAGTCATCACACAAGCTCCGAATCTGGGGACAGAAGATATCGAGCAATTTGTTACCTATCCAGTGGAAGTGGCAATGGCCAATCTTCCCGGAGTAACTGAAATACGCTCTGTTTCCCGTTTTGGGCTATCGGTAGTAACTATCGTTTTTGAAGATGACATGGGAACCTATCTACCCAGGCAACTGGTAGCAGAAAAACTCACGGAAGTAAAAGAAGAAATCCCACAGGGATTCGGAGAACCTTCTATGGGGCCAATTTCCACCGGATTGGGTGAAATATACCAATATACGTTGGAGGTAGATTCAGCCTACCGGAATCAGTATTCCTCTGCCGACCTGCGTACCATGCAGGATTGGATTGTTCGCAGACAAATGGCAATGGTTCCAGGTGTTGTGGAAGTCAATGCCTTTGGTGGCAATATAAAACAGTACGAAGTGGCTGTTGACCCGGATGAACTCAAAGCCATAGGGTTAACCATTTCCGATATTTTCACAGCCCTTGAAAAGAACAACCAGAACACCGGTGGAGCTTATATAGAAAAAGACCACTATGCCAATTTCATCAGAGGTGAAGGATTAGCCCGCAGTTTAAAGGACATTGAAAATATTGTAGTTACCAATATAGATGGCCTGCCCATAACCATTAAAGATGTGTCAAAAGTACAGTTCGGAAGTGCAGTACGATATGGTGCATTTACAAAAGATGGAAAGGGCGAAGCAGTTGGTGGCATGATACTCATGCTGAAAGGAGCCAACTCCAATGACGTAATAGATGCGGTAAAGAATCGTGTCGAAGATATTCAGAAATCTTTACCCGAAGGAGTAACCATTGAGCCGTTTTTAGACAGAAGTGCCTTAATTGCTAAAACTACAAGCACGGTAAGCCAGAATCTCATGGAAGGGGCTTTGATTGTGATTTTCGTACTGGTGTTCCTGCTCGGAAACTGGAGAGGCGGTTTGATTGTAGCCTCTACCATTCCTCTTTCGTTATTATTTGCTTTCATCCTGATGAATGTTTTTGATGTATGGGCAAACCTAATGAGTTTGGGAGCTATTGACTTCGGAATTATAGTAGATGGGGCAGTAATTATTGTGGAAGGAACTGTATTCCTGTTGCATGACAAAGTATTAAAGAAACAGGACATCACTGCTAAGGTGAGAAACGAAGTGGCTTATTCTGCATCCAGTAAAATGATGAACGCTGCCTTCTTTGGTCAGCTCATCATCCTCATTGTATTTATACCCATACTGGCATTACAAGGTGTGGAAGGCAAAATGTTCCAGCCAATGGCACTCACCTTTATGTTCGCCATGATTGGTGTAATGATACTTTGCCTTACCTACGTTCCCATGATGTCAGCCTGGTTTATCCGCATGGGCAGCAAGAACAAGACTTCCTGGGGCGACCGATTTGTGATTTGGTTGGAGAACATCTATGAACCCACATTGGGCAGGGCATTAAAAAGAGCCAAATGGGTAATTGTTTCATCGGTAGTGTTACTCGGTTTGGCAGTATTCACTTTTACACGTATGGGTGGTGAGTTCATTCCTCAATTGGATGAAGGAGACATGGCTTTCCATATTATCCTGAAACCAGGCAGTTCTTTGTCAGAATCCATTGAGACTTCCACTAAAATTGAGAAGATTCTCCTTGCTAAATTTCCAGAAATCAAGCACGCCATGACACGATTTGGTGTAGCAGATGTTCCTACTGATCCGATGCCGATGGACATTGGAGATTGCTTTGTATTACTGAAACCACAGGATGAATGGGTATCAGCCGATAGTAAGGAAGAACTCGTTGAAAAAATGAAAGAAGCAGTAAGTGTGGTTCCGGGAGTAAATTATGAGTTTACACAGCCCATTGAAATGCGGTTCAACGAACTGCTTACCGGAGTAAGGGAAGATATAGCTGTTAAACTATTTGGTGAAGATTTAGACATTTTGGCTACCAAAGCCGAAGAAATGGGCAAGATTATCTCAACAGTACAAGGAGTGGCAGATATGAAAGTAGAAGCTACCAGTGGGCTGCCACAAATGACAGTCAAATACAACCGGCATAAACTGGCGCAGTACGGCATTCATGTGGAAGACCTCAATACCGTTGTTCAATCGGCTTTTGCAGGAGGAAAAGCAGGAGTGATCTTTGAAGGAGAAAAACGCTTTGATCTGGTCATTCGGTTGGATGAACAGCACCGCAAAAGCATTGACGACCTTAAAAACCTGTACATCAATTTGCCCAATGGTTCACAGATCCCGCTGAAAGAGGTCGCTGATGTTAGCTACCAACCCGGCCCCATGCAGATCAGCAGGGATAATACCAACCGGAGAACGTATGTGGGTATCAATGTCAGGGGGCGTGATATAAAATCCCTTGTCGAAGAAATCCAGCAAAAAATGGATGCACAGCTCGAACTTCCTCCCGGATATTATATACGCTACGGTGGAGCGTTTGAGAATTTGGAGCGAGCAAGCAAGCGATTGCAGATAGTGGTTCCTATTGCACTGGGGTCGATATTCCTGCTCATTTTCTTCGCTTTAAAATCATTCAAACAATCCATGATGATATACATGGCTATCCCACTGGCAGCTATTGGAGGTATATTCTCCTTGTGGCTACGAGACATGCCATTCAGTATTTCCGCAGGTGTAGGGTTCATCGTTCTCTTTGGCGTAGCCGTATTGAACGGACTGGTGCTGATAAGCGGGTGGAATGAGCTGAAAGAAGAAGGCATGAGCGATCTGAATGAACGAATCCGTTTAGGGGCAAGAAGGCGAATAAGGCCTATCCTGCTTACTGCTTTAACCGATGTGTTGGGCTTTTTACCAATGGCGGTATCTACTTCTGCCGGAGCAGAAGTACAGCAACCATTGGCAACTGTGGTAATTGGCGGAATGATAACGGCTACTTTATTGACACTATTTATATTGCCCATTTTATACCGCTGGGTAGAAAACAGAAGTGCCAAAGTAGCCGCTCCAAAAGCCCTGACTGTACTACTATTCGTTGGAGGACTTTCTCTCTTTTCATCGAATGAGTTGAGAGCGCAGGATGTAAACTGTAAAACCATTACCACTTTGGAAGAAGCTGTTACCATCGGGTTATCAAACAACGGCAATGTGCAGGTGGCCAAAACCAATGTTGAATTGCAGGAGCAGGGAAAAAAAGCTGCCTTTGATCCTGGCAAGACCAATGTGGGTGTACAATATGGGCAGTACAACAGTTTTGAAAACGATTTTGCCTTTAACCTGAATCAGCAATTTGATTTTCCAACGGTCTATACCAACCAGCACAAACTGGCAAAAGAAAAGACGGAAGGAAGTCAGATGCAACTGGCGGTAACGGAAAACAGCCTGAAACGGGACATTCGCCAAAGCTGGTATCAACTGTCTTGGTTAAGGGAAAAAGAAAAGTTGTTGTTGTATCAGGATACCATTTATGGCCGGTTTCTTCATGCAGCCACCATCCGCTACGAAGTGGAAGCGACCAGCTATCTGGAAAAGGCAGCAGCAGAAACCAGGGTAATGGAAATCCAAAATGCACTCAAAATTATGGCATCGGACATTGCCATTCAGGAAAAGCAGCTTCGTATTCTCTTGAATGATACAACCGGAATCCGGTTTATGCCAGAGGCCTTAGCCGAAAGGACTGTGGCAAGTGTTCAGGGTTCCGCTCAATTGGTCAATAACCCTTTACTGGCTTATGCCAAGCAGCAGATTGATATTGCCAGTGCTGAAAAATCAGTCCAGTCATCCAAAATGCTGCCAAGCTTTTCAGTAGGATATTTCAACCAGTCATTGATTGGTAGTCCAACTGCAAATGGAGATATTGCCGGTACCTCTACCCGCTTTTCAGGTGTTCAGGCAGGTATAACTATCCCACTGTTTTATGGCTCTTACAAGGCAAATATAAAATCTGCCAAACTCAAAGAGCAAATGGCGGAAACAAATGCCAATTACTACTCAACTGTTCTTCAGGGACAATATGAACAACAGTTGCAGGAAGTACTGAAATACCAGGGCAGTTTGAGCTATTACAGGGATAAAGCAGTTCCACAGGCCAACTTAATCATTGGTAATGCTCAAAAGAGCTTTGAGAACGGAGCCATAGATTATGTAGAATATTTCCAAAACCTCAATCAGGGCCTGGAATTAAAATTCAATTACCTCAACACATTAAACGGGTACAATCAGGCCATTATCAACCTGGAATACCTCATTGGTCAAAAACATTAAAATTTACAAAAAATGAAGACGAACATAAAAACATACATTCTGCTTTTAGCAGCAGGTTTATTCCTGGCAGCCTGTGGTAATTCCGGGCACAACGAAGAAGGACATGAACATGAGAAGGGTGAAGAATCTGAACACCATGAACATGGGGAAGGACATGAAGAAGAAGTCCATTTTTCGGAACAACAGTTTCAATCCCTTGCCATGAAGGTGGATACACTGCCCTTTCACAACATTTCTTCCTATGTAGAGGCCAACGGACAACTGGAAGTACCTCCCCAAAACGAAGCTGCGGTTACAGCTATTATTGGAGCGAACATCACCAGCATCAAGGTAATAGAAGGTGACAAGGTAAGCAAAGGGCAGGTATTAGCGTATTTAAGCCATCCAGACCTCATTAAGCTGCAAACCGACTACGTGAACAGTTGGAACCAGCTTCAATACCTGGAAAAGGAATACCAGCGACAAAAGAAACTTTATGAAGAAAAGGTGGGATCCGGAAAAGAGTTTCAGAAAACCCAAGCCGACTACCAGTCTATGAAAGGGACGGTGAAAGGGTACGAAGCACAGCTAAAACTGATGGGACTAAACCTTGATAAAATGCTCAAAGGTGAGCTATATGAGCAGGTTCCGGTAGTCAGTCCACTTGACGGCCATATCCGTTTGGTGGAAGTAAAAATAGGTCAGTATGTACAACCACAAACCGAAATGTTTGAAATCGTGAATATCGACCACATTCATGCCGATTTAATGGTCTTTGAAAAGGACATGCACAAGGTAAAAGAAGGGCAGAAAGTACGATTTTCCATTGAATCATTACCTGAAAAAGAACTCGAAGCCACCATATATGCGGTAGGTAAATCTTTCGAGCAAGACCCCAAAGCGATACACCTTCATGCCGAAATTGAAAACAAAGAAGGCTTGTTGATTCCCGGAATGTATGTAAGGGGGCGAATTATGACTGACGGTGTGCAAAGCTATGCCCTGCCGGAAGCCGGAGTAGTAAGAGAAGGTGACAAGTATTTCATTTTCACTGCCAAAAAGGAAAACGACAACGGAGAAACCGAATGGGCATTTGAACCGGTAGAAGTGATTGCCGGAACAAAAGACGATGGCTGGATAGAAGTTAAGCTATTGAAACCATTGCCAAAAGAAATTAAGGTAGCCTGGAACAATGCCTACTACCTGATGGCGGAAATGAAAAAGGGTGAAGCAGAACACTCACATTAAGAAAAAATATTTAATTTAAATCAACACAAAATGATAGACATAGAAGGAAAAGAAAACATTATTTACATGATTGCCACAGGCAAACTAAATGATAAAGATTATGACAAAATGCTTCCAGCATTAAGGCAAAAAATAGAAAAATATGAAAAAATCAACTGGTATTTTCAAATGAAGGATTTTAAAGGATGGACTGTACATGCCTTATGGAGGGATATAATGTTTGACCTCAGGAACAAGGAACATCTTGAAAAAGTAGCCATAGTGGGAGAAAAGAAGTGGCATGAACTAATGACAGAAGCCATGAAGCCCTTTACCGATGCAGATATCAAGTACTTTGATGAGAAAGATGCTACAAAGGCAAGAACATGGATAGCAACTAATACTATTTGAAATGGCACATTCTCGCAAAGGTAAAAGCGGTACCAAAAACCTGAAAATCGCTTTCTTCATGAACGTAGCCTTTACGTGTATTGAGTTAATAGGCGGAATTTTCACCAATAGCATCGCAATAGTTTCAGACGCATTGCATGATTTGGGAGACAGCTTCTCATTAGGCCTTGCCTGGTTTCTTGAAAAGAAAGCACTAAATAAAGAATCAACAAATAAATTCAGTTTTGGATATGTTCGTTTTCGTTTGTTGGGCGCGTTGGTAAATGCCTTAGTTCTTATCGGAGGATCGGTTTACATTATTATTGAGGCAATAGGTCGATTTCAAAACCCAGAACCTGTTAAGTCTCAATGGATGATGATAATTGCCATAATAGGGGTTGCTGCAAATGGATATGCAGCATGGCGAACAAAAGGGGCGAAATCGCTCAATGAGAAAGTCATTAGCTGGCATTTGTTGGAAGACGTGTTGGGTTGGATTGCTGTACTTATTGTTTCGATTATCCTTCAATTCAAAGATTGGTATTTTCTTGACCCAGCACTTTCCATAGGAGTTACCTTATTTATTCTCTATGGAGTTAGCCGCAGATTATGGGATACACTTTTCCTGCTCTTACAAGGAGTTCCTGCTGACTTAGATTCTGAAAAAATAAAGAATAAACTGCTCGCTGTGAATTACGTTGAGACTGTTCACCACACTCATGTGTGGTCGCTTGATGGAGAACATCATGTGCTGACAACACATCTTGTTCTTAAGAATATTTCAGACTACAAGGAAATAGACGAAGTACGAAATACTGCTATTGATGCGATAGAGGAATTTAATTTTTCACATTATACTATTCAGATAGAGTTGGATGATAAAACATGTGAACTTGGCAACGACTGACCCAGCACAACAGTCACACACATTGGCTGGCCTCTAAAGGCCAACTCGCAAAGCCAAGCCAGCCAAAGAGTGTGCCTTGTCCAAAGCTGAAAAAATAAATTTTGAAAAACGCCCAACACACGACTAAAAAGAGCAATAAATAATGACATGGTCAGACAACTACAGACTTTCTAAATGGTTGACAATGTGGTCGGAAAAACAAAAAAAATAAAAAGCACGATGCCCCAACAAAGTGTATAAGCAATAGCGGGTGAAGTGGAAAAATCAAGGCGTGTATTTTTAATCAACTTTTGTGGTAGCCTGTCAAGTATGTACCTTTAAAACCGCTGCTGCTCATACACAGACCGTTGTGCTTTATTAAAACCCACATGAAACATTTTCTTCTAATCCTTCTTCCATTTCTTTATTTAACGGCATCTGTCCAAACAGACAAAACTGAAATACTATGCAATAAATGGGAATATGTAAATTCTCATGATCCTTATCAAGGTGGTATAGATGACCCTGCCGATCCTGACAATAAGCAATACTTGATTTTTAAAAAAGATGGCTCTTTTGAGGAGATCGACCAATGGAATCATTGGAGGGGAAAATGGCAATTCAATACGGGTGAGACGAAAATAGGCATAGCTATTTCTGAGCATAATGGCTCAATTGTTCAAAGCTCAGGGGAATTTGATTATGGAAGAAACCTCGTGAAAGTCACAAGCTCTGAATTGGTTTTTTGGATTCAAGGACGTCATGGCCGAGTTACTTATAAATTCAAATCCATATAATTAGGTCGAGCAGTTAAAAAGGAGAGTATCACCCTTAATCCTCTCACAGAATCGCAATTGACAAAACCATTCCTCCCATGCCCCACTCCCCCCTAAACCTCAACACTTGGAAACGTGGCTCCACCCGTGCGCCGCATAAACCCCTATTGCTACTTTACGCCTTGGGTCGTTGGAGAGGAGGACAAAAAGAATTTCCTTGGCTCGACCTCAGGGAAGATGTGAAAGATTTAATTGCGCAATTTGGGGGCTCTGCGGGAGCTAAGCCGCAATATCCTTTTGTGCGTTTGCGGACAGATGGTATTTGGCAAGTGAGCGATTTAGATGCTGACTTAAAGGGGGATATGAAAATTTCTGAGCTCAACCGTTTGAATAATCGCGGTTCTTTTACGGCAGAATTTGAAGCCCAAATTAGCGATAGCCAAACCTTCGCGGATCTCGTGCAAAACTTACTAGACGAGCACTTTAGTGAAACCCTCCACGAGGATATCCGCTTAGCGGTAGGTCTGCAAGAACCAAGCGCTTTGCGCACCTATACACGCAAGCAACGTAATCCTTATTTCCGCCAAGCGGTACTGGATGCTTATCAATACCAATGTGCGATCTGTGGATATAACTTGCGTTACCGCAATACCCTAATTGGCGTGGAAGCGGCGCATATTCAGTGGCACAACTCTCAAGGACCGGATGAAGTAGATAATGGTCTCGCCCTCTGCTCTATTCACCATAAGCTCCTCGATTATGGCGCCATTGGCTTTGATCACAATCGCGAATTGTTAATTGCCAGTGGTGTTAATGGTGCCGACCTAGATTTTTGGCTGCACCGCCATAAAGGCCGCGGCCTGCAATTACCCAGCAATGGGGTTTCCGAGCCAAGGCCGGAATATTTGCAATGGCAACGGAGGGAGGTTTTTAAGGGCTGAAACGTTGGGCAGCTTTAGAGAGGACGCAGCGCGGTCTTGCTAATCTTTATAAAAACACCATGCAACAGCCCGTAAACACCATGCAACAGAGCGCGAACACCAACAACAGGGCATTATAGGGTAGCCCACAGGCCATGCTCCTCGCCTTAAACAAGAAGACACACTTTATAACAAGCCTCGACGACCACACCGCGCTGCGCGCACACCAAGTAACGTGATAGGGCACACTTAATAACACTGCTTGAACACCATGCCGCACACCTTGGCAGGCTTCATAACAAGCCTCGACGATCACTTCGCGTCACGCGAACACCAAGCAACGCGATAAGACACACTTAGTAACACGGCGTGAACACCATGCCGCACACTATGGCAGGCTTTACAACAAGCCTCGACGACCACTTCTCGTCACGCGAACACCAAGCAACGCGATAGGGCACACTTAGTAACACGGCGTGAGCACCATGCCGCACACAATGGCACGCTTTACAACAAGCCTCGACGACCACTTCTCTTCGCGCGAACACCAAGCAACGCGATAGGGCACACTTAGTAACGCGACGTGAACACCATGCCGCACACAATGGCAGGCTTCATAACAAGCCTCGACGACCTCATCTCGTCACGCGAACACCAAGCAACGCAATAGGGCACACTTAGTAACGCGACGTGAACACCATCGCATGCGAAGCGAAAGACTATACCACCGCAGCTGACGACCATAGCCCGCTAAAGCAAAGCAATAAGCCCAGAGAAGCAACTGTCTCCAGACTTAAAGCTTTGCTAGGGGGAGGGATTATTAAGGTTTAAAAATCGATACCAAAGCCAAAGGAGAGGTAAAACTGGGTCGATTCTTCCTGTATCTGACCAGCGTCTCCCTCTTTGTCGTTGGCGATATACAAGAAATTAGGCGCAATGGTGGGATAAAAGCCATTACCTATTTCGACGCCTATGGTGCTTCGGAAATCCCAGCGGGTAGCTCCATCTGGGCGCCACCAACCATAGGTGAGACTATTACGAATTTGAATAAAGTCGAGGATCTCCAAATCTACCCTTAGGTTGGCTCCGATGGTGCCAGACTCAAAGCTTCTCCGCTCCTTGCGGCCAGGGCCATCATCCAACAAAAAGCTGCTGAGATCGGCATCTGCGCCAATACCGCAGTACATACTTACTATGCCCAATTCAATGGGGTTTTCATTTAAATAGGCACCTAGGGTGAAATTATAACTCCAATACTGATTTTGATCTTGCTCTAGGAAACCAATAGGTACCACTGAGAGGAACTCTAAGCGCGAATAAACACCGTCTTGTTCGTAGCCAATATTGTAAATAATATTTCCTACCGATTCATTAGATGCCTCGTAATCCAGCACACCATCAAGGGACCTCGTATAGCTAATAATGCTGCCGGTGCGGTAAACCTCTTGCGCGAGATAATGATCCGCGAACTGGCCCTTAGTAGTATAGCTCAGCAAGGAAAGAGTGAGGAGTAGAACTAATTTTATAGTCTTCATCATGGGCGTCTTATTCACAACTTGGTATATTTTAGGCTAACCTTACTGCTTAACAAAAGGCACTA
This sequence comes from uncultured Schleiferiaceae bacterium, assembly GCA_963974215.1. Lineage (GTDB taxonomy): Bacteria > Bacteroidota > Bacteroidia > Flavobacteriales > Schleiferiaceae > Croceimicrobium. The sequence goes on along the minus strand of CAXBBL010000018.1, from coordinate 9,388 downwards.
TGCTACGGGGAAGGTGTTTCCCTTGAACCGTAAGAAAGTAACAACCTGCTGGGAGTGAACCTAGCGCCACCTTTCGCTCTCCATGCTGCAGCTTTTGGCGCATCAGCACTTGTCCATTTAAGGCGAGCACCGCTACCTCTAGCCTTCCGGCGGGATTTTGCGCAAAGTCTAAGGAGATGCTTTCCCAAGCTGGATTAGGATATAAACTGGTTTCTACCTGCTTTAAGTCCTCTTCTAAGCCAATCGTACTGGCGCTCACCACCCACAGCTTGGCACTCCCATCGTTTAGATAAAATGCCTGTCCATCATCGGCGGCATTGATAAAGTAAACGCTACCACTAGGCTTATCAGCACCGAAACGTACCGTATTGAAAGTTTGTCCATTATCCACACTTAGCGCAGTGGTATCGTTGCTGCCAAAAATGAGAACTTGCTGTGGACGATTGAAGGCCAGATCGCTACCGCCAGTGGTATTCCAAGCACTAAAGCTCGCGCCACCATCGCTCGAAACATAACAGCAACTATTGTTCGAACCAGGTATATCGTTCACAAAAAAGCTTTGTTGACCGTCGTAAGCCAAATTCATTCCGGCATTGAGCACCGGCACTACACCGCCAAGTTTGGTGAAGGTGGCTCCAGTATCCTGACTAAGATAGAGTCCTTGACCTGCGATGGAACCGGCCGCAAAAATGTTCCCGTCTTTATCGAAAAACATATTATCGGAAACATCAAAGGCAGTGCTGCCTTCAACTAGGTTCCAATTTTGGCCCCCATCGCTAGTTTTAAAAAGCATGTTCAGCAAATTGCTTTGATACATAACCTGTTGAAAGATGAAGCCGGTGTTGGCGTCCAGAAAAAAGAATTCTCGATTGCTAAGGCCAAGGTAAACTGCAGCATCTAAAACGGTTCCCTTAGATATGAAGGTCGTGCCCCCGTCAGTACTCTGAAAAAGCTCTAAACTTCCTCCTGCAGAAGTGAGCGCCATTAGTTCATTGCTACTTAGGTATTGAACCGCCAGAAGGGAAGCAGCTGGAAGCCCCAAATTCGTGAAGGTATTGCCTCCATCCTGACTAAACTTGGCAAATGCTCCGTCTTTTATGCAAAAATGATTAGCATCATAGACCGAGTAAATACCATCATAGTTACCCAAATACTGCCATTGATACTGCGCTTGAGCCTTTAAAGCGCCAAATAAAAAAATGATAAGCGTAAGCATGTAACTGCTTAGCTTACTTCCTTGTTCTGTGTAATTTTTTACCATAATCTCTAAATGATTGTGTTATTCCTTAGGGGATTGTACGCAACAAAACTACAGGGGCCCTTTAGGCTAATCAATGCAGGAAAACCCAGATTTATATCCGGGAAAACCCAGATTTCTGGTATATTGAGCCTATGAGAGATAAAATCCCTTACCTCCTTTTACTCTTTGCCCTATTCTCAGGCTTGAAATTGCAGGCAAAGGCTTCTGAAACTATCGATAGTTTAAAAATGGAACTTAGTGCCGCCAAAGAGGGCGACTCCTTACTAGCCATAGTTAGTCTCTACGCTAAAATCGGGCGATTATACGAGGACGTACACCTCGACTCTGCGATAAACTGGTATCGTCATCAATTGGATTTTTTAAAAAAAACGCCCCTCAGCGCCCCCGCTAAAGATAGTATGCTAGGTGCCATTTACCTAGACCTGAGCTTCATCAAAGCCTTTATCGGTTATCCCACCGAAGAAGACATGAACACCGCCTATGCCTATGCCGATACCGCCTATCAAATCTTTACAGAATCGGCTTATTTCAATATGGCAGTGCGCGCATACAACAATAAGGGCCTGGCCCAGATCAACTCAAATCAATTTAATAAGGCCATTGAAAACCTCATCGAAGCATTAAGCCTTAGCGATCAAATCGAAAATTCTCGCGAGCGCAGGATGGCTCAACAAGGCCTACTTTTAAACATAGGTAAAGCCTACCTCGGATTAGAACAATGGCCATTAGCTTTGGATTACACGCGAAAAGCCATTGCAATTAAAGGGATTGCTCGTTACCGCATGATTGCCCTTAATAATTTAGCGGCCGGATTTTTAGAAATGGAAGAGGCGGATAGTGCCCTAGTCTATGCTAAAAAGAGTTTGCATATCGCAGATTCCTTAGGCGACGACTACCATCGTTTATTGAATCGAGTGAATGAGGCAGAAGCCTATATGAAGTTAAAGAAATACGCGGTGGCTCTCCCCATAATCCAAGCGAATATTGAGATGAGTAGAGCTTTTGAATATCCTTATGGCATTGCCTCTGGTTTAAATCAATTGGCCCACTGTTATGGGGCTCAAGGAAATTATAAAAAGGCCTTAAAAGTGGCTTTGGAAGCCGAGCCCTTAGCGCAAGAGGTCGCCAGCAAAGAGCTTTTGCTCGACACCTGGCAGAACATCACAGAATGCTACGCTAAATTAGGTCGCTATGACAAGGCCTATCAATATCAGGCTCAATTTTTTACCCTACGTGATAGTTTAACTTCCATAGCCAAGACCAAAGATTTCAATGAATTACTATTGCGCTTCGAAAGTACCCAAAAGGAGCAACAGATCGCTGAGCAGGAATTAGCTTTGAAGGCACAGGAAGCTTCTATTGCACAAAGAGACAAGCAGATATTAGTCATTTCAGCCAGCTTAGTTATTCTTTTATTAGTCGGCGGGATTGTGATGATTCGCTTGCGCCAGTTACAAGAGCGCAGCTTGCAAGAGGCACTGCTAATTGAAAAGGAAAAAAGTCTCGACGCTATCATTAATGCTACCGAGGAAGAGCGCAAAAGGATTAGCAAAGATTTACACGATGGCATTGGCCAAAAGCTCACTGCTTTACGCCTTGGCTTGCTGAACCAAGTAGAAAAAAGTTCCGAAACCGAGCGCAAGTCAGCCTTAGAAGAAATAGCCCAAGAGTTTAGCAGAAGTGCAGAAGAATTGCGTCAAATCTCCCACCAGATGATGCCTAAAGCACTTATGGAGCATGGTTTAGTACCTGCCCTCGAAGACTTGATGGCAAGCAGCTTTAAATACAGCGAAATCGACTACCGCTTTGAGCACTTCCGCGTTAAACGTCGTTATCACGAACGATTAGAGGTTAGCTTATATCGCATTGCCCAAGAGCTGCTTAATAATGCCTTGAAACATGCCCAAGCTTCAGAGATACAGGTTCAACTTATGGAGTTGGAGGGAAGTCTCATTTTAATAGTAGAAGACAATGGCAAGGGGCTAGACTCAGGGGTCAAAAAAAATGGGCAAGGCTTACATAATATTAAAAGTAGGCTTGACCTCCTAAAAGGAGTCGTGAATTATGAATTTGGTGGAGACACAGGGATGTTAGCCACCGTAAAAATTCCCATATCGTGAACATCATTTTGGTAGATGACCATCAATTGGTCTTAGACGGCTTTAAACGTATCCTTCTTGGCGCCAACTATCAGGTAAAAACCTTTACCGATTCCCGGCAAGCCCTGCAAGCCATTTTAAACGAGCCACCGGATTTAGTTTTGAGCGATTTGGACATGCCGCACCTTAATGGCGAAGAACTCCTGAAGTCAGTGCGTAAAAAACGCCCTGAACAAAAGTTCATCTTACTTACCATGCACCTTAACCAGCAGCTCATCAAAAAAATGATGGGACTCAAGCTCAACGGCTATTTATCTAAAAACGCTAACCCCGAAGAGCTAACCGAAGCTGTGGGCGCGGTACTAAAAGGGCGACAATACTTCTCCTCCGAGGTCACAGAATCTTTGGCTTTTAAGGGCGAAGCCTTATATCAAAGCGGCCAGCGTCATCTCACCCTAGACCTCTCGCAACGCGAGCAAGAAGTACTTCGTTTGATAGCTTTAGGAGACTCCACTAAAATGATTGCCGACCAACTAAACATTTCTATTGGAACCGTAGAAACCCATCGCAGCGCGATAATGAAAAAACTAGCCGTAAAAAATGTTGCTGGTATGGTTCGGGTGGCCGTAAAGGAAGGATTGGTGGATTAGTAAGGATTCGGGCTGTAGGTAAAGCAGCGAGCTTGTAAGCTAGCAGCAGGTTTTAGACTGGCGTCCAAACTAGGTGTTTTATACGTAATAAGAGAAGTTTATTTGGTACTAAAAGAACAGCAAGAATTGTAAGTAATGCTATTCTGTTGAACTATAACTACTGCCCTATTTCTTTTAGGACAGTAGATTCAATAGATTATAAAAAGGCTATGCTTCTCTTCTACGAACAAAACAACATTTCAAAATCAAGGAAATCTTTATCAATCAATTTGAATTTGCCGTAAAAACATACTTCTAACCTGGCTCCCAAATTAAGCGCACAAAAGAACTTATTCGTTCGTTCTCACGACTTACGGGAATGCCTGCTACAATGCCAATTAGCAAATTGTGAGCAATTCCTATTCTCATTTGTGGCCTAATCGTCATATCAAAATCACCGGCATTAAAGGTCTTGTTAAACTCAAGGCCTAGAAAGTTTCGAGTACGGGCAATCATATAATGACAACTGCTATTAATGGCATAGCTGGTATTAAGCTTATTAGAGCCGAAAGTTTGTTCAATCATTGGCCCAGTGTAAATTAAAGAGTGAAAGTTGCTACCCCAGCGCTTGGCTACCACTAAAAAAGGGTTGTAGGTATTTCCTTTAATAAGAGGTTCGCCAAAATTTCGAAAATCGGAAAGCTCAAATTGATTGATATAGCCTAGAGCCATTGAGGTTGCGCTTGACTGACTAACGAAAAAAGACCATTGCGCAGCAATTTTAATACTATTCATGCGGTGCGATGGGATAGAATCACTGTCGATATTGCTAATAGGTGCATAAAAAGTAAAAGGCAATTCCACCTCTAAGCCTAATCGATCGATAGGCGCCCATTCGTATTCGATCAGCGCTTCATAGGAATCGAAGCTTAATTTATCGGTAAGGCCGAGACCTATGTTCCATTCTTTTTCCCCCTTTCTGGCTCCTAAATCGCGGATTAAATCGATAAAGAGCGGTTCTGCGTGCAAAACCTTATTAGGTTCAGCACTTTCTTCTACTTCTTGAATGTAGAGACTATCGTGTACACGGGTATTTTGAGCGCTACTATTTCTTGTTGAAGCCAATACGAATAGTAGCATCAATATTATTTTGATGTTCATTTTTGATTTGATTTAAAAGCATTTTTAAGTTCCAGTGTTCGGGTGATCACTAGTTTCAATAAGCGTTATAAACAAATCACAATTTGGGTGGGGGACTGTCGACTTCTTGGCAAGCATTTCTCAAAGGCGCTGCATAGTCGACATGGCTGATTTTAATTTCAGAAAAATGATAGTTAGTTTTTACTAAAGTATCGTTGGCCGCAACGATCCAGTCTGTTATCACATTCCTTTTATTTTGCGGAGTATTGGAATCTTGGTCGTCGTACTCCTGAAAGGCGTTTTCAAAACCAAGTACTTGCTCGATGAGGATTTCAACAATACTTTCTTGATCATTGAAGGATAAGTCTTCGCTAAAATAATCAGAGCTGGGGTCTTCTGTATCCACAGAAATGTTAAGCAAATACATGCTCATCATAGCCCAGAGGGCTTTCGTGAAAAAGCTATTACTTATTCTACTGATCATACAGCAAGCCTAACGAGTATAAATTGCTTTTCTTTTACCTGTTTACTTAAATATTGGTTTTTTAGAGCTCTCAAGCGCCTATTCCCTTTAAAGGAAATGCCCCACCCTTCCACTACACCCCGCCTTAGGGATAGTAGCGAAAAGCCCACAGCGCCGAAGGCGCGAGGACTTGCAGCGTATAGCCCGACCCGAAGCGCTTGCGGCTTGCGGAAAGCGCGCGGGGAAGGCCCACCAAGATTCTCATAGTAGGTATGAGGCCTAATTTCAAAGCAAACGCAGGTTTTATAGTGAAAGCTCATAAGAGGAAACCCACCTGGCCGCAGCTTTGAAAAAAAGGTCTTCCGTAATTTCATTTAGTCTTTCCGAGAAATCATTTAATGCGCTCTTTTCCTTCTTGAGATATTTGTAATGCTCAAATAAAAAAGGAAAAAATGATCAAAAAAATACTCGGATTAGCCCCTAGCAAAGAAATAAATGGACTTGGTTACATCCCTTCGCCCATCGGAAGAAGGTTTGGTGTTGACAAAGTAAGTGGTTTTAAAGCAACAGATTTTGGCGGCAAAAAATACACGGGGGCGAAAATGGTTCTAGTACTATGTACCGAGGAGCGTTATTTTAAAATGGCCAATGGCAAGCTCTTTTCTACGGGAAATAATGTGCAAGAAACCATGGTGCCTTTAATGCACTTGGTAAATGCGGGATTCGATTTTGATGTTGTTACTCCAAGTGGCAAAGCGGCTGTTTTAGAAGAATGGTCGGTACCAATTAAGGACGAAGCGGTATTAAAATTCAGAAGTGAAAATCAATCGAAATTCAACCAACCGCTTTCGTTGAAAAAGCTTGTTGCGGAAAAAGAACTGAACCAAGAGTCGGATTACATCGCTCTATTTCTCCCCGGTGGACATGGCTCCATGGTTGGGCTACCGCATGATGAAAATGTTGGTGAGCTGATTCGCTGGATCGAAACATCTAAGCGTTTCATGGTGGCTGTTTGTCATGGCCCTGCTGCTATGATAGCGAAAGACAAACAGAATAAACCTAATCCTTATAAGGGGTATAAGATGGTGGCTTTCCCCGATAAGTTTGATAAGCAGTCGCCTTCATTGGGATACTTGCCAGGTCAACTGACTTGGTTTCAGTGCGAGGAACTGGAAAAAGAAGGAATTCAAATTATAAACGAAAAAATTACGGGAGCGACTCATATTGATCGGAAGCTAATTTCAGGCGATAGTCCAAAGGCTTGCGATGAGTTAGGTAAAATTACGGTTGATGCTTTATTTAAGGAACTACATATTAATTAAGGGAAATGGAACTTATCAAGCACTTCGAAATTTACATCGCAGCCCAGCGAGCGACGGGAATGCAAGTCGCTTTTTTTGGAGCCGTTCTTCTCCTAGCCGCTATCCTTCTGCATTTTAGTCAACTTAACCCGATCACACAAGGACTAAGAAATAGCTTTATCGTAATAAGCATCCTGCTAATGGCGAGCGGCATTGGCTTTCTTGCCAATCAAAAGAAGCTATGGACAACGAACACCGAAGTCTATCAGTCTAACAAGCAAGTGTTCAAAGCGCAAGAAATTACTAGAATGCAAAAAGTAAACAAGAGTGTTCCTGCTATAATTTTAGGACTTTCGATTGCCCTGATAATTCTAATTTTAGCCCAGGTATTTTTAATCCATCCACCCTTTTGGAAAGGGCTGACTTTTGGAGTACTCATCTACTTTTTAGGACTTTTAATTACTGAGTCTATCTCCTATCTATCGGTTAAAAGTTACTTACAAGCATTGCTAAATTGAAATAAGAAAACATAAAATTAAATCACATGAATAAGACCATATTAGTAACAGGCGCGAGCTCGGGAATTGGCAAGGCTACGGCTAAATTATTTCACGAAAAAGGCTGGAATGTAATCGCCAGTATGCGTTCACCCGAAAAAGAAACTGAGCTTAATACATTAAAAAATACGCTCCTAACTAGGCTCGACGTATTAGAATTAGATACGATAAAGAGTGCTCTAAAAGAAGGAATAGATAGGTTTAGTAAAATTGATGTGGTACTAAATAATGCGGGCTACGGCTTAATGGGAACCTTTGAATCGGCCAAAAGGGAGAGTATTATGCGACAATTTGGTGTAAATGTTCAAGGTTTGTTTGATGTAACGCAGCAAGCCTTACCTCATTTTAGAAAAAATAAAGACGGAATGTTTATTAACATATCTTCTATCGGTGGTAGAATGACTTTTCCTTTAATGCCTTTGTATCATTCCACCAAATGGGCCGTAGAGGGCTTTAGTGAATCATTGAGATGGGAAATGGCGAACATCGGTGTGAAGGTAAAAATAGTGGAACCCGGTGGTGTGGCCACTGACTTTGGCGGTCGGTCTATGGATATGCAGCATAATTCAGAACTTAGCGAATACAATGCTTTTGTGGGAGGCTTTATGGAGTCGATGAAAACGGCCATGGATCCTGCCAATATGAGTAAGCCCGAGCAAATAGCTGAAGTAATTTACACGGCTGCTACGGATGGAAAAGACACTTTGCGCTATAGAGCCGGTGCCGATGCATTACAAGTATTGGAAGCACGTTCTAAAATGACTGATGAAGAGTTTTTTGCCCTGCAAAAGCAACAATTTGGGCTTTAATAGCGCATCACAATAAAGAGCTAAGGCTAAAACTTAGCTCTTTTTAAAAAAAGTAAAATGGAGTACTTCGAGATCAATTCAATAAGTCAGGCCCACCAAGCTATGGGTCTCGCTGCACCAAAACATCCAATGGTTACAGTGGTTCAAACGAAAGATTTTGACACTACGCATAATTTCAATGGGGTGAAAATCATAAACAACCTATATCAAGTTAGCCTTAAACAACTCGGATGTGGAAATTTGATGTACGGTAAAAACTCCTACGACTATGAGGAAGGCACTTTAACTTTTACTTCTCCTGGTCAGGTAACGATGTTTGACGGCGAACTGCCAGCACACGGAGATTCTACCCGCGGCTGGACTCTCGCTTTTCATCCCGATTTAATCAGAAAATCGACATTATCAGACAAAATGGATAGCTATTCCTTCTTCAGTTATGATGTGAATGAAGCATTGCACCTTTCGGAAGAGGAGTTGGCGACGATAGAAGATCTGCTGGAGAAAATAGTAAAAGAGTATAGTCAGAATTTGGATAAACATAGCCAGAACTTGATTATATCAAATATTGAACTGCTATTGGATTACTGTACTCGATTCTATGATCGCCAATTTTATACGCGTACTAATTTAAACAGCGACATAGTTTCAAAATTTGAAAGACTCCTAAAAGCTTATTATCAAACTGAAGCAGTGAATCAGCTAGGCATTCCTAATGTTCAGTATTTAGCTAAGGAGCTAAATTTCTCTGCCAAATATTTAAGCGATTTACTAAAGAAAGAAACCGGAAAATCAGCCCAAGAACACATTCATCTTTTTCTGATTGAACGAGCAAAAAACACCCTCTTGAACTCGAGCCAATCTATCAGCGAAATTGGCTATTCCTTAGGATTCGAATACCCACAACATTTTAGCAACCTATTCAAATCTAAAACGGGAATGAGTCCGAGTGAATTTAGAAACTTGAATTGAAAAATTAGTTCAGAACCTGAGTTCGATGTAAAATTAGGCCTCAGACCTCTTATAAATAGTGGGTTTTAAGCCGAAGCGGTGAAGCAATAGCGGGCTATTGTGAACGGCTAAGGCGCCAAAAACTGCTTTTTAGAAGAGGCTTACAAGTTTTTTCCAATAA
>CAXBBL010000017.1:0-38860 GCA_963974215.1 uncultured Schleiferiaceae bacterium | reverse complement strand
TCTGCGCTCATCCGCGTTTTGAAAACCCGATGCGTGAGGCTAGCAAGGACGAATGTTTTTTATCGAGATGTCGCACCTACGGCGCTTGGTTTATTATTAATTATGGATTTCTATCAAGATGTCGTCCCGCTGGGACTTTGGCAGTAGATGTAAATAGATTGCGAGATGACTTTTGGGAGACTGCTGGGCTTTTTAGATATTGGACATATCTCTGTTAACTAATTAATTCACCATTTTTTTAATTCACTTTATTTACGAATCCCGAAGGGATGACATGATTATAGAAAAGAATAAAAAGACAAACCACCAACCCCGTTGGGGTGACATGATTCCTTTGAGAGCGTTTTGCTTTTATGATTTCAGACCATAATCCGTTGACCAATTAAGTGCTGGTTTTCTAATATCACAGATCACTATAAATCCCGAAGGGATGAAACTATTGTAGAAACCATACACGCTCCAACCACTAACCCTGAAAGGGTGAAACTTTTCTTGAGACCGTAATACTTTGAAACTGGAGATTGGTTTCACCTGAATTAATGAGAACTTGCACTAAAACTGCAATTAGAACCACGTCCATACGTTACATCTGCCTTCATCCGCGTTTTTTTAAACCCGAAACTTGAGGCTAGCAAGGACGAATGTTTTTTATCGAGATGTCGCACCTACGGCGCTTGGTTTATTATTAATAATTGATTTCTATCAAGATGTCGTCCCGCTGGGACTTTTGCAGAAGGGTAAGTAAGTTCCCAGATGGTTTCGTTGAGACCGCTGGCACTTTGAGATATTAGACCGCGCTGCTTTGAGATTGGAGGTTTATTCTCTAATTGAATCAAACTTTTGGGAATCCCAACTTCAAACCCCACGGAATGAAACTAAAATGGTAAAAAAAAAGCGATTGCCTTTTCAGACAATCGCTTTTTCAATCTTGTGGAAAATGTTACTTCGCCATTAAAGAGCTGGGCTCTTTTTCTGGAGTAGTTTTAACTTGCTCAGGCTTTTTAACCTGACCTTTGATTCGAAGTACTTTTACTGGAGTAGCAGCATTTGAATTTACTGTTACACTTTTGTTGATAGGTCCAACACGCTGGGTGTCGTACTTAACTTTAATTACTGCAGATGCTCCTGGAGCAATAGGCTCTTTTGGCCAGCTAGGAACCGTGCAACCGCAAGATCCTTTCGCATTGGTAATAATTAAGGGTTCTTTTCCTTTGTTGGTAAATTTGAATTCCCTTTCACCATTTGCACCTTTTTCAATGCTGCCATAATCTACTACTTCTGATTCGAAGCTAATGGTAGGAGCATTGGGATTTTCGGCTTTCTTTTCTTGTGCCATGGCACCAAATCCAAAAATGGCCACTGCCAAGATAGTGATCACTTGTTTCATAATTGTTCTTTAATTAGAGTTCCAAAATTAGTGTAAAATACTGTTTTATCACAACCGATTAGCTTGCGAAAATTATACCAAAGAAAAATTACCAGCCTCTAAGCTAAATATTAACTTTGCCCACCTTGTTAAAAAAGCGCAATAAATTATTTTTCATGAGCATATCTCCCAAATTTGATCACCTAACAGCCGAGGATAAATGGTATCAGTACTGGCTGGATCAAAAATTTTTTCAGTCGAAACCCGATGAGCGTGAGGCATATACCATTGTAATGCCTCCACCTAACGTTACCGGCGTCTTACACATGGGGCATATGCTAAATAATACTTTACAGGATGTGATTATCCGTCGTGCTCGCATGCGTGGTTATAATGCTTGCTGGGTGCCCGGTACCGATCATGCCTCTATTGCCACTGAGGCAAAGGTGGTAAACAAGCTCAAAGAAGAGGGAATCGACAAATTTGAAATTGGTCGTGAAGCTTTTTTGGAGCACGCTTGGGAATGGACGCATAAGCACGGGGGCATCATTCAGCAACAGCTTAAAAAACTGGGCTGTTCTTTCGACTGGGATCGTGAAGCCTTTACCATGGACGAAACCCGCAGCGATTCAGTTTTAAAAACTTTCGTAGATCTGTATGAGAAAGGCCTGATCTACCGCGGTTACCGCATGGTAAACTGGGACCCAAGTGCCAAAACGACCCTTTCCGACGAAGAGGTAATTTACAAGGAAGTAAACGGAAAACTCTATCATATCAACTACCCGCTTAGCGATGGTAGTGGTAATTTAACGGTAGCGACAACTCGTCCCGAAACCATTCTAGGTGACGTGGCTATTTGCGTGAATCCCACCGATGAACGCTATATTCATCTTATTGGCAAAACCGTAATCGTACCCATCTGCGCAAGGGAAATCCCCATTATTGCCGACGAGTATGTGGACTTGGAATTTGGAACAGGCTGTTTGAAAATTACGCCTGCTCACGATATTAACGATTATACCATCGGGAAAAAGCACAATCTAGAAGTTATTGATGTGCTAGATGATGAGGGTAAATTGAATCAGCATGGCTTGCATTACCAAGGGCAAGATCGCTTTGTGGTGCGTAAGGCCATTGCTAAGGAATTAGAAGAAAAAGGTTTTCTCGCTAAGGCGGAAGACTATACCAATAAAGTAGGTACCAGCGAAAGAACAGGTGCGGTAATCGAACCTAAACTTTCCGATCAGTGGTATTTGAAAATGAAGGATTTAGCTCAGCCTGCTTTAGAAGCCGTAATGGCCGATGATGCAGAAGTAAAGCTTATTCCCGAAAAGTTTAAGAATACCTACCGCCACTGGATGGAAAATGTGATCGACTGGAATATCTCGCGTCAGCTTTGGTGGGGACATCAAATACCGGCCTGGTATATCAAAGGCGATCGTACTAATATTGTAGTCGCTCTTACGGCAGATGAGGCCCTTGCCAAAGCACAGGCTAAAGACGGAAGTTTAACCATGGCCGATTTAGAGCAGGAGCCCGATGTATTAGATACTTGGTTCTCTTCTTGGCTCTGGCCGCTATCGGTTTTCAACGGTATTTTAGAGCCCGAAAACGAGGAAATCAATTACTATTATCCCACCCAAGACTTGGTGACGGCCCCCGAGATTTTATTCTTTTGGGTGGCACGTATGATTATTATCGGTTATGAAAACCGCGGCGTGAAACCCTTTAGTAATGTATATTTAACCGGTATTGTACGCGATAAACAAGGACGTAAAATGTCGAAGTCGCTCGGTAATTCACCCGACCCAATCGGTTTAATGGAGCAGTATTCTACCGATGGTGTACGCGTGGGTATGTTATTGACTTCACCCGCGGGTAACGATTTACCTTTTGATGAAGAATTATGCGAGCAAGGTCGAAACTTTGCCAATAAAATTTGGAACGCTCAAAAGCTGGTGAAAATGTGGGAGATCAGCGACGAAGCACCTGATGCAGCCTCTATTTCCGCCATGCGTTGGTTTGCCGAAAAGAAATTAGAAACCCTAGATAAATTAGAGAAGAGCTTCGATTCCTACCGAATTTCAGAAGCCTTAATGATTTCTTACAAGTGGGTGTGGGACGATTTCTGCAATTGGTATCTAGAAGCAATTAAACCCGCATACGGAGCGCCAATTTCACGTGCCGTTTACGATCAAACCATTCAGTTCTTCGAAGACTTATTAGCGGTATTGCACCCTTTCATGCCTTTTATTACCGAAGAAATTTGGCATAACCTCGGAGAGCGCAGTACGGGCGATAGCGTAAGTAAAACGCCATGGCCGGCCACTCAAACGGTAGATGAGAATTACTTGAAAGACTTCGATCAAATGCTAGCCGTGGTAAATGGTATCCGCAATTTGCGAGCGGAGAAGAATATTGCTAAGAAAGAACAACTGGATCTTTATATCCCATCTGCGGAAGCGGTAAGCGAAGAATTAAAACCCCTTTTAATTAAGCTGGGAAATTTAGCCAAGGTAGAATTGAAAGAAGTGCAAGAAGAAATTGGTTTCAGTTTCTTAGCTGGTAAATACGAGTTCTTTGTGCCCGCTGGCGATCAGATTGATTTAGAAGCAGAAAAGGCAAGAATTGAAAAAGAACTGAATTATTTACAAGGCTTTTTGAAATCAGTAGAAAAGAAACTTTCCAATGAGCGCTTTGTAAACAGCGCCCCCGAGGTAGTGGTAAACAAAGAGAAGGAAAAGCAAGCCGACGCCGAAGCTAAGATCAAAGCTTTGGAAGAAAGCCTAGCGAAAATGAATGCCTAATTAAACTGGATTTATAGTCTTAGAATAGAAATTAAAGCCTCGGGAAACCGGGGCTTTTTTTGTTAGTGTAAGAAACGATTTTTACTTCCTGCCAATGGCTATTTTTCGTTCCAGTAGGTCTCCATCTAAATAGAGTTTTAAAAAGTAAAAACCGCTCTTTAATTTCGAGCTATCAAAAGTGATAGACTGGCAATTTGTATAACTTGTTTCAGTTACCAAAGCCGCGCTGCTGTTATAGATCTGCAAGTCTAAACGCTGAACGGTATAGGGTAAATCAATTTTGAATTCATTCCCCGCTGGTTGTGGGTACACATCTACCGTAGTGAGAGCTAAACTTTTTAAGCCTACACCACTGCCATTATTACCCGCAATGCAAAAGGAAGTGTCGCTGCAGCCATACTCGCTAATAATTACCGCAAAAGTGCCCGTATAAGTCGGTTGAAAATAGGAGAGGGTAGCGCCGGGGAAATGCTGACCGGTAGCACAATCGTACCACTGATAAGTAACGCCCGGATTTTGGTTAATGGTATACATGCTATCGGGCTTGTTCGCATTAACCAATACGTTGATGGCTGGAGCTGTGGCTAAATTTAAATTAACGGTAGAATCGCAGCCATTGGCGGCAGGGAAGATTTCGGTATAAGTGCCCGCGCTAGTAATATTTTGGCTTCCTAAAACATAAACAGCGCCATTACAAATGGTATCGGAAATATTGGTAATTGAAGTGCTGGCCATAAGATTTCGACCCACTACAAAATTGGAGCTCGTACCCGATAAGGTGAAATTGTAAAGCGTGCCATTATTTACCCCAGTATCATCCAGTAAAGTAGTAATGGCATTCGTGCCACCCGCCAGACCTTGGTTCATTTTGTAATTTAAAACTAGTCCCGTTTCATTGCCGCAAAGCTCATCGTTCATGCGAGCTTGGATTTCACTGCGCGTCCGGGCAATATTCCAAATACGAACTTCATCTACTGTACCTGGGAAATAACGCGCTCCGGTGCCATTATCGCCAATATAAAGAGTCGAGCTAGAGTTACTAATGCTAATATTCGCAGCCATAGAATCGACGGTATTACCATTTACATAGAGGCGTAAATACGATCCATCGTAAGTGCCTGCGACATGCTGCCACGTGTTCAAGGTTAGCGTATTGGTAGCAGAAATTAGCTCCGACCAAGAGCCGCTGCCTAAAGTGAGGTTTAAGCTGCCGTTATTACCCGCACGTAGCATGTAGCCATTGTCATTTCCAAAACCGTTTTGCTCTTTGGCAATGATGTTTCCCTGCCAAACTAGCGATTTCCAAGAAGTAGGGTAAATCCAGGCTTCCATGGTGATTTGGTTCCCCGTAATTTGTACGCTGGCATTATTGCCGCAGTCTACATAATCGTTGGTTCCATCAAATGATAGCGCATTTTGTGCTATTTGCGCTTGTGCAGATAAGCTTAAAAAGCAGCTTATGGCAATCCCTAAAAATCTTGTTTTCATAGCCTCGTGGTCTTGAGGCTAAGTTAGAATTATTTTTCGCCCCTTTGAAATTGGTAATTGCGGTAACCTTTTTTTAATTCCTCTTGTGAGAGATGGCTAAAACGAAAAGATTCTCCCTTCGATATAGGCTCTGATATTTGTCGGCGATGTAAAGCTTCATATTCCGCTGTGCTTATGGCTTGGCGACTATCTAATTGTTTAAACAAATCCAATTGGGCAATTCGTGCCTGCCATCCTGCGGCGATTTCTCCCTGAAAAACTTTGGCTTTAGAACCGCTACCATAACTTAAGAAACCGACCGTTTCTCCCGGCACATCTCGGCCTTGAGCCGCTGCATTAGCTAACATACTTAGCAGTGACATGAAAATAGAAGCGGTGTACATATTGCCAATTTCTGAAGAGGCCTTTTCGCCAGGGGCGATGCGTTCCGCTACAAACTTTTGATACGAAGCCGATTTTGCTGCGTGTTTTAGCCATTCAGAGTAAGAATCGCTATTCGGCTCGCCAATTTCGCTGTAAAGACTGGCCAAATTATCGGTTTCCTTCTGCCACTGTAACCAGTTTTTCAAAATCATTCTGCGCCCTTGAAAAGCATAAGGCAAGTGAAAAATCAGATGTTGCCAGTCTTCCAAAACATTAAGCTCGGCTTGATTTTGATAATGCTTCAAAGCTTCGGCGATACGATTTTGATAACATTCATTAGAGTAGGGGCCATCGAAAACGGGTTCTTCCTTAAAGAGCTCGAATTCTGTATTTTCTTTTCCCCAAAAACGGTCGTCGCTATTTAAAAGTTCGTCTTTTTCGCTTGCGCTGATGAGCTGCTTAAGAGACTGAGCGGTAGACTTTAGCACTTCGTCTTTCGCAAAGCTACGACGCGGTTTAAAGAAATCACCCACACTTTCTTGTCCCACCCCAACGGTAGCTGAAATGCTTAGTATTTGGGGATTTTCTGTGAGATGCAGCGCTACCGCACCTGCGCCTTGAGTGTATTCTCCGGTGGAGTTTAATTCGTATTTGGCTAAATCGGAGGCAATAACAATTGCCTGACGATTTTCACCGGCTCTAATCCAATCTAAACTATTATGTAGGGCATCCACCGCGCCTATGCAAGCGAAAGTAAGGTCTACTACATCGCAATTTTTAAAGCAACGCGCCCCAAATTTCTCTGTCAGTTTTTCTTCGACCATGCCCGTAGCGTAAGTAGCGGTGGGTTTGGCTGCATCCAAGGCGCTTTCGGTGCCTAAGTAAATACGACCAATGGTACGGGGATCAATATTATTTTCGTTAATAAGTTTTAAAAGGGCAGTGGCTGCCATGCTTGCCGCATCCTCATTTTGGTCGCACAGCGCCATTTTGTTCAGACCTAGACCTTTGTTTAGTTTAGCAAAAGCAATATTGCGCGCTTCCGCTAGATCCGCAATTTCTAAAAATAGTTGTGGCACATAAAACGACATGGCCGCGATTCCAACTTTCTTCATTTTTCCCTTAAATTAATTCCCTATTTCAATAATGCAATTTATTTATTCGCTCTTTATAAATGAATAAATACCACTTTTAGTTCACTGAAAATCAGCTTTAAGATAAGTTTCACATTTGCAATTGTGCACAAAATAGAGAAACGAAAAAGTGTCTTTGCGACATTTTAAAACTGAATTAGGTTGAGCAGGATGAAGGTGGAATTAGCGATAGATTAAGAGGATGCAGTATTTATCAGCCTATGGTGCTAACCAGTTTAATAGAATTAGTACTTAAGCTAAAATTGTAAAGAAAAAATAGAAGTGAAAACAAAAAATAGAATCGCTTTACGATTTATTAATTTGATAATGTAATTGCACCAATCCACTAGAATAGCTTTGGGAGTTGAGCAAGGTCAATTCACTTTTCGGTAGGGCGTTTTTAAATAAAGGGGTACCATCACCCAAAATAACAGGTATCACGGATAGGATTATTTCGTCTATCAAATTTTGCTTGAGCATCAAATTGACAATCTCCGCTCCGCCATCGCAGTAAATATCTTTACCGCCGCGGCTTTTTAATTCTGCTACCAGCTGCTTTAAATCGCCCGTATAAAAATGTCTTTTACCTTCCCCTTCGCGTGCAGTACGAGTTATGATGTAGGTTTCTTTATCGGCATGGGGATATTCATAGCCTTGGTCGATTACCCATTGGAAGGTTTTTCGGCCTACAATTACAGAATCAATCGAATCTACGAAAGTGGTATAACCGTAATCCTCTCCTTCAATATGAACTTTATCTAAGAAACTAAGATCGTTATCGGGTCCGGCTAAGTAACCGTCGAGCGTGCAGGAAATGTAGAGAATTACTTGGGGCATGAAGAAGAAATTGAAGGGAGCAAATTAAACAAAAAAAAAGGCCCGCTATTAAGCGGACCATTATCTTTAAGCTATCGATTTAGAAACCGAAAGCATAGTATTTTTCGCGACCGTTGGGTAAAACTCCGAAGATAATTACCGGCCGATCTTTGGGGATTTCTAAGCCAGCCTTGTTAATATCATCTAACGATTTAATGGGCTGCTCGTTAATCTGCGTGATAATAAAACCGTTGGGAATGTCTTGTTCCGCCAAAATGCCGGTATTTACCTCTAAAATCTTGACGCCATATTTCAAGCGATAGTCGTTTTTCTCCTCGGCATTAATTTCGCGGAAGCGGCCACCTAGTAAAGTTAAAAATTCGAGATCCGCTTTTTTAATGCGTTTGGTGGTTCCGTTTACGTTTCTCAAAGTTACTTCGAAATCACGTTCTGTATTCCCGCGTAAAACTTTTAACGCGATTTTTTCACCCGGTCTTTTGCTGCCAATAATTTCCTGCAGCTCACTACTCTTGGTAATATTGCGTGAGTTTACCGCTAAAATAATATCGCCTTTTTCTAAGCCTGCTTCTTCAGCAGCGCCATTCTCACTCAGTCCGCCAATGTAAACACCCGCGTTAACTTTCACATCTAATTCATCGGCTAAACGCGGGTTTAGGTCCGAAATGCTCACCCCAATAAAAGCCCGCTGTACGGTGCCGTATTCTTTTAAATCGCGCACTACCTTAGAAGCTAAATTACTGGGAACGGCGAAGGAGTAGCCTTCAAAAGATCCTGTGTGTGTACTAATGGCACTGTTAATTCCCACTAATTCGCCACGGGTATTTACAAGTGCACCACCGCTATTTCCTGGGTTAACCGCGGCATCGGTTTGAATAAAAGATTCGATGGCGGCACGCTCGTTAATAATACCAATATTTCGAGCCTTGGCACTAACAATTCCCGCTGTAACGGTTGAGGTTAAGTTAAATGGATTTCCTACTGCTAGCACCCATTCGCCCACTTTAATATTATCGCTGTTGCTGAAGCTTAGATACGGGAGGTCTTCTACTTCATCGGCTATTTTTAAAAGGGCAATATCGGTGGTAGGATCTGTACCCACGACAGTCGCTTTATAGTCTTCGCCCGAATTTAGGCTTACCACTATTTCTTCGGCCCTATCAATTACGTGGTTATTGGTAACGATATAACCATCGCTACTAATAATTACACCCGAGCCAGTGCCCAGTTGCATGCGTTCTTGTCCTCCTCCCTGCGGGGCGCCAAAAAAGAAATCTAGCGGGCTTTGCACTTGATTGTAAACTGCACGAACGGCAGTTTTTACATGTACCACAGAGTTGATACTTTTTTCCGCCGCCATAACGAAATCGACGGCCGGGGCAGGGCTACTATAATTAGTTTGTTGGGCTTGTTGTTGGGCTTGAGTTTCTATATAAGTTCGCACCTCAGGTTTCTCAAAAAACATTTTGTAGGTGCCTAAACTTATGAATCCGCCCAGGGCAGAAACTAAAATGATTTTTACAATACTCTTCATATCCTCGGTTCTTGTTTAATTTGCAACAAATATTTTTCAATAACTGTTCCAGCCCCCTAGCTATTGTTAGGTAATAATTAGCTTTAACGACAATTTAACAGCCTCTTGAAAGCAATCTCCTTTTATAAGTACCAAGGTACAGGTAATGACTTTATAATGATCGATGGTCGCGAAGAAATTCCGTCATTAAGTCAGAATGACATAGCGAAACTTTGCCACCGACGCTTCGGAATAGGAGCCGATGGTTTAATTATTCTAGCTCCGCACCCTAATCTCGACTTCCGCATGATCTATTACAATAGCGATGGGCGCGAAAGCACCATGTGTGGCAATGGTGGTCGTTGTATCGCTCGCTTCGCGGCAGATTTGCAAGCAGTAGGTGAGCGGATGAAATTTGAAGCCATCGACGGCGAACATCAGGCCACAATAATGGGCGCTGAAGTAGCTTTACAGATGATTGATGTAGCGGAAATTTCGCGTATCGACGCCGATTATTTTGCGGACACCGGTTCACCACATCATGTCGCTTTCGCAGATGAACTCGAAACTTTAGATCTTATTAAAGAGGCGCAAGCCATTCGCTATAATGAGCATTATAAGCAAGAAGGCGTCAATGTGAATTACGTAAAAGTCGAGGGCGATTCCCTTAGCATGCGCACTTACGAAAGAGGCGTGGAAGACGAAACCTATAGCTGCGGCACAGGCGTCACCGCTGCGGCTTTAACTGCTTTTGCCGCGGGGAAAATTAGTAATCAGTCGGTGGCGGTGCGAACTAAAGGCGGAAATTTGAAGCTCAGTTTTAGCCTTTCGGCAGAGGGCAAATACCATGACATTTGGTTGCAAGGCCCCGCCACTTATGTTTTTAAAGGCGAACTACCTTGTTAAGGCTTCAGGGTAAACATATTAAACTGCGCGCCCTCGAACCCGAGGATTTAGAACTTTTGGAGCGCTGGGAAAATAATACCGAGAACTGGCAATATTCCCAGCAGCAAGTACCTTTTTCATGGCATATCTTAAAAGCCTACCTCTCTCAAGCACATCAGGATATTTATGAAGCCAAGCAATTGCGTTTGGTAATTGAAAGGGAAGGCCGCGCTATTGGATTGGTTGATTTGTACGATTTCGATTTTAATAATCGCCGCGCGGGCATTGGGATTTTAATTGGGGAACAGGAAGATCGTCGCCAAGGCAATGCGCAAGAAGCCTTGCGAATCTTAATTGATTATGCCCAAAAAGCCTTCGATTTAAAGCAATTATATGCCAGCATTGGCGCAAATAATATGGGCAGTCTTAAACTTTTTAAGGCCACAGGTTTTAAAGAAATAGGTGTGCGCGCACAATGGTTTCGTCAAGGAGAAAATTGGGAAGATGAACATCTGCTGCAGCTAATATTTTAAGCCATGAAGAAAGGTGTTCTGATAACACTTATAAGCCTTTTAATTTTCGCCTTGGCCCAATGTCGGGAAGAAAAAAAAGAGGAAAAAAATACGCTTCTAGCGGAAGCGGAGGACATATATTGGCTTAATCACGCTGATTCGGTAGCTTATATTGGCATGGAAACCTGCAAAACTTGTCACGCCAATGTGCATCAAACCTTCATCAAAACGGGAATGGGGCAATCTTTTGGAGCGGCCACCCGCGAGAAAAGTATTGCAGAGATTCAGGGCGATTCGATTATTTATGATCAATACCAAGACCTTTATTATCGTCCCTATTGGCAGAATGACAGCCTTTATGTGCAGGAGTTTCGCTTGCGCGGAAAGGATACGGTGCACAATTTACGGCAGAGAATTGATTATGTAATTGGCAGCGGACAGCATACCAATTCCCACTTGTACCATCATCAAGATTATCTTTTTCAAGTGCCTTTTACATGGTATGCTCAAAAAGGGAAACTCGATTTTCCACCAGGCTTTGAAGAGGGTAATAATACTCGCTTTAGTCGTCCTATCGGCCTTGAGTGTATGTCTTGCCACAATGCTATACCGCTCAATTTTGTAAAGGGCAGCACCAATAAATTTTCGCAAATCGATCAAGGTATTAATTGCGAACGTTGCCATGGCCCAGGAGAATTGCACTATAAAAAAATTATGGCGGGTAATATTACCGATACATCCCGAGAAGCTGATCGTACAATCGTAAACCCTAAAAGACTTTCGGCGCAATTGCAATTTGAAATTTGCCAGCGTTGTCACCTGCAAGGCAATGCCGTATTAAACGAAGGGAAGAGTTTTTACGATTTTAAACCAGGCATGCGATTGGAGGAAGTGATGGCGGTTTTCTTGCCACGCTACGAAGGCAATGCCGATGATTTTATTATGGCTTCCCATGCCGATCGTTTTAAATTAAGTAAATGCTATATTTCGAATCCCGAGACCTTTAGTTGTACTTCCTGCCATAATCCCCACTTTTCGATTAAGGAAACCAATCTCCTTAATTTCAACAAGCAATGTCAATCTTGCCACGGCGAGGCCCCTAATTTTAGTTGCAGCGCTCCAGCAAAGGACCTCATTGCTCAAGCCTATAATTGTGTAGCTTGCCACATGCCGTCTTCCAGCAGTACCGACATTCCTCACGTTACCGTGCACGATCATTATATTCGCCGTCCTCAAGCGCTTTACGATAAACTTGTAAGGACTGAAAAAGAGGGGAAGCGCTTTTTAGCCTTGGAAGCGATTAATGCCAAACAGCCTTCGAATCGCACTAAAGCTTTGGCTTATCTGCAACAATATGAGCGTTTTAGTGCCCAGGAACAATATTTAGATAGCGCGGAGTATTTCATAACTAAAACTCATGGTAGCCTAAAAGAAGCCGCTTATTTATGGTCCTATTTCTATTTCCTAAAAAGTAATCTTCCCGCATTAGCCACTTATGTAGATGCGCAAGGTGCGGAAAATGTCTTGCTAAATTTAAAAGAAGAAAGTTTTGAAAATCAAGATGCTTGGACGGCTTATCGCATTGGTCAGGCTTACGATGCCGCTAAGAACTTAGAGCGAGCGGAAGCTTTTTACCAGCGGGCGGTAAAACTTGCGAGCTCCGAATTAGACTTCCAGAATAAACTAGCGCTTACTTGGTTTAAGCAAGGCAAAATAAGGCAGGCGGAAGAAGGTTTCCTTAAAATCCTATCAGGCTACGACCGCCACCAAGAGGCCCTAAATAATTTGGCTTATTTGTATATACGGGAAGGAAATTTGGCCAAGGCGGAATCTTGCCTAGAGCGCGCTATAAAATTTTACCCCGATTATGAATTGGCTTGGTTAAACTGGGCTAACTTAGCGCTACAAAAAGGGGAAGAGCGCGTTTTAAAATCCGCTTTAGAAGAAGTGGTGCGCATCAACCCTACGAATCAGCAGGCCCAAGCTTTGCTTAATACTCGTTTTTAATTGAAGAAGAAAGTATTCCTAATTGTCACGGCAATTTTGCTCTTAAGCGCTTTTTTAAGCTACGAATATTACCAGAAGATTTTTGATGTAAATGTGGAGCTGGAGCGAGATGAGGTCTATCTTTATATTCCCACTGGTGCTTCCGCAGATGAGTTATTAGATAGTCTTAGTCCTTATTTGAAAGACACAGCTTCCTTTATTTGGGTCGCCCAACGTAAGTCATATTGGTCCCGGATTCGTCCCGGGCGTTACAAGATTGAGAATAATTGGAGCAACAATCAGTTGGTGAATCATTTACGATCTGGCAAGCAGGCAGCTATTAGTGTTATTCTTAACAATATTAAGTATAAACGCGATTTAGCCGAATTTTTTGGAGCGCAATTGGAGGCCCCAGCGGATTCTTTTTTGTCCCTTTTTAATTCGGAGCGCGCCTTAGCAGAATACGATTTATCGCCTCGAACAGTTTTAGGAATATTTAGGCCCAATACCTATCAGCTTTATTGGAACACATCTGCGCAAGCGACCTTAGAGCGGATGATTAAAGAGAATAAAAAGTTTTGGGCATCACGTGAGGCCGCATTAAAGCGTTCCGGCTTGAGTGAGCAAGAGGTGGTAAGTTTGGCCAGTATTGTGGAAGCGGAAACCGCCAAACCCGATGAAATGCCTACGGTTGCGGGCTTATATTTGAACCGCATTAAGCGTGGTATAAAATTGCAAAGCGACCCTACGGTTATTTACGCCATTCAGCAGGAATTTCCCGATACGATTATTCGTCGGGTACTTTTTCGCGACTTAGAATACGATTCACCTTATAATACCTATCTCTATAAAGGCTTACCGCCTGGCCCCATTCGCATACCCAATGCCCAAGCCATTGATGCTGTTTTAAATGCGGAGCAACATCGTTATATTTTCATGTGTGCTAACCCCGAAAAGCCCGGTTATCACTCCTTCGCGAGCAGTTTACGCGCGCACAATATTAATCGGGACAAATACATTCGGTGGGTGAGGACGCAGTGAGTGTTTAGATAGTAATTCGGCTGTAATTTTGTAGAAATAAGGAAGTACTTTGAGGAGAGGAAATTCAATTGTTTCTTTTGAGACCGCTGATTCTTTAAGATATCAGACCGCTGCCCTTTGGGACTCAAGATTAATTCCTTGCAATCGCTGAATGTTTCATACTACGAAATGAAAACCCTGAAAACCGATACCTAAAGCGCTCGAAGACAGGGGGAAGTGATTTGATTGTAATTCATTCAATTTGCGCTTTGGTAAGCGGAATGAATTTGCGGATTGCTTCAACCAATCTGTGATCATCTGCTAAATCTGCGACCATCTGCGTTTTTTTGGGATCGCTGTCTTTTTAGCTATCAGTCTGCTGCCCTTTGCGATTCGAGATTGATTCCTTGTAATCGATTAATGTTTCATACTACGAAATGAAAACCCTGAAAACCGATACCTAAAGCGCTCGAAGACAGGGGGAAGTGATTTGATTGTAATTCATTCAATTTGCGCTTTGGTAAGCGGAATGAATTTGCGGATTGCTTCAACCAATCTGTGATCATCTGCTAAATCTGCGACCATCTGCGTTTTTTTGGGATCGCTGTCTTTTTAGCTATCAGTCTGCTGCCCTTTGCGATTCGAGATTGATTCCTTGTAATCGATTAATGTTTCATATTACGAAATGAAAAACGGGTAGCTCTCTGGCAGAGGCTCTCGAAGGAAATAGGGAAATTCGGTTGAAACCCTCAAAAATTGAGTCAATCAATTTGGACAAAGCTTAGTGAAATGACCAGGAGAATTGTCAGAACCAATCGGCGACCATTTGCTAAATTGGCGACTATCCGTGTTTAAGTGCCCTTGGTACTATTTGACTTTTTGCCGAACTCAGGTTAGGAAACGAAGAGCTGAGTGGCATCTTTAAATGCCTTAAATTCCAAAGCATTACCGCTAGGGTCGAGGAAGAACATGGTAGCCTGTTCGCCCACTTGACCGGCAAAACGGATATAGGGTTCAATTACAAAATCAATATTTTTCGCAACACATAAATCGCGGAAGTCATGCCATTGCGGCCATTCTAAAACTACTCCGAAATGCGGTACGGGCACATTTTTCCCATCCACGGGATTACTTACATTTTCGCTCGCGCTTTCGCTGAGATGCAAAACCAACTGATGTCCAAAGAAATCTAAATCAACCCAATGATCGGAACTACGCCCTTCTCTAAAGCCGAGAACATCACGGTAGAATACACGCGTTTCTGAAAGTTCTTTAACAGGAATGGCGAGATGAAAAGGTGATATTTGGCGCATACAGATATTTTATAAATTATAGCTTTCGCCAAAGTTCCGCCCTCGATTTAGGGTGTTTCACTAAATAGAGGCCCGGCTTAAAATGAGATAGATCAACTTGATATTCAATCTGTGGACTTTCGTATAATAAACCACCTTTTAGATCATAGACTTGAATGACAGCTGGAGGCTGCACTATCAGTTTGCCCTCGCTAGGGTTTGGGTATAGTGCCCAGCGTTCAATAGGACTGGGGTTTTCAGCAAGCCCATCTATTTTTTGCCGATACAGTCCGTAGATTCCCATGGTATAGAGATAATTATCAATGACTTCCAACTTGAGAATATTCTCCAAACGAGGGAGCCCCGAAATCTCTCCAATTAACTTTTCCTGTCCGGGCCGAATATCAAAAGCATAGAGTAGATGTCCAAAGGACATAAATGCGTAATTATTAGTTGCAGCCAAAGCTCTGGGGTAGGAGTAACAAATAAAACATTCTGAAGGGGTAGGCCCGGAAACGGTGTCCCATTCTTGGTTTGCACGCTTCAGTGCTAACTGTGCTTCTCCTGCCCCTTCCCTGTACCAAAAGTCAGCTATTGCCAAATGAGGAATAGTGGTATCCTTTTCTGATTTGAAAAGCGCTATCACTTCACCCGCTTTTAATTCACTGAAGTCTTCATAAAGCAATTGGATAGAATCGCTATTATCAAGGTAATAGTAGGGGAGTTTACCTTCTTTACCTGAACTATAACTTTTCCTCATATTGAGATAAAGTTTATAAGCAGCATTGCCTGCTTTGCGCCAATCCAGATGACGAGCAACTACTGATCCTTGGCTTTCGGGAATTGGAAGAGAGTCCCAAGTAAGACCTGAATTTCGGGTTAATAAAATGAATGAGTTTTTATATCCTCCGCTATTTGTGGCTAAAGCAATTATTGATGCATTATCAGGGTGTATCGCAATATCTTCCAATTGGTCATATTTATCTATGGGGACATTTAAAATGCTACCTGGATCAAGAAGAACCTGCCACGGGCCTCCGTCTAGATCTATCTTATATAATTTGTCAGCAGCAAAATAAACGAGATTTTCATCTTCGTTAAAAGCTACTTGATAGCTTCGGTAATCTCTTTTACCGGGTAAATTAAGCCAGCTCCATTCTTCCTGAGGCAGCCCAACTGCTCTTAATATTCCAATTTTTTGTACCGAGCTAAGAACCATGGTACGGCTTTTAGGATAATAACTGAGGTCGCGTAGCATAGCTGCATCTATGCCCTTGTTTAGTAGAAATAAACTATCACCGTAATGAGTGCTCATTGCAGGTCCTAGATTGCTGCTGTGGTAGGCAATGGATGGCTCTAAGGGATCGATAAGGCTAGTGCCATTATAAATGAAAATGTGGTCGGGATTGTGAAGACGACCGATTTGTTTCCAGTTTTCTCCTTCAATACGATAGAGGCTTCCGGCTAGAAAGATCATTTTGCCATTATCCTTAATCGCAGTACTAATATTGGGAGGCATCATAAATGCTAATGGCCAGGGTTCGTCAATGGTTTCCATCGTCCAGTTCAAACCTTCATCATCGCTCTTGAAAAGTAAACGGTCCA
This sequence comes from uncultured Schleiferiaceae bacterium, assembly GCA_963974215.1. Lineage (GTDB taxonomy): Bacteria > Bacteroidota > Bacteroidia > Flavobacteriales > Schleiferiaceae > Croceimicrobium. The sequence goes on along the minus strand of CAXBBL010000017.1, from coordinate 22,056 downwards.
TGGGAGTTTGAGACGCATCATTTGGTAAAAAGTTAAAATGAAAGTTCTGGCTTTGCAGGGCCCACCAAACACCTTTTTGATCAATATGAAATAGTCTGTTGGTGTAGGAGGAATCTGTCGGGTAGTTTAAAGTCTTAACCTTTAAATTCAGGCTTGGACTTGAGCTGTAATAAGGGTTTTGGGAAATGAAGCCTTCCTTCTCACCAATCAGTAAAACTCTGCCAGATTTTTTATCTAGATACAAATCGCAGCGAAAGCCGTATCTAAATGTATCCTTGCTAATCTCCCGAAGACTCCCGTCTTTCTCTATAAAATGCCTATTTATATAGCTCTTTCCATTGCAATAATTACATTTAGAAATAAGTGTATCACCTCTTATGATATAATCGTTAAAACCATCTTCAGGACTGGCATATTCATCCTCTAAGCCCGCCTTCAGTATTCGGTTAAATCCTTGCTTGATAAACAGTTTAGCACTTGTTTTATGGTAATCAATGTGATTGGCCTCAATATCGCTGGTTTTAGACAAATTAGTAGCTGGTAATTTTCTCCAAGTGAGTTTTTCTGGGTTGGGCTTTCTGTTTAATTGCATATAATACACTTGATTACCACCACTCTGAGCTGTTGTTATTAGGCGTTTACCATTGGTGACACTAATGTCGAAAGCCCAAGTATAACCGCCGTAAAACCCTAAATTCTCATAGGGTCCAAGACTTTGACTGAAACTAAAAAAAGAGATGAGAAGAAAGGCAAGTATTCGTAATAACATCAGCAGCGATTAATTTTTACCAAAATACTAAATTAATGATTAGATGCTTCACTCTTTTAGGAATTGAAAATTTGCTTTTGTTCGTAGCACTTAATTTTTAAACAGGTTGTCTTTATCTCTGAAGAAAAAAGATTTCATAGAGGCAAATTCAATTCTAATTTTAGGTAGAACTGTGGTTGAAACCTGTCTGTCACCTGCTGCTAAATCGGCAATTCCCAGTGTTTGTAAGACCAGCTTCCAATGCTCACATAATATTAAACCCAAGTCTTTTAAGCGTGGGTGATGGAATTAAAACTAAAAAAGACCGCTTCTACTGATGCATGAAAATCTGATGTTCATTACCAATCTGCAAAATGTACGAACCTCGGGGTAGACCTTTCAATACAATTCGCCCGTTTTCTTCGAAACTTCCAGATAGTAAAATTCGACCTTGTAAATCAGTAATGCTAAAGGGCGTAGACTTTTCGCTTATCCCATCTACCGTAAGGTAATTTTGTGCTGGGTTAGGATATATGCTCCAAGCATCGACCTGCAATTCTGGGTTTCCGACAAAATTGTCAAAGACCAATCCGATTGCAAATGGCCTATTCGCTGGAGTTAAAGTTCCAGTTTCATGTCCAATTTCAAAACTGAGGAAGTCCATCGGTCTGCTTACTCTAATTTCTTGAGGGAAACTAATATTGGAATACGCTCCAAGGGCTAGGTCTTGGTCTAAATGAATTTCTAAGTAATAGCGCTTTTGGGCCGCTAAAGCAAAGCCAATGGGAATTTGCAGATAGTTTCCAAATCGATTTGGTGCAATAGCTAAACTATCTTGCAGAATTAGGCCATTATCATCGCCAAAACTATAGCTTAGGGTTCTGGACTGATTGCTATTATTACTTACTCGTAAGAGATTGATTTCCTTTAAGTAAATAGATGAATTAGGGTCAGAAAAGCTTAAGCGATACACACTGTCTTGGCCACCTAGACGTGTGGTTCCTTTATAAATGCTGTCGCGGTGATCGAAATTGGCCGCGAAAAAGCGTCCTTCAATCCAAAGGCTGTCCGTAGGAGTTCCGCAAAAATCTTCTTGCGCATACCACGCGCGGTAGCTTCCAGAACCTAAAATGGGTAAACTATCTTGCTTATTAGATGTCACTCCAAAATTGTTCAAAATCCAATAGTTGATACCATCAAGGCTATCGCTGGTATAAACCATAGCACCATTGGCTTCTAAAGTAGCGAGCGTATCGGGCCAAACCAGATTTTTTATAAAAACAGAATCCATCGCTTTATCATCACTAAAGCGGCGGATATAAATATATCCATTGGGTAAAGTATCGAAGCTAGGCCATTGATAAAATGAGGAATCTCTACCTCCAAAAATATAACCGGGCGACCAATAAAAAGCGGTACTATCGTCCATGGCGTTAACATATAAGTTAATACCGCTATTAAAGTCATTGCCACAAGTAAATAAGGTATCATCGATCGTTGTCCCATAAGTCGATAATATTTGCAAAGGCATTTTTAGTTGCACATTGAGCTCCAGCGTTTTCTCTTTTATAGTACTGCAAGTACCCTGACCTAAATTGAAGATTAATTTAAAATTTTTAGGCCCTTGAAAGTAATTATTCAAACCGGGCACCCAAGTATAACGCGCTTGCGATTGCCCCACCGCATTGAAAGATCCATTGGCATTGAGTGAACTAAAAACCCCGCTTTGCCAATTATTTGTATGAGCAGGTTTAAAGCCCGGACTTATACCATTAAAGTCGAGCGACCAGTTTAAATTGTCGCCATTTTTCAAGGCAAAAAGGTCAATTTGCAAACTATCGCTGTACCAAATGTCTAGCGTATCCTGCGTAACTTTTCCAGTGATTGGCGTGATTTGCCCATTGGCATTAAAGCTGGCCACGGCATCGCTTATACCTGCTGCAGCATAAAAGGCGGCGTATCCATAAACATTGCTTTCGGCAAATTTCCCTTGGGCTGAATAATATTCATAGCGCAAAGGAAAGACGCATTCAAAGGGGAGGTAGGGAAGGTTTGCGCTGGTATTTACTTGAAAGCTGAAGCTCCTTTGCGGGATGGAAAATACATTATTACCGTTTAGTGGACTTTCGTCTGTATCGGGGAAGGGATGAAGGTAATTGTAGCCAGACTTAAAGCTAATGCCGGGTTCCCAAGGTCGGCGAAATACTTTTATTGAATCTACTCCTGGCCCTAAGCTTTGGGCTCCTAGTGGAAGGGTAGTTCTTTTTCCGATGCGCGGATAAGCCAAAGGTCGTTCAAGCTGACTATTGATGGTACCGGTACTATCGAAGACCCATTGTCCATTTATATCCTGATGCGGATATAAGCGAAGTTTAGCATTTAAATCACTATCGCTCTGCATATTATCAGCTTGATCACGCAAGAAGTTGAGCATTCCCACCTCGAAGTCCACCGGAGAGCCACCGTTCATATAAGGAGTGGGGTCAAAGAAACTAGAACGAAAAACCATTTCAATAATGTCCTCTCTACAGGTGTCAGCATAAATAAAACGGGAACTAATAGTATCGAAAGTAAGAGACCTAGTAAAAGATAGCGATGGGGCTACCAAGTCGACGGTGCTGGTGGGGGAAGAGTTAAAAAAGAAAAAGTCCGAGGCCGTGTTTGTCCAAATGGTATATTTTAAAGCGATGTCGCCATTACTATTCATTTCATAATCAAGTCGCGAAGCTTTTTCTCGCACTAAAGCAGTTTGGGCAGAAAGCGATAAAGAGCCTAGAATAAGGAGAAAGTATGCGAATCGGGTCATAATCCAAATTTCAAATTTTAAAATTAGGCCTTGATTTAACAGAGAAAGCCCTAATTAGCTAGCGAAGCATGTTAAGACTTTCTGAGTAAACAATAGATGCTTAAACTATTAAAAGGTTGTCTAAAACCCAAAGGATTTTCGCAAAAAAAAAGCCCTTGCGAGCAGGTATCACGCAAGGGCTTTTAATTTTTATTACCTAAAAAATTACTGGGTTTAAATGTGAAATTCTAGAATATTCGAGTACTTAAATAACTCACTATTATTTCTTTCGATTCTTCTTTTTGCGGTTTTGAATCTTATCTCCTTTGCCAATCGGTTTTTTAAACTTCTCCTTCATGGCCGTTTTGTAGCTCTTCTTCTTTTCTTTTGCTTTGCTGTTTTTCGCTGCCTTTTCGTGAAAAGAGGCACCGCCTTTCACTCTTTTCTTAGAGTCTTCTGGTTCTAATTGTTGTACTGGGTTTATTTTTTCATCGGGCGTAAGCTGAGTACTAACTTGCACCTCTTCGGGGAAAGGGGTTAAAGGAATCTCTTGATTCATCAAGCTTTCAATCGCTTCTTTTTGGGCAATTTCCTTTTCACTAAAAAAGAGTATCGCTCTTCCCGTTTCGCCAGCACGGCCCGTTCTACCGATACGGTGTATATAGTTTTCGGGATAGAATGGGGTATTGAAACTTATGACCGCGCTAATTTTTTCAATGTCGATACCACGCGCTATTACATCGGTGGCAATTAAAACTCTGCTACTGCCATCGGCAAAACCCTCGATTGATTTTGTGCGATAATTTTGCTCTTTACCGGCATGAATAAGTGCAATGTCTTTGGCCTCTTCGCTTAAAAGATCAAAAAGTCTATCAGCATCTGATTTGGAGCCTACAAAAACTAATACTTTGCTAAACTCCTCCTCATCTTGCAAAATGTGTTTTAATAAATTTGCCTTGGTATAAAAGTTTCGCGCGGCATACGATTCTTGACGAATACTATCTAGCGGAGTACCACTAATAGAGATTGTTTTCTTTACCGGATTAACCAGAAAATCATCAATTAATTCATCCACGTAACTCGTCATTGTAGCCGAGAAAAGTATGTTTTGCCTTTTGGTAGGAAGGTGTTCGAAGATGTTTTTCAACTGCGTGCGATAGCCAAAGTCGAGCATAATGTCCACTTCATCAATCACCAGTTTTTTGATAGATTTTAACCGTAAAGCGTTGGAAAGAAAAAGATCATAAAGTCTACGTGGCGTGCCAACAATTATATCCTGGCCTTCTAATACGGCTAGCTTTTGCGGTTTTATATTATTGCTACCTCCGAAAACGCCCAGTACGCGTAAATTAATGTAGGGACTTAGTTTTTCAATCTGCTCCACAATCTGAATCACCAGCTCACGAGTAGGCGCCATAATTAAAACGCGCGGATGAGGCTGCTCGGAATACTTTAGATCTTGCAAAATAGGCAGCACATAAGCGAAGGTTTTTCCCGTTCCGGTTTGGGCAATCCCCACAAAATCGGCGCCTGCTAAAATGGGCGAGTAGGAGGCCTGCTGAATGGGAGTTTGCTGCTCGTAGCCTAAATCATTGAGGGCTTTAAGCAATTGCTTTTTGATCTTTAGATCTTCGAAAGTATTCATATCGTAAGGTAATCAAGAAAATATTCGCTGCTAAGTTTGGGGCGAAATTGAGCGACGAACATCATTGCAAATATTTTTCTAAAATAGAAGATATTTCTGGCTCTTCTAGGCTTTGCCATGTTTTATAAAATTGGCTAATAATCTTGCGATCAAAAGCAAAAAAAAAGCTTTCAGTTTCCTGAAAGCCTTTAATAAAGTCGGGATGACAAGACTTGAACTTGCGGCCTCACGCCCCCCAGACGTGCACTCTACCAACTGAGCTACATCCCGATTTGAGGGCTGCAAATCTACTAAAGATTGCTAATTAAAAAGCATTTTAGATCGATAATTCCTCAGCCCTCGTCGCAATTATTTAATTTCTACCAACTCTAGGTCGAAGATTAAATCTTTTCCGGCCAAAGGTGAATTGGCGTCAACTTTAATGGTGTCCGCATTTACTTCAGTAACCACTAATGGAATTTGCTGGCCATCAGGCGCTTGCGAAACTAATTGCATACCAACTTCGGGCTTAATTTCTTCAGGTAACTCGCTTAATGGCACGGCCTGAATTAACTCGGGGCGGTGATCGCCATAAGCATCCGCAGAAGGAATGTTAACAGTTTTTGTATCGCTTACCGCCATATCTAATACTGCCTTTTCAAATCCTGGAATAACCTGACCAGCGCCAAGGGTAAACTCAATCGGTTCGCGACCGCGAGAATCGTCAAAGATTTCGCCATCCGCTAATTTTCCGGTATAATGTACACGTACCGTATCGTTTGCTTTTACTGTACTCATAATAATTTATTTGCCCATCTGCCCGCAAAGGCGAGACCTAAGTCCTATTTCCGACGTATTGTCAGATTAGTCTCTAATTAGGGCGCCATTGCTGATAAATCCCGCCGAAAAATGCTCCTTCAAAGGCCCCAACCTGTCATAAACATAAATTGTACTGGGCGCCACAAAAGCTTCAGGATCCATAATGTAAACTTGCCCCGCCGTACTGTCGCAAAAAAAGCCGTACACGTTTTCTGCGGCATGACTAAAGCTACGCTCTGCCTTCAGACTTTGGCCAAAAAAGGAGTAAACCTGCACTTCTGCGCCAGCGAGAACATAAAACTCTTGCCTACTAAAATCGAAGCAAAAATGCTCACCTTTCTTATTTAATGGACCCAAAGGAATTAAAGTGTCTCGCGGAGCTTCCCAGCGATAAACCTGATCATTATTGTCCACCACCAGCCATTGCGATAAACCATTCTTTAGAAAGGCTTTAATGGCCGCAGGCAGAGTGATAGTTTGTATTAAGCCATCGCCATTAAGCGGATCATAAACCCGTAATTCCTTATCAGCTGCCACAATAATTTGGTCTTGCCAAGCTTCTACCGCAAAGGCAGGTTTAGTAATAGACCACTGTGCCTCTCGCTCTAAAGTCTGGGCATTGTAAACCCCAATTTCACTTTTAAATAGGTCACTTAGGTAGATGCGTTCTGCATGAAGAGCCAAATAACGCGGGGCACCGAGGCCTTCGAAACTGGCTTTTAGTGCCCAACTGCTGTCGCAAATTAAGATGCGATTAGAACCATTAAGCACCGCGTAAAATTGGTCTTGTTCGTAATAAACGCTCTCTAAAACATCTCCGAGAGGGAGTCCATTCTCTCGCTGAAAATGCTCACCAGCATAACTGTTGGTTTCGGAATTATAATAACCAATGCTGGCATTACCGCGCTGAAAATTCCCTTCATTAATAATGAGTACGCGGCGACTGTCGTTAATTTCACCTGGCCTACTTGCTTGCGGTCCAATCACATCTCGGTCGCAGCCAGATAGGTTGGTAATCAGCCAGATGAAGAAAAAATTGACTCTTAGTTTTCTTACCATCGCAGTGCAAAATTTAAGAGGAAGTTAAATCCTGGTTCGGGGCGATAGGGTAAAATTTGATAGGGATAATCGCCAATATTCTGCAGTTTCAAACCTAGCGAATAGCGCAGCTTTTTATAGGGAAAGCGATAGGCCATTTGTAAATCGGAAATAGCATAAGCGGGCATGTAAAAATTCCCGCCTTCATCAGTGAAGTAGGAATCGCTGTAGTTTAAAAGGTAGCGAAACAACCAATTTTCGTCTTGTAAAATTACTTGTACATTCGCACTAGTATTGGGACTGTAGGGCACTTTTACAGTAGATGCCTCCCCAGGATTTTGCTGGGTAATAAATAGTTGGGCACTGCTACTCAGCTGCCAAGTATTGATCTTTTTCAAGACTTCAAATTTCAGTTCCTGCCCGAGAATTCTTCTAAATTTCACATTGAAAGGCGACCAAAGGGAATTGCGTGGTAGCCACTGAATTAAGTCATCAATTTCTGAATAGTAAAGGGTTGCATCTACTTTAAAGTGCAGTCCTTGCCATTTAAAATCTCGCTGCCCACGCAGATCGATGGAGAAACTGTTTTCTACTCGTAAAGCAGGATTGCCACCCGGTACCCAGTATAAATCGTTGAGGCTGGGTTGGCGGTAGTTGCTGGAGTAGGCGAGGCTGTATTTAGCAGTGCCTTTATCGGCATAAAAGAGTCCGAAAGAACCCATTAGCGGTAAGGCGAAACCTTGGCTAAATTCCTTGCGCAGAATTACATAGCTGCCGAAATCTTCGCTAAAACTCTTTTCTACAGTAGTGAAAACCGCTCCAAGATTACGTTCGCTAGGTCTGGCATAGGAGGGAGAGCTCGCCTCTTGAAACTTCCCTTGTACACCACTTTCTATTTTGAGTTTAAAGCGCGTAAATTCTTTTTTCCAACGGCCGTTCACTTCCTGTCTCATAAAGCGGTTATCGCTTTCGCTATCCGCAGCATTGAGGTAAAACAAATTGCTATTGTAAACCTGTCCCCAGTTAAGCATCCAGTCGCCTAGTTTGGAAGAAAAATGCCCTTCTAAAACGGCCACTAAATTGCGATCAAGCATTTGGTCGCTAGTACTTAAATCGCCCGTTATAGGCGGTGGGAGCTGGCGATCGACTTCATTATACCAGAGGTTTAAACGCAAGAGACTTTTAGTAGAGGGGCGGTAGGAAATATTGGCCTTGACTCCCTTTTGGGAAAAATCGGAATGAGTCATCTCCCGCAAGGGCCTTTCCTGGGCGGTGATATCGATAAAGGAAAAATTGTTAGCCGCGGTCTTTTGATACAAATTGACATTGAATAGGAATTTTTCCTGGCCGAAGCTAAGGTTTACATTGCTGCCTTGCCGGCCAAAACTTCCCACTTCTTGACTAACATTTCCGTGAAAACCTTTTTGCCAATTTTGCCCACTCTTAATCTGAAAAGCACCGCCCAAAGCACCGCTACCCTCGCTCATAGAGCCTAAACCGAACAGGAGATTTACTTCCTCGTCGGCGCTTAAAGCCAAAGTAGAGTAGTCTACCAAACCCAAATTGGGCGAACTGATGTCGATATTATTCCAGGTAACGCGCGTGTGGTTAGAGCTTGTGCCGCGTAAGGATAAAGTGGCAATGCCATTACTGCCGTAGGAACGCACAAAAATAGGACTAAGCTCGCGCAGCGCTTCCCCTAAGTTTTGGGTACTGTTTAAATCCTCGCTAACTTTTAGGATTTCCTGCTTAAATCCCGGTGCTAATTCTAGTTGATAATCGAGGACTTCCACTTCCAAAAGGCTGTCGTGTTTTTGGCCCCAAATAATATTGGGGACCGCCAGCAGAACACCTAATATCCAGCCCGATTTTTTCATTGAATGATTATCTTTTCGCGGTATATTTTACCCTCGAGCTCAATTTCTAGGAGGTAAAGGCCTGATGCCAAGTTAAAATTAATTTGTGCCCCTTTGCTTTCGCAGATGGCCCTACCACCTAAGCTGAGGATTTTTAAAGAAGATGCATCCTCAACTCTAAGATAATCGTGAGCAGGTTGCGGAAAAGCCCGTCCTATGCTCATCTTAAAATTTTCCTGACCAATTGTATTAGGCTTTAAAAAAGCCAACGCGTCTAAATCGAAGCCCCCTGAAGCAAAGGCGGTGGGGTAGGGATCATTAATAATGCGACCATCCTTATCGAAGGAAGCAAAGGCAGAATCGATGGATCCCACCACATCTACGATGCGGATGTGGGTGATGGCTTGGATATTCACTGCGGTAGAATCTTTCAACTCATTTAGGTCGAAAGGAACACCAAAATCGGCGCGGTATTTCCCCGCTAAATTATACAGATCACGCGGATCACTGGAACCAAAACTGCCTGTTTGCATCGCAGTAGGACTAAGTGAAATAGCTGGGAAGCGCACAAAACGCTGCCCATCGCTACTGACTTCAACAAAAGCTAATTCGAGATAAGAATCGCTAAATGAATTTTCGAAAATGGCAAAGTCTGCACCCAGTACATCGGCGCGAGGACTGCTTAGAATGTAGGTAGCCACGCCACTATCGCCGAGGCTCACAACTTGCCCATTTGCATAAGCAAGAGCGGCACTGCTGTCGCCGTGACTGGCTAAACCGAGTGATTTCTGTGCAATGTCTAAATAGCCTCGCTGTACCACACATTCACTTGCCCAAAAGTCAATAAGGGCGCTGTCTTTGGCAATGGCCGTCGTGCCGATTGTTCCTGCTGCTGGAGCAAAGGGTTGCGCCCTTAAAAAGCCGCTTACTAGTAGGAGAAAGATTATGAAGCGCATCTTATTTTTTAAGGAAGACCATGGTACTGCCGCCTATTTGAAGAAAGTAAAAACCTTCTTTTAAGGACGAAATATCCAGACGATTATTCTCCTCACCTAAACCACCCGCTTGTACTATTTGTCCTTGACTATTGCTAATTTTAAAATACGCATCTTGGAGTAGACCATTAACAACTAGGAAATTATGAGCGGGATTAGGGTAAAGATCAAAACTAATCCTATCACTTCTGCGCAAGCCTAAAGCACTATTGTTTTTGGGAGCCTTGGGTCGCAGTGCTGGCGCGAAATCGGTATAGGAAGCGCCAAATAATTCGCCCGCTTTTACTTGGTGACTAATGCCGGCATTCATATACCAGTTGCCCACATTAGTGGCGCTCCATGTGCCCCAGTAATTTGGTTGTCCGCCCAGGCCGCTATCACTTAGGTAGATGATATCATTAAGGAAACCCGAGGCATTAATGCTAAGGTTCGCATCTTGGTTAGCGATGTCGTTTAACATTTGACTAGCGGCAATGGAATCGTTGAAAAGGTAACCCCATGCATAAGAGTTACCGTTGAGGAAATCTACAATAAAGGCGGCGCTATCGTTGCCGCTACCATACCAGTTTTGCACTTGTGCTAGCGCGAAGTCGTTTGGTTTAAAGGCGGGAATGGGCAAGCCAGGCTTTAGCGCGGGATTGAAATCCGTGTAGGAAAGGGCAAACCACTCACCGTTTACTAGCGCGGTGCCGATACCCATATTGGTGATAAGGGAAGCCGTATCGCTGCCATTCCAGGTACTCCAATAATCCGGTTGGCCGCCAATGCCTTGGTGACGGTGATAAATAACGTCGTTAAGAAAACCTCCCGCTACATCAATGCTAAGGTTTAGATCGGCTGCGGCGATATCGACTAGCATGTCTTCTCCCGTTTTGGCTCCGCTATAGCGGTAGCCCCAAGCATAAGATGAATCGAAGTCGGAACCACCAAAGTCTACCACCAGTATGGCGGAATCACTGCCGCTACCTACCCAAAAATCGATGTCTTGCCAATTGAATTGTGCCGCTAAAGGCTGGACGAGCATTACACTTAATAATGCTCCTAAAAATAGTCTCTTGTTCATGTTTTTAATTTTTAATTATCGAACAAAAAACTTTCAGGAGGAATAAAAATTAGAATGGAAGGCAGGCCAAGGCAAGCTTCTACATCATAATGGCTTTTATCCTGAAAGCGAAATTATCTATGTGCTTGCGGCAGGTCTTCTGGCTCATCTCAGTTTTTAACGCCTTCCCATCTTCCCTTTGAAGACAGTGGCATAAGAGGCTAAAAATTTATAAAGATTTACAGCTTCAGGAAAAGCTCAGGATTTACACCTGATTCCCTTTTAATCTCCTCTAAAAAGAGGAAAACCATAAGCGCCGCGAAGTTAGAAATTTTTCTAGTAGCTTTATAGTATTTAGTAGTTAGTACAAGGTATTTAGATAAGATTGTGGTATTAATAACTATATTACTTTGCAGGGAAATTCGGTTGGAATGCGAATGTCCCATAGCCCGGAGATTTATCGCTGGGTGCTTAGTTTGATTGCAATTGGTTCTCAAGAGATATGAGCTGCGGCAGCTGCAGATTGCCGGTAATAAAATCATGTCATCCCTCTGGGGTTCTGTTTTCCGTTCAACTGTTTTTCTATAATTATGTCATCCCTCTTGGATTGGGGTTTGTGGGAATTCAATTTTAGATGGATGGTTTCAATGCCCTGCGATTTATCGCTGAGATGAGGAGATCGAATACGGTGGTAACCTTTTTAAATGAAACAGATTCCGAAATAAATACCCATGACATCTATTTTAATGCACTGATTTTCAATGGACATTTCACAATGAAGTAATACTTCTCAAGATTTTCTTGCCTTTCATTTTGGCTTGACCCAAAACGAAACAAAAAAGTCAAGGCTCCAATTCCTCATCTTTAAAACCTTCTCAAAAACTAAGCTCGGTGGGCGAGTTCCCGCTGGTCACTTCCCAACTCGCTAAACTTTTTGTTTTGTTTTTAACTCTTCGTAATTGAGGCCGGGAAACCTACTAATAACGAATCAGACTAGATTGTAATATGAGTCTTCGTTTACCTGATTTCAGGCTATATGTCATCAAATCTTCATGGTTTTAAAACCCAAAACTCTTCTCTCGGAATGACGGTAGGGGTGGGTTATTGCGATATTAAAATCTACTGGGAATACGGTCATCCTGAACTTGTTTCAGGATCTTTATAATTCATAACCAGATACTTAATCCCTACGGCTACCGCTGATTTTGACAAACAGCGTACAGTCTTCAATATAAAACTCTGTTCTGGTTGTGCTTCCGCTAAACTTAAGTTAACTTTAGGAATACCATGATTATCGAAGACGGAAACGATGGTAGACCCTATCTCCCGCAAGGGTGAGCCACTTAATAAACTTTAACTATAACCTTTTCAAAATAGCAAAATGAAGTGATATGAGTTACCTTACCACTACCTTAAACTTCTCACATTTGCCCCATGGAAATTATAGGATTTGTATTAGCAATTGTAATGGGATTTACTCTCGGGCTTTTAGGCGGAGGTGGTTCTATTTTAACCGTGCCCATTTTAGTTTATGTGCTTAGCATAAATCCAGTTTTAGCTACCGCTTACTCTTTATTTGTGGTAGGCGGGACTTCGGTAATTGGCGCCTGGCGCAAGAGTAGCCAGAATTTGGTGGACTGGAAAACAGGTTTAATTTTCGCCTTACCTTCTTTAACCGCCGTGTTTTTAACGCGCTACTTTTTAGTGCCTGCGATACCAGCCGAGTTGTTTAGCTTGGGTGAATTTGTCATAACTCGCCAAGTGGCCATAATGGTCTTCTTTGCTATTATCATGTTACTCGCTTCTTACTCTATGATAAAGGGTAGAAAGGAAGAGCAAAAACAAGAAGAACAAAAGCCCTTCAATTATCCTTTAATTTTACTAGAAGGCGCTGTGGTAGGAGTACTAACTGGCTTGGTGGGCGCTGGGGGTGGATTTTTAATTGTACCCGCTTTGGTGCTGCTAGTTAGATTGCCCATAAAAACGGCTATTGGTACGTCCTTAGTAATTATTTCCATTAAAAGTTTAATTGGCTTTTTAGGCGATTTAGGCTCGGGACAAGATATAGACTGGATTTTCCTTCTAAGTTTCACGGCTTTTTCGGCGGTGGGAATGTTTATTGGAATTTACGCCACCAAATTTATTAAAGCCGATGCTTTGAAAAAAGGCTTCGGTTGGTTTGTCCTTGCGATGGCCATTTTTATCCTATTGAAAGAAACCGTTTTATCATAATTTTAATTTAATCTTTAATATAAATACATATGAAAATAGATCAGATATATACAGGCTGTTTAGCACAAGGTGCTTATTACATAGAAAGTGAAGGCGAAGTAGCCATCATCGATCCTCTGCGCGAGGTGCAGCCTTATATCGATAACGCCGAGAAAAATGGCGCGAAAATCAAGTATATCCTCGAAACGCATTTCCATGCTGATTTCGTAAGTGGTCACGTTACCCTGTCCGAAAAAACTGGCGCTACCATCGTTTACGGTCCTAATGCCAATCCTAAATTTGAAGCGCATGTGGCTAAGGATGAGGAAGTGCTAAGTTTAGGAAAAGTAAAAATCAAGGTTTTACATACGCCTGGGCATACCATGGAAAGTACCACTTACCTTTTACAGGATGAGAATGGTAAAGACACGGCTATTTTCTCGGGCGATACTTTATTCTTAGGTGATGTAGGTCGTCCTGACTTAGCCCAAAAAGCGGCTACAATGACGCAAGAAGAGTTAGCAGAAATCCTTTTCGACAGCCTTCGTACGAAAATTATGCCTTTGGCCAATGACGTTATTGTTTATCCTGGTCACGGCGCAGGTTCGGCTTGTGGTAAAAATATGATGAAGGAAACCGTGGACACCCTCGGCAACCAAAAGAAAATGAATTACGCTCTACGGGAAGATATGACCAAAGCGGAATTTGTGAAGGAAGTAACGGACGGACTTTTACCTCCTCCTGCTTATTTCCCTCTAAACGTGCAAATGAACAAGGAAGGTTACGCGAGCATCGACGATGTTCTTGCGCAAGGGACTAAAGCTTTAAGTCCTGCCGAATTTGTAACCGTGGCCGAAGCAACCGGAGCAGTAGTTTTAGATGTTCGTCACGAACATAAATTTGCTGAAGCACATATTCCTTCTTCTATTTTTATTGGTTTAGATGGGCAATTTGCTCCTTGGGTAGGCGCTGTAATTGCTGATGTGAAACAACCTTTGCTATTGGTGTGCGAGGAAGGCCGCGAAGAAGAATCGGTTACTCGTTTAGCGCGCGTAGGCTTCGATAATGTTCTCGGGTTTTTAAGAGGTGGTATTGCTGCTTGGAAGCAAGATGGGCAAGAAGTAGATCATCTGCATAGCTTATCGGCGGCCGAGTTTAAAGCTAGTCTCGATAAAGGTCACCAACCCGTGGTAGACGTGCGTAAATTTAGCGAATACCAAGCTGAGCATGTAGTGGATGCTTTGAACATTCCTTTGGATGATATCAATAGCAGCATGAGTGAATTCCCTGCCGACAAAGACTTTTATGTGCATTGTGCTGGAGGTTACCGTTCGGTAATCGCTTCTTCCATTTTGAAGTCGCGTGGTTATCACAACCTTATTAATGTGGCAGGTGGAATGAGCGAAATACGTAAGACGGGAATGAAATTAACGGATTATGTTTGTCCTTCAACTTTAAAGTAGATGGATCAAAATTTTTGGGATACTAAATACGAAGGCAGTGATTACCATTACGGTAGTGCCGAAAATCGTTTCTTAAAATTAATGCTCGACAACCGTCCAGCGGGAAAAATTTTACTTCCCGCCGACGGTGAAGGGCGCAATGCGGTTTACGCCGCCAAACAAGGCTGGGAGGTTTATGCTTTCGATCAGTCGCCAGTAGCGCGAGAAAAGGCATTGGCTTTAGCGGAACAGGAAGGGGTGGAAATCGACTTTCAAATTGCTGATGCTTGGGACTATGTAGTGCCCTTTAAATTTGATGCTATTGCTTTAATCTTCGCTCATTTTCCTGCTAATCTGCGCAAGCATTTCCATAGCCATGCAAGCCAGTGGCTTAAAACGGCCGGTGAAATTTGGCTGGAAGCTTTTGCGCCTGGGCAGTTGGCTTATACTTCGGGTGGACCGAAAAATGAGGCCATGCTCTATACTCCAGAAATGATTAGTGAAGACTTTAAGGATTTACAGATCCGTCAAGCGGAGATTAGTAAATACATCCTAAACGAAGGACCCGGGCATCAAGGGATGGGCGAGGTGCTACGTTTTCGAGCGGTGCGGATGTAAGCCATTATAAAGTTAATGGAAGATTAAGTTCCTATTAATAATTTTTAAGCCTGTACTAAATTTTAGTGCAGGCTTAATTTTTAGGAAACCTTTTTAGTATGGCTTCTTTTCAGTTTTGCGGCAAACAAAATAAATTATGAAAAGAATTTTTACCCTTCTAACTTTTAGTGCTTTATCACTTTTCGCATCTGCGCAAAGCTTGGTGGAGCTAAATAGCCTTAGTACTTATAAAACCAATGTATTTGATGATGGCGCCATGGAAATTGTGGCCTACAATGAATACAGTCAAAGACTTTATGCGATTAATGCCAATGAAAATGCGGTGGATGTTTTCGACATTAGTAATCCCACCAATATTGTTAAGGTTGATTCTCTGGACCTTAGCCCTTATGGAGATGCGCCAAATTCAGTAGCCTTTTACGGAAATCTCATAGCCGTTGCAGTAGAGGCGGCAGATTTTGACGCCAATGGTAAAGCTGTATTTTTCGATACTACTGGTGCTTTTGTAGCCGCCTTAGAAGTAGGCGTTCTTCCCGATATGATTACTTTCAACCGCGATGGTTCAAAGGTTTTAGTAGCCAACGAAGGTGAGCCCGACGACGACTACACCGCCGACCCTGAAGGCTCTGTTTCTATAATCGATATGACCGGCGCTTTAAATCAAGCAGCGGTAACTACTTTAGACTTCAACAGTTTTAATGCCAATTACGATCCTATGATTCGCAATTTCGGCCCGGTAAATAATTTCTTCGAAGACTTTGAAAACACTGCCGACTCTCTTAATAACCTTAACCTTGTTATGACCGCTGGTGATGTTTCCTTCTATTACGATGAGTTTAGCGGTGATCATTTTGTAGAAGCGAATAGTTTTGGATCCAACGGTCCTACTGTAGCATGGTTAATTACGCCTGCTCAGAATTTAACCGGTTTAGATTCGGCTTACTTTAGCTTTTATTCGGCTAAAAACTTTTCAGGCGGTGATTTAGACATTTTGGTTTCAACCGATTACGATGAAAATATAAATACCGATCCTGCTACGGCTACTTGGGATACTATTACTAGTCAATTCACCTTATCTCCCGGTTCTTATACGGATACATTCTCTGGTCGTTATAGCCTGCATAATTACTTGCAAGCTAATGTAAGTTTTGCTTTTTATTACCGCGGAAGCCCTGGAGCTGGCGGTTCTACTTTATGGCAAATCGACGATATCAATCTTGAAGGAACCGCACCTCGTCTTTCGCAAAACTTAGAACCAGAATATATCACAGTTTCCCCTGATAACTCAACTGCCTTTGTGGTTTGTCAAGAAAACAATGCTATGGCTGTTATCGATTTAAGCAGCAATAGTATTAGCACTTTAAAATCTTTGGGATTTAAAGATTGGAGCATGGGCAATAATCGTTTTGATGCGAGTAATACCGCTTCTTCTATTAATATCCGCAACTGGCCTGTTTATGGCATGTATCAGCCCGATGCAATTAAAGCTTTCGCTATTGGTGGAACTAATTATGTAGCCACCGCAAACGAAGGCGATGCCCGTGACTATGATGCATACAGCGAAGAGGATCGTGTAAAAGATTTAAATTTAGATCCAACCGCATTCCCCAATGCCTCTGATTTACAGCAAAATGATAGCTTGGGACGATTGAATATTACTACTACCTTAGGTGATACCGATGGCGATGGTGACTACGACGAGCTTTATGCGTACGGCGCTCGTTCCTTCTCTATTTGGGATGACCAATTAAATTTAGTGTGGGACTCGGGTGATGAATTTGCACAAACCTTAGCTACTTTACAGCCTGCCAATTTCAACTCCAATAACGATGATAACTCTTCATTAAAGAGCCGCAGCGATGATAAAGGTTCAGAGCCCGAAGCAATAGAAATTGCCGAAATAAATGGTTATACCATCGCTTTTATTGGTTTAGAAAGAATGGGTGGTGTTATGGTTTATGATATCAGTAACCCATCTAGCCCAAGCTTTATTAGCTATTTTATTAACCGCGATTTCTCCGTTCCTGCAACCGATCCTAATGCAGGTGATTTGGCGCCCGAAGATTTGAAATTCATTCCCGCCGAGAAGAGTCCTAACGGTCAGGCTTTATTGGTAAGTGCCAACGAAGTTTCCGGAACTTTATCCATCTATTCGGTAGGTGGAACCATCGGTCTTAGTGAAGAAGATTTAGCTTTAACATTGAGCGTTTATCCTAACCCTAGTAACGGCATTTTCTACTTCAGCCAAATTATTGAAGAAGGACAAATCCTTAACCTTAATGGTCAGGTTTTAAAAGCTGTACAAGGACAAGAAATCGATCTAAGTAACTTGTCTAAAGGTATTTATTTCCTGAAATCAGAATGGGGTACTTTGCAGTTACTTAAGAATTAATAAGCTCCCACATCTCCCCAAAAGGCGTCTTTTGCTTATTGCAGAAGGCGCCTTTTTTATATTACCGCGCTTATGCAGATGCCTTCGCCGCGAAATTCAACTTCTTCGCCCGCGCTTTTTCCCAATACTATTTGACTCATGGGGGCAGCTGCTCCTAAGACGAAGATTTCCTGTTTGTCATGCTCAATTTTTCCGAAGCTTGCCGCCAATAAAAACAGACCTTTTTGGGTAGCAAATAAACTTCCCACTTTAACCTGGTCGTAGCTTTTATCAAAAGGAACCCGCAATAAAAGCTGCATCAGTTTTTCCGCTTCCGCATAACTACGCCCTAGCTTTTCCTGCTCCAACTGCAACATGGCCCGGCCCGTTTCGTGTTTGTCGCCTGCACTACTTTTGGTGGCCGAGCTTAGGTTTTCACGATTGGCGCTAATCTGAGCACTTAAGGCAAGGAGCTTGGCACTTTGAGCAGACAAGAGCTTTTCGAAAAGCTCTTCCTTAAATTTTTGAGTAATGGGCATAAAGTGATTGCGGTTAAATAGCTAAGGAAAATAGTAATGGTCAAACTCTTTCACGAAGAGTAAATACCACAAAACTTGTTTGCAAGTGCGATTCATGAATAAGTCAGTTTTTCATATGATTTGGCAAAATGAAACATCTCTCGAAGCAATGGTCCAATGCTTTTACCAGCAGGAGTTATAAAATAGCCTACTCGGGGAGGTACTTCGCCGTAGTTTTTTCGTTCCGCGAGTCCATTATCAACTAAGGTTTTTAATTCTTGTATTAACATTTTTTCGCTAATGTCAGGAATAAGGATTTTCAACTCACTGAGCCGTAGCTCATCGTTAGTAAGCAATTGCTGAAGAATAATTAGCTTCCATTTACCTCCAATTAACTCTAAAGTGGTGCGAATCGGGCAGCGGGCTTCTACGTGAATTTCTTGTTTCTTCATACCTACAAAAAGGTTAGTATAGCTAATTTAGTTTGGTACTTGCAAGATAGGTAGTTTTGAAGAAGTAATTAAACTTTTTAATAACAAATTAAATGAAGACAATAGCATTATTTGGAGCGACTGGACAAACGGGTAAAATTTTCTTGGCTGATGCTTTAGCGAAAGGATTTTCCGTAAAGGCTTTGGTGAGAAGCCCAGAAAAAATTACCATCACCAATAAAAAGCTCCAAATAGTTAAGGGTGATATACTCGATTACAAATCGGTAGAAAAAACGATTAATGACTGTGATTTGGTGGTAAGTCTTTTTGGTCACGTAAAAGAATCGCCCGAGTGGTTGCAAACCAATGGCACTAAGAATATCATATCTGCAATGAAGAAAAATAACTTGGAAAAAATCATTTCGCTCTCAGGCGGCGGCTTACCGTTTCCTGAGAAAGACAAGCCTAAGTTTGCCGACAAAATGATTCGTTTTATCATGAAAGTTGCGGTACCAAAAATTCTCAATGATGCCATTGCTCATCATAAGGTTTTAGCTGAAAGTGGACTTAAGTGGATTATTGTTAGAGGACCGCGACTCACCAATGAGGAAAAAAAAGGAAATTATCGCATTGGCTGGGTGGGTGTTAATGCTAGCACCAAGATCAGTAGAGCCGACTTAGCCGATTTTATTTTAAAGCAGGTTGAATCGAATCAATTTCATTTCCAAATGCCATTTGTTAGTTATTAAAAACCAACTAATTTTTAATACTTAGCTTTTCTTTATGAGCAAGCACGAATGCCTTAAAGGTTTTTGCTTTTTTCCCTGTAATTTTTTCTAAATCGTCAGTTCCATTTGGAGCGGATGTAAATCGAGGAAGGAAGTGCAACATTATCATTACTAAAATAAGCATGGTAGGCTTGCCCTCCCTTCTTTTTTGGCGATAAAAAGCAATGAGATTGGGACTTTCATAGGAGATATTTTGTTCAGTAACCTTACTAATCACCTCACTCATCTCTTGAAAATCTAAAAGTTCCCCATTGCTTAAGGGGTAGGCTTTGTCGCGGTGGGATTTAGTATTTAATAATACTTCCGCAGCGGCATCGCCTAAATCTTGCACATCGATAAGATTAAACTTCGCCTTGCCCGCAGGAAGGTAAATCAGCTGTTTATCTACAATATCTTTAAGCAGAGTAGTGGTGAAATTTTGCATGAAATAGGCGGGTCTTAGAAAAGTATAAGGCAGACCACTTTCACGAATTAGTTTCTCAATCTTAAAATGCGGAATAAAGCTATTTTTCTCCGCTCCTTGTACGGATAAGAATACGACGTGGTGAATTTCTTCAGCTAATGCAAACCTAATAAGCGGGGCAAAGTATTTTTCGACGTCTGCAATTTGTGGCGGTCTTAGTAAAAAAAGAATATCACAGTTTGTTAAAGCTGATCTCATACTGTGCTCATCCTCAAAGTCAAAATGAACTAATTTAACACGAGGGTCAGAATGTTTTTCTTTTTCATCGCGGGTGTTTCTTAGTCCGGCTTGAATTTGAAAATCACCTTCTTTTTCTGAAAGGCTATTAATAACCGCTTTGCCCACATTTCCACTTGCACCAGTAATTAAGATCCTTGTCTTTAGAGTCATTAGCTATTTTTTAAAGCAAAATCAGAGAAATGATTCAAATTTAATTGAGCACTCTTAAGCTAGCCTTGTTTTAGGTTTAATTTTTCCGAGCTAAGAGTAATAAGCCTGTAAAGGTCAAAAGACCATTGATGATCAAATGCTCGAAACTCATAGTGTAATTAAACCACTGCTGCGAATTGTTTTTCAAAATATAAGAAAGAATAGGCGCAAGGATAGCTACTATTGGTACCCAGCGATCTTTCACTTGCCAGCGAGTAAATAGGCCAAAAGCATAGAGGCCCAAGAGAGGACCGTAAGTATAACCAGCGGCGGTAAAGAGTTCACTAATTACGCTATCATCGTTTAGCTGTTCGAATACTATAATCACCAGAAAAAGAACCAAGGAAAAACCCAAGTGGACTAATTTTCGGGTGCGGGTGGCTTTCGCCTGATCGCTATCTTTATTGATTTTGAGGATATCCACACAAAAGGAGGTGGTTAATGCCGTGAGGGCCGAATCGGCAGAGGAGTAGGCGGCGGCAATTAAACCAATGACAAAAAAGATGGCCACTGCTAATCCCAACTTGCCACTTAGAGCGACTGCCGCAAAGAGCTCATCTGCTTTAGCGAAAGAAATATTTTCGGCTGCGGCATAATCGTATAAGACTGCTCCTAATGAAAGGAAGACTAAGTTGACGACCACTAATATTAAAGAAAGCCAAAACATGTTTTTCTGGGCATCACCTAAACTGCGACAGCTGAGGTTTTTCTGCATCATATCTTGGTCTAAACCGGTCATAACAATAGTGATGAACATGCCGCTTAAAAACTGTTTTACAAAGTGATTCCCCGAACGCCAATTATCCCAAAAGAATATTTGCGAATAGGGGGAATGAGAAACATATTCCACCAAGCTCAAATCAGGGAACATGCGATCTTTAATAATATACAGGGTAGTGAATACGGCAATTAACATAAAGCTCGTTTGCAGCGTGTCAGTCCAAATAATGGTTTTAATTCCCCCTTTAAAGGTGTAAATCCAAATTAAAATAATGGTCACCGCTACGCTTAGCCAGAAGGGTAATTCGAAAGCATCGAAAATGGCAATTTGCAAAACAATGGCCACAAGATATAAGCGAAAAGAAGCGCCAATAATGCGTGATATAAGAAAGAAGATTGCGCCAGTTTTATAGGACTGTCCGCCGAAACGCCCATCTAGGTAACTGTAAATAGAAGTCAAATTTAAACGATAGTAGAGGGGAAGGAGGACCTTGATAATTACCACATAACCCGCTACATAGCCCAGTACAACTTGCATATAAGAGAAGGAACTAGCCTCCACCCAGCCCGGAACGGATATAAAGGTCACCCCCGAAAGCGATGCGCCAATCATCCCAAAGGCCACCACATACCAAGGACTTTTCCGATTGCCTAAAAAGAAGGCTTCATTATCACCCGTTCCTGCTGTAAAGTGCGCTACTACGATGAGCAGTAAAAAATAAGCGATAATGATGCTAAGGATAAGACTCGCGCTCATGCCATAATTTTTGGCAAATTAAGGGATTTTGAAAGTAATTAGTACGCTGCACTTTTGGTAGTGAGTAATCAGTAGGGTTTGGGGAAATGATAGACATTTTGGCCTTCGAGTTAAATCGGAAATTAAACCCCGCCGTGAGCTCTGATTCTCTTTTGTGTCCTTGGTGGTTAAATCCCAAACCCATTATTGCTGTTCGTTTTAAATGGATAAGGACCCTGAAATGAATTCAAGGTGACGATTTTTTTATAATGTTTTAAGGCTATGGTAAAGTCCACTCCTTCGGTCATCCTGAACTCGTTTCAGGATCTTGTTGATTCATTTTCAGTGGGAAAGGAGTAGTAAGCCCTATCGAGAATCCGCAGCTGCCGCAGCTTGGGCTTCTCACTATTAATTAATACTAC
>CAXBBL010000016.1:0-49573 GCA_963974215.1 uncultured Schleiferiaceae bacterium | reverse complement strand
TAGAAACCCGATTTCCACTCTTGGGTCATGCTGAACTGGTTTCAGCATCTCGTTTATTGCAAAACAGCCAAAACACCTCGGACTTCGAGCGACTCAGCCAACTGGTTTACCGATAACCCCTTCGTGTTCTTCGTGCGCTTGGTGGTAAAAAAGAACACCTTACTCCACCCAAATTTTAAAGCACTCATTACCGACCCGTAAAAAATACAAACCCTGAAGCTGATTGGGAATCGCATGAAGCACTAAACCCGCCCTTTGACGGGACTGATAAACGATTTCTCCGGCTAAAGAGAAAATAACGACCTCTTGGCTTTGGTCGCACTGTACCCAAACCAAATGCTGGCGCAAGGGATTGGGATAAACTTGGGTGTTGCTCGCCTTCTGTGGCGGACTCAGCTCCAAGCTATAGAAGGCATTAATACGTCGAAAGTTAGAATCTAAGCCCCAGAGTAAAAAATAGTTTTGGTTATCCACTTTAATGAAATTCCCACCACGGCGAAAGGGTAATGTATCGATATCGTAAACCTCCCTTGTATTCTTTTCAAAGTTTATAATCTCCAAATTACTCCATAAAGTATTGCGATTATTGCTGCGACTAAAGCCTCCTAATAAAAGAGCTTGCTGATAACTGGAACTTGCGTAGAAATAGCTGCCTGGAATCTCTAAAAAATCTTGCTTCTCCCAACGATCGCTTAGTGGATAATAGAAATAATGGTCGGCCAAGATCTGCAAACCGGAAGAATCCTCAATAAGGCCAGCGCCTACTACTGTCTTATTTTCTAAAACGCTGGCATAAGCCTTAGCCCGGCCCTGTCCCGGCAAACCCGCTTTTTCTCGCCAAGTATCGTCTTTTAAATTGTAGGCCCAAAGATCCTTAAAGCTTTCCTCTCCATTATAGCCCAAGCCAAGGTAACCTGTCTGGCCAATCGCAAAACCCACACCGGCCCAGCGTGCTCCCCAAGGAGGATCGGCAAGGGCTTTCCATTCATCTTCGAGGATAGAGTAGCGGTAAAAATCGCCGTAAAATTCACTATTCGGACCTTGTCCACCAAAGAGATACAGGCTGTCGCCGATTACAAAACCTCTCACATACTGCCGCGGACTTAGAGGCGGATTTTCCAATTGCTGCCACTCGGCTGTGGCTAGATCATAGCGCCACCAATCGTTGCGATGCGTAAAACCTTGGTCTAAGCCGAATCCCGCGTAAATAAAACCTTTATGATGAAAGGCAAAGGCATCATCGCGAGCACTGCCTGGGAAGTCGGGGAGTTTTTTAAAAAGGACTTGTCCCGCCAGGCTAAAGCTCATTAAAACAATGATGATAATTTTGGCTATTTGCGGCAAGAGTGGTTGATTTTTGTGGTTGAATTTAGGTTTTTAAAGGGAGCTTGGCGTAAAAAGACAAATACAGGTCTCTTCTGTCTACCCCGATTTTGAAGCGGAGAAGGCCTAAAAGAGGCTTAGGTTTATTTTCGCTTTGCGCGGTTAATTTCATTTTCGCAGTCGTTCTTCAAATGATTTTGTCTGCTCGTTGAAAATGTAAATTATTGGTTTGCAATAGGGGCAGTCGTGATAAAAACCATTTGTATCTGGCGGATTTACAATTAACATTCTGCTATCAACTTGGTAATCATAACCACCTGAAGCACCGGGAGAGTCATAAACTTTTCCAGTTTTTCGGTCTATAAGCAAGCTGCCTTGACAAGGTGAGCCGCATCCAAAATATATGAATGTATAATGTCCGCCAAAGTTTGCTGTGTCGGATTTATAACCTTCTCGAAGTCTTGTTCGATAGCTATTTGCTACCCTGTTCGATTTTAGATCAAGTTCAGCATATTTTTTGTGATCAATTGCTGCAACGCTAAAGTCGTTAAAGCCAATATAAGGCTCAAATTTTATTGATGCGGATGAGATTTTAGCTTCTTCAATAGTTGTGTCGCCAAACAATTTTAGATTTCCAGTTTCGTAAATTAGGTCAATAGTCGGTTGAGAAGCTTTTGTCTCGGTATTAGTTAAACTGTCTAGTCCAATTATTTGCTCACTTTTCGTGCTCGAGGAATTTTCTTTGTCTTTACAGGAAAAGGTGAAAAAGGTTAAGGTCAATATGGCGATGGCTGTTTTCATTTAAGTAGCTGCAACATTTTTGCTAGGTATTGTGCGAGTTAAAATCGCAATTTTTATCCGCCAAAAGTCACCCTCTTTATTCTTCAATTAAGTGCTCAATATTTTCACCTGCATAGAAGTAAGAGAGAGCGTTTCCATCTCCACCCATGGATGCAGAATCTGCTATGGTAAATTTTAATTCCTTAAAAATATAGTTCCCTTGCTCAAGTTCTTTGTACTCATGTCCCTTAGATTTGAGTTGCTTTAAATAAATATCTATGTCCTTCTCGAATTCCATTTCAACATTATCAACGTGAACCCTGATTCCCCAGTGAACCTCTAGTTCTTTAAGACCATTCATATGGTCATAGCTTAAAAAGAAATAGTTTTCTTCATTTTCAAGATCTTCGTAAATGTCTCTCCTTCGTTCGATATTATGGTTTAAATCCTTGCTAACTGATTGGGCCACATCAAGTATGTCATCATCCTGTTCGTGTCGATTCTTCAGTTTCTCTCTTATCAACTCTCTAGACTCACCCCAATTAAAAGTAGTAGTGCCGAGTATAAATCCCTTATCGGATATGTATTCTAGTATCATTTTCAATTTCTTTACGTTTGGCTAATGTTAGGCTCTAATCTCAATGAGCCCAAAGGCTAGGCTGATTTACGATTTCACCCGCGTAAAGGTCTCCGTTCTACCAAACATAGAAAAGCCCATATACCCGCGTACTTTAAGGTCTGTGCCTTCCAGCCACATAATGCAATCGTAGGTATCACCCGTTTGTGGATCGTAAATTTTACCGTCCACATATTCTTCATCCTCGTAACGGAAATTACTAATAAAGGTCATGCCTAAAAGCTCGCGCGAGCGCAGTTTAGGATCGGGATTATTGATGTCTTTGTCGCCAATTTCTAGCCAAGTAAATTTGCCATGATAGCGGCCTCCTTTTTGGTAAATTTCAATTTTAGCGTCTTTCTTCGGGGCGAAGTAGGTGCCCAAAATGGCTTTTTCTTGGGCGCTTTGCGCGATGAGACCCGTATTAAGGAGTAGGACAAATAAGGCGATAAATAGTCGAGACATAAATGGTTTTATAATTATACGTTAGGATTGATTTTTTGTTGTGGCGCTTCCGCTAGAAGCGCTAAAATTTGTTGGCGACTTTGATAGCATTCACCCGCGTCAAAAAGAGCTAAACCATAGGCGGGACGGGTGAAAAGACAAACTTTGTTTCCTTTGGGACGCAGGATGATTACTTCCCCTATGTTCTTAAACTGCGGCTTACGCCGGATGCGAATTTGAGGCTTTTCGGATGAAAAACGGGACTTAAACTCACGTGGGCTAAACTCTTTTTCGATACTTTCATAAAGCTGCGGCCAGTTAACATTTGCCGCATCTACGCAAGTGTAACTGTACTTTAAAATATCGGCGGGCTTTAGGCCTTTGCGATGATGAGGATAAATAAAAGCGAAGGCCGAGATTAAGCTTATAGAAATGATTTTCCATGATTCGGTAGGCTCTTGAAAAAGATAGGCTTGCATGGTTTCTACTGCTGCAAAAACGGCAAAAAATAATACGAAGAATACCAATAAAGATTTGAGATTTTTCATGCGTGCAATTCGGTTTTCGAAAATAGGGAAAAGATTAGTGCAGAGGTTAGTACAGAGGTCAGTACAGAGATATTAGTAGTGAGTAGTGAGATGGGTTTTCGTTAGGGATACTGATTTTCAGCAAGAATTTGAGCAAGAGTATTGAGGGTTTAAATGGTAGTAATATTGTTTAGACCCTGTATGCTCTATACTCTTGCTCCCTACTGATTCACAGGGTGATTGACGGTATAAAAAAACTCTACTCTTAGGGGTGACCATGCGCCTAGAATTGAAATTGAGAAAAATAACATGCCTTCAACCGTCATGCTGACAAAAGAGTTTTAAGTTATAAAACCAAGAAGATTTTATGACAACTACTCTGCAAAAAAGTATACGAAGTGCCAATTTTCAATTTATCGAAATCTTTATAAGTAGGTTTTCCGGCCTCAATTACGAAGCTTCAAAATAAAAGCCTTTGCTTTAGCAAATTGGGAACCGAGGAGCAACGCGACGAGCTCACAAACTCCTTTAAAAAATAAAAAAACTGTTTGTAACATAGCGACCGAAGGAAGCTCGCCCACTGAGCTTGGCAAAGGGGAATATTTTTAAGGTGAGGAATTGGAGCCTAGATTTTTTTGTTTTTGCGATCAAGCGAAAAAGAAAGGAGAATGATCTTGAGAAGTATTACTTTATCGTGAAATACCCATTGAAAATCAGTGCGTTAAAAAAGATATCATGGGTAACTCGTTTCAGCATCTCATTTATCTCAATTCCTCGAGAAAAAATAAAATCGCTTCGAGCGCCTTAGCCACCTAATTTTACGAAATCCCCTCCGTGCCTTCTTCGTGTGCTTAGTGGTAAAAAGAGACCCTGAAATAAATTCAGGGTGACTATGCGCTTAGAATTGAAATTGAGAAAAACGATTTCTACCCTACCGTTATACTGAGAGAAGAGTTTAAGGTTTTAAGGATGAGGAATTGGAGCCTTGATCATGAGTTTATACAATAGTAATATTGTTTAGACCCTGTATGCTCTATACTCTTGCTCCCTACTGTCTTCCGGCCATTGATTCGGGCAAATAAAGAAATGACTTTCCTCCAGCCAAATTCCATCCTTCTGCCTAAAGCGGCTAATAAATTGGGGTCCTTTTTCTTCGCTAAAAGCCTCGTGGCAAAGGGTTTTGATTTCG
The DNA here is from genome assembly GCA_963974215.1 of uncultured Schleiferiaceae bacterium. GTDB lineage: Bacteria > Bacteroidota > Bacteroidia > Flavobacteriales > Schleiferiaceae > Croceimicrobium. Next base: position 44,694 of record CAXBBL010000016.1, on the reverse strand, counting down.
CTAATACTCAGAAGAGTTTTCGCGTCCTTAAGCTGTAAACCACCAATCCAATTGGGTTTTTCACGTAGCAGCCAACTTTCGGAGGAGTCACTTAAACTAGCGAGCGCTTCTTGCGAAAGCCATGCACCTTTAAGATGATCTTCGCTAAGCCCTGCACTGAGGGTCCAGTTTTGCTGCCAGGGGTAAAAGAAGATGCCCTTTACCATAAGTTTCGGCTCTAGGCCGGGGTAGTCATTTTGAATCTCAGCTATTTTGGAAAGAGGAATTTGCGCGCCTAAAAGCTTCTCTAACTTCTTGCCCAAATTATCGCGTGTACTAGGTCCCAACATGTATTTAGGTTGGGTATTATTCTGTATTTGCAGGTAAAACTTAAGGGCAATTTCCCAGTGTTCTATGGCGCCCGAACGGTTATTGCGCAAAATTAAATCGAGCTCGCCTCGGGTAATTTTCCCTTCAAAAATCTGTCGGTTTTCTTCCAATAGCTCGTACTCCGAGTCGTGCTGAATGGCGAAGAAAAAGAGTTGCTCGAAATAACGCCCCATGGGCATGGCTCCCAGTTTTTGGAAATAACTATTGATACTTTCTCCATCAGCATCTAAGTCGTGCAAAACCTCCTGCATTTGCCTGCGGTGCTTCGTATCGATAAAGTAAGAAGTAACCAAGGGCAGCGCTAACAAGGCGGGACTATCAAGTGCCCACCAAATTCTTTGTAGATGGAGGTTTTTTAAAGCGATAAAGTTCATAGTCCGAATGGACTAGTAAGTTGCATAAATTTCTTGGTCTTTGGCTAAGAGGCGATAAACTTCTCCCGCAAAAGTAAATTCACATACAAGATCCACTTTAATATTCGGTCCCCAAGTAGGACCATTGCGCACCATGCCACTTACTTGGTAGGGACTGGAAGAATCGCTACTATCAAAACTTTTCGACCAAAGTTCATCCTGTTTGATGAGGTAAACTTTTCTCAATTGCACACTATTGTTGAGCGTTCTTTGGTTCCGTTCGCTAAGCACTACCTGGGCCATAAGGGCGCTGCCATTGCTGTCTATGGGCGGCATAAAGTTGCGCCAAATGTCGCTTTCAATCTTTAAAAGATAGTTGTTGAGATTAATCATTTCTGGGCTTGCAAGCAAGGCTGCAATTTTATTGGCCTCAATGGAAGGTTGACTTTCCTCTTTCTTTTCGCAGGCAAAAAGGCTGCTAATTAGGAGGCTTAAAACGAAATAACTTTTAAGGCTTTGCATAAGATGGGGATCCAAATGGTTCTACTAATCTAACGTTTTTTAGGAGCTGAGGTTGGCTTCCCTTTCGGTAGATGCCTTACTTGAAATATACGTTAATAATAGTACTCGGCCTCCTACCTACGATACGAATCAGTCCTAGGCTTGTACATAATTAAGATTTGTACGAGTATAGCGAGCCCTAGCAGGACGTAGATTTCCATCTGGGTAAAAAGCTCGATACTACTCATCGCTTTCTCGCTTATCATTACTTGTCTTTTCCCTTCCTCCATTTGAATATTGGCCAGGGTGTTTAATTTGGTTTTGATTTCGTCGATCTGTTTTAGCTGTTTGCTTTTAGCCTGCGGATTACCTTGAAAAAGATCTTTTTCTTGGTCCTCTAAGTTTTGCAGACTTAGTTTTAAGTCGTCGAAAGTAATTTTCTCTTTCTGGGTTAGTTTAGTGCTGCTAAACTGATTAACACATTCTGAAATATGGCTATTTAAAGTGCTGTTTTCGTTTTGGAAAAAACTGCTATCACCAGTTATCAGGGCAATTTCTTTGCGATGTAAGTGATTGGATAAATCGTAAATGATGCTTTTGGCAATCAAGCGATCTTCATAGATGCTAGCGGTGCTATCTTTTATACGAAGGAAATTATCGCGGTCGATAAGGTTGGTTGCCAAGATGATAAGGAAGATAAGTACTATTCCAAAAATCCACTTTAGTTTGTTGAGAATTGCCATAATTGTCTGAATTAAATTCTAATTTTAAAGTGCTTGGCTTTGATCTAAGGGTTCGAAGCTAAAATACATAATTTAATAACCTTAGTGAAGGAGAGTTGTCATTCGGCGGCTAAAATATTTCCCTTTTTGGAGATGTCTATTCGAGCGCATCTAGCGAAAGCGAAAAACAAGCTATAGACCTTGACTGCCTTTAGGTCGAAAGGGCGTTTCCCATTTGTTGCGAACCGCTAAAATGCGAATGAAAATTACGAGAATAACCGCTAAGAAAGTGATTAAGGCCGGTGATAGTGCGGTTTTACTGAGGAGTAAGAAAGTCAATCCCCCGATAAGGCAGGCCGAAGCGTAAATTTCCTTGCGGAAGATGAGGGGCACTTCGTTGGTTAAAACATCGCGTACAATGCCGCCAAAGACCGCGGAAACAATGCCCATAATAAGAGCGATTACGGGTGATAAACCGAGGCTTAATACTTTTTGGATGCCGAGAATGGTAAAAATACCAATACCGATGGCGTCGAATAAAAACAGGCTGCGGCGCAGTTTTAAAATTTGATCGTAAAAAAGATAAGTACAGAGCATGGCCACCGGTATGCAGAGGAGGTAATTGAGGTCTTGCATCCAGGCAACCGGACTGGCGCCGATGAGGACATCGCGGGTAGTGCCGCCGCCTAGCGCGGTTACAAAGCCAATAATGAAAGCGCCCACGACATCGAAGCGCTTTTCTACCGCTAGCAGAACGCCGCTAATGGCAAAGACAAATGTCCCAAGCAAATCGAGGTAGTATATAAAGTCGCTGAGTAGCATAAGTTTACATTAAGAAACCGTTTTCCGCTTCAAATTTGAGCGGAATGTTGGTATCGTTGATCATTTCTCGCAGGTCGATTTCTATGCCGCGGGCAATGGACGTAATGGGAACGTCGTTATAAGTGCCTTCAAAAGGATTTTCGGAGTAGTCGCCAATTTTCTCCATTAAAAAGAAAATCCAAGTAATTAATCCCGAAACAAAGGCACAGAGTAAAAGTCCCCAAATGCTGGAGCCTTCCCCAAATACGTCGAGTAAGCCGAAGGGTAAAAAGGCGCTGAAAACGAGGGTTAGCCAAAGAGCGGTAGAGGCGTATTGGCGCGGAAAAGGGAAGTTTTTAATACGCTCGGCCATACCTTGATCGGCATAGAGATTATGGGTGAGGTGGAAAAACTCCATGTGCCGGAAATCTTCGTAAAGTCCTTCGTCGTGCAGTTCCTGCAGGCGGACGTTTTGCCTCTTTAAAATTTGGGTAGCTCTATTGCTGTGGTGGTCGTAAGTGGCTACTTCTTCTGCGCTTAGGTATTGTAGAAGTTCTTTGTCTAGCTTATTGGTGTAGTCTTCGCAGATGGTAGGATTGTACAGTTTATTTAGGCGTTCATCGGTATGTTCCCAAGGCTGACTAAGGCGCAACTGATGACGCAAGGCAGTCATCCAGGCAATATGGCGATAGATGAGTTCTTTTTGGTATTCACTCGCTTTTTCGCCTTGTACAAAACTGCAAACGGCTGCTCCAAAGCTGCGACTATTATTAACGATGGAACCCCAAATTTTACGTGCCTCCCAAGTACGATCGTAGGAGCTATTATTTTTAAAGCCGAGGTAAAAGGCCACTGCGATACCGATAACACTGAGGGGTTGCCAGGGAAAGCTGAGTTTTACATTAAGAATATATCCAGCGCCACCAATTAACAAGGCATAGAGAAAGCCGAACAAAAAGGGTTTGTAAGACCAAGAAAAGGTGCGGTAAAGACTGTAGTTTCTGTTTACAAACATCGGACTGGTTGCTTTTGCTAAGATTGGATTAAGCGGTAAAGGTCGGAAATAGTAATTAGTATTTAGAAGGGTTTTTTCAATTGACGGAAGGTTTGGGCTTTGGAGGGGATGAAGGATATTCGAGGAGAATTTCGATTGTAGTTTGGGGGAAGGAATGGCTGCAGGAGGGAATTCGATTGTAGAAAAGCGGGTCTTTAGATTGCTTCGTTATTGTTTATAATTTTAGGTCGAACAGAGCTTAATATGTCACAGACTGAAAAGCCCAGCGAGCCGACCTCTCGATAGAAAGGGAAAACCGCTTTTTAGAAGGGGCCAATACGGATTTTCCAATAAAAAGGAAAATCCCGCATCTAGCTCATTTGCTGTAGCCCGCTACAGCTGCACGATCCAGACTAGTCTTTTCCTTCCATTGAAAATCTGAGGCTCTAATTTATTGTCGAATTCACGTTATAAAATGGTGGTATATTCGTAGTCCGATTGAATGTATAGCTAATTACTTGCACATCGATTCTCAAGTAAAAACGTAAACTAAAAAAATGATTTACTATTGGCTACACATGTTGTACATCTATGTAGGTGCGAAATACTTTTGGAAGAAGATTAATATGGAGTCTGACCTTTCTAGAATTAGAAGGGTCAGAGTATTAGACTGTGATAGTTTACGGTACATGGCTAATTCCAAGTACTTCTATTACATGGATTTTATAAGATTCGAGGTGCTCTTCAGATCTAAGCTATACGATAATACCTTTAAGAAAGGAATATTTCCAGTTTTAGGTTCTCAAAAATTTATTTATAAAAAACCCTTAAAAAGAGGGACCAATTTTAAAATTACTATCAGTTTAGAAGGCTGGGATGATAAATGGGTTTATCATCGTCAAACCTTCACGCGCAAGGATGAAATATATGCCATTGGATATACCAAAGCTGCCTTCTGGAAAAACAAAAAGGCACTAGACATCCGAAAAATATTTTACGATTGCGGATTTCATAAGCCAGAGATGAACCCATCAGCAGATGTATTAAACATGTTTAAAGATGATTACGACATATTGAAAACTCTTAAAACTGAGAATACAAATAATAAGGTCGAACTCAGGCTCTTAAATTAAAGGCTTAAGAGCCGCTAATTACAAGAGCTCCGAGGTCTAAGCTCTGATTTTACATCGAACTCCGGTTATAAGGATAATGCTTGGGCAAGACCAGTTTACATTAGTTTTTCTATGCGTCTTTTTAAAAACCCACTATTTACACAAGCCCAACCCACCAAACTTATAAGGCGATGTTTGTCGCCAAAAGCCTTTACTACCCATGTTTTCATTTTCATCTCGGTCCAGTAGCGCTGGTGAATGCTTTTTTCGTAATCCTTTAAAAATTCGGCGCTAAAATTTTGACTGCTAAAAGCTTTTTCTACTTGTTGGGCGGCCAGTTTAGCGCTTACTATGGCGGGCATTATTCCTTCGCCATTAGTGGGGTCAATCATTGATGCCGCATCACCTAAGAGTAAAAAACGCTCGCCGCTAATTACATGCTTTTTAGAGAATAGAGGTAAGCCAAAACCTTCTAATTTGCCAACCATTTGGGCATTGCCCAGTTTTTGCTGCAAGCGGGGTGATGTTTCAATAAAATCGTAGAAGCGCTCTTTTAGGTTTACCTTATGCTTACTAATAAAATTAGAATAAGTACCTACACCTACATTAGCTTCTGTAGGCGATACAGGAAATAACCAAAAGTAGCCCGGAATCACATTACGGTGCAGGTAGACCTCATTAATTTCGGGCTTTATGTTTTCCACATTTTTGAAGTAGGCCCGAACAGAACCACCATAGTGTTCTTTATGCACTTTAAAACGGGCTAAGTCTTTTGCAACTTGGGATTGTGCGCCATCCGCCCCAATCACCATTTTAGCAGTGAAATAATGGCTATCCGTTCTAACTTCCACTAGGTCGTTTTTAAGACTAACTTTTCTAATTCGCTGGCCCGGATAGAAACTGAGGTTTTGATCTTCGAGCATCATTTCTACCAGCTCATTATCAAAATCCATCCGTTTGATATTATATGATTTTAAGACCCAGTTAAAGTCAAGGGGATCTAAATTATTAACATAAAAGTGAGTTTTGGTATTGATCACTTTATGCGGATATTTAGCCAAGCGATCGTGTAATTGTGGCTTAACGGAGACCAATTCGCGTATGCCCTTGGCCGCAACAAAGTCGCCACAGATTTTATCACGAGGGAAATTGGACCTATCTATTACCGCAATGCGTAAGCCACTTTTTTCTAGGGCCATTGCGCAAGTGGCACCGGCCGGACCGGAGCCAGCAATAATTAGATCGAAATGCTTAGTTTCCATTGGGGTCTAAATTATTGCAAAAAGGGTGAATCACTTAAAATCCTACTCGATTTATCCATTGAATTTTAGAAATAATTTAAAACGCCCTTTTGCGGGATAGATGCCTCATAATGAGTGGTGATATTTCTTCCACCAAAGGTCTGAGGCCTAATTTTTATATTGAACTTAGGTTTAAGGAACTTATTCCATTTAATTTCTTTGAAATTGGTTGATGCGGTCGAAAACCCCTTCCGATATAAAGATTAGTGATTAACAGCCTATGCCTTAGGCTATCCGTAATTTAATTGCCCTTATACTAATTCAATGGTTCTATTTATTAGATTTGGGAGGCAATAATTTTTTTTCTTTCTGCTTTCTTGCTGAATTGAGCTTATCCTTATAGAGGAGTGGGTTAGCAGCAAGAAAATTGGGGATAAGACATGTTGTAAACTATTGAATGGAGGAAAACCATCAACAAAAAGAAAACCTTTTGAGCAAAAAAACCATCAACATATTTGTTGGAATATATTGTGTCGTTTGGTTTTTGAATTCGAACTCAATTCCGTTTTGGCTTATTGTGAGTATTCCTCTAATCGGTTTAATTTTCCAAAGAATCTCAAACCAAAATCTGACATCAATCATAAAAATTGATGCAGATAAAAAAGATTATAATGTACCTGAATTCATTATGTTTCCAACACTAACAATAATGTTAAGACTAGTATTAAGTTTTGAACTTGAAAGTTGGAAAAGACTCCTTCCTTACAGCATGACGATACTAATTTTTATTCTGCTTATTCTTTTCATCATATTCAAACTGCCGAAAGTAACGGTGAAAAAGCTATTACTTGCCTTAGGGCCAACTATATTCACTTTATTTCTCTTTAGCTATTTCAGTGCATATGGGATAAATATTTATTTCGACAACTCTACTCCTAAAGTCCATCAATCAGTAGTTATTGATAAAGAAGAAAGCAGAGGTACGGGAAAAGCTGCTGCAAGAAGAACTTATTATGCCATAGTAGAGCCTTGGGGAACATTTACCGAACCGAATAAAATAATGATAAGCAGAACTGAATTTGATTCGATTCAACCTGGAGACGTTTTGGAGATTGAGAGGCACCAAGGTTATTTTGGAGTACCTTGGTTTAAATCAATATAATAACAGTTTACAACACTGTGTAAAATGCATTAAAACGCACCATACCCAAAACGTTATATAACATTCCCCACTATAGCCCGTCCGAAATTGATGTCAAAAAGATATCAATTTCTACCCAGGCTAATTTATTTCTCACGCTACCCATGTTTTTGCAAATTATTGAATGATAGGAGATTATGGTTTTGAAATTTTACCGTCCGTCAGAATTAAGCCAAACACAAGGTCAGCTTAAATAAATCCCTAATTTCTTGAATCTCGGTAGTTGTTCCGTTTTCTTTTAATAAGTGAACGAGCTCGTGAATTATACCCTTATCGCTTAAGCATACGTAGGCGGGTATTTCTTAAAACCTGAGTGCGATATAAAATTAGGCCTCAGACCTATTATAAATAGTGGGTTTTAAGCCGAAGTGCTGAAGCAATAGCGGGCTATTGCGAAGGGCCAAGGCGTAGAAAAACGCTTTTTAGCAGAGGCTTTGTAGTGTGTTTTAAATAAAACCGAAAATCCTTCATCTAGCTCATTTGCTGTAGCCCGCTACAGCTGCACGATCCAGACTAGTCTTTTCCTTTTATTGAAAATCTGAGGCTATAATTTTAGGTCGAAATCAGGTTGATAGATATTCGATAGTCATTTCCTGATAATTAGCGGCACACAATGGCATTTATATTTAATGCACCAATGAAGCTAAGTGCTTCATGAAATCATTTGTGGTTTCCACCCGCCGTCGTCTTCTTGGAGCCAAAAACACGGTCAATAAGAAAGCGACCAGGATTGTTTAGTAATTCTTGCCCGCTGCTAATTAAAACATCGGCAATTTCTACCGCCGAGCCGTAAGCACCCGAAACGCTAAACTCATTATCGCTGAAATTTCCGTCCCAGTCCTTGGCGCCAATCTTAACTTCGGGGCAGTTACCCGGGCAGGAACAGGTTTTAGGATTATAGGTAGAAACTTGTATTTCGCCGGAGAGAGAGTTTTGCAAATCATTTAAAAGCATTTGCTTGGCAGCCGATTGGCCAAAATCGAAACTTTTAAACTCCACTTCCGCCTTGAAGGTTTCATAATCTTCACTCGTAACACAAAAGAAATAGCTCGTCTGCCCCTGAGCGAGGCCTCCAATCAAGAGAAATAGGAGAAGAGCAAGTTTACGCATGGTGAAGTTTTAGGGCAATAAATATAAGACCTTATCTAAATTAGTGGCTAAATTGAAGGCGTTTTTTTAAATAGTCGCTTTAAGACTCAATAAGTTCGGCCTTAAAACCTGCTTTCTCAATCGCTTGAATAACCAAATTTGCATCGTCTTCTTCTAAGCGGGCGCTTAAAATTCGGTCGGGATGCTCTAAATCTACCTTCCATTCTTCAATGTCCATTTCTTGGTTAAGAAAAGGAGTTACTGAGTTTAAACAGTTATTGCAGTTGATATTGGTTTTGAATTTCTTCTCCATCATGTTTTAAATTTTGGTGTTTTTTAATCGTAAACTATTGCTCACCACCGATACGGAACTTAAGGCCATAGCCGCTCCGGCAAGCATAGGATTTAATAAAAAGCCAAAGTTAGGATATAGTAAACCCGCCGCAACGGGAATGCCAATGACATTGTAAATAAATGCCCAAAAGAGATTTTGGTTTATGGTGCGAATGGTTTTTTGTGAAAGCCTGAATGCCTTGGGTAGGGTGTTTAAATTGGAATTGCTAATGGTTATTTGCGCTACATCCATAGCAATGTCAGAACCATGCCCCATGGCAATACTCAAATCGGCTTGCGCCAAAGCCTCCGCATCGTTTATGCCATCGCCTACCATGGCCACTGTTTTCCCTTTGGCTTGTAATTGCTTGATATAGTCCGATTTATCTTGGGGCATTTGTCCGCCGCGGTAATTGCGAATGCCTACTTTTTCGGCCAAATGTTTAACCGTAGCGGCATTATCGCCACTCATTAAATGCAGTTCCAAACCCATTTTTTGCAATTCTTGAATGGCCGCCAATGAGTCTTCCTTTAAGCTGTCTTCTAGCGCAAGCAGGGCCAGAACATTCTGTTTATCCGCAAAGAAAACCAGACTTTTCGCTTCTTCCTGCCATTGTTGGCCTAGGGTTTTTTGCTCTTCATTGAGCGTAATGCCATTTTCGAGGAGGAGGCTTTCATTGCCAACGAAATAGTGGTTTCCGTGGTCATCTTCCGCGCGCAAGCCTTTGCCGGCTTGGTTTTCTAGGTTTTTAATGGCCGCCGCTTTTAGGCCTTTTTCTTTAAGGTGTAGCAAAACCGCTTGCGCAAGAGGGTGATCACTTTGCGCTTCCATGGCTAAAAGATAGCTTAGCTTATCTTGGGTCTCCCCAAATATTTTCAGATCACTAATGCGCGCCTTACCTTGAGTAATGGTGCCAGTTTTATCGAGGACGAGATGTTTTACTTTCTTGGCAATCTCTAAACTTTCGGCGTTTTTAATCAGCATGTTTAATTCAGCCGCGCGACCAATTCCTACCATCACCGCGGTGGGAGTTGCCAAGCCCAAAGCGCAGGGACAAGCAATCACCAAAACGGAAATTGCATTAACGAGACCATAGGCCAAAGCATTTTCAATCCCCGAGAAATACCAAATGCCGAAGGTAAGCAAGGCAATGACCAAAACCACGGGGACAAAAACGGCGGCAATTTTGTCGACCATTTTCTGAATGGGCGCTTTAGAGCCCTGTGCTTCTTGCACTCTGTTTATGATCTGCGCCAAGAGGGTTTCGCCGCCAAGCTTTTGCGCAATAATTTTTAAACTTCCCTTTTGGTTGCTGGTGCCACTATAAACAGTCGCTCTCTTCTCTTTATGGATGGGCAGGGGTTCCCCGCTAATCATGCTTTCATCAACATAGGAGGAACCGGCTTTTACCATGCCATCTACTGGTATTTTTTCTCCCGGTTTAACCAAGATGAGGTCCCCTACAATGAGATCTTTAATATCGAGGTTTTCTTCTTCGCCATTGCGAATTACCGTCACTTGCTTCGCTTGTAAACCCATCAGTTTCTTTAGAGCGGAGGAGGTTTGTGAGTTCGCTCTTTCTTCCAACAGTTTACCAATGCTAACGAAGCTGATTATAACGACTGCTGCTTCATAGTAAAGGTGGGCTTCGAGGCCTTGGGCCGTCCAGAATTGTGGAAAAAAGGTGGCGCTAATGCTAAACAGAAAGGCCATGCCCGTGCTTAAGGCAACAAGGGTGTCCATATTGGCACGACCGTGTTTTAGTTGTTTCCAAGCCCTTTGGTAAAAGGGCGCTCCGAAATAAAATAAGACTGGAATACTAAGCGCTAAAGAAAGCCAAGGAGTATAGGACCAGGCGCTGAAAAACATAGAAGCTACAAAAACGGGCAGGCTTAAAGCGATGGACCAAGCGGTGCGTTTTTTTAAGCTTTGATAGTAATCTTCTTGGACTTTTTCTTTCTCTTCTTCTTGGTCTTCGCTCGCTAATATTAAGTCGTAGCCTACGGACTGTAAGGTTTTCTTCAGGTCTTGCGCATCCAGCTGCGGCTGATATTCGACCCAAAGGTCTTTGGTGGCAAAATTTACTTCCGCTTTTAAAACACCATCCGATTGTCGTAATACCGACTCGATGCTACTGGCACAGGCCGCGCAAGTCATGCCGCTTACAGGGAACCGCTCTTTTTGTATTTGCTCTTCGCTAATGCTGACCATGATTGTTTCAAAATGGAATATGCAAATTTACGCTTCTGCCTAAGCATAAAGAACAAAGCCCGATTAACTTGCCATCGAAAAACTCGATTTTAAAAAGCCATCTGCCCTGTTTTGCTCAAGGCAGATGACTAATTACATCGAACTCAATGATATATTATTTGAGGCCGCTAAGAATGTATTCGTAAATCGGATCGGCCTCCTTTTGCTCATCTAGGAAAATACTTTTAGTGAGATATTTTGGGCTTTCAATAATCTCACGATCCATCATTTCTTTAATCACATCGTAAAACTCGAGGGAGGTTTTGCCTACCATTAGTGGTTTTAAATTATGATTGGCATTGAAGAGTTTGAAAACACTCACAAATCCACTGAGGTAGAGGTAATCTTTGGTAAATCCACCGCCACGGAAGATGCGCGTAACAAGGGTATAGGCATCATTACTGCTGAGGTTGCGCTCTTGCTGTAAATAACTGAAGCAGTCAATAAAATCAGCACCGCTGCACATCATGTCGGTAACAACCACACGCAAGGCCAGTTTTTGAAGGCGTTTTAGGGTCATATTGCCGCTCAGGTATTCCGATAAAATGGCCAATCCTTCTTGGGTTTTGGTATTAACAGGTAAGCCGAGATTAAAGAGTTTTAAACTTTGCTGATTAGAGTTCATGGTGGTTACCATGTGTACGCCAATTTCATGTTCAATTAAAGCGCGGATTTCACGGCGGGTAAATTTCGCATCGGGACGAATTAAGACGGTGCGTTTGGAGTTGAGCACCATTACCTGTGAAATCACCTTATTACTTAGTTCAATTTTACAATTCAGTTCGTAGTCGGCCAATCCTTCTTTAAAGATTTCCATCGCCTTATCGATATGTAAAATGGGCGGACGCTTAGGTTCACTAGGAATTACCGGAAGGTGTAAAATGTATTCTGCGTTAAGCAGATCGGTTTTACTAGGGCGACCAAAATAACGCAGAGAATTATAGAGGAACTTGCGTGTTTTTAAAGAGCCGAGTAAGTCAATTTTATCGAAATAGCTATTGATAACCGCTTCGTATAAGTGACGAATGGAAACATCGGAAATTTCTTGTGTACGCAGGGTGCCCAACTGTTGCTTCAGCTCAAAAGGGTTAACTTTTATAGGGCTGTAGCGGAATTTAGGTGCTTCGGTAAATTTGCTTTTTACAAATTTATTAAACTCCGAACCTGTATTGATGGGGTTAACAAAAGCGAGAAGTTCGAAGTTTTTAAGTAATTGATGCAGGTTTTTGTCCACCTGAAAAATGGCGGGATCTTCCTTGCGATCTAAAAGGCGACTGCTGGATTTTGAATGCCAGTTGCTGTGCTTCTCATTGTAAAAATGAGCATTACTTAAAATGGCATCTTTAAGCTTTTGTTGGAGGTCGCGGATTATTTTTGGATAGTCTTCTCCTGTGAGCTCATTGCTGTAAACCTTTTTAATTTCTGTAGCTAAAACTAAAACATTGGGGAAGTTTTCGGTAATAAACTCGAGATTATAGCCGCGTCCATAAAACACGTCGTTTAGGGCGCTAACATTTTCAATGCCCGGTAAATTAATTTGCGCGAGCTCTTGTTGCCAATGGTCTATTACTTCGCCAAAAACACTGCGGTCAATTTTTTCGCAACCAATATTAAAAAGCGGAACGGGACGGTCCCAGCGTTGGTAATTATAGGAGTGAATATCGTAAACTACGCAGCTGCCATAGCGCTCATTAATTTTGGTAATAAGCGCTTTAACTACTTTGTAAAAGTTTTGATGCTTTTTTAGGCTCGTTTGCTTTTCCTTGGGGCTTAAGGGTTTTTTCCACACCTTTTTTCCCCAGGCTTCTTCGTAAATGCAGCTATCGGGACCGCGGTTTAGGTCGTATTCAAAACGCGAATCTTTGCCAATAAGGGTAATGGGCATGGAATCGATAAAAGAGCCGGTATGGGGATCTTCTTCGTACCAACGCTCATAATCGTCGAGGGCAATTTTCGGTTTTAACTCGCTTCTTAAGGCACCACCATCGTGAATCGCGGTGCAAACAAAAGGAACATAGCGGTTAATTTTTAAGCTGAATGATTTGTCTATCGCCTCTACCTCAAAGGTTTCTTCCGCCTCAATAAGGCGAATGATTTCCGAAATTTTAAGCTTCTGCATTCTCTATCAAGTCTTCAGGTCTGAAATCACTTTTTAGGCGTTTACGTTCGGTAGTAACGCGCTCCAAATAGTCGATTATGGTTTCTTGTAGCTTAACCTTGTTAAGTTTATTGATGTCGGTAATGGTGCCGGGACTCATTACGTTTACCTCGATTAGCTTGCCATTAATAAGGTCGAGACCGGCATAGTAAATACCATCACGCACTAGTTTTTCACCAATTTTTTGGCAAAGGATTTTATCGCTTTTGGTAAGCTTGTATTTTTCTACGGTGCCGCCGGCAGAAATGTTAGAACGGGCATCGCCTTTAGCTGGCCTTCTGCGTAAAGCACCGATAGGCTCGCCGTTTAGCATTAGGATGCGCACATCACCTTCTTCCGCTCCTTCGATGTACTCTTGCAGGATTACATAATTGGAAACGCCTTTCTCGCGGTTGATGTAAAAATCGAGGAGTGAACGGATGTTTTGCATCGCAGACTTCTCAATAACAATTACGCCACTGCCGCCGAAACCATCGAGGGGCTTCATAATCATTTTCTCTTTGGGCGATTCATTAATGATCCGCAGCAAATAATCGAGATTTTTAGAAACGTAAGTAGCGGGAATGAGTTCGCGATCGGGGTCGTAATAGGCCGCCGTGTAAATTTTATTGTTCGCTTCACGCAGACCATCAACCGCATTGATAATAAAGACATCATCTTTAATGGAATCGAGGAAATTGAGCACTAGTCCGTCCATGGGCGGATTGTCGCGCATGAAAATTACATCAAACTCTTGCAGTGGACGCATCTCCGTTTCGAACTCTACCGTATTGTAAAAGTTTTTTATGCTGTTGCTAAACTTTTCAGATGGAACAATATTCTTGCATAAGCTAAGGGTTATGCTATCGCGAATGGTAAGGTTAGAGGGGTGGGTTATGGCAACCTCATGTCCGCGCTTGGCCGACTCATGAATAAGGCGTAAAGTGGAATCTTGCGCTGGGTTAATGCGTTCCCACGGATACATTAAAAAGCAAATTTTCATTTTCATAGAAATCTATTAAATCTGTAAATCAGGTGTTTATACCTTATTGTTAAGTGATTGGCTGCTTGGCCAGTTCTTAGGCCAATAGGATACTAAAAGTATTATTATTCTTGGCATCAAGGGTAATTTATTTAGGAGCTTTTATTTTTTCACTCTAAATGCAACAATGTTGCATAAGTGAGTATATTTGCCCAAAATAGTATCCTTTAAACATGAAAATGAAGTTTAGATTAATTGCTTTGCTGTTAGCTTTCAGCAGCCTTATAGCCTGTAGTGAAGACGAACCAGAAACGCCCGTAATTCCCAATGAAGAGGAGTTAATTACTACTTTAAAATGGCAACTGGTTTCCCAAGATGAGCAAGATACTTTGAACTTCCTTTTTCGTGATTTAGACGGTGATGGTGGCAGCGCGCCCACTGTGGAAGCGATGGATTTAAAAGCAAATACGAGCTATTCTGCTAGGGTTCAATTATTAAACGAGATAGCTAATCCTGCCGAAGATATTACGGAAGAGGTATCTGCGGAAGCGGAAGATCACCAGTTTTTTTATGAGACAACAATTGGCGGTTTAGCGGTAACCTACGGCGATACCGATTTAAATGGCAATCCCATTGGCATAATCAGCACGGTAAGTACTACCGATACGAGCAGCGGTTCTTTAAGCATAACTTTGTTGCACCTGCCCGATAAATTTGCCACCGGTGTTTCGCAGGGAGATATTTCTCAAGCCGGCGGAGAATCGGACATTAGCATAAGTTTCAACTTTAATGTTAAACCTTAAAAAACTACTCTTCCTACTGATCTTCTTTAGTGCTAGCTCTTTAATTGCGCAAGATTGCAAGTTAAAAGTTAGTGGTACTATTTACGATATCAAAACCCAGCAAAGCATTGTTGATGCTAATGTATACAGCAATGACAGAAAGCAAGGTGCGATTAGTAATAGTCAAGGTTTTTTCGAGATAAATAATTTATGTGCGGGCGAACTACATCTGTTAATTTCCCACATTGGTTGCAGCCCGCGCAGTGTTTTTATCAATTTAACAGCCGATACTAATTTAGTAATCTGGCTAGACCATAGTAATGAAGTTTTAAACGAGGTAGCGGTGGCGGCTGATCAGCAAAGTCAATCGCTTGCGCCCCAAAAAACGCTTACTGCAGAAAGCGTCAGTGAAAATGCAGCCTCCGATTTAGCGACAGTTTTAGAAGGACTGAACGGAGTAACGAGCATTGGCAACGGGGCCAAAATTTCTAAGCCAGTGGTGCAGGGCCTTTACGGCAATCGCCTCAGTTTAGTAAATAATGGTGTGGTGCACAGTGGTCAACAATGGGGGAACGATCATGCCCCCGAAATAGATCCTTTAATGGCGGGCAGTCTGTCGGTACTGAAAGGTTCGGCGGCGATAGAATATATGGGTTCTAGTTTGGGAAGCGTGGTATTAGTAGAGCCTAGAGCTATGCCTTCTGACCCGCATGTGCACGGGGCCGCGCAGTATCTTTTTGAAAGTAATGGTAGAGGTCAGGTGCTAAACGCGAGAATAGAGCAAAAGGCTAAAGCCCTCACTTGGCGTTTTGCCAGTAGTTTGAAAAAGAACGGCGACCAAAAAACTGCTACATATTATTTGCGCAATACTGGCCGTGAGGAAGCCAATGCTTTGCTGCAGTTGGAGAAACGCTATGCTGAAAAGTGGCAGACTAAACTTTATTATAGTTTAAACAGCTCTAAACTAGGGCTTTTGCGCGGTTCACAGATTGGTAATTTAAGCGACCTACAATTGGCTTTGGAACAAGCTGAACCCTTTTTTACAGAAGACAATTTTTCCGATCGCCTTGCTGCACCTCGTCAGGAGATACAGCACCATCTGCTGAAAGTAAGTCAGCTTTATTCGCTGGATAAAAATCGCGGTTTTGAATTAAACTACGCTTGGCAGTTAAACAGTAGGCAAGAGTTCGATTTACGAAGAGGCGATCGCAATGATTTCCCAGCGCTTAGTTTGCAGGAGAACAATCATTTTTTGGAACTGAAATATCGGGCGCTAATTGCTAAAAAATGGCATTGGGCCAGTGCGCTTCAGTATAATTTGCGCGATAACTACAATGTCCCCGAAACCGGTATTTTACCGCTGGTACCTGATTATATTAACCGCGAATGGGGTGCCTATTTTCGGATTTATAAGCAATGGCAAAAGTGGGCGGTAGATTTTGGCGCCCGCGCCGACTACATCCTGCAAAATGTAGCCGCCATAAGCATTAGCGTTCCGCGCGAGGTTTTACGCTATCGCAATGAATTTTTCAATCCCAAGGCCACCGTGGCGCTTTCCTACCAATTTACTGAACGCTTAAAAGTAAATCTAAATTTGGGTTATTCTCAACGCAATCCTGCTATTAACGAATTGTATAGTAATGGCCTACATCAAGGGGTGAGTGGAATTGAGGAAGGGGATCCCAATTTACAGGAAGAGCATTCTTTTAAGTCGAGTCTAGACCTAAGTTATCAACCGAATAAGCACTGGAATTTCGAAGCTTTGGCTTTTATTCAGTCTATCAATAATTTCATTTATCTACAGCCACAAGATGAGTTAAGGCTTACTATTCGCGGCGCTTTTCCGGTTTTTAAATACGAGCAGCGAAATGCTCTTTTAAGCGGCTTAGAGCTACAGGCTAATTTCGATCCGGTTGGTCCACTGCGCGTAGATGCCAATTTTAGTTATTTGCGCGGCGATAATCGCGAGGAGGAAATTCCCTTAGTGTTTATGCCTGCTAATCGTGTTTTTGGTGCTTTAAATTATCAGCTACCCGCACTGGGGGCTTGGGAAAAGTTGGAGCTGCAAGTCTCTAACCGTTTTGTTTTTGAACAAAAGCACTTATTGGTTTCTCAAGATTTTGTAGCTCCGCCGCCAAGCTATAATTTGGTGGCACTGAAGGCATCTGCCGAAAGGCAAATTGCAAATAATCGCTGGCATTTCTTCGTTAAGGTAGATAACCTTTTTAATGTGGCCTACCGCGATTATTTAAATCGGCAACGCTATTTTGCCGACGATTTAGGAATAAATATTAGTGTAGGACTCGGGTTGAAATTTTAGTATGCGAGAAGAAGATTTAAAGCAGCGTTTACGCGCTCGAAATTTACGGATCACTCCTAACCGTTTGGAGATGCTCACTGCAGTAGATCGATATGTGGGGGCTATTCCGCATGCTAAATTACAGGCCGATTTACGCTCGATGGATCGCGTTACTTTATACCGTACCATTAATGTCTTATTAGAGGGCGGTTTGATTCATCGCGCATCTGCCAACGAGCAGGAAAGCTATTATGCCTTATGCGAAGATTCTTGCCAAGCCGATGGGCATCAGCATCAACACATCCACTTTAAGTGCGAAACTTGTGAAAAGATTTACTGTTTGCCTTTGCAGCAAAATTTGCAGTTAAACACCGGCGCCTTTAAAGTAAAGAATTTTGAAATATTGGCGAGCGGTAATTGCGAGGCCTGTAACCTGAGATTGTCGCAAAATTTAGCTTCAGAGCCCGAGTAAGTAGCGGGGCTAATACTATGTTTTAGAGGCTTAAAGGGTTCTTCTTTAGGATGTCTTGTACGGACCTTTGCTCGTAGGTTTGATGGTTAATTTTTTCAATTATTTGGTCCATTTCCAAAGCCGATTCTTCCATTAATAAAAGAACTTTTTCTTTCGTCATTTCATCATCAAAAACTCCGTCGCTGTAAAACTGTATCAAACCCATTAGTCTTGCTAATGGCGCTCGCAGCACGTGAGATTCGGTCCAAGCAATTTCCTTTAATACATCATTTTGCCTTTCAATCGCTTCCAAATATTGTTTGATAAGAGTAATATCCTCTTTTACGGCCAGGTAGTGCGTTAGTTTGCCACGGCTATTTAAAACAGGAGAGATATGCACTCTTTCCCAGTACAGTTCTCCGTTTTTCCGTTTATTATGAAAAACACCACGCCATTCTTTGTTTTGGGTGAGGGATCTCCACATATCATCATAGTGTTTGCGGGGTGTGTGACCCGACTGTAGTAGGCGAGAGTTTTTGCCAAGAAGCTCTTCTTTGGTATACCCCGTTGCTTTGAGCACAGCAGGATTTACGTATTCGATTTCTGCTTTAAGATTGGTAATAACCATGCTTACAGGGGAGTTTTCCACGGCCATATTCAGACGGAAAAGGCGCTCCTCATTATGACGTATTTGAGAAATGTCTTGCCAACTAGCAAGTATTAAATCTTCGTTTTTTGTGCCAATTGCACTGAGGTGAACATTCATGGTTACGGCCCGCCCTGTAGAGTCGAGATGTACCCATTCGAAATTTATTTTTTGTCCTTCTGAAACAGCATTTAGGTGTTCTTGTATTAAAACTTCCGACCTTAATCCATTCGGTTGGTATACGGGTGATATACTTACGAGGCTCTGTTTTTTTAATTCGCTAATGGAGTAGCTAAGAGCATTTGCAGCGCTATTATTACATTCAATAAAACCGTCTGTACGATGAAAAAGTAATAGGCCTAAGGGAGAGCTTTCAAAAAGGCTGCGATATTTATCTTCTTGTTTTTGCAACTGCAGAAAAGTTTGGTGCAATTCTGTTTCATCGCTACTGCAGATGATTAAACCACTTAAGTTTTCGTTTTCATCATAATCGCCGTGCACTTTATGCGATAAAAGTAGGTTTTGCTCATTTTTTATAAAGGCGCTTTGCAGTGCCAAGCTTACTTTTTCGGTAGATTTTTTAAGGACTAATTTTTTAATGAATTTGGCTAGCGCTGGCTTCAACTCATCTTGCAAAGCAAGGCCTTTTTTGCCCTCTAAAAATTCGCTGTGGCTGAGGCCTAAAACATCTTTGGTTGAGCTGCTGACATACTTTGCTTCTAGATTTAGATCGACTAGCCACACAACATCACTAATATTGGAGGCGAGCCGGTTTAGTCGGGCTTTACTTTCTTTTAATCTATTAGAAGCAATATTTTGAGCACATAAACTGATCAGTAGTTCGGTTACTCTGCTTAATAAGTACTTATCATTTTCTTTGAAACTACGTCCATTAATCTTACGATGCAGCATTATAAAAGCCACGACCTCCTGTCCCATTATTACAGGAAAATAAAGGAGGCTTTCAATATTGTTTTTGGATAACTCAAGTAGGTGTGCGTCTTTTTCTTCGAGGAGAGAAATGCGATCTACTTTATAGTGATCTCTCTCAAGCCAATTGGTTTTTATACGGCTTTCAGAAAAAATAAAACTATTTAGTATAGCTTCTTTATGGGCAAGTAAAGATTCATCCTTAAACCAAGAGGAAATTTCGGGCCTGCCTTTTCGAAGGTTTTGAATATCGATAATAAAGGCGGCATCGGTTTCGCAATGTTCGCCTAGTTTATTAATAATTAATTGTTGCTTAAAGGCAAAGTTGGCATTGGCGGTTTGTAGCAGTCCATTACTCAGTTTAATAATGAAGTCTTCCTCGGCTAAAAAGCGTTGGTTTTTATGGCTTAATTCGATACGTTCACTTACTTCATGGAAGAGGGATTGGGAGGCATGAGCGTGTAATACCCCTGTAAA
Organism: uncultured Schleiferiaceae bacterium; assembly: GCA_963974215.1. Lineage (GTDB taxonomy): Bacteria > Bacteroidota > Bacteroidia > Flavobacteriales > Schleiferiaceae > Croceimicrobium. The sequence continues at coordinate 25,023 of CAXBBL010000016.1, read as the reverse complement.
GCAAACGGGAACGCAGCTAACTTGGAGCCAAACTCGGTCTTTACGACTCGGATTGTAAATCGCAACAACCTCCTTTTCTAAGGATCGATTCTCTAATATACACTTTAAGGCAGGTAGTTCTTCAAAAGGAATGTCTTCTCTTTTTTCGCTCTGAATGCTCCAGGAGTTATCAGAGCTTTTAATTCCAGTAACAACCTCACTTCCACGTCCGTAAACGGCTTCTGCTGCTTTATTTGCAAAAAGTATATAGCCCTGCCGGTCTTGCATGGAAGCTCCAAAAGGTAATTCGTTAAAGAATTTTACTCTGTCGGGCGAAATTGATGAATATACCGAGGAAGGAAGATTTAAATGAATCTCATAATCACCATTTTCCAAGATAATAAGTTCCTCTTCTAGTTCGAAAACATTTCTTCTGTCAAAACAATAGGGCGATGAATTACCGCTGTTTATGTGGGTCTGATAGGCGATACAGATTTCCTTACAAAAAAGCTCAAATAATGACATTCCTTCCCGTAAGGGCCAAAAATGCTCGACCATACTGCTCCATTCTACAATGGTCAGATCTTGGTCAATACGTATTTTTTGCGAATTTGTCATCTTAACTCAGGAAGGCCTTATTATATGGGGATTGAATGAAAGCAGGTAATCGTAAAGTTAAAGATAAAAAGCATTGCCTCAATATTTCAGGATGAAATTAAGCTAAAAAGTTCTTTAGGCTAATGAGGTTTATTGCCATTGAGAGCGGTGGTAATTCGATCTTTTTTTCTCTTAATTAAAGCTTCTGTTTATTCTGTCTTTAGCTCTAGATAATCTACAAATAATTGAAAAAGAGGTTGGTATTAGCCCTTGTTGATATGAAATAATCTGTTTTTAAAATTTTTTAATCTACTTTTTATGCTTTTTTGAAGCAACCTTTAGATGTTGTGGCACTCTATGATATAGTAGCGTGGCCCGCTTATTTCTATTCGTAGTAATGGGAAATTAATCTATTAATTTTATTAAACCAATTGAACATGAAATCATATAAATATTGTTTTATTCTCGTGTTGGCCTCCATGTCATTTGGGCCATTATATGCTCAAAATACTACAGGGTCTGAAATCCGTGGCAAGGTCTCTGAGAGGCATAGCGGCGAAATGATTCCCTTTGCTAATTTGGTCTTATTCGCTCAGGGTGATACTAAAGCTTTGGCGGGCTCGGTCTCTGATTTTGATGGCCTTTATAGTATTAAAATCGAGGCTAGTGGATATTATAGTTTGCATTGCACTTTCACTGGATTTGCCAAAGTAATAGTAGATAGCATCTTACTAGAACCAGGGAAGGTTTGCCAACAAAATTTCACTCTTGATGAAGAAACTGAAATGTTGGAAGAAGTCGTGTTGAGTTATGAAATACCCTTAATTGATAAAACAAAAACCAGTAAGATTACTACTAGCGAAGATATTCAGTCGATGGCGGTGCGCGATATTAGCTCTATAGCCAGTCAGCCAACTAGAGTAACTCCAAGTGCTAATGGCAGCGTTAATATTCGTGGCAGTAGAGCAGAGGGGACCGTTTATTTTATTGATGGCGTAAAAATGAAGGGTTCTGTTAATGTTCCGCAATCTCGTGAAAACGGTGAGGTTTTAGAGCGGGAAGAATATGCCGATTTACCCCCCAATCAATTTTTAAGTGCCGAACTAAATCCTCTCTCTACTTTTTCCAGTGATGTAGATGTGGCTTCTTATGCCAATATTAGAAGGTATTTAACAGATGGTTATTTACCCCCGGCTGAGGCTGTGCGTATTGAAGAAATGATAAATTATTTCAGCTATCAAGCGCAGGAACTTGAAGGCGACGAGAGTTTTGCAGAAAAGCACCAGTTAGTGATTTGCCCTTGGGAAGAGAAACATCAGCTTTTGCGCATCAGCATTAATACCGAGGAAATTGACCAGGAGAACCTTCCGCCCAGTAATTTGGTCTTTTTAATTGATGTGTCTGGCAGTATGAACAGCGAGAATAAACTGCCGCTATTACAAAAGTCATTGCGTTTATTGGTAAATAATTTACGCTCAGAAGATCATGTATCCCTGGTTGTTTATGCTTCTAACACGGGAGTGGTTTTAAAGCCAACGCGTGGCGACAAGAAGGAGCAGATTATTCAAGCGATTAACAGTTTAAGAGCAGGTGGTTCTACTGCCGGTGGTGCTGGGATTAAATTGGCCTATAAAATGGCCGAGGAGAATTTTAAAAAGGGTCATAATAATCGGGTGATATTAGCAACCGACGGTGATTTCAATGTGGGCTTATCTAGCGAAAGCGCTTTGACCAAACTGATAGAGGAGAAACGAGAAACAGGCGTGTTTTTAAGTGTATTAGGTTTTGGAACCGGCAATTATATGGACGCGAAAATGGAGGCCTTGGCTGATAATGGCAATGGAAATTATGCCTATATCGATAATATTTTAGAAGCCAAAAAAGTATTGGTGGAAGATATGGGCGCGAATTTACACGTGGTAGCCAAAGACACTAAATTTCAAATTGAGTTTAATCCTGCCGTGGTAGAAGCGTATCGTTTAATTGGTTACGAAAACCGCATTTTAGCGGCAGAGGATTTTAATGATGATGCAAAAGACGCCGGGGATATTGGCGCGGGGCACTATGTAACGGCGCTGTATGAAATTGTACCACGCAGCCTTGCCACACAATCGCCCGTGGATGTAGATGAATTAAAATACCGCAGCAAAGATGCAGTTAATAGTGCTTTCGCAGATGAGTTAGCGACCTTGAAAATACGCCATAAAAAACCCGATGGGCATCAGTCTAGCCTCGAAGAAAAAGTGATAGCCAATAAAGTGGAGTCTTTAAATCCTGACTTAAGTTTTATGGCCGCGGTGGCGAGTTTCGGAATGCTTTTGAGAGAATCGGAATTTAGCGGAACAGCAGATTATTCTCAGGTAATTGCTTGGGCCAAAGAGGGTTTAAAAGCCAAAAATATTGACTACCGCAGCGAGTTCATCAATTTGGTAGAATTAGCGAAAGAACTCAAGAAGGCGAGTTAAAATTGCTTCGCGAGCAGGAGAAGAGGTCGTCCCCAGTTTAGATTGGGGACGGCTTCGTCTTTATTTATCGGCCGGAAGATCCTTTAAAGGAGATTCCAAATTTTGCTTGTATTTGTAAATGTTTTCTAAGCCTTCGTTCGAGTTAAGGCTCACATTGAGATCGTTAATTAAACCATCTTCTAAGCTGTAAATCCAACCGTGAATATGGGGAAATTCCCCTTCTTCCCATTCTTCTTGAATAAAAGAAACCTTAGCTAAATTGCTTACTTGCTCGATAATATTGAGCTCTACATAGCGGTCGAAGCGTTTGTTCTCATCGGCAATGCCATCTAGCTCCGCCTGATTCATTTTGTACACATCTTTAATGTGCATTAACCAGTTGTCGAGAAAGCCGTATTTATCATTACCCATGGCCGCTTTTACACCACCACAGCCGTAGTGTCCGCAAACAATGATGTGCTTCACCTTTAAAACTTTAACCGCATAATTTACCACGCTCAGCAAATTAGAGTCGGTATGAACCACCATATTGGCAATATTGCGTTGCACGAAAATAGAGCCTGGTAAGGCGTTAGTAATTTCGGTGGCGGGTACCCGACTGTCGGAACAGCCGATCCATAAAAACTTAGGATGTTGCTCGGCGGCTAGCTGATGGAAAAACTCGGGATTGTGCCTAAGGGTATTGTTTACCCAGCGTGAATTCCCCGTAAGTAGGTCTTTATACTGATTTGGCATTGTAAAAAATATTTTAAAGACCACTGCACCATATTATGGCTTTGGGCGGTCTAGCTTGGATTTCAAAAAGGCAATTTAAAGAACTTATTTGGGTACTAAACCGACTTCGAATAAAAATCTGAGGTGCTATTTTAAAATCGACCTCACTCTAGGGTAGATAGCGGTAATGCCCGATTATTTTAAAGTCGAAAAGCGTATCTTCTTTTACTTGCCCCGAGCCAATATTGTGCATTATTAAAGGACGAGTACCAGCACGATTTTTCTCAGCGAGAACAATACCGATGTGTAAGATTCCCCCGCCTAAGTTCCAGCATACAATGTCGCCCGGCTGATAGTCTTCGGTTTTGTCTGAAATTGCTAAGGCGGCCTTTTCGCGTTTAAAGAAGCACATCAAATTGGGTACTCGGCGGTGATCAATATTGGAATCCGGGCGTTTCAATCCCCAGTTTTTAGGGTAAGAACCGAAATGGGCTTTCATATCTTCATGTACTAATCGCTGTAGATCTATTCCTAATTTTCGATAGGCGCGAATAATAACATCGGTGCAAACGCCTTTGTGAGCTGGCACATCGCCATTCGGGTAGTCTATTGGGAAATAGGTAGGGTCGTATTCAACCGCATCTTGCGCAAGCGTGGCCGCAGCATGGGCTAAATGAGAGCTGCTTAGTTGAGCAAAAGTGTTTTGACTAAGGAGAAGTAAAAGAAAGAGAACGGTTCTAGCTTTTAACATAGACTTTTAGTGAAAACGTAAATTTTTGCTTTTCGTGTCTGTATTCCCAAAACCAAATTCTAAAAAACCGCTACCAAATTCTCAGGAAAAGCGACGGCCTACTAAAGGAGAGGATTTAAGCGCCGAGCAGGGGGAATATTTGTCATCTAAATTACCCAAGCATGAAAAAACATCTATCCACCCTTCTCATCTTAATTTTTACCGCGCCAAGTTGGGCTCAGTATAATAATGTAGAAACTTTTACCACCGCCAATGGCCTTGGAAACGCAGGGTGTACTGGTCTTTTAGTAGAGCCTGATGGAACCCTCTGGGTTGGTCATGATTTCTTTGGTTCCCCTACCCTAAATAATAAACCTTTCAGTCGCAGATTAGCCAATGGCACTTGGGATTATCCTTTTAGCTCGGTTGGCTTACCAGTAATTACCGTTAACGGATCGCCCTTTCAGTGGGCTTCCTTCAGTGTAAAGGAAATTTATCGCACGAGTAATGGCGCGATTTGGTTTATAGCGAATGCGGGCAATGTAACCGACATGAATAATGCCCCACCTATTTTGGTTTATCAGAATGGCAGCTTCTCAACTTACCACATTTCTCAGGCTAACTTTCCTAATAAAGGTGCTGTGCATACCATGTTACAAGATGCCAACGGTGATATTTGGTTTGGCTGCCAAGATGGATTAATTAAGCTCGATGCGCTAAACTCTAATTTTACCACTTACAATCCCCCCGTTGTTAATTTTACGGGTGCCAGTCATTCGAGTAGAAGGGTTTTTACGCTCGACTATGATGCAAATGGTCGGGTGGTAATGCTCACTGGGAACCCTTTCAGTATCAGTAATACAAGTTCCCTCATGCGCATTTTCACGCCCCTTACCAACACCTGGGAATATTGGACGCATGTAGATGCTCCTTGGCGTAATGCTATTCAGGCATACTATGTGCCCGAAGATATTGTTGCTACCCGCGATGCCAATAATCGTATTTATGTAAGCTCCGATGGTGGCGGTTTATACTACGTTGATAACAGCAATTGGTCGTCGCATACTCTAAATCAGATTGCTGACTTTGTGAGAGGGTGGTCTTATCCGGGCTATTCTTTTGAAAACATTTATACCAATCTGCCCGACTTTACCCGCGATCTCTTTCTCGATCAAGATGGTGATTTATGGCTTTTTGCCATTAATGGAGCGGAAATAAATGCCTACAAGAAAATGTATGAAGCACCGACTTTATTCAGTGGCAGTCCTGCGACCTATCATCTGTTTGGCAATAAAAAATCGCAGCATCTTTTTAATTACAATGGCACTATGGCTCATTCGCAATACCAAGACATGGTTTTTAGCGATGAAGGCGAAATATGGATTAGTAGTGAACATGGTTTAGAATACTGGTATTTAGATTCCTTAAATCCGCCTGGTGATTATATTGGTTTAGAAGGGGTTGGTCCTAAAAAGCAGGGTGCTGTTGGCCTTAATACCAAAACTAATAATGCCATTGAACCGCAAAACACGGGGCACAATATGCCTACTGCCTGGCCTAGTATTTCTATAGATACGGCCTATTATTACCTCGCGAGCTCCGATTACGATAATCTCGTGCCCGGACAAAGTGCAGGAATTACGGGAACAGGAGTGCATCATGGCTTTGCCAATACTGCACTAGCTCTCGCCGCCGCTGGATACGATTTTAGTGATCTTAAGTTGCGCTTTTCCGCGGTCGGTTTGGGTAATGATAAACGCACGGGTGATTGGGATTGGAATGACCCCATAGAAACCCGTACCTACCAAACTTGGTTTGAAATTAATGGGAGCGATGTAGATCCCATGTCATTTTACGAGTTGGTACTAAATGGTGACATCCTGTTTAGGGGACAAATGCCCGATTTACACCTGCAAATACATTACAACCGTTATGGCTATCTCTTTGATAGTATTGGCGCTTATACTGATAAAACTCCCTTAACACCGAACCCGAATTTAACAAGCCCGACTGGACGAGTGATACGCGATTCTATCCTGAGCGATTTAGGTGGTAATGGTGTTTACTTTGTTTTCCGCACCATTCAAACGGCTTTGAATGAGGAAATTCGCACGGCCGATCGCCGCGGTGGAATCTACCGAATTTTTGATGCGTATTTAGCCAAAGATACCGCTACGGCACCGCCTGCTCCCACCACTCCTATGTGCGGAATTTACTGGATTGGTCAATCTATTAATGACCATTATAGCAGCTTTAGCGCAGCTACTGCCGACCTTGAAGCGCGGGGTATAGTTTGCGATGTTACTTTCCAGATTGGCAAAGGCAGCTATAACGAACAGGTAGAATTAGGCCCAGTTGAAGGAATGGGCGTTTATAGCATCACCTTCGACGGTTTAGGTAGCAGCCCAACTTTACAATACAATCCCAATCATGCCGACTCCAATTATATTTTTAAGGTGAACAACACCGATAATCTGAAATTTAAAGATATCCGCTTTAAAAATACGGGTGCTACTTATGGCGGTATTTTCCTATTAGAAATCCGCACCGAAAACTTCAGCTTAGATAATTGCGAATTAGAAGGGGTGCTCAATGCAGCCAATACTCCTGTCGCCACGGCAAACCGCCATATTTTATTCTCGTGTAACGATTGCGATTCGCTATTAATTGAAAATTGCGAGTTTAGCGCTGGTGCAGATGCGATAAATAGTGCTGGTACGGTACTTTATATTCGCAATAATGAGTTCTCTGAAAATACGCGTACTGCCATAGATCTCACTTCTGCCGATGGGATCGAAGTGACCGAGAATTTAATTTTGGGAAGCAGCGGTACATTCTCCGCTATCCTATTTGGCGACCATCCTTTTCAAATCAATCGCAATCAAATTATTAATAGTACTGGTAATTGCAATTATGGCATTCGCACTTTTAGTTTTGATGCAGGTTTAGCTGCAAGTCCAAGCCAAATTTGGAATAATGAAATTTCCGTCCATAGTACTTCTGGTTCAGGTGGGGCGATGGTTTTGGCTGCAGATAATGTGCAGGTCTATCATAATTCCATTAATGTCAGCGGTAATAATAGCGCTTATACTGCTTTGGATAATTATTTCATGACCAATGGCTGGGTCGCTCGCAACAACTTAATTGTAAACAATAATGGCTATTGCTTAAGCCTTTCAAGCTTTAACTCGCCCGCTGTTTTCCCCGAAAACGATTATAATATGTATTATTCTAATGCGGCCAACCCTTTTAAAGTAGAAGCAGGTGCGGGTTCTACTTCCTACGCCAATTTAGGGGCCTTTCAAGGGGCCACTTCCGTAGATGCGAATTCACTATTTATCGATCCTCAATTTGCAGACGATCAACAATTATTGGTAATGAATGCGGCGGCAAAAGACGGCGCTTTAGTATTGGCTGATCTTAATGAGGATATCTTAAATCGTGCACGCCCTAATGCGAACCGCGATCATGGCTGTTACGAGTTCGATGGTATAGGCTGGTTAGGCGCCATTGATGACGATTGGAATAATGCGGGTAACTGGAGTAATAATGCTGTGCCCAATGCAGCAGCTAAGGTATTTGTGTCCCCCCGCGTAAATAATCCTCGCATCGATGCAGCAGTAGAAGTAGAGGAGTTTATGATGCACCGCAATGCCAACTTAACCATTCTGCCTGGAGCGGGACTAAAGGTGAATACGCTTTTAAGTACTTCAGGTGCCATCGTATTACAAACTGATGCTACGGGCAAATACGGACAGCTAATTCAAAGTACGGTGCAGGGAAAACCCACAATTACGCAAATGGCCTTGTTGGAGGCCCCTGATCCTAGTGTTCGTTGGTTTCATTTAGGGGTGCCGATGCGCACTAAGATTGCCGATCTAGCCAACAGTGGAACCCATATAGTTGCGGGCCGAGCAGGCGCGAGTATTTACGCTTGGGATGCAGCTGTAGGAAACTGGGTAACGCCTAGCGATACGGAAGCTTATATTGAGCCAGGTCAAGGCTATGCCATTGCCGCGGGCGAGAATGCTTCGGGAAAATTTTTGGTGAATGCCTTCCCAGGAATTATTTCGTATCAAGGCGATTTGAATTCTGCTACGGCCCTGAAAACGGAGAGTTTAGGCTATACCAATGTCCCAAGTTTTAATAGCTATGTTTCGGCCATTACCGACGGTTGGAATTTACTCGCGAATCCATACCATACGGTTTACGATATGAAGGATCAGACCTTACCTGGATCCTATAAAACGATTTACGTATGGAATGGCAGTAGCTACAAGCAGTACAATGCTCAGTTAGATGTGGGTGATAGTCAGGCACGTTATTTAGCGCCGATGCAAGGTTTCTTTATTCGTACCGATTCGCAGTCGCAAAGCTTTAGTTTCGATCCTGCCAAACGAATTATTAGTACGGGGAGCCTATCCTTAAAAACCCAAAGTTTAGCAACTTTTAGTTTGCAAATAAGTGGTGGCTCTCAAGCACAGAGAGACAATTGCTACTTTGTAATTCACCCACAAGCGGGAGCCCAATTCGAAGAGGCTTACGATGCGGTGAAACTAAAAAATGCGACCGATCATTTAAACTTTTATAGTCTAACAAGCAGTGAGAATTTAGCTATTAATAGCTTAAATATTAAAGACTTAATGCAGGGTGTGGGATTAGGTTTCAGCGCCCCCGAAGACAGTGTATTTAGTATTAGCCTGCAGGTGAATAGCGGCTTCCCATATCAGGTATTTTTACGCGATGAAATGTTAAATATCGATCATCGCCTCGATCTGCAAGATTATCAATTCAGTCATGAGGAAAGTAATTTAGAAGGACGATTCTTTCTGTATTTACGTGCCAATGAAATGGGTCAAGCCGAGATGGGAATCAAAGAAATTTTCTGGACATTAAAAGATGGCAGCGTACTATTCGCCAATCTGCCTGAAGAGGCTCTCACATTTAGAGTAATGAATGTACAAGGTCAAGAAATTTATTACAGCGAAAAAGACGGCGGTACTTCCGAACATTTGCTCAGTCCGCAGACCAGCAATAGCTATGATTTTTTAATCGTAAAGATTGATGAGTTGGGACGCAGTTTTAAGGTTGTTTTAAACTAAGGATACGCGAAAATATCGGTTCAAATTTCTCCAGATTTATTAAAAGTACAATTATGAAATCAATATACACCCTACTTATCATTCTTGCTTTAAGCTCCTTCGCTATGGCGCAGCCGGGCCAGCCAGGAGATCCTAATACAGCGCCTTTAGACGGTGGCATAAGTATTCTTTTGGCTTCAGGAGCGGCTTTAGGAGCAGCCAAATACCGCGCTCTAAAAAAGCAGGAAAAGAAAGTTTAGCTAGCTATTTAAAAAAGAGCTGCTTAAGTACATTCTTTAAACTTCCCCTAGTTAAACAGCTTAAGTAGCTCTTCTTTTTTTCTACGCGAAACCCCAATTAAAGTGCCATCCTCCATTTTAACATAGCCCCCATCTTGCTTCAAATATTGGGTTATGCGGTTGAGGTTAATGAGGTAAGACTGGTGTACCCTAAAAAAGCCATTTTGCCCTAAAAGTTCGTCGAATTCCTTTAAGGTACGCGATACGAGAATCGGCTTTTGGTCCACCAAATGAAACTCGGTGTAGTTGTTATGTGAAGTGCAGTATAAAATATCGCTAACGCGCACCAGTTGAATACCTTGGGCATCGTGGAGCGCTAGCTTATCGAGACTTTTTTGATTGTCTTTTAGCGCCTCTAATTTAGGACTCAATTCTTGCTCGCCCGGTTTTTCGGTCAAACGATGCAGGCTTTCCTCCAGTAAATCGGGGTCGAGGGGTTTTGTGAGGTAGTCGATAGCGGAATAGCGAAAGGCTTTTAAAGCATATTGATCGTAAGCTGTAACGAAGATGAGGTGGAAATTTTTATGCTTTATTTTCTCTAAAACATCAAAGCCGGTTCCTTGCTGTAGCATGATATCTAAAAAAACGAGTTCGGGTTCTAAAGCATCAATCTTACTTACCGCTTCGCTTACGGTAGCGGCGGTATCAATAATTTCTACCGGAGCTTGCAGTAGTTCCAATAAACGCTGCAAACTGCGGCGACCTTTATTTTCGTCGTCAACAATAATTGCTTTAAACATATTTATTCCCTAGAAGTGGCAAGTTAAACAATCGCGATCTTATATTTAAGTAAGGTTTGTAATGCAATGAAGCGGGATATTAATCCTCATTTAGTGGCAAAAACAAGCGTACTAAAGTCCCCTTTTTTCCTTCTACATTATTGAGATTGTGAATTTCAAAACGGTAATTTTCGGCCTTGGATTGGGAAAGTAATTTCAGGCGCTGACGGATCAGGTCTAGAGCCATAGAACGCTTACCGGGCTTATCGGGGCTAGTTTTTTTACTAAAGCCCTTGCCATTATCTTCAATCTCCACCAGTAAATAAGAGCCTTCTTCTTTTACGCTAAGGCAGATTTGTCCCCCCGCACTTATCTCGGTGAAACCGTGCACTACAGCATTCTCTACAAAGGGTTGGAGTATCATAGTTGGGATGCTAAAACCAGCCATTTCCTCGGGATAGTCTAAGCGGTAATCAAACTTATCTTCAAATCGAAGTTTTTCAAGCTCAAGGTAGTCTCTTAGCAGGGCCAGTTCTTTTTCTAAGCTGATGCTCGCATTTTCATTCAGCTCCAAAACCGCACGCATTAGGCGGGCAAATTTCCCTAAATAGCGACTCGATTGCATAGGTTCATTATTCAGCACATAGCTTTGAATGGAATAAAGAGTATTGAAAAAGAAGTGAGGATTAATTTGCGAGCGAAAGAGTTGAATTTTCAGTTCCTGCTTTTCGTTGGCCAGGGCACGATTCTCTAATTCTTGTTTTAGCCTTTCTTGCTCGCGTTTCAATTTTAAGTTCTGATAGAAGAAAATCAGCGCCGCAATTATTAAAACCGCGAAAGTACCGCCACTCCAGATATAAAGATTGAGCCGCTTGGCTTTTAGCTCTAATTTTTCTGATTCTAAGTCTGCGATTTTAGCTTCATTGGTTAACTGCGTAATGGTGTTTTCTTTGTCGCGCAATTGGTATTTACTTTCAATCTCTAAAACAGCTCGCTGAACGGTTGTGCTTTGCAATGAATCTTTAATAGTCTCAATTTCTGCGGCGGTTTTTAAGGCTTTTTCAAATTTCCCTTGACTGCGATATACATTTAACAAACCTTTGAGCGCGGTCATTTTTATGTCGGGAGCAATAGCTAAACGGTAGGCTCGCTGATAGAATTCCAGGGCATCATTTTGCCGGTTTTCTTCCATAGCGAGTTCTGCTAGTTCGAAATAGGCGGCGTGCAAGCCACCATCATAATTAGATTTGATAAATAGCTCTGCTGCTTTCTGCAGTTCTGAGTGCGCCCGTTTGAAGTCTTTTTTCCGATTGTAAACCCGTCCTAAACCAAGTCTTAATTCTCCTTCAGTACGCTCAGTGTAAGATATATTATTACATCGCTGCAAGCCTTTTAATTGTAGCAAAGCATCGTCGTACTTTTCTTCCTTATAATATTGGAAGTAGGCCAAATTATGCAAGCGCTTTAAAGCTTCGGCAAAACGTTGCGAGTCAACAGGGATTGTAGCGCTTTCGGCTAAGAGTTGGTTAACCTTGTCACCGTTGTCAAGTATTTGATAGGCCTCAATTAAATTGCCCATCGTAGAAAGAAAGCGCGCGGTATCTTTTTCGGCCTTGCGAATGCTTAACAATTCGGTCATTAATTCGGCTGCTTCGGGAATGCGGCCAAGCTCTATTAAGCTAACACTAAGGTTGTTCTTCAGCGCATTTAAGCTGCGTTGATCCCCTTCTGCAGAAGCAAGTTTTGCCGCTCTTTGATAGGTGTTATAGGCCGAATCGTACTGAGCGGTGAGGTAGTAGAAGTTGCCGAGCTGATGCTGGTAATAACGGTTGTTAAGGGCTATCTTATCCTGCTGAAGGCTATCTATGGCTGCTAACACTGCCGAATATTCCTCATCGCTGTAGCTAGATAGCCATTCGGATATGGAGTCGAGGTTTTGCACTCTATTATTTTGCGCATTCAGGCAAAGGGCGCCCAATAAACTTAAGCCAAAGAATATGGATTTTAGTTTAGTCATAGGCCTCTTGCTTAATAGCCAAACCAGCGCCAAAATTCACACTGATTAGTATTAAAGCCATTTGCAGGGATTCTCTTTTGGACGATCGTAAGGGCACGGAGCTGCTATCGAAAACGGCAGCGCTGAGGTAAAAGGAAAGGTAGTAAGCCAGGCCGCTTAAGGCAAATACAAGTAACATGTACCTGGGCTCAAGGCGGATGGATTTGATGCGATAAGCAGCTACGAAATAATAAGCAAAAGCCATTGATCCTAAGCCGGCGGCTTGTACTATTCGGTTGTGAATAGGGAAATAACTGAGCCAAGCGAAAAGTAAAAGCAAGGCGAAAAAAGTAAGCGCTAAAATGAACCAGTTAATGAGCTTATCCTTCAAGCTACCGTAGGTATTGAACCAAGCCATTGCAAATGAAAAAGACAGGGGCAAAGTCATCCATAAGTCGCCAAAATGGGCAATCCCCAAACCCAAAAGAATTATCAAGGTCCCCCAAATCATGCTCTGCTTTTGTGGATTCATTTTCATGTTTTTTGGTATAGAGGCAAAAGGTAGCGCTTGGTGTAAATAATAATTAGGCTCGTCATAGGAATGCCAATGAGGATGCCCAAATTCCCCAAAGTGAAAGTCCAAAAGCTCAAGGCCAACACCATAATTACTGGGTTCATGCCTATGTTTTTTTCCATAATGCGTGGAATAAGCAGAGCTTCTTCGAGAATACTGGCCAAAACAAAAACGCCGGTAGATATAGAGAAGAAAAATAAAAAGCTTTGAGCTTGTTCTACCGACAATACCACACAGCCCAAAGCTATGGGGATAAGCAGGAGGTAATGGAAGTAAGGGATGTAAAGTAAAAGAAAAAGCGCGATTAAAAGTAAGCTTATACCCGGCATATCCAATAGAATAAAGGCGATAAGATAAAGCGGCATAAGCCAAAGAATAATTTTGGTGCGCAATCTGAAATAACGCAAAAAGCTTTGGTCGAAATCTTGCCAAAAGGCCTGACTGCGTTCGGCCATAAAGCCTTTGAAATAGCGCTCTTTTACTTTTTGAAAGTAAGGCAGTTGGTAAAGGATTAACACAAAATAAAGAAGGAAAGATCCCCAAATATAGAGGCTGCTAAAAGTGGGGCGGCTGTTGTTTTCTTTGCTTTTGCTGGTGGGGATTAGTTCTTTTAGCTTTGCGAAGCTTTCGCTTATAGCATTAAAATCCAAACTATTTTTACTGCTATCGGCAGGATTACTTAGAAGCTTTTGCAGATCATTTTTAAGATCTGAACTTAAGTTTTCACTGGGGTAGATAACTTGCAAGTAATCTTTAATCTTTTCCGCTCCCGCGTCTAGATTATCTTGGTTTTTCACTAAAAGGATATCGATGCTCTTGCTAAATCGCTGAAAGTCCCGATTGAGAAAAGCGCCTAAAAACAAGGTACTTACTAGTATTAGTAAAACAAGGGAAGCGAGAAAGAGGCTAACGAGTAAGTCCCAGCTTTTTATTCTCTTTTGTAACTTTTGCAGTGAAGGTTGTAAGGCAAAGCCCAGAAAAAGAGCCATTAGAAATGGGAGGAAAATTCCGTAGAAGTAGACTAAAATTCCCAGCGCTAGGCTAAAGCCGAGAATTTGGAGCAGGATGGTTTTAAGCTTGGGCGTGGTCAACATGCATGCAATATAATAAGGCTAATTTAAGCAATTGTAGGGCTAGAATTAACCGGTCTAAATAGCCTAACTCAACCCGAAATTCACTTTATTCAATCACAAAACTATAAGTACTCGTTTTTACACGCTTGCTATCTGCATCCAGCTCTGTAATAACCTCGTATAAAGGCATGCCTTGATGGTTTTTGAAATAGCTGATACTGCGAAAAAACTTCTCGTTCTTAAACCAGGTTTCACTCACCTTTTGGCCAAATTTATCATAGTTAAATCGACGGTGAAAAAGGTCTCCAGTAGTGGAAGTAATGCAACCACTTACTTCTCTTTGTTGAAAGCCCCAGCGGTCTTCTATTAAAACGCCTTGCTGATCATAAGTGGGTTCGCCGAAATAGTTGCGACTTCGTATTTCCGCAATCTTTTTGAGTGAGAATACATAATGGTCTGCTTCACTTTTGGGCTGATCAGGTGTCCAACTGATACGCTCCTGCATCGAGTCGTTAGGATATAAGAATTCACTAAATTGAATGGTGTCAAGTCGGGAATCGGCTAGGACTAAATTTTGGTATAAACGCGTGCTTTTTAACAAGCGCCCCTCTTGGTCATATGCATTAATGGTTAAATAAATCGCCGCGTCCTCTTTTTGCCAACGCTGCAACTCCTTACCATTAAAATCGTAGTCTATCTTTAGTATCAGCTCCTTTTCGCTTGCGCTAGATACGTCTTTAAATTTGCTGATGCTTTTTATGTTGTGACTGTTAATAAACTCGGGCTGCCAGTAGTTTTCTTGAGCATACCCGAAGTTCGAAAGGAGATTCATACTTATGAAGACTAAAAGATAAGACTTGTGCATAGTGTGTTGTGATTTTTCAAATATAATCGAATTGCTAAGGAGAAGTTAATCTTAAACCTTTATACAAGGTGAATTAGTGCTCATACGCCATAGTAGATGGTGGAATGCTAGCCAAAGCAGTGAGGCAACGGCGAGCAAATACAAGAAAATGTGGTTTAGAAAGCCATGATTTAGGTTTTCTAATCAAAGGGCTTACTATGTCTAGTCCTTTGCTATAGCTCGGTGCAGACGCAGGATGCAACTCGCTCTTTCTTTTTTTAGGCCAATGAATTAAAAATTTGATCCTAAGTAAAAAGTGTTTAAGCTCTTTAGCTAACTTACCCTAACCTGTTTTTAAACACCGTCCTTGTTGGTTTTAATAATTCACGATAAGTAGGGAAGCTTTGCAGTTTTAAGCGCTAATTAGGTATTGAAAGCTAGTTATATCAAAATTGGTCTCTATTAGTTCTAAATAATTGGTATAAAGATTTTTAGGTACTTAATTTTTCTGGCTTTTTAAATGCTTAAAATGAGAATATTGATTTAACGTTAAATTATTATTAATTTAATAATTACATTTATATTTTCAATCAACCATTAACGCTCGTTTAACTATGCAAGAAGGGATTCAAGCGCGTTTGTTTAAGGGCTTGCAAACGCGAATTGGAGGTAATGAGTCATTGGTAAAATGGCTTGCAACTACGTTGGATATTGATATAAGCTTGGCGAATCGCAAGGCCAATGGCTCAGTAGGTTTAAGTTTGGCTCAGTTAGAGCTGATCATTGAAGCCTTGCCCTTGGCGGTTGAAGATCTGCTGCCAAACAAAAAGAAGAATCGAATTTTTGTAGGTTCCTATAGTCATTTTCGCAGTAACGAAGAGATCGAAGACTATCTTTTGTCGATTATTAAAAACTTTGAATTTGCCAATAAAACAGGGGCACATTTAAAATATTTTGCGCGGGATTTACCATTGTTTTATTTCTTCTTAAATAAGGAACTTGCGCGTTTTAAGTTTTCTATGTGGACTGATCAGCTGCGTCATTCGGGCTTGCAAAGATTTAATGCAAATATTTTTAATCTCTGCGATGAAATCGCGGCTCTTTACAAAAGCTTACACACTACCGAAATGTGGAACAAAGAGGTGATGCGTAATCAACGAGAGCAAATCAATTGGTATTATGGTTTACAAGTAATATCTACCGCAGAAAGAGATCATATGATTTCCACCTTGGCTGAGGTTTTAGTAAACTATAAGAAATGGGCCAAAGAGGGCCAAAAGGAAGATGGTAAGTTTGAATTATACGTTACCAGTTTTAATACCATGAATAGTGGCGGCTTACTTTCCTTAGGAAAACATAAACAGTTAATGACAGCGCTTTCGGGAGTGTTTTTTATTTCTAGCGCAAACCCGAGTTTAACGAATAGCTTCGATGATCAGTTTAATCAACAGCGTTCGGCTGCCACCTTACTAACCCAGTGCAACGCACTGTCCCGGGCCGAGTTTTTTCGCTCTATGGAAGATCATCTGATAAAAGATTAGCTAGAGCATAGGCGCGAATTTGCTTCTTTTTAAAGGCACTGATTCGATTGACTTCCATGCAGAGCGTGCGAATGTTATTGCGGTTTTTGAAAAATACAGAAGGCTTTCTGATGCGTAATCATCTAATTTACAGTTAACACGGCCGATTTCTGTCACGCATAGGGCTAAGTGGCTAAGAATGGTCTCAAGCGCTTCATGGTTTAAAGAACGTGGAGCGATATAACCAGCTTTATAATCAGATTTAATTCTTTCCATCAAAGTAGTAATCTGATTATTCTTAAGCGCCACAGCCCTAAAATCTAAAACCGCACTATTTTAATGGCTATTTGTCCTTTCTTGCGCAGAAATTTGCCCTTTTGACAAAACCTCCCAATGCAAAAGCTGGCCTTAATCTTGTCCTTTTTGCATCTAATTTCGATTCTTATTTGGATAGTTTCGCTGTGTTTTTCTAGCTTTCAGGCGTGACATTAAATCTACTAAATTTACTTCTAAGCACCTTATTCGCAGTGGCTTTTTATAGACCATATTTCTTTAAATTGAAAAATATTTTTCGATTCAAATTATGAAGAAGTTTTTACTTATTTGCTTTTCTCTTGTATCCAGCACAATCTACGGACAGCTTACCGCTGATTCAGCCACTTTTGTTAATGCTGTTGGTGTACAAGACATTAACTTTTTGCCCAATTTAAACTCAGTCGCATCTTGCGCCGATACCTTAACGGTAAATATACCCGCAGGCAACTGGGTCTATGGCGTAGATGTTTATTATACGGTTGAAACAGTGGCGGGCTTCTTTGGTATTGCACCAAGTGGTCTTTCGGGCTACTTGCATTACCTTAACACCAATACCAAGGAACCACAATTGTATGCTGGGACCTCAAATACGAACGGTGCTACTGAAACCATTTCTCGCCTCAATATTCCCATTGCGAATGGGCCGAATGCGAGTGGACAATTGGACTTTACTTTACATCAATTTGATATTGCCTTTTTTAGTACGGGCTGCGATACGGCCGACGCTAAAGTTCAGGCTGGCTCTTGGAAAATTGTGGTGCATCATGCACCCGCACCTACCTGTTTAAAACCCTCGGGTTTAGCCGTAAATTTCACAACCCATAACCGGGCAGAGTTAAGCTGGTTAACGGGGGGTGCTAGTAACTGGCAAATCGAATATGGCGCACCAGGCTTTGTTCCTGGGAGTGGAACCTTACTAGGGGCTACGAGTAATCCCTTTATTTTAAGTGGGTTGAGTGCTTCTACCAATTACGAGTTTTATGTGCGTGATAGCTGTGGAATAGCTAATGTGAGTTTGTGGGAAGGTCCTTTTGCTTTCTCTACTCTTTGTAATCCTCTAACCTTCACCACTAGCTTAACGGAAAATTTTGATGCCGCCGCTTGGCAAACGGGAACCGGCGTTTTTAATGCGAATAATTCTATAGCCAATTGCTGGACCAGAAACCCACAAGCGCCAACTGGTGGTGGACCTTTCGGTGGTGGCGATTTTGCTTGGGGAACAGGAACGGGTGGCACGGCAACCGGAAATACAGGACCAAGTGGTGCGCAAGCAGGTTCCAAGTATATTTATGTAGAAGCGAGTGGCGGCGCCAATCAAGATGTGGCTACCATAACCAGTCCTTTAATAGATCTGAGTTCCTTAAACGTTCCAGCAGTAGAGTTTTACTATCACCGATACGGCGTTTCTGTAGGAGAAGTGAAATTACAAGCTTGGTCGCTAAGCCAAGGTTGGCAAGACGTGTGGACAATGTCAGGTCCTGAAAATCAGGCAGCAAGTGCCGACCCTTGGATAAAAGAAACAGTAGTTTTAAATGCCTTCGCGAATGATACCGTTCTTTTGCGGTTTCGTGCCGTGCGGTCTTTTCAAGCCCAAGGCGATATTGCCATAGATGAGTTAGAAATTAAAGAAGCGCCTAATTGTCCGCAGCCTTCGGTTTTTGTGGCAACTGGTAGCAGCACGAATAGCATAAGCTTTAGCTGGAATTCCAATAATTCCACTTCCTGGGAAATAGAATACGGCGCTCCAGGTTTTACCTTAGGAACTGGTACATCGGTAATTGTTACTTCCAATCCCGCCACCATTAGTAGTTTGGCAAGTGGACAAGTTTTTGAATTTTACCTGCGATCCATTTGCAGTAGTACAGATACTTCTATTTGGTCTCTTCCTGTAATTTCGAACACCTTGTGTAACTCGGTAGCCGCACCGTTTTTCGAAAACTTTGATGGGGCTGGTTGGACCGCTGGTACTGGTGTTTACAATGCCGGTGATGCGCTTGGCTCTTGCTGGTTTAGAACACCCAATGCCGGTAGTTCTGCGGTAGATCCTGTTTATTGGGGAACGCGTTCTACCCCAACTACGACGCCTAACACTGGCCCTGATGTCGATAACAGCGGCACTGGGAACTTCGTATACCTCGAGTCTTCCGCAGGCTCAATCGGACAGTTGGCTTATTTTGAAAGCCCTTTTATTGATCTCAGCGCCTTAACCATACCCGAACTAACCTTTTATTATCACATGTTTGGCAATACCATGGGCACCCTTTCGGTAGATGTGTATTCTGGAACAACTGGTTTGTGGACTACATCCGTGTTTAGCATCAGTGGCAATCAACACGCATCTGGGCTAGACCCTTATACCAAAGCCATTGTTTCTTTGGCGGCCTTTGCAAACGACTCGGTAATACTGCGTTTTGTGGGAGCAAAAGGGAATGAACGCCGCAGTGATATGGCTATTGATGACGTTCGCATAGAAGAGGCTCCCGCTTGTCCACAACCTTTAAATTTAATCAGTTCTAATATTACGGCCAGCAGCGTAGATTTAACTTGGACCACTGGCGGCGCCACCAATTGGAATATCGAATACGGCCCAGTAGGTTTTACGCCAGGCCAAGGCACTCTAGTTAATGCAAATAGCAATCCGGTTACCCTTAGCTTAGGGGCGAACCAAGTATATGATATTTACGTACGAGACAGTTGTGGAACAGGAAATGTAAGCCTGTGGACGGGTCCAGTTACCGTTACCATGCCTTGTGGTTTGTCGACTTTACCTTTTTCCGAGAATTTTGATGGAGCCTTATGGACATCTGGTATTGGCGGAAATAATATAGCGAATAACATTAGTAGTTGTTGGACCAAACCCACTAATGCGAATCCGAATTTTGGTACACGCAACGGTCCCACTGCTTCTGTGGGTACTGGTCCGAATAACGATTTTAGCGGCAACGGAAATTATCTTTATACCGAAGCAAGCGGTGCAGCTGGCGCAGGAAGCATTACCAGTCCGCAAATTGCAATGACTGCCAACGTAGCCACACCAGCCTTAAAGTTTTACTACCACATGTATGGAGTAGGCGTTGATTCACTCTATGTAGAGGTGAATAATGGTAGTGGCTGGACACAAATATATAGTGTA
Source organism: uncultured Schleiferiaceae bacterium (assembly GCA_963974215.1). GTDB lineage: Bacteria > Bacteroidota > Bacteroidia > Flavobacteriales > Schleiferiaceae > Croceimicrobium. The sequence continues at coordinate 4,984 of CAXBBL010000016.1, read as the reverse complement.
ATTGGAGCACAACAGAACGCCAATGGTGATCCCTGGATTTTAGTGGAGCAAAGTTTAGCTGCCTATGCAGGTGACACTATTCAATTGCGCTTTACAGGCGTAAATAGTGGCTTTACGGGCGATATTGCCATCGATGAAGTTTCGATCGAAAACATCGCCTGTCCACAGTCTTCCAATTTTATTCTTACCGGAGTAACCAGCACAAGTGTTGATTTATACTGGGTAACTGGTGGTTCTTTGGGGCAAAGCGTAGAATACGGACCCACTGGTTTTAGTCCAGGCTCGGGAACATCAATTAGTTTCACAAACAATGTGGTAACGATAAGTGGTTTAAGTCCCGCTACTACCTATGACTTTTATCTAACCGATAGTTGTGGTCCTACTAGTTTTGGAAGCCGATTAGGGCCTTTACCTGCTACTACCCTATGTTCGTTCTTTACCGCTCCCTATACCGAAGACTTTAATGGTAGTTCTTGGGTGCCTGGTAATCCAGGTGATAACGCGGGTAACCTTATAAACACTTGTTGGACGCGTCCCAGTGATGCTGCTCCAAACTTAGGTGCTTACACAGGAGCAACCTCCTCCGCAAACACGGGCCCTAACAGTGGTGCGGGTGGCAGCGGAAATTATATTTACGCCGAATACAGCAACGGTGCTATTGCACCAGGTGAAATTAATTCGCCCGAGATTTTTATTCCCACCACTATCACGACCCCTATAGTAGAGTTTGCTTATTTTATGTACGGCGGAGCCATTGATAGCCTCGTGTTTTTAGCGGTGCAAGGTTCGGCGACTACCCGTTTGGGATCTATTGTGGGTGAGCAACAAACAGCCGCCACAGACCCTTGGCTTTACGATGATTTTAGTCTTAGTGCCTTTTCAGGCGATACTATAGTTGTGCGCATCTTAGCCTATAGCACCGGCGGTTTTGTGGGTGATATTGCCGTTGATGATTTTGCGGTGAAAGATCTTTCTTGTCCGGCCCCATCTGCTTTAAGCACAACGGCTGCTACAAAAAATAGCGTTACTCTAAGCTGGACAACGGGTGGAGCCAGTAATTGGCAAATCGAATACGGCGCTCCCGGCTTTATGCCTGGTCAAGGAACCTTGGTTTCCGCCAGTACGAATCCTTTTACCGTAACTGGTTTAAATGCAAGTACGTATTATAGTTTTTATCTGCGTGATAGTTGTGCGGTGGGCGATGTGAGTAAATGGATTGGGCCGGTAACTACACCAACTTCATGCGATACGGTTTTAGCGCCCTATTCCGAAAATTTCGACTTAGCCTTTAATCCTGGAACCAACCCAGCGGGAGCACAAAATATTGGATCCACTATTTCTCCTTGTTGGACGCGTGATTCGGATAGCTTATATTTTTGGGGAGGTGGAACAGGTGCAACACCAACGGGCGGTACCGGCCCATTTTTCGATAATACTACAGGTAACGGCAGCTATGCTTATGTAGAAGCCTCTTTTGCACCAGCCGCCAGCACGGCTTGGTTGGAGACACCCTTTATAAGTTTGGCTAATCTTAATTATCCTGAAATTAGATTCTGGTACCATATGTGGGCACAAAATGGTACGCAAGGCACCCTTGTGTGGGAAGCAGATAGCGGCAATGGCGTATGGAATTCATTGGGTACCCTCACCGGAAATCAAGGTTTTCAGTGGCAAGAGCAGGTAACGGACATTCGCGATTATGCGGGAACGACAATAAAACTTCGTTATAGAGCAACGGTGGGCGCCGGGGCAACTCCTCAGCAAGGTGATATCGCCATAGATGATTTAACCATAGATGAAGGTCCTTCTTGTTTAATTCCCGATTCATTACAGCTTATTAGTAGGACCAGCACTACCCTCAGTATTAATTGGATAAGCGGCGGAGCAAGTAATTATAACGTGAGCTGGCAAGCAGTAGGCTCTACAGCGGTAAATATCGCTAATTCTTCTACCAATAGCTTCACCATTACAGGCTTATCGCCTCAAACGAGCTACACGGTTTGTGTGCGCGATAGCTGTGGTTTAGGCAATACTTCAGCTTGGATTTGTGATACCTATCAAACTTTATGTAGCCCATTAGTGGCGCCTTTTTCTGAAAACTTTGATGGAGCAGGTTGGACCAGCGGTGCTGGCGCAACTAACGCTGGGGATGGAATTAATGCTTGCTGGGATAGACCGGTGGGTAACCCCAATTTTAGCACGCGTACCGGAGCAACTGCCTCAGCAGGAACTGGCCCAGATACTGATTTTAGCGGTACAGGTAATTATATCTATACAGAGTACAGCGGAGTAAATACCAATGAAGGTATTATTTACTCGCCCCTGATTAGTTTACCTAGCAGTTTTGCTAATCCTGAACTTAGTTTTGCTTATCACATGTTTGGTGCTGATATCGATAGCTTACAAGTTTCGGTAGAGCGTAACGGAATAGAAAGTTACTTGTGGAGTATTGCTGGTGCACAGCAAAACTCGAATGCCGCACCTTGGCTTAATGCAAACCTAAACTTAGCGGCTTATTCAGGTGATACCATCCGTTTAGTTTTTAAAGGCTTTGGTAGTGGTTTTGCCAGTGATATTGCCATAGATGAGGTAGCGATTACTTCAGTTTCTTGTCCAGCACCTACGGCATTCACCCTTACCGGTGTTACTGCCAATTCCATAAATTATAGTCATCCAAACCTTGCGGCAAATGCTCAGGTAGAATATGGTTTAGCGGGTTTTGCTTTAGGAACAGGCACCTCTACTATTTTGCCAGGTGTAACGGGAAGTGCAAGCGGATTAAATCCTGGAACCTACTATGAATTTTACATTCGTAATATCTGTGCTCCGGGCGATACAAGTACTTGGTTTGGTCCTGTCCTTATTCCTACCTCTTGTGGAATTTCAGTGGCACCTTATTTTGAGAATTTCGATTTTGCCTTTGACGAAGGAGCCGCAGATGGCCTTAATACAGGTTCTACCATTTCTCCCTGTTGGGGACGTCTTGGAGATAGCCTATATCATTGGGGTGGCGGTACTGGTACAACGCCTAGTAACGGTACCGGGCCAAATGGTGATCACACCTCTGGCGCTGGTTCTTATGTTTATGTAGAAGCGAGTGGCGGAGTAAGCGGCGATACAGCAATTGTGCAGTCTCCTCTAATAGACCTTAGTGCCCTTTCTCAGCCCGAATTGGTTTATTGGTTACACATGTTTAGTGCTAATGGCATGCCTTTAAATTTAAGCACTGAGATTTTAGATAATACCGGTAACTGGGTAGTTTTGGAAACTATTAACGGTTCGCAAGCCAATGCTTGGCAAGAGCGAAGAGTTGATCTAGCCGCCTATGTAAATCAGTCTATCGTATTGCGATTTGTAGCAAGTAAGGTTACCGGAAATGCGCCTTTCCAAGGGGATATTTCCATAGATGACTTAGCGATTGATGAGAAGTTAATTTGTGCGCCTATCTATATGCCTTACGCCGAAAACTTTGACGGTCCAGCATGGCAAGAAGGTACGGGAGCAACTAATGCCAACGATCAAATTGATCCTTGCTGGACTAGGCCTGTTACGAATTTGAACCAATGGGGAACAGGTATTGGCACTACCCAATCGGCAAATACAGGACCTAATGCAGATTTAAGTGGAACAGGAAAATACATTTACGTTGAAGCGTCGCGTGGTGGCAGTGTAGCGACAATTAGCACTCCTTCCATTGTTGTAGATGCAACCAGTAATTTACCCTATCTATTTTACAGTTATCACATGTTCGGCAACGCCATAGTGGATCTTAAAATAGAGGTTGATAATGGCAGTGCGACTGTTTTACAAACCTATACGGGGCAACAACAAACCAGTAATGCCGCGGCTTGGATTAGTGATTCTATCGATTTATCGGCCTACAAAGGCGATACGATTCAGATTAACTTTTTGGGCGATGCTACTACTTTTGCTGGTGATATGGCGCTGGACGGTCTCGAAGTACGAGAGGCTATTGTGCCTTGCGCTGATCCCACAACATTAGTGCTTTCCAATCCTACCCAAACTTCGGTGCAAATTAGCTGGAACTCTTCTAAGCCCGGACAAACGGTGCTAACTTTTTACGATCTAGCAGCAGGGCCAGGAACTATGACGGTACTAACTGGTTTAAGTAGTCCCTATACTTTAACAGGTTTAACTGCAAATAGTCAATATCAAATTGGCATTTACGATTCTTGTGGTACAAGCTTATTTAGTGGGGCCATTTTCGATACAGCGGTTACCGCTCCTTGCGATACCGTTACTGCCATTGGAAGTGCTACCAGTAGTTTTTACGGGGCTAGCTTTAACGGTTCTAGTTCCATTAACGCAGATAGCCTGGCTTGGGGATTTGGTGATGGAACCACTGCTTCTGGCTTCAATCCTAGTCATGTTTACGGCGCACCTGGGCTTTACACCATAAGCTTAATGGCTTATAACGATTGCGGAACAGGAGATACTATTTCTTTCAACTTGCGCATCTGTGACACCTTAAGCCCTCAGCTTAGTGCTAATGTGCAGATAGATAGCCTCTTCTTTGATGCCTCCGGCTCCAACGCCACGGGTTTCGCATGGGATTTTGGTGATGGCAGTACCGATACCAATCGATCAGGTGGCTATCAATATGCTACTGAAGGTACCTATACCATAACTCTAACCGTATACAATGCCTGCGGTGATACTTTAAGTGCTTCGCAAACTATAACTGTTTGTGCGGCGCCCAAGGCAGATTGGACTTATACTGTATTAAGTCCAGTTGGATCGGGATTACGTATTCAGTTCGATGCATCGGCCTCTAATAATGCGGTAAATTACAATTGGGACTTTGGCGATGGAAATACCGGCACGGGTGTGAATCCAATTCACATTTATACCACACCAGGACTCTTTTATCTGGTGAAGCTAGAGGTTACCAATGCATGTGGCGATAAAAATGAATGGGCTTATCGTTTATCAAGCATATCTACCGAAGAGTGGCAGCTTGAAC
>CAXBBL010000015.1:0-58805 GCA_963974215.1 uncultured Schleiferiaceae bacterium | reverse complement strand
TGGAGCCTTGATTTTTTTGGTTCTTTTTTGATCAAGCAAAAAACGAACGACATAATGTATTGATAATCATGATTTTGAAGAGAAATAGAATTAAGAAAACGGATTGAAAATTTAATCTGTCATGCTGAACTCGTTTCAGCATCTCATCCCTTAATAATCGAAAACACCCTCCCGAAAACGCAAATCATCTCAAATCTCACAGCGCCAGCGGTCTAATTACAAAAAAAACGACCCGAGCAATAACCCGAGTCGTTCTTGAAAATTCTAAAACCTATCAGAGATTAGATAAAAATCAATTCTCTGTATTTTGGTAATGGCCACAATTCATCGTCGATTAACATCTCCAATTTATCAGCCGCGTAACGAATCTTCCCGAAATAAGGAATCACATTATCGCAGTAGGCAATCGCACGATCGCGGGCACTTTCAATAGAGTTGCACTTCTTACGCTCTTCAACCATCGCTTCTCTTTCCGAAATAATGGTGCTGATATGCGTGCTAATCTCTTCAATCATATGCAATTGATCCTTGGCCAGTTTCTCAAACACATCTGCGCCAAGCACATCCTTAAGACCCTTAACATTCTGGATTAACTTGTTCTGATAGTTAATGGCCGTAGGAACAATATGGTTTCCAGCGATATCGCCTAATACTCTCGATTCGATTTGAATCTTAAGCATATACTCTTCGAGCATGATTTCATGACGGGCTTCCACCTCGATGCGATTCATCACGCCAATCTCTTCAAAAAGGCTCACCGCCTTATCACTTACGTAGAAGTCTAATGCACGAGGAGAGGTTTTCACATTGTTTAAGCCACGCTTCGCCGCTTCATCGGCCCAACCTTGACTGTAACCATCGCCTTCAAAACGAATCGCTTGACTGCTTTTAATATAGTCTCGTAAAATATTAAAAATGGCGTCATCCTTTTTCATACCGCCCTCAATAAGCGCATCAACCGAAGCCTTGAACTCGATCAACTGCTTGGTCATGATGGTATTTAAAATAGTCATCGGTTGTGCACAATTCGCCTGTGAACCTACCGCTCTAAACTCAAACTTATTTCCCGTAAAGGCAAAAGGTGAAGTACGATTACGATCGGTATTATCCAAAAGGATTTCTGGAATTTTACCTACTACATTTAACTTCAACTCAGTTTTTTGCTCAGGACTTAATTTTCCCTTCTCTAATTTTTCTAACGCATCTAGGGTAGCCGTTAACTGCGAACCAATAAAGACAGAGATAATGGCAGGAGGAGCCTCATTCGCACCTAAACGGTGATCGTTTCCAGCGGAAGCGATGGAAGCACGCATTAAGTCTGCGTTTTCATTAACTGCCTTAATGGTATTGATAAAGAAAGTTAAGAACTGTAAGTTACTCTTCGGAGTTTTTCCAGGACTTAATAAGTTAATTCCCGTATCGGTTGCTAAAGACCAGTTGTTATGTTTACCACTTCCGTTTACCCCGGCGTATGGCTTTTCGTGCAGTAATACTTTAAAGTGGTGACGACGAGCAACCTTATCCATCAGGTCCATCATCAGTGAGTTATGATCCACAGAAATATTAGCTTCCTCAAAAACGGGTGCTAATTCAAACTGACTGGGTGCAACCTCATTATGACGCGTTTTAACAGGAATACCCAAACGATACGATTCGTATTCTAATTCGCGCATGAAGTGACGGGCACGTTCGGGAATTGATCCGAAATAGTGATCGTCTAATTGCTGACCTTTAGCCGGAGCATGACCCAATAAGGTTCTTCCGGTTAATCGTAAGTCAGGACGCGCATGGTAAAGAGCGGTATCTACTAAAAAGTATTCTTGCTCCCAACCTAAAGTTGCATGTACCTTACGCACATTACGGTCGAAATACTGACACACCTGAGTAGCCGCATTATCAACCGCTTGCAAAGCACGTAAAAGTGGGGTTTTATTATCTAAAGCCTCACCAGTATAGCTTACAAAAATTGTAGGAATACACAAGGTGCGACCCATAATGAAGGCCGGACTGGTAGGGTCCCAAGCCGTATAACCGCGTGCTTCGAACGTATTACGGATACCACCATTAGGGAAACTAGATGCATCGGGTTCTTGCTGAACCAACATGCTACCGCTAAATTTTTCCATTGCCTCTCCATTGCCCGTAGGCTCGAAGAAAGAATCATGCTTTTCGGCGGTAGAACCTGTCAAAGGCTGAAACCAATGAGTATAATGGGTTGCTCCTAAATTAATAGCCCAAGCCTTCATACCTGATGCTACCTGATCGGCAATATTGCGATCAATTTTAGTTCCTTTGTTTACCGCAGAAATAACACTTTTATAGGCTTCTGGAGTCATATAATCCTTCATGGCCTTATTGCCGAAGGTATGCTCTCCGTAAATTTCCGATACGCGTTGGTAAGGGAATTCGATTTCTATTGCTTGTCTTTTCTCGGCTTCTTTTACAGCCGCAAAACGCATTGTTGGCATCTGAATTAATTTTGTGCAAATTAACTACAAAGCAAGGCTGTTTTCAAATAATTTTGTAAAAATATTTCAACACCCCCATTTACAAAGGGAGCTGCCAGTAAAAATGCAGGATTAAAGAAAGAACACCCCTAAAATATAGAGGATGTATAAACTAAACATTATTAATCCTTGACTGCGAGTTATAGTTCCGCGGGTAAAATAACGCATGAAAGGGAATAATATTAGGCTAATAAAAATAAGCCAAGGGAAATCGTAAGTGAGTAAAGCTGCACTATCTAATGGCAATTCTACCAATAAGCCGGTAAAACCTAATACCGCCAAGATGTTAAAAATATTGGACCCAATAAGATTACCTAGCGATAAATCTTGTTTTCCCTTAAAGGAGGCCACTAAAGAGGCTGCTAATTCAGGTAAGCTAGTCCCAACCGACACGATGCTTAAAGCAATCACTCTTTCACTAACGCCCCACAGAGTGGCAAGATTAACGGCACCTTTAACTAAAAACTCACTTCCAAATTTTAAAGCAGCGATACCTATAACCAAGTAACCTAGCATTTGCCAAAGCTTTAAAAGATTTTGATCATCCTCCAGTGCTATCTCTCTTTGCTGCCTGCGAGAAGAGCGAATTTGATACACATTATAAGCTACTAGGATAATCACTAAAACTAAGGACTCCCAAAAGACTAAATTACCGTCGATTAGAAAAGCTAATAAAAGGAGCGTGATAAGCATCATCACCGACCAATCGAATTTCATGGTGCGATCACTAACACTCATGGGGAAAACCATTGCGGTTAAACCCAAGATTAGAGCAATATTGGCAATATTACTGCCAATAACATTTCCAAAAGAAATATCCATATGCCCTTGCATGGCTGCGTTAAGGCTCACCAAAAGCTCGGGGGCAGAAGTGGCAAAACTTACCACCGTTAAACCCACTACTAATAAGGAAATTTTCGCTCGCAAGGCAATATCGATAGCCGCTTTAACCAACCAATCACCGCCAAAAAGTAATAAGAGAATTCCTCCCAGTATTAGTAGATAATCGAGCATATTATGATTTACAGACCGATATTACGCTTCACAGAACCACCTAAATCTTCGAGCTCCTTTTTTTCGGCTTCTATCTTTTCTTTGAATTTACGTAAGCTTTCGCCCTCGTCGGTCTTATTGATCTCTTGCTTTAAATCATCGGTAGCATTGCGCACCTGACGAATTCCCTTCCCCAGACCACGTGCAATTTCAGGAATCTTATTAGCCCCGAAGAACATAATAACCAGGAGCAGGACTACTACCAACTCACCGCCACTAATATTTAAAAACAGAAAATGGAATTGCAAAATGATATTTTTTTCAAAATTAATGGAAAAATAGGCGCAAGTCGAAGCTTTAGTTATAAACCTTAATAAATAATGCTTATTACGGAGTTATCCCAAAAAAAAAACGCTCGGCAAAATTTCTTCTACCGAGCGCTTCGTTTATAAATCTAAGACTTAGTCTTTAATTTCTTCCTTCTTTAAGGTATCCACCATAATTGGTGTGGCGATAAATAGGGATGAGTAAGTACCTACTACTACTCCAATTAATAAGGCAAACATAAATCCGCGAATTACTTCTCCACCGAAAAGGAAGATCACTAATAACACGAAGAATGTTGTTAAAGAGGTGTTTACAGTACGACTTAATGTTTTATTTAGCGCTTCGTTCACAATATCATGCATCGGCAATTTCTTATGATGCGTACCTACATACTCTCTAATACGGTCGAATACTACCACGGTATCGTTCAAAGAGTACCCAATTACGGTTAGAATTGCGGCGATAAAAGCTTGGTCAATCTCAAGTGAGAAAGGCAAGAATCCATAAAGTAAAGAGAAAAGGGATAGTACGATCAACACATCATGGAAAGCTGCTACTACGGCACCAGCACTGTACTGCCATTTGCTGAATCGAATTAAGATGTAAAGGAAAATCACTACCAAAGAGAAAACCACCGCCAATAATGCCGATGACTTGATATCATCTGCAATGGTTGGTCCTACTTGACGCTCAGCTACTACTCCAATCTGACCGTCGCCAGTGGCTTCGGAGAAGAAAGCATCTTTACTTGGCGCTTCCATGTAGAAAGATGCCAAACCATCATATAAGCGAGTTTTGATATCCTCTTCTACTTCGTTACCCGTTTCGTTAATCTTAAACTTAGTAGTGATAATTACCTGAGAATTTTCACCAATCGTTTTCACTTCTGGGAAGACCTTAGTTCCATCAGCATTTACGAAGAAGTCTCCTAAAGCTGTCTGGATTGCTACAGAATTCACATCTTGATCAAAACGAACTTGATAAGAACGACCACCCACGAAATCAACACCATAGTTTAAGCTTCGAGTGGAAAGTGAAATAATACCAGTTAAAATAACTAAACCACTAACGGTGTAAGCAATTTTACGTTTCGCTAAGAAATCGAAAGAGAATTTTGAAAAAGCATTTTTAGTAATCGAGGTAAAGAAACTTACGCTCTGTTTTTTAGCCAATCTAGCTTCAAATACTAAGCGAGTAATGAAGATCGCACAGAATAAAGAAGTGAGAATACCAATAATCAAAGTAGTAGCAAACCCTCTAATTGGACCAGTACCGAAAGCGTATAGAATAACCCCAGTTAAGAAGGTGGTTACGTTCGCATCGATGATTGAACTGTAGGCATTGCTATAACCATCTTGAATGGCTAAACGCAAACCTTTGCCATTGGTTAATTCCTCTCTAATACGCTCATAAATAAGAACGTTTGCATCAACCGCCATACCGATGGTAAGCACGATACCGGCAATACCAGGTAAGGTCAATACCGCGCCTAAAGAGGCCAGTACACCAAAAATAAAGAACATGTTTATAATAAGGGCCAAATCCGAGGCCGCTCCTGCACCGCTGTAATAGAAAATCATGTAAAGCATTACAATGATTAAGGCTACCACGAATGACCATAGGCCTGAGGAAATCGCCTCTGCACCTAAACTTGGTCCTACGATATCGGCTTGTATAATTCGCGCTGGCGCTGGTAAAGCACCTGCCTTTAAAATATTCGCTAAATCCTGTGCTTCGTTTACACTAAAGTTACCGGTAATTTGTGTGTTTCCGTTGGGAATCTCACCATTTACACGCGGGTACGAATAGGCTAAATCATCAAGTACAACAGCCACTGAACGGTTATCATCGGGATTACTTGGATCGCCTGATGCTTCGCGGGTCATTTTCGCCCAACGGCTTGCGCCATTCGCATTCATGGTCATGCTAACTACCGGTTGGTTACGCTCATCAAAATCTTGACGGGCATCAACAACAACGTCACCACTTAAAGCAGCTTTACCTTCACGAGTTGTTTTAGCTGCTAATAAATACATGATTCCACCGTCGGTAGGCTTGGCCGTCCAGATGAATTTCAAATCACGCATATTACCTGGCAATAAAGCCATAATACGCGGCTTAGAAAGGTATTCATTTACCTTATCGGTATCCCCCACAGTGGTATACCCTACAATTGGACCGATACCAGGTTGACCTGATTCAAAATCGTAATTAGGAGCCATCACCTCAAATAGGGGATTAAACTGATCGGCTGGGTTTACACTATCCGCGTCAGCGGTAAGTAAAGAATCAATTCCAGTATCGCTCTGGGCAGATGTGTCACCTTCTGTCATCGCGTCGCCTTCCTCTACCCCTTCTATATTTAGAATATCATCAACGCTATTTTCATCGGCCAAAGCGTCGAGCTTATTGGCTTTAGGGTTTTCCACTAAACCACGTAAACGCTGGTTAGCTTGGTCCAAGAAGTTTAATAATTCAACCCCTTCGTAAAGTTCGTAAAACTCTAGTTCTGCGGTAGATTGAAGTAATTTCTTAACACGATCGGGATCTTTTACACCAGGTAATTCTACCAAGATTCGACCGCCTTCGTCTAAACGCTGAAGATTAGGTTGCACTACACCAAATTGATCAATTCTCGCGCGTAATACCGTGTAAACGTTTTCAACAGATGCATTCACCTGATCGCGTAATTCTGCTTTTACCGCATCATTACTAGCGCTAAAACCAAGCTTATCATTCATTTCCTTGGTTCCGAATACGGCAGGATCTGAATAATTTAGGTTGGCTCCACTTTCGGTATTAACCTGATCAAAAGCACTAAAGAAATTATCTAAATAATTCTCTTGGCTATTGGCAGCGTTAGCATCGGCAAGCTTAAGCGCTTCGTTAAAAGTGACATTGTTGGTGTTATTGGCAATTTCTTTTAAAATATCTTTTACCGATACTTCTAAAATTACGTTCATACCACCGCGTAAATCAAGACCGAGGTTTATCTCCTTCTCTTTCACCTCTGAATAGGTGAATTCGTCGATGAGGACATTAAAAACTACCTCATTCCTCATAGAGTCGAGATAGTCCTCGCGCAACTGGGAATCGCCCTGCGCAAAGGCATCGGCATCACCTTCTACTGAACGAGTTACGTAGGTAAAAGATAATTGGTAAAGACAAGCCAAAGCGAACACTATGGCAAACAATCGGATAACTCCTTTATTCTGCATTACTTATGAGTCAACTGGGTTTAAATAAAGGCGGCAAATATAGTTTTTCACAGAATAAATAGCAATGAACGATGACTATATGATTACAGAATAGATCTTTTTATTTCGTTATTTTTACAAAAAATAAAAATCCACCATGAGAAAGACCTACTCTGCTGCCCTGTTTTTAGCCCTCTCGTTTTCGGCTATATCCCAGAACCGCTATAGCTTTGAGCAAATTGTTAACACCAAAGTTTTTCACGGTATAGACAGCCTAAGCAACCCTTGGGCTGGAGGACTAAATTATCCTGTAATTAATTCCATGGACCTCAATTTTGATGGCAAGGAAGACCTTTTGGCCTACGATCGCAATGGTTTTCGCCTTCTTCCCTTCCTTAATGAGACAATTAATGGCGACACGCTCTACCGATATCACCCAGAATACGCTAAATATTTTCCCTTCAGCAAAACAGAGGGAAGCTTCTTCCTTTTACGCGATTTCAATTGCGACGGAAAAAAGGATATTTTCTATAGCGATGGGCTCTTTTTAACAGTTTACGAAAACACCAGTAGTAATGGCGAGTTGCAATTTACTATTGCAAATAGTGGTTTACAACTCGAAACCTTGTATCAATCGACTACCACTCCTTCTAAATTATACATATCTCGCGCCGACTTACCCGATATTAATGATGTAGACGGCGATGGCGACATTGATATTTTAACCTTCGGCAACGGCGGCACGCGACTCGAGTTTCACGAAAACGTAAGCACTACCTGCGGTTTAGATTTTGTTCAAACCGATGCTTGCTGGGGCTACTTTGAAGAATCGGGCATTTACCGCTCTGTCAGTAAAGGTGCTTGCCTTGGTGGCAATAAAACTGCGGGCAGTATGCACGCGGGTAGTGGACTGTTAACATGGGATTTAAACAACAATCAACTGCCCGATTTACTCCTCAGCAATGTGAGCTATAATAATCTTTCCGCTTTAACCAATACGGGAGATTTAGACTCAGCTTATTTCAGCGCGCAAGACACTATGTATCCGCCTCAGCACCCAGTTGACCTTTATATTTTTCCAGCTCCATATCGCGCCGATGCGACTTTAGACGGCGTCCCCGATCTGCTACTTTCGAGTTATAGCAATGCGACTAGTGGCAGTCCCGATATGGCGTCGAACCACCGCGGAATTTGGCGTTATGAAAATACCGGCACTGCCAATCAGCCCAACTTCATTTTTAAAGAAGATAATTTCCTCCAAAAGGATATGATTGACCCAGGATCATCTGCTGTACCGCGCCTAGAAGACATCAACGGTGATGGACTAATCGATCTAATTGTAGCCGTAGGAAATCGCTATATCGCTCCCGGCATATCAAACTCCTTGCTTTATTATTATGAAAATACCGGCAGCGCAACGCAGGCCGAGTTCACCTTACAAGATACCAATTTTGCTGATTTATTTCAATACAGTCTGGGGGAAGAAGTAGCTCCTGCTTTTGGCGATTTAGATGGTGATGGCGACTTAGATTTGATTGTTGGGACCATCAGTGGTTATTTCCATTACTTCGAAAACATCGGCAGTACTACCAACCCAAATTACACTTTAAGCATCCCCATTATCACGAATACCGACGTGGGTGCAAATGCTTCTCCCGAACTATTTGACATTGATGAAGATGGCGATTTAGATTTATTTGTAGGCAATGAAAAAGGTCGCATTTATTGGTTTGAGAACAGTTCTAGTACTGCACCAACCTTTAATATTAAAACCACCTTTTTTGGCGCAACCGATGTTTCTTTACTGGGTAATGTTGGTAATGCCAAACCGGTCTTTATAAAAGATAGCCTCGGAACTTCTTTATTTGTTGGCTCTTACAATCAGGGTGTTATACAGTTTGACGATGTGGATACGGTGAGCAAACTTCCTACTTCTGTTAGCGACACCTTTGGCAATGGAAGCCTTGAAAGTCAGAATAGTGATGAAACTCCTTTTGGTATCGGACGAAGAAGTGGTAGAAACCAATTTCTCATCCGCGCAAGCGAACTACAGGCGAAGGGGTATATGTATGGTTACATTGAAAGTCTCGGCTTTAACATCTCCGATAAGGGTGGCTCCATTTTAACCAATGGCTTTACGCTCAAGATAAAGGCTACCAACCAAACTGAATTAAACAGTTTCGAAAACAACTTCCCTACGCCCTATGCTTTAGAAAACTTCATTGTCAGCTTTGGCAACGGTTGGAATACGATTCCTCTGCAATACCCCTTTTTATGGGACGGGCAGTCTAATTTAATAATTGAAGTGTGCTTCCGTGCTAATTTTCCTGGTGACAACATTAGAACCAAGATGAGTACTACCAGTTTCAACTCCCATGCTTATGGCGATATTACTGGCTTCAACACCCTTTCGGCAGATGGTTGCGCCATGCCCTATTTACAAAGCAGCAATCGTAGACCCGATTTACAAGTAAATCTTAGTCCAGCTTTACTGCCTTTAGCCGATATCGAAAACCCCAGCCTATTTACCGGATTTCGCACGGCCGCCGATTTCGCCGATTTAAATGGCGATGGTTTTTTAGATGCAGTAGTTGGCAATATGAGCGGAGGGCTGTCCCTTTTTCGAGGAAAAGTTTATGATGTGAGTCAAGAAGAAAGGGATTTCGCATCAGCGGAAGATTGGGTACAAGTTTACCCAAACCCATCTGAGGGAAGTCTGCAATTAAACTGGAACAAAGAAAGTGTGGGCCCCTTGCGTAGCTTGGACATTTATAATTACTCAGGTCAAAAAGTAGGCAGTTTCTCTGGGGAAGAGTTAGAAAACCGCATCAATCTAAATCCAAACTTAAAGGAAGGTGTTTATTTATTGGTCATCCAAGATGATAGACGTCAAACAGTCAAGAAGTTAATTTTAAATCGCCAGCGTTAACAAAAAAATAACAGTGGAAATTTGAATTATCAACAATAAGTACTCTCTAAACTCATAAATATCTTAAAAAAACCGAGTTAGATTATCGAAAAAGGGATATTATTGCATTTCAATTAAATTTCCTTTATGAAAAGATTATTACTAACTATGACTATGGTTGGACTCTGGCTGACGGGTTTCTCCCAGTGCCCCCCAACCAGTCCTTTGGCAACTCCCTATTCGGAGGACTTTGACGCCATGGCTATTGGCCAATCTGGCAGTTTTTCCAATTGCTATGTTGGCACAACAATTACCCCAAGATGGGAAACTGAAGCACTTACTTCAGCTAACTCCGCTGCTACTGGTCCATTTGGCGATGTTTGCGATAACGCCACCGGTAATTATATTTATCTAGAGACTTCCGGCGGAGCTGCAGGCGATACGGGTACTTTTATTATCCCCGCTCTTTCTACTGTTGGTTTAACCAATCCTGAATTGAGTTTCAGTTATCACATGTTTGGCGCCACCATTGGCACCCTTGATGTCTTGGTTAACACTGGCACAACCTGGAATTTGGTTTTCACCTTATCCGGACAACAACAAACAGCGGAAACTGATCCATGGGCAGATACTGCTGTAAGTCTTTCTACTTATGCAAATGACACCATACTAATTAAGTTTAGAGGTTCTAGAGGTTCAAGTTTTACAGGTGATATCTCAATTGATGGAATTAAAGTAGACAACCCTCCAACTTGTATTGCTCCAACCAACCTAGCTTGGACCACAGTTACTAGCTCAAGCGCCGATTTATCTTGGACCGCCGCTGCAGGCGCTACCAATGGTTACAAAATTATTTACGGTCCAGCTGGATTTAATCCGGCTACCGGAGGTACAGTTCAAACGGCCACCGGTACTACGGTTACTCTAAGTGGTTTAACAGCTGCTACAAGCTATGATGCTTACATTTTATCGGATTGTGGTGCCATCAATGGCGAATCAGATACTAGCACTTGCTCGGTTACCTTCATCACAGGCTGCTTGCCCTTCACCGCTCCTTACGCAAGAAACTTTGATCTGGATGCAGACAATGCCCCTGCCGTTTGTTGGGCGCAGTATAATAACTTTAGCACAGCGGCTTATGCCCGTGTAGAAACTCCATCAACCTTTAATGCGACTCTTCCTTTTAGTGGTTTGAACTTCTTAGAAATGTATAGCGCTTCTGGTGGAACAACTACAGATACTTTAATGGCGGTAAGCCCTGAGTTTTCTGATCTAACCGCTAGTAACAAGCAAATTAAATTTCAAGCTGCTACCCAAAACATCAACGATGTATTATATGTAGCCACCACTAGTTCTCAAACTCCTGGAAGTGCTTACACAATTCTCGATACCATTACTTTTGCTTCAGCAAACTCTTGGCAGTTCGTAATTGTACCGTTTAATGCTTCTACTGGCTATAATGGCACCGATGATCATATCGTGTTCTTACATAGCTTAAACACAACATTCAGCGATATCTATATTGATAATTTCGAGTATGAATTAATTCCTGCTTGTGGGCAGTTAACCTCAGTTACGTTAAATAGTGCTGGTGTTACTAACGCGGCTTTCTCCTATACTGGCGGCGGAACATCTGTTCAGTACGAATGGGGTGCTGTTGGTTTTACCCAAGGAACAGGAACTACTGGTAGTTTAAGTGGTAATCCATTTACCATTAATGGTCTTTTACCTGGTACTTGCGTAGATGTGTATTTTAGAAACGATTGCTCCGCCAGTGGAAATGGTTCTTCAATTTGGACAGGTCCAGTAACTGTTTGTACTCAATGTTTAACCCAAACCTTGCCTTACAGTGAAAACTGGGATGCTAACTTGGGTTGTTTCACCGTTATTGATGGTGGTTCTACTACCGACACATGGGTACAAGCTGCCAATGGTAGTGGTACCTCAGGAGCAGGAACTGGTTTAGATGGTTCGCCAGGCTTCGTTGAGGCCGATAGTGATGGTGCTGGCTCTGGCGCTGGGCTTTTATTTGAAATCTTGTTATCTCCAATGGTAGATGCAAGTGGTGTAACTGGAACTCTCTATTTAGAATTCGACCAATTTTATCAGCACCTAGGTGCAGGTAAATCTGAAGTTGACGTTTGGGATGGGACTACTTGGGTTAATCTCTTAAGCCAAAACGCTAACGTTGGTTCATTCGCTACCCCAGATCATCAAAAAATTGACATTAGCGCTTATGCTAATGATAGCTTACAAGTCCGCTTCGTTTATGACGATGGCAGCTCTTGGGCTTGGTGGTGGGTTTTAGATAACTTCTTATTACAAGAAGAATTCTGTAATCGTTCTACCAATTTCACTACAAGCTTTATAACAGCAGATTCAGTTGGCCTAGGATGGACTGCTGGTGGTGGTGTTAACTTCTTAATCGAATATGGTCCAGCTGGTTTTACACCAGGCTCTGGCACTACTGTATCCACTACCAATACTTCCATTACCATTGCTGGCTTAACGGGCGAAACTCTTTATGATTTCTACCTGATTGATAGCTGTGCTGATGGGGCTACTAGTATTGCCGTTCCTTTAACTGTAAAAACGGCCTGTGCACTAAGCACTGCTGCTACTTTACCATTATTTGACGGTTTCGAAAACTATACTGCTGGTCCTACTTTTAGTAGTGGTGATTACCTGTGTAACCCTAGTTATTACTGGGAATTACAGCCTGCCGCAGGCAGTGGACGTATTCGCTTACAAGCAGGAACAGCCTGGTATAACAGCGGTGCTCAAGCAATAACGATGGACCACGATCCATTTGCTAGTACTATTGAAACAAATTTCTTAACCATGACGGTTAACCTTAGCAACTATACCACTGCAAGCGGTATTGAGTTAGGTTTTAGTGTTATGGACCACGGTGCTCCTAGTCACCCTAACAATAAAGTTTGGGCTCGCGGAAGCGCAGGTGCGCCATGGGTTGAATTGGCAGATTTAAATGCTCTTACCACTGGTATTGGCTTCTACGATTCTATTAGTAATATTGATATTGTAGCTCCCTTAGCAGCCGTTGGACAAAGCGTTTCGGCTACCACCCAAATTCGTTTTGGTGAAGCTGGACAGAGCGCTACATCATTTGGAGTTACTTGTTGTGATGGGTTCTCATTTGATGACGTAAGCTTAACTGCAGTTAGCTGTCCACAACCTGGCTCTTTAGCCGCCACTGGTATTTCCGATTCTGCCGCCACTTTAGCATGGACTGGTTCTAGTAGTACTAGCAACTATCAATACTGGTTTGGTCCTGCAGGTTTCTTCCAAGGGACTACCACATCTGGTGGTGCAAAAGGATTCACCACTAATTCAAGTATTCTTGTTGATACCTTAAGTGCACAGTCTTGCTACGAATTCTTAGTTCGTTCCAGCTGTTCTCCTGGTGATTCAAGCTTATGGGCAGGTCCATTTACATTCTGTACTCCTTGTTCGCCTATCAGCGCTCCTTATTTCGAAGACTGGGATGGATTAGCAGCTACCTCAAAAGATTTAGGTTGCTTTAGTAGCATAGAAGACGCGAGTTTTAGCGGAACTAATTTCCAAGGTGCAACTATTCAATCGGTAGCTTTTACCAATCCTAATACTAGCCCTAATGTGGTAGAATTAGATAATGGTTCTGTATTAAATCCTTTAGCATTAGTTTCTCCTCCAACCACCGATATGACGGCAGGAGACAAGCGACTGGTATTCTTTGCTAGAGCTAGCTTCGTTGCAACTCCCCCTGGAAACCTAATTGTAGGAACCATGAGTGATCCTTTTAACGCTGCTACATTTAATGCTATCGACACCGTTCTACTAGACGGTAATGCTTATACTAAGCATATCGTAAATCTAAATGTAGCAAATGGTTATAATGGCACAGATAATCATTTTGCCTTCGTTCATGATCAAATTGCAACTTTCAGAACGTATTACATTGACGATGTTTCTTATGAGCAAATACCAACTTGCCCAGAGGTTAGTAATCTAGCCGTGCTTAACGTTGATACCATGAATGCCGAAATTACCTTTGATCCTTTCAGCGGAAGCACAGGAACATTTGAAATTGAGTATGGCGATAACCCACTTGGCTCAGCGGCCAACAGTTCGGTAATTGTAAGCAATGACACGGTTACTCTTAGTAGCTTAATGTCAGGCACAGACTACTGCTTCTGGGTTAGAGAAATCTGTACACCTGGAGACACGAGCAACTGGACTGGTCCTGTTTGCTTCAGAACCAACTGTACTAGTATTACCGCTCTATTTATAGAAAATTGGGATTCACGTGCTCCTAACTTCGATATTGGCTGTTTCTCCAAAATTGAAGATGTTGCCTTAGCTCCAAGTGCTTTCCAAGGTATTACTATCCAAAATAGTACTTTCAATGCTCCGTTCTCTGCTCCGAACTATGTGGAAATGGACAATGGTTCCTTCTCTTCTTCACCCTTAATCTTGGTTTCTCCTGAAACATCTGATTTACCAATAGGTGATAAGCGCATTGAGTTTTGGGCTAGAGAAAGTTTTGCGAACACTCCAGCGGGTACAATTATCGTTGGAACCATGAGTAGTAGCACTGACGCTACAACGTTTAACCCAATCGATACCATCGTCTTAACTGGTGCAAGTCCCTTCCCTAGTTATACTGTTGAATTTACGACTGCAACAGGCTATAATGGTACCGACCGCTATTTTGCTTTCCGTCACGATCAGGCTTCTACTTTCAGAACCTATTATATTGACGATATCGTTTATGAAGTAATTCCTACTTGTCCTAGACCAAGCGGTATAGCGCAAGATTCTGCAGATTTAACTTCTATTACAGCCTCTTGGACGGCGAATGGTACAGGTACATCATGGGCAATTGAATATGGACCCGTAGGCTTCAGCCCTGGTTCTGGTACTGTTGTTATCGCTACCAGTAATCCTTACACCATTACTGGTTTAACCGCCGCAACAGCTTACGACATCTACATAAGTGAAATTTGTGGTCCTGGTGACACCAGTCGTATCGTAGGTCCAGAGCAGATGTCAACTACCGTTTGTGCGGCTTCAAGCCAATGCTGGTTCTACTTTGATCTAACTGATTCATTTGGTGATGGTTGGAACGGCGGCGAAGTTGAAGTAAAGCAAAATGGTGTTGTTGTTGCAACGCTAGGCTCTAGCTTCACAACGGGTACACTTTACCAAGATTCTGTACTTCTTTGTGATGGTTTCCCAACCACTGTAGTAGTTTCTGATCCAGGTACCTGGACCGGTGAAATGGGTATTGTTGTTACAACACCTTATGGCACCAATGCAGGTACATATCTAAATAGTCCAACAACCGCTTTGGGAACAGTTATGGTTAGCTTTAATTCTAACTGTACTCCTCCAACGTGTAATGCTCCTTCTGGTTTAAGCTTAGTTTCATCTTCACTAACTAGTATGGATGTTTCTTGGACTTCTAACGGAACTGGTAGTTCTTGGGAAGTTGAATATGGCCCTGCTGGTTTCACCCCAGGAACTGGAACTTCAGCTATTGCAACCGCAAGTCCGTACTCCATTACCGGTTTAACTTCTGCCACCGCTTACGATGTTTATGTACGCGAAATATGTGCCCCAGGGGATACCAGCTCATTTGCGGGTCCATTAAACGCAGGTACAAGTATTTGTAATGCTAGTTCTCAGTGTGCTTATATTCTTGACCTTACCGATTCATTCGGTGATGGATGGAATGGTGCAATTGTGACTGTTTACCAAAATGGGGTAGAAGTTGGTCAATTTGGATCAGGCTTTACCACGGGTAACTTATTTACCGATACTGTATATTTATGCGATAGCCTTCCTACTAGCATTGTCCTTACCAATGCAGGTTCCTGGCCTTCAGAAGTAGGTATTAACGTATTTGACCCAAGTGGCGCAAGTGCCGGGACTTATGCAAACAGTCCTACTACTGCGGTAAATGATACTTTAGTTTCATTTACTACGAATTGTGCTGGTGCACCTGCCCCATGTTCAGATCCTACGGGTCTTACCGTAACCAATAATGTTGGCTGCGATAATATCGAAGTGGATTGGATTTCTAATACAGGTGGCTCTCTTATCGAATATGGTCCGGCTGGATTTAGCTTAGGAACAGGTACTGCCACAAGTGTAGTAACTGCCCCTTACAGCATCAGCGGTCTAAGCCCAGCAACCAGTTATGATATCTATATTGCTGATACTTGTAGCTCAGACACTAGTGGCTTCGTATTACTTACTGCAAGCACCGCAAGTGGTCCCCTACCTACGGCAAGCTTCACTATTGATAGTGCCATTGTTGGTTCTACCTACGAAGTTTACCTAAATGCTTCTGCTTCTACTAATGCTACTAGCTACACTTGGAGCTTCGGTAATGGTACTAGCAGCAATGCCGCAATCGATACAGCAATATTCCTTGGAAATGGTTCTTACACCATTAGCCTTATCGTAACGAATGCTTGTGGTTCTGATACCATGACTTTCAATACAAATGTGAATATTGGCATCGTCGATAATGCCCTTACTAATTCATTAAACGTATACCCTAACCCAGCTAGCTATCAGGTAAACATTAGCTTTAATGCTATCAGTAGTGGTGATGCCACTATTCGTTTACTAGATGTTCAAGGACGAGAAATTATCCGCGACAACGCCAATGCTGCGGCTGGTAAGTTTACACACGAAATTGATGTTACTGGTTTAGCATCTGGAATTTATATGATTGAAATTCAATCAGGTGATTTAATGGCTCGTCGTAGAGTGAGCATTAAATAAACCTTAGCGGTTTAATCAAACAAAAAAATAAGCCCCGCATTCTTAAAGAGTGCGGGGCTTTTTATTCGTAAAAGCTTACTCGGGACTACACTTTCGGTAGATGCGCCTTTAATCTTAACTCGGTACTAGATTGAGACAGGAGGCTTTTAAAAAATCAATTTGACAAGTTTTGTTTTAAGCCAATAAAGCTGCACGAGCCACTAACCCTATCTTACCTTTATAAACTCTTTATCCTTTTATGAAACCAAAAGGGACCTAAGGGAATTAATGAAGCGATTGCGCCTTGTGCCAAAATCAGCAAAGACCACTTCATTTTTAGATAAGCCGCAAATAATGCAATGAAATACAAAATGAAAAGCAGGCCGTGCAACCAACCCACATATTTAACTAAAGTTTCTTCTCCTAAAAGGTATTTTACCGGCATTGCTACCAACAATAAAGTCAAAAAGGAATAGGCCTCTAATCTTCCAATAAGGATAAAACGGGCTAAAGTTTTCGATTCAATCATGCTGTTTTTTCTTCTTGGCTGCGAAAGTAATGCATAGCCACCCGCCATTCCGCTACTGAAATACTTTTATCTGCATAATGAAGATTCATTAAATCGGGCGACTTTTGACTACTCCAAATAGAGGCTAGCTTTTGTAATTGCCCCTTATTAAAAACCTGCTCAATCTTTAACTTATCATCTTTCAAACCATTAAGCAAGTGACCGTAAATGGTAGAAGCCTTCAATTTCCTTTTATCGGCAATCTCAGCAACCCCCATTCCCTTTCTTAGCAACTCGTAGGTCTCCTCATAGGTCTGGCCAGTCACTTTTTTCACCTTACCCGACTTAGATTTTAGATTTAGCTTCATCTCGCGAACGGCTTCGCCTGCTTTCTCTTTACGTTGCGTTAAAAAGTCTTCTTTGGCCCCTTCTTTAACTTTAGGCAAGCTTCCCTCCGCTTGTAGATACTTGTAAAAAGCGGAGATATCCTTAATCTCAAAATACCGCTTCATTAAAATGGCCAAGATCTCCTGATAAAGATCACGCAGGGCTTTGGTACCAGTGTGCATATCTAAAATGCGCAAATTGATAAGACATAAATCGATTAAGCCTAAGAGGTCCTTGCAAAAATAATCGGCTCCTTTACTCAGTCTATCTTCAAGCTGAGTATTATTGGAATCTTGCAAAAGAGTATAAATCTGCCTTTGAAAGGTGCCTCCGGTTTTTGCTAATAAAGAAAGTTTACCTTGGATGGTTTGTGGACTTTCATTGAGTAAATCTACTTGGAAATTAAATTTCTCATGATGCTTTTGAAAGTGATAGGTAGCCGTACTTAGTATGGTCGTCAAGTTGAAGGTTTCCAGTAAGGTGTCTTGCAGATAGTTCATTTTGGCCGTGCTTAAGTCTTCCTTCAAATCCGTCTCGGCCTTAGTTCTCACAAAGCTTTGTACTTGAGCATCCGTCATAATTGCACTCGCCTGAACTTTGGTTTTTAAAATCAAACCTTTCAAACTGGTTAAACGTGACAAAGCCACATAAACCTGACCGGGCGCAAAAGCACTGCCTACATCAACCGCCGCCTTCTCAAAGGTCAATCCTTGACTTTTATGGATAGTTACCGCCCAAGCTAGTCTTAAGGGGAAGTGTTCAAAGGAGCCGAGGATCTTCTCTTCTATTTCTTGTTTCTTCGAATTCAATTCAAAGCGTCTATTTTCCCACTTTAAACGAGGAACTTCAAAATCTTCCCCGTCCAAATCCACATGAATCGAATCTTTATCCAAATCGGTTACAATAGCAATTTTACCATTGTAAAACCGATTTCCTTCGCTATCATTTTTGATAAACATGACTTGTGCCCCTTTCTTTAATTCTAGTGAATCTGGCATGGGAAAGAGACTCTCATTAAAATCGCCATCTACCGTTGAGTGGAAATTAAAGCTTTCTGATTTTAGAGCCTTCAACCTATTGGCATTAATGGTATTGGCTTGATGGTTATGGGTAACTAAAGTTATCAAACCCTCTTCAGCTTGGTAATCAGCCTGATAACATTGATTGAGTTTCTCTAAGTCATCTACCCCACAATTATTATTGCGAAGCTTATTGAGTAGATCGATAAACTCAGGATCGTTTTGACGGTAAATTTTATCGAGTTCGAGATAGGTAAAACGACTATTCTTTAAGGCTAATGCTTCGAAAAAGTGAGCGCTAGGGTAGATTTTAGATAAAATGCCCCATTCGTGATCCTTTACAATGGGCGGTAACTGAAATAAGTCCCCAATCATTAAAAGCTGTACTCCTCCAAAAGGACGATTATTTCTTCGTACACTGCGCAGACGATAGTCAATGGCGTCAATAATATCGGCGCGGCACATGCTCACCTCATCAATAACTAATAGATCGATACTCTGCAAGACCTTTCTGCGGCGAGCATCTAAGGGATTACGGCGAGCAATAGTTTTCCCATAATAAAAATTCGACTCCATAGACGCAGGAATGGTTAAACTATCCTGTGCAATGAAAGTCCCAAAAGGCAATAAGAATTGCGAATGAATGGTAACGCCGCCTGCATTTAATGCCGCCACACCGGTGGGAGCAATTACCAAATAGCTTTTATGACTAATTTCGGAGAGCTTGCGCAAGAAGGTCGTTTTGCCAGTGCCCGCTTTTCCTGTTAAAAAAAGGTGGTTGGCGGTACTATTAATAAATTGTTCGGCCAGCTCAATTTTCAGATTCATATTAATTGCAATTTGGAGTGGCCTAAATTACGCTTTGAGTGCGTGAAGCCCAAAGAATTGAGACAATAGTCATTTTCTAAATATTTATCTTTCACTATTTATTGAAAGTTTAAAATATTGTCTATATTTGTCTTATGAAATTAGAAGAAGCCAAAGAAGAGTTTATTCAAGCTTGGGGTGCTTTAGGGAGCAGTTGGGGCATTAATAGAACTATGTCTTCTATTCACGCCCTACTGATGGCTAATAATGAACCACTTAGTACGGAAGATATTATGGCGGCTTTGCAAATTTCACGCGGTAATGCCAATATGAATACGCGTGCCTTAATTGAATGGGGTTTGGTGAAAAAGCATCGCATAGCTGGTGATCGCAAGGAGTTCTTTGTCGCTGGCAAAGATGTGTGGGAGATGGCGCGACAAATTGCCAAGGAAAGACGAAAAAGAGAATTAAACCCAGTAATTGAAAGCTTGGAGAAGCTCAAAGATATTGAGGAAAACAGCGAAGAAGCCGAAAGCTTTAAAAAGCGCATTAATGATTTACACGATTTCACCAGTGAGATTAGTGGCTTAGTAGATAAGTTTACCCGTAACGACCGTAACTGGTTTTATCGCAGTTTATTGAAGTTATTAGGATGATATTTTTTTAACCCTTTACTTTCATTTATTTCTGAAAATAATATAATTATGAGTATCATATTAATTACCTACGGTCTCTATCTGATTTTCACGGCTATCATCATTCTTAAAGTAGGATGGCTAATTTACCGAGAAGGCGCGGTTTACCTTTATGAGCTATTCCCCGCTGAACAGGATTTAGCGCAATACCTCAATCGCCTTTTACTAATTGGCTACTATCTCTTAAACCTTGGTTATGCATCGGTTTCCCTAATTGCCTGGCAATGGCCATTAGAAAACGATTGGCAATATGCCTTAATCAGCCTAGCTGAGAATATCGGCTTAATCGCGCTTCTGCTTGGCCTCATTCACTTCTTCAACCTTATCGGTTTACAAGTACTCAAACATTTTAAATCAAATATCTAAATTCATCAACATCATGGAAAACAGTAATTATTTCCCCCTTATCGCCTATGCGATTTACATTCCGCTTACCCTTACCTTAACGCTATTCGTAGCGCGAAATCTCTTTAAAAATGGACTCGTTTTTATGCGTGACATTTTCCACCAAAGAGAAGACATCGCCCTTAGCACCAACCGTTTGTTTGAGATTGGCTTTTACCTTCTCAACTTCGGATTTGCCTTGTGGACCATTAACATGCGCTACGTTGACAATCAGCAAGAGCTTGTAGAAGAACTAAGTGAGAAAGTAGGAGCCTTTAGCATTTACCTGGGTTTCGTGCTTTTCTTTAATCTCTTCCTCTTTTTTAGAGGCAAGAAAGCCGCTAAAGCCCAAAGAGTCGCTTAAAAAAAGTAGACCCGATACTTTAAAGTGAATGGTAGTGAAAAAATAAGCCCCAAATAATGGGGCTTATTTATGCTTAAAGAGCTTTTACATTATCCTTGATATCTCTTTCTATGTAAATGCGTTGCGGATCTATCGCCACCTTTAAAGGCTTTTGCGTCAGTTCGAAACGATAACTTTTTTCTGCCGCATCTATATAAATGCGCTTCTTGTGAAACAGCTCTTTTTCATCTTCATCACTGTAAAATCCCACATCAACCCATTCATTAAGTAATACTGGGTTTTCTGTCCCCAGTGTATCTGCCCGATATTTAAATGATTCTAAGTCGATATTCACGGTATACAAATCGCCCTCTTCCGTTAATTCGACTTCTTTCAAGCGGAAATCGTAGAGGGTGATATTCTCGATCCAATCTTCCAATAAATAGTGTAATGAATCGGCTACCCGAGGTCTTAAATAAGCCATAAAATCGTGGGCATTAGGATAAGGCGGAGCCTGATAACGATAAGCGGCTAAAAACTCACTTAGCGCAGCATTTACCGAATCGGAACCGATCATTTCTTGCAAGGCAAAAAGAATAACACTACCCTTTCCATAATGGATATAGCCTTGATTTTCCACTTTAAGTAAGGGTAATTCCTTTTCCGACTCGCCACTCCTACCGCGCAAATAACGGTCCATATCGTATTTCAAAAATTCACGCATTTTTATGGGATCGCTACTTTCCTTCATCACCATTAAGGAACTGTATTCACTAAAGCTTTCAGTCAAGAAGGTCGCCCCTTGCATTAGGGCAGGAATTTCTTGATGCGCCCACCATTGATGCGCCATTTCATGGGCAATAACCGCATCCACCACATTGTTTTCTTCTTCATCTTCGAGATTGGTTATAAAACCAAAACCTTCGGAATAAGGCATAGTGCCAGGAAATGCTTGAGCGAAGGTAGCATAGCGCGGAAACTCGATGATACGCGCTTCATTATGAAAATAAGGACCAAAATTCGCGGTATAATACTCCAATGATTTCTGAATGGCATCTAACATCCGTTCCACATTATAAGGATGCTTTTCATCATAATACACCTCTAAATCAATACCATTCCATTTACGACTCGCCTTCTGATAATCGGCGGAAATAAAGGCATAAAAGTTTTGCGAAGGTTGTTCTACCAAGTACTCGTAATAGTTGCGATCGCCATCTTGCCATTCTTTAATCAAGCTTCCTGGGGCAATAGCTATTTGGTCACTCGAGGTAGATATAGTAGTTTTCACAGAGACCCAATCCGATAAACCATCGCTCAAATAGTTAACCATACACTTGTCATCACAAGAATCAGCTTGTAATTTGGGCATCCTTGCCTTAGGCTTCAAATCGTATTTTTTACGATCATTCCGATCACTAAGCTCAAAGTTACCAGCATATCCCATCTGCGGAAGCACACTACCATTGTTTAAAAAAGTACCATTGCGAATTATGGAGGTACTACCTCTAAAGTTCTCGAAACCTTTAGTACGAAAAGTATTGGTAATATTTAAGGAGAGACTATCACCAGGTAGCAGCGGTTTAGCCAAGGCAAAGGCTTTAAAACCAAATTTCTCATCAAACCATGCTTCTGTAACACCTTGGCCGGTTATTTCTGTTTCCCAATCATCGTCTAGCGTAAAGAAAAGTGAATCAATATTTTCGGTGCCGACGTTTTTAAGCATCAGTTCTGCTAGAACATCCACATCACGCGTTTTAGGGAAAATATCAATACCATACTCTATAGCCGTAATTTTCGGCATAGGATAATCTTGATAGGATTTGTATTTCTTTTCGTAATCCGCCCGTAGCAACTCGGTTTCGTCAGACGTTTGATAGGTATTTAAAACTTGAGTATTGTAGTAAACCCATCCAGCTACAGCTGAAAAAGAGACAAGGAAAACTGTCATTACCAAGGCATAGGAACCTTTGAAAGAAATCCTCGCCTGCTTTAAACGACTGATAAAGTTCCCCGATTTATGTCTTTGCATTAACAGGCCTGCCACGAGCAGCAAGAGACTGGCAAAAAGCAGCCAGTAAAGGGTAAACCAAAAATGTCCGACTAGGCCAGGACCAAAGTCATTCATATCGCTGTAGCTGATGGAAGGTCCGCCATTAAGTGACAACATATTGGTGCTTACGTCTAAAACACTCCAAAGAATGTCTAAAACGAATAGACTTAAAACCGAGATGAAATAACCCAGATACTTGTTGTTTATTAGCACCTGAATAAAGAGATGCAAACAGGCATAAAAAATATAAAGCGGTAACTGACTGTAGATATACTGCCTTAAATAAAGACTGAGTTCAATATTGGTAAAGCCTTGTCCTAATTGGGCTAAAATAGCAGCCAGCATGTAAATTAGGTATAAAAATGAAGCGACGTAGACCAGGGCAAAGGCCTGCGCTAAGAGCTGATTAAAAGCACGGTGTGGCGTCGCACCAATCACTTCATCAATATGGGAAGAGCGGTCGCGCCACACTAATTCTCCGCTAAAAAACACCATTATTATCATCATAAAAATCCCCGAAGAACCAGCAATCGTATCGAGCATTTTATAGGTTAAAGGGTAACTCTTTAAACCAAAGTACTCGAAGCCATTTATAAGATCGGTGCTAAGAAGAATTAAGGCAAAAGCCGCCAGAATCTTGAAGACCGTATTCTTTAAAATACTGCGACTAGCATCTTTAAAGAAGCTCATAAAATGTTGCCAGCCCATTCCCTGGTACTGCAAACTAACTTTAGGTAAAGCACCGAGAGGAATATTGCTTTTACTCGCTATATCCTTCACTTTTTTCCTAAACCTAAAACGCGAAGCGCTAGGGTTCTTTTGAGGTTTGAAACTGAAGTAAGAAACCAATAATATTAAGAGGCCTAGGCTCATCCATATTAGGCGATTGTAAAGAAGGATACCGCTAAAGCTGGGGCCCAAGGTGTTTTTTTCTACCGTCGTGAAATAACGGCTATCTACCGAATAGGCTCTTATACCAAAAGGATCACTTAATCCTGCTATTTGCACATTCTCAATATCGCTCAGTAAATTACCCGAAATGATATAACCAATAATGATAATCAAGGCCCCAACGAAAGAGATTATGGTGCTGCGCCATTTTTGTGCCATCGCATAAATTAAAGCCCCACTTAAAAACATATTGGGAACTATAAATAAGAGGTAATTAGTAAGGAAGGCCTCCCAAGGAGTTGGCCCTAAGCGCTCAGCGGGTATCCAATCGAAAACCGGCCCTAATAAGGTTCCTAAATAAACTCCCAGAAAAACACCAATGAGAGGAATGGTGCTTAAAACCAAAGCGCCTAAAAAACGGCCAAAGAAATAGGCAGCTTTGTTAAGAGGAGTGGTAAAGAGGATTTCGTCGAAGTTATTATTGAAATCGCGTAAAGCGGCATTATTGAAAAAAGCCACTGCAAAGAGCAATCCGAAAATGGACAAAATGGTTACGAAAGTAGTTACAATATGGGGGGCATTCTTATGCACTGCTCCTATCGCTCCACCAATCATTACGCTATCACTTACGATAGCCATAAAGGCCATTAGAGCGAATACGAAAGTGAAAATATAAACCATGGGCACGCGTAAGGCGGCACCGAGTTCTCGTGAAAAAATTTCTTTGAACATGGATGGGCGATTATATGGTTACACTTTCAGAACTACTCATAATAGAAGAGAAAAATACATCTTCTAAATTAGGAGCAACCGCTTTAAAACCCTCTGCCGGTAACACTTCCGACTGAATATGAATAAGCGGTTTACCCGCAATCATCTTTTCAGAGATCACATGGTACTGATTTTTATAGTCACTCAGTTCTTCACGTTCGATGCGTTTCTCCCATACCTGACCTTCTAAGGTGGCGATGGCATCTTCCGGTCCACCGTTATAAATAATCCTTCCTAAGTTCATAATGGCCATTTCCGTGCAGAGTTCGCGCACGTCATCCACAATATGGGTACTTAAAATAACGATCACCTCACTGCCTACATCGGCCAAAAGGTTATGAAAACGGTTACGCTCTCCCGGGTCCAAGCCCGCCGTGGGTTCATCAACAATTATAAGTTGGGGATTGCCTATTAGGGCCTGCGCAATACCGATTCTTTGCTTCATTCCACCGGAAAAGCCTTTTACCACTTTATGGCGCTTGTCATACAAATTTACCTTTTGCAGAAGATGTTCAACCAAATCTTTGCGCTCGCCTTTATTTTTAACCCCCTTTAAAATAGCCAAGTGATTTAATAATTGATAGGCAGTAATTTTAGGATAAACGCCAAACTCTTGGGGTAAATAACCTAGGTTTTTACGAAGCTCTTCGGGCGATTTTAAAATATCAATATCATTCAACATCAAGGTTCCCTGATCGGCATCTTGCAAACCCGCTAAGGTTCGCATTAATGATGACTTTCCGGCACCATTCGGGCCGAGTAAGCCAAACATCCCTTTGCCAATTTCCAGTGAAACATTGTCCAATGCCTTTACACCATTTGCATAAGTCTTCGTTAATCCTTCAATAATTAATTTCATTGCCTTGATTATTTGATAGTTGTTGTAGCGAAGAAAGTTAATATTATTAATGGTGCGTATTACATTGTCCGATAACGGACAGGAAAAATTGAAAAAAAAAAGGCGCTCTGAATTTTCAGAACGCCACTTTACTTCAACTTTAAAAGGTGTTATACTTACATATTACGGCGATACTGCCCTCCTACTTCAAAAAGAGAGCTGGTAATTTGCCCTAGGCTGCAAAACTTAGTGGCTTCCATAAGCACCTCAAACATGTTTTCGTTGGCAATAGCCGTGGCTTGTAGTTTCTCCAACCAAGCATTGGCAGTATCCTGATTACGTTCTTGTAAAGCACGAAGATTGGTGATTTGTGCTTCCTTTTCTTCGGTTGTGGCACGAATAATTTCACCTGGTCGGGTTGTAGGCGAACCTTCCGAACTTAAGAAAGTATTTACCCCAATAATCGGTAAATCCCCGTTGTGTTTTAGGGTTTCGTAATACAAGCTCTCTTCCTGAATTTTACCGCGTTGGTACATGGTTTCCATGGCCCCTAATACGCCGCCCCTTTCGGTGATGCGATCAAATTCGGCAAGCACCGCTTCTTCCACCAAGTCGGTTAATTCTTCGATAATAAAGCTACCTTGAATGGGGTTTTCGTTTTGCGTTAGCCCTAACTCTTTATTGATAATCATCTGAATAGCCATTGCTCTGCGCACACTTTCTTCCGTCGGTGTAGTAATTGCCTCATCGTAAGCATTAGTATGCAAAGAGTTGCAATTATCGTAAATCGCATATAAAGCCTGCAAAGTG
Organism: uncultured Schleiferiaceae bacterium; assembly: GCA_963974215.1. Classification (GTDB taxonomy): domain Bacteria; phylum Bacteroidota; class Bacteroidia; order Flavobacteriales; family Schleiferiaceae; genus Croceimicrobium. Next base: position 32,593 of record CAXBBL010000015.1, on the reverse strand, counting down.
GTACGAATATCATTAAACTGGATTTCCTGCGCGTGTAAGGAACGTCCCGAAGTTTGGATATGATATTTCAACATCTGCGCACGCGGATTAGCGCCGTACTTTCTATCCATGGCTTTGGACCAAATTCTGCGGGCCGCTCTGCCAATAACAGCATATTCTGGATCTACACCATTGCTAAAGAAAAAGCTTAAGTTCGGACCAAAATCGTTGATATCCATGCCACGGCTCAAATAGTATTCTACATAAGTAAAACCATTGGCCAAAGTAAAGGCTAGTTGGGTAAGGGGATTGGCGCCCGCCTCAGCAATATGGTAACCAGAAATGGATACCGAATAGAAGTTTCTCACCTGATTATTGATGAAGCTTTCTTGTACATCACCCATTAAACGCAGGGCAAATTCGGTAGAGAAAATACAAGTGTTTTGTGCCTGATCTTCTTTTAAAATATCCGCTTGAACCGTTCCGCGCACCACCGCTAAGGTTTTTTTACGAATTTCAGCGTATACGGCTGGCTCTAAAACCTGGTCGCCGGTTAAACCCAATAACATTAAGCCTAAGCCCTTATTCCCTTTCGGTAGATGCCCTTTTACTGAGATATTGCTCAAAGGCTCGAGTTCTATGCGATCTTTAGCTTCACCCTCGGCCAAACCTTGGTAATATGGACGCTCTAAATTACGATCGTCGTAAAGTTCTTTAAACTTCGCTTCTACACTCGATTCTAGGCCGTTTTCACGAATGTAAATCTCGCATTGCTGATCGACAGCGGCATTCATAAAGAAAGCTAAAATCATCGGGGCAGGACCATTAATGGTCATACTTACCGAAGTGGTAGGCTCGGATAAATTAAAACCTGAATACAATTTCTTCGCATCACTTAAGGTGCAAATACTAACACCTGAATTACCGATTTTACCGTAAATATCAGGACGATAATCAGGATCGTTTCCATACAGCGTAACCGAATCGAAGGCGGTACTTAAACGCGCCGCCGGCATATCCTGGCTTACATAGTGGAAACGACGGTTGGTTCTTTCTGGGCCACCTTCCCCCGCAAACATACGGGTAGGGTCTTCGCCGGTGCGCTTGAAAGGATAAATCCCCGCAGTGAAAGGAAACTCACCCGGTACATTTTCCTTCAAATTCCATAATAACAAATCGCCCCAAGCTTGGTAACGCGGCAAGGAAACCTTAGGCACCATGGTATGTGAAAGCGACTCGGTATGGGTTTTAATATTAATTTCATTGCCCCTTACGGAGAATGTATAAAGTTCGTCGCGATATTTTTTCACCTTGCCTTCCCACTCGGTTATAATATCCCAATAGTGAGGATCAAGGTCTTTGCGCAACTCCACGAATTTGCTAATCAATTCACCTATTGTACCTTCTTCATTCAGGGTCGCTGCTTCTTCTTGTAACAAATCTGGACCACCGAAAGATAACGTCGCTTGGTATAAACCGTAAAGCTTTTGAGCTACCTCAGCCTGTTCCTTCGCTCGCTTATCGTAAGCGCGATTCGCTTCTGAAATTTCGGATAAGTAACGAGTACGATTGGGAGGGATAATGTAAATCTTCTCGCTCATTTCACCCGTACTGCGGAAGTCACTTTTCAGGTGAACGGCACCCGCTTTATGAACCAAAGTATCAATTAAGGCACGATATAAAGCATTAGTTCCGGGATCGTTAAATTGACTGGCGATACTGCCATATACCGGCATTGTATCCGTGTCTGCATCCCATAAATTATGGTTCCGTTGGTATTGTTTCTTTACATCACGCAAAGCATCAAGGGCGCCGCGTTTATCGAATTTATTAAGAGCAATAATGTCTGCGAAATCCAGCATATCGATTTTTTCCAACTGCGTTGCTGCGCCGTATTCAGGCGTCATCACATACATGGAAGCATCACTGTGCTCGATAATTTCGGTGTCACTCTGGCCAATTCCAGAAGTCTCTAAAATGATTAAATCGTATTGGGCCGCTTTTAAAATATTTACCGCCTCTTGTACATGTTTGCTCAGGGCAAGATTGGATTGGCGCGTGGCCAAGGAACGCATATAAACCCGGTCATTTTTAATCGCGTTCATCCGTATTCTATCTCCCAAAAGGGCTCCACCCGTTTTGCGCTTGGAAGGATCTACCGAGATAATTCCCAATGTTTTTTCGGGGTGATCGATTAAAAAGCGACGCACTAACTCATCTACCAGCGAGCTTTTTCCTGCCCCACCTGTTCCGGTTATTCCTAATACTGGCGTTTTAGATTGTGCCGCCATAGCGTCAATTTTATCTAAAGCCTCCTTATTGGCCTCCATGTTATTTTCGGCCGCGGAAATTATTTTTGCAATGTCGGGTTTAGACTTCTCACTAATCCGATCTAACTCACCGTTAATGCTCAATCCCGTGGGAAAATCGCAACGTTGAATCATATCATTTATCATCCCTTGCAGGCCCATAGAGCGACCATCATCGGGTGAATAAATTCGATCTATGCCGTAGTCGTGTAGTTCTTGAATTTCTTCGGGAAGGATTACGCCACCGCCGCCGCCGAAGATTTTTATATGAGGCGCACCCTTTTCCTTTAAAAGGTCGTGCATATACTTGAAGTATTCTATATGCCCTCCTTGGTAAGATGTCATGGCTATGGCTTGTGCATCCTCTTGAATAGCGGTATTCACCACTTCCTCCACGGAGCGGTCGTGGCCAAGATGAATTACCTCACAGCCAGTGGCTTGAATGATACGGCGCATGATATTAATTGCTGCATCGTGACCATCAAATAGGGAGGCTGCGGTAACTATTCTTACTTTATTATTAGGAGTATAGGGAGTTTGCTGTTGCATTGCGCATTTTTTGAGTTGTGCAAATTTAAGAATTAAGCTCAGGTATTAAACCTGAGTTCGACCTTAAATTCTAGCCTCAAATTTTCAAAAGAAGGAAAAGACTAATCTAGAATGTGCAGGTGTAGCGGGCTACAGCAAATGGGCTAGATGCAGGATTTTCACTTTTATCGAAAAAAACGTATTAACCTTTTCTAAAAGGCGGTTTTATGCGCCTGAGCCCATCGCAATAGCCCACTATTGCTTCATCGCTTTGGCTTAAAACCCACTATTTTTAAGAGGTCTGAGGCTAAATTTTAAATCGATCTCAAATATTAAGAACTTTGACCTATAAAACGCAGCTAAATAATTTACTTGAGTCGATTACTAGAAAAGTATGGTTCAGAAAAAATCAAGACTTATCTTAGCGCTAAATCTAGATCTATGTGCAAATTGCTTTTCAGCCTGCTTCTATTAACGCCCTTTTTGTCCTTTAGTCAGGAAGCGCGCTTTGAGCAACTGGAAACTTTCCCTATCAACTTAAAGGTTTTAAACCCATTAATGGGAACCAATAACATGGCCATAATGAAAGTGGAAAAAGTAGATCCTAATACTGTGGGTCTAGCTATCGGAGATACAATTTTATGTAAGTTTTACTTCACCTTAAAACCAGTGCAGGGTGAGGTTCATATGTCGGGCATTAACCGAGGTGACTATATCAGCACGCGCATGCACGCTCAACTCAACCCGTATAGTGGTGCTTATCAATATGAAGCCTTTCACTATAAAAAGTATCCGGTAAAAAAATTAGAGCAGTAATGCTGTCAATTCACTCAGGGCTTTGATTTCGAAACTCACCTTTTCATGATGTTGTTTGGCGTAGGGATTAAAAAAGACTTGATCCATTCCTACATTACGTGCACCAATAATATCGGCTAGTAAATTATCGCCAATCATTAAGGCATTTTTCCGATCTGCTCCCGCCTGGCGCATGGCTTCGATAAAAATTTTAGCTTCGGGTTTATTCACGCCAATCTTATCGCTGGTAATAATTTTATCAAAAAAGGGTGATAGTCCGCTTCGCGCTAATTTAATATGCTGGGTTTCTTCAAATCCATTGGTTATGATGTGCATCTCGAATTGATCTTGCAAAGATTGGAGCATGGCTATGCAACCGGGAAAGAGCGCTGTTTTTTGGGGTGCTAGCTTAATATAATCCTGTTCAAAATTGGCCACTTTCTCATCATGCTGATAATTATAGGTTGCGAAGGTTTCCGCGAAACGGCGGTGGCGTAAAGTGGCCTTATCAATTTTATGAGCGCGATATAAGGCCCACATCTCATCATTTTTTAGATAGTAGCACTGTAAAAACTCATCTACTGGAAGGTTTAAAATGGGCTCCCATCCATATGAATCGTAAAGTTCGATTAAAGCTTGCTTAGAATTCTTTTCGAAATCCCAAAGCGTATGATCGAGGTCGAAAAAGAGATGCTTGTATTTTTTTGCCATTATTTTAAAAGCGAAATCGGCCAGGGCAAACCGTTGTATTTTAGATGATTATAGCTGCGTACTTCTGGACCAAAGGAAGCGTAGAAACGTGCCAAGCCTTTATTCTCTGATCCTTCAAAATCCAGTTCTTCTAAGCGCTCTGAATTGTAAATGAGATATTCATTTATTAAATAAGTCATCGCATCCAAGTCCTTACCTATGGGCGACACAGCCGAAAACAAGAATATAGAACGCCCTTGATATTCGACAAAAAATACCCCTGCCAATAATTGATTGGGGCCACCGTAAATGGTAAATACTTTCGCTAAACCTCGATGTAAAAGCTGAAACATGGCCTTTTCCATGGAGCGGAAAAACTCGGAGGAAAGTTTCAATTCTTCCCCTTTATTGGCGCTAAACAAATCAAGGAGAACCTGTGGACCATCACTTTCAAACAAATCGAAATTTGTCTGCTGCTGTTTCTTTAGTTTACGCTTAAGGTTGCTGCTATAACCTTTATAAACTTCTTGATAAGAACGTTTGAGTTTCAAAACCAAATTGGTTTGTTTTTTCACCTCCCACTTATTAGAAAGGGAGTTAACTATTTGATTTTCGTTCAGATAAACATCTGCAAAACGGCAATTCTCGCTCAACTTCTGTTGAAAAGCTAAAATTTGTTCTTCACTTAAAGGCTGCTTACTAAAAACCCCTAGTTGCTGAATGGCAAAGGGTCGAAAAAAATATTTAATCCCGAATTTTCTGCGAAAAGGCAAAGGCCAAACTGCATCGTAATCGTCAAGTACCAAACAATCCCATTGTTCGCAAACCGAGTCTAAATACCAAGATAAGGCATAGGGTATTTTTTGGTTATTACGTTGAACACAATTGTTATACTTCTCTATATCAATGTAATTATGGTCACGATAATTAATCATACAGCTGCTTTCACCATTTCTTCAAACACATTATTCCAGCCTTTCCATTCTTCTTCTTTCTCACTGTAAATGCGATTGTGCCATATGGGGATAAACTCACCACCATAGCGACGATAGGTTTCAATATATTCCAGAATATGCTTTAAAGCCTCATCTGGCGAAAGCCTTAAATAGTAAATGAAGGTACCATCCATAAAGGGAAAAGGGTGCATTATTAATGGCGTTTCCACCTCTTGCTCAATATCGTAAAACCTAAATGGTGTGCAAATTCCGGCTCGAAAACCATGTTCTGAAGCAAAACCTATGGAGTAATCATCGCTGATTTCTAGTTGTAGAAGATTGCGAAAAGTAGAGGGGAAATGTATCTTTAAAAAGTGCTGACGACTTTTCTTGATATCCTTTTTAAGCACTCTTTGCAGGCTCGTGATTTCTTCCTCCAGCCATTCGAAATTTTCATTAGAACGATAAGAAGGATGAATTCCCATTTCACAAAAATCTGCAATACCCTTTACATAGCGCTGTAAGCGAGACGAATAGCGCGTTAAGCTTCGGTCGTATTGTCCCATCCGCGCGAAAAGCGCAAAATATATTGTAGAGAATTTGTACTTCTTCTGCATGGCAAGTACATAATCGAAAGTATCAAATGGATCTTTTTTTCCAAAAACCAAACTACGGCTGCGTTCCCCTATTTGCTTAAAGTTTAAAGATAAAACATCTTGCATGTAGCCACCGATAACGCGAAAAATTCCTTTTCCTAAAAAAGCAGCAGCATTATCAATGTCCACCGAATTATAAAAACGATAGGTGGGACGTTTAAAAACAATATTAGAATTATGTTCCTCTAATAAACTGGCGAGTATTTCTGCGTAAGCATTAACCAAAGGTTTGTTTAATGTGCCTAATCTGTACATGATACTTTCTTTGGCAGGAAAACGCCCGTGTATATCAGCTATAAAAGGCATATATTCTTCATAGCGGCTTACCAAAAAGAAACTAGCGGCTAGCGGATCGAAAGGTAAAAGTGACTGCCGGCCCGTGGGAAACATGGTTACTACTCCTTTATAGGTACCTGATTTCACTTCTTGCTCTGAGATATCCGATTCGAAGAGAAGATTGACCGATTGCAGGAAAATCCCACTCTGCAGCGGGTCTCGCGAGTAATTTATTTTAGGTAAAGTTGAATGTAGATACTCTTCTTTGTCGTGAGTATACCGAATACTGAGCCCTAATAAATCTTGAAAGATTAAGCGGCTTATATATTTAATTCGGGGAGTAAGAGTGCTAGTGTAAAATAAGAGCATACTGCAAAGATAGAGGCTAATTCGGAAATCAAATAAGGTGAGTTTGACTAAATGTCGCCCTCGTCTTTAAAACTGTAGTAGGCCTTTTCCGTAACGATTAAATGGTCCAAGACTACAATGTCGAGAATTTTACCCGACTCGGCTATTTTACGGGTTAAATTAAGATCGGCTTGACTAGGTTTCGTGTTGCCGCTGGGATGATTATGTGCTAAAATAATGGAGGTAGCTTGCTCTCGTAAAGCACTATTGAAAATCTGGCGAAGATCTACTACTGTGCCTGTTATTCCACCTTTACTAATGCAAAGGGAGCGAATCAATTTATTATGATTGTTTAGGTAAAGCACCCAAAACTCTTCGTGGCCTATATCGCCAATTAATGGTTGTAGGATACTATAAGCGGCCCCGCTACTTTTTATACTCTTTCTTTCTAAGGCCTCGGACAGGTTTCTTCGTTTACCTATTTCCAGAGCGGTGGCAATAGATATGGCTTTGGCTTCACCAATACCCTTAAAGTCCATTAAATCCTGCAAGGTCAAACGCGCCAATTGATTCAAATTGCCTTCTACTGAATTTAAGATGCGCTTCGATAGATCGACAGCAGACTCTTGTCGGTTACCGCTGCCAATAAGGATGGCGATTAATTCGGCATCGCTAAGAGATGAGCGCCCTTTGTTGCTAAACTTTTCTCTAGGACGATCGTCTTCCGCCCAACTCTTAATGGCTAAGCGTTCTTTATAATCAGACATATTTTAGGTTTAGCCCGAAAATAAAAAAAGCCGCTGGTTAATCCAGCGGCCTTAAAACCAAATCTAAAGATTAAGTGATTAAGCTTTAGACGCCATAAGCTTTACAGAAAGCTTAATATTATTATCGATGATGTTATCTTTTGCGATGTCAGCAAACTCAGAAAAAGAAGTAGAACGGAATTTAACATTCCATTTACTGCGGTCAATTACGAATTCTGGAGTAGCGAAATTAATACCAGCATCAGTCATTTCCACCATTGCGGGTATAGTAACGTTTTTAGTAATACCACGTAAGGTTAAGTTTCCACTTACATTGTGAGTTGCGCCAGTAGAATCACCAGCTGCTACAGCCTCAGCGGAAGTAATTTCAAATTTAGCGGTTGGGAATGAATCTACAGCGAAGAAATCAGCACTCTTTAAGTGACCTTCTAATTTCGCTTTATACTCAGGGCTTTCAGCTAAATCAGCATTATTAATAGAGGTCATGTCAATAATGAATGAACCACCTACCAACTGATCCCCTTCTACCATAAAGTTTCCCTCACTAACTTGGATAGTACCCGTGTGAGCATCACCAAGTGCAAAAGTTTTGTAACCTTCCCATACCACTTCGTCGCTGCCAGTGTTAACTGTGTACATAGCGGCTTCAGCAGTTTCCGTTTTTACTTCTTGCGCATCGCTTGCTTCAACAGCAGTTTCAGGCGCATTATTACAAGCTACAAGAGCACTTGTAAAGACTAAGGCAATAATTTTGTTATTGATTTTCATTTTTAAAAATAATTTTAATGTTTAAACACTGAACAAAAGTACATCATAGAATTTGATGTTACGACAATAAAACAGAAAAAGTATGAAAAAGTTTAAAATCTATGCTCGAGCTCAAATTAGTACCTCAGATTTCCAATAAATAGAAAGGACTAGCCTGGATCCTGCAGCGGCAGATTGTTACATGGAATGGGTCAGATACAGGATCTTCATTTTTACAGAATAAACACTGCTAAGCCTAATTTCACCTCGAACCCAAGTTTTAAGGAAATTGAGCTTAGTCCTTTTCTTGACTTATACGGCGCTGATAGAAGTAAGCAGGAATAAGGAGCATCATTAATACCGGGTTTAGTACTATACGATGTAAATGGCTTAGCAAAGAACTAAAGCCTGAAGGCTTGGCCAAATAGATGAAAAGATAAGTCGGCAATAAAAAGATTAATCCAAAAAGTAGCACTATAAAGGCGAAACGCAAGTATTTTTTTTCATAGAATAGGCCATAAATGATGGCAATTGTGAAAAGGTCATTTAGTAAGTAGCGTCCCACTTTGTTTACTACAAAAGGAAAACTCTCTACCTCTACAAAATCAGTTGAGTAATTCAGTTCCTGCGGCCATTGTCCTTTAAAGAATACCGAATGGAAATCAAGGTAATGCTGAAAGAAATAAACGAAAAAGAGCCCCATCGCCCCGAAAAGGATAAACAATATTCGGGCATATCCAAAACCTCTAAACATCCTTGGCCTTTGATTTACTTTTGAAGGAAGTCTTTCCATTGAGATGCATTACCCACAGATACCAAAGTACCAAGATAGCGAGGTATAATACCGCGGTAAAGCCATATTTATGGAAAAAGTGAAAACCTCTACCCCCCCACTCTACGTTTAATAAGCATAAGAGCAAAAGGCGCCCAATATTAGCCAAGTGAATAAATATCAAACCAAAAGGAATAAACCAAAGCATATTTTTTATCCTTCCTCCAAAGCCCACCACGAAAGCGGCGAAAAGAATCATAATATTTATTCCATTACAACCTTCTTCTACGGAAACAGCATAAACATTATCGAGCCAAATACTATCAAAAGTTTGTTCTTCTTCGGTATCCCTTCGCTGATGATCATCTTGAACCACTTCAGTTTCATATCCGATAGCTGAGGCCGTTGACACACAATTATTAGCTACAACTCGCGTGATAGGGTCAAGCACATTATCTCTATCGAAACCTGCAATATAAAGCCCATAAAGGGTACTGAAAACCAAATAAATGGCGAAGAACTTCACCAAAAACAAAATGGTTGGTTTAAACTCTTTCAGCATGATTTTACAAATCGTAATAGCGATTAAACATTTCTGTACGCAAGCCAAAGAAAAGCATTGCACTTTCTTGATTAAGCATAGCCGTGGTTTTTACATTTTCTGCTACATCCGGTGTGAAGTTACGATAACGAAAGCCCAGCTCCAGCTTCAAATTACTACTCGTGTTAAGAACGTAAGCTGCTCTCGCTTGCAGGTAAAAATAATTAGCACTTATTCCTTGCGCAATTTCATTGCCTAAATCTTGCTCTCTACTGTCGTAAGATAAGTAGATATCTGACCCCCAGTTAGAGCCAGCAGCATCCGCTCCCATTCTCCCGAAGTTAAATTGTAAGTCGCCTTCCCAGCGGTTTTTCTGATAGATAGCTTGATAAATTACTTCGTGGAAATTAGCACCCCAAGGATGAGCCAGTGGAGAGCCGTAATGTGCATAATTGGTTAAAACTTCTCGGTGCTGATAGGTATGCGGACGTGCCGTATTATACTCTAGCCTTTGAAATAGACCTTTCACCTTAAAGGCATCGTACATTTTATAACCCAGCTGAAAGCCATATTTATTGACCCAGCTGCCTTCTTGTGCCAAGATGGATGATAATTGAAATTCGTCTAAAACAAACTGACCGTAAACCATTTGTCTATTGAAAGTTTTATACGAAAAAGCTGCGCCCAATAAAGCATTACCATTACGAGAGCCTACGGCAAATTCTACCGGTCGGTAAAAAATGATGGGATTCAAAAAGCTAACATCCAAGCCTTCTTGTTGCGTACTATCACCAAACATAATAGCTTCGAAAACACTAAAATTAAGGCGCGGTGTAATATTGATACTTAAATAATGAGAGCTTAAATATTTACGGGCAAAATTTTCTGGTGTAATCATGGCTTCGCGCCGCAAATCGTACATCTGTGTGAAGAGATTTACATATTTAAACTTCCAAAAAGTAGTTTCGATGCGAAAGAAAGGATAACTAAAACTTCCGTCTGAAAGCAGCATAGATCGATAACCCTCCCCAAAGAAATTTCTTCCTTGGCCGGCGGTAAAGGCAAAAAACTCATTCGGACTATAACTCACCTCACCTGCCACATAGCCGAAGTCATAACTTCCTTCTCCAAAACCCCTTATCGAACTACTTTGCCCTGGTATCACCCTCCTACGACGTGCATACTGACTGATGTAATCAGAAAAGCGTCCCTGATTCTCCAGAAAGGTGGAATAAAAAGTTAAATTTTTACCTATCCTTCCTTCCAGTAAATAACCGCGAGTATTGATATAACGGTATTGTTCCTCACCCCCTTCCAAACCTAATTGGAAATTAACCAAAGGATCGATGGTAATGGCATACTTTTCATCTTCCACATGAACCAAGTGCTCATGCCAAGCTTTACGGTTAAACCAAGATGCGTTTTTAGTGTAAGTATGCTCCTGTGGTTTTTGAATTTCCTCCATCTGACGCTCATTAAGCGGGCGAACTGAACTATGGAAGTCTGCATCAAGTTCGTATAAATTTGACTCTGACTGGAGGTTACCAAGAAAATTTAAATGCTGATAGAGGTACTGGGCTTGTGTTACAATCGGAATTATTACGATTAGCAAACAACAGGTAAGGAGCTTTCTCATTTAGCTTGCGCGTGTAGATCTAAGGACTCGTAAATTGAATTATTACTAATAAACTCAGGAACTAAACTTTTTAAAGAAGATACTAAAGCTAAATTATCATTAGACTGCAAAGCTACACGAACTCTTTCTATAGCTAATTGAATGGAATTGGCATCCATTACCGCTGTCTGAGCAATCATAATTTTAGGGTGATGTGTTTCTAAGGTATTTTCTTTACCAGTTAGAAGTTCTTCATATAGTTTTTCTCCAGGACGTAAGCCTACTTCCACAATTTCCATATCCTTGCCCAGCTCAAAGCCCGAAAGTTTAATCATTTTCTTAGCGAGATCATAGATCTTCACAGAATCACCCATGTCAAAAACAAATATTTCACCGCCATTTCCCATAGAGCCGGCCTCCAAAACCAAATTACAAGCCTCGGGAATAGTCATGAAATACCGCGTAATGTCTTTGTGCGTTAAGGTAATAGGTCCACCTTTTTCTAACTGTCTTCTAAAAACGGGAATAACCGAACCATTTGATCCTAACACATTACCAAAGCGAGTGGTTATAAATTGTGTGCCCACTTTATCTTTAGAACCCAAGCTTTGGGTATATAATTCAGCCGTGCGTTTAGTGGCCCCCATTACATTAGTAGGATTTACCGCTTTATCGGTACTTACCATTACAAATTTGGCTACCCCGAACTTCACCGCTAAGTCGGCCATATTTTTTGTTCCAAGCACATTCACCCCTACCGCTTCATAAGGATTATCTTCCATTAAAGGTACATGCTTATAAGCGGCTGCATGGAAAATAATATCAGGTTCAAAGGCAGTGAAAACCTTTTCCAAACGCAAACGATCACGTACATCTGCAATTACGCATTCAGCAATAGCGTCGAAGTTTTTAAATCTATTTTTCAACTCTAAGCTGAGCTCATACATGGGCGACTCTGCTTGATCTAAGAGAACCACTTGCTTGGGCTTGTAATGTAAAACTTGTCTTACTATCTCGCTTCCGATCGAACCAGCCGCACCCGTTATTAAAACCTTTTTACCTTCAATTTCGCGCTGTACGTTCTGGCTATCAAGCTTTATCTCTTCGCGCTCTAGTAAGTCTTCGATGCGAACTGATTTAATTTGTTTGGTACTAAGTTCCCCTTGAATCCAGCTATCAACAGGCGGAATAACCTTTACCTTTAGGTCTAAATTTAAACACTGATCTACAATCTCATTCTTCCGTTTCACGGAAATACCCGTTTGAATGGAAAGAATTACTTGATCTACTCTATTCTTAGCTAAATAGGCATCGCTCAAGGCTTTATCGTTTGGCAAGATGGGAATTCCCTCGATTGATTTTCCGATTTTCTTGGGATTATCATCAATAAAACAAACAATATCGTATTCCCGGCTTGTATCGTGTTCTAGAGTGTTTTTAGTAATCACTCCCGAAGCACCTGCTCCGTAAATCATTACGCTCGTCGCCTTAATTTTAGTTTGAGTTTGGAAGCGAAAGAAAAGTATTTTTACGGCAAAGCGTGAACCAATTAGCACAACAATACCCAGTAAAAAATGGATAACTAAAACAGAATTAGGAATTACGAGATAAGCCATGAACTGAGGCTCGTAATAAAAAGCTAAGTTGCTACCAAAAGATAAAATTAGTAGCGAAATTAAGCCACCTCTAAAAATTGCATAAGCATCAGAAACACCTGTATGACGGATTACACCAACATGCGATTTGCTAATGGTAAAACCGATTAAATAGGCTGTTAAGAGGAAAGGGAGCTTCGTTAAAATTAGTCCGGGAGGGACAGCGGAAATCTCAAAATTATACCGTAATACAGCTGAAGCTTGATAGGTAGCTGATATTACCAATAAATCAAAAACCAGTACGATCCAGCGGGATAAAAAACGATCAGAATTACGAAGGATAATTTTCCTTAGCATAAACCTTTGAAATTTTAGTTACCATTACTGCTCCCCCAGCTTGTGCAAATATAGGATTTTTAAAGGCAAGCCTTTCTTCTTGCCCTAAATTTAATCATTCACTAGCATCGCGCTTACATAGATTGGTAACTAAGGTATTTGCCGATATTGTAAGGACTCTAGGTCAACTGATTGGAAATAGAAACATAATATTTCCTTATACGAATAACCCTTTTTACTCATTGCAATGGCGCCATCTTGCGATAGCCCCACGCCATGACCAAAGCCAAAACCATTTAAAATCACCTTGTCATCCTTAATTTCAGCCCTAAAATAGGTTGATTTTAACCTAAAATCATTGCGCACTTTCGTTAGTTTTAAGCTTCTGCCCTGATAGCTAAAATGGCTTTGCCTGCCTTCTTGATGGAGATTTAATACTGCCTTCTGAAATTCTAGGTTATTCTTCACGCCCATCATTTTGGCGAAATAATTAAAGTAACGCTCCTTAGAAATTTCCTTCGTCCAGCTATAAGATCCTACCCCTATGCTAAAACTATCCTCCGCCGCTTTTAGGTAATCAATAGATCGCAGCCAAACGTCCTCCGAATTAACCGTAAACCCTCCACTATTGGCGTGAAAAACGCTCAATATCGGCTCACAATCGTCGCCCACCAATATCGTATCTCGCGTTAAAGCGACCGCCTTTTCGATTAAATCTTTATGTGTATAATGTGCTCGAGAGTGATACACTTGTGAGCTTACATCATCTTTAAGGTTATAGCCTTCCTTAGTGTGTTTGTTAAGGTTTTTAAGAGCAAAGGTGCGCGCTAAAACTGCTTGGGCTTTAAAAAACTCTGACTCGGGCACGTGTCCCGCCTCGCTTTCAACCACCCCGGCTACATAAAGCTCTAAATTAACGCGATTGATTAAATGCAAGTGATTGCTCTGGTTTACAATTTCTATATCACCATAATAGGCACGCTCCTTTTTATTGGCTCGGATGCGAAACTGTTGCAAAGAATCTAAGCCCTTAAACAATACCGTTTTAAAAACACCTAAAGCCCGCTGACCTCTTTTCACACTTAAACCTTGGGGCGTATTACTCAAATAAAAGGTACGGAGACTATCATCTGCAAAAACATCATAAATGGTGTCGATAACCTTCCCTTGCTCATCTAGCGCTAAGAGACAAAAGTCAATGCTATCAGTAGTAATAATAGTCTCCCTTACGTCTGATGCAGAAAATAGACGGACCCGCAACTCCATCGCATGGATTGCAGTAGTACAAACTAGTAAAACTAAGATCAGTCTAAGACGAAATATCCTCATAAATCAATTGCGCTGCTTTGTCGGAGGCTCCTGAACCACCTAACTTCTCCCTTAACTGTTGATAGGAATTAAGTAATTCTTTTCGCCTTCGATCGTCCCCCAACTTTCGTAATTCGGCTTGTATTTCACCAAGAGTAAAGTGTTCTTGAATTAATTCCTTCACTAATTCTCTATCCATTATTAAGTTGACTAAGGAGATGTACTTAATCTTAACCAAGATTCGAGCAATAAAATAGCTCATCCAATTACCTTTATAGCAAACCACCTCCGGTGTACCAATCAATGCTGTTTCGAGAGTCGCCGTCCCTGATGCTACCAGCGCTATGTCGGCGATTTCTAAGATATCATAGGTACGGCCAAAAACCAATTTAAGCTTTTTGCCTGGTAAAACATTTTGATAAAAGGCCAAGTCCTGCGAGGGCGCGCCAGCAATAATCCACTCTAAACCTTCAGCTTCCGCTGCTTCTACCATTAAGGGTAACATTTTGCCAATTTCCTGACTTCTACTTCCCGGTAAAAGTGCAAGTATATGTGCATCTCCCTTCAGGGAAAACTCTTCCAAACGCTGAGCACGATTAAAAGCCGGTCTTTCCGAAATCGCATCCAATAATGGATGACCCACAAAATCGACCTCCATATCGTACTGCTTGTAAAAATCCTTCTCGAAAGGAAGAATGGTAAGCATGCGATCTACATCGCGTTTTAATTTAAAGACCCTATTTTTCTTCCAAGCCCATATTTGAGGCGAGATATAATAAACAACTCGTATCCCCTGCTTTTTCGCAAATTCTGCAATGCGCATATTGAAACCGGGATAATCGATTAGAACTAGCACATCTGGCTGAAAAGCCAAAATATCTCGTTTGCAAAACTTAATATTCCCTAAAATCGTGGGAAGATTGAGCACCACTTCGGCAAAGCCCATAAAAGCCAACTCGCGGTAATGCTTCACCAATGAAGCTCCTTGTTCGGCCATTAAATCACCTCCCCAAGCTTTAAATTGCGGAGCGCCGTCGTATTTTTTTAACGCTTTTAGCAGATTGGCGCCATGTAAGTCACCACTCGCTTCACCAGCAATTAAGTAGTATTTCAATTTTAAATCTTTGGACCAAAATTAAGTGTTGCTCTGCTGCCTTTACGACTGCTTCAGAAAACTTTACAACAAAAATTTGTAGATAACCATAAGGAATAATAAGAGTACGGTTGACTGCAAAATACCATTTCCCATGCGCTCTTTATTGAATCGTAAAACCAGAAAAAAGCAGGCGGCATTAAGAAGCATCCCAAAGGTTAGCAGACCTACATTTAGTTGTTTAATAACCTCATAATTAAATCTTTGTACACCTAAAAGCTCCGGTCTGATGATAAAAATGAGATAGAGGCTAATAAAAGGTAAAAGCAAGCCCAAAACAAATCCAACAATTTGCTCTTGGCGTGGATTAAGTTTATTCATAAAATAGAAACGCTCGGTATTGTTCGGAAATTTGATTAAAGCTCCCAGTTTTTCATGGAACCAATGAGATGATGAGCAGTAAGGTCGCTGGTCATAGGTACCATTGAGATATAATTATTGGCTAAAGCCCACTCATCGGTATCGTCACCCTTATCGTAATCTACGAACTTACCCGTTAGCCAGAAATAATTGCGCGAACGCGGGTCTTCTCTTCTATCAAATTCTTCCTCCCAATTACCATTCGCTTGGCGGCAAACCTTAATACCTTTATAGGCCTCACCTTTAAACTGAGGGATATTAACATTTAAAACCGTTTTAGCACTTAGGCCTTTTTCCAATACGCTTTCGCAGATGCGTTTGATGAAGGGCAAAGCCTCTTCGAAGTTAGCTTGCCAGCTAAAATCGCAGAGCGAAAAACCAATGGAAGGTATTCCTTCCAAACAGCCTTCCATGGCAGCTGACATAGTGCCAGAATACAAGACGTTTACCGAAGAGTTACTACCGTGATTAATACCACTGACCACTAGATCAGGTCTACGCTCTAAAATTTCATTCACTGCCAACTTGACGCAGTCAACTGGGGTACCAGAGCAACTATATTCCTTTTGTGGACCATCGTCAATTTTAATAGGATCGCAGCGTAAAATGCCATTAATAGTAATCGCATGGCCCATAGCCGACTGAGGACTATCCGGTGCAACTACCACAACATCACCTAGTTGATTCACTACTTTTATTAAGTTTCGAATTCCCGGTGCGGTAATTCCATCATCATTACAAACTAGTATAAGTGGTCTTTTTGCCATAAAGAAATTTTAAAGGGCTAAAACTATTATTTTATACTTAGGTAGAGGCATGTAATTTGGTATTATTGCTAAAGTTTAAAATCTATAACAAATGACAATTTTCATTATCCTAATTGGCTTCATGATCTTGGGCTTTATTGCGCAAGGAAGACTAAAAAGCAAGTTTCGTAAATACGAGAAAATCGGGCTACAAAATGGACTTAGTGGTAGAGAGATAGCCGAAAAAATGCTAGCTGACAATGGCATTTATGATGTACAAGTTATTTCTACACCCGGTAGACTTACCGATCATTACAATCCCAAAGACAAAACGGTAAACCTAAGCGAATCCGTTTACGAAAGTCGTTCAGTGGCCGCTGCTGCAGTAGCTGCTCACGAAGTTGGGCACGCCGTTCAGCATGCGACGGCCTACCGTTGGCTAGAACTTCGCTCTGCCATGGTTCCTGTGGTTAGCTTTAGTAGCAAGGCCATCAATATTATCTTCATGGTTATGATTTTCGGAAGCTTCCTCCTACAATTATTTCCATTAAATGTGGTGTTTTTGGTGGTTATCTTTCTTCAAGCGGCGATTACAATATTCTCTTTGGTTACCCTTCCAGTAGAATACGACGCCAGCAATCGCGCTTTGGCTTGGCTAAAGACTAGCAATACGGCTGACCCTTCGGAACACGCTATTGCCAAAGATGCACTAGGCGCTGCGGCCAATACTTATTTAATTGCAGCCCTCGCTTCATTAACCACTTTGGCTTATTATATCCTATCCTTTTTAGGTAGCGATTAGTAGGCATTTTACTAGGTTTTAGAGTCGGTATCTTCGGATGCCGATTTTTTTGTTTTAAAAATTATTCAACTAATATTTTAGTTTAACTATTTTTTTAGTTAATATTGCAGGACTATGATAGCAAAAGAACTAACTAAAGCAGAAGAAGATCTAATGCAGCATCTCTGGACGAAGAACAAGTCTAGTGTAAAGGAACTTCTAGCCTTATATGATGACCCTAAACCAGCGATTAATACGGTTTCTACCATTATTCGCATCTTAGAACAAAAGGGCTTTGTTTCGCACGAGACCAAAGGAAGAGGTTTTATTTACTTCCCTTTAATCAGTAAAGAAGAGTATAAAAAATTTTCTTTAGGTAAAATGATGGGGGCTTACTTTGAAGGCAGTCTTAGTAAAATGGTAAGCTTCTTCGTAGAAAAAGAAAAAGTCGATACCAAGGAGCTTCAAGATATTTTGAACATTATAGAAAAAAACAAAGAAAAATGATGCTCACTAGCTTATTCTATTACTTGCTATTTAGTAGTCTCTTTTACTTATCCTTTAGGTTTCTCTACGCAAGATCTAGCTTCCATCGGATCAATAGAATTTTGCTACTCTCAAGTACTCCCCTGGCTTTACTAATTGCCTTCACAGCGCCTCAGTTTAGCTTGCCTTGGATAAGTTCTGCTGCCTTCAGTTTTCAACTTCCTGAAATTATAATTGAAGGGAAAAAACTGGACGAACAGTTGCTTATTACTAGTCCATCCTTCTCTCTTTGGCAGCCCATTTACTACCTCGGTTTGGTTATTTCAAGCTTATACTTCTTGAGTGGTCTTTTCTATATTATCCGCCTAGCCAAAAACTCCAGCCACAGCATAGTCCTAAATCACCAAGTACTGATTAATGATAAAATCAAGAATCCCTTTTGTATCGGTCGTTGGATATTCATTCCCCACGATCTACTTACATCAAAAGACCTCGAGCTAATTGTACAGCACGAGCTTTACCATTCACGTTTAAACCATCACTGGGATAGACTATACTATAAGGTTATAACTACTCTCTTTTGGTTCGACCCCTCAATTCATCTCATGGCCAAAGAACTGCGTCAGATTCACGAATTTGAAGTCGATGCTTTATTAATAAAACAAGCAAATATTGAAAACTATGCGCATCTGCTACTGAGTAGCACCCTTGGCGGGGATTTAGCCTATCCGGAAAAGGCCATTGCTCCCAGCCCATTTTTTAACTCTTCATTCATTAAAACAAGAATTACCATGTTGTATCAAAAAGAAAGTTCCGTTTGGAAGAAAAGTCTATATCTAGCGGTAGTACCCCTATTAGCGGCAATGACATTATTCGCCTGCAACAAAAGTCAGGAAGAAGACCTTATCCATAAAAATGACACTAAAAACGAGTCTATTGTCAGTTTAGAGGATATTGACCATTTCCCCATTGCTACAGGATGCGATATATCCGCTTCTGCAGAAGGGGCAAAAGAATGCGCCATGCAATCGATAATGAGTCACATATCACAAAATTTCCAATATCCTACTTTAGCTAAGGAGCTCGGTCTTGAAGGTCGCATCTTTGTTCAATTTGTGATAAGCAAAAGCGGAAAAGTAGAATCGGCAGTAGTACTCAAATCTATTGACACAAAGAATGAACAGCAAGCAGCTGCCGCATTGGAGGCCGAAAAGGAGGCGCTAGCTGTGGTGAGCAGCCTTCCAGATTTTGTGAAACCAGCTCAGCAAAATGGTAAAGCAGTTGCCCTTCAAATGGTTTTACCCTTCTCCCTGAAATTATCTTAAATCTAAGAACCTTAGTTCGACCTAAAATTATAGCCTCAGATTTTCAATAAAAGGAAAAGACTAGTCTGGATCGTGCAGCTGTAGCGGGCTACAGCAAATGAACTAGATGCAGGATTTCGCTTTTATTGGAAAAAACTTCTAAGCCTCTTCTAAAAAGCAGTTTTTGGCGCCTTAGCCCTTCACATTAGCCCGCTATTGCTTCAGCGCTTCGGCTTAAAACCCGCTATATACAAGAGGTCTGAGGCCTAATTTTACATCGAACTCAGGTTAAGAACCTATTTCAGTCTGACTAAAAAAGAAAGGCTCGCCAATTGGCGAGCCTTTTCTAGTATCATCGGTTTGATATTAAGCTTGTCCTTGTGGACCACCGAAATTCAGTGGCATATTAGGTTGCTCAATATCAGTTATTTCACCGTGTTGTTGCTCATAGCGATGAACATTTTCACCTAAAGCTTTTAAGAAGCGCTTAGCATGCTGAGGAGTCAAAACGATTCTCGATTTAACTTTGGCCTTTGGCACACCTGGCATCACTCGAATAAAGTCCACTACAAACTCACTCGGTGAGTGGTTAATAATTGCCAAGTTTGAGTATTCTCCTTCTGCTATTTCTTCTGAAAGCTCAACGTTAAGTTGTCCTTCTTTAGGCATAGCAGCTGCTTTTTTCTCTTCTTCAGTCATCGCTGTTCAATTAAGCTTTTTCTTCAACTTTTACTTCGTGAAGCTCTTTCAGTTTTTCGTATTCCTCTTTTGAGCCAACAATAATTTTCTCGTAAGATTTCATACCTGTTCCTGCTGGGATCTTATGTCCAACAATAACATTTTCTTTAAGACCTTCTAAGTAATCGCGTTTACCATTAACCGCTGCCTCGTTAAGAACCTTGGTCGTTTCCTGGAAGGAAGCCGCCGAAATGAAGCTCTTAGTTTGAAGCGATGCTCTAGTAATACCTTGTAATACAGGCTTAGCAGTGGCTGGATTTGCATCTCTTGCCGTAACTAAGTTCTTATCTGCTCTACGCAATAAAGAATTTTCATCTCTTAATCGACGAGCCGTAACAATTTGTCCTGCTTTTAAAGTATCAGACTCACCTGGATCAACTACAACTTTCTTATCATAAATCCAGTCGTTCTGCTCAATAAAGTCATTCTTATGAACAAGGCTCTTCTCTAAGAATAGGGTATCACCTGGATCTTGAATATCAACCTTACGCATCATCTGACGAACCAAGGTTTCGAAATGCTTATCATTAATTTTCACACCTTGTAAACGGTAAACCTCTTGGATTTCATTCACTAAGTACTCTTGTACTCTATTTGGACCTTGAATGGCAAGAATATCAGCTGGAGTAATAGCTCCTTCCGATAATGGCATTCCTGCTCTTATAAAGTCATTCTCTTGAACAAGAATTTGCTTACTTAAGTTGATCAGGTATTTCTTAACATCACCTGTACGACTTTCCACGATGATTTCGCGGTTACCACGTTTAATTTTTCCGTAAGAAACCACCCCGTCGATCTCAGACACAACTGCCGGATTCGATGGATTTCTTGCTTCAAATAATTCGGTAACCCTTGGTAAACCTCCCGTAATATCACCCGCTTTCGCAGATTTACGCGGAATTTTCACTAAGATCTTACCCGTAATAATGTCCTCACCGTTCTCAACAATAATGTGAGATCCTACTGGTAGGGTATAATGTTTCAGTTCTTCACCTTTTTCGCTAACAATAGCGATGGTAGGAATAAGCTTCTTATTTCTAGTTTCAGAAATAACTTTTTCCATAAAGCCTGTTTGCTCATCAATTTCTACACGATAAGTAAAACCTTGCTCAATATCAGAAAACTGAATTTTACCAGCGCTTTCAGAAATAATAACCGCGTTATAAGGATCCCATTGGCAGATAACATCCCCTTTCGCAACCTTATCACCTGATTTCTTATAGATATAAGAACCATAAGGGATATTATTGGTTGCTAAGTTGATACCTGTTTTCTGGTCTACCAAACGCATTTCACCGGTTCGACCGATTACAATCTCTACTGGTTTACCATCACCA
Organism: uncultured Schleiferiaceae bacterium; assembly: GCA_963974215.1. Classification (GTDB taxonomy): domain Bacteria; phylum Bacteroidota; class Bacteroidia; order Flavobacteriales; family Schleiferiaceae; genus Croceimicrobium. The sequence continues at coordinate 11,491 of CAXBBL010000015.1, read as the reverse complement.
TCTTCGCCCATTACGGTACGTAGTTCGTCGAACTCAACCGTACCATCAAATTTAGCGGTGATAGAACTTTCTTCAGATACGTTACCGGCAGTTCCCCCAACGTGGAAGGTTCTTAGCGTAAGCTGTGTTCCAGGTTCACCAATTGACTGTGCTGCAATAACTCCTACGGCCTCACCATTCTGTACCATCTTACCGGTAGCTAGGTTACGTCCATAACACTTAGAGCAAATACCTTTTTTACTTTCACAAGTTAAAGAAGAACGAACCTCCACCATTTGGATAGGCGAATTTTCGATTGCTACAGATTCGTCCTCATTAATCAACTCACCAGATTTTACATAAATCTCATTGCTGATCGGATCTATCACGTCATGTAAAGAAACACGACCTAAAATTCTATCGTATAAAGGTTCTACAACCTCTTCGTTTTTCTTTAGGGCTGAAACTTCTAATCCTCTAAGAGTACCGCAATCTACTTCAGTGATAATTACATCCTGTGCAACATCAACCAGACGACGCGTTAAGTAACCCGCATCTGCAGTTTTTAAAGCGGTATCAGCAAGACCTTTACGAGCACCGTGAGTAGAGATAAAGTATTCTAGAATTGACAAACCTTCTTTAAAGTTTGCAATAATTGGGTTTTCGATAATCTCACCACCTGACGATCCAGATTTTTGAGGCTTAGCCATCAAACCACGCATACCAGATAACTGACGGATTTGTTCTTTAGAACCCCTCGCCCCAGAATCAAGCATCATATAGATTGGGTTAAAACCTTGTCTATCTGTGATTAAGTGATGCATTGCACGCTCTGTTAAGCGAGCATTGGTTGTAGTCCAAACATCAATAACTTGATTGTAACGCTCATTGTTAGTGATCAGACCCATGTTATAGCTACCTAAAATAGCTTCAACTTGTTCTTGCGCATCTTTAACCAGCGCTACCTTTTCTTCAGGAATAATAATATCCCCTAAGGAGAACGAAAGTCCACCGCGGAAGGCTGTCATAAATCCTAATTGCTTGATTTCATCTAAGAAATTCGCAGTAGTAGGAACATCCGTAGCTTTAAGAATATCAGAGATAATTTCTCTCAGCGCCTTTTTGGTAAGAACTTGGTTAATATAACCTACTGTTGGAGGAACCGCTTTGTTAAAAAGGATTCTACCAAAAGATGTTTCAATAACTTTTCGAACTAACTTTCCGTCTTCCTCAACGTTCGCACGAACTCTAACTTTAGCGTTAAGATTCACTTTGCCTTCGTTAAAAGCAATTTCCGCTTCTTCAGCAGAATAGAACGTTAAACCTTCACCTAAAACGGGCTCTTCTGGAGTACTAAGTTTTTGCTTAGTCATATAGTAGAGACCCAATACCATATCCTGAGAAGGAACAGTAATAGGAGAACCGTTAGCTGGATTTAAGATGTTGTGGGAAGCTAACATTAAAAGTTGCGCTTCTAAAATTGCAGCCGAACCTAAAGGTAAGTGAACTGCCATTTGATCACCATCAAAATCCGCGTTAAAGGCCGTACATGCTAAGGGGTGCAATTGAATCGCTTTACCCTCAATCATTTTAGGCTGAAATGCCTGGATACCTAAACGGTGAAGAGTTGGAGCACGGTTTAATAATACCGGATGCCCTTTCATTACGTTTTCAAGAATATCCCAAACTACTGGTTCTCTCTTGTCAATAATTTTCTTCGCCGATTTTACCGTTTTCACGATGCCTCTTTCGATTAGCTTACGTACGATAAATGGTTTGTATAGTTCAGCAGCCATTCCTTTTGGAAGACCACATTCGTGTAATTTCAATTCTGGTCCAACTACAATTACCGAACGAGCGGAGTAGTCAACCCTTTTACCTAAAAGGTTTTGACGGAAACGTCCTTGTTTACCTTTTAAGGAATCAGAAAGTGATTTTAAGGCACGGTTATTATCCGTTTTAACAGCACTTGCTTTTCTAGTGTTATCGAAAAGTGAATCTACCGATTCCTGTAGCATACGCTTCTCGTTACGAAGAATAACTTCTGGCGCTTTAATTTCCATTAATCGCTTCAAACGATTGTTACGGATAATTACGCGACGGTATAAGTCATTCAAATCAGAGGTAGCAAAACGTCCACCATCTAGGGGAACCAAGGGACGTAACTCGGGTGGAATTACCGGTACCACTTTTACGACCATCCATTCGGGACGGTTTTCGATACGGGTATTAGCATCGCGGAAAGCCTCTACAACAACAAGTCTCTTCAAAGCTTCTTGCTTACGTTGCTGTGACGTTTCTGTATTTGCTTTATTTCTTAATTCGTAAGAAAGCGTGTCTAAATCAAGACGAGCTAAAAGATCGATTAAAGCTTCACCACCCATTTTGGCGATGAATTTATTCGGATCTGAATCGTCTAGATATTGGTTTTCGATGGGTAAACGCTCGAGTGCATCTAAGTACTCTTCTTCCGTAAGGTACTCCATGTAAGTAAGAGCACTACCATCTTCTTTAGTGGCGTTACCCGCCTGAATTACTACGTAGCGTTCGTAGTAAATAATCATTTCCAATTTCTTGGTTGGTAAACCCAATAGGTAACCAATTTTGTTCGGTAATGATTTAAAATACCAAATGTGAGCTACTGGCACTACTAAGTTAATATGACCAACTCTTTCGCGACGTACTTTCTTTTCAGTTACTTCAACTCCACAACGATCACAAACGATTCCTTTGTAGCGTATTCTTTTGTACTTACCACAAGCACATTCGTAATCCTTTACAGGACCGAAGATACGCTCGCAGAACAAACCATCACGCTCTGGTTTGTGAGTACGGTAATTTATAGTTTCGGGCTTTAACACCTCACCATGCGAACGCTCCAAAAGAAATTCTGGAGAAGCCAAACTAATGGTGATACTTTTAAAGTTGCTGTTATAGCCGCCTTTATCGTTTTTCCTTAATGACATCTGCTAGGAAATTAAATTTTTAATCAATTAATCTAGGGTCACTTTTAAACCAAGACCGTTTAATTCGTGAAGTAATACGTTGAAAGATTCTGGAATTCCAGGCTCTGGCATCGCGTCCCCACGTACTATCGTTTCATAGGTTTTAGCCCTTCCGATCACGTCATCTGATTTAACAGTTAAGATTTCGCGAAGAATATTTGACGCTCCGAATGCTTCGAGAGCCCAAACCTCCATCTCACCAAATCTCTGACCTCCAAACTGCGCTTTACCACCTAATGGCTGCTGCGTAATTAAAGAGTATGGTCCAATGCTACGTGCGTGCATTTTATCGTCAATCATGTGCCCCAGTTTAATCATGTAAATGATACCTACTGTAGCCGCTTGATGGAATCTTTCACCGGTACCACCATCATATAAGAAGGTGTGTCCGAAGCGAGGAATACCAGCTTCGTCGGTAAATTCATTAATCTGATCTAAGCTTGCACCGTCAAAAATTGGGGTAGCAAATTTGCGACCTAAGCGCTTACCTGCCCATCCTAAAACGGTTTCATAAATCTGACCAATATTCATCCTTGAAGGCACACCCAGTGGGTTTAGAACGATATCAACCGGAGTTCCATCTTCTAAGAATGGCATATCCTCTTCGCGCACGATACGAGCAACAATACCCTTGTTACCGTGACGACCCGCCATTTTATCACCTACTTTAAGCTTACGCTTCTTAGCAATATAAACCTTCGCCATTTTAACGATTCCAGAAGGTAATTCATCACCTACAGAAATAGTAAACTTGCGACGTTTGTATGCACCTAGATAATCGTTATACTTGATCTTGAAGTTATGCAACAAAGTTGCAATAGCATCATTCTTGTCACTATCAGTAGTCCAAACTCCACCAGTAATTCTAGTAAAGTCATCGATACTATTTAGAATTTTCTGAGTGAATTTAGTTCCTTTTGGGATTACTACCTCCTTAAGATCATTCTCAACACCTTGGCTAGTTTTACCCGCCACAAGAATGCTTAATTTCTCAAGGAAAGTTTGACGTAAAGTTTCCACCTCCATATTGAATTCTTGATCCAATTTGGCGATTTCTTCTTTATCTTGTAACCTCGTCTTCTTATCCTTTCTTGCTAAAGCAAACAACTTCTTATTAATAACAACACCCTGTAAAGATGGCGAAGCTTTTAATGAAGCGTCTTTAACATCACCTGCCTTATCACCGAAGATTGCTCTTAAGAGTTTTTCTTCAGGAGTAGGATCTGACTCACCTTTAGGAGTAATCTTACCGATTAAGATATCGCCCGGTTTAACTTCTGCACCAATGCGAATTAAACCGTTTTCATCAAGATCTTTAGTTGCTTCTTCACTAACGTTAGGAATATCAGCGGTTAATTCTTCTGCACCTAATTTAGTATCTCTAACATCTAAAGTATATTCATCAATGTGTAAAGAGGTGAAGATATCTTCACGTGCTACTCTTTCTGAAATTACAATCGCATCCTCAAAGTTATACCCTTTCCAAGGCATAAAGGCCACCATCATATTTCTACCTAGCGCTAGTTCACCGTTTTCGGTAGCATAACCTTCACACAATACTTGCCCCTGCTCAACACGGTCACCCTTGCGAACAATCGGCTTAATATTTATACAGGTACTTTGGTTCGTTTTACGGAACTTAACCAAGTTATACGTTTTATAATCGTCTTCAAAACTAACAAGACGTTCATCGTCGGTACGGTCGTACTTAATGGTAATTTTCTGTGCGTCAACGTAATCAACCACACCATTACCTTCAGCATTAACAAGAACACGACTATCACGTGCTACTCTTTTTTCAAGACCCGTTCCTACAATAGGAGCTTCTGGACGTAAAAGAGGAACTGCTTGACGCATCATGTTAGATCCCATCAAAGCACGGTTGGCATCATCATGTTCCAAGAAAGGAATCATAGAAGCCGAAATGGAAGCGATTTGATTCGGCGCAACATCCATATAATCTACCTTTTCAGGTTCAACCATCGGATAATCCGCTTCATCTCTAACCTTTACCCTTTCGTTTTCGAAATTTCCATCATCGCTAACTGGCGCGTTAGCCTGAGCAATTACTTTTTGCTCTTCTTCTTCCGCACTTAAGTAAACTGGATCTGCGCTGAAATCAACCTTACCCTCTACCACTTTACGGTAAGGAGTTTCTAAAAATCCCATTTTGTTTACTTTCGAGTAAACACACATAGAGGAGATCAAACCAATGTTTGGTCCTTCAGGAGTTTCAATGGGACAAAGTCTTCCGTAGTGGGTATAGTGAACGTCACGCACCTCGAAACCTGCTCTTTCACGCGAAAGACCACCTGGCCCTAAGGCTGATAAACGACGTTTATGGGTAACCTCCGCTAGCGGATTCGTTTGATCCATAAACTGTGATAACTGGTTGGTACCAAAGAAAGAGTTGATTACGGAAGATAAAGTCTTCGCGTTAATCAAGTCAATTGGCGTAAACACCTCATTATCACGAACGTTCATACGTTCTTTAATCGTACGCGCCATACGAGCTAGACCTACACCAAATTGGTTAGACATTTGCTCTCCCACGGTACGTACACGACGATTCGATAAGTGATCAATATCATCAATCTCCGCTTTCGCGTTAATTAACTCAATTAGGTACTTAACAATGCTAAGAATATCCTGCTTGGTAAGTACTTGAACACTTGAGTCTATTTCTAGACCTAATTTTTTATTAATACGATAACGTCCAACTTCACCCAGGCTGTAACGCTGCTCGGAGAAGAATAACTTATCGATAATACCGCGAGCCGTTTCCTCATCTGGTGGCTCTGCGTTTCTTAATTGTCTATAGATATGCTCTACTGCTTCTTTCTCAGAGTTAGTAGGATCCTTTTGTAAGGTGTTATGAATAATGGCATATTCAGAAGCTTCAATATCCTCTTTATGCAAAAGGATGGTTTGAACGTCAGCATCAAGAATTTCTTCAATCTGATCTTTTTCCAAAATAGTATCCCGGTCTAATACTACTTCGTTACGTTCAATAGAAACAACTTCACCTGTATCCTCATCTACAAAATCTTCTACCCATGTTTTTAAAACACGTGCAGCTAATTTGCGACCTAATACTTTTTTAAGACCTGTTTTAGTAACTTTAACCTCTTCCGCTAGGTCGAAGATTTCCAATATATCCTTGTCGCGCTCATAACCTATGGCTCTTAACAAGGTCGTTAAAGGTAATTTCTTCTTACGATCGATGTAAGCGTACATTACCGAGTTAATATCTGTAGCAAATTCTATCCAGCTACCTTTAAAAGGAATTACACGGGCAGAATATAATTTGGTACCGTTTGCATGGTAGCTTTGGCCAAAGAATACACCTGGAGAACGGTGCAACTGAGAAACGATTACTCTTTCTGCACCATTCACTACGAAAGTACCTCGTGGGGTCATGTAAGGAATAGTACCTAAGTAAACGTCCTGTACGATCGTTTCAAAATCCTCATGTTCTGGATCTGTACAGTAAAGTTTCAAACGCGCCTTTAAAGGAACGCTGAAAGTTAATCCCCTTTCTATACATTCTTCCTCGCTATAACGAGGGGGATCGACGAAGTAATCAATAAACTCTAGAACGAATTGGTTTCTAGAATCAGTGATAGGAAAATTTTCACTAAAAGTCTTAAAAAGACCTTCATCCTCTCGATCAGCCGCTTTAGTTTCTAGTTGGAAAAAATCTTGAAAAGATTTAATCTGAATAGCCAGAAAATCTGGATAATCGAAATGATTTTTGATGGATGCAAAATTGACTCTTTCCATGTCCTTTGCTTGTACCGGGTTATTCAACATGCGGAGAAAATAAATTATACTAAACACAAAAGGGTTTAGGTCTTTTGGGACATTCCCAAAGACCTAAACCTTAATAAATTAGCCTGAACGGCTATGTAATGCTTACTTGATTTCTACCTCAGCACCAGCTTCTTCAAGCTGTGACTTAAGCGCTTCAGCTTCGTCTTTAGCTACACCTTCTTTCAAAGGTTTTGGAGCTTCGTCAACTAGGGCTTTAGCTTCTTTAAGACCTAAACCAGTTAGTTCTTTTACAAGTTTTACAACAGCCAGTTTAGAACCACCTGCTGCTTTAAGAATTACGTCGAATTCTGTTTGCTCCTCAGCGGCATCGTCACCACCTGCTGCGGCTGGACCAGCTACTGCTACAGCTGCTGCTGCAGGCTCAATTCCGTATTCTGCTTTTAAGTAATCAGCTAATTCGCTTACTTCTTTAACGGTAAGATTTACCAACTGATCTCCTAATTCTTTAATGTCTGCCATTTTTCGAATCTTTAATAAAAATTTAATTACAACACTTTAATATATGGAAGCTGAGTGCGTACGTTTTACGCTGCTCTCTCCTCTAGGGTCTTTAACAGACCTGCCAATGTAGCACCACCGCTTTTTAAGCCGCTGATAACGTTTTTGGCTGGAGATTGCAATAGAGCAATAATATCGGCCACCAATTCTTCCTTGCTTTTAAGAGCACCTAATGCCTCAAGGTTATGGTCACCTACAAATATTGCCTCTTGAATATAAGCTCCTTTTAGTACAGGCTTCGTCTGTTTTTTCTTGCGAAAATCCTGAATTAGCTTCGCTGGCGCATTACCAGTTTCGCTTAGCATTATACTAGTGGAACCTTTTAAAGTCGGATACAAATCTGTGTAGTCTTTAGAACTTTTCTCCATTGCTTTTCTAAGCAAGGTGTTCTTCACTACACTTAATTTAATATCGGCTTTATAACAAAGACGTCTAAGGTTAGTGGTCTGCGCCGCATCTAAACCTTCGATATCTGTAACATAGACTACATCAGAACCCTCTAAGGCTTCTGTAAGTAATTCAATTTCTTTACTTTTTTCTTCGCGAGTCATTCTAAATAATTTGGAAATTAAGAAACCGATTTTGCGTCGATGCTAATACCTGGACTCATAGTACTACTAAGGGTTATGCTTTTAACATACGTACCTTTAGATGCACTAGGCTTCATACGGATTAGAGTTCTCATCAACTCTTCAGCATTCTCTGTAATCTTATTCGGCTCGAAAGATACTTTACCAATGCCTGCGTGAATAATACCGTAACGATCTACTTTGAAGTCAATCTTACCTGCTTTCACCTCTTTCACTGCTTTTGCTACGTCCATAGTAACAGTACCAGTTTTGGGGTTAGGCATCAAACCACGTGGACCTAAAACTCGTCCTAAAGGACCAATTTTACCCATCACACTTGGCATGGTAATAATTACATCAATATCGGTCCAACCATTTTTGATTTTCTCAATATACTCGTCAAGGCCTGCATAATCAGCACCAGCTTCTTTAGCTTCTGCTTCTTTATCTGCAGGTACTAAAGCAAGTACTTTAATATCTTTACCTGTACCGTGTGGAAGAGATACTACACCTCTAACCATTTGGTTAGCTTTTCTTGGGTCAACCCCTAAACGAACTGCTAAATCAACTGATGCGTCAAACTTCGTAGTAGTAACTTCTTTTACCAATGAACTTGCCTCCACTAGAGAGTAAGACTTGGTCGTATCCAATTTTTCTAAGGCGGATTTACGCTTTTTGCTAATTGTTGCCATTTTATACTACTTTAGAAAGGTTTAGGACCAGTTACGGTTAAGCCCATACTTCTTGCTGTACCAGCAACCATGCTCATCGCAGATTCCATAGTAAAAGCATTTAGGTCGGACATTTTATCTTCAGCAATAGCGCGTACTTGTTCCCAAGTTACTTTGCCAACTTTCTGAAGGTTCGATTGTGGTGATCCCTTTTTTATTTTTGATGCCTCCATTAATTGCACTGCTGCAGGTGGAGTTTTGATAATAAAATCAAAAGATTTATCGCCATACACCGTAATAACTACAGGAAGTACTTTTCCTGCTTTATCTTGGGTACGCGCGTTAAACTGCTTACAAAACTCCATAATGTTAACGCCCTTTGCACCGAGTGCAGGACCAACGGGAGGAGAAGGGTTAGCAGCGCCTCCTTTAACCTGGAGTTTAATTAGTGCACTTACTTCTTTTGCCATTTTTAATTTTTCTTTAACTAATCAAAACTTGTGTGGGGTGGAAGCTTCCCACTGGGTACAATACCCTATCTTGAGCTCACAATAAATTACGATTCTTTCTCTACCTGCATATAAGAAAGTTCTAGTGGTGTTTTTCTTCCGAAAATTTTCACCATTACCTCTAACTTTCTCTTTTCCTCAAACACCTTTTCTATAGTGCCATTAAAACCGTTAAATGGTCCATCGACCACTTTTACTGTTTCACCCACTATATATGGAATGTTGATTTTCTCTTCGGTTTCAGACAATTCATCCACCTTACCTAACATTCTATTAACTTCACTTAAACGCAAAGGAACAGGATCGCCCCCTTTTGTTTCTCCTAAAAAGCCAATTACCCCTTGAACGCCTTTTATGGTATGCACCATTTCACCGCCAAGATTTGCTTCGACCATTATATAACCAGGAAAGTAATTACGTTCCTTACTTATTTTCTTACCATTCCTTATCTGGAATACTCTTTCGGTTGGCACCAAGATTTGCCCCAAGTGATCCTGCAGATTAGCATACTCGATTTCATTTTCGATATACGACTTCACCTTATTTTCTTGACCTGAAATAGCGCGCACAACATACCACTTCTTACTGCTCTCGCTCATTGTAGGTTTATTAAAATAAGTTGTAAAATAACTCTAGAGCAGTACTAATAAGCTTGTCCATACCCGCAATAACCAAAGCGATAATTACTGAAGATACAGCTACAAGAACTGATGTCTTTTGCAATTCTGCCCAACTAGGCCAGCTAGTTTTAGTAACCAGCTCTTCGTAAGAGTCTTGGAAATAGCTTTTTACTTTACTCATTGTTTTAAACTTTGCACGGGTGGTAAGAATCGAACTCACGACCTTCGGTTTTGGAGACCACTGCTCTACCAGCTGAGCTACACCCGTATTTAGGAAGAAAGGTATCCCGATGAGTTATCAGAACACCTTCTTCCTTAAATTATATTTAATCCTGATTCTTAATCAGTAATTTCAGTTACCTGTCCGGCACCTACAGTACGACCACCTTCACGGATAGCGAAACGCAATCCTTTGTTGATAGCAACTGGAGCGATAAGTTTAACGTTGATAGTTAAGTTATCACCAGGCATTACCATCTCAGTTCCTTCTGGCAACATAATTTCGCCAGTAATATCAGTAGTACGTAAGTAAAACTGTGGACGATAGTTATTGTGGAAAGGAGTGTGACGACCACCTTCTTCTTTCTTAAGGATATAAACCTCAGCTTTAAAAGTTGCATGAGGAGTGATAGAACCTGGCTTACAGATTACCATACCTCTTCTGATCATAGATTTCTCAATACCACGTAATAAGATACCTACGTTATCCCCAGCTTCACCGCGGTTAAGAATCTTACGGAACATTTCAACACCAGTAACGGTAGAAGTAAGTTTCTCATCACCAAATCCGATAATCTCTACAGGATCACCAGTGTTAGCAACACCAGTTTCAATACGACCAGTTGCAACAGTACCACGACCAGTAATAGAGAATACATCTTCGATAGGAAGCAAGAATGGTTTAGCAACATCACGCTCTGGCTCTTCGATCCAAGTATCACAAGCTTCCATTAAAGCTAATACTGTATCAACCCACTTAGGCTCATCATTTAATGCACCTAAAGCAGACCCAGAAATAACTGGAGTTTCGTCACCATCATAATCGTAGAAAGAAAGAAGCTCACGCACTTCCATTTCAACTAGCTCAAGTAATTCTTCATCATCAACCATATCCACTTTATTAAGGAATACAACGATGCGAGGAATACCTACTTGGCGACCTAATAAGATGTGCTCACGAGTTTGTGGCATAGGACCATCAGTAGCCGCAACTACCAAGATAGCACCATCCATTTGAGCAGCACCAGTAACCATGTTCTTTACGTAATCCGCGTGACCTGGACAGTCTACGTGTGCGTAATGACGGTTAGCTGTTTGATACTCAACGTGTGCTGAGTTAATAGTAATACCACGCTCTTTTTCTTCAGGAGCATTGTCAATTGAATCGAAATCACGTCTTTCGGAAAAACCTGCATTAGCCATTACAGAAGTAATAGCGGCAGTCAGAGTGGTCTTACCGTGGTCTACGTGTCCGATGGTACCGATATTTAAATGCGGTTTGTTACGAACAAAAGTTTCTTTTGCCATGGTTTTGTGTCTTAGAATTAAAACTTTATAACATAATAAGCGAGACCACCGTGGTCTTTCACTTAGAGCCAATGAGGGGATTTGAACCCCTGACCTCTTCCTTACCAAGGAAACGCTCTACCCCTGAGCTACATCGGCATAGGTTTGGGACTTTCCCAATTATGCCTTTTAAACAACATCAATTTCCCTCCACAATTGGTAGAAGGAAATTGATAAATAATTTTGAGCGGGAAACGGGATTCGAACCCGCGACCCTCAGCTTGGAAGGCTGATGCTCTA
>CAXBBL010000014.1:0-90228 GCA_963974215.1 uncultured Schleiferiaceae bacterium | reverse complement strand
GGTGAAACCAACAGATTTACAGTCTGTCCTCGTTGGCCGCTTGAGTATCTCCCCGAAACAATAAAATTAAAGAACCGCGAAACTAAATTAGTCTCCCTTTTCTTGAGCCTGTGGAGGGATTCGAACCCCCGACCAGCTGATTACAAATCAGCTGCTCTGGCCAACTGAGCTACACAGGCTTATATAAGTTATTCTAAAAAAGAACAGCCCGTTTTCAAACGGACTGCAAATGTAAAAAGAATTCTCATTGCCACAATAGGCAGACAAAAAAAATTATGATGCAACTGCTCGAGGATTTTCTTTGTGCTTTAAAAGCTGTCTGCGCAAGGCCTCCGTGGCCATATCTGCTGCTGCTTCAAACGATTTATTTATCTTCTTAACCACTAATTCGTGATTAGGAATGTGCAATTTGACCTCTACAATCTTATTTTCCTTGGTCGATGTGTTCTCAACTTTCAAAAAAACCTCCGAATTAATGACGTGATCATTAAAGAGTTCTAACTTATCAAGTTTCTGCTGAATGAAATTAATCAATTTCACGTCGGCGCTAAAGTTTACTGACTGAAAGGTAACTTTCATAATTCATCTGAATTTGCTGCTCGAGGATGAGCATGGTTATACATCTGTTTAAGTCGATCAATGGAGTTGTGCGTGTAAACTTGCGTTGCCGCTAAAGAAGCATGCCCTAGTAATTCCTTTACTGAATTGATGTCTGCACCCCTATTTAAAAGATGTGTAGCAAAGGAATGCCTTAGCACATGCGGACTTTTTTTCTCAACTCCACTAACTATACTAAGGTAGGCATTAACGCTATTGTAAACAAGTTTTGGATATAGCTTTTTCCCCTTCTTGCTTAAAAAAAACCAAGGCTCCTGATACACATCTAGCGCAAGCCGCTGATTATCTATATGATCCTTCATTTTAGCATTTAAGCTCGCCGCTATTGGAATCTCTCTTTCCTTATTTCGCTTCCCTAATACCTTTATGTAAGATGCCGTATAATTATGATCGGAGACGCGAAGATTAATAAGCTCTGATAAACGGATACCAGTTTGATAAAACAGATCTAAGATTAAAGCCTGACTGCAAGACCAAGGGTCATCTGCGAAAGCCAGATCCTCTAACAAAAAGCGCATGTCATCCTCGCTCACTACCCGCAAAAGCTTTTTCTCGGGCTTGGGCACTATTATTTGTGCCGCGGGGTTTGAATCTACCGCACCCTCTCTTTGCAAAAATCGGTAAAAGGAACGCAGGGCACTTAGTTTTCGCTTGATGCTTGTTCGCGCATAATTCTTCTCCACCATTTCCACCACCCACGATCTAATCATAGAATGATGTACCTCCTCCAACTCTTGCAAGTCGAAAGTTTGTGAAATGAATTCGGAATACAAACTTAGGTCCTTAGAATAGGACTTTATAGTATGCACAGAAAATCGCTTCTGATGCTCTAAGTAAGAGAGGAAACTCTGAATTTTGGACATAAAAAAAACAAGGGAATGTAAAGATACAAACCCTTGTTGAGAATATCGATGTAATAGACTAATCTATTCTTCGTCCTGACGCTTCTGCTGAATGTAAGCCGCCTTGATGACTTCCTTACGACGGTTTACCGAAGGCTTGATAAATTGTTTGCGTGCACGCACCTGCTTCATCACACCGGTACGATCGTATTTACGCTTGTAGCGCTTTAATGCACGATCAATTGATTCTCCTTCTTTTACTGAAATTACTAACATCCTTGAATATTAAAATTTTGGGGCTGCAAATATATATAAATTTCTAAGCGAAACACCCTATTTCATTAATTCTCTTGAAATAACTAATTTTTGGATTTCGGTAGTACCTTCTCCAATGGTGCAAAGCTTTACATCGCGGTAGAATTTTTCCACGGGAAAGTCTTTAGTAAAGCCGTATCCACCAAAAATCTGCACTGCTTCGTTACACGCTTTCACCGCCATTTCCGAAGAGTACATTTTTGCCTTTGCTCCTGCTACTGTCACCTTTTCTCCTCTACCTTTTAAATCACAAGCATGGTAAGTTAAAAGTTCGGCTGCTTCCATTTCAGTAGCAACTTCGGCAATTTTAAAAGACACACCTTGGAAGGCTGAGATAGGCTTACCAAATTGCTCGCGCTCCTTAGAATACTTTACAGCAGCCTCTAGGGCTCCAAAACCACAACCTAAGGAAAGGGCTGCAATCGAAATTCTACCGCCATCTAAGACCTTCATCGCCTGAATAAAACCATCACCTTCCTTACCCAGCATGCTGCTATTGGGCACACGACAATTGTCAAAAATCAATTCTGCCGTTTCAGAGGCACGCATGCCTAATTTGTTTTCCTTGCGACCGCCTTTAAAACCAGGTGTTCCTTTTTCGATAACAAAAGCTGACATTCCATGGGAATCACCTTTTTCGCCCGTTCTTACAATTACCACGGCCACATCGCCGCTAATGGCGTGCGTGATAAAGTTCTTCGAACCATTGATAATCCAATCGTCACCGTCTCTAACCGCCGTGGTATTCATCCCGCCAGCATCGCTACCCGTGCCAACCTCGGTTAATCCCCAAGCGCCAATAAACTCGGCCTTGGCTAATTTTGGTAAGTACTTTTGCTTTTGCTCTTCATTACCGAACATTAAAATATGATTGGTACAAAGTGAATTATGCGCCGCCATACTTAAACCAATGGAAGGATCAACCTTCGATAATTCTTTAATCGCAGTAACGTAATCAAAATAACTTAAGCCGGAACCGCCGTACTCCTCGGGAACTAAAACCCCCATTAAGCCCATTTCGCCCAATTGCTTAAATATCTCAATAGGAAACTCTTGGCTTTCATCCCATTTCATAATATTCGGACGAATATGCTGTTCTGCAAAATCCCGCACCGATTCTGCAATCATCTTTTGGGTTTCCGTTAATTTAAAGTCTAATCCCATAGCCTTTTTACTCGTGTTTATTAATGTATTTTTGAGAGGTGTGTTAAAAATCAAGTACTTACTTAATCTCTAAATAAGGTGCAAGTTTACTGAATAAAACGCCATCGACCAATTCAATGTTCATTAGCTCTTCCGCCTTTTTAAAAAGTCGCATTCTCTCCCTAAACTCCACTATGTTTCGCGCCAGTTTATAGGAAATATAAGGGTGACTGTATAGCTCCTCCTCACTGGCTTCATTTATTTTTAACTTCTGATAATCAGTATCGCAATAGAGTTTTTTACGAATCATTTCGAAACGAGTTGAATCGACCGAATACAACTCTCGTAACTGCGATACGCTATAAAAACCGCCCAATTTAGTGCGGTATTCCACTATGCTTTTCGCAAGATAGGACCCAATGCCTTTTACTTTTTTCAAAAGAATAGTATCGGCCTGATTGAGAGAAATAGGCCCCTTTAAAGAGTCCGCTTTCTTTAATTCATCCTGCCCTTCTATTTTAACAAAGGGAACAATCTGTTGCGCCAAGAATGAATCAATATTGTATACCGCATATATGTCTTTTGACTTTTCAAATGCACGGAACTTTTCTCGAAAAGATAGTATTCCTTTCACCGCGCTCCCCGGCAGATGCATTTCCAGCAGCTCCTCACCTTTAATCGTATTGGGATCAAAAAATTTTAATTTTAAGGGAAGATTCTCCGCCGACAATTGAAACGCCTCTTTCTTATCTTCCGGGCGGAGATTAAAAACAAAGTCAATCCCCTCCGACTTTAGCCAATTCGTATCCATTCCGTAAACCCTTTCCAAATCAGAGCGAGAATTATAGAATGCACCCTTCTCGCGAAAGCGAATTAGCCTCTCGGCAGTGCTCTCTTTTAAACCGCTTTGCACTAGTTGTTTTTTCGTGGCTACGTTCGGATCTATCCGCCCTCGATAACTATAGTCCTTTTTGCCCTGCAGACTATCTGCCAATTTCTGTTGCTTAAGTAGAGCGATGAAGGCTTTTCGCTCTAAACTCGAAGGTGCGCGGTTTGCCTGTAAATGACTTAAATACGCATCTACCGAAAGGTAAAAGAGCAGACAAAGGATTAAAAAGACTAAAATTCCGCGCCTTTCTGCAGGCGAAAAATAGATATCGGCCATAAAACTTAGTATTGAAGAGAGCCCTAAATTACAATCCCTCGTCTACAGCTGCCTAGAATCAAGCATTTAGAAAACACTTAGGGACTCTTATTTTTTAATTATCAATTGCTTAGGGCGATAATTTTAGCAAGTGGCAATTTTTTGCGATTATTGTGCTTCCAAAAAATCAATTTATTTATGCGTAAGCTTTTTGCACTAGCCGTATGTCTTCTAAGTTTCAATGCCTTTTCGGTAGGGAAAATGGAAATCATCAATTTCGAGTTTAAAAATCCTAACAGCGAAATTAATAATGGGCATGCCAGCATTGAGGTTATGGGAGGCATAAAACCTTATACTTATAAATGGAGTAACCAGGGCACTGATACCATTGCAAGAAAGGCCAATGGCTTAACTGAGGGTATTCCCTACACCATTACCGTTTTTGATGCGGGAGGTGACAGCATTAGCCAAAGTTTTGAAATTCCAACCAATTCGGTAGCTGAAACTTTTAACGGCACTTTTACTCCCATTGTTAATGCTTTTGCAACTATAATTTTCTGGGACCCTTTTGATGCCCTTGGTTTATACGACAATCGCGTAAGAACGGATAGCGGTGAATTAGCGCGCTTCCCCAACGGAGATATCCGCACTAACAGCATTCCTTTTATTGTTATTTGGTTAATGTTTGGAGCCATATTTTTCACCTTTAGAATGGGTCTTGTAAACTTCTGGGGCTGGAGACATTCAATTAATTTAGTGCGAGGCAAATACGATGAGGAAGATGCTCCCGGTGAAGTTACTCACTTTCAAGCTCTAGCCACTGCGGTTAGCGCAACAGTTGGTTTAGGGAATATTGCGGGTGTGGCCGTGGCGATTTCACTCGGTGGTCCTGGTGCAACCTTTTGGTTGGTCGTTGCTGGTCTCTTCGGTATGGCTTCGAAATTTACCGAATGTACCTTAGGTGTTAAGTATCGTGACATTGGCGAAGATGGTGTAGTTGAAGGAGGCCCTATGCGCTATTTACGCAAAGGATTAGCCAATAAAGGCATGGGCGGCTTAGGAAAGGTACTTGCGGTAGTTTTTGCTGTACTAGCTATTGGGGCCAGCTTTGGCGGTGGCAACATGTTCCAAGCTAATCAGGCTTTCGAACAACTTTCAGGAGAATTCACTTTCTTAGTAGGATATGGTCCCATTTTCGGATTAATCCTGGCAATCTTAGTAGGATCTGTAATTTTAGGAGGCATTAAGAGTATTGCTAAAGTAACCGAGAAGATTGTTCCGATTATGGCCGGCATTTACATTCTTGCCGCTTTGGTAATTATCTTGATGAACATTACCAAAATCGGTGATGCATTCACATTAATTATTGACGGTGCCTTTGATCCTTCAGCCATGCTGGGTGGTTTTGTGGGCGTAATGATACAAGGTGTTCGTCGCGCTGCTTTCTCCAATGAGGCAGGAGTTGGTTCGGCCGCTATTGCCCACTCTGCAGCAAAAACAAAGCACGCCGTTAGTGAAGGTTTTGTAGCCTTATTAGAACCTTTTATTGACACGGTAGTAGTGTGTACGCTTACCGCCTTGGTATTAATATTTACGGGCTATTATAACGACGGTGGTATTGGTGGTGCGCAGTTAACTTCGCAAGCTTTTGGAAGTGTAATTAGCTGGTTCCCTTATGTTTTAGTGGTAGCTATTTTCTTATTCGCCTTCTCAACTATGATTAGCTGGAGTTATTATGGCTTACGTGCTTGGACTTTTCTTTTTGGAAGAAATAAACTGACGGAAATTACCTACAAATTATTATTCTTAGTATTTATTGTAATCGGTTCGTCGGTAAGTTTAGGAGCCGTTTTAGATTTTTCCGATATGATGATTCTTGCCATGGCATTCCCGAATATCATTGGCCTACTGCTTCTTAGCGGTGAAGTGAGATCTGAATTGAAAGATTACTGGGCTAAAGTAAAAAGTGGCAAAATTTTAAAAGCTAAATAAGCAGCTAGCAGTTCTAAATTTTACCTTTGCGCCCTGTCAAAAAATCCTCCATGTCGGAAGCCAAGAAAGAGAAGCGCAAGCTTAGTAAGGGATCTTTAAAAAAATCGCTTAAACTGTATAAATACGTTAAACCCTATCAGGCAGAGTTTGCCCTGGGTTTAGTTTTTTTAGTTTTAAGCTCGGTCGCTAACCTTGCGCTGCCTAAATTTATGGGTGACTTGGTTGATGCCTCCAACTCGGAAGCGATTTTTGATAATATTGAAAGGACCGCCTTAATACTCCTTGGTATTTTGGTAATCCAGGCGGTAGTCTCATTTTTCAGAGTAGTGCTTTTTGTAAACGTTACGGAAAAAACCCTTGCCTCGTTAAGGCAAGCAACCTACAGTCATCTAATTAAACTCCCCATCAACTTTTTTAACAGCAAAAGGGTGGGAGAATTAAATAGTCGTATTTCGGCCGACATTTCTTTATTGCAAGAAACCTTCACCACTACACTCGCCGAGTTTATTCGTCAAATCATTATCATTTTTGGCGGTATTGGCATCCTTCTTTTCACCTCAACCAAGCTTACCCTTTTCATGCTGGGCATAGTTCCGGTGGTGGTTATTATTGCCGTTTTTTTTGGACGATTCATTCGCAACTACGCCAAAGAAATGCAAAGCGAAGTGGCCGATTCAAACACTATTGTAGAAGAGACATTACAAGGTATTTTTAATGTAAAAGCCTTCGCCAACGAATTTTTCGAAATTGCTCGTTACAAAGAAAAAACAGATGCTGTTGCTAAAATTGGCATGAAAGGAGGTAAGTACCGTGGTGCCTTTAGTTCCTTTATAATTTTAGGAATGTTCGGAGCCATTGTGGCCGTAATTTGGCGCGGTGTTAACCTTGTTGCCGTCAATGAATTAGCCATGGGTGAACTCTTCAGCTTTATTATTTACTCGGCCTTTATTGGTGGTTCTATTGGTGGTCTAGCCAATGTATATGCTAATCTGCAAAAAGCGATAGGAGCCACGGAAGAGTTAATGGATATTTTTGATGAAGGGACAGAAGATCTTCAGGAAAGCTCAAAGCATGAAGACCTCAGCCAATTTAAAGGGGAAATTGAGTTTAAAAATTTAAGCTTTGCCTATAGTACTCGTCCTGATCAACAGGTAATCAACAATTTAAGTCTAAAAGTACAAGCAGGCGAGCAAGTAGCTTTAGTGGGGCCAAGTGGTGCAGGAAAATCCACCATAGTATCTTTAATTCTGCAGTTTTATAGCAATTCAGAAGGTTCTTTACTTTTCGACAATAAGCTTGCGCAAAATTACTCACTCAGTGCCTTACGGAACCAAATGGCGGTGGTTCCCCAAGATGTATTTTTATTCGGCGGCACCATTAGAGAAAACATTGCATACGGCAAGACCAAGGCCACTGAAGCGGAAATTATTGAAGCCGCTAAACAAGCCAATGCTTGGGACTTCATTAGTGAATTCCCCGAAAAGCTAGATACGATAGTGGGCGATCGTGGTGTGCAACTATCGGGCGGCCAAAGACAACGTGTCGCTATTGCAAGAGCAGTTCTAAAAGATCCCAAAATATTAATTCTCGACGAGGCCACTTCTGCCCTTGATTCAGAATCAGAGCGCTTAGTGCAAGAGGCTTTAGACAAGTTAATGCTAGGCCGCACTTCCATCGTTATTGCACATAGATTAGCCACAATTCGCAAGGCCGATAAGATTGCCGTAATTGAGAAAGGTAAATTGGTTGAACTGGGCAGTCATGCCGAGCTAATTGATAATAGCGAAGGCCTGTACTACAATCTTAGTACCCTGCAATTCAACTCTTAACATCCGACTGTTTAAAATTGCTGGTGGCTTTTAGTCTTGGTATGTCTAAAGAAATTACTTTTGAATTATGCAGGAAATCTGGAAAAAGATAAAAGCTAATTTCTGGTTTAAGGTATTACTTAACAAGTATGTCCTAACGCTTATCATCTTTACAGTTTGGATGACCTTTCTGGACGTTAATTCCTGGTTAATTCACCATGAGCTTAATGAGGAAATCAGTGATTTAGAAGCCAGCATTTCACATTATCAAAGTGAAATCACCAAAGACCAAAAGCAACTAAAGGAACTAAATTCCGCTCCCGAAAATTTAGAAAAATTCGCGCGTGAACAATTTCATCTGCTAAAACCAGGTGAAGAAATATTTCTCTTAGAATATTCAAAAGAAGAAGATTAATTAGGTCACTTAAAGGGCTAAATCTCGCCTACTTATTGGGTTTTATTCTCAAAATACTTTTCTCAGCTGAAATCGAAGTCTTTTAAATTATATATTTGAAACTAATCAATTCGTAATTCGAGTTCATTAAAAATTCAAATCTTTAAAAATCGCTTCCATGAAAATTATTTTTAGCCTCCTCATCTGCCTATTGGTCAACCTTTGCTTAGCCCAAGTAGACTATAGAGAAATTACAAACTATATTGAACTAAAAAGTCTTCAAAGCCAAATTGATGAATTTTCCTACGAAATAAGTTGCGACAGCTGTCATATGATGGCCACGGCCAATCCCGAAAACACAGATTTAAGCATCACATGTATGGAGGAGACGGAGGGCGGAATGTTAGTCTTTGGAAAAGAATCAAATAAAATTTTTGATGCAGATAACAACGCCTTTATTCAAAAGGTGATGTTTAATGAGTTTGAGGGAAAATTAGAACTGCAAAGCTTGAGTGTAAGCTCTACGGCAGAGTTAACTCTTCTCTATATAAATTACTATTCTCAGCCAAACACTTTACCTCAACCCAAAGCCTTTCTTTATAAACGTAAAGAGAAAGCTGCCGAATAAACTATTCTCAGGCTTTATTATTCGAAGGATCAATAAGTAATAATATTAGGTTATTTATATGATTGTAAATTGAAAGCCTAAAAAAGTTAATTTAGTAGACTACTAAAATCAATTACATGAAAAAAACACTACCCCTTTGTTTTTTAGCAAGCCTTGGCCTTTCCGCTTTTGCTCAAAACAAACCAGCTGCTTTAGATCCAAGCCCAGAATATCAAGAAGCAAAACCTGTCCTTCTAAGCGTTCCTGCCCAAACTGAAAGTGCTAGTCAAAGTCTTATCTGGTCTGAAGATTTCGCGAATGGCATTCCCGCCGGCTGGAGTCAGAATGGTAGCCCCTCCTTAGCTATTTGGGAATATCGCGGTGTCAATAACGTACCAAATGTTACCGTAGGCTCGCGTGGTTGCTGGGCCGGACCTTTACAGTCTGGTAATTTAGGAGACCCTATCTTATCTCCTACCGCCTTTAATGGTTTTATGATTTTCGATTCCGATTTTCTCCACTCCAATGGCGATCGCGCTACCAATGGCCAAGGAGCTGTTCCTGCTCCACACGTTGGGCGCTTGCGTACAGACACTATCGATCTTAGCGGCGAATCTGGAGCGGAATTAACTTTCCATACTTATGCCCGTCGTTTTCAATCGGCTTGGTATGTTGCCATTAGCACCGATGGTGGTATCACCTTCCCTGACACGGTAGAAGTTTTCCCCGTTTCTGAAGTAGCCGTAAATGCCTCAACCGCCCAAAATGCGGTTTATAAAACAAATATATCACAGATCGTCGCCAATAAAGCCTACGTCGTTTTAGAGTTTATTTTCGACGGCAACCTAAGCAATAGCAATGGTTCGGGACGATATTTTTGGATGATTGACGATATTGAATTAAATCGACCTCCCGCCAATCAATTAGTGTTTACACGCGCCACCGTGCCAGGCACAAGTTCTGAAGCACCCGCACATGATATTATTTACAATGGTGGTGCAAATGGTTATCCCAAATACCTAAACCTCGCCTTAAAGCAAGCAGTACCGATCGAGTTTGACAGCAATATCTTTAACTACGGATCACAAAGCCAAACGAATGTGCGTTTAGAAGTAGAAGTTTGGGATGTCAATAACAATCTTGTTAGCACCCTAGTTTCTCCAGCCGTTAGCAGCTTAAATTCTTTAGACACCGCCTACTACACTACTCTAACCACTAATAGTTGGACCCCAACAGTAGCGGGTGATTATCGAGCAGTTTACAAGGCTACATCCGACAGCATCAGCTCTGCCACTACCACAGCGGCAGATACTTTCAATGTACTTGTGGGCGATTCTTACAGTTTAGATGATGGCGTGATTACCAACTATTTTGGATCAAACACCGGCACAAACGGCATTATTGCTTTTGGCGTTTTGTACGCTTTAGAACAAGAAGACACCGCAGGCGATCCCGGATTTGTTTACTTACAAGGCGTTGACATATTACTGAGCTGTTTAACCGACTCGACCGCTGATATTGAAATTGCCATTTGGGATACTTTGGGCTTTGAATTTAACCGCGGATATCCGCCGGGTTCTTCCGCGATATATAGAAAGGCATTTACGCTAGACGGTTCGGCGCCTTGTAATTTGACCAATTTTTCCTTAGAAAATGCTCAAGGCGAACCTTTAAAGATTCCTACTGGCACCTATCATGTGGTAGCTAACTTTTTCCCCAATGCTCCCGCGGGTGTTATTCGTGTAGCCAATAGCGCTACCTGGAATCAGCCTAGCCTAGCTTCTGTTTTTCAAAATCAGAATGGCGATTGGTTTAGTCAATTTACCAATAGCACCACTTTTGTTTCGCCCCTAATCCGTTTGGTAACAAGCGACCCTGCAAATATTTCCATTGTGGAAGAAAGCTTAGCCGATTTCTCGGTTTACCCGAACCCAAGTACCGGTTATGGCTTCGTAGAATTTACCGAAGCTGGTTCCTACGAGCTTAGCGTATATACCATGCTAGGCCAAGAAGTTCATAAAAGGAGCCTGAACCTAAATGCTAATGAAAAATACGAGCTCAATCTTGGGCATCTTAGCAATGGGGTTTACCTTTTAAATATTAGTACCAACAATGGCGAAAGCAAAACCGTGCAACTAACTATTCAGAACTAATCCCTTAAATTCATTCAACTTAAAAAGGTCATCTCGCTTAGGCAGATGGCCTTTTTTTATGCTTTCTACTTCAAAAATAAATCCGTCTTAGGCTGAAATTAAGCCTGCGGTTATCAATGCAAGAAAAGCTTCGTATTTTTAGGCACAGATATTCTTTTATGAAAAAAAATTATACGCTTCTCATCCTCCTTATTCTTAGTCTAATTTCCCCTTGGAGCGACATTTATGCTCAAAGCATCGACAGCACCTATTTGGGTTCTTTACAATGGCGCAATATTGGTCCCTTTCGAGGAGGACGATCTTGCGCGGTTACTGGCGTAGAAGGCAAAGCCAATCTATTTTACTTTGGCAGCACTGGCGGCGGATTTTGGCGCAGCAATGACGCTGGCAATAGCTGGGAAAATATTTCAGACGGCTATTTCGGCGGTAGTATTGGTGCCGTGGCCGTAAGCGCTTCTGATCCTAATATTATTTATGTGGGCCAAGGTGAAGAAACCGTGCGAGGCAACGTGAGCTCCGGTGCGGGCATTTGGAAAACGAGTGATGCTGGAAAAACTTGGGAACACATCGGCCTTAAAGCTAGTAAACATATTAGTCGAATTCGGATTCATCCTAAAAACCCCGACATTGTTTATGTAGCGGCATTAGGAAATCTTTATAAAGACAGCGAAGAACGCGGTGTTTACAAAAGCATCGATGGCGGTAAAACCTGGAAGCGCTCTCTATTTAGTGATGCCGGAAGCGGTGCGGTCGATTTAATCCTCGATCCCAACAATCCCCGCACTTTATACGCGTCTACCTGGACCATACGACGTACACCTTATTCGCTTTCCAGCGGAGGCGTAGGATCGAAACTATGGAAAAGTAACGACGAAGGTGCTACTTGGGAAGAACTGAGTAGCAAAGAGGGTTTCCCCAGCGGTTTATTGGGAATTATCGGCGTGGCCGTTTCACCGGTAAACTCCGAACGGGTTTGGGCTATGGTAGAAAATGAAGCAGCGGGCGGCTTATATCGCAGTGATAATGGGGGCACATCTTGGCGCAAGCTAAACGACGAAAGAGCCCTGCGCCAAAGAGCTTGGTATTACACCCGCATTTACGCCCATCCTACTGATATTGACCAGCTTTATGTAATGAATGTGCGCTACCATCATTCCAAAGACGGCGGCAAAACTTTCTCAAAATACAATGCTCCTCATGGCGATCATCACGATTTATGGATCGACCCATCTGCCCCCGAGCGCATGATTATTGGCGACGATGGTGGTGCGCAAATTAGTTTCGATGCCGGTGAAAACTGGACCAGCTATTACAATCAACCTACCGCGCAATTTTACCGCGTGAGTACCGACGATAGTTTCCCCTTTCGCATATACGGAGCGCAGCAAGACAATAGCTCTATCCGCATAAAACATCGCAGCGATAATGCTTTTATCACGGAGAGTGATTGGGAACGCACGGCCGGTGGCGAAGCAGGTCATCATGCTATTTATCCAAAAGATAACGACATAGTTTTTGGCGGCGAATACGGCGGTTTCATGGCGCGATTTAATCACAAAACCAATCAGCGCCAAGCAACAAATGTTTGGCCGAACAACCCGCTAGGCCACGGGGTGGAAAATATGAAATATCGTTTTCAGTGGAACTATCCGCTTTTCTTTTCCAAGCACAACCCCGAGGTACTTTACACTTTTAGTAACCACGTCCATCGCAGTACCGACCTGGGACAAACCTGGGAAACAATTAGTCCCGATTTAACCACCAATGACAGCAGCAAACAAGGTCCTAGCGGCGGCCCTATTACCAAAGATAATACGGCAGTAGAATATTATTGCACCATTTTCGCTGCCGCAGAATCGCTTTTAGATGCGCAGGTTTTATGGACGGGCAGTGATGATGGCAAAGTACACATCTCGCGCGACGGTGCTAAAACTTGGCAAGATGTAACGCCCAAAGGGCTGAATGAATTTAGTCAAATTAACAGCATGGAAGCCGATCCTTTTAATGCTGGCGGGCTTTATTTGGCGGCCACGCGCTACAAATGGGGCGACTTTGAACCCTACCTTTTCTACAGCAAAAACTACGGAAAAACTTGGCAAAGAATTGACCAAGGCATTAGCAGAGAACACTTCACCCGCGTAATTCGTTGCGACCCTAATCACGCTGGTTTACTTTTCGCCGGCACCGAAAACGGTTTATACCTTTCGGTAGATGCGGGGGAAAACTGGCAGCGTTTTCAAATGAACCTGCCGCTTACGCCTATCACCGACTTAGCGATTAAAGATCGTCACCTTATTGCCGCCACTCAGGGCAGAGGCTTTTGGATACTCGACGACCTTTCCCCCCTTTACGAAATGGAGTCTAATTTCAGTACCGAGGCTCATCTTTTCCAACCCAAACCCAGCTATTTAATGCAAGCCTCCTATGGGGGCGAATCAAAAAGCGCAGGCGAAAATCATCCGGATGGCGTGATCATTAACTATTACCTAAAAAGTGTAGACACAGCCGCTGAAAATTACAGTCTTAACTTTTACGATGCCGAAGGAAAACTTGTGCGCAGCTTCAGCTCGGAGGCCAAAATAAAAGCCAATCGCTGGATTCCCAAAGAAGGGTCCCAACGCTTTATTTGGAATATGCGCGAAGCGGGTTATGAGCCCATTAAAGACATGATTCTTTGGTATGTTATGCGCGAAGGCCCTTATGTTTTACCGGGAAAGTATAAAGTAGAATTAAAAGCAGGCGATAAAACCTTTGCGCAAGAATTCGACATTATCCTCGACCCACGCGTAAGCACCGACGAAAATGGCTTGGTGAAGCAGCATCAATACCTACAGGAAATTAAAGATGGGATGGCCCAAATGAACGAAGTGATTTTAGAAATAAGAAAAGTACGTTCAGATCTAAATTCGCTCGTGGGCAGATGCGCAGACACAAGTCTAATGGCCAGTATAAAAGAGCACATTAAAGAGGGAGAAGAAATTGAAAAGGCCCTTTACCAAACGCAAAATCGCAGTCCGCAAGACCCTTTGAATTACCCCATTCGCCTGAATAATAAATACGGCCATTTAGGCGCTTTGGCTTCGATTGGCTTTAATGAACCAACCGCTAGTATGTATAGCGTAAAAGCAGAACTGGAAGCAGAAATCCAAAGTCAGGTGAAACTTTGGCAAATGCAAAAAGAAGAATTGAAGGTCTTAAACAAAAAGATCTTAAACAGCGACGTTGAATTAATCCAATGGGGAAAATGATTTAAGAAGATGAATCATTAGATGAAAGGCTGCCCCAAAAGGCAGCTTTTTTTTGGTCAAATATCTTGGTCCGTCCTGCATTAACGAGCTATCCCAATTTAGCACGATTCAAGAGCCAATTCTCCCGAAAATAGCTGTATTTTTAAGACCTTTGTGTTAAATCTCTCAAATATGGCTCACAGCGATCTTTTCTCAGAATTTCCTCCCCACAGCGAAAGTGACTGGCAGGAAAAAATTGAAAAAGACTTAAAGGGCAAGGCCTTTAGCGACCTCCTTAAAACCGATGCGAATGGTAATACCATTCGTCCTCTATATACTGGCGAAGGGCTAGAATTAAAAGATCAGCCTTTGAAGGAACATCCCAAATGGGATATTGTCCACGAAATTGTGGTAATTGACGAAAAGAGCGCCAATGCTGAAGCTCTAAACTTTTTAAATCGCGGAGCCACTTCGCTAATCTTTTACTTGCAAGGCACCGAAAACCTGAAGGCCTTATTAGAAAATATTGAAATTCAGTACATCTGTTTAAACTTGGTTCTTGCCGCCGGGCTAAAAGAAATTAGTAAGCAATTACAAGACCTAGTGCAAGAACGTGACTTAGAAGAGGCTGAATTAGAGGGTAGTATAAATTTCGATCCTTTGGAAAACTTAGCTCGCACAGGCAATTGGTTTCAGTCGGAAGCGGAAGATATGGCCCAACTGAAAGCGCTCCGAGACTATAATTTCGCGGGTATACGCAGTGTTTGCATAAATGTAAACCACGCTGAAAATGCCGGTGCCAATCACAGTCAGCAATTAGGCATTGCCTTAGCTATGGCCTATGAATACATCTACAAATTAGACTTGAAATCCACCCGTGGCTTTTGGGTAAATTTTGCCATTGGCTCCGATTATTTCGCCGAGATTTCGAAAATTCGTGCCTTTCGCCGGATCTGGCAACAGATGCAAAAAGAGCTTGGTTTAAACCCACAGGAAGTGCGCATTTACGCTGAGACCAGCATGCGTAATAAAACCAAATTCGACCGTTACAACAATTTAATTCGTAGTACCGCCGAAGCCATGGCCGCTATTATTGGTGGAGCTACGGAAGTTAATGTGAAGGAATTTGATCTCACTTACCAAGAACCCGGCTTTTTCAGTAAAAGACTTTCTTTAAACCAATTGTCCATTTTACAACACGAAAGTCATTTTCACCAAGTGCGCGACATGGCCAGAGGTGCCTATTTTATTGAGAACTTAACTGAAGATATCGCTCAAAACGCTTGGCAGTTTTTTAAAGAAATCGAAGCGCAAGGCGGCTATTTATCGGCCTTAGAAAACGGTTTTATTCAAAAGAGCGTATCTGAACAAGCGGATAAACAACAAGCCTTATTTGATAGCGGTGACTTGGTTTTAGTAGGCGCCAATAAATATTTCAATGCGAATGAAAAGGGCGAATTTTCAATAGAGACCCCATCTAGCGAAAGCGATAAAAAGCCAAACACTTTTGGAGAAGCTCTAGTGGCTAAGCGATTAAGTGCCGCTTTAGAAAGCCAACAAATTAGCCAAATTCAAAATTAAGACTATGCCACGCTTTAACTTTTCAGAAGACTACCAAGGACCCGAGGCCAAAGCTGTTGCAGAAAACAATAGACATTTCTGGCAATCCCCAGAAGGGCTAGAGATACCTAGCCTATTCAATGCCAAGGACTTATCCAGAGTAAAACACTTACAATATATCGCAGGCTTACCACCCTATTTACGGGGCCCCTACAGCAGCATGTACACCATCCGCCCGTGGACCATTCGCCAATATGCGGGTTTTAGTACCGCCGAAGAATCCAATGCTTTTTACCGACGCAATTTGGCCGCTGGGCAAAAAGGACTATCCGTAGCTTTCGATTTAGCCACGCATCGTGGTTACGATTCGGACCATGAACGCGTGTTTGGCGATGTAGGAAAAGCGGGCGTTGCCATCGATACGGTAGAAGACATGAAAGTGCTCTTCGACCAGATTCCACTGGATAAAATGTCGGTTTCCATGACCATGAATGGTGCTGTAATTCCCATTATGGCCTTTTTTATTGTGGCAGCTGAAGAACAAGGCGTTAGCGCCGATTTACTTTCGGGAACCATTCAGAATGATATCCTGAAGGAGTTTATGGTGCGGAATACCTATATCTACCCGCCCCTACCCTCAATGCGAATTATCGCTGATATTTTTGAATACACTTCGCAAAAGATGCCACGCTTTAATAGTATTTCTATTAGTGGCTATCACATGCACGAAGCTGGAGCTACCGCCGATATTGAATTAGCTTATACCCTGGCCGATGGTCTAGAATATATTCGCACAGGCTTAAAGGCTGGTTTGGCCATTGACGATTTCGCACCACGACTTTCCTTTTTCTGGGGAATTGGCATGAACCATTTTATGGAGATTGCTAAAATGCGAGCAGCACGAATGTTATGGTCTAAAATTGTAAAGCAGTTTAATCCTAGTAACCCGAAATCCATGGCTTTACGCACGCACAGTCAAACCTCGGGTTACAGCTTAACGGAACAAGATCCTTTTAATAATGTAGCGCGCACCACCATTGAAGCCATGGCCGCTGCTTTTGGCGGAACCCAGAGTTTGCATACCAACTCTCTCGATGAAGCGATCGCTTTACCAACCGATTTCTCGGCCCGTATTGCCCGTAATACGCAGTTAATTCTGCAAGACGAATTAGGTATTAATCGCAGTGCTGATCCTTGGGGTGGCGCATGGTATGTAGAATACCTAACCAACCAAATTGCCCATAAAGCTTGGGAATTAATTGAAGAAGTGGAAGAACTAGGCGGAATGGCCAAAGCCATTGAAACCGGTATTCCTAAGATGCGTATCGAAGAAGCGGCGGCGAAAAAGCAAGCGCGCATTGACTCTGGCAAGGAAATTATTGTGGGGGTTAATGCCTTCCGCAATGAAAAGGATGAAGAAATGGAATTACTGGAAGTTGATAATGCGGAAGTGCGTCGTCAACAATTAGAAAGTATTGCCAAGATTAAGAAAGAGCGCAATTCCGAACGCGTGGCTGAAAAATTAGCCGCCTTAGAAAAAGCCGCTGCCGGAGAAGGAAATCTTCTAGCCTTAGCGATTGAAGCGGCCCGTGAACGTGCTACTTTGGGTGAAATTAGCATGGCCCTAGAAAATGTATTTGGTCGCTATAAGGCTACTATTCGTTCTATTTCTGGGGTTTACAGTAAAGAAATGAAACAAGACGAAAAATTTGGTAAAGCGCAAGCTTTAGCCGATAAGTTTGAAGAATTAGAAGGTCGCCGCCCTCGTATTATGATTGCCAAAATGGGGCAAGATGGTCACGATCGCGGGGCGAAAGTGGTCGCTACTTCTTTTGCCGACTTAGGCTTTGATGTAGACATAGGCCCCCTTTTCCAAACTCCGGCCGAAGCGGCTAAACAAGCGGTGGAGAATGACGTTCATATTTTAGGAGTATCCTCTTTAGCCGCGGGCCATAAAACCTTGGTACCACAGGTAATCGCCGAATTAAAAGCGCTAGGCAGAGAAGACATTATGGTAATTGCAGGGGGAGTAATTCCTCCTAATGATTATAAATTTCTCTTTGATGCGGGAGTAATTGGCGTGTTCGGTCCTGGTACCGTGATTGCCGATGCGGCCGCGAAGATTTTGGAAGCAATGATTGACGATAAATAGAAAAATATGTTCGGGAAACTAGGAGAAATGAAAGATATGATGGGCAAACTGCAAGAAGCCCAGAAAGAATCGCAAGCTATGAAGCAGCGCTTGGCGCAGATTGAATTGAAGGAAGAAAGTGAAGGCCTATCGGTTATTGTGAATGGCAACAAGGAAATTAAGGACATCCTAATTGCAGAAGACTTGTTAAAGGACGGCGAGGAGCTGGGCGATAAACTGGTGCTTATTATAAACCGTGCTTTAGAAAAAGCCCAAACGGTAAACGACCGAGAAATGCAATCGATGGCAACATCCATGTTTAAATAATTGCCTTGGACTCGATTAATCCTAATTTAAGCTTACGCAAGAAGCGCCAAGTTAAGAGCATTGCCGAATTAGAGCAAGGTATTCTCGCGGGCGATCGTGCTAGTTTAAGTCAGGCTTTGACCCTAGCCGAAAGCCGTTTAACTACGCATCGCGCGCAAGCGGAAAAACTTGTACAAAACTGTTTACCTAAAAGCGGACAGTCACTTCGCATCGGCATAACAGGAGTACCCGGTGTCGGAAAATCTACTTTTATTGAAGCCTTTGGCGAGCACTTAATTAAAGAAGGAAAAAAGCTGGCGGTCTTAGCGATCGACCCCAGCAGCTCCAAAACTAGAGGCAGCATCTTGGGCGATAAAACCCGCATGGAGCAGCTCTCACAAAACCAAAATGCCTTTATTCGTCCTTCCCCATCGGCAGGTTCTTTGGGCGGAGTAGCGCGTAAAACGAGGGAAGCGATAATTTTGTGCGAGGCTGCGGGTTACGACATCATTTTAGTAGAAACGGTAGGCGTGGGCCAAAGTGAAACAGCCGTAAAAAACATGGTCGACTTCTTTATGCTCTTAATGCTCCCTGGGGCGGGAGATGAGTTACAAGGCATAAAACGCGGCATCATGGAAATGGCCGATTTACTCCTCATAAACAAGGCTGACGACCCGAAAGACCCGAAGGTACGCTTGGCCATGGGCGAGTATAAACGCGCTCTACATCTCTTTCCTCCCAATCAAAACGAATGGATTCCAGTCGTGGATAGCTGTTCAGCCCTTAAGGGAGATGGGCTTGAAAAAATATGGGAGCATATTTTAAAATTCGAAAGACAACAAAAACTAAAAGGCTACTTTCTTGAAAACCGCAGTGAACAGGCGGTCAGTTGGTTTGACCAACAAATAAGCGATCATCTTTTGGAATACTTGGAGTCTGTGCCGCAGTTTAAAAAGTATTACCACAGCTATTTAGAGGAAATAAAATCCCAAAATTTGGATCCGAGCTTAGCAGCCAGGAGGCTTATAAATGTTTGCTTAGGGGATGACAAATAAAATAGCCGAGTCATAAGGTTCAGCTTTTATCATTACCGACACAAATGCATTTAGCTAGTTTTAGTTAAAGTTAATCTCGTATAATCTTGTATATCTATTCTTACGATTCATAAGTAAGTATCCACTTGACAGAGTAGATGAGTTAAATTTAATTGGCTTCATTATAAACTCCTCGTCCCAGAATGGGCTTATCACTTCTTCTTTTACAACTTCACCAGAACTAAGGTCAATTTCATTGTGCATGAGTTTACCATCCTCTACCTGACCATAAGATTGGATAAAAGCCTTTTCTTTTTTATCCGCTTTCTCAACTTCTGTATCCTGATGATATAAAACATGAAGTTTATTGTCACCTAATAAAAGTTGATAGGAGGTATAGTCAGTTATAATTTGCCCCTCCATGGTTAAAGAAGTCCCCTGCCACTTATCAAAATGTTGGACCCAGCTTAACTCGTGATCCTTATTAAACTTAAAAAAGCTTAGTACTTCCTTATCTAAAATTACTGATTGTTGAGATACTTCATAGGTCATCTGTTCAGTGCAACGGATATAGGAACCATCTGGTAAGCAAACCAAGTTAACCGCTTCTTTATAGGTATAAGGACAGACAATTAAACCCAACATTGCGTTAGCATAGGAACTGCGACGAGCCGGCTCCTTGGCCAATTGCTCCTCGCTAAACATAATCACGCCTTTTTTCAGAATGTCCTTAGATTTCCCATCTATCACCAACTGCATCAAGCCTCTTTGGGTCTCAAGATGTTTAAATCTAGAATATTGCATGTCAATTAGGCTTTGACTGGTTGTATCCTCCAGCACTTCAGCGCTTAGTACTATATGGTTATTAGCATTGATTGCTAAAGCAGGATAGTTTAAAAAGTATTTCATACCAATATCATCAGCTGGTACAAAATAAGACCAACGATCATAGTTCTGATCCACCTCTAAAATTGAAATTCCCCGACCATTAAAATAGTAATAATTCCCATCCGGGTCGAAAACACCGTTACTAAAGGACCCATTATTGAAGTACTCCGTTTCTACGTAGTTATTGTAAAAATCCTTTTGTAGAATGGGCTTCAAGGACTCATCAAAGAGATAAAGAGATTCTTGTAATCTATTTTCATCGGAAATAGAGCGGGTAGAGTTAACCAAGAGGTAATCACCATTATCGCTAAATACTACATGATAAGCAACACCCCGACCCTCTGGGGCGGATAACAGGAGAAGTTCCTCCTCCTTTTCCAAGGCTCCTTCTGCGCCATAATGTTCAACCTTTAGAGCGTAACTATCACTTGAAACCTTTTCTTTAAAAGCAAAGACCAATTTATCCTTCATTACTCCAATGCCCAAAATAACTTTATCTTCTGAGTCCTCTAACTCAATGGTATTGCGGATTTCGTGACTTTTCTTATTAATCAGATAAAGAATTCGGTCGGTGCTGATATTTAATTTAGTTTGATATAGCAAAATATTATCAGTGGTTTCCCCTAAAACACTCATTCGATCAAAAGCAGTTAACCAGGGCCCCTTAGGGAGTTCGGTAAACTCATTTACTTTAAGACCGGTGGGTTGCGCTCTTACAATGAAAACAAGAAGAATGAGGCTAAAAGAAAGTAGGTAGCGATTCATATTATTTAAAGGTTTTCAATTTCAAATTTCACGGCCGTTTTAAACTCTCGAGGAGTAAGCGTTTTTCCTTCATCTTCAACTACTTGGTAAATTATCTGACCCGTACGCAGATCTGTAATTCCAAAATAAAAGTAATCAGAGCTTGAGTGCCTAATTGTACCTCTAATATTTAATAGGTAGGGTGATTTGAGATTTAGGCTTTGATGAATACCCGGGTGTGCCGAAGAAAAATCTATGTTCCAAAAGAATCTCGCTTCACGTTCGAGCATTTTAAGCTCAGTAATTAAATTGTAGGTCTCAATGTCTTCAGAATTTAGATCATCAAAAATAAGGCTCTGCCCTTTTACGTAAGATTTCTGTAAAATTTGGTTCAAATCTTCAAAAAGCATTTTCTCACAATCCAAAGAGTTTAAACGATCGTATGTATCAATATTTTGACCGGCTACTATTACTGATGGGTTGAGAATTATAAGGTTCTTCATGGATACCTTTCGATCGAAATTTAATTTGTATCCATAGTACTCACCCGAACTTAAATACCTCTCATCTAGAAACTCCGGCATGTAATTACGAATGGAGTCGCGGTATCTAACATCTTTTTGAACAAAGGCCTTATAGTTAGAAAGGCCGCTATATGCAGCAAATACCTGGTTTGTATATGGCATCTTGGCGCTAAAGGCAACTTCTGGATCCTTCTCGCTAAAAGCTGAAAAAAGTCGCCAAATATTCTTTTGGTAGGCTAAAAGTTGTTCATCCTGAGGTTTTTGCTCTAAGAGATCTTCCACGGCTCTAAGAGCATAGGTGAACAATTCCTCACGGTTAGAATGACGAAGTATATAAAATAGGTCTTGGGCAGGCCCCACGACATCGCCCGGAGATGGGGAACAACGATACATCTGTTGTCTTGCTTTAGCCAGTGCTAAGGCATAGAGAGCTCGCACCTTTATCCTTTGCAGAAACTCATTATTTGGATACTTCTTTTCTAAACAATAAGCATTATAAAGCGCGTAGGCATAGTTGGCGGACATCATTTCTAGGTATACCGTCTCCACCTGATTTATCGCCTTAACCTCCTTAAATTTTTCTTCTCCTAGGAGAAAAGCTTTCCCAAGCTTTAATTCTGAATCATCGCTGAGAAAGGAGGCAAGTTTTGTAAGCCTTAGATCAATATTTGGGTGACTATGTCCTTCATCTAAATAGTTGAAATTATTACTAATTTCATTTTCGAAGGAACGGGTTTTATCAGCTGGTAATGCATAATTAGTCTTAATCACAAAAGGATTACCTTCTAGTTTAGCTCTGCCGAAAGGGTGGTATGATTCAAATAACACTTTTAAAGCATTAGGTGCGCCTTCCAACATATAAGGGCTTTCCTTTAAAATAATCCATGCCAGCGAGTCTGATTCAAGCTCCTGTTTCTGAGAACGTTCTATATAGTACTCTGCAATCTCGTCACTGGAAAGGTTATCATCCAACTGTTTCCTTTCCAATTGATCAAGATAACTATCGAA
This sequence comes from uncultured Schleiferiaceae bacterium, assembly GCA_963974215.1. Taxonomy (GTDB): domain Bacteria; phylum Bacteroidota; class Bacteroidia; order Flavobacteriales; family Schleiferiaceae; genus Croceimicrobium. The sequence goes on along the minus strand of CAXBBL010000014.1, from coordinate 67,790 downwards.
ACTGTGATTAAGCGCCATGTGACTAGCCTCATGTGCTAAAACAAAGGCCAGTTCCGCTTCTGAATTTAAATTAGCCAATAAACCAGAGCTTACTCCTATAATACCATCTGACACGCAAAATGCATTGGCCTCTGGGCTGCGATATAGATAAAAACGTAGCTTACCGCGCAATTCAGGCCTATTGGATAATACTTTATCTGCTACAGCATTAATATATTCCGTAGATATATCTCCGAAGCTAAACTTTCCACTGTGCAATAAAGCTTCAATTTCATGATTCTGAGTAATCCAATAATCCTCATTAATTAAATCGGACTCATCTGGATCATTACCGTGCTTATTTATTAGTTCACGATACTTTTCATCGTAGGATCGCAGTAAATCTTCAGGAATTGGACCGGATGATTTTATACCCGAATAATCTGCTGAAGGACTTTGAGCAAAAAGCCCAAAACAAAGGGCACTAAAGCAAAGGGATTGTAATAGTCTCACGTTTGGTCATTTATGATAGGCAGGCCTTTAAAATAAACCATCACCAAAGGGCAGGATCATTAATAGTTAAAGGCAGATGCGAAGCAATTGAGGCTGCAATGATAAACATTTACTTTGGAAGTAAAAATTTCTCTAGCCCCCTTAATAGTGTACTAGGTTTCATCTAATCAGGCTATTTATCCTTTTTACTTACCATTCTGGATTAGCAAACTACCTCCCAATAAACATAGAATCCTATTGTAGTTTGAGCCCTCGAATTACCTCGCTAAAATTTAATTTAAGCTTTATGAGTTAATTTTATATTTGCGGCTTATTCAACCATTTATCATGAAAAAACCAATCCTGATTGCCCTGATTTCCTGTAGTCTTTATGCTAATGCTTCTGATCAAAATAATAGCCCTAAGACGGGTCGTGAGAGATCACAACTTGGGCTCCACCTTAATCTACTCCCCATCGCATTTGGCACCTACACTATCCATTTGGAGTATTACCTCAATCAAGAAATGAGTATCCTTAGCGAAATAGGTTATAGAAGTCGGGATCAATCTTCTACTTCCTTAGATTCAACCGGCAGCGAATTGAATAATGAATATCGTTTTTCGGGCTTCTTAGTATCACCCGAGTTTCGTTTTCACTTTAATCCTTCTCGTCAAGGAAATGACGGCTTATTTGTAGGCGCTTATCTGAGATATCATAACTATAGGTCTTCAGGAGATGAATTTTACAGCCTAAACAATACTGGCAGTTTTGTTTTCTATAATAAAATTAATAATGACATAAGCACTGGATTTACCCTAGGCCGAACACGCTACTTCAAGTCGGGCTTAGCTCTTTCTTATTGGTTTGGAATGGGAGCTATAGTGCTGAATAGTGAAAGTAGCTCTAAAGACTTTATTATGAACCCTAGCTGGGAAGCCAACCTTGAAGCTCTTAAAGGAAGTTTCTTAAACCTTGAGTTTAGAGCAAGTATCTCCATTGGCTATCGCTTCTAAATTTAAGCACCAAGAGCGTAATGTTGATTTTTTTAGAATCTGGAAAGCACCTACCTTTTCGAATGGGGTTATCCTTAAATATTTATTTGTAAGGACAAGTAAACTAATTGTCTTAGGGTAAGCAAACTACCTGCGACTTTTAAAAATTACTTCTAATTTCCCCTTTTAAATAACGAACCGCTTTTTTAGTAGGAAAGGAATCCATTTCCATTACCTTTTCAAGAATCAATCGACTGAATTCTGTGGCAGGAGCTTTGGGGTCAATTTCTTGCGCCCAATTATTAATCATGCCTACAGTAGCACTTTTGGCATTTACTACCAAACCCCAAGCTTCATCACTTAGGTAGATCTGTTGCGACAAATTATGCTCGAATTCCATGCGAATATTCTCCACCAACAAACTTCTGTACTGATGAACATTGATACCCTTAGAAGGCACCCTAATTAAAAGACGATCAGGGTGAATTCTTTCTAAAAAAAGAGCCACCCTTTCGTAAGCTGACATACGAATAGGCAAAGCACTCTTTTGCGTTTCCTTTTTAAGGAAATACATCCGGCGCTTTTCTTCATTGTCCATAAAGTTAGACAACATCATATAGGTTAACACCAATAAGAATATAGAAGGTAGAGCATACTTTAAGATCTCTATAAATACTTCCATCTGCAGATTTTAGAATTGAGAAGGCCAAATATCGTAAATTTAAGAAGGTGCAGAAGCTAAATTTGTAGATTTGCCGCTCAATCAATTAAATAGAATGAAAGAGCTGTCGCAAAGAATCGAAAACCTCTCAGAATCAGCTACCATAGCTATGAGTCGTAAAAGTCGCGAACTGAAAGATCAGGGTCTCGATGTTATTAGTCTCTCCTTAGGTGAACCCGATTTTGGCACTCCCGACTTCATAAAAGAGGCCGCTAAGGCAGCGATTGACGAAGGTTTTTCGCATTATCCGCCCATACCTGGTTATGCCGATTTACGCGAAGCCATTGCCGTCAAATTAAAACGCGATAATAATCTCGACTATACCGCCAGCCAAATTGTGGTAAGCACCGGTGCCAAGCAATCCATTGCCAACGTAATTCTATGCCTGATAAATGAAGGTGACGAGGTTTTGCTTCCCGCCCCTTATTGGGTTTCTTATTATGAAATCGTAAAATTAGCCGGCGGTATCCCCGTGGTAATACCGACCAGTATCGAAAACGATTTTAAAGTTACTCTAGAAGAGTTAGAAGAATACCACAGCGACAAAACCAAAATGGTCATCTTCAGCTCACCCTGTAATCCTTCAGGAAGCGTTTTTAATGAAGACGATTTGGGCGCTATTGCCTCTTATTTAAAACAGCATTCCCGTGTAATTGCGCTTAGTGACGAAATTTACGAGCTCATCAATTTTGGCGGAAAGCATTTTAGCCTAGCCGCTGATAAGGAAATATACGACCAAGTAGTAACTGTAAATGGATTTAGTAAAGGTTTTGCTATGACGGGCTGGCGCTGTGGCTATATTGCGGCTCCTCAATACATTGCCGATGCTTGCACGAAAATGCAGGGGCAATTCACATCTGCAGCAGCGAGTATTACCCAAAGAGCAGCCTTAGCCGCTATAAAAGCCGATCCGAGCGTGGTTAGCCACATGGTTGACGCTTTCGCAGAAAGACGTGCCGTGGTGGGAGAAGGTCTTCGGAAAATTAAAGGCTTTAAAGTGAACGAGCCTAAAGGAGCCTTTTATTTCTTCCCAGACGTAAGTGCAGTATATGGCTCAAAAAATGGCAATGAAACCATTAGCGATAGCAACGACTTATGCCTTTACCTTTTAAGTGAAGCCCAAGTTGCCTTGGTACCAGGCGACGCCTTCGGTAGCCCCAATTGTATTCGATTAAGTTATGCCTCTTCTATGGAGGATTTAAAAAAAGCGATTAGCCGTATTACGGCCGCAATAAACAAATTAGCCCATGCTTAAAGCAGAAGAAATGATGGCCCTCTTCAATCTTTCTATTGAAGATTACCATGTAAAAGATGATGTAGATAGCCCCGAGGTAAACCCTTTTCCTATCGGCAGTATGCAAGAGCTATTATACACCAAGAACTGGATAGACACCGTACAATGGCATTTAGAAGACATCATTCGCGACCCTAATATTCAACCGGAAAAGGCATTGGAAATTAAACGTCGTATTGATGCGAGCAATCAAAAGCGTACCGATTTAGTTGAGCAAATTGACGATGCCATGCTTTCCCTTTTCGAAGGAGTGAAATTGCAGTCTTATGCCCGACTCAATACCGAAAGTCCCGCTTGGGCCATTGATCGATTATCCATCCTTGCCCTGAAATTATACCACATGCAAATTGAAGCCAGCCGTGAAAATAGCTCGCCCGAATTGCAAGCGAAAAACCAATTAAAGCTCTCCGTTTTAAAGGAACAGGAGCAAGATTTGAGCACCGCAATCGATCACTTACTAGAAGACTTAGCCATGGGCCGCCGCATCTCTAAGGTTTACCGCCAAATGAAAATGTACAACGACCCCGAGCTTAACCCCGTACTTTACAAAAGCGAAGATTAATGCGCATTTTAGTGCAGCGCTATTCTGCATTGGGCGACATTGCCCTGCTCCTGCCAGTTTTAGCGGCACTAAAACGTGATCAACCCGCCGTGGAAATCCACCTGGTGTCGCGACCTTTTATAAAATCTCTGCTAGGTGACTTAGACATTCACTTTCATGCGGCAGATTTAAACGATCGTCACAAAGGCTTTTTAGGACTGTGGAAATTAGCACAATCGCTTAAACGGGAGATTAAACCCGACTTGGTTATTGATGCACATAACGTCCTCCGCAGTCGTATACTGAACAGCTTTTTTCGCCTGATGGGCTTGCCTGTTTTTCGAATTAACAAAGAAAGAAAGGCACGTAAAGCCCTGGTACGAAAAGAAAATAAAATCGTCCAGCCCCTTAAACACAGCAGTATTAAGTATGCTGAAACCCTGCAGAGAGCGGGACTTCAATTTAATTTTTCGGAAAAAGAAACGGCGCTCTATCCCTTAAAGGAAGATGATTCTGTGAGCGAAGTTCCGAGCCCAACCGCCAAGTTTCACCTCGGCATCGCCCCCATGGCTAAACATAAAGCCAAACGCTATCCGCTTGCGCAGATGGAAAAAGTTTTAAGGCATTTCGGTGCTAATAAAGATTATCATTTCTACCTTTTTGGAGGCCCGGAAGAAGTTGCCGATTTAGAAAAACTAGCCCAAGCCTCTAAGATCAATTACAGCATGATCGCCGGTAAATTCCGCTTTCCGCAAGAAATTGCTATTATGCGAAAGCTGCATTTAATGCTCGCCATGGATTCGAGTAATATGCATTTGGCCGCTTTGGCGGGTATAAAAATCATTTCCATTTGGGGAGCGACCCATCCTTTAGCCGGCTTTAGTCCGCTGGGAGAACACGAAGAATTAATGGTGCAAATTCCCCGCAAAGATCTAAACTGCAGGCCTTGTAGCATTTTTGGTAATAAAGAATGTTTCCGTGGGGACTATGCTTGCCTAACGCATTTGGCGCCCGAAAAAATTATTGCTAAAATTGAGCAAGCATTAAATCCGTGAAAGCAGCCCTCCTCTATTTCGTCTTTTTCGTTATCACTGTAAACTGTGCCACTTTATCGGCCCAATGGCATCCTGTGGCGCCGCAAAAAGTACAAGGCCAAGAAGCATACCTTTTTTTCTACGACTACTTTTTCGAAGCACAAAAAGCAGAAGAAGTAAGCATCTTTAATGACAGCGTACTTTTAGAGAAACTTGAAAAATATCGCCTTAGTCGCCCTACCTACCTCTTGGAAGTTTATCTCCCTCAAATAAATAGGTATCGTTATTATTGTTTACGCTCGCAGGCAGATGGGCAAGAAATAGCTGTCATCGAATCGAACTACAAGCAGCTACTAAAAGATTTAATTGCAGAAGATAGCTACCAAAAATTTCTAAAAAGAAGTCTTGCCGCGCCAGAAATCCCCGATGGACATTTTTACCAAGATCAGTTCTACTTCAGTACGCAAAACAAAATAATGGTAGAAGAGCAACGCGATGAAAGTTGGCGCGCCAAAATGATTGAGCGCGATAGTATTCTCACGCCTTTCTTAAAGGTAGTGGAAAGAGATTTAAAAGATTAAGCTCGACCTTAAATTTAACTATGCGATAATCATCGAATTCAAGTAAAAAATAGGATGCCGAGTTTTGAGAATCGACACCCTTATTTTTTTTAAATCTTCGTTGAACCTGAAATTAACCTTACTTCAACGTGAAATAAGGTTTTAAACCTGAGTTTGACCTGAAATTATAGCCTCAGATTTTCAAGAAAAGGAAAAGACTAGTCTGCATCGTGCAGCTGTAGTGGGCTATAGCGAATGAGCTAGATGCAGGTTTTAAGACTTTAGCTGCTTCAGAGCCGTTCCCCAATCTTCTAGATGGTGCACTTCCTTGATTTTCCCATTTTCTACCGTGTGAATATCAATGGTCATAATACTAAAAGCCTTCGAGCCATCTGTTGGCAAACCCATAAAGTCACCATTAGGATTACCAGAAGCTTTACTTCTTACCACATACTGATTATCCTGGTTAATAATTTCTTGTGGCTCCCATTCTAGATTGGGAATCAGTTGCCAGAAAAAGCCCAATTGGCCGATTAGTTGCTGCTTGTTTTTTAGTTCAACCGAACCTTTAGAAACAAAATCATCCGCCAAAATTTCAGCTAATATTGCTTCGGGACGATACTCTGCATTAACCGTTAGTGCTTTTTGATAAAAGGCTGTAATAACATCTTTATTTGTCATTGTTTTCTGTTTAATTCTGAAGCAAAGGTGACTGAAGCTAAGTTCTATCGAAAGATGAAAAAGGGTAGAAATATGGTTAAAATCGAACCTCTAGCACAGGTAGTATCGATATCAAGCTCCCCCAAATAACCTTAGTTCGACCAAAGTTAGATAGCGGTTTGAAATTATTCCCACAAAGCTAAACCCGAGGATATTAATGTATCGTCGAGTTGAACTTGGCAAATAAATTTGGAGTCAATCCGGTATGCTTCTTAAAGTACTTCGAGAAATTAGTAGGATCCTCAAAACCCAATTGATAAGCTAACTCATTACTTTTTACCGAAGAATTAATTAAGCTTCGTTTCGCCTGAAGAATCACGAAATCATCTATTACATTCTTGGCTGTTTTGTTAACCAGATCCTTGCAAATAGAATTTAGGTGCTTGTAAGTTATGGCCAACTTTTTAGCATAAAAATCCGCACTGCGACTTTGCCCAAAATTTTGCTCCAGTAGGGTTTTGAAATTCTTGAATACCGTGATTTTGGATGTCTCTATAAGCAAGGAGGTTTGTTCTTGTTTGATACTTTCTGCCTTAGAAATCAAAACTATAAACAGAGCATTAATGATCTTGCCATAATTAAAAGATGAAGATTGCTCAAACTCTTTCTTTAACAAGTAGAAGTAATCATCAAAATCGGACTGTGCCGGAATTTGCAGCAGAGGTGAAAACAACTGTGGATTAAACAAGCGGAACACAAAATCACTGGCTAAACTTGAAAAACAATCAATGAAAAAATCATCGGTAAAGACTATACAATAACCCTTTAAGTTGCTAGAAAAATCAAAGGCGCTCACCTGTTCTTTGGCCAGGTAAACTAATGTACCCGGCGCCACATCGTACCAATGAAAGTCAATAAAATGTCGGCCCCTACCCTCTGTGAAATAAATTAAATTGTAAAATTTAAGCTGATGGGCCAACTCTGGATTATGATCTGTATGCTCCTTTCTGTTCTGGGCAATTCGTTCAATCGGAACAATTTCGAAACCAAGATTGCTTGTCTGTTCAGACCTAAAACTTATAAACGGAACATTATTCATTAACTTAAATTTTGCGCTTATTACAAATGGCTTCTAAAAACAAGAATAGCAGCAAGTGTAAAAACTCTTATCATACTAATGGATTATTATCTTAACAGATAGACATATACTCATACGCTCCTTAATCTCCAGTTATCAGTTAGCTGATATCAAGCTCAGGTCAATAGTTATGACTAAAAATTGATCCCTCCTTTGGGACGAATCCGCCCAACTTCCCCTATAAATTGGTTTTACGCTTTAGCTTTGGAAGGCAGAAAGGCATAATTAAAAAACATCAGTCCCGATACAAGCATGCTGCCCATAAAAATGGCTAACCTACGAAAAGCAATTTCTTAGCCTCGTAATTAAAAGTAGGGAACTTATTAAACTCAGAGATAAGCGCCAAAAGCATATAGAAACTCGTTAGCATCAGCAAGCTAGGTAATACAATTCCTAGCAGTCGAAATTTAAAAACAATCTGCAGAATTAGACCAATCACTAAAGTAATTGCGACATAATTAACCGCAACGCCTGCGGAAAACCAATAAAATACCACTGCGGCAAGGAGAATATATTCGGGCAATTGCAGGGTGATTTTCTTGAGGTCTTTCATTTTGACATTGATTTAAATTACGAATGTGACTGCGCAAAAAACGTTGCTATTTTTTTAATCGTACAGCAATAGTTACATTTTATAATTTCAGGCAGCTGATTCGCTTGATTTTCAACGATTTTTTAAGGAGTCCCTAAACCGATTTATCAATCTTTGTTTGTCTGGCTTTGACCGTTTTTCTCCCGAGTTGTTTTTGATGTATTTTAGGTTTGCATCCATTAAGCTTTCAGGCGCGAATTCACTCTCGATCTCCAGAAATGCAAATAGCAGTTGTAAATAATCCTCTTTCAAAAACATAAAGGTCTCGTAGGACCAGATAAAGTTTTGTGCATTGCTGCTAAGCAAATCGCTAATAATTTGCCTGGCCACTGCTTGATGGTTCTGGATAATTTCTAACTTTCTTTCAAATCGTTCCGAAACGGACCTTTGCGCAATGGTACTATCTCTGGTGCAAATTACGAATCGCGCATCATAAGCGGACTGCCACTCTTTAATGGGCGGCCACTCGGGGTTTAAAAAAAATGGCAGCGATCGGTGACAAACCAAATGTTGCACTTCACGGCAAGGCAATAAAAAATACTTCTCGCTATCACAAGAAGCAGAATTACAACAATTGAAGCCACGGCCATTCCATCCATCATCACCATTGAGGGCAGCTGAAATTATCTTGGCAATTAAGGTGCTGCCCGAACTTTCAGGACCGATAATGAAAATACACTTTTGTTTCATAGCTAAATAATGCTCCAGATTCCTACGCTTGAGATTTTCAATCTTTGGGAAAAGTAAAGTACTTTTTTAGTCGAGTTTAATAAATGAGCAAGAAAATAACGCTAGCCCATTCTACTTAAATTTATAGGAGCTAAATATAGCCAGATTCTTTGAAATTGGTCTGTAAACAAGGACTAAGAAAGCAAAGCTAGCAAGATTGACAAGATGAGTGCTACGAAAAGTTAAGCCTTAGACCACTAGTTAAAAGTAGGATTCAAGCAGAGCGCAAGAAAGTCACTGTTTACAAAAGACGAGGATTATTGTTTCCTTTGAAATCGAAAATTCTTCCGCCAAATATTCTCAGCCCTGTTATAGCTGTGACTCATGGCTGTATCTTTTTTTTTCATCAAAATTCTGAAGATATTAATTTATCCGCGAACTCTGTTTGAGGGCTAATGTTTATCCTTCTTAATTACCTTCGCTTCACTAAAATAAAACGGCATGCTCTGTATTCTCAATAAAAGTCTCGACCCCTATTTTAATCAAGCAACCGAGGAGTACTTTCTCAAGAATTTTGATGAAAATATTTTCATGCTTTGGCAAAACGATTATACCATCGTTGTGGGCAAGCACCAAAATACATTGGCGGAAATAAATACCGAATATGTAAAAGAAAAGGGCATTCGCGTAGTCCGCAGACTTACTGGTGGCGGCGCGGTTTATCACGATTTAGGTAATCTCAATTATACTTTTATTATGGGCTATGGTGACGAAGGAGCCAAAGTGGATTTTAAAAAATACAATCAGCCCATTATCGATGTCTTAGCGCAGTTAGGAGTAGAAGCCCATTTCTCGGGCCGAAATGATATCCTGATTGAGGATCAAAAATTTTCAGGCAATGCCGAGCATATTTATCATCAAAAACAGCGTGTTTTGCACCATGGCACTTTATTATATGCCTCTGAAATCCAAGACATTTCGGATGCGTTAAATGTGAATCCTCTGAAATTTGAGGGCAAAGCAAGGAAGTCGGTACGCAGTAGAGTTACCAATATTTCTACACATCTTAAAGAAGATATTGGTGTAGCTAAATTTGGCGAAAGCGTAATGCAGCACATCACCCATTTATATCCCGATGCCCTTCCCTATGAATTAAGCGAGGCAGACAAAACAGCGATTCAAACGCTAGCGGACGAAAAATACAGTCAATGGCATTGGAACTATGGCTACTCGCCCAAATACGGCTTAAAGAATGGAGTGAAAACTACCGGAGGTTTTGTAGAAGCGCATCTGAATGTAGAAAAAGGATTGATTGCAGAATTGGAAATTTTCGGCGATTTCTTCGTCAACCAAGACCTAGAACCGCTAATTAAAGGTCTAATTGGCAAAGAGCATCAGGAGGAAAAGCTTTTAGCAGCACTGCAAGAATTAAAGAGCTCGGAGTACTTCAATAATATTTCGGAGGAGGAATTAGTAAAGGTCTTTTTTTAAAGATAGAATGGTGCCGTAAATAGGGCCGCTGCAATTCATTTAGAAGAAAATCGCTAACCAATTTTCATAGGCCTTATTTTACTAATTTGGCAAGAGTAAACAAAATTTGGTTTAGAAGCTCGCCCTTATGGAGATTAGAAAAAGACGGCCCTTAGTCCTGATTTTGCTTTTCAGCATTTTCCAATTCCAAGTTTTTGGCCAAGTCTATCTTGATAAAAAATCAAGGCATCGTTTTGCCCAGCTAAGTGTTGGATTGGATTATGAATTGGGTTTAGGTGCAAATACCCAAATTTCTAATTCTGCCATTACAAATCCCAACACCAATAGAATTAGCCTCAATGCGAGTCATACGCCACGAATATTAATTGGCGGCACCCACTTTTGGGGTCATGCTGATTTTTACATTGCTATTCCCCTATTAATTACGCAAAGCACCTTAGGTACCAATACCATCCGCTATCAAAAAGAAGTGGAAACCGCCTTTAAGTATTACCCTTGGCGCATTAAGAAAAATGCGGTTCGGCCTTTTGTTGGCATTTCTTTCACCTCCTATCAGTGGCAGCAAAACATAAAGATTGGCGAAGAAAATGCCACGATAAATTATTCGGGTCTGCCAATTCTTGCTGGCTTTAGCTACCAAAGTGGTAACTATTTATGGGATATTGGGGCAAATTGGAATACAAGTTCCTCGCAAGACTACTATACAAGTCCAGAACAAAAAATTCAAATAGAAAATCATCAGCTCTATTTCACCGCTTCTTTTCGCATTCTACTGGAAACGACTCTTAGTGCTGAAAAAGACTGGGAGTCTGGCAGAACCCAAAAAGTAACAGAGTTACTGGCTGAGCAAGGTAAACTCGATGGCTTTTATATCGGTGCCGGCTTTTCTTCCGCTTTTTGGCTGAATCAATCGAATTCTACTGCTTTTAGCGAAAGCTATGGAAATTATGCCAATTCAGTAATGCCCGAATTCTCCGCGGGTTATTATTTTCACAAGCCCGACCTTTCGATAGAACTTGCTTATCGCTCTTACAAACAGAGTAATGGTGCTTTTGGTTGGAACCGTGAAGCGGGCCGAAGGTCCTTAGCCTTAGAAGGAACGCTTACTCTTTTTGATTACCATGGCTTTGTTCCCTTTATTGGTCCATTTGTAAGCTGGGAAAGACTTTCTTTAGAAAGTACGAATCAGGGACAGTTGATAGACGATGTGCGACAAGACCAAGTTGCTTATGGCCTTTGTTTTGGCTGGGATATTAGACCCAATCGCTTGCAGGGTTTCCTTCTTCGCACCAATCTACGCTATACGCCCAATTTAAATTTAGCCCTAGATAATAATCGTAATGAGGTCTTTAATTCCTTGGAATTCAACTTCATACAACTGATAATCTTCCCCGAAAGATTGTTTTAAGGCTTAGTTAAGCGAAACAAAATCTAGCTCAAATACCTTTTATCGAGAAAATTTTACCGTTTATCGAATAGATTATCGGTTAGTGGTGATTATGTGAAAGTAAAACCGAATCAACTATTAACCTGAGTTCGACGTAAAATTAATCGAACTCTGACTGACTTTAATTAACGGGGATTTCGCCTGTCCTCATTAGTTTATCAAAATGTAATTTAAGAGAATCATCATCAGGGAATGTTAGGGTTTGATCCAGCTTTGACATTTCCTCTTTGAGATATCTAATTCTGTTTTCAGGGATAGGATGGGTTGATAAAATCTCTGGTACATTTTCAATAAATCTCACATACCAAGCTTTCGTAGTATCGCTAGATTCATCTAAATCTGTGCTATCCTTACCCATTTTCTTGGCAAGCTCTTGTTCCATTTTACTATTTATGGATTCAAATTTCGTAAAGAGACTGATCATTCCCTTTGGGTTTATTCCCGACTGAACTAAAAGATCAAATCCCTCCAAATCGGCCTCTTTTTCAAAATTTCTGGAGTAAGATAAACTAGAAACCAAATTGCTATTTTCAATCAAGATCGAGGAAAAGCCACCCACATCTCCAGTTAAGGAAGCAAAAAGAACATACATGGCTAAATCTTTACTAATCAAACGAAGCGAATGTCTTTCGTTTATATGCGATGCTTCATGCGCTAATAATCCCGCTAATTCATCTTCTTCCTCTAACATTTCAAGTAAGCCCGAAAAAACTACAATGTAGCCACCGGGTAAGGCAAAAGCATTTATAATTTTCGAATCTACCACTGTCACGGAAATATCATAGTCTAATTCCAAGTTCATCTGATCGTAGAACTTTTGAATTTGTTCTGATCTAAGTGTATCGATAGTTTGATATTGAAGATAGGTTTCGCGAAAATTATTCCCGATATAAGTCTCATACTCCTTCGGAATGCTGCGCGCAAAGCTATCAGCTATAAAAGGAACCCCATAAATAAAGAAAAACACCGCCACCACGATAACTCCCACTAAGGCGGAAACCATTCCCTTCCAGCCGAAAGCGTTAAATTTATTATAAGCCGATTGATGAAATAAAGCCTCAGGATAATATTCTATAAGTCTGGATAAATCCTGCTCCGAATTAAATTCTAAGACCTGATGTGGAAAATCTCCGTACTTTATGTAATTACTACTGGTGCGAAGGTCTTGCCGAAGAATGGCATCTACTCGCCAAGTCGTCCGTATTTCCTGCAGTGAGTCGTCGAAATAAACAATCGATAAAGAATTAGCCTGCAATGTAACAAGGCATGCTCTTCGCTTTGACGTTTGTCCATCGATAAAATGCGCCTCAATCGTCATTAAAAGTCCAGGTCTAATATATCGGCCATATCATCGCCAGTGGCATCTTTATAAGATCTTTCAGTTTGCTGAATCGCATCAAAATCAAATTCACCAGATAAGCTAATCGACTCTATGTAAAACTTATGAATCCATAAACTAGCAATTGGACTTGCTAAACCTAAAGTAAATACGGTAATGAAAGCCGACTTTATTAGCACCCATAAAAAGGCTCCACCTCTGGCGTCTGATTTTAAATAGAAGGTTTTGCCATTCTGCTCGAGCCCCGTGTTTTCGATGTAAAACTTATAAAAGTTAATCAATGCCCAAGGTGTATAAATATAAATTGTAACCGCAATTAATAAGCCTTGAACAATCGCCAAACCTAAAAAATCGCCGCCAGTAGCATTAAACTTAGCCGAAACATCCCCAAATCTAGAATGTTTCATTATGTATCTACGCGCATTAATTTGCAACCAGTAGCCATAAATACCAAGGGTTAAAATGGTAAACAAAAAGTCTAATGAAACCTTTCCATAAAACTCTTTCAAATCGCCTCTGTAGCCAAAATGAATACCTCTGAAGCTTGTACGCGATAGGCGATAACGCATCGCACCGTGAATGGCTAAGGGCACAAAAGCGAGGAGAACTAAATAGGAAAATAACACCACCCAGATTACTGAACTAGGAGGTAGAAACATCGGGCCGAAATTTATCAAAAGAAAGAAAAGCCCTAAAAATAAATAGGCCTTAATAAAACCACGAAACATCTCTTTTCCCGTTCCATGCCAGTCAAAGCGGGAACCATCGATTTCTGTTTCCTGCCACAAAAATTTTCTAATAGCTGATTTGGCCCAAGGATAATATAAGCCTAAAGTAAGAACAGTTAGTAGTAAATTATACAGAGCCAAGCCTAAATACTGCATACTACTCCCATGGAATGTAATTCTATGGTGAGGTCTAATCTTTGGTTTTTGAGTGGTTTGGGCTCCGTCAGTGCCACTAGACGAAAGATTGTTAGCATCAGAATTAAGGCCTTGTTCTTCCATTTATACTTTGTTTAGGGGTTGAGAATCGCGAAGGAAGGCGAAAATAGGAAATAGATTAATACATTAAAACGCTTTCTGAAAACTGGCCTAATAATTTTATAAAGCCCATCGTATATTTCATAGACTAACAAGTTAATATCTGCACCAACTTTACGCATCAATCGCATTGGCATTAAAACAAAGCTCAAGCCTAGTCAAAAATATCCTAGGCTAAATATAAATTTATCCTACTAAGCTCTATAAGAATAATTGCAAAAAAGAGAATCATGAAGCCAAAGAGGAAAACCTATTGCCCAGGCCTAAAAAAAGGCCCGCCGCAGCGAGCCTTTGAAATTTAGTTCGAAAGAAAATTGATTGTTGATCTTTTGAAGAATACAATTCAATCAAGCTTGTAGGAGATTTTCCCTTTAAAAATTACTGTGCACAAAGTGGAGCACCAAATTTTTTTGGCTAAGCAAAAATTTAGGGCTGCAGTAAAAGTGGCTGCTGCATATTTTGTCCGATTATCAATTTGGTATTGGGGGAATTGGATAAAGAGCGATATGCTTCAATACCTTTGTATTGAATAATGGCTGGTGTTAATCCCTCACTAATAATCTTGTTGGCATCGCGAATTCCTGCGGCTTCAATGGTTTTGCGCTCTGCTTCTTGCCTCTCCTTTTGTAAAACGAACTGCATGCGTTGTGCATCCTGTTCAGCTTCCAGTTTTTCTTCAATGGCGCGATATAATCCCGGGGGCAATTGCACACTTTTTAAAAGCACAGCTTCAATCTCGAAACCGCGGCTCCCTAAAATCTCCATCATTTTAACTTTAATGGCTTTTTCAATGTCGAGGCGGAAACCAGTATGCATATCCTTCGCCATAAAGTTTGCAGTAACATCGGCGGCAGCGGCGCGAAACACAGGTAAAATCATGGTTTCTTCATAGTCTACCCCGATGCTCCCTACTACATCGGTTACAAAATCTTCCTTAACATGGTAAAGAATAGAAATATCGGCATTTACATTTAGACCTTCCTTGGAAGGCAACGCCAGGTTAACTTCTAAGTTTTGGGTGTTGACTGGTACAATAATAATGCGACTGATGAAAGGATTGAACCAGCGCGGACCCGCTTCCAAGCCTTTTTCACTTATCTTACCAAGACTGCGTTTGACCCCGATATTACCCTGTTTTACCGAAACGCAACTGGGTAGAAAGAAGGTTGATAGTAAAACTATCAATAATAAGCTTTTTACTTTTTTCATGGTGATTTATACTTTTGATTATGTGTGCATCATTAACAAAAGTCATTCCATTAGGTTCTTGAGAACTAAGGAGAATTCAAACTCGCCCAAAAACCTAGTAAAAAAATCGAGTTGTGCCTAGTTTGCTCGCGCAACAGGGATTGCAGTGAAAAGCCCGCAGCCGCGCCGCGTATAAAAAGCAGGAATAGTGCAGCGACCTAAGGAAGCTCGAACTATGACTTGCTTTTTACCGAGGGGCGGCGAGGACTTGGAAGGCAAAGCCCGGCAGTTGCCCTAAAAAATTAAAGAAAAAAAGCACCTGAAATTCCAAAACAATAGGCCGCTTTTATGCCTTACCTTTGCAAGCGATTTAATTGACTATGACTAAGGAAGTAAAGCCTTATAATGAGGCGGGCAGTAAGAAACAGCAGGTAGCGGAAATGTTTGATAATATTTCGGAGCGCTATGATTTGTTAAACCATTTACTGTCGCTCAGTATTGATAAAGGTTGGCGTAAAAAAGTGGTACGCATGGCCAGTGAGGGCGAACCCAAGTTAATTTTGGATGTGGCGACAGGCACGGCTGATTTAGCGATTGCCTTAGCAAAAGCACATCCTGAAAAAATTATGGGTATTGATATTTCGGCGGGAATGCTTTCGGTGGGTCGAGATAAAATAGCGAAGAAAAAATTGAGTTCCTTAATTACTTTGGAGCAAGCTGACTCGGAAGATTTACCCTTTGCAGATGCAACTTTTGACGCGATAACCGTAGCTTTTGGCGTGCGGAATTTCGAGAATTTAGAAAAGGGTTTAGCAGAAATGCTGCGCGTTTTGAAGCCAGGTGGTCGCCTGTTGGTGCTGGAGTTTTCTCAACCTCAGTCTTTCCCCTTTAAGCAGATTTACAATTTCTACTTTAAGTTTATGCTGCCTACCATTGGCAAATTGGTGAGCAAAGATAGCCGCGCTTATACCTATTTACCGGAGTCGGTGCAGGCCTTCCCTTACGGAGATGCGTTTAGTAAAATTATGACCAAGGTTGGCTATGAAAATGGTCGAAGAATTCCCGTTACTTTTGGCATCGCCACCATTTATGAAGGCAAAAAATAAATGCTGCTAAAAAACGTTCCTACACTGTGAGAAACAAGCTTTTCCCCTTACTGATATTATTAAGTCTTTCCTTGGCGGCCTCAGCGCAGCGCAAGGCTTTAAAGAACAACCCAAAGTACGATCGCAAACCTTTGCACTTCGGCTTTTCTATCGGTGTGAATTATTATGATTTTAAGCTGCAAAACATTGCCGACTTAAGCACAGACTTGCCTGGTTATTACAATGTAAGATCGAGTACGGCGCCTGGATATTCCATTCACATTATTAGCAATTTACGCCTAAGCGATCACTGGGATTTCCGCTTTAACCCTGGCTTTGCTTCTACCGTTCGTACTCTAAACTTTGATGTGGTTAATCCTTTTACCGAACGCCGCGAAGCGGTAAGCCGCGATATCGAGTCCTCTTTTTTGGAGTTTCCTTTTCATTTTAAATTTAAATCAGATCGGGTGGGTAATTACCGCTTACACCTAATAGCGGGGCCAAAATATTCTATAGACTTATCCAGTGATGAAGATGTGGTAGATGATCGAGTTTTCAAATTGAAGAGTAATGACATCAGTTATGAAATTGGTTTTGGCACTGATATCTATTTTGAATACTTTAAGTTTTCACCGCAAATTATTGCCAACTTTGGGGTCACCAACATGCGCGTAGAAGACGACACCTTTTTAGCAGCAGGGATTGAATCCATTCAAACGCGTGCTATTCTTATTAACTTCACTTTCGAATAATTCCCCTTACGGGAGATGAGCCAAGAACTTAGCATTAGTATTAGCCCAGAAATCGCCTACACCGATGGTGCTTTGGAAGATTTCTTACGGAAAGAATTAAAGTTGACCGCCAGCGACTTTTTAGACTGGCGCTTGGTGAAGCGCAATATTGATGCGCGTAAGAAAGCGATTAAGGTAAATCTGGAAATTCAGTATTCGCTGCAAGAAAAACTTGCACCCCGCGCCTTAACCGTTTTTAACTTTAAAGATGTTAGTACCGCTCCCGAAGTACATATTATCGGTTTTGGCCCAGCGGGCATGTGGGCTGCTTTGCGTTTACTTGAGTTAGGTTTTAAACCGGTGGTGCTGGAACGTGGCAAGGATGTACGCAGCCGTCGTCGCGATTTAAAAGCGATTAACCGCGACAATATTGTGGATAGCGATTCTAACTATTGCTTTGGCGAAGGTGGTGCCGGCACTTATTCGGATGGGAAATTGTACACCCGCAGCAAAAAGCGCGGCAGCGTACAACGCATTCTCGACTCTTTGGTAGAGCATGGCGCAGCCGAAGATATTTTATATGAAGCGCATCCTCATATTGGCACCAACAAACTACCCAAAGTTGTGGCGGCCATGCGTGAAACGGTTTTAAAATACGGGGGCGAAATTCATTTTGAAACGCGTTTGACCGATATAAAGCAGGAAGGAAATCGTATTAGTTCCCTTAGTACGGCCGATGGAAAAATTTGGCCCATCTATTCTTTGATCCTCGCTACCGGTCATAGTGCGCGCGACATTTATCATTTACTGCATCGCAAAAATATTCGCATTGAAGCTAAGCCTTTTGCCATGGGCGTGCGCGTGGAACATCCGCAAAAGCTAATTAATAAAATACAGTACCACGGTAATAGTTATGATGAGCTTTTACCTGCGGCATCTTATAAATTAGTACAGCAAGTAGATCAGCGCGGCGTTTACAGTTTTTGTATGTGCCCTGGTGGCTTTATTGTTCCAGCCGCTACTGAGCAAAACGAGTTAGTGGTAAACGGCATGAGTCCTAGTAAACGGGATAACAGCTTTGCTAATAGCGGCATAGTCGTGGGCATTGAGATGGAAGACTTAGCGCCTTATAAGGAACATGGTCCTTTAGCAGGTTTGATATTTCAGCAGGAAGTAGAACGTTTAGTTTGGGAAGCTGGTGGCAAAACGCAAGTAGCGGCCGCCCAAAGATTAGTGGATTTTGTCAAGGGGAAGGTTTCCGAAAAGCTCAATCCTAGCTCATATATCCCAGGATTAAAATCAGTAGCCATGCATAAGGTTTTGCCTCCCTTTTTCGCCAAACGCTTGCAAAAAGCTTTTGTGGAATTCGGTCGCAAAATGCCAGGCTACTTATCCAATGAAGCCAATATTATAGGCAGCGAAAGCCGCACCAGTAGCCCTGTACGCATCCCTCGTAATAGAGAAACTTTGCAGCACCCTGAAATTAGTAATCTCTTTCCAAGTGGTGAAGGCGCTGGCTTTGCAGGCGGTATTGTTTCGGCGGGTATGGATGGCGAAAGATGCGCAGAAGCTGCGGTGGAGTTTTATTCGGCTATTCGATAAAATTCTGCATCATGCCTTAGACAAAACAGAATCCTGTTTTTGTCGATTCGCCTTAAAAGACTACCTATTTAATGTGAATTCGAGAATAAATTAGAGCCTCAGATTATCAATAGAAGGAAAAGACTAGTCTGGATTGTGCAGCTGTAGCGGTCTAAAGCAAATAAGCTAGATGCAGAATTTTCATTTTTATTGGAAAATCCGTTTAGGCCCCTTCTAAAAAGCGGTTTTCCACGCCTCAGCAGCTCACAATAGCCCGCTATTGCTTCACTGCTTCGGCTTGAAACCCACTATTTACAAGAGGTCTGAGGCCTAATTTTACGTCGAACTCACGTTATTTGATCAAGGAGCATTTACCATTATTGATTTTGGTTTTCGAAAATGGAAAGTGTATTTGATTACTACTTTATTTTATACGAATCTTAAAAGCCGTTCCCGGTTGAGCCTTTAAAACCAATAGATACTCGCCGGCCGCTAAACCGGAAACATCAAATTCAAATTGCCGTTCTGTTTTAGCTAAAAGTGGAACTTCATACTGTTTACCACTCACATCAAACCACAAGAGCTGAGATATCTTAATTTGTTCTTCTTCAAAAACTACAATCAGTCGGTCGTCTGCCGGATTTGGATATACTGAAATTTGGGCCATTTCATTTTCAGTTAAACCTATAGGGCCGCTTAAGGGGTAGGCCAAAGTATCGGACCAACCACAGTCGGCTCTAACAATAAGCCTTGTAATATAATTGAGACTGTTTGTAGGGTAAATATGCACAGGAGTTAAGGTAGTAGAATCCTTAGTACCATCACCAAAATCCCATACGAAAGAATCTACAAAAGTAGAAGTGGTTCCATCAAAGTTTACGATAAGAAGATTTGAAAAGGTACTTATACTAGTGGTAAAGGAGGCCGTGGGTTTGTCACAAATTAAAATCCTAAAAGTGTTGGTATCTCTTGCGCCACAAGCATTCGTCACAATCAACACGATAGTGTAGCTTCCTTTAGCAGGAAAGGTTACCTGCGGACTATCGATCATGGAGATACCTGCAGAACCAAAATCCCAGTAATATTGGGTGGCTGCAACGGAAGAGAGACCATTAAAATTTACGGTCAGTCCATTTCTGGTATAATTAATCACCGCTTGGGGTGCTTCACAAACCTGAATGCTTTTAGTTAAAGTATCACTTAAGCCACAAGTATCTGTACTTATGAGGCTTACGCTATAAAATCCTCCCAGAAAATAAGTGTGATTGGGATTTACCCCGTTGCCTGTACTTCCATCGCCAAAGTCCCAATGATAACTAAGGCCCGTTCCCACCGATTGGGAGCCGTCAAAATTTAGACTAAGACTATTTCCTTGATGACTAAAATCGGCCACGGGTGTAGCGCAGAAGGTTGTAAATAAATACGGTCCTGCCCAGCCGCTATTGTAGTTTCTACAACTATCGCGAACGTAAAACTCATAGGTAGTAAAAGCCTGTAAGCCAGTTAAACCATAACCTGAGCTTAGACCGTTAATTCTGTTGCCTGAGCCAATACTAAATCCAGCCAAGCCATATTCTATTGTGCTTTGATTACTCACCGAAGTCCAATTGAGAACCGCCGAATTAGTGGTTATACTCGTGGCGCTTAGACTTAGTGGGGCACTGCAAATACCATCAATTATTTCAACATCATCAATAGCTATATTGGCCTTCCCTTGACCATTTCCGTTTAAAGCCACAAATACAATTTTCAAAGTGTCTCCTATAAAGGCAGAGAGAGAATTACTTTGCTGCTGCCAAGCGGCATTTTTACCGTTTTGCTGCTGACCAATCAAGGAGTCAATTAGTATTCGGGAATCATCCATTTTCTCTACATAGATCAAAAGTTTTTGGATTTGCGGACCATACATATGGTACCAGAAATTTAATTCAGGTTGTTGTAAACCAGTGATGACAATTAGGGGACTGCGAAACTCATTCGGGCCAATATTAGCCGGCGGTGGGACAAGTCTCTCGGTCATCATATAATTTCCCGAGCCGCTGCGAGACCCCGAAGGTCCGCTAAAGCTACTGGCACTGGCTCCTGTACTAGGCAACCAAACTTTATAAGTACTATCAGAACGGCGCCAGCAATTATCGATGATACCCGCTTTAGCTGAACCTAAGCCCGGTATCCAAAAGGGACCATCAAAACTTTCGTAGAATGGCACGCTTGTAGGAAGGCAATCAGTGACAATAAAAATTGGCCCTAGCCAAGAGCTTACATCAGGACCACAACTATCTCGTACCCAAACTTCATAGCGGGTACCCGGCGTAAGGCTGTTTAGGGCAAAAGAGTCATTAATAGCGGTATTCTGATATTGAAAACTGCCTCCAAGGGGTTTATATTTCACCACCCAATTACTGGCCCCACCTGTAGTCCAATTAAAAAAAGCCTTGTTGCTCGTAACATTTAAAACTTCCAAGTTTGAAGGAGGTAAGCAATTAGGATTGTTATAAATCGAAATATCATCCACCGCGCCTGCGGTAGTGGAGTAAAGGTTATTACCAATGGTTTTGAAACGAATTCGGATGGTATCATTCCTAAAGTTTGCAAGGTCGATAACTTCCTTAATCCACGCATCGGTGGTTGAAAGTTGCTGAGGACCATAAATGGTGCTAACATTCTGCCAGCCCGTGCCATCATTTACTTCAACCTGAAGCTGATTGGATGAAAAGCTATAGCCTCCTAAGTAATACCAAAAAGAAAGTTCAGGACGAATAAGGTTTGTTAGATCAATATGAGGCGAGGTAAAGGAAGTGGCTTCATTGGTGCCATTCCCCAGATAAAGGGAGCCTCCAATATACTTTCCATTGCCAGAGGTATGATCTTGGGCGGGTAATAAATTATTGGGTAGAACTGTAGCGGGCGAAGGTTGCCAAATCGGGCCTTGTTCATGACTTCTTCCCCAACAAGGATGAAGAGTTCCTGTTGAAAACCAAGAGCTTTGTACTTGAAAAGGACTGCTTTCAAAATTCTGAAAATAAGGGGTAGTATCGGGTAAGCAATAAGTTTTAAAGTTGAGCGGCGCACTCCAATCACTTACCAGACCTGGCCCGCAGCTATCTCTCACCCATATTGTATATTCTGTTCCTGGCTGTAGTTGATTTAAGAATAACGGGTTAGAAGTAGTGGCGGAAAGGGTACTAGAGGTTCCATTGACTTCAAGTCTTACAATCCAATCTGTGGCGCCACCGCTCAACCAGCTTAGAGAGGCTGAGGTGAAATTCACTTGATCCAACTGTAAGTTGGTGGGCTTCCTACAAGGGGGTGCTTCACCAATTGAAAAATCATCTACCGCGATCCGCGAAAGCGACGACCAATTACTGGAGGCTATTCCCGTGAACTTAATTTTAACCGTTTTGCCGCTATAAGCCGGCAAAGAAATAATATGCTCCGTCCATGGTGCACTTTTAGAAAGCTGTTGCGGTCCAATTATTCTTCTTATTAAATTGAAGCCGTCACCACTGTCAATGGAGACATCAAAAGCGGTAATCTGTGAGCCAAACATATGTGACCAAAAAATCAATTCTGGATTAGTGAGGGTATCGAGGTCAATAAGAGGGCTAGTGATACTACTACGAGCATTGCCTTTTTGATTGGGTCGATTAGCCACAATAAACTGACTCCCCCCAAGGCTATGATTATTAGGGCCTGGGCCGCTTTGGGTATAACTCAAGGCGGGAGGACCAACATTCCACTTGAAATCGAGTAAATTATAACGATCCCAACAAGGTTCTAATCCGCCATTAGGCCAAGAAATGCCTTCGAAGTTCTCAGCGAAAGAACCATATTCTGGGGGACAATCGGTATGAACTTCCAAGGCGTTAGTCCAACTACTAGCCTGATTTGCCCCACATTGGTCGCGTAGGTAAAACTCATAATCGGTGTTAGCTAATAAGTTACTTACTCGAAAGGGGGGCGATCCTGAATTAAGCACTGTGCCAGTGCCTAAAGTAAACCCCTTCAGACCATATTCAATTATGTGGCTTGCGCCCGATCCTGCATCCCAATCTAAAAGCACGGAAGTATCATCATTGGAAATAGTTCGGAAATAAGTAGACGGGAGACAAGAACTAGAGTCGGTGATCGATAAATCATCAATGGCCATTTGCACTGCTGTTCCCTTAGCATAAGCCACAAATTGAATCTTCACCGTACTATCAATAAAGTTGGATAGTGATAAACTTAAGGGCAGCCAAGGCTCCTCTTGACTAAATTGTTGTTGTCCTTGCAAGGTGTGTAAGGTATCCCAATCAATGGTAGAATTGGGACGCACCATTACTTCAAGGGAGTCGATACCAGCACCGTACATATGATACCAAAATTTTAGCTGCGGATTACTAAGACCAAACAAGTCGATAGGTGGTGACTGAATGCTAGATATTGAGTCTATGGAAATGCCTAAACCATTGAGGTGAATATACGTACCAAACCCGGTGCTATGATCTCCGACTGGCCCAGTGTTTAAACGGGTATCATGGGCTGGCCCTGCCGCCCAAAAGGTATTGGTGCCCTGTGGACTTATAGTCCAGCAAGTGCCCACATTACCAGTACCGGTTGGATTCGTTGGACTTTGCCAGGCTGCGCCTTCGAAGTTAAAGGTTACTGGGCTAGAAAGAACGCTACCACAACTCGTAACAAAAGAAATAGTATGCCAAGGACTGTTTATTGAGCCACAGCTTCTTCGGATGTAAACCTGATAGGAGGTTGCAGAACTTAGGTTAGTAAGCGACAAAGTTTTATTTACCGAACTAATCCTAATTCCAGTGCCAATGGCAAATCCACTTAGTCCATATTCTAGCTCCCAAGGGCCAGTACCACTACCATTTAGGTCTATATTAATAGAGCTGGCAGTAATATTGTTGGCTAGGACATTACTGGGAGCCAAGCACTGCGCTCTTAATCCAAAACCAAAGGCAAGAAACAGGGCGATAGCTGTTATTTGTTTCATCTAGCGGATTCAAATTTTAAAGATAGGAAAAGAAGATGAATGAAGGATAAGTCAATTAGTATTAGACCTTTCAAGGTTTTAATTTATCGCTCGTTATTTTCATTCGCTGCAAAACAAGTCCTTAGAACCTTTGCAAAAATTGGAACTCACGTTAACAACAAAGTATAGTTTTAAACTTTTCCTCCCTTTTCGGAGCAATTTCACCCTACATCTACCATGCTAGTTTCCCAAAGCAAATATCGAGCTTAATGATACCTCTTTTTCCCACTCGATAAGAGGAATTGCTGCTTTTTAAAAAAGCGCACCTTTGCCGCTTCAATTTCATTTTATGAATAAGGCAGTGGGCTATATGCTTATTTCGGTTGTTGGCTTTGCGCTGATGAATTTAACCGTAAAATTCTTAGATCGTTTGCCCGCCACGGAACTGGTTTTATTCCGTTCTATTACTTCTTTAGTCCTTTCTTTCTATTTTTTACGAAGACGCCATATTAGTCCTTGGGGCGTGCAGAAGAAGTTTTTGATTTTGCGTGGCATTTGCGGCGTTGCAGCGCTTAGTATGTTTTTCTATACTCTGCAAAAACTACCACTTGGATCGGCCATCACCTTGCAATACCTCTCCCCTATTTTTACCGCGCTTTTTGGCATTATCCTTCTGAAGGAAAAGGTAAAATGGTGGCAGTGGTTTTTCTTTATTTTCAGTTTTGCTGGCATTGCC
This sequence comes from uncultured Schleiferiaceae bacterium, assembly GCA_963974215.1. Lineage (GTDB taxonomy): Bacteria > Bacteroidota > Bacteroidia > Flavobacteriales > Schleiferiaceae > Croceimicrobium. Next base: position 43,504 of record CAXBBL010000014.1, on the reverse strand, counting down.
TTGATCAAAGGATTTGATGCCAGCATTAGCCCCAAACTATTTGTTATGGGTATCGCTTCAGCCATGTTTGCGGGACTGGCCTACAATTTCATTCGCAAGGTAAAAGACAGCGATCATCCTTTGGTGGTAGTGCTTTACTTCCCCTTAATCGCCACCCCGGTAATGGCGGTAATTTCCCTATTTAATTGGGTACAGCCGCTAGGCTGGGAATGGCTACTTCTATTGGTAATGGGTTTGCTTACGCAGATTGCCCAGATTTACATGACCCGTGCCATGCAATCGGCCGAGCTCAATGAAATAGCAGGCTTGAAGTATTTGGGGGTAATATTTGCCCTAAGTTTTGACCTGCTTATTTTTGGGGTAGAATACAATTATATGGTACTGCTAGGCATGCTAATGGTTGTAGGCGGCGTTGTTCTCAATCTGCTTTTTAAAGGCTATTTGAAGCGGAGGGCTAGGAGGCTTGCTAAGTTTTAGTGAGTATTTAGTAGTGAAATGATGATACCTAAGGCTCTAGAGAGGAAAGGAATTCAGTTGTAAGTCGGTAGAAAAGGACAATAAGTAAGTCAAAGGTATTTCAGTGGAATTTGAGGAGAAAATAATTAATTTCAGAAAGAGAGAAATGCAATTAGGGCGAAAGCTTTGGAAACATCAAGCCATCCATTTCAAAATCACTTCTGCGCTAAGTGTTCCATTAAAATTGCGCCAGCTACCGCTACATTTAAGCTATCAATGGCCGACGCGATATTCGTTTTTGCAATGGTAATTGCTTCAGTATTTTCTTGCCAAAATTCACTGGGACCATGGCTTTCGCTGCCCATTATTAAGGCGATATTCTGATGGGAGTTTTCCTTCAATTCTGCAAGCGATAGTCCCTGCATATCTGCGCTAAGCAAACGGTAATTATCTTTGAGCGAGTCGTATAATTCCTGCGCATCTGCGTAAGCGATTTTAATACGCGCAATACTGCCCATGGTACTTTGCACGGTTTTAGGATTGTAAACATCGGCGGTACCATTGGTGCAATAAATTTCTTTAAAACCAAACCAATCAGCGGTGCGAATAAGCGTACCCAAGTTACCGGGGTCATTAATGCCATCTAAAATTAAGAGACGCGGTGAATCTGAAAAATCGAGTTCGGGAAAAGGGAAAATGGCCAAAGATTGATTAGCGGTACTAAAATTGGAAAGGGCCGCTAAATCCTTTTCAGAGATAGTTTGATAAGGAGAGTTTAAGTCTGTAGACCAGGCCTTTAAAGGCTCTAAGCCCTCCGATTCCAAATCAGCAATTACCTTGGGTCCTTCCGCAATAAATAGCTTTTCCTGCCAGCGATATTTGCGCTGTCTCAGCTTCCTTACTAACTTTTGTTCAGTTCCGCTTGGCATAATGTATTTTTGCCAAAATTAAAACGCTTAAATGGCAAGGCGCCTATTTTCTATTTTATTTTTAAGCATTAGCATGTTGGCCTGTAAATATACCAGGCATGTGCCCGATAATCAGTATCTCTTATGGGATTATAAGATAGATTTGGAAGATGGCGGCAAGGTGAATTTCGAAGCTGAGAATGTCATCAAACAAAAGCCGAATGACTATCTGATTTTCAAAAACTTGAGACCAGGCCTAAGTATTCACAGCTGGGGCAGTGGTAGCGATTCCTCTTTCTTTTCACGTTATGGTAAAAAGCCGATTATTTTTGATGAAAATGCGGTAAAACCCAGCGCCCGGCAATTAGAAAATTACTATTTCAATACGGGCTATTTTCAGGTGAAAGTGGAAACGGATATCATTACGCGACCGGAAAAAAAGAAAGCGGAAGTCATTTATCGCGTAAAGCGCGGCCCACATTATAAAATAGATAGTCTGAGTTATGACATTAGTCCCAACTTGGAAGGTTTAGTGTATCAAAACCGCAAGGAGAGCTTGCTTAGTACGGGACAATATTATAACTCCGCGCGTTTAGACCAAGAGAGAAGTCGCTTAGCGGAAATCTTTCAAAATAATGGTTATTACAATTTTAGCGAGGGGTACATCAGCTTTGAAGCCGATACTATTCACGTAAAAGAGTCGGGCTTAGTAGCTTTAAAGATGCTAATAAAAGGGATTCCCACCCGAAAAGGGGATTCTATAGTATACCAAAAGCCCAAGCAATTTTTCTATCGCAAGGTTACCATCATCCCCGATTTCGACTTCAATCAGAGTAATGGAAAAAGCGACAGTTCTAGCTACAAAGAATACGAATTTCGCTACGACACCTTGCAATATACGGAGCGTTATTTGGTAGATGCCATTCATTTTAAGAAGAATGATTTATATAAAAAGTCGGCCGTTTTAGAAAGCTACAATCACCTTTCCTCTTATAATGCTTTTGACGTTAAGGAAATTTCCTTTATCACGGTACATGGCGAAAATGGAGAAATGTATTTAGATGCACAAGTGCGTTTGGTTCCGCGCGATAAACGAACTTTCACCGCCACTACCGAAGCCACCAACACCTCCGGTAATTATGGCATTTTAGGTTCGATTGGAATTATTAATCGCAACTTATTTGGGGGCGGCGAAGCTTTAAGTTTCAATGTAAACAGCGGTTTAGAATATCAACCTTCCTTAAGTAATAGCGAAGTACTTTCCCGCACCTTTGAAATTGGGGCAGAAATGAAAATTGAACTTCCTCGTCTGCTTTTACCTTTTAATACGGAAGGGCTCGTTCCGAAAAGAATGTTAGCTCACTCTAGCTTTAATGTTTACGCAAACCGCACAGCGAGGGTAGAGTTTGATCGAGAAACCTTTGGGGGAAGATTAAATTATGAATGGCAAGAGAGTCCACAAAAAACGCATCGTATTAGTCTTCTTAATGTCAGTTTTTCCAATCTCTTTTCGATAGATAACAGCTTTATTTCTCAGTTAGACACCATACAGGTCCTCGCCTTTCGCTCAGAATTTATTAGTAGTAGCTCATGGATTTTCACCTATTCTGGTCAGAAGTCTTTACGCCAACAAAGCTATAATTTCTTCACTAGTAATTTAGAGGTAGCCGGTAATGTGCAGTCCTTATTAACCCGTGGCACCGGGGAAGTGAATACCGATGATTTCAGCACCCTATTTTCGGTACCCGTTTATCAATTTGGTCGTCTCGAAATAGATTACCGACAATATTACCGACAGAGTAAAGAGCATTTATGGATAGCCCGCTTAAACGCTGGTTTCATTTTACCTTACGGATTAAGCACCTTTAGTAGCGATGGCACCGAGTTACGTGTCCCCCCTTTCTCTCGCTTTTTCTTTTTAGGAGGTACTAACGATTTAAGAGCTTGGCCCGCCTACCGCGCGGGAGGTGGAACGGAGCAAGTTTCCACTTACGAGGGAACGGGAAACAACAATTTCGCTATTGGAACCTTTAAATTGCTCAGCAATTTAGAATACCGCTTTCCTATTTACAGCAGCTTAAAAGGAGCAATTTTTCTTGATGCGGGAAACATCTGGTTAAGTGGCGGTTTAGAATCGGAAGAAAGTGGCTTTAGTCTGCAAAATTTAGGGCGCGATTTATACATCGGTAGTGGTTTTGGCCTGCGTTTGGACCTAGATTTTTTCGTGATTCGTTTCGATACTGGTGTAAAGTTACGAGACCCTGGATACTGGGCGCAGCAAGAAGAATGGGTAATTTCAACCAAGCCCGTTTTTAATAATTTAACTTATAATATCGCCTTAGGTTATCCTTTCTGAGGATGCCATGGAAAAAACTCTATTTTTGTAGCGAGTTCAAAAAATCTTATCAATAGCAATATGAATATCAATCAAATTTCAGATTTATTAGGGAAGGAAGGAGAGAATCTCCTCAACCACCAAAGCAAAACGATTGACAAAAGCTTACTCCACCTGCCTGGACCAAACTTTGTGAATGACATTTTTAGTCCATCCAATCGCAGTCCGCAAGTATTAAGAAGCTTGAGTGCACTATACGATCACGGTCGGTTAGCGAACACTGGGTACCTTTCAATTTTACCAGTTGACCAAGGTATTGAGCATTCCGCTGGTGCGTCTTTCGCAAAAAACCCTATCTATTTTGATGGAGAAAATATTGTGAAGCTAGCCGTTGAAGGTGGCTGTAATGCTGTCGCTAGTACCTATGGTGTACTAGCCAGTGTTTCAAGAAAATACGCTCATAAAATCCCCTTCATTGTGAAAATTAATCACAATGAATTAATGACCTATCCCAATACCTACGACCAAATTATGTTTGGTTCAATTAAAAATGCATGGGATATGGGTGCGGTAGCTGTGGGTGCTACCATTTATTTCGGTTCGGAAGAAAGCAACCGCCAGATTGTAGAAGTAGCAGAAGCTTTTGAATACGCGCATGAGTTAGGAATGGCAACCATCCTTTGGTGCTATATCCGAAACTCCGCATTCAAGTCAGACAAAGACTATCACGTTTCCGCAGACCTTACCGCTCAAGCGAATCATTTAGGAGTAACTATCCAAGCAGATATTATTAAGCAAAAATTACCAGAAAACAACGGGGGGTATTTAGCTTTAAACAGTGGCGATAGCAGCTATGGCAAATTAGATAAGCGCATCTATTCAGAATTAACTTCAGATAACCCCATCGATTTAACCCGTTACCAAGTAGCGAATTGCTATATGGGTCGTAATGGTTTAATTAACAGTGGTGGCGCATCTAGTGGCAACGCAGCCGATGACTTAAGCGAAGCTTTACGCACCGCAGTAATTAACAAACGCGCTGGTGGTCAAGGACTTATTTCTGGCAGAAAAGCTTTCCAAAAGCCAATGAATGAAGGTATTCAATTATTAAATGCCATTCAAGACGTATACTTAGAGAAAGAAATCACTATCGCTTAAGAGCTTGTAGATTTCATTCGATTTAAACATATTTGAAAATAAAGTCTGCATACTCTTATAGGGGTGCAGGCTTTTTCACTTTATTAAAAATAGCTTATGGGTTGGTTTGTACGAAACAAAGAAGGTATTACTACAAAAACGGAAGACAAGAAAGAGACGCCGGAAGGACTGTGGTATAAATGCAAAAAGTGCAAAGTGATAAGCAGTGTAGAAGACCACGCTGCTAACCATTGGGTTTGCGGGAACTGCGGTTTTCACGAGAGAGTTAATGCCAAAGAGTACTTTTCCTTTTTATTTGATGATGGGAAATTTACCGAATTGGATGCTAAAATGAGCAGCGGTGATCCCCTCAAATTTGAAGACACTAAAAAATACGCCGAACGTTATCAGGCAGCCGTTAAAAAAACGGGATTAAAAGATGCCGTAAGCACAGGCTATGGCAAGTTAAACGAGATAGACGTGGTTATTGCCGCTATGAATTTCAACTTTATTGGCGGTTCCATGGGATCGGTAGTAGGCGAGAAAATTTCCAAGGCCATTGATCACGCTATAAAATATCAAAAGCCCTTTATCATGGTTTCCAAAAGTGGGGGCGCGCGAATGATGGAGGCCGCTTTCTCGCTTATGCAGATGGCTAAAACGAGTGCAAAATTGGCACAATTGGGAAAACACGGTCTTCCTTATGTTTCCGTTTTAACCGATCCTACCACAGGGGGAGTAACTGCCTCTTTCGCCATGTTAGGTGATATAAACATCGCAGAACCAGGAGCATTAATTGGCTTTGCGGGTCCAAGGGTTGTTAAAGAAACAATTGGAAAGGACTTGCCGGAGGGCTTTCAAACTTCAGAATTCCTTTTGGAGCATGGCTTTTTAGATTTTATTGTGGAAAGAAAAAACCTAAAAAGTAAGTTGGCCACCTTTTTAAAAATGACCCATTCGCAAGTTAACCCCAAGGCTAGCAAATAATTAAGAAAGATTGCCTACTTTTGCAGGCTCAAATTTTATACTACATAACATTCATCTAAACGATTTTGACATGTATTTGACATCAGAAAAGAAAACTGAAATTTTCCAAAAACACGGAAAATCTGAATCCGACACCGGTTCACCAGAAGGGCAAGTTGCTCTTTTTACCTTTCGTATCAATCACCTTACTGGGCACTTGAAAAAGAACCGTAAAGATTTCGCTACTGAAAAAGCTCTAGTAGATTTAGTAGGAAAGCGTCGTCGTATATTGGCTTACCTCAAGAAGAAAGATATTGAAAGATACCGTGCGATTATCGCCGAACTCGGAATTAGAAAGTAATTTCTACTAAAAAGAAGGCAATTTTACGATTGCCTTCTTTTGTCTTTTAAGCATTTTACCATAGATACAATTTTACATGATTCCAAACGCAATTAAGCAGGAGATAACACTCGAAGACGGACGCACCATTACACTCGAAACTGGCAAATTAGCTAAACAAGCTGATGGCGCAGTAGTAGTGCGCATGGGCGATACAATGGTGATGGCCGCTGTAGTTTCTAACAAAGAAGCTAAAGAGGGAATCGACTTTTTGCCTTTAACTGTTGATTACCGCGAAAAATTCTCTGCCGGCGGACGTATGCCAGGCGGTTTTATTAAAAGAGAAGCCCGTCCTAGCGACGACGAAATATTAGTGATGCGCTTAGTTGATCGCGTATTACGCCCCCTATTCCCTACTGACTATCACGCTGAAACTCAGGTGATGATTAGTCTTATTTCCTGGGAACCCTCGGTTAGTCCCGATGCTCTAGCTGGTTTAGCTGCTTCGGCTGCTATCGCTGTTTCCGACATCCCTTTTAATGGCCCCATGTCTGAAGTACGCGTAGGTCGTGTTAACGGCAAGTTAATGATCAATCCATCGGTTGAACAGATGACAGAATCTGATCTTGACATGATGATTGGCGCCACCGCCGATAGCGTAGTAATGGTAGAAGGCGAAATGAACGAAATCTCTGAAAAGGAGATGTTAGACGCCATTGCCTTTGCTCACGAAGCCATTAAAGTACAAGTGCAAGCGCAGTTAGATTTAGCCAGTCAAGTTGCTAAATCAAGTATCAAACGCGAGTATAGCCACGAAACACACGACGAAGCTTTACGCGAAAAAATAATGGCTGATCTTTATGATACCGTATACGGCATCGCTAAAGGTGGTCACTCTAAAGAAGAACGCAGTGCTGCTTTTAAAGAAGCGCGCGATACTTATATGGCTGAAAATTTCAGCGAAGAGGAATTGGCTGAAAAGTCAGATCTTATTAAAACGTATTACCACGAGGTAGAATACCAAGCTATGCGTGACATGATCTTGAAAGATCGTCAGCGTTTGGATGGTCGTAAAACCGACGAAATCCGTCCGATTTGGACAGAGGTGGATTACTTACCAAGCACCCACGGTTCAGCGATCTTCACTAGAGGTGAGACGCAGTCATTAACTACCGTAACCTTAGGGTCTAAATTAGATGAAAACCGCATCGACAATGTAACCTTCCGTGGTTCCGAGCGTTTTTACTTACACTATAACTTCCCTCCATTTTCAACCGGTGAAGCTCGTCCGATAAGAGGAACTAGCCGTCGTGAAATTGGTCATGGTAACTTGGCCCAACGTGCCCTTAAAGGAATGATTCCTGACGATAACTACCATACCATCCGGGTAGTTTCGGATATCTTAGAATCTAATGGTTCTTCATCCATGGCCACTGTTTGTGCAGGTACGCTTGCGCTGATGGATGCCGGTATTAAAATGAAGGCGCCAGTTTCTGGTATTGCTATGGGTTTAATTACCGATACTAAAACGGGAGAGTTTGCTGTACTTTCTGATATCTTAGGCGATGAAGATCATTTAGGCGATATGGACTTTAAAGTTACGGGTACCAAAAAAGGTATCACTGCTTGTCAGATGGACATTAAAGTTACGGGGCTTAGCTATGAAATTCTGGAGCAAGCTTTAAATCAAGCGAAAGATGGTCGTATGCATATCTTAGGTGAGATGATGAAAACTCTAGACGCTCCTCGTAGCGAAATGAAACCTCATGCTCCTAAATTAAGCGTAGTGAAAATTCCAAAAGAATTTATTGGAATGATTATCGGACCAGGAGGCAAGAATATTCAGAAACTGCAGTTAGATACTGAGACCACCATTACTATTGAAGAAGAAGGCGAATTTGGTATCGTAGAAATTAGCGGTACTGATGCGGGTAAAATGGAAAGAGCCATTGGTCGTATCAAAGAAATTGCTTTCATGCCCGAAGTTGGTGATGTATTTACTGGAACGGTACGTTCTATCCAGCCTTACGGAGCTTTCGTAGAAATCGCTCCCGGCACCGATGGACTGCTTCACATCAGTGAAATTGCCCACCGTCGTTTAGAGAAAGTTGAGGAAGAATTGACTGAAGGAGATAAAATTGAAGTTAAATTGATCGGAAAAGACGATCGAGGTAAACTAAAACTATCTCGCAAGGCTTTATTAGATAAGCCAAGTAAAGACTAGGTCCTTTTCTTTTTTCAATTCAATAATTTTTTAATTATATAAAAAGTCAATGAGACAGTTAAAGATCACAAAACAGGTTACCAACCGTGAAACCGCTTCTCTCGACAAATATCTTCAGGAAATTGGTAAGGTAGATCTTATCACCGCCGAAGAAGAAGTTGAGTTAGCCCAGCGTATCAAGGCCGGTGACCAAGTAGCTTTAGAAAAGTTAACTAAGGCTAACCTGCGCTTTGTGGTTTCTGTGGCTAAGCAATATCAAAACCAGGGTTTAACCCTACCCGATTTAATTAACGAAGGTAACTTAGGATTAATTAAAGCGGCCCAACGTTTTGATGAAACCAGAGGTTTTAAGTTTATCTCTTATGCCGTTTGGTGGATTCGCCAGAGCATCTTACAAGCACTTGCCGAGCAATCGCGTATTGTTCGTTTACCGCTAAATAAAATTGGGTCTATCAATAAGATTAATAAATCTTATGCCCAATTAGAACAAGAAAACGAAAGAGCACCTTCTCCCGAGGAAATCGCAGAAAACCTAGAAATGGGGGAAAACGATGTAAAAGAAAGCATGCGGAATAGTGGGCGCCACATTTCCATGGATGCGCCTTTAGTTGAAGGGGAGGATAGCAACCTGTATGACGTATTAAATACAGGAGACAGCCCTAACCCTGACGATGACCTTATGCAAGATTCCTTGCGTACCGAAATCGAAAGATCTTTGGCTACTCTAACGCCTCGTGAAGGTGATGTAGTGCGTTTGTACTTTGGTTTAGGAGGTCAACACCCTATGACCTTAGAAGAGATCGGCGAAAAATTCGATCTTACCCGCGAACGTGTTCGTCAAATTAAGGAAAAAGCGATTCGTCGTTTGAAACACACTTCAAGAAGTAAAATTCTTAAAACTTATCTAGGTTAAACCTTTTTAAAGCCTCCCAAAAAGGGAGGCTTTATTTTTACAAAAATTTCGAATATGGCTCTTATTGCACCCAGTCTTTTGGCCTCCGACTTTTTAAACCTCGGTCGCGATTGTGAAATGATTAACACCAGTGAAGCCGACTGGTTTCACCTCGATGTGATGGACGGGATGTTCGTCCCTAATATCTCTTTCGGCATGCCTGTAATTCAAGCGATCAGCCGTATTGCTACCAAAACTTTAGACGTTCACCTGATGGTTGAAAAACCCGAGCGTTATATCAAAGACTTTAGAGCGGTAGGCGCCGATATCTTAACCGTGCATTACGAAGCTTCTACTCACCTTCACCGCAGCCTACAAGCTATTAAGGCAGCTGGAATGAAAGCAGGTGTAGCCTTGAACCCACATACCCCAGTGAGTCTATTAAAAGACACCCTAGCCGATATTGACCTGGTTTGCCTTATGAGCGTAAATCCTGGTTTTGGCGGACAAAAATTTATTGAGAACACCTTTGCAAAGGTGCGCGAATTAAAGCAGATGATTCAAGAAGCAGGCAGTGCGACCCAGATTGAAATCGACGGTGGTGTTACCAATGCTAATGCTAAAGCCCTTGTTTCCGCTGGCGCAGATGTGCTTGTTGCGGGTAGCTTCGTTTTTAACTCAGAAGACCCCCTAGCTACCATTACCGATTTAAAGATGATTACCTCTTAGAAGATGTGAGATCTCAGATTTGAGATTTAGTGAATACAAATAAAAAAGGCCTTGTTTCGAATGAAACAAGGCCTTTTTGTTTATGCTATTATAAATTCGCTGTGAAATTGAGCCTCAGGTTATTAAGATGGTTGTTCGGTAGTGGGAACGTGCAAGGGACCTTTAAACTGTTTATTCTCCTCGAAAGACTTAATATAACGCTCTTTACGGGCTGGCTCTATATCGTCGAAAGTAATTAGGATACCAGTTTCTTCAACCGTACCAAAATTCCCGTTCTCGGCCGTACCAAAAGAACGCATGGTAGAAGAAAGGGACATATAACTATTGATAAGGGGCGGAATATTCTCGCCTCTTTTCTTTACTTCTGCATTGAGAATTTTATGCGCTTCCTTGTAGCCTAAACCTTTAAAAAGGGAATAGTAGGGACTTAATTCTTCTTCCTGTACCAGAGGCACACGGGGACGAACCAATTCGTCGGGATCGGGAAAGAAGAAACGCATAAAAGCGAGAATAATATTGCGGGCTTCTCTATGGTATTTGGGATACATGGTAACCTTACCAAAAAGGTATTTCAACTGGGGATCCATCAACATAACTGTGGCTAAACCATCCCAAAGATTGTCTAAGGCAAAAATTCCTTTACGGGGTGCAGTTCGTTGGTATTTCGGTTGAACAAAAGATCTACCCAACTCTAAAGTTAAAGGTAAAAACTCATCGATCATGCGCGGCGACAAGTTGAATAATTTTGAAGTGGCCGATTTCAAATTACCCTCCTCATCGCGCTCACCCAGTCTGCATTTGAGCAAACGATAGCCTGCCATTATCTCTTGGTCTTCTGGATCCCAAACAATCAATTGATCGTAAGCGTGTTCCGAAAGATCATAATCATCTAAATCAATTTTTTTTCCGGTACCGCCACCGGCCGTTCTAAAAGCCACTTCGCGCAGGCGACCAACTTCGCGAGTAATATTAGGAGCATTATGGTAGTTCACCAAATAGAGTTGATTACCACCTTTGGTCGTGTTTCTTAAAAAGTGCTCTTCCTTTAGCTCTGAGATAATTGCTTTACGCTCTACCTCTCCTATAATCTCTTCCATTTAAAATCTATTATTTGGCTAAAGCATATACTCTTCTGCGCATTTCTGCTGCCCACTCTACTAAGCTTCTACTTTTATCGAAGCTTTCATGCTCAACCTTTTTTCCAAAAGTAATTTTAATCGTCTTGTTACGCTGCCTAAACATCTCGTCAGCAAGGTAAAACATTTCTAAATTAGCTTTAATGCCCAGTTTAGTTCTCCAGCGTGATAAGTTATAAAACCAAGCTGAATTATTACCACCAATATGCACGGGAATAACATCTTTTTTATACTTCTTCGCTTTGGCGATAAAACTCTTCTGCCAAACCAAATCACCAATACCATTATCCAATTTCCGAGAGACCATACCCGCCGGGAAAACTAAAATCGGAATTTCCTGTGCATAGGTTTCTTCAATTAACTGCAAAGCATGGCGAGGGTTTACGCCTACTTTGTTGACAGGCACAAATAACGACTCTAAATTTTTAATATTCAGCAGAATATCATTTACTAAGAATTTAAAATCGCCTCTCACTTCGCCCACCGCCTTCATAAAAGCAATACCATCTAAGCCTCCCAGTGGGTGATTAGCCGCTAAGATACAGCCACCCGTTTTAGGAATATTCTCTATTCCATAAACCTCAACCCGTGTATTTAGCGCATCTAGGCCCGACCGAACAAAATCTAAACCTTGTTTCTCGCCGTGCAGCCCCATAATTTCATTTATCTCTTCTTGATGAACGATACGTTTGATATAGTTCACTACAAAAGCGGGTAGCCATTTTGCTAAAGCGGGGTTCTTATCGCGCAAAATTGCTTTGATATCTATATATTTAGTGGGTGTATTTACCAAATCCCTCTGTTTTTCGCTGTTATTAAAGCTGCGCGAAGATAATTGATTGCCAGAAAAGGATTAAGCAATATAATCCTCTAAATAGGAATAATGCGAATTTAAATTTCCCTCCAAAGTGGTTTCGGTGGCTTTATCTAAAATCTCTAATTCATCTTCATTAAAGAAATGAGGAATAACATTCTTAAGCAGCTCATTACCAAAGTCTTCGGAGGCATCACGTGGTAATTCACCCGGTAAATTATCTACCGCTGAAACAGCAATACTTCCCTCCTTACCAAAGTCCACTTCCTTTTCAGAGATGGGGTCGTAGGCATAAAAGGGATCTGCAATGGTAGAAGGACGAATAGTACTAGCCACTGGGCCATCAATATCGCAACTAATGTCGGCTACTAATTTGATATTGAAGTTCGGATCGCGGGCCATTTCCCGATCAAAAATGAAAGGGGATTCCTCACTCCAGTAATGACAAGCGACATACATATCGGCATGCGCCGCATAGGTTAAAAAATTCGACTCATAACCTTCACTGTCTTGGTAAAAGTCTTTACGCTTGAAGTCCCTACCATCGCATCTACGAAAGTAATCTTGTACGTTCAGTTGGGTATAAACTGCTTCTTGGTTGAAATCTTCGCGGATAAACTCATCTGGGTAAACCTGCGTAATTTTAAGCGCCGAAAGAATTTCCATGGCTCCTCCTGCTACTCTGCCTGCGCCAGAAATGGCAATTCTAAAGTTTTTAGGCAGGACTACTTTTACCAGCTCCGATTCTAATTCCAATCTATCGTGACAAAGATGCGCTGGTTTCAAATCGTATTGTCCACTTAGTTTCCCATAAGCCCGAAAACCGTTGTAGCAGCCTACTATACCCGCATATCTACCAAAACCAAGTAGGCGTTTTCCGCCCGGATCTTTCAGCATTTCATAATCGATAAGGCTTACTTTTTTAGCGAGAATAGCTTTAAGCAGATCGCGGTTGTATTCTTGTTTCTTGTAGGTGTGTGAGAAAAACATATAGCGTTTATGGGGGAGAAGCATGGTAATGGGTACTTCTTTAACGCCTAGAAGCAGGTCACAATCTGACAAATCTTCTTGCAGAGGAATGTTTAAAGCTTGGTATTCTGAGTCTTTAAAAGCTCTTATGTCACTCGGTTGAACAGCAATTTCTAAGTTAGGGTAACGCTGTAACAGAATTTCACAATGCTTAGGACTCAGTGGAACCCTTCGGTCAGGTGGTGTTTTGCCCTCTTTAATAATGCCTATCTTCATTTCGCTAATATTTGCTGTAAAGGTATTAGCTTTGCAGTCTAGAAAAAAGTTCTTTCACAAATTTGGGGCTGAATGGTATCGACAGCAAGTTGATTCGATTGTAAGCATGCCGGGCTATGAGGGTGTCGCCCGTAAAACAGATACTTCAAAACAACAAGAGGCGAAAATAACTTCGCGCTTGCCGCTTAAGTCACAGTATGTGATTTCTGCTAATCCACGCGTTAGACGCGGGAGCAAGTCATCTCTCGTACCCTATGTTTGGTTGGGTAGGAATTAGAGGTGTCATCAAATCCGAACTAGCGAGTAAAGTGTTGTGTTGTACTCGTGACACTGTAATTCACAAATAAGCCTGCGGTGGGGTGTTTGTTCCCAGCCAATGGACGAAAACCTCAAGAACAAAATAAGCATGTAGAAAGCTCTTGGTTCCCTTGTTTGCACGCGGGTTCGAACCCCGCCAGCTCCACAACAATTTAACCTTATGGAAATCAACGGCTTAGACCTTATCGAGGCCGTTGATTTTTTAAAAGTCTGCCAAAAGTCTGCCAACATAAAGCCTTACAGAAAACCCATACTAAAAGACCACAACGGCAACCTTGAAAAATCTTGGTTTGTCGAGTTCTATTATTGGTCTGATTCAGATCAAAAACTCAAGCGCAAGAGATTAACAACCGTGCCTGGCATTCAGTCGCCCAATTACGCCAAATCCAAAAAAGAGCGATATTCTGAATTCAAAGTGATAATTGATGCCATTGATTATTTGCTTCGTCATGGCTGGACACCGGAAAACAGAATTCCTGAAAACAATATTACTAAGGTTGCTGATCCTGAATATTATTTAGCCGCTGAAGCTATTAAGCGGGCTGCTGACTTAAAGAAAAACGAAGTAAAGGCCAAAACCGAAAAAGACTACCAGCGCACCGCCTCAAAATTTATCGAATTTTTGCACCTGAAGGGATTGCATGAAAAGCCTATTGATAAAGTCAAGAGAGCGCACGTTTTAGATTGGCTCAGGTCTGTTATTAGTGATGGCGCGAAGCCTAAGACTCGTAATAATTACCATAGTTATCTTTCGGGGCTTTTTGAAAAGTTGATAGAAGAGGAAATAACCAATGTTAATCCTTGCCACGGTATCAAACAACTTAAAACAACAGTAGAGAAGCACCAAGCTTATACTATGGAAGAGTTGAAAATTATCAGTGAATTCCTAGCTAAACATGATCCGACCCTAAAAACCTACATTCAGTTTATTGGGTTCACGTTTTTACGACCCTCGGAAATCTTAAGCATTAAGGCCCGTCAAGTCAATTTAAAACAGCGTACCATTCTTTTAAAAGCCAACAAGGCCAAAAGAGGGAAAACAGAAATTGTTTTTGTGATTGACCGGTTATTGCCCGCCCTCAATGAAATATTGGAGAAAGCACAACCCAATGACTTTTTATTTAGTAAAAACAATGGCCCTGGGCCTCAAGAAATGAAGCATACAGATTTATTTTCTAGGCGCTGGAATAAGTATCGAGATATCATAAACGATCAATATAAACTTTCACTGGGGCCAAATCATACCTTGTACGCCATGCGCCACACCTTTATTCAGGATATTTACCGCACCCTAAGAAAGACTTGTACCGTGCAAGAGGCTGAGTTTAAAATACAACCTATTACACGGCACAAAACTATTGATGCATTAAGGAAATACATTCGAGATTTTAACTTTGAACTAGCCGCTGACTGGAGCGACAATTATAGCCTTGATTTTTAGCGCTACTCTTCGCCTCGATCCTTTTTAAGCTGGGCCACTCGTTCAGGCCAAATAATGAATTCGCCAAAACCTAAACGGCCATTATTGTAGGCAATGAATTCTTTGCAAAATATCTTAGCATCCACAATATTGAGCCAAGTTCCTTCCCCTCGAAAATCTTCGCCTTTTGTGGCCTCCATTACCAAAATAAAACCTTTGTCAGGAAATTCTTGTTTCATAAATGCCTCAAAGCTTCGAGGGTCAATCTCATAGTTATTCATCAAATCAATGAAAATAAATTGAGGGTTTGACTCTCGAATATCTTCGCGCAGTTCGTCAATAGAGCGCCCACCACTTAACACAATGTTAGAAGCTTGCGCCAAACCAGTTGAACGAATCAAATCTTGTGTGGTGCCACTAATTCCTTGATCTGCTAAATTGTAAAGCACTTTACCAAACTGGCTTAAGTACTCAGCAAATTGGAAGCTGAAGGAAGTTTTGCCGTTCTTGCCTTGGCCATATACCATTAGCCTTAAGTTAGGCGGGACATTTTGCATGAAGTCGGCCCACTTGCCTTTAAAATCCAGCTTATCAAATTTCATCGAAAGCATATCAGCAATGCTTAATACTTTGCCGGGCATTGTTTTCACTTTGTCGATTAATTCACGGCCCTTTGTGGCCGTATCTAAAAGCTTATCAGCGCCATTAATCAAATCATCTACTGGCCCATTTAGCGTTTTTGCGCTTTTTTTTTTACCGTTTAGAACCAGTTCCAATTGCTGAGAATCTTTCTTTTTGGTTTTACCGGTGGTTATTTCTTGCAAAACTTGATCTATTTGCTTTTGATCGGGCTTTTCGTAAAAGAAGGCATAAGTCCCCATCAAAGTAGAACTTAGATAAGCTGCATAGTCCTTACCAAAAGTCCAATCTTTTGCAGAATTCCAATTTGCAAACCTTTCAGTTCCTATTGAATTTTTACTTTCCAAACCGGTAGAAGTAACCTTTTCAATGGTTCGTTTCTCCATTTTCTTAGTTCCAAAATGGAAATAGTAAACCACTTGTTTTGGGGTTTGGCTTAAAAATTTCTTCAGCTGGCTTAGGTTAGTGGGCTTGCTAGAACTTTTAGCCTTGGTTTTAGCTTGGGCTTTGGGCTTGCTTTTGGCCTTAGTGGTTTTAGACCGGTCCAACGCTTCAGCAATTGCCTTGGCCTTGCTTTGATCTTCGCGCAAATATTTTGGAATACCCTCTTCGTCACGGTCAAGAATTAAATCGGCAGCGGCCTGAGCTGCACTAGAAGCCCGAAAGAAAAAGCGATTATCTTTCTTCATTTCTTCAGTTAATACACTAGCCCAGCCCCTTAAATAAACGGCACTATTTCTTAAGCTGTGCCATAGAA
The DNA here is from genome assembly GCA_963974215.1 of uncultured Schleiferiaceae bacterium. Classification (GTDB taxonomy): domain Bacteria; phylum Bacteroidota; class Bacteroidia; order Flavobacteriales; family Schleiferiaceae; genus Croceimicrobium. Next base: position 27,188 of record CAXBBL010000014.1, on the reverse strand, counting down.
TTCCTGTTTCGCCATTTAGAAAGCTGGCCCCTAATTCTGCAATCAATTCCTCAAAAGCATATTCTTTGCTGCCTTTGCCGTTTAGTAAATCTCGATCCAGTCTCGATTTATGGCCGGTTGAATGAATTAATTCATGGAAGAGAGTTCCATAATACGCCTCGATAGGGTCAAAGTTGGCTGGCTCAGGCATTGTTATTGTATCATTGGCTGGCCTGTAAAATGCTTTGTCGCCTTTATGAAAAATTTCGGGCTTATTGTCCCATGCTGCAACAATACTTTCAGCTCTTTCGTTGGGTTCAAAGTCTTTGAGCGTTTTAAGGCTTTCTATATTCCAATCAATACCGTCAATTTTGTCTGCATTAAAAACGTTGTAATACTTTAGAATTGGAATAGTGCTACCGGCAACCACCGCGCCAATACCAACCGTTTTCAATACTGGTATTTTTGCCGCGTTGGCACGTAGCCAACGAATGAATTTATCTCGATTGTAAGTGCCAAAATCCAAGCCCGCTTCGTCACTTTGATATTTATACAAAGTAGTGAAGTAAACAACTCGATACCCTTTAGCCCCTTTTTGAAGCTTACCACCAAATTTTTCAATTTGCTTGAAAGTCAAGAAATAGGGGATTTCGTAGGCATAAGCTTGCATCCTAGGGTATATCTCATTTAGCATTACGGAGTTTATGCCTCGATATCCTTTTTTACTGTCGAAATTGGTAGCGCCAAAGCCAGGATATTTACTGGCCCAAGGTTTACGCCAAGGAAGGTCTTTTTCAGTCTCAATGAGCTGCAATATAGTGTCAGTGATATACTGGTAGATGTCTGAGCTTGTTACCGCTTTATTTAAGCCCGCGCTATATCCATCAGAAAAGTTAGAGGGTAAATGTTCCAAACCGTTAAGCCCAGTAGCTTTGTTTAGTGCTAATTCCTTGGGGTCTATATTGGTTATCTTAAAGCTTTGGGCATCAGGGTAATTTTTCAAAAGCGCCATTATCTTTTGATCTATTCTTATGTGATGATCCTTGCGCGCTTGCTTTTGAATGGCTTGAATTTCTTTGCGGCTTACTGTTTTGCCTTTTAGGTCTAAGTAATTGGTTAAGCTTTTCATATTATTTCTGAAAATTATGGGTGAATGTGAAGGGCAGTGAATAAACCTTTGCTTTAATCTCAACTTGGGGATTATTAAGGTTCATTAATAGTCGGTAATTCTCCGAAGTCAAAGGGACTTCAAACATTATATTGTTATACTGATTGTAGTCTGATTCAATAATAAATTTTCTTGGACTGGCTAAAAGATTGGTAGTTTTTACACCATCAACAATTGGAGTGATCGAGTAAAGGGTAAGAGGAAATTTAATATTAGTCGGGTTCCAAACGGAAAAACTAATTAGAATACGGGCTTTCCATTGCTTTGTAAACGGTGTGCCGGTAGTGTCTTTAAATCGAATCCCAACCAATTTTGCTTCAGCTTTATTTACCAGCTGGGCCATTTTATGATCTCCAGCTAAGAGAGCTGAAAAGGATAAAAGCGAAAGACTACCGAAAAACAATAATTTCTTATTCATAATAATTTTTATTTAGCAGGAAAGAAAAAGGCGCGTAACCCCTACGCTGCCTCTTCTTCCTGCTGTTCACCGCTCTGCTGGAGTTTGTAAATTCCCAATGCCGCTAATAAAAAAGCGGTACCGATAACGGCATAATTTGTAGTAGTTCTTTTTGCTGGAAAGTTATTTTGAACGCGACTTACCCAGCTGGCCCAAAATGTAGGGCTTGAATATTTTTGAGCTTGATAGTTACCCAGTCTAGCTTCACGATATGCATTATAAAGTTTGGCTGAATCATGCCTTAAAACTGCGCTATTTGTTTTTGGACCTGGCACACCGTAAACCGCTAAATTTTCGCCAAAGCTTCTATTTAAAACTTCCTGCATGGTTCTAACAGCATCAGCGGGCTTATGAATGTAATAATCCATGTAAATATTGGCTAAGTCTTGAGAAAGTGCGCTGGCGCCAATACGTTGCCATAACTGAAGATAAAAACTATCAACTAAGCTTTCTAAATAAGTGTTTTGCTTTAGGATCGCACTTAAGGCGCTATCTGAAGCATTGGGGTTCATGCTTATTTGAAAATCAACAATAGGCCAGCCGGCCCAGTTTGGGTGAAAGTTTTTAGCAATGCCTTGATAAGTTAAACCGCCAGTATCATTTGCGAGGCGCGCTAAATAACCCTCCGTTTTTTGCTTAATGGTTTTAAATGCTTGGTATGTCGCCATTGGATAATAAGGGATCTAATTCAATTCTTTCTTTCATCCACTGTAAAGCCTCCATAACTGAGACTTCACGGCCTCTAATTTGTACTAACTTTTTACGGACATCTTGGAAAACCTTCAGCCATTTTTCGCCATACTTTGCAGCCAATTCATTCAGGTTTTGCAAATCTTGAGGCGAATTGCTCAGCTGTAAATTGGCTGGTTTGCCCTTTAGCATTTGATTGATTTGCATTAGAATGTAAACCGAAAAAAGGGCGGTATTTATCTTTTGAAGCGTATTCATTTGCTGCTTTTTTTAGGGCGAAATAATAAACCAACGGTTGCAAGGGTCAACCAAAGTGGCCAGCTGCTAGTTTTAGTTTTAGGCTTAAATGGAGTGGTACCATTTTCCTTTAAATCAACTTCCTTTTGGCCTATTATTACAAGTTGCTCCCCTTGGGGCTTTGACTTATCTAATTGCGCGTGTATTAAGGTTGCTTTTGCCATTTTAAGTAAGTGCATTTGTGTTTATGGGCCCAGCGGGAAAGCTTAAGCCGCTTTTTTGCCAAATGGCCCTGAATTCATTCAATTCTGAATCGCTTAACTCGCCATTATACCAACCAAATAAGTCTAATTCTTGATGGCCCATAAAGCTGAAAAATGAGCCACTTTGTACGCCTAAAATTGGATCATACCACACCTTGCCAAAAGCATTGTAAACGCGCTGTAAATCTTTACCGGACAAACCAATTAAGTCATTTTTCAAATCGTTACTTGTTCCTGGTCGATCCATTTTAGCCAATTGCCTTTGAGCAATACTGCGAATTTCATTATCGGTAAGCGTGCCGGTGGTGGTACCGTCACCGGTGGGGCGCTTAATTACGTCACCTTTGCCCTTGTCAAACTCTTCGTTGCCAGGATCAGTTTTAAAGAGGTCGCCTATATCGGATAGAATAGGCTTGAGGCCCCAGTAATATAAAGCCAAACCGCCCAAGCCGTAATAAACTGGCTTAGGAACTTTTTTCAAGAAAGTCACAGTTTCTTTGCTGCCCTCCTTGAGTTGGGTTTTTGCTTTTTCTAGGGCCTCTTTCTTCATTAGAGCTTGCTTTTGATTAGAATTCTAGTGACCTTATTCGCTAAGGTTTTGTTGATCTCAGGTTTTTGTGAAAGGCTTGCCAAAAACTTTAAATTATCTTCAGTTACATTTTCAGCAATTTGAATAAGCAATTTTGCTTTGTTTTTAGCACTTTCAGGGGTTGGGGCTTCCATTGGAATGTTTACGGCGAATTTTGACATTTTATTGAGCGTTTACGGTTATATCTTCATTTGGGGTGTTTTCATAGCGATGCATTAGGGCATTTAATTCAGTGCTAAACTGTTTGTCTTTGTTCATTGAGTTTAAAACACGGCATAAAACCTTATCAATGTTAGGGGCGCTTTGCATGGTTTTTAAAACGTGCTGTCCATACTCTGATAGGTTGGGTGCATTTAAGCCAGCTTGAGGCGAATTAGACTGATCTAAGAGCTTCATTAGACCGCCAGCCACTTCAGGGTTTTCCATTAGCTTTTCAATCATGCTGGGCTTTTGAATTGCTTCTAGTTCCCTAGCATGGCTGCGCTTTAAATCTTCCAAATCATTTTTTAAGTCTCGAATGATTTGATTGTACTCGTCAAGCTTTTCCTTGTAATTTTCGTTTTTGTTCGAAAGATTCTCAATTTTTCTTTGAGCATCTTGTAAATTACTGGTGGTCAATAAAAATTTGTAGCGAATAGTTTCGATGTTGTCCCCTTGGGGTATTTCCATTGCATTAAGGCCCATTGGGTCACTTTGGAAATCTTTAAATGCTACAGTTTGACTTCTTGGGCTTTTTTCAATTGCTCCAAAATCAAAGAAAATCCATTGAGGGTTTTTCCAGCTGCTACCATTGGTTAAGCCGTATTGCGCTGAAATAACTTTTGGGTTATAATCATCTACAATCCCATCCAAGAAATTTTTAATACTTCCATAAGTTTCTTTGATTTCGGTAGTTTTAAGCTGGCCATCATAAGCCGGCTTGCCGTCCACTTCAATAGCAACTTTATAATTTGCGCCAGCTAAAAGCCTGGTCATTTCTTGTAAGGTCTGTACTTTTCTCATGGGGTTATTTTTTCTTTAGTTCGTAAGTCTGATAGAAAAGCTGAATTTGCTTTTCATTGGCAGCAAATTTTTGACGGTGTACTTTTATTTCCTCTTGATTTTGCTCTACTGCTTTAGCAAGGTTCTGAAATTGAATATCTGAAACCGATTGCTGCACGATAATCATATTCACATTATCGAGCATATTTTTAAAGTCCTTGTGAAAGTCCACAATAAAATAAGTAGTGATCCCTAATAATACGGTTATCACTACACTAAAAACTGTTTGTATAAGGCCCTTATATTGGTTCAAAATCCAATTCATTTTACCAAGATTTTATTTGATAATTAACCTCCAGCATAAGGTTAATTTGATTGTCAGGAATTAAGTCATAGCCCACTCCATAACTCCAGCGATCATGTCGGTAAACTAATTTTGGGGCTAGTAATTTATTGGCCATTATTAGCCCTGCACTAATCTCATTTTTAGGCTTAGGGTAAATTAACTGAGTGGGTCTAGTATTGACTACTTCGACATCAAGGGTTAAAATCTGATTTTGGCTAATAATGCCTTTCGCATTGATTTTAACCTCGTTTGTGTCTCCTTTGAATCGAAATGGGTATTCAGAAAAATAAGCCAAGGCTACTGCATGGCTATCAATGTCAGCGGGTATTGGTTTTTCAATTGGTTTTTCAACTTCAATTTCTACCGGTACCTCAAAAGGAATTGAGTCATAGATATAGTGAGGGTAATACTGAATAGCCCCTTCTAAATCATAAGTTCCTCTGATTGTCCAAGCCACATAAAAGACTAAGACAAACACAGCTAGAAAACCGACTGACTCTATTAACCAATTACGCTTCATTTTCTGCTATCTGTTCAATTGCTTTTTCCCAGTTTTGATCCCAGCGGTTGCGGTGGGGTTTGCCCGGTCGCCAAACGTCTAAATAGTATTCCCAAGCTTCTTCTTTGTTAGTCGGCAAAGCTTTGGGGTGCGTCCATAATAATAAGCGGGCATAACAAGCGGTTAAAAGGTCAAATTCTTCCTTTTGAAAAGCTGAATAAAGCTTATCCATTATGATTGATCTTCTAAGCTTTTTAGAATTGCCCAGCTTGAATTCATCGAATAAGATTAATGCTAAGCCTTTAGAGGAACGATGCGTTATCACTCCAAAAATCCCACCGCCTTTTTCAAACTGCCAAAAGCCAACCGCTGGCCCTTTGACTTGCTTTCTATACACAAAGCCACTTTCTTGAAAGCCAATAGCCAAAAGCATTTGTAAGGCTAAGCGAGAATCAAACTTGCCGCCTAAGCATTGCAAGGCTTCTTTTGTTATTTGGTAGGGATTTTTCATTAGCGATCAATTTTTTTAAATAACAAGTCTTGAGCAGCTTGGAAAAATTTCTTCACGTTACCGAAAACAAAAACACCGGCTACTACTAGCATGGTTGCGCTTTCGTAAATATCCAAAGGGCGGGGCCATTCAGTAAAAAAATTAACCGCTAAAGCAGTTAAAATCAAAGCTCCCAAAACAGTAGAAAACCACTCCTTAAAATTGTCTCTTAGTGTATTCATGCTTTGATTTTTAGGATAAAGTAGAGCGTAAGAAAGGCCACAAAAGGCAGGCACTTAACAATTATTTTAAGCCACCTTGGTAAAGGGTAAAGAATTTTATCAGTAAAGCTTCTACCGCTATTTCCTGCATACCAAAAGTCTAAACCCCTTAACATATTTAGTATGCCATCTAAAGCAACCCAGCGCCAAAATGTAACCGCTAGAAAAAGGCTAAGTAATTGTAACCAGTCACTTGAATTTTCATAACTAAGAGAAATAGCAAAAAGGATAAATAAGCCCACATTTGTTGTTTTTCGGTCACTATCAACCGAGCGCAAAGGGAACTTAGCTTTCTGATTAATTAGATAGAAATAATACTCGCGTTTACCCTCTAAAATTGGGTAAAAAAATAAGGCCAAAAGGCTAAGGATAAAACCAATCATTACTTGATAATTTTAAAGTAAAAACTATTTGAAACGGGATCAATAGCCCCAGCGGTGTAGTTGTAAGCTTGCACGGCTACTGTATTAGCTCCATTAACCCACGCTTGAAATTGTAAGTTATCGGTAAAAGCGTTTTTGTCAGGGGTCATTGCAATCACGTCACCGACTTCTACACCGGTAACAGTGAAAGTGGTACTTTGAAAGGAACCAGCGGAAATTGAAGGAAAGTTTATAGCTTCAGTATGGCTTATTATTTCAGCTACATTGGTAGCCGTCATTTGACCTGATTTGGAAACTAAGGTCTGCCCATCAGTTAAAGCCGTTTCAGTATAATCCAGCCAGTTTCCATTAAATTCAACTGTGTTTAATAATTGTGTTGCGCCTTCTATTGTAACCCCTGAAAAACTTACTGTGGTTGCTGTGGTTGCTCCACTGGCTGTTACTTGCGCTAAAGTGGGAGTTGGATAAGCCTCTAAACTGTCACTAATTAGCGCTTTAATAATGCTAAACGGGACTATATTAGAGTCATTAGGAGGTACCAAATCATAGGAACTATTTCTAAAAAATGCGCGATTCCTAAAATCTAATCCATCAGTTCCACCATTGGCGACAAAGTAATCTGCTGCTATTCCTCCAGTCGATATACTTGCTGCACTAAGTACAGTTAATTGTGTGAAATCAGTACTTAAAAGAATAATGGATTCATCAGTTACCCATTCTAATTCATCTTCAAATTCAATATTGCCGTTAACATTTATGACTTGTTGTAAATTAGGAACTGGGGGACTGTAAGCCGCTATTTTCTCATCAATTTTTAAATCTCTGATTGTGTCCGGTGAAATTCTAAAAGCATAGGGGTTGGCTAGTAGAGAATCTATTAATCGGTTACCACCTTGAAAATAAGAGGGGTCATAATATATTCCTGAAGTTGCTGAAAAATCATAAGCTCCGCTATACGGCACTTGCACCCGTATTCCCGTCGTATCAATTTCTATAAAACTTTCGGGTATATGATTATCAGCGCTAGTTAATCCTCCGCCTAGCCTAAGCTTTCCTGAACCTATCGTTAAAGTATTATTCTTACTTCTATCAAAAGGCACAATATCTAATCTCGTGTCATGGTAAATATAAGGCCCTTGTCCTCCGCTTCCAGTTCTTCCAATTAGCAAACCATTATTTGAAGTCCATCCAGCTTTAATACCTGTAATAAAGGCTTCACAACCATTGCAATACTGAATACCCCAACTAAAAATAGTATCTCCAGTTTCATTTACTTTAAAAGGTAAACTTGGGCCAGTAGGTACTTCTTGCCAACCATTTTGATACCTATAAAATTTACTATCTGATTTTTGGTAAACCATTACAGAGTCTTTTAAATAAGAAGCTAGTAAACTGGTATCAGTTAGGACATGAAGCCCGCCTTGAATGTACTTTTGTTTAACAATAGGATAAGGCCCTAAAGGTTCCAAGTCACCGCCAGGGCCAAAAGCACCTTGGGCAAAAATTTGAGTATTGCACAATAGCAAGAAAAATAAGAGTGTGAATAGCTTTTTCATTAGCTTGTAATTATTGGTGCTGCATTGGCCAGCAAATTGTTTGAAACATAAATATTATAGGACTCAATCACGCCAAAGGCATTTTCAAAGTCGCGTGTGCTTAGGGTAAAAGTTGCTAGACTAGGAAAGCCGTTTACCACTATATCATTCAAATTACCAAAAGAGGCAGGGTAGGCAAAAAAGAAGTACTGTTCGCCCGCTGGACTACCAGTATTCCAACTCTTAGAGCGGCTAGTGCTTAATTCACTATTAGCGGCTAAAATTGTGGCATCATCAGGGTTTTGATTATTGATAAAGCCCCAAAATCTTCGCCAGCGCCAATTAACTGAAACTTGGCTGCTTTCCATGTCATTGCCTTGGTTATCTTGAGCGGTAGCCTTCCAGCGGTTGAAAGTTGCCGTATTTTTTACCACCGATCCAATATCAACCACTGCTGGAGAAACTTTGCTAAGTTCACTAGCCAAGGTCGTAGCGCCCGTAACATCTAAAATTGAAATAGTATTATCAGCGACATTTTCAGGTAAATCGAAAGCCCAACTGAAAGTTTTATTGCCTGAAATTTCGGCACCAACTTCAAGTGTACTTTGTGCTATTGCAAAGGCAGTAAATTGAGGATCAACAAATCCAGCATAAGCCTGCGCTAATACTTCATCAGCGGTAAGGCCCGAAATATCAGTGCCAATAGGCAAAATGCCCATTGCTTGCGTTAAAATTGTGCCTTCAGGGAAAACCGATCCTGCACCGCCACCAAGGGCGGGAATTATGCCTGCAAATTTGCCTATACCAATCATTGACAACCGTTTTTATTGTTGTTATTGATTTGAATAGTACCACCGCTAAGCAATTGAGGGTCAAGATTGATTGTAATAATTTGAACAATCAACTTTTTAGTGCCTTCACCGGTAAAAGTGATAACATAATTATCATCATACTGAACCAAAGGGCTAATAGCTGGCACACTAAATGACTCTAATGGGCCTAGTTGAATTGTGCCGTTAATAACAGCCGTTGCGGTGCCTCTATTAGTGAAGCTAGCGCCCGCGCCTTTAAGGCGAAAGGAATCATTTTCACTAAACCCTCTAAATTGACTTTGTGCTTGGTGCATCTTAACAGTTTTTAGCTTTGCTTAATCGAAAAACTAACTGATAAGTAAGGGCCGCTGAAGTAGCCGCCGGTAAATCAGTAGCAACAGAAAAAGAAGCGCCTTTTGCGGTTGCATTAATTTTAGCAAAACGCTGATCTTGAGGCGTAGCCGCTGCAAACTTGTAAAGCGAATTGTGAACGCTTCTAACTTGGCGGTTATCATTAGGGAAGGTGAAACCAACCTTATAAGCGGAAGCATCACCGCCATTGCTTGTTTCAATTAAGGCCACGCCTTCCACGCGCTCAAATTGACTATCAAAATTGAAATCAGTTACCTGAATTCCTGCGCCCGTTGCATCAGCAAAATTTACATCTACTACCTGAAGCGTATATTCTCGTTCTTCCACGATTTATATTTTTTGAGATTAGAAAAAAAAAGTCCGCCCGCTAAGTGCGAGCGGACTTTGAGAATGAGGTTAATCGAGACCCTTAGCGAGCTTGATTTTCTACACCTTTGAGAGATACCTCTACATTAGTGTTGGCAGCGGTAGCATCAGGAAAGAAAATATCAATTTTCACCGTTTGACCGGGCTGCAATAAAATTGGCTGATCCAATTCAAAGAAGTCATCACCTGGCTTAAGAGGTGCGCCCGCTGGAAGCATTGGCGCAATTGGGCCACTGTAAAGTTCTTTACCGTTGTTATCGGTAATGTAAATCTCACCATTGGTAATGGCCGCATCAGTAATAACAGCTGAATATTTAGCAGCGGTAAGCGATGCATTGGCATTAGAAGCCACGCGCAGACCTGTAACAATCATTGCGCTACTTTTACGGATAGCGCCTTTGTCAAAGTTGGTCACTCCACGCTCTTTTGAAACAGCTTCATCCAAAATCTGTTGCTGGCCGCTCGCGGCTGCTTGCTTTGAACGAATGTAATACACTTTGTCACGGGCAATTTGAGAGCCGCTAGCAATTGCTTGCGCAATATCGGTGCTATCTAATTTACTTCCGGTGCCGCCTGGGCTTAAAGTGTTCTTTGCGGCTTCCATTAATTTTACCGCTCCATTAATTTTATTCATGTCGATATGATTTTAAAAATTTGATTTTTGTTTTGAATTTGCATTTTAATCAGGCTTAGTTTTTTTCCTTGCTAAGACAAGGCAGAAACAGACATTTCTTGTGAGTAATTAAGTGCGGTATAATCTTGCATACCGTTTACCACTTCTTGCACGTCCAAAAACTCTGTTACTGGCGAGCCTTTTGGAACATAGTTATCACTTAACAGAGCTGCACCGAAGTCCAACAATCCATTAACCGTTTCACTAGCACCTGATACTAAAGCATCGTCCCGCTTTTCTTGAAGCTTGTCACCTACTACGTCCGCAAGTTGCGCAGCTTGGTTTACACCAAAGCCTAGCGCTAATCCACGAATGGCATCAGCATCTAAGCCGTCACCTTCAATTGAAGCATGAATACCAAGCGAAACCAGTAATAAAGCTGCTTTGGCTGGCATTGTTTGTAGTTGAGGAACCTTGTTCCTAACTAAACGACCGCCCAAAAATCCCGCTGAAGCAGAAACCCCAGTTACAAGGGTGCGCTTGCCAGAATCCATGTTTGGGGCCGCTAAAGAGAGTTTTTTACCCATCTTAATTGTTGATTTTAGTTAAACAAAATTTATAGTGAAACCTCTACTGGAGCATTTAGCCCAGCTTTGGTTTTCTTATTAGTAAATAATTTCTTTCCAAGAAATAACATAGTGCCAATAGCCGCTGAATATCCCAGCCAATCCAATGAAGCGCTTTTAGTTGCTTTGTTTTCAGGCTGAGTACTGGGCATTTCACCGGTCTGTAAATATTTTTTGATTTGTTCATCCGTAGCCTTATTGCCCTGAAGTAATGTTACTGGGCCAATGGAAGGATTTTGTGCATTGGTGTTCTTAGGCAAATTATCGCTACCCATTGCGTTTAGCCTTTTAATTTTCCATGAAGCACTTTTGCTAAGATCAGTCGAGCCAAGGGGAAATTTGGCAACCTCTTCTTTATATAATCCTGAAGGTGCATAAGGCCCAAAACGCTTTTCAAATACTGCAATAGCAAGGGTTTTTAGTCCTTCTATTGCGAAATTATAGCGATTAACAACCCTTTGTTTTGAACCTTGCCAATTAGCACCAGTCAAACCTTTTTGATAAACGGGTAGGCGCCATTCAATAAAGTACCTCAATGAATCTTGATCCATAGAGCCAAGTTTACCAGCGCCCGCTTGAATTGGCCAAGGGCCACCCACATTTTTAGCAGGATAAAGCCATAAGTTATTATTCGCAATCCATGACTTGACTAAATTTTCAGTAGCCTTTCTTTCATCCCAACCACCATATTTTGACCAGTCCACTGAGCTAAGGAATACGCCTAATTTCACTAAGCCAATTACAATTGCAGCGATAGGCTCATTCAAAGTATTGCTATGGTTTCTTAGGCTATTCATTAGGCAGTTTTTTTCGCTTTTTGAGAATTTTGATACATCTTGTAAGCGCCACCGGCAAAGCCTAAAAATGTTAGTACACCTAAAATTTTACCAGTGGAAAAACTGGCTGTGTTGGCACCAGTCCCGTCATTTTTACCAGTGGTCGGATTGATTAAACCGCCATCATTAGCCTTGCAATTTTCTTGATAAGGTCTAACAGTATTACTAGCTGAAAGAGCGATATTATCGCTTCCTTTTGGGTGCTTAGCCACTAAACCGTCATAGACACCTGAATGAGTATAGCAACCCACTTTCTTTTTAAATTCGTCAATAGCATGAGCTTTCAATAAATCAGCCACATGATTGTAGCGATCTTTTACACGCTGCTTAGTATTTCCCCAGTCTCTACCATCTAAGCCCTTTTTGTAAACAGGAATTCGCCATTCAATAAAATAGCGTAGCTCGTCAGGGGTCATTTCAGTGATTTTACCAGCTCCTAAATTGGCGCGCCAGGGGCCACCATGTTCAGGGCGTGGGTAAAGTAATAAGCTATTATCAGCTTTGATTTTTTTCAGCAAATCTTCAGCACGCTTTTTTTCTCCAGCGCCCCAATTAATTTTTGAAGCCAAATCAGCCACAGTAGCCCCTAATTTTGCCCAAAATTCAACATCAGTGCCACCACCTTCGCCCTCATTTAATCCAGCTGAATTAATGCCAGGGCAATTCATGGCTTTTAGCTGTTCAAGGTTTTTTGAAGTTGCCGCCACACTATATTTTTCATTAGTCGGCTTAACTAGGATAATTATGAAATTTTGTTTTTCAGGATCGGGGCCTAAGATTTCAACTTGAGGCTGAGCGGGTGCAGCACAGTTTACACCGTTCATCACTGAATATTTTACTTGTGGTTCGGCCATCGTATCAATTTTTTTTACATAGGGTGCCTCTAAATCGAAGCTGGGAAGGGTGCCATCTAAAACAAAATAGGAATCACGGCCACTAATTTTAGCGGTCTTTTGATCCTTGGGAACAATCACATAAACATGAGTTGCCGCGTTTGGTGACTGTGCTTGGTGAATACGCCTTACATAAGAGCGAATCCCAAGATTAGAGAGTAATTGCAGTATAATTAAGGTCGAATCTTCGCAGTTTATACCGGAATCTCTAAATTCATGGTAAGCCCTAGAAAGGGTCTGCAAACTATGTTCTAAGCCTTCGCCTTGGTACTGGAAATTATTGAATACAAACTGTTGAATATTGGTAAGGGTTTGAGCTAAATCGCGCCCTTTTAGGTATTCTGCCAGTTTTTTTGCTTCCTGAAAATTGTCTTTGGCGGTTTTAACAATAAGATTGACAGCAAAACTGCTTTGCCCGCTGCCCATATACTTAACATTCCCTTTAGGTTGGGGAATTAAGCTGGAGTATTTAGTAAAGGGCGCTAAGACTTTCAATGCCTAATTGTTGATTAACACGGCAAAGCTTAGTTAAGTCAATATTTAATGCATTGTATAAGTCCGTGAAAGCACGTAAAAAGAGGTGTGATTGCGTGAAATTGAGTAATTTGCAATGCTTTTTTGATTCACAATAGCGTGAATATGTCTGAGTCTGATTTTTCCTTACCACCGGTCCGCTCTTATGGTAAGCGTGAGCTTTATAATTTACTGAAGGAACGAAACTTAGTAATTTGGAACTATGACACCTTTATGAAGTGGGTTTATGATGATCCACTTAGCGCACAGTTAACCAAAAGCCCTGCCATAAAAAAAAGGAAAGTGCTTTTGGCTAAGGAAGTAAAGATTCTTTTGCAATCTATTCTTTAGCGGCTGGCGCTATCAGCTAATTTATAGAGCTGCACCCATTCATAGGAATTACTAGATTCAATACTTTGAAGGTATTGCAGCAAAGCCGTTTTCTGATAGTCCTTTAGCTTCAAACTAAAGCTATTCGACTGGCTTAGTAGTTTTCGCTTAAGCGGTGTAATAACAAAATCTTCGACAATCCCCAGGGCCATTTTTTGACAATCACTTTTTGGGGCTATTTCATGCCGGCTAAAGATTTGAACTAAATCAGTGATTTGCGATCGTGAAAATTTGAGGGTTGTCATTGTTTAAACTGCTTATAAATCTTAGTAGAGTCAGAATATGTGCAATTGTGCATTTATATCTTTGTTAGCGGTCAGGTAAAACCAATCAGCATTTACCGTCTTTTACATCTTGAATTCCTTCAATCAGCATTTTTCTAACACGCTTGAATTGTTTGATTTTCGAGTCAATTTCTATAATCTTAGTTTTCAATGCTTCGACTTTCTTATCTACTGACAATTGATTGTTAAACCAATCTTCCAACAAATCCTTTATTTCCGACAAAGTGAAGCCAATTTCCTTGGCTTCCTTAATTAATTGAATCTTTTCAATCAGACTTTCATCATATTGTTTGTAATTATTTGTCTTAACTGTTTTATCAGCTTCACCCTTAAATAATCCATAATTTTCATAGTAGCGTAGTGTATGAACAGATACACCTACCCGCTTCGCCAATTCACTTATTAACATTTTCTGATTATTTGTTGAAAAAAAACTTAAAGTATAGACTATACTCTATACTTGTAGGTTTCAAATATAAGACAGATATTTGAATTTTCAACAAAAATTATTCTTATGAACAGATTAACGGACTTAAAATTTCTATTTACAGCAGTTGCCATATTGGAGTTTTTCTACTTCGCAGCCGGTATGCTACCGCCTTCAATAATTCCATTAGCAACAGGTTGGAATTTATCCCCAGACGGACATTGGATTGCCAAATTAATCGGATTGTCTCTTGGAACAATGGGTTATATGGCTTGGATTTTTAGAAAAAAACCTCATTTGGGCGTTGCAAAAGGCCTTGCTTTTTATCAAATGGCAAGTGCTACTATGGATTGGGTTATGTGGTTGGTAATGAAAGATGAAGGCATTTTCAGTAACTCATTAGCTGAAACAACAGTAGTTGCCGCGATTGTTTCACACTACTTTTTTGGCATCCTACTTATCATAGCTATAAATAAATCAAAATCTAATGGATAGTATCATAGCTTACTTCAATGGTGAAAAAGCTCAATGCACGGTTGGTGCTATTGCTTCGATAATATTTATCGCATCTTCAATCTTTTTTCTCTTTCAACAAAAAATCTTTCTAAAGGGATTAGCTTATTCTGCGATTCCATTATCAATTCTGCTTTTAGTCATTTGCGTTGGTGTGATTTTTAGAACTTCAAAAGACATTGAACGAGTAAGCACTTTTTACAGAGAAACGCCTAAAAGTATCCAAGTTGAAGAAATACCAAGAATGGAAAAAGTGATAAAGAGCTTCAACATCATAAAAAAAGTAGAAATAGCAATCTTTATTATTGGCTTAGCTTTGACGATATTTTTTTGGCGTAACGAACTAATTAGAGGTGTTGCAGTAGGACTTCTAATAATGAGCGTTTCCCTTTACACCTTTGACCATATAGCAGAATCAAGAGCCGAAACCTATATTCAATTCTTAAAATCCTTGTAAATTAGGACTGAAAAGAAAGAAACCCGAACCGCTAACAATGTATATAAAAAATAGGCGAATTAGTAGTAAATTCAAGGCTTTAAGCTTGTATCAAAATTTGTGCTTAACCGAAAGTTTAGTGTTTCGCAATCGCCTACTTTTCATATACTAAACGTTAGCGTTCATTTGCCAACGCTCGTTTATACCTTCTTACAAGTTCACTTAATATCATATCCGTATCTTCTGGCATTGGGGGTACACACATTCTATGGCTTCTACCACCAGTTCTTGCAAGTTCAGATATTTGCTTTTCTACTTGTTTTATAAGTGCTTCATCAGTCATTGATTCTTGCAACTCTTTTAATCTCTGTTGAGTCATGCTTTTTGAGTTAATTTACCATTTAAAAAAAGGCTCAGGATTAATCAATACACCGTTTTTGTATAGTTCAAAGTGAACATGAGGGGTCATAGGGGCGCCAAACTTTTCAGAAATATCACCGGCCAAACAAAGGGCTGATCCTTTGTTGACCGTTGCCCCAACTGGCAGCGTGGGCTTGATATACATTATTTTTGCAGTATAATCGCTGTATTGATTAAGCCCTCTAATTTCCATTAATTCCTGACTCTTATCGTTTTCATAAGGAAAGCCATACCGTATTATTTTACAATCGAATGGCGCTCTTATTCTTTCGGATTTACTGGTTTTAAAATCAATGCCCTTATGATCCTTGCTACCTCTAGGCGCGCCAAAGTGTCCGCAACCAAATGCATCACAAAGCCGCTTTTCATTATCTGTATTGAGAGGAAAAAAGCCACTTGATTTTTTACTAGCAATTAGCTTGAAAGCAGTCCCCATAAAGAGCATACCTAGTAAGGTATTTTTCAGTTTTCGTTTCATATTAATTTAGCTTAAATGCTTTGATCCTTTAGGTTCATCTATTGATTATTAGTTTGGTAAACTACCCAGCCAGGGTTTTCAGAGGGCCTTACTTGGTATTGATTTTCAAAATTTAGCCAGCCATCTAAGCATATATTTGTAATCTCTTCATTAATGGCCACAACTTCACTAGCAATGCCATTTTTAAGATTTTCCAATAATTGACCGCGAGTTTTTGGCCTTGCGTATTTTTTCGGGTCATAAATGGCCAGTACTTCAGTTAATTGAATTATGATAACTGTTTTGTTAGGTTTTGCACCCCATTTCTCAATTCCAAAACCCTCAGTTATGGCACCGACTGAGCAAAGGACTGAAGGAACATTTCCATAGCCATTTTTCAATAGTGCTAATACCCGCTCATTTAATTTGTAGGATTGAAATTTTGCTAAACGAGATTGCCAATAAGGTTTGTTATCTCGGTACTCTTCTTTTTTATCTCCGTAAGCAATGGCATCGAACCAATTTCTTGTTACAGTTAAATGAATTATTGGCCCTTTATATCCTTGAATTCTGATTGGAATATTTTGGTTTTTACTCATTACTTAACTTGTTACCTTATTGGTTAAAATTTCATGCATTTTCTTAGTAGCTAAGCCCCAATCATCCGAACTAATTCGCCTTGGGTTGCCGGTCAACACTTTTTCGTAGTAGCGCAATATTTTTTGAGGGTAGCCAGTCGATTGATTGTCGATTAGAAAAGCAACTTGCCAGGCATCGAAAGCAGGGTTTAAAAGCATTCTCCTTTCTAGTTCATTAATTAGCCAGTCCTCAGATTTACGATTGATTTCAACAGTGTTTTGCTGGCCCTTGGTATTGTATCTAGCATTAGGAAATACCATTTCCAGTTTAATAAGCTTTTTTGGATCATCGTGTATTGAAACTTTGTAAAAAATCAACTTGAATTTTGCTTTTGCTTTCATTTCGCTGGCATCTTTCCAGCTTGATTTTTCGGGTGGTCGCCTTTTCATTAAAATGCCATTTCATCAGAGGTTATTTTCATTTCATCCATGCTGTCAAATGCTTCAGGTTCTTGGCTCGGATATTCTAAGCCCTTAGCTTCAAAAGCATAATATTTACGGGCATTTTCACCATTTGTAAGCACTTGAATATTGTCTATGTGATAGCCTAAAGGATTGTCACGGTTAATGCGATCAATTGTTAGGTTTTTCTTTTTACGTCCGCAATTGTCTAAGTAGCCCGTTTCTTTGGCCCACTGTCTAAATTCCTGTAAGGAAAGATTAAAGGCCACGCCTCTAACCCTTGCATTTGTTTTTAATCGTTGAAAGGCATAAGCAGCCGGGTGCTTTTGTTTAAAATACCTCGCATAATGCTTATGGCATCTACCGGCTTTTTTGGGGTGGGCTTTAGAGGTGCAACGGTATTCAATACAAGTTCCTTTTTTCCGTTGCTGGTTTTGGTAAATTTCTGTTGGGGTCATAACTATTGAATTGAGTTGTTAGCGGGCAATGCTTGATTGAAAGCGGCCCATTTATGGAAATAATCACTTACAAGAGGGGTGTTTTGCTCTACCCAGCCGGTGCAGCGCTGATATTTCGCGAGGCTTAAGCGTTCTTTTTCGACTTTGCGTAGGTATTTTTTAAGCTGAATTAATTGGTTCCTTTTTGCAAAGGCTTCTTTTTTCTTTTGGTCGAATTCAGTCCATTCTTGGCGCTTCTTAAATAAGCGCACTTGGCCCATAAAGCCTGAATAATCTTCTTTATCCTTGGCTTGGCGTTTTTTATTAAAATACTGGAGAGGTAATTGGGCAAATCGGTTGCCAGGATTAGCCTTGATGTACTTAGCATTGTGCTGAATAATTTCTAAAATTTGTGATACTCGTTTATCCAGCTCAGCTTCATTGCCCACGCCATTAAAGTAATTTTCAATCAGATAGGTTTCTGTTTTGCGAATTACACCGGTGTAAATGGTTTGATTGGCCCAAAGCTGTTCTAAGGCCGCTTGCAATAACAGATATACGCGGGCATAGATTAATTTTTTAAAGTCGCCTCCAAAGTCGCCCGCGCGCCAGGTCCTTCTTTTTCCATGCACTGCCCTTCTAATTTCGTTTAAAACTATCGGATCAGAGGCACTGCCCTCAAATTGAGATTTTGCACACTTTTTCGGGGTTCTTTTTTTTGAGGTTCTATCCTTTGGCTTGGCCAAAGTCAATTGGTCATTCTGAACTTGTTCAGAATTCAACATTTCCTCTATTAAGCTATTTCCAATACTTTTTAAAGAGATTATATGATTGCATTTTGCACGGAAGCCAGCCCAGGGCCCGCTGTTTTCGGTTTCGGTGGGCAACTGAATTTCGGGCTGAAAATCGGGGTTGGACTCGTCGAAAATCAGCAGAATTGAGGGGTTTATTAACAGTTCTAAGGGCGCGTTTGTCCCGTGAAATACCTTGCCGTAGTTGGGGTCTTTGCCTTCAGGATCGGGGGCTAAAAAGCCCGCTATTTGAAGCCTTTTTAATTGCCGGTAGATCGTGCTTTCACTGGCCACCAGTAAACGGTTCATTAAAGCAGGGTAACTCGTTTCAATATGGAAGGGCTGATTTAACTCGATCTTATTCAGACCTTCTTTGCTTAGGTAAATGTTATTGTAGTTGACAGCATCGCGGGCAATTACTATTAGCTCCTTCATCAATAAATGATGCCCGCTGCGCAATTGCTGGTAAGGATCACTAGCCAAAGTATTTTTTAGAAGGGTTATTCTATCCAGCGCAACTGATCCTTTTTCCCTCAGCTGTTTTAGCTCTCTCTCCAAAGTTTCGCGCCTCTTCTTTACTTGAGTATTATACCGCTTGGCATATTCCTTGAGTAATTCGAACTGAGGAACTAGGTTTTTACCAAAACTTGGTTTAAGGGCTGTATAGGGTTGTAATTGAGTAAAATCAGACCAATTTGCCACGTTGCAAGGGTCACTGCTGGGCTGTTGCTGGTTAATTGCAGCCGTATTGCTCCGCTGTTGCTCCGTTGTTGCTCCTTTGTTGCTGGGCTGTTGCTGGGGGGTTGCTGAGGGTTCAAAATAGTATGGAAAGCGTTCATGCGCTTTTAAATAGGTGCTTTTCATGGTTTGCTTTTTTGGAGTTGGGCCCCATAGGATTTATAGAAAAATCTTTTGGGGCCTTTGCTCACTTTTTGGTACTGTAATGGTGGTGCTGGGTGCGCGAAGGCACATAATGAATTGAAAGAAGCTGCTAAAATTGAGTTTCAGTAGTTCTAAATCATCTAATATCCCTGGCCCTAATTCGCTGGGCTGATCGGCTTCGCTAATCTCTAATAAGGTTTGTGTTAATACTAGACTGGTATTAACAGAGCTGCGGCCCGCACCTTTATTTACACTGGCCTTAAAAATGCACTCTCTTACACTGGAGTAACCTAATTCGCTTAACTCAATGTAAAAGTTAATGGCATTGTCTAAAGCCAACTGGTACTTGATACGGTCACGATTATCAAGAGTTTCTAAGATCGACTTGGGCCATTTCAAACTTTGCAACCAAAGGGCTTTATCTAATGCGGTAAGAGTCATAAAAAGATTTAATTTGATTAGTAGGCAGAAATAAATTGCCTTTGCCAGGCATGAGCTTATTCAGCTGCGCTTCGAGTTCGCAACACTTCTTTAAATCACTGGCATAGAATAGGCCCTTGTAAATGGTTTTGCAGTGATTTACTACACTGGCAGAATTCCTTTCGATGCTATCCGCTACAAAATGAAGGGTAAGGCCATACTTTAAGTGCAGAAAGGTGCTGGCCATAGCCCTGTCTTTGGCTATTTTGCCTTCACGGTTGCGGGCTTTCAGCTCTTGCTTTGATCGACCCACTACCGAAAAAACCCATTCGGTGATAAGGTTTCGTTCAGCGGGAGTGAGATAATCTTTGAAATAGCCTTTCTGAAACTTGGTTTGTTGCAGGTTTGCAACAGCGGTGCAACGATTTGTTGCTATTTCAGTTGAATTTGTAACAGCCCAGCAACGATTTGTTGCTGACTGTGAAAAACTTAAACGTTTAGGATTTGTGCCTTTTGAGGCATTTGCTAATATTTGCATGGTTAACATTTAATTGTTAGTTCACCCTCAATTGGTTAATAATTGGTTAATGCTAAGCCTCGGTTGCCGCCGGGGCTTTTTTTATGTCTAAAAAAGCAGGACGATTGCGAACAACCGCCCTTGCTTTTACCACCAATCAATTTTGTTTGCTTTTTTGATTCCATTTCTAAAATCTTATGAATTGATGGGTGTATTAAGATTGATCCGCTTTGCCACTTCTAAAACTTTCGAGCGATGGCGCTGGTAGGGACTGGCTTTTTTTGGATTTAGCACAAAGCGGCTTCCAATAAGCGAGTAAACTTGCTCTTGATCCTTTTCAGGTAAGCTTTCAAAAAGTGTTACTATGGCCTGAGCTTGCGCGTTCATAAATCAGCAAAAGACTTAGACCACGCATAAGAAATAGAAATTCCGAAAATTATAATGCCAGCTGAATAGAATAAGAAAGGCTCTAAAAGGAAAGGGAAAATAAAGAGAGTTGCCGCCAGCAACACAATGCAAAAAAGCACAACCAAAAGAGCAATAGAGAAGGCAAAAGATTGCGCAAATTGCTGAAGTCTAGCTTTGAATTCTTTATCGCTTTTTTGTTGTGGCATGGTTTTAAGCTGCTTTAGATTTCAATTCATTCTTATGTTCAAAATATTCCTCCAGCGTTTGGGTGCCAGCTATTTTGATAGCAGCGGCTTTAATGGCCTTCGCGGGGATTTGTCGCCTAATACTATGTATATGCATCCCATCAATTTCAGTGGCCAGCTCGTAAGCTTCAGCAACAGACTTTCCTGCCAGTACCATTTCAGCCATTCTTTGCTTGTACCATTTTATTCCGGCCTTGGTGAATCCTGAATTTTTACGTCCCATTGCTGTTTTTTGACTAATTTGTTAAAGCGAAACTACAAAGCATTTCGGTAAAAACTAATTATGTCGTTAAAAAAGTACAACTTAATTCGTATATGACTGATATTCAATTAGAAAATTTTTCGAGACGATTCGTTGAGTTAATTCGTCATTACGGTCATAATCCAGGCTCTTTTGCAACAAGTCTAGGGCATAATAGAAGTGATAATGTTAGAAATTTTGCCAGTGGTAGGGGCTATCCGACTAGTAAGTTGCTAATTGAAATTGCAGAGCACTTTGAGGTAAATTGGAATTGGTTTATGACCGGAAACGGTGACATTAATGCTAATCAAGCTGAAGTTTTAGGTGACCATAACATTGATAATTCTAAAATGGTAATGGAGTCAATGCAAAGAGAAATTGAGGCGCAGAAAGAAAGGATTAAGGAGCAAAAAGAAACTATTAGAGAATTACGAGAAGATAAAGTTTTTCTAAAAGAACAATTTAACAACCTAAAAGGGGGCTTCCCAAGTCCTAAAAGTGGTACATAAAAGGTTACGCCAAAATTGATAGATCAATATAAATCTACCTTGGCGAAGCAGCGGTTAATATTATTAACTGAAAAAAAGGATAGAAATTATGATATCCATACAATTGAAAATCAGAATAAAAGGTAAAAGGGTAATCTATTAGTAGGGATGACATTATATTCTAACCAACTTTTATTTTAAGACAAATGAAAAATCGATTAATTATTTCTGTTGCCATTTTGGCCTTATCGCTAGGAAGCTGTTCTCGTCGAGTAATGAACTACCCGGCTTGACAAGTTTGAAGATGATCTTTAGAACGTTTTACAAGTACAGGCAACTGACTTGTTAGTAAAAAAAATAACAATGATAGAAACTAAGGTTATCATTTCAATTCCCGAAGGAAAACTAAGGGACTACATTGACGGAACAATTCGAGTTGACACACCTGAAGAATACGTTAGACAGACCGTTGAAAAAAGATTGATTAATGAACACAAATACTCTAAGGAACAAATCAAAATTGAGTTTGGAGTTCAAATGGGTTCAGGAAAAAAAAGAGCTGACATTGTGATTTTTCCAAAAGACGCAACCCCTGAAGAAATGAAAGACCAAGACAACATTTGGTTAGTCATTGAATGTAAAAAAGAAGCCGTAAAGCCGACCGATAAAAACAACGGAATTGAGCAAATGAAATCCTATATGGCTGCTTGCGGAAACTGTGAGTGGGGAATGTGGACTAACGGAATGCACAAGGAAGTTTGGCGGAGAGTTAGAAACGAGCAAGGAAAATACATTTACGAAGAGTTTAACGATATTCCTTCGGCTGATGGTACAACTGACGAACACGAAAGACCAAATCGAAATACTTTAATAAAGGCTTATGAAGACAATTTGCTCTTTACTTTCAAAACTTGCCACAATATTATTTACGTCAATGAAGGTTTGCAAAAGCAACCTGCATTTTTTGAATTTCTAAAAATAATTTTCTGCAAAATACATGATGAAAGAAACTTGCTTGAACCGGTAGAATTTTTTACTACTTCAAAAGAGCGGAATTACAAAGACGGACAAGCCAGTGTTTACAAAAGAATTTCTAAAATATTTGAGGAAGTAAAAAAGAGGCACGGACAAATATTTGATAAGAATGATGAAATCAAATTAGCACCAAGAACTGTTACTTATTTGACCGCTGAACTTCAAAAATATGCTCTGTTAACTACCAATATTGACATTAAAGGAAAAGCATACGAAGAGATTGTTGGTGCAAACCTGAGGGGCGACAGAGGCGAATTTTTCACGCCAAGAAATGTGATGAAAATGGCAGTCGCCATGCTTAATCCAAAAGAAACAGAGCGAGTTTTAGACAGCAGTTGCGGAACGGGAGGCTTTGTTGTTACTGCCATGACTGCGGTGATCGATTCTTTGCGTGAAAGAATGGAAAGACAGTATGGTGAAGAAGAAGGCTGGAACGCTGACGTTAGAAAAGCATTCAACGATAAAATTTCTGAAATCGCTGCGGAAAATTACTTCGGCATTGATATAAATCCAGACTTGGTAAAAGCTACCAAAATGAACATGGTAATGAACAATGATGGTAGTGGAAATATTTTACAACTCAATTCACTTTTGCCACCTCAAGAATGGGAGGAAGACACTAAAAAGAAATTTGCTAAAGCTTTAAGAATTTCAGCAAGTGAAATTCGCAATCACAAAAGCTTAGGGTATTTTGACATCATTGTTACAAATCCACCTTTTGGCTCAAAAATCCCAATCAAAGACCAACAAATTCTTGAGCAATTTGAGATAGCTTATATATGGAACAAAGACAAAGATGGAAATTGGTTTAAAACTGACCGATTACAATCAAGCGTTCCGCCAGAGCAACTTTTCATAGAACGTATAATTCAACTTTTAAAAGAAGGTGGCAGAACTGCTATTGTTTTACCTGATTCTATTTTAGGCGCACCAGGACTTGAATACATACGTCATTGGTTAATAAAGAACACTAAAATAATTGCGAGTGTTGATTTACATGCAGACGCATTCCAACCAAGAAACGGAACGCAATGTTCAATCCTATTTCTACAGAAGAAAACGAAAGCAGAAATTGTGGAAGAAGAAAAGTCAAGGCAGATAATTGATTACGATATTTTCATGACAATGATTGACCATATAGGGCATGATAAAAGAGGTGGTAAAATCTTCAAGAGAGACGAAAAAGGAAATATCGTAATGATTGAAGTTGAGGAGCTTGTAAAAGAAAAAGATGCAGACGGAAATTTAATTGCTCGAAAAGAAGTAACACAAGAAAAAATTGTGAATGACCAGACTATTCACGTTGCGGACGTTTTTTCTAAATGGAAAACTAAACAAGGAATAGCATGGTAGATAGAAGCAATTTAGCCTACAAGTTTCAAGAAGTTGAAAAGGAAATTGACTACACCTATTTGCCGGACCAACTCAAATATACTTCCGTTTCTCTTACAGAGGTTTTTAATAATAAACTACGTTTTGAGGCTAATTCTTTCAATTTAGAAGCAAAAGTTGCTAAAGAAAAAATTCTAAGTAATAAGTTCGGAATAGTTAATCTTTGGTCAAAAAATGGGCTTGTTGAAACCGCTTTTCATAAACCAAGATTTAAAAGAATATATGTTGACCATAAGGAAATTCCTTTCTACCAGCCTTCTTCCATAGCTGACGTTTACCCCAAACCTTCAAGATATATTTCAGCGAAAACAGAAACAAACCTTGAAAGCTTAAAAGTTAAAAAAGGCATGCTTCTGATGACTGTTTCAGGTACTATCGGTAAGATAGCTATTGCCAGTAATAAATTAAACAATCAAGTATTTAGCCATGACCTTTTAAGACTTACAGGAAAGGGCAAATATGACACAGGATTTATTTATTGCTATTTTCTAACGGAAACAGGACAGTTAATTCTTCAATCAAACAATTATGGTGCAGTAATTAAACACATTGAGCCTGAGCATTTGCAAAATGTAATAATTCCAAATGCACCTGAAAACCTAAAAAAAGCAATTCACGAACTCATCATTGAATCCTATGATTTACGAGATGAATCAAACGATTTAATTGATAAGGCAGAATCAATTCTTTACGAACAACTTCAACTAAAACCAATTGAAGAACTAAAAACAGAATACTTTGATAATTCAGCAGAACTGAGAAACTACACTACCAAATTGAGTGATTTAAGATTGCGTTTAGACGGTTCTTATCACATTCCAATAGTTCAGTTAGTTGAGCAAGAAATTAAACGACATGCAAAAGAAATTACTACAATTGGAGAACTCACAAAAGACGTAATTCTTGCAGGAGTTTTTAAAAGAACTTATGTTGACCGAGAAAACGGAGTGCCCTTTCTTGGCGGCAGAGATATAACCCAATTGAATCCAAAAGTTGAAAAATTTCTATCTAAAAGTGTTCACGCTGCAAGAATTAAAAAGGAGCTTGAAGTTTTTGAAAACTATGTTTTAATTTCAGACAGAGGAACAATCGGTAAAGTACAAATCGTACCAAAACATTGGAATGGTTGGGCAGTAAGTCAAAACATAATTAAAGTGATTGCAAACTCAAATGACATAGCAGGTTATTTATTTTGCTTCTTTAATTCTGACTATGGTCAAATCCTAATCAAACGAGAAACTTACGGTTCAGTAGTTGACATGATTGACGATAAGAATGTTAACGGAATCCATGTTCCACTTTTAAAGAACGAGAAAAAACAGCAAGAAATAAATGACTTGGTTTTACAAGCCAACGAATTGAGATACCAAGCACATCTGAAAGAACAAGAAGCGATTAAGAAAATGGAAAACATAATAAATTACACTAAATAATGCCAACGTTTCAACCAAATAATGTAAAAGAGTAAGTCTTTGCCGACGCTGACAGACGAAGGAAAAAAAAAGGACGACTGTACCACTTGGTACCTAGCATAGAGAAGTATAGAGGAAGCTTTAAATTATAGTTTTCAGCTATTTAGTCATTGCAATACTCAAGGTGCTTTCTCTGAAAAAAGTCTACCAAAAGTCTGCCAAAAGATATTTTAGATAAACTGTTTTTACCTTGCTAACTAAATGAATATCAATATATTAAAAAATACGTGTAGTTTCGAACCCCGCCAGCTCCACTAAGAACAATTTAAAAGGGCAACTTCACTAGTAAATTTACTATGAAGTTGCCCTTTTTTTATTGCGTTAAATACATGAATACCAATAGATTGAATGTATTCGCTCTATTTCATTTATTTAATAAATCAACCCGCGCGCGCGATTGAAATCTATCCGAATTATTGCGATTTGATTGCCTAATCAGTGCCAAGTGCATATTAGAGTCTCTAAAATGCAACTAATCTGGCAATACTCACACTTAGTTATTTAATAATCATCTAATTACAAATTAAATGAGTGTGTCAATTAATTTTTGGCTTCGCAAAAGTCAAGCGAGAAAAGATGGTACTTATCCCATCTATCTTGCTCTCAACCTTGAAGGTGAGAAATGCCAGATTACTACAGGAATAACCGTTAAAGACAAAGAATGGAATTCTAAATCACAATCTGTCCGAAAATCCTCTATCCTAGCTGATGTCCAAAATGGAAATCTAAATACGCTAAAAATTAAAGTCCTCAAAAAATATAACGAACTACAGCTAAAAGGCGAGCCCTTTAATGTGCACATGTTAAAAGATGCGTTATCGGAAAATGGAAAGAACCTAGCCACACTAGGCAAGGTGTTTGACGAGCAGCTGGACAAAATTGAATCTTTAATCGGGAATGGTTATTCTAAACCTACCTTAGTTAAGTACATTTCTACAAGAGAAAGAATCCGAGATTTTCTGCTTAACAAGCATCGCCGAAATGACATATACCTGTATGAATTGAATTATAAGTTTATTGAAGATTTTAGCTATTACCTAAGAATTGCCTACAACAATGGGGACACAACTATTTACAAGCACTACCAAAGACTTAAGAAGATAATAAACGAAGCTATTCACGCGGGCTACCTCCTTAAAGACCCCTTCCATGGATTTAAGATAAAACAAGGTAAATCTCCACTTGTATATTTAACCCTGGAGGAACTAAATAAAATTGAAATCAAAGTGATTTCTAATTCTAGATTACAAAAGGTACAATTATTATTCTTATTTGCCTCATACACTGGATTGAGTTTTAAAGAATTAGCCAACCTCACCCCTGCCAATTACATTCAGAATGACGGGGCAAATTGGATAAACATGATGCGCCAGAAGACAGGAAGACATTATCGTATAGTGATTCTTCCGCAGGCTGTTAAGTATCTTAATGAGATGCGCGACAAGTTCGGCGATGAAATACCCGCAAAAAAGCTACTTCCACAAATTACAAATCAGAAATACAATGCCTATCTCAAAGAACTGGGTGATATCTGCGGCATTAGCAAAAATCTCACCTCACATGTCGCCAGGAAGACTTTTTCTATAGGAATTGCGCTAAGGTCAAAAGTCAGTATTGAACTACTATCCGCACTATTGGGACATTCTAATATCCGAGTAACAACTGACTACTACGCGAAGATAACGGATGAGGTTATGTTAAGCGGAATCAAAGACTTAGCCTTTCAGCTTGAGGCAATCAAATCGCAATAATTCGGATAGATTTCAATCGCGCGCGCGGGTTGATTTATTAAATAAATGAAATAGAGCGAATACATTCAATCTATTGGTATTCATGTATTTAACGCAATAAAAAAAGGGCAACTTCATAGTAAATTTACTAGTGAAGTTGCCCTTTTAAATTGTTCTTAGTGGAGCTGGCGGAACCAGAACTCTATATTCAGCCTTCCTAACACCAATCCACTA
>CAXBBL010000013.1:0-91374 GCA_963974215.1 uncultured Schleiferiaceae bacterium | reverse complement strand
TTTCAGCATCTAATCCCTTAAAAATCGAAAACATCTACCTTAACCAATCCCCCTCCGTGCCATTTGTGCCCTCTTCGTGAACTTTGTGCTTAAAAACAAAATACCCGCCGCAACGAAATCCAATCCGTTACCATCCGCTCAATCTGCGAAAACCCGCGCTCCAGCCCTCCCGCAACCCATTTTGAGTCTTGCATGAAACAGTTCAACTTCGACCGAATTTCCCTCCCGCACAATCCTCTTCTTTCCACCGAATTCCAATTGAATCACTTCCTACCCAAACCACCAAATCTTAACTACAACCCTTTGTGCCTCCTCCGTGAACTTTGTGGTAAAACAATATCCATCAAAAGAGACCCTGAAACCAGTTCGAGGTGACCGTCCTTCCAAAACATTCTCGAAGAACCCCGCAACACTCGCACTCTACCGTCATGCTGAACTCGTTTCAGCATCTAAACCCTTAAAAATCGAATACATCCACCTTAACCAATCCCCCTCCGTGCTCTTTGTGCCTCCTCCGTGAAATTTGTGGTAAAACACAAAACACCCGCCGCAACGAAATCCAAATCTGTGACCATCCGCCCAATCCGCGAAAATCTGCGCTCCAAATCCTCTTCTCCCCACCGAATCACCATTGAATTCCAATGAATTAATTGTTAAACGTTTAAAGCAGTAAAATTCATTTTAAGTAGTATAACTTCGTAGACCTTAACCGAAACCGATCCTTATGAAGCTAAATCTCTTCGCCATGCTAGCCTTCTCGATCTATTTCACTTCCTGTCAGAAGGAAGAATCATCTTATACTGAAGTCACCGGTATCGTTTTCCAACAAGGCACAAATAACACGAAAACAGTTGCCAATGCCTTAGTTGAATTTCAATGGCGCATACCAAAAACCTATGGCGCCGAGGTTTACTACTTAGATTCGGCCAGGACTGATAAAAACGGCAGTTTCACCGTAAATGCCGATGCCCCCGATGCCAATCTCCATGTATTTGCTTCTGGACAACCTTATTACCCCGGTGGAGAGCTCACTATGGATGCTAATGTTAAGCGTGGTAGATCTCAAACCCTTAACCTCGACCTTATCCCTTATGCCTGGCTGCGTATGCATATTACGAAAACGGGGCAGTACCATAATTTAGGGATAGGTTCACCTTTAGGTTCAACTCGGACCTATTCTATTACGACCGATACGACTATTATTTCTAGTCCTGTTTTAGGCAACAGTGAGGTAGAATTGGTCTTATTCAAATATAAAAATGGCCTTCAGGAAAGAGAACGAATTACCGCACAAACCATTGGCCACGACACAGTTGATGTGTATTTAAGCTTTTAATAATCTATCTATGAAAATCAAATTCTCCTAATCCTTGTCGGGTTTCTGATTATTTCCTGCAATAAAAACCCAAATTCCGCAACGGATATAAGCACTGTAAAAGGAAGACTATTAGACGCTTCGAACTCCAAGCCCATTACAGGAGGCAAAGTCTATCTAACCGATGGTGCTAGCTGGATTTTAGCCGATAGCGCTATAACTGTTGCTGATGGCTCTTATCAATTTAAATACAATAACAAGCAATACCCTTGTATAGAAATATGGGCCACGGCAAAGAACTACCTGCCTAATGAAAATATTGGTAATTGGGCAGCCGAATACCCTAAACCTACCAGTGGTCGTCAATCTGTGCAAGATGACGGTTACGGAGAAATAAACCACGTAGATATTCGACTGCCGCCAATTGGCTATGTTAAATATCATTTTAAGCAGG
Source organism: uncultured Schleiferiaceae bacterium (assembly GCA_963974215.1). GTDB lineage: Bacteria > Bacteroidota > Bacteroidia > Flavobacteriales > Schleiferiaceae > Croceimicrobium. The sequence continues at coordinate 89,605 of CAXBBL010000013.1, read as the reverse complement.
TTCATCATTTTGCTGGAAATACTGAAATAAGATTTACTCCATACGATACACTTGGGGTCATTTCTTGGAATGGACAAGATTTAAACAAAACCTATACTTCCAAATTCCCATGTGGTACAGACTATCTAATTGGACATGCAATAAAACAAAACGGCGTGCTAGTGGAGCTGAAGCTCGACACACTTTACATACCTCGCTTTGACACTTTAACTTACTATGTCGAGTTTTAAAAATTTTTGTTCCGAAAAACCTCCTTGTATTATCACTCTTTATTTTCGCGACTAAAGCAGCCCAAATAATTGATCAAAACTTGAAAGTAATATTCTCAGAAATAAACCAAACAACATTTCTCTACCCGGTATTAAAACTCCATTAATACATATCTCACGAAGCCACCTCTTTCTTTCTCTTCTTAACCTGAATGGCATCATTCACACAGCTTACAGACCTCAATTTATCGTCTTAAGCTAATTACTACTCTTTCCTCTATCCTTGCTCTGCTTTCCCTTCATTCTATCCCACTTTTTCGCCGCATTACAATTGGTCAGCCAGCCAATAGGCTAAAAAATTATCATAACCCATTTATCCTTAAGTGTTTAAAAACGGTTAGATGAAAATCACTTTTCTACTTTAGACCCACCAATTAAACAAAACACCATGAAACCAAATCTGAGACACCTCCACCCACCCTAGAGAAAAAGGGTATGATCTATTAACCGTGCTTTACCCAGACATCAAATTTTAAGCTGCGTTTTTTTAGAATTCCCGAAATTCTAAAACACTCTAAACCAAAATCTTGTCTTACCAAGCCTTATAATAATCGCTAAATCCACCCTGCGTCATCTGTCAAAATCAGTGCCTTTCACGACAGAATCTGACAGCGCCAGCTGAAGTGTATTTCGCACTTTTATCGAAGGAACTTAATCCTTTAATCAAATACACTTTAATAACCTTTTAATAAAACCATCATGAAACTAAATCTATTCGCTCTTTTTGCACTTTCAGTATTATTTTATTCCTGTGAAAAGGAAGAATCATCTTATACAGAGGTGAGCGGCGTTGTTTATACTGAAGGTACTTCAGACCCGATTGCCAATGCGCTAGTTAGTCTTGAATGGTGGGATCCAGCAGTCTTTGGGGAAACACGATATTATGTAGATTCTACCAGAACCAATTCGGATGGAGAATTCAAAGTATCTGGGAATTTACCTCAATACCAAGAATACTATGTTATCGCCCATGCAGAAAAGCATTTTGAGACTGAAACTTCTCAAAGACTAAAGCCTAATATTTCCAGAGGAAAAAAACAGAATATATCCCTACCCTTAATCCCATATAGTTGGATTAAAATGAATATTAGTAAAACATTAGGGAATGATTACATTAGAATCAACACCATCCTTGGTGGAAACTATGGCTATTTCTCATCTAGTAACAATGTTTATTATTCACCTGCCCTCGGAAATAGAAAAATTGAAATTAGTTGCTTTCGAATAAAAGATGGTATTCAATCAACAGTCCAATATTATGCTAACACCATTGGGCAGGATACTGTGGAAGTCACAATTGAATTTTAACAACAAAAAAAGTATAAATACTTCTTTTTTAGAGGCTTCTTTTGGAGCTCTCTAGAAAAACTGCATCCATAATTAACCTTAATTTTTTTCCTATGAAAACCAAATATACCTTATTTTTAATGCTCCTTATGTATTTCGGAAGCATTCAATTGAGTCAAGCTCAATATGATCACTTACTCTATCAAGTTTCTGATAGTCTTTTAGGGCCTAACCCTTTTCAGCAATTAGAAAACCATCCCGATCTCCACTCAAAGGTACTTTGGGATCGCTCTAATCCCAATCTAAATCTCAGTTTGTACCAAGGAGCAAGCGATGCTGCAGAATCTACTTCTGGGGATGCCTTGCAGGCCTATTGGGACATCAAACATTCCGCTATTGATAGTAGCTCCTTTATACCCCTTGCTAGAATGCTGGACCTTTATAAAAATTACGAGCTGGGATATGATGCTTTGCCCATTATGGCCTTCAACTTTAAATACCAGAAGGTTAAAAGCGGAGCCTTTGCAAATGGTGATATTGCTTTACAAAATGGACAATTCGTATTAAGCGACTCCACCCTAAACCCCTTTGAAGACCAGGAACTATGGTTGGCAGGTGTTCACGCGGATGAGGTTCCTATTAATGACACATTTTTTGTGGTACTGCCAGAATTACTTCTATTTATAAACTCGCACTTAGCTGGCGATTCCGTTTTAAGTATTGAAATAGACTTAGATGATGGCCTAGGCTTTCGTAGCCTCAACTTGGATATTCCCTTACCGGTTTATTACAGTGGTGAAGGTGGCGTTGAAAAACATATTCAACTTAAATGGAATATTACCGGCAAAACACTATACTCCAACCTTAGCTGGAAGACCTCTACCGCTTGCACCTTTCCCCAAGCACAACTGCCACCTTGGCCTAGTATTACCGAAAGTATTTCGGTAAGAACGGGCAACAGCATGCAAACCTTTTCACGCACCATAAAACATCTCTTCAAAGCAAGCATCCCTTTTTATGGACAGAAGGCACAAGGCAAGGCTTACGTTAAATACCGGAACGGAGCGGGTGCTAATCCAACTACTTTTGTAAAACCACTCATTTTTGTAGAAGGCTTAGACCTTAAAGAATTGATGCAGTATAGCAGCGCTGCTTCCTTTAACGCTTATTCCAATTATCCTCAATTAGGACAAACAGGCTGGCCTCAGTTGTGGGGCTGTAACGATGAAGGCTTGTTTTCTGCTGCGACACCATATTTAGACAGTTTGTCTCAAGAAGGCTACGATATCATAATGTTAGATTTTAAAGATGGCGCTGACTATATTCAACGCAATGCTTTCCTCTTAGTTGAGCTTATTAACCGCATCAATCAAAACAAAATCGGTAACGAACCCAATGTTATCATCGGCGCTAGTATGGGCGGGCAAGTAGTTCGCTACGCATTATCCTATATGGAACAAAACAATATGCCCCATTGCGTGCGATTAAATGTATCTCTAGATAGCCCTTGGAAAGGTGCGCATATCCCCATTGCAATTCAATGCTTCTTGGAGTACATGAGCTATCAAGCAGGTAATTCCACCGCATTAAGTCAATACCTCAGTTTACACAAACCTGCTCCCAAGCAACTGTTAAACTACCATATCTGGCGAGCTAATCAAGACTTCCGAAGCAATACAACAAATTCTTCTGTTTACAGAACCTACAACTTCCAAAACCAATTGGCGCCCAACCCGGAAAGGACTCAACTAATGCAGGAACTACAATCTCTGGGCTCCTATCCTAAAAATTGCAGAAATATTGCAATTTTAAATGGCAACAACACCGGTAGCCCTGAATACTCGGCCGGCAGCAATTTCATACACTATAATGATAATTGCAATTCGTTTGACAACCGCTTTGAGCTATATGCCGAGGGTGCAGCTCATGAAAACGTTGCAATCCTCAACACCAAAGGAGCAGATCAATACTATTTTAAGGTCAAAAACATGCAAAATATCTATAATGCGCCTTCCTCCTTAAGAGATGATATGACCGATATTAGAGGTAGCCTTGTATTTCAACTAGGTCATCATGGCTGCAACACCAATGTTAGTTTAGCTCAAAGTCAATCTGTTTTCATTCCCTCTGTTTCAGCTTTAAATGTTAATGATCCAAATTGGAACTACAATATAAAAAATAGTATCTCTGAATATGGACCACTTGAGTCTAATCAAACACATTTTGACTCTTATATCGCAGCAAAAAATGCAATTAGCGAAGGTCATGTTAAAACAACCAATAAAAACATGACATGGCTTCTCAAAGAAATCCGTAACGGAGAAAATACCTTAGGCCAAAGCAATGGCAATACCCTAACGAAAGCTTGGAACAATCCTTTTGAAAACTCCAACTTAGCAGGGATTGACATTAACCAAGGGGGCATATTATACCTCAACGCTAACAGGAAAATCTACGATGGCAATCCATCGAATAGTACTCCACCACAAGGTAGCTTAAGTCGAGTTTTACTAGGCAGCTCCTGCAACCCTACAAAAACTATCAACATTAATAATGGTGGTACCTTACAATTAGGCGATAATAACGGTAGTTTCAATAAGGCTTACTTATATATCCAAGGGGGAGCCAGCGTAAACCTTAACTCCGGTGGAAACCTAATCATACATCCTGGATCAAAAATTTTTATCCAAAATGGCGGAACGCTTAAATTAGCGGATAATGTAGTCCTAAACAATGCCGAAATCATAGTTGAAGAGGGTGGAGAGCTTATATACGAATCTGCTGCGAACCTAAGCTTCAATCAAAATGGTTCTTCCCTACTTATTAAAGGTAAATTAACGGTAAAGGCGGGTGCAATAATTTCTGTTAATTCCAACGGCAAACTCATCTTCGACCAAGATATCCCCTGGATCACCGACCCTACCACTGGAAACTCAGTGCGCGATATTGCCAACTACCTTAATATTGAAGCGGGCGCGAAACTCAGATTAGTAGGCACGGATCCTAGCTTTAAAAATCAAACCCTCCTTGAAATACGTAAAGAGACTATTTTCAAAGATGCCGATCAAGACATCTTCGATGAAGTACTTATTCAAAATGGTGCCCTCGAAATAGCTCCGCAAGCCTTCCTCTTTGTGGCTAGCCCCCTAAGTATTATTGATTCTGAAATCCGCAGCACCGATCCTCAAAACTTTCACGATGGTTTGCGTATATGGAATGGAAACACCATTAATTACCTCAGAAGAGTAAACATTAAGAATGGTCATCCTGGCGTATTGGTTTCGGGATTAGGATCTAGAGGCCATACCGAGTTTAGAGACTGTACCATTGAATTAAACTGGGATGGACTTAAATGGAATGGTGGTTTCCATAAAGTACTCAACTGCACTTTTAATAGTAACCTTCGTCATGCCATCTATGGTCAAAACCTGAATGGCACCAGTGAAATATTTAATTCCAATTTCAACTTCCTCCCTTTATCTGGTATATCACCAAGTGGTTCTGCTATCGACTTACAAGGTCAAGAAGGTAGTTTACTGCAAGCCAGTGGCAATACCATCAGTGGTTTTACGCATGGAATCAACCTCGACGATATGGACCTACGCGCTGAGTGTAATACCATTCAAAATAACTATATCGGTATCAAGTCAAACAACGCCATCGTCTATTTAAATAATGAGGCCAGCAATACCATCAAGCAAAACCAATCAGCCGGTATAAATATGATCGGCGATGAATCAAGAGGTAGCGGTATTTATCTCTTAGAAGGAAACAACAAGTTTCAATTCCCTTCGACTAACCTATCTACCTATAATCATGTATTAGGCCTTTGGAACTGTAACCAACCGATTTCTGATTATACGCCTAATATGTATATGGATTTTAATTACAATCAGTTTGATACTCCTGCTAATGCAACGGTTGTTTCGCTATTCTCGTTATCTGTAGTAAGTTGCAATAACCCTTCTACCTATTTTGCTTTAAATGCAGATCTGTCGCAAAACAATAACAGCGCCCCAACCTGTGGTAACAGTGTAGTGGTTGACTTTCACCCTGCTCTAGCCAACTTGTCTGAACTGCCTCCTACTTTTGGGAAAGTTAGTAACGGTTCCGCTTTCGCAGAAACTCCACTCTACCAAGCCTTAGATCAAGCTTTAAATAAGTTGAGCTTCGACGAGTACATTAGAGATGACCAAGATGCCTTAAACGATTTAATTCTTATTCTTCAAGGCACTATCACTAATTCCGATGCACATACTCAGGCCTATCTAAATCTTGCCTACCGTGCCATGCACCAAGCCTTAAACCAAGCTTATCAACAAAACCAATTGATAAACAATGAAGGGGAACCTAATCCACCCATTAGCGAAATCGCAGACGTTTGTGGAATTGCAGATGATTGGCTACTCTCGCTAAACCCGTCCGACTCTATGGATCATGCCTCAATTTTCCAATTGAATCTCGATAAAGTCCATGCTTACCGAGTAGCAGGTAATTACGATGAAGCTCTTGCTGTTTTGACCAATCGAGTAAATTGGACCTTCAACTTCACACAAACCCAGCGAGCCTCTTATTGGAACTGCGTTTGTCAGCAGGAAAAGGCGTATTTTAATGAAGAAATTCCTGCCGAGGAATTTGAATATGGCATTGCTCAATGTCAAAGCACTTATGCTGGCTACACTTACAAAAGAGCCATTAATCCTACTCTTATCGAAGAAACGCTTGAGGATAATTTAATCGCCTATCCACAGCCAGTATCTCGCAACTTGCACTTAGAAAAAGATTTAGAGTTTGACCTAGAAACGACTTTCAAAGTATATAGCTTAAGTGGTGCCGCCCTCGAACTTAAAGGCGCGAGTATTTCAGGCAACAAAGTAAACCTTGACCTCTCTAACCTGAAACCAGGTGTTTACATCCTTAAAGTTCAATCTACCAACTTTAATCAAACCCTCAGAATTCTAAAAAAATAGAGTTCACTATCACCAAAGGCGGCCTGCGGGCCGCCTTTCTTCTGGTCCTATTAAAGCAGATAACACTTCCAATGAGTTAATGACTTTTACCAAAACAAAATACCTGATTACGGCCTTGCTCCTGACAAGTATCTATGCTTGTCGGGAGTCAAAGCCAACGGAGCTCAAGGAACCCAATAAGCTAACTAACCAATTAGAAATCCTTTGGCGCACTCCCATTGTTCCAGACCCTTCAATAAATACTACAATCTCAATGAATCCAGAATTATATGATGATGTTGTTGTTTTCGGGACAGAGTTAAAAATGAAAGAAATGGATGCACCCATTCTTTTCATGGATACAGCGACCGGAGAGGTCAAAGATTATTGGTCAGATTATATTGGTGAACCAGCAGCTTATTATGGAGAAAAATCACAGGCTTTCAACAAGTATCTTTTCCTAGGCTCATTAACTACTGTAAATTGCATTAATCTCGAAACTCGGGAAACACAATGGCGCGGAAACATTAAATTTAATTTCCCTGGCTTGTATGTAAATGATGGATATTTATACCGTGGAATCAGCTACAGGGATGAAGATTATGCCGCATTAATGCGAACTCCAGTTTCTCAAATGAATTGGGATACAGTATTTGCTTTTAGCCGAACCGATAGAAGAAGACCAAACTTTGATGCAGCTGGATTTGGAGAACTTTTTAATGGAGACAAAGTCATCGCTTGGAAAAATCGCAGCTATGTGCCCGGAAATGGTTTCATGGATCGCACAGATATATTTGCTTATAATTTGAGCCGTGATAGCCTAATGTGGCGAAATACTGAATTAAATCATGGCTCTGGGCCTGTACCACTTATAATAAATGATCAAAAAGTTTACGGTTTGGTCAACAACCATGCTTTCTGTCTTAACCTTCTAAACGGAGATACCTTATGGATTAAAGATATTAGAAAAGTTGTAAGGCCAACATACGATTTTGGTTTTTTCAACGGTGATTTATTTATCTATAATGATGCGCTTATTATTAAAAGTGACAGTGATGAGTTAATCTCACTCAATAAGATTACGGGAGAAACTAAGTTTGTTAAACAAGACATAGCCGTCGGCTTTGGAGATCGATTTACCTACTTCGAAGGCAAGCTCTTCTTCTCAGCCGGAGAGTTAGTAATTATTGACGCCCAAACTGGCGAACTTCTACTTGATCAAGCGCAAGCAAATCAAATTCCTGGTATCAATAGCCGCATTCTCATCGACCCTAACCGAAGAGTCATGTACTTCCATAATGGACGAGAAGCTTTTTGCGTGAGAATACCAACCAACATCTAATAGTCTCATTCCTGATTTCTGCTTTACTCCCAGTGAATTAAAACTAACTGGGAGTTTTTTTGTCCCCCAACAATAAATCGCGGGCTCTATATCCATCATATTCTCTTCTCCGTTTATTCCTTCCAATCGAATTACAATCGAATTACTCCAGCCCTAGCAAGGTTGGCGCGACATCTCAATAACCCTCTCCAATAAAATTCGAAATCTCACCCCTACGCGAAAACTAGTCTGTTACCATCCGTCCAATCCGCGAAAACCTGCGCTCCCATCCCCCATCCAAACAAATTCACCTGCGCCCCCTCCATGGTCATGTCTACTTTAGGGCCTCGACCTTAAAATCTTCTAATTAACCCTTTGCGACCTTGGTGTCTCCTTTGTGAACTTTGTGGTACGTTACCCCTCATCCTAATCCAAAAAAACAGTGTGCTACGATTAATCGTTTCTCTTCCTTGCAATTGAATTTCCTCTCCACAATCCTCTTCCTTTCCTACCGAATTCCCATCGAATTACAATTCAATTACCCACTAACCTATCGCCGTCAGATGCGACATCTCAATAACCCTTTCCAATAAAATTCGAAATCCCACCCCTACAGGAAAACCAATCTGTTACCATCCGTCCAATCCGCGAAAACCTGCGCTCCCATCCCCCATCCAAACAAATTCACCTGCGCCCCCTCCATGGTCCTGTCTACTTTAGGGCCTCGACCTTAAAATCTTCGCATTAACCCTTCGCGACCTTTGTGTCTCCTTTGTGAACTTTGTGGTAAAAACACCTCATCCTAATCCAAAAACAGTCAGCGGAAATAAATCGCCTCCTCCACCACACAACCGAATTTCCCTCTCCACGAACATCTCCTTTCTACGAATTACAATCGAATTCCAACCAAATGTCCCCTCGAAGAACTACTCATAATCCCTAACGAAATTGTACTAACTACCTAATAATAACAAATTAACCCCTAATTTTCCGTATAGCATCTACCTTATTATTCACCTGTAGCTTGCGGTAAATATTCTCAATATGCTTGCGTACCGTACCATAACTGATAAAAAGGTTTATCGCAATCTGCTCGTAGCTTAAACCCTGACTTAAATGCTCCAAAATCTCTTGTTCACGATTAGTAAGAGAATAGTTCATCGGGGCTGCCTCCTTTTTATCTGGCCCCTTTTTAATTAAGAGTAATGACTTGCGAGCGATTAAAGGACTCATCGGCACTCCTCCCTCCAAAATTTGGTGGATCGCACGATGTACTTCTTCCGGACGTTCATCCTTTAACAAATAGCCCATCGCTCCCGCTAAAATCGCCTCAAAAATATATTCTTCATCATCATAAACCGATGATATCAAAACTTTAATATGCGGCCAGCGCTGACAAACAATACGGGTCGCTTCCACCCCATCTATTTCTGGCATATTAATGTCCATAAAAACCACGTCTATATTGTGATTCTTATGCAACTCTTGAATTAAAGCCTTGCCCGAGCTTGCAATCAAGCAAACCTTAAACTCTGGTCTTAATTCAATCTTGCTTTTCAAGACTTCCGCCAAGCGAGAAATATCCTCCGCAATTGCTATTCTAATCATAAACCAAAGGTAATTGCCGCAACCTGCAGCAGAAATACGAATATATGCGTATTTCAAAAACGACTAACTAACAAGTCTTTTGTAATGCACTTTAATAAGCAACACCATGAAAAAATCTATCCTTAGTTTAATCTTCTGCCTAAGCACCTTTCTTGCTTTTAGCCAAGAAAAGGTGAATTATACCATTGTTAAAGATGATCCCTCGGTAAGTCCTTGGCTTAGCGTTAATCTCGACATCTTCGGAATGGAAGTTACCATGCCTAAAGAAGATTTTGGAACTAATTTTGGCATTGGTATTTGGGGACACGTGGAAAGTCCCAAGCTTCCCGTTGGAATACAATACGTCTTCTATCGTAGCTATTTTGATGTAGGAAGATTAGAAAAAAGCGAAGACTTCCCTAATACCACCGAATTGCAACTTGGGGCCTTATATTTCTTCTCCGATAAGACCAAGGCTAAAACTTTCGCAGTGGGACTTTCCAATAAAGTAATAGCTACGGAGAGATACAAACAAGGCAATAAATCCTACGAGAAAACAACCAGTGAAACTAAATCGGTTGATATACCCGGACATTTACGTACCCAATACGGTTTAAGAGGTGGACTGATGTTTAGAAGCTCTGGTTTCCCTCTTGGTGAAGGGCTTGGCAAAGACCCCGCTACCAGCGACCCATTCGAATTCGCCTCTTACGGAAGCACCTCCATCTACGCAGGAATTCTCGTTCGCTATACCGCAAACTTGATTATTAAAACCAACAACTACGGCTTGGTACCCAGCGCCACTAAAGCTAGTAATTGGTTTCTCGATGCCATCATTGCTCCTGTAAATAGCTTCCGACACCCCAGTGATGCCGATATTAATCAATTGGTAAAAGATAATCGCGCTACCTCTCCCATTGGCTTTCGCTTTGGCTACCAAACCTATGCGATAGAACAACGCTCTGTTTCAGGACAAAAATTCGGACTAGCGGTAAGAGGTGAACTAGGTGTTAGGCCCTACCTTGGATTTTACGGCGCAGCAACCATCGGTATTACCTTGGTGAAAATGACCAAATGAGACGCTTTTCTTTACTAATAGTACTCATCTGCTGTAGCATTGGACTAAAATCTCAAAACCTGCAGTCCTTCAAGTATCTCGGCGATACTTTCAGCGCCTATTACTATATAGGTTGGGCCTACAGCCACGGTATCACTCAAAATAATGCCGTTCCCGGTGCTGAAAATCATAACCTCACTGGGAACTTCATGGAATTAAATTTCAAATACCATGATTACCAAAGAGGGCATTGGCAATTTGACCTGCGTGCAAAAATGTATACAGACATTATTAAGCAGTTAGCCGATATGATCCTCGACACTGAATCTGCCTACACTACTCTAGAAAACACGGGCCTCACCACTGGACCTCTCGGTTGGCATACCTATACCTACAACCTCATTGCTGGCGATTACATAACCATTAGTCCTGGCGCACATCACAACGATTATTTCTATTTCGCGAATGCCCGCGAATCCGAAACCGATGCCCGATTAAGTACCAAAGAACCACAAGGTTACTATTTTGCCGCTGGCCCCTCATTAATGCTAAGCCTCTATGCCAGTAGATTTCTAGTGATTAACCTCAAATCGCAGTATAGTTTTGCCTATTGGCGCCCCGTAAGCGTCGCTGATGCGGTTGAAGATGATAATTACCCCCTCCCTCAGTTTTTTGGCTTTACCACCGAACTCCTCACCCCATGGGGAATCTACTTTGAAGTAGATCACAATCGCCTCATCAACAAGGGCCCTAACCCAAATGAGGGAATGCGCACCGACTTCAATATCGGTTTTAAATTTGTGGTAAACTAAGGCATATTCGACCAAAAATTACAATTGAATTTCCCTCTCCTCAATCTTCTTCCTTTCCACTAATTACAACCGAATTCCCCTCCCCACAATCCTCTTCTTCCCACCGAATTCCCATCGAATTACAACTGAATTACCCTCTCCACAAATCCCCCAGCGATAAATCACGGGGCTATATACCCACCGAATTACCAACGAATTCCTCCAAGCGCTGTAGGCGCGACATCTCGATAACACAATTACCTACCCAATAATCCTAGCGCTGTCAGGTGCTACTTCTCGATTTTAACCAACTAATTTTTTATTACACGCGATAAATCACATCTCTACCACATTATAGAATTCCAACCAAATCTCCCCCTCGAAGAAACACCCATAATCCCTAACGAAAACCCTAAATACTAACTACCAAGTACTAACAATCAAAATCTCAATCTCCGTCCCACCACCTTTTACCGACCGCAAAACCATCTCGCCCCCCAGTTCTTTCACCCGCTCCTCCATATTATTCAGGCCATATCCGCGCTGCACTTCTTCCGCCGAAAAACCTTTGCCATTATCAGATATCGCGATCTGTAATTTACCTTTCTCTGCACTTAATTCAATCTTAATTACGGATGCCCCACTGTGCTTTAAGGCATTGTTTAAGGCTTCCTGACAAATCCTGAAAAGATTAATAATCTGAGCGGGCTTTAGTAAATAATTCTCACCCTTAAATCCAACGGTAACCTCCAGATTTAACCCCTGTGAGTACTTATAACCTAGCTCTTTCAAACGATTGACAAAGTTTTCCAACCGCACTTCGCCCGGTCGAATCGCCCAAATGGTTTCTCGCAGCTGACGCATCGCACTGCGCGACGAATTACTTAATTGCTCGTATTCCATTTTCAACTTTTCGTCGGCTAAACCGTAGGTCTTCTGGTCTATTAAAGAGGAGATATAACTCAATTCCGCACCGATATTATCGTGTAAATCGCGCGAAATACGCAAGCGCTCCTCTTGTATTTTCAATTGGCCATCTTGGGCAACCTTCTGCCGTTTTAAATAAAATTGCCTTAAAAAGGCGAGGCTTAAAGCGAGAAGCGATGAAATAGCAAGAATGCCAATATTGCGCTTTTGCACTCTTAGTTCTGCTTCCGCCAGCTCCTTATCTTTTACGGCCGTTGCTTTTTTCAACTGCAATGCCTTTATCGCCTCAATCTGATCCAAATCTTGCATCGAATCGCGGTACCTAATAAACAATGACTGATAACGAAAGGCTTCCGCCATGTCACCAACCTGCTCATAGTATTTATAGAGATTCCCATACACATCCCGCCTCTTTTCCAAAGGGGCTAAAACATCATTCTCCGCATAAAACAAAGCACTGTCTAATACACTTTTTGCCGGTCCATACTCGCGCTTACGCAGATGTATTTCCCCCAAATTATTATAAACTGCTGAAAGTGTATTAGATCGATTCGCTTTTCTCGCCAAACTCAAAGATTGCTCTAAATACTTTTGAGCCGAATCTAATTGATTCATTTTTAAATAGGTATTCCCCATATTATTGAGGGTAGAGCTGGCAGACCAATCATCTGTATTCTCCAAACCGATACCTAAAACCATATAATGAAAATAAAGCGCACTATCGGGCTGGTCCGCATCATCGTAATTTATCGCAATAGCATTTATCGCGCTTAATAAGTCTTTCTTATAAATTTTTGTTGTATCCAGTAAAGCCTTGGCCATTTCACCCTGCTTTATTCCTTCCGTGTAAAGACCAAGATCATGATAGCCATAGCTAAGCTTGATATGAAGTAAAGCCTCATAATAGGCTAAACCCCTTGCCACTGCTAAATCGACTCCCTCCGTTAAAAGCACTACCGCTTTATCTTGCAGTGCCCGGTCCTTTAAAGTATTAACCTTCGCATCCAGAGAATTAAAATACAATTTCCAATTTTCCAGCCTCAGCATTTTTGGCTGCGATAAGTCATAATAATAATCCGCGCTATCATAGCGCTCCACCTTTACATTATAAAAAAATTTAAAATATTCATACCAAGCCTGATCGCCCTCCGCACTAAACATCTCCCGCGCTTCCTTAAAGTAAGCATTAGCACAACTATCCGACTCACAGAAATAAGCCTTCGTTAAAACTTCTTTAAAGTTTTGCCCCCGCAATGATGTTCCGAAGAGAATAACAAGCCCCAGGAAACCTTTCCCCACTAAAGCCAATGAAAACCCACGCTGATTTAATCTGTGCAACCTCCTACCACCAACGAACATCCTTGCAGATCTGGACATGTTAAAACGTTTAAGATTAATAACTCAATAGTATGAAAAATTTAATCACCCTCTAGGCCTCTTCCTTTCCCACCGAATTACAACCGAATTACAATAGAATTACCCTCTCCTCAATCTTCTTCTTCCAACCGAATTACAACAGAATTCCCATCGAATCACAACCGAATTACCCCCTCCTCAAATCCCCCAGCGATAAATCGCGAGGCGATATATCTAGCGAATCACAACTAAATTTCCCTCTCCTCGATTCTCCTTTTCCCATCGAATTACAACTGAATTACCCTCTCCTAAATCCTCTTCTTCCCACCGAATTACAATTGAATTCCAACCAAATGCCCCATCGAAGAAACATCCGTAATTCCTAACGAAATCCCTCCGTGTCCGTGCCTTCTTCGCGTTCTTTGTGGTAATAATCATGTCGCCCCTACAGGGCTCTGGTTCGCGTTTATCGGGTGCATTTCTACAATTATATCATCCCTACGGGATTCTTAGCGATACAATAAAACAATATTACTTTTAGCCGTAATCACCGCCGCACTCCCCGCGATCTATGCGTTACTTCCGTCCTCTAATTTAAAGTATCACCACCTTCGGGGTTCTAGGTCTAGTTGGAAATCGGTATTTCTATTATAATGTCATCCCTTCGGGATTCGTAAACTAAGAAAAAATCAAATCGCAGTTTTCCAGATCGATTATTTCGTTTTGCCATACAATCTCAATGATTGACCATCCCAAAATCGAAAAAGACCCTGAAACAAGTCCAGGGTGACGATTATTAATAAGGTTTTCGCTAAGCCCGATGCACCCCACTCTAACGTCATGCTGAGAAAAGAGTTTTCCGCGAGTAAAACCAAGAAGATTTAATGACATAAAGGAAACAAAAGCATAGAAAGTTCCAATTGTCAATCTACCGAAATCATTATTAATAGGTTTTCCGGCCTCAATTACGAAGCTTCAAAATAAAAGTCTTTGCCCTAGCAAATTGGGAACCTAGGAGCAACGCGACGAGCTCACAAACTCCTTTAAAAAATAAAAAAACTGTTTGTAACAAAGCGACCGAAGAAACCGAGGAGCATAGCGACGAGCTCACAAACTCATTTAAAAAATAAAAAAGGCGTTTGTAACCGGAGGCTGGAGGCCGCAGTAAGCTGGCCCACTGAGCTTGGCAAAGGGGAATATTTTTAAGGTGAGGAATTGGAGCCTTGATTTTTTTAGCCATGCCTGTTTTCTTTTTAATGGAATGGCTGAACTCACTTCGTTCGGTTCCTTCTTTTTTGATCAACCGATGAGGGAAATGACGAGCTCACGAACTCCTCTGAAAGAGGACGAGCGTTCGTATCTTAAAAAGGAGTCTAGAGTATCTTGAGAATGCTTACTTTATCGCGAGATACCAATTGAAAATCAATGCATTAAAAAAGATGTCATGGGTAGAGAAGAGTTTTAGGTTTTAAAACGATAAAGATTTAATGACATTTAGCCAAGGAAAAGTTTAAAGAATTCCAATTTTCACCTTAACGTAATTGTTATGAGTAGGTTTTCCGGCCTCAATTACGAGCCTTCAAAATAAAAGCCTTTGCTTTAGTGAGTTGGGAAGTGACCAACGGGAACTCGCCCACCGAGCTTAGCAAAGGGAAATATTTTTAAAGTGAGGAATTGCAGCCTTGATTTTTTTGTTTCTTTTGCGATCAAGCGAAAAAGAAAGGCAAAGAAATCTTGAGAAGTTTTATTGTATCGAGAAGTAGGGTAAAAACACCATCAAAAAATAGATGTCATGGCTAACTCGTTTCAGCACCTCAATCCTTAAAAACCGAAAAGATCCACCCTAACGAAATGCCTCCTAATTACAAGCTTCTTAATTCTAAATACTCTTAAAACAATCCTTTTCCTTGCCCACCGAATTACAATCGAATCACAACCGAATTTCCTTCTCCTCGATCCTCCTTTTCCAACCGAATTACAATCCATCTCAATACTCCAAAAAAAAAAGCCCCCTTCCGGAGGCTTCCCTATTACCCTAGTGGTTCCCCTACTAACTACTTAATACTAATACTATCCTCTTACCATTCCCGCAGCAACCGTTTCATTCGTCGCTTCGTCAATTAAAATGATCGATCCCGTATTGCGATTATCATTATAATCATCTACAAAAAGTGGACGGGTAGTACGCAAAGTGACGCGTAAAATGTCATTCATTCCAATGGATTTATCATCCTCAATGCGATGCAAAGTGTTGATATCCACCTTATAAATGATTTCCTTTATCATACAACGCGCTTCGTTGGTAGTGTGACGAATGGTATACTTCGCGTTCGGGCGAGCCGGCGTATTGTTCAACCAACATAACATAACGTCAATATCCTGTAAAGCTTTGGGCTGATTATTTGGACGAACAATCATATCACCACGTGAAATATCAATATCATCTTCTAAAGTCATGGTAACAGACATGGGAGAAAATGCTTCGGTTAACTCTTCTCCTAAAAGTTCAATCGTTTTAATTTTGGTGGTAAAGCCTGCGGGTAAAACCATTACCTCATTACCTGGCTTAAAAACTCCACCCGCTACACGACCCGCATAGCCTCGGTAATCGTGGAATTCATCGCTTTTCGGACGAACTACTGTTTGTACCGGAAAACGCCCATTAATATGGTCTTGATCGCTGGCGATATGAATCGTTTCCAAAGTATGAAGCATGGTCTCGCCATCATACCAAGGCATATTCTCACTACGGTTTACTACATTATCACCGTTCAAAGCCGAGATTGGCACAAAACGGATATCGGGCACCTCTAACTTCGCAGCGAAATCTTTATACTGCTTTACGATTTCATTAAAACGCTCTTCACTGTGATCCACTAAATCCATCTTATTTACACAAACAAGTAAGTGTGGAATTTGCAGTAAAGAAGCAATAAAAGAGTGGCGACAAGTTTGCTCCACCACACCGTGACGGGCATCCACTAATATCAAAGCCATATTTGCTGTAGAAGCACCAGTTACCATATTACGAGTATACTGAATGTGACCGGGCGTATCGGCAATAATAAATTTACGCTTGGGTGTAGCAAAATAACGATAAGCCACATCAATAGTAATACCTTGCTCACGCTCGTCTTTCAAACCATCGGTCAAAAGCGCTAAATCAACGTGATCTAAACCACGCTTATTACTGCTCGACTGTACCGATTCTAATTGATCTTCGAAGATAGACTTCGAATCGTATAATAATCTCCCGATAAGGGTGCTCTTTCCGTCATCTACGCTTCCCGCTGTGGTGAAACGTAAAAGTTGCATATTTAAATAGGAAGTTTCGCTCATGTTTCTTTGCTTGCTTGATTAAAAATAGCCTTGTTTCTTACGGTCTTCCATGGCAGTTTCACCGCGCTTATCATCCGATCTATTGCCGCGCTCCGTCTGGCGGGCAGAAGCAACTTCTTGAATAATTTTCTCTACCGTATCGGCATCCGACTCAATACCACCTGTAATGGTAATATCGCCTAATGTTCTAAAACGCACCAACTTGTTTTCCACCTTTTCATGGGCTTCTAAAGTGATATACTCCGACATGGGCAACCAAGTATTATTGCGCCATACCACATCACGCATGTGAGCGATGTACAAGGATGGGATCGCGATATTTTCGGCAAAAATATATTGCCAAACATCCATTTCCGTCCAGTTACTAATTGGGAAAACACGGAAATGCTCACCCATATTCTTCTTCCCATTAAAGAGATTCCATAATTCGGGACGTTGATTTTTAGGATCCCATTGACCAAAATCATCACGGTGTGAGAAAAAACGCTCTTTGGCTCGGGCTTTCTCCTCATCGCGACGCGCACCACCCATGGCGGCATCAATCTTATTCGACTCGATCGCATCTAAAAGCGTTACCGTTTGCAAGGCATTACGCGAAGCATTCTTACCTGTTTCTTCTTTGGCCGCCCCTTGATCAATAGAAGTTTGTACCGAACCAACGATTAAACGTACGCCCAAATCCTTAACCAACTGATCGCGGAAAGCCATCGTTTCGGGGAAATTATGACCGGTATCGATATGTACTAGAGGAAAAGGAATCTTGCCTGGAGCAAAAGCCTTCTTCGCTAAATGGGTTAATACTATTGAATCCTTTCCACCGCTAAAAAGAATAGCGGGGTTTTCGAACTGAGCATAAACCTCACGTATAACGTAGATCGCCTCTGCCTCGAGCTCTTTTAAATGGGTTAAAGTATACCGCATGAACTGCTAATTTATTTAAGTTGCAAACTTAGTTAATAATAGGCTATTGGTCATATTAAGCTTAGATTAATTTGGAATAAAATCGGTCCTTCCAGTTTCTAAAAAAGCATCTGATTACAATTTCTAAAAAAAATGACTAAACCTTTTCTTTAATATCTCCCTCTATTCTCTGCTTAACAGGTATTTAATAATCTTCAGTAGAATTCGGCTATCTGCTCAAGCAAGCAGTTCATTTTAACCTGTGCTTACAGCAAATCACCTGGTTTAATAAAGAGGGTTCTTTGATGATGCAACTTCTTTGTATTGTGTTTTATCGATTAAAAAAATTTCTTAACCAAAATCTCCATCACCAAATCCACTCCCTCTTCCACACTCAATTCATGCGTCGGTACCTTCACATCCGGATTTTTCGGTTCTTCAAAGGGTGAACTAATCCCTGTGAAGTTACTGATCTCGCCCCGACGCGCTTTGGCATACAGACCTTTTACATCGCGCTTTTCGCATTCTTCAATTGGACAGTTTACAAAGACTTCCATATAATTCTCGGCCCCTACCAAATTCTTCACCAGCTCTCTTTCTTCCGCAAAGGGAGAGATAAAGGCGGTAAGGGTAATTACCCCAGCATCGAGCATTAAATTAGCCACTTCTCCTATGCGACGGATATTCTCCTTCCGCGACGCATCCGAAAAATCAAGGTCCTTATTCAAACCACTGCGCACATTATCACCGTCTAATATATAGGTGCGTTTCCCCATCTCGAAAAGACGGCGCTCCAACTCACTCGCTAATGTCGATTTACCCGAACCAGATAGACCTATAAACCATATCACCAAACTGGGATGTCCTTGTTGTTGAATGCGATCAGCCCTGCTTATAGCGTGATTATGAGGAATGATATGTAATTTTTCTTGACTCATACGATATAATTGAAATAAATAAAACTCAGGAATATTCCGCCGTAAACCAGACTTACCAAAAAGCCCAATTTAAAATAATCGGCAAACTTATACTTGCCCAATTCTAGCACCATTAAATTAGTTTGGTAAGCATAGGGGGTTATAAAACTGCAACTGGCACCAAAAGCGGTGGTTAAAAATACCGCTTCATACGGTAAACCGGCTGTTTGTGCCAGACTATAGGCTAAGGGGAAAATGATAGACACCGCTGCTACATTCGTCACAAAGCTCGTTAATAGCCAAGTCACCCCAAAAATACTGCTAATAATAAGCATGGGCGACCATAAATGAGCATCACTGAAAAGGACTTCGGTTAGCAAATTGGCGGCACCACTGCGAATTAAACTGTCACCTAATAGTAAGGAAGCTAATAAGACGATAAGCAAATCGAAACTTAAAGCACTTTTAACCATTTCGATATTCACCATTTTAAGCCCCACTTGCAGTACCAATAATAAAAGTAAAGCTTCATAAAGTTTTATAACTCCAAAGGCACTAAGACTTATCGCACCAACTGCTCCTAGCCAGAATCCTAATTTCCGATTTTGCTCTAAAGGTCTTTCCTCTTCCAAGGCATTCAAAACTATTAAATCCCCCTGCTGGCTATTGCGTTTAAAGAAATCTTTTCCTGCAATTACTAGTAATACATCTCCTGTACGCAGGGCAATTGACCCAATCTTTCCTGATAATTTCTCCCCTCTACGATGAATGCCAATTATTGCAGCATCATAAAGCTGGCGAAATCCTAAATCTTTAGCCGTTTTATAATCTAAAGCTGAGTTTTGGGTAATTATAACTTCTACCACTCGAGTATTCTCTACCAAATTAAATTGTTGGGTCTTTGCTAACTCCAAGCCTGCAAAGCGCTCATTTAACTGCGCTAATGCTCCCGTATCTCCTGCAAATAAAAGCACATCTTTCTCTTGTAAAACCTCTCGTGGCGGAACCGGTACAATATGCCTGTCCTTGCGAATAATCTCGGAGAGAAATAATCCCTCCAAATTACGCATTCCGGCCTCCTCAATGCTTTTTCCTACATAATCACTACCGGACTTCACCCGCATTTCAATCAAATATTCTCGACTGTTTTCTACTACCTCAGCGAGAATATTATCTTGACTGCGCAGTAATAAGGGCGCTAAGACCACCATTAAAAGTACCGCTCCTCCCAAAATTAACAAGCCAGGAATAGTAAAATCAAAAAAGCCCAAGGGTTCCAAGCCCGCTTGTTCAATCAGACCATTCAACACCAAGTTGGTACTAGTACCGATCAAGGTAACCACCCCACCTAATATCGCCGCAAAGCTTAGGGGCATTAGCAATTTCGAAGGACTAATTTTATGCTTCTTCGCCCAGTTATAAACGTAAGGAATCATCACGGCTACAACTGGGGTATTATTCATAAAGGCCGAAAGCCCTCCCACCAAACCACTCATGCGCAAAATGAAACTAGGCGCCGTATTTACCCCTTTAAAGGCTTTATCAAAAAGTCCCGTTAAATTAAAATGGAGATTTATGGAAGCGGTTATAATCACTAAGAGAAAAATAGTAATAATCGAGCTATTACTCAGGCCCGCCATAAAATCTTCGGCACTCACGACCCCGGTTAAAACCAAGGCTGCCGCCGTAAACAAAAATACCAAGGAAGTTTTAAAGCGGTCTAAAATCAAAATCACCACCATGGCCAAAATAATGGCCAAAACCGCGTAGCTATGGTATTCAGCAGCAATCATTAAACGCGCTCGGCCGCTTGGTAAATACGCTCAATAATATCCACCACTTTTAAGCCTTCCAAAGCATTGGTAGTAATACTCGCTCGGCCCTTTATCACCTCAATTACATTTTCTATTAAATATACGTGGTTGGCGGCACTGCCCTTATAGGGTCCGTAGTCGTTAGGGGGGTTCGCTGCCGCTAAGATGGGCATTTCATAGTCCTTTACATGACAGTACTCCACCTCATTCATATACTGCCCTCCTATTTTAATCGTTCCATTTTCGGCCAAAATGGTAATACTGCTTTCAAAATTTTGATCCCAACAAGAGGTAGAGAAATTTAAAACACCTGTGCCACCATCTACAAACTGAAAGTTGATCGTCCCGGAATCTTCAAAATCAGTTAAGTCGGAGTGATTGAAGTCTTTAATCTTTCCTTGAATGCCAGTGATATCCCCAAACAGCCAGTACATAATATCAATAAAATGTGAAAATTGCGTAAATAAGGTTCCACCGTCTAAGGCTTTATCGCCATGCCAATTTCCTGCTTTATAGTAGCGCTCATCTCTATTCCAGTAGCAGTTAATTTGCACCATATTAATCGCGCCCAACTTTCCGCTTTCTACCAATTCTTTAATCCAGACCGAGGGCGGGGAGTAACGGTTCTGCATAACTGCAAATACCTGGCGATTGCGATGCAAAGCGGTAAAAATTAATTTCTCCACCGCGGCCTTTTCTAAGCCCAAAGGCTTTTCAACTACCACATGGCGCTGGGCATTTAAAACCGCCAAAGCCTGCTCGGCATGAAAACCATTGGGACTTGCAATATTAACCACTTCTATTTCGGGATGGGCCTCCAATAGGGCTTCCACTTCCGTGTAGATTGGCAAAGAAGCGAATTTTTCATTCAAGCCTAAACTTTCCTTCGGACGGGTATCACAAAGCGCTACTATCTCGGCTTCGCTATTATACCAAATCATTTCCGCATGGCGCTTGCCGATATGCCCGCAACCCACTAAACCAAATTTCACCTTGGATTCTTCCATCCTAAATTCGTTCTATATTATCGTTAACTAATTTATAGCGTTCGCCACTCTCGGGGCAAGTCGCTTCTTTAGCTTCATTAAATTCCAATCGATGCCCAAAAGCGCTCATCCAACCAATCTGCCGCGCCGGGTTTCCTACTACCAAAGCAAAAGGCTTAACTTCTTTGGTCACCACCGCACCGGCACCGATAAAGGCATACTCTCCTATATCATTACCACATACGATCGTTGCATTAGCGCCAATACTAGCGCCCTTGGCCACGCGGGTCTTTAAATACTCCCCCCGTCTATTTACCGCACTGCGCGGATTTAATACATTCGTAAACACCACGGAGGGGCCTAAAAATACATCATCCTCACAAATTACCCCCGTATAAATACTCACATTATTCTGCACTTTCACATTCTTTCCTAAAACAACGGCAGGGCTAACCACCACGTTTTGGCCAATGTTACAATTCGCGCCTAATATTGCGTCGCTCATAATATGAGAAAAATGCCATATTTTAGTGCCTTCGCCAATCACTGCACCTTCATCAACAAAGGCACTCGGGTGAGCATAATAATTCTTGTCCATTGCGGTTTATAAAATAATCGTCGGGCAAAATTGATTTATTTTTTAAGAATTGTATACTAAGTCTAGCTTTTTTTATTTTAGCCATTCTTAGAAATTTGTCCCACCTTATGGGAACGTGTATGAAAAGATTAGCACTTTTAGTGTTTTTAGCCAGTGCCAGCTTAATGCAGGCACAAAACTTAGTAAAAAACGGTAGCTTCGAAAATACGGGCAATTGTCCTATTTCCAGTCCACTGTTCGACGATTTCGCCGAGCCATGGACAAGCTATATGAATACCCCAGACTATTACCACCCTTGTGGCTTTCCCGGTAGCGACTCGGCCACCAATAATGCCCTCGCCTTCGATGGCCAAGGTTTTATGGGCATCCGCGTTTATGGCGAGTCCGGCGGCGTGTACGAACGCGACTACCTTCACGGCGAACTAAGCGAACCCTTAGATTCGGGTAAATTCTACCGTATAACTTTTTACGTGCGTCCCCTTAATAATGATATCACTGAACAGAGTTACGGCATCGACAAAATGGGATTACTCCTTACCGACACGGTTTTAGACACTATAACCCTCAACAGCCTACTCGACTTCAGACCCCAGGTTCTAAATAAAACCGTCATCACTCAAGAAAATTACTGGACCTCTGTCTGCGGAATCATCAAAGCAAAAGGCGGCGAGCGTTACCTCACCATTGGCAACTTTTATGAAGATAACCTCACCAATGTCGAGCCCCTCGAAAATTCGTCCAACCCTACCCGCGGCTACATGCTGGTAGATTATGTAGAAGTGGTAGCCAACGACATCCCCCAATTACCCCAAGACACCATCATTTGTCAAGATAGCCGTATCGACCTGCGCATCAAAGCCCCTAACGTGAGCGTAATGTGGAGCGACGAAAGCACCGATCCCGACTTCCTTATTACCCGCCCAGGTTTATACACCGCCGCCATTTCTAATGGCTATTGCACTTATGTAGATACGATTATTGTAGAAGGCGTTAATTGCCTCGAGTGTCTTACCTATGCTCCTACTGCATTTAGCCCCAACAACGATGGCCTCAACGACTTTTTCACCATCATACCCAACTGCTATACCGAGGGCTATCTCACCCATTACGAATTAACCATTTTCGACAAATGGGGACGAAAAGTCTTCGAATCCATTAGCCCTGATACCCCCTGGAACGGCAGCGAAGGCGAACACGGCGGCGTCTATACCTACACTCTCGAGTACCGCTTCAACAGCGAACGCAAAACCGAGTCTCGCATTAAACGAGGTTTTGTAACGATAATAAAGTAGTAAGTATTTAGTAATCAGTACTTAGTAGGGCTTTCGTAATACTTTGATGCTTTTTGCTTCGAAGGGAAGGTTATATTCTGGTGACTAGTACTTTGTGACCCTTATCCGACACATAAGACTCTCGAAGGGTAAAAAACCCCTTCTATTAATATCATTGGATCTTTTTGACTTCTTTCTGCTTTTATCGTCTTCCTGAGTAAAGAGTTTTAGGTTTTAAAACCAAGAAAATTTGATGACATGTAGCCAAGAATCAGATAAACGAAGACTCATATTACAGTTAAGTCTGATTCGTTATTAGTAGGTTATCCGGCCTCAATTACGAATCTTCAAAATAAAAGCCTTTGCTTTAGCGAATTGGGAAGCGACCGAAGGAAGCTCGCCCACTGAGCTTGGCAAAGGGGAATATTTTGAAGGTGAGGAATTGGAGCCTAGATTTTTTTCCTTCTTTTTTGATCATGCAAAAAAGGAGTCTAAAATATCTTGTGAAGGATAGCTGAATCGAGAAGCATGATTAATAAACGAACGACAATAGCCTAAATAAACTCGCCCACCGAGCTCGCCTTTCATGAAGATTTTTAAAGTGAGGAATTGGAGCCTAGATTTTTTTGTTTCTTTTGCGATCTACTGGAGCGCCGCGGAACTCACGAACACCTCTGAAAGAGGGTAACCGTTCGTAACCGAAAAAGAAAAGAAAGAAACTCTTGGGAGGCATTGCTGCATCGAGAAGCACAATTAAGTAACGAATAGTAATAGTCAAACTCTCGTAAAACAAAAATAAACTCGCCCACCGAGCTCGCCTTTCATGAAGATTTTTGAAGAGAGGAATTGGAGCCTTGATTTTTTTAGCCATGCCTGTTTTCTTTTTAATGGAATGGCTGAGCTCACTTCGTTCGGTTCCTTCTTTTTTGATCAACTGAGGCGCAGCCGAACTCACGAACTCCTCTGAAAGAGTATAAGCGTTCGTATCCTAAAAAGGAGTCTAAAATATCTTGGGAAGGCTTACTCTATCGCGAGATACCGATTGAAAATCAATGCATTAAAAAAGATATCATGGGTAGAGAAGAGTTTTCCGCGGGTAAACCAAGAAGGTTTGATGACATATAGGAAACAAAAGCATAGAAAGTTCCAATTTTCAATCTACCGAAATCATTGTTAGTAGGTTTCCCGGCCTCAATTACGAAGAGGTAAAAACAAAGCAAAAAGTTTAGCGAGTTGGGAAGCGACGTGAGGAGCTCGCCCACCGAGCTTACTTTTTGTGAAGGTTTTAAGGATGAGAAATTGGAGCCTTGATTTTTTTCCTTCTTTTTTGATCAAGCAAAAAAGAAGTCTAAAATATCTTGAGAATCCTTACTCTATCGCGAGATAGCCATTGAAAATCAATGCATTAAAAAAGATGTCATGGCTAAAAGTTTCAGGATCTTAATCATTCTTTAACCCACCTCCAAACACTACAAAAACGACCCCATAACCCCCACTCAAACCCACTCAAACCCTCTCGGCTCTTGAGTCTTCGAGTCTCCATTCTCAAGAGTGTAAACTTTTTTTGAAAAAAAAGTTTACACTCTTGCACAATCCCAAAATCACCTTATATTTGCACCCGCGTTTGAGATAACAACGCAATCGGTCTGGTAGTTCAGTTGGTTAGAATACATGCCTGTCACGCATGGGGTCGCGAGTTCGAGTCTCGTCCAGACCGCCAACATTAGCCCTAAGTATCTAATACTTGGGGCTTTTTTATTACCCGTTGTCCATTAGGTTATCCATGCAAAACATTCTTATTCTCTAATTCCGGACTAACCCTAAAACGATTATTAAACGCGATAAATCGCGTTTCCACAACAACCCTAACTACAACCCCTCCCCGGGATAAATCCACTGGGCTATGCCAATTCACTAAACTCTCTCACCCGCGTTCCAAAATCGAAACTCCCACTTCACCGCAATCCTTCTCCCGTCTCTTTGTCTTTAGTCTTTTTGTCTCTAAACACCGCTGCGCTCCCTGCGAAACCGCCGCACCCGCCGCGTTACAAACACGCTAACCCCCACTCTACCGAAATCCCATCTTGTTTCTTGGCTCTTGGTTTTCGGTTCTCCTACCCTCTCTCGTCTCTTTGCTTCAGTCTTTTTGTCTCTATACCCCGCTGCGCTCGCCGCGATACCGCCGTGCTCGTTGCGTTTGAAATTCCCTCTCTCGTCTCTCGTCTCTTTGTCTCTCGTCTCTCAAAACTCCCTACTCTTGCTCAAACTCTTGCTGTACCTGCTTTTCCCTAAAACAGAACATATTTAAAATTCGCGATACTTAACTTTATCGCTAAACCACTAAACCCTAAACTCTAAACCATCTCTCCCCGCTGCGCCCACGCCGCACCCGCCGCGTTACAAACACGCTAACCCCCACTCTACCGAAATCCCATCTTGTTTCTTGGCTCTTGGTTCTCGGTTCTCCTACCCTCTCTCGTCTCTTTGTCTCTCGTCTCAAACCGTCTCTCATACCGTCTCTCAAGCACTCTCGGCACGAGAAAACGCCATGGATTTCAATTCCTGCTCCGCTCTTGATATTCCATACTTAGTTGCGACATTCTGCCATTCTTTCACAGCGGCTTTAACCTCTTCAATAATTTCAATTGCTCGATTTTTCTTCAATCGAAAGTAAATACATACCTCTAAAGCAAGATTCAAATCCAAAGCATTATCATACTCTGAAATATTCAGTTTTAATCCTTTACCCGTTTCTACTGGACTAATATCAAAAGCTGGCGATAAAACCCAACCTCCAGGTCTTAAAATAAACCCATGGTTTCTTAGGTGGTCGTCTGTATTAGAAACACAAATACTAAAAATAATGCGTCTCCAAAGTTGCTCTAGGTCTTCATTTACATTAGCTCCTTGTGTGGTGATAAATTCCACCAGTTCAAGGTAACTAACGCCTTCGCCATAATCCTCACCATCAACGTGCCCTAACAAGGTCATTGCTGAAGCAAAGTGGATTCGCTCTCCAGTTGAAGTTCGATCGAATCGTTTGGTCAAAAATGTATGGTTATTGGTCGTGAATTTCCTTGCCTGTGCTTCCGCCATATTTAATCCTGCAGCAATAGCTAGTTCGTAAGTCACAATTTCCCAACCGCCTATATCTGATTGGTCATTCTTACTAGGAAATTTCGCGATCCATAAATGATTCTCATTGTCCAACACACTTGCTTTCGGTCGTGCACCACCGAGAGAAGAACCGGGAGCCATCAACATGTTTAACCACTTCATATATTCAGGATCATTAATCACATCATCATCTTCCAACCGCAAACTAATTTGTTCTAATTCCCTAATAGATGTCCAGGGTGGACTAGCCATTGCTTTACTATCATTCAGAAATGGTCCGTTTGAATCTAGCTTGAAGCGCAATCCACCCATGCGGTGCCCGTCATACACGCCCAACAAGTAATCCATTTCAAATAAACTGTTTTGTGTTCGTCCTTCTTCTCTCGCTAAAGCAGCTTCTCTCCTTCGCATCAAAAGGCGTCCCCATCTGTCAGGAGAGGAATCCAAAAACATCCCAAAATTAGGCTTGCCCTGATCATTTAGGTACTGCATTCCTGCATACAGTTGTAAGTCAGGATCAAGTAATTGGGCTTGTCCAGATTGTAACCAGTCATTATCATACCTAAACGAAAAGATCTCCTTCCCTCGTAAAAGTTCAGCATGCTGCACTCCCATATATATGGGACCATTTAATCCCTGCCAATCTGCATAGACATGCACCTCTTTTTTTTTATCTGTCTCGGCCATGATTTACTTCTTTTTCGGAGCCCGTTCCTTTGTACTCAAATTCGCATCCTGTATTTTCCTGCCCAATTCATCATCCCGGGCAACCAACAATAAATCCCTCTCAAGTCCGAGTACAACAAGTACCTGCAGATACAAGCCTACACTTGCACTTTCTGATCCTTTCTCTATAGAAAGTAGCGTTGGCCTACTAATATTTGCCCGTTCAGAAACTTGTGCAGTACTAAACTTTCTTCTTAACCGGGCAAGCTTGATGTTCTCTCCCAATTCATTTAATAACTTCTTATGCTTCGGTAGCAAAACTGGTTTCTCACGTCCCATAATGTAAAATAGTATTTACAAATATAGATATAATTGTAAAAAGTATTTATCATTATCAAGAATTCGTAAATATTTAATGCTTAGCTACTATTACACACTTTGTGGTACGTTACCGCTTAGCTCAATATTTCAGGCTAACTCAAATACCAAACATCCAACCCTCCCTGGGATAAATCCGCCGTGCTTAGCAAACTCACTAAACTCTAAACCTATCCCCGCTGCGCTCCCTGCGTTCCAAATCCCAAATCTCAACTCTACCGAAATCCCTCTCCCTACTCTTGCTCAAACTCTTGCTTGATATGCTTTTCCCTAAAAAAAGAACATATTTAATGTTCGCGAGTCATAACTTTATCGCTAAACACCTAAACCACTATACTGTCTCCTGCCCGCTGCGTTCGCCGCGTAAACCGTCGCGCTCGTTGCGTTACAAATCCACACCCTGGCTAAACATCTAAACTCCTAAACCTCTAAACCACCTCCCCGCTGCCTTACAAACACGCTAATCCCCACTCTACCCAAATCCATCTCGTTTCTCGTCTCCCGGCTCTCGTTTCTCCAAAAAAAAAGCCCCCTTCCGGAGGCTTAAATAACATTATTAATCTGTATCCCGTACAGACCTAGCACGTTAGGTCTCAACAATCTCTATTTTTTCTTTTTCTTAAAAAGAGAGAATCGATTCTTCTCGGATTCTTCCTCCCCATAATAAGCAGATCCATAACCGTAGCCATAACCATAACCGTAGCCGTATCCGTAACCATAGCCATAACCATATCCATAACCATACGCCTTAGAAACTGTAAAGTCATTAATCGCTATCGCAATATTCCCTACCGAACGATTCTCATATCGATCGTTAATAAAGGTTAATAACTGCTTATCAGTATAACCCTGGCGAATCACATAAAACGAGTAATCCACCTTTTTCATTAACTCAAAGGTATCCGCTACTAAACCTACGGGGGGGGTATCAAAAACGATATAATCAAACTCCTTTTTCAGCTCCTCGTGCATAATATCAAACTCGGGGCTTAATAAAAGTTCACTCGGGTTTGGGGGAATAGGACCAGCGGAAATAATGGATAAATTATTATACTTTGTTTTCTGAATAGCATCTTTGGTTTGCATTTGCGCCGACAATACAGTACTCGCTCCAAAATCATTGGTCAAATTAAAGTCATTGTAAATCTTAGGCTTTCTTAAGTCTAAACCTACCAGCACCGTCTTTTTTCCACTGGCCGCCAAAATACTAGCCATGTTTATGGAAATAAAGGTCTTACCCTCTCCCCCAATAGACGAAGTAAAAAGCATGGTTTGTATAGGCTTCTCCTGACTTAAAAAACTAATATTCGAACGCAAGGCCCGAAAAGACTCCGCTAAACTCGATTTAGGATATTGTGCCACTACTAGGTTGGTATTGCGATCACTATGTCCTATCATCGCCACAACCGGCATTGCGGTAATTGATTCAACATCTTCCTTATTACGGATTTTTGTATCTAATAAATCAGTAATAAAAATAACTCCAATTGGAATAACCAAACCCAGCATTAAAGCAATAGCAAAGGTACGTTTGCTATTAGGGGATACGGGTTCCTTATCGATTGTTGCTGGATCAATCACCTGAGAATCGGGTGTGTTCCCTGCTAAAATAATTGCTGTTTCTGCTTTCTTTTGCATTAAAAACAAAAATAGGTTCTCACTAATTCCATACTTCCTGCGGATATTAATCAGCTCCATTTGCGTTTTCGGCAAGGTGCGTATTTCTGCTTCTAACTGATTGCGTTTTGCACTCAATTCCTTAATCTGAAAATTAACACCCTTACTTATACCATTTAAATTCTCAGCTAAAGCTTCTCGGGCAGATCGAATCCTGTTATCAACCCCTCTTATACGTGGATTATCAACTTTTTGCCCGATGAGTAAGGAACTGCGTTCTGCCTGCAGTTGATTTAAAAGCTCTATTAAGGGCTCTAGACCAGTATTCTCCATCCCCATTGCTACCGGCGCCACTACGCTTTCCACCGCACTTCGGTTTGCTATATAGTCTTCTAAATACTCAAAATACTTAGATTGCGATTTTAAAATCGTCAGCTCTTTTTCCAAACTGAATATTTCTTCAAACAGCTGGGTCCCTTTTTCACTTAAATCGATCGCCGCATTATCCGACTGAAATTTCTCTAATATTCTTTCTACCTGATCTAAACTATCTTGTAAAGCTTTTAACTCTTCTGAAATGAATGCCAAAGCACCTTCCGTTGTCTTATTCTTAGTTTCTAAATTAAATGCCTGATATTGTATAATCAGTTCATCTAAATAATCTTGTACCTTTTCCGCTACAGCTCCTTGCATGCTTAGATCAATTGCCGCACTTCCTTCGGATGTGGGCTCAATTTTAACCTTTTCGAAATATGATTCCTCTAAGCTTTCCTTTGATTTAAAATTTACTTTGACAATGCCTTGATTAACTCTAATATCGTTATCCTTAACTAACCTAAGTCTAAAAAAGGGTGTGCTCCACCATTCTCCCAAAGTAACAGATTTTTCAAAAGTCTTATACTCTTCCTTATCTAGATCAATTTTTTCACCAAGGAAATGGTGGTGTATAATTTCTTGTTCTGCACTGGAAGGTGACTTTAGGATAAATTGATCTTCGGGAAGCATTTCCACCTCCCATTCCCCCAAGGTTTGCACATGACTGCTATCGTAATCAATTCGCCAGCCTGGATTTGGATAAATCTCGGCACTTTTTATCCGCCCCTCCCCAAAATACTCAATTTCAAAGGGTAATTGCTTTAAAGTGCGATTAACCATAGTACGAGACCCTAAAACAACTACTTCATTTTCAAATTCCAAGCGCGGGTTATAATATCCTACAGCCGACATTAGAGACTCCATGCTCCCTTGCTGCTCGGAACTCACCATAATCACAGCTTTTACCGCATAAATACGAGTTGCGTATCGATTAATCAAAAATGCTAGGCTTAAAGCGACAACAATGGAGCTAAGGATTATTGGCCAAGCCCCTAAAATCCGAACGATTAGTCGTTTTACATCAAAATCTTGCCTACTATCCTGCTGCGGCTGCAGCATCTGTTGCGGGTAGCCCTCTTGTATGTTCTGGTTATTCTCTTTCATCTTTAGTTCAAGCTATTAATGGCAATAATTAAAGTAATAGTGCTCGCAAGTAGACTAAATAACTGCGAGAAGGTTTGAAAACCAGTTGTACCAATTCCTAACGACTTCTGCCGCAGAGGCTGTACATTAATAATATCATTCGGCTGGATAAAATAATGCGGATCATTAATCACCCGACTATCAGTTAAATCCAAATAAAATGTTTCTACCTTCTCGGGCATTTGTCGCACAATCATCACCTCTTTACGATCGCCCACCATACTTATATCTCCTGCATTAGCAAGTGCTTCAAAAATATTAACCTGATTTTGATAGATCACATATTTCCCTGGCCTATTAACTTCACCCACCACCGCATAACGTATTCCCGCTAATTGCACCGTTACATTAACGGCTTCTTCGGTGAAATACGGCTTTAAAGCCGTTTCCACTAAGACTTGTATTTCAGCAATCGTTTTTCCTGCCACATCAACTTGGCCCAAAATGGGTAAATTAATTTTACCCTCTAAATCTACCGAGTAACCTTGAAGGTAGAATAAAATATCTCCTGCTTGTAAGGCCTGATTACTGCTGTTGTTAGAAATATTGAAATACTGACTTGTCTCTATGTCATAAGAACGAATGGTAATACTTAAAATGTCATTCGGTTGTAACAAATAAGCAGAGCGCTGTAACTTATAATCTGGCATTTCTTCTCCTTCTTGCAAATAGGTTAGCCTTTTTAGGGGAACACAAGACCCTATTAAAAGGGCAAAACATAAGAGACCGATGATTTTCTTCATGCTGAGTCGTAAAAATTTAGCGGCAAAGATAACTTTTATGCTAGGAACCTTGGAATTTAATTATCGAAATCCCCACCCATATTTTTTTTTGATTTGTTGTGGACATAAGCTCGGTCATATGCCTATTTTTACCCCTTCTAAAAAAATAGAATTTATGGATCAGCCTAAAATCTGGCTTTCTTCCCCCCACATGGGGAATTTGGAGGAACAATACGTACAAGAAGCTTTTGCTACCAATTGGATTGCCCCCCTTGGGCCCCATGTTAATGGCTTCGAAGCGGATTTACAGAACTACAATAAAGTGGGCCATGTAGCTGCTCTCAGTGCTGGTACCGCTGCCATTCATATCGCTCTCGATCTATTAGGTGTGGGACCAGGAGACTATGTATTAGTGCAATCTTTTACTTTCTGCGGCTCCGCCAACCCTATTACCTACCGAGGAGCTCAACCCATTTTTATTGATTCCGAGCCAGAAACCTGGAATATGGACCCGGTAGAGCTAAAGCATGCTTTAGCTGACCTTTCCGCCAAAGGTGAAATTACCAAGGTAAAGGCCATCATGCCCGTACACCTCTATGGTATGCCTGCCCAAATGGATGCTATCATGGCCGTAGCTCAAGAATATAATATTCCTGTAATTGAAGATGCGGCTGAAAGCCTTGGCTCTACATACAATAAGAAATTCACCGGTAGCATCGGTAAAATGGGAGTATATTCTTTCAATGGCAATAAAATTATTACTACCTCAGGCGGTGGAGCCCTTGCCTCCAACGACAAAGACTTAATCGACCAAGCACGCTTTTTAGCGACTCAAGCACGCGATGAAGCGCCTCATTACCAACATAGCCGTATTGGTTATAATTACCGACTAAGCAATGTGCTAGCCGGCATCGGCCGCGGACAAATGGCGGTGCTTAACGAACGCATCGCCCAAAGACGCGCTAACTTCACTCGCTATCAAAACTATTTCGCCGCTAAAAATGCCACTGGTTACTATATTGGCTTCCAAGAAGAAAATGTGCATTCCTTTTCCAATCGCTGGCTCAGTTCTATTTTGGTCGATCCCACTCGTAATAATGGCTTAGACCGAGAAAAAATACGGCTTGCCCTAGCTGAAGAAAACATAGAAGCGCGCCCTTTATGGAAGCCCATGCACCTACAACCGGTATTTGCGGATTGCCAATACTATGGCAGTAACATCTCCAATACCTTATTCGAGCAAGGTCTCTGCCTTCCCTCCGGCTCAAATCTCTCCGATCGAGATTTCGACCGTATCTTTGCCGTCCTCGACCAAATATTTATCTAATAAAAAGGGGTGGTCCGTTGGCCACCCCTTTGAATTTTATCAAACTTTCTTTTAGCTTAGACTATTAAGTAATTGCTAAATTCAAAACGAAATTAAAATTTATTAGTAAGTATAATCGGCTCCACATCAACATCTCTGATAAAAACATATTCCTTGTCAAAATAAAAGTGTGCCTTTGCAGGTGCTTGAAATTCATTACGGAGAATTTCTACTGTATACCTTATCAGGTCAAATCCGCAGGTTGCTAGGATCCCAGTATAAGCCATGTGCCTGATATTAATCTCGGTTACCAAAATTTCACCTTTGTCGTCTTCTTTAAAGTCAAAACTATAAACACCGTTAGCTTTAACCCCTGTCTTTGCTTGAACTGTTTCCATCACTTCTTCGCAACGCTCTAATAGTGACTTCTCGTTTATCAATAAGCCATAAGAAGTATTTCCTGTGACTTTGGAAGGAGCAATATCAGCCATCACATACTCAGCGCAATGTAAACCTGCATTGGCGACGCATTTCCCATCGATATAAAGCATCTGATTTGCTAAATGTCTACCCGTTAGAAATTTACTGATTGTAAATTCTGGCACATCTTTGTGGATAAATAACCATGCTTCTAGTTCTTCTCGACGGTTTAACTTCAGAGAGCCTAGGCCGCCAGATCCAATTGAAGCGCGAATCCAACAGGGATAACCTATCTGTTCTGCCACTTCTTCAAATTTTGGATTTGATGGGCTAATCCTTATGGTATCAGGAATAAAGCCAGTACCTTTAAATAAGTCTGCCATTGCAGCCTTATCCATTAAAGCATTTACATGCTCAACTGGAGGTATCAAGGTCGGACAGGGGTACCTACCTTCACGATTATAATATTCCCCCCAAGTTTTTACCTCTTGTTCAGGCTGAACAAAAGCTAAATCGATATTCTCTTTTTTGATAATGCCATTTATTTCTACAAAATAATTAGGATGATTTGCCCTAGGAATTAAATAACTCTTATTTAAAAGTCCTTTTAAGTGAAAACCGATAGCTTTAGGCTGTATATCAGTCCCAATAAGCCTAGCATCAGGGTAAATAGTTTTAAGCCTTAAGGCAATTGAACGGGGAGTTGGTCCGCCAACTCCTAAAATTAAAATATTCATTAATTACGTATTTCTCTAATTAACATAAAGGCCTCCGCATAATTACAGCCAACAGTAGCTCCACGGTGCATCGCTAATGCTTTGATCGATTCAATTGAACGAGAGTGCGGGAATGCTTTAACCTGCCCCTCATATTTACTAAAGCTATTAATCTTATCATCGATTTGCTCAGTTATATCTTCAAATACTGTAGGTATAAAAGCCTCATTTTGAAAAGGCATGGCCCACTCTGTTTCTGATAAGGTTTCATAAGAGTAAATCGTTTTAACAGTGCAATTGTTAATCGGTCTTGCAGCTACCAAACTGCATTCAAATGTTACAAAATGGTCACGATGAATATCACCACGGTGTGGAATATACATTATTTCAATTTTATTTTCTTTTATAACTTTACTAATTGCGATTGATAGTTTATACGAAGGTATGCTATCTAGCCGAGGAGCTGGAAAATCAAAAAAGATAACATTTTTCACCCCTAGCAATGAATTGGCCCTCTGTGCCTCTACTCTGTTTTGAGCAGTATCTTCTGCTTTAAACAGCTCTGGGGCACCAATGTGTCCATTGGTAATCATTAATACATAAACCTCATCACCTGCCTCTGCTCTTTTTTTTATCACCCCACCACATCCAAGCACCTCATCGTCACAGTGCGGCGCTACCACTAATACTTTAGCCATTTACAAATATTTTTCTATATAATAATAACCAGTTAATCCCTAATTTTTGACCCTCTATCATCTCCGAAAGCTCTATCCCCTCCCAGTCAGTAACTTCTAACAAACCGCTACCTGTACCTACAATAAAAGATACCGAATTGATCTTCACAATTCGTCCTGGAACTCCTACAATATCTTGTTCATTCCAAACTTCACTTTTCCAAACTCTTATCTCTTTCTCCCCTAAAAAAGTTATGCCTCCCGGTAAGGGATGAGATACCGCTCGAATCAAGCGTTGTAGATCTAGCGCTGGCAGCTCCCAATCAAGGTAACCATCACTGGGCGCACGTTTACCGAGGTAACTTGCTTTACTTTCATCTTGTTCCCTATACGATAGAACACCCAACTTCATATTAGGAAGCACTTCATCCATGGCTTCATCTATAGAAATCATGATTTTATCGATCACTTCCTGCGGATATTCAGTGCCATCCAATTTTGTCGGCTTTTGAGCAATGATATGCCCGCTATCCGTTCCTTCATCCAATAAAAAGAAGGATGCCGCGGCATTTACCTTCTCCATGATAATCCAAGCAATTGCCGCTCTTCCTCTGCCCTTAGGTAAATGAGTCGGGTGATAGCCGATACATGATACTTTAGGAGCGGAAAGGAGGTCTTGGCGAACCAACTGAGAAAGTCCTACCACGAAAAATAAGTCTATTTCGCGGTCCTTGATTCCCTGAAGAATCCAATCGTCATTCAACTTTTGAAAATAACTAAAATCCAAAGATGCTGAATTCGCAATTGGACCCAAATCATTGAATCCGCTAACATTCTTTGAAACAGATGGATCAAGTCCCAATACCCACTGAACATTCATCTCGTGCTCAATAAGTTTTCGTAAAACTCGCGCACTACTGTTTACGCTTCCTGCAATAGCAATCCGCGGATTATTGGGGAGAGAAAGATTAGGCATTGGCATGAATTCTTAATGGTTTGTTTAAATAGTACTCTTCGCCCTTAACAATCAAAAATGCAGTCCTTACCAGTATTCTAATGTCATTTGGAAGACTTATGTTGTGAATATATTTAAGATCGAACTCATAGCGCTCGGGCCAAGACAAATGGATATTTCCAGAAACTTGTGCCAACCCAGTCAAACCAGGACGAATCAAATAACGGCGCTTTTGCTTCTCATTCATAGCCTCCAATTGAGACGGAATGCTGGGACGAGGCCCTACCAAACTCATTTGGCCGCTAAATACGTGGATTAACTGCGGAAGCTCATCAATTTTCAGTCTTCTCAAGAAATAGCCTATCGGAGTCACTCCAGCTGCTTTGCCAATAAGAGGTTTATCACCAACCTCACGCTTTTCGTGAGTCATGGTCCTAAACTTCAAAATGCTAAAAGCCTTAAGGTCCTTTCCCACCCGACGTTGACGAAAAAAAACTGGACCTCTAGAGGTAACAACGATTAATATTGCCGAAAGTATTAACACTGGTGAGAGAATAACCAATAGAACAAAGGAAACAAGAATATCAACAACACGCTTAACAAACAGCTTATACATCTCTAGCCTGCTTTTTGAAATTGATCCCAATATGCTTGAAGCCGACTTTTCATGCCTTTATCTACCGGTAACTGCCAAACCAATTTGCACCAATCGTGGTTTCCTTCTATTAGTCCGGGACCAGATTCAGTTACTACTATATCCCAACCGATAGAGCGATTAGTCTTATCAAATAATGCCGCTTCTTTAG
Organism: uncultured Schleiferiaceae bacterium; assembly: GCA_963974215.1. Lineage (GTDB taxonomy): Bacteria > Bacteroidota > Bacteroidia > Flavobacteriales > Schleiferiaceae > Croceimicrobium. Next base: position 53,338 of record CAXBBL010000013.1, on the reverse strand, counting down.
CCAAAGCTAGGCATTCCTTCCAGAACGGAATTTGAAAATCGATAATTTTCACCCCACTCACTGGATGTATGGTTTCTGGTTCTTTACTGATATCACTGTAAACACCAGGACCGTTTATTTTGCCCGTACTCTCATCAACTGAAGCGGCGATGTTACCTGCGGCTAAATTATCGACATTCGAAAAAACAGAGAGCCTTTGACGACAGCCCAAAATTTCAACCTGATCCTTTTCATTTAGCTGAGTGAAAATTCGAACTGTATTAACTCCTTTCGGTGCCAATCTGGATAATTCAGGATGCTGAATGATGAACTCCTCTACCATATCATATTTATCTTCCTTCAACTGAGAAATAACCTTTTCATGAGTTAAATCTTCAGTCTTTAATATTTTCACTTGGGCACCGCATTTTCCATCAGAGGCTTTAATAACAATTTTACCGGATACAGCATTTTTAAGCTTTTCAAAAATTTGAGGATCCTCGTAAAACTCCTTGTCTGAATACACCTCATGTACAAAGAACTTGCGATATCGCTGGAAAAAAAGGCGCTTATCATCCAAAATATCCCGAGAAAAAATAGGGTTCATAACCCGCTGAAACTCGTACATATAGCCAGTACCCGCCCACTTCTCTTTTTCTTCTTTCGTTTTGCGATAAAAATGAAACTGAAAATATTCTAAGAGGGAAATATTATAAAGCAAGGAATTCGAGATTGACTTCCACAATAATGCAGGTTCTGAGATATTTGTTTCCTTATTGACATGCCTAATGAAGTGGCGATATTTTTCCCAGTCTAATTCCTTGAAATAATACCCTAAGTAAACGATTCTCATTACAGCTTTTTTCATGGGCCTAACTATCAGTTTTTAATAATCGGTTTAACATTCCTCTTTCTCTTTTTCCATATCCTTCCAAAGCAAAACCTGCTTTTTCAGCTACTCGGATTGATGCAGTATTATCTGTGTTGGTAACATACCAAGCCATTCCGGATTTATCTTTTCTTTGGCCCCAAGCCTCTTCCAATAATAAAATTGCAAGTCTCTTTCCTCGATATTCCTGTTTTGTCATTACATAGGTGAATTGAATATCATTCTTCTTCATGAAGGGATACTTAAAATGAGCCGGAACAATCAAGAGTGAGGCCGCAGGTATACCAGTATCTAAATCCATTAGCTCTAGATAAGCGTAGGATTTATTTTTAAATATTCCCGTAAAATGAAAAACTGTATATAGGTAATATTTAAGGGGCTTTCCTTTGGGCTTCCAATTAAAAATTCCAGGTCGCCAGTATCTAAAAGCAAATTCTGGTGGGAGCTCATCATTTTTAAGATCTACCTTCTCTGCTTTAAAAAGTACAATACTTACCACCCTCTTATGAATTTGTGATTGTCTTACATAAATCACTTGTACCCATAAACTCTACCTCCGGATACTTTTGAACGACCTGTTTCAATAGACTCTTCAAATCGGCCAAACTTTGACTTCGATTAGACTCTTCAATATGGCCACAGAAATTAACCCGGTGAGAACTGATAATTGCAGGCTTCTTCATGCGAAATGCGGCTTCGACCTGTTTCATGGCTATTGTCACTGCACTCGAATTGGCATTAGGTTCAAACACCACGTTACGAACTAAAACAGTTTGACCCTGCGGATTCTTCTTACCAGTTACATTTCGATCCTTGCTATACAAACCGTTTCCTTGATGCTGTATCTGTACTCTCCCTTGATCAACAAAATCGATGCCTTCATTTTTAAGGGCCTCCAACACAATTGGATGTGCTTTAGAGGTAGGTGCCATAAAATGAATTGGTCTGTACCCATAAATAGCTTCAAAGCGATTTACTCCATCCTCCGCAATCTCTTTAAGATTGGCTAGTTGATCTTTATCTGAAAAATCAAAAGTGGCGGTATAGGAAATAGTAGGGTAATCTTTGTCATTTTGAAAGGAATAACTGCGTCGAGCAATAACCTTCTGAACATCTGGATTAGACTTAGCTAATTCAGACTTTAGAAAATACTGATTGAAGTGTTCTCTACCATGATACTGAGGCTGCAATAAACCTTCAGCAATTCCAAACTTCCAAGCATCCCAGGCACCTTCATACGAAGCAGGCATGAGTTGCGCTAGCTTAGAATAGGTTGTAGTTAAATTTTCAATCTCAAGCTCTGTAAAATTACTTTCGATCAGCTTTTCAAAATTCATATTGGCACAAACCGCAAAAGGAGTAAATACTGCTGCCTTGCCATCTTTATCCTTTACGCTGCTCAAAACTTCGCAAAGTGCCTCTAGGTCCTGTTTAGACTCTAGGCTATCGTATAAATCAAAACGCGATTTGGGCTTCATTCCATCAGCCAACAAAGCATCGCGATCTGCCTTGGAATTTAACCTAACATTTCCATAGTCATCTACGGAAATCACCAAGATTTTACGAGTGCTTGTCCATCCCCCTATATTCTTGATATGATTACTAATTAAGGCCTTCATCTTAGTTGGATTCTTTGCAATATGCTGCAACAAATTTGTCAGCATTCGCCCTTTTAAAATCAGAACTGGCTGCCACCGCATTTTCCCCCATCTGCCTCATCTCTTCGGGGCTACTCGCTACTTCTAAAATCCAATTTGAAATAGCGCGCAAATCCGATTTCTTGAAGCATTTCCCATGTTTATATTTAGCTGCATAGAGAGCTAATTGAGAGTCTTCTGAGGCAATATATAAAGAGGGGATGCCATAAGACATCAAATTATAAGATTTGCTGGGTACACTTCCTTTACTGGTAGACTCATCTAGAATTACCACCCCCATATCTGCAGCCCCTAATGAATAAGGAAACATATCATCGGATTGAAAAGGTAAAAACTGGCAATTCGGTAGCAGACGTTCTTGAACCACTCTTTCCAAAACTGCCTTGCGTGGGCCTCTACCAATTATCTGAAACAAGATCTTAGTCTCATTTTGTAAAAGCTCAGCTATGTCAACCAAGGCTTCTACATTATGAGTTAATCCTATGTTTCCTGAGTACTGAATTATAAATTTGCCTTGAAGCTTATGTTCTTGGATAAAGGGATTCTCTGATTTGGAAACTTTCTTATTATCTTGGAAAATTGACCAAATGGGTTGAACCAGTACTTTAGAAGGGCTTGCATACTGATAGAGCAGTTCAGCCATTTTTTCACTAATTGTAAAAATCCGAAAGGCCTTTTTAAATGACTTACGGTTTAACCATGACCAAATTCGATAGACAGGATGGCTTTCTTGCATCCCAGTAATTTTGAAAATATCGGGATAAACATCCCAAATGACCATACTAAAGCGGTGGGGTAAGAAAATATTCAAAAGGTAACCCATTGGCGGTACCGATACAAAATACACTTCATGCTTGCGGTACTTAGTCATTAAAAGCCACCACATCTTAAACATGGCTAAGAGATAGGACTTCATTTTTTTGGAAGCCGGGCTCTCATACCAACGATTAATGGATTGAATTTTTATCTGTCTGTCGAGCTCCTCGCCTTGAACGTGGACACTACCAGTAATTAAAACTACCTCATCGAACTCCTTTTTAAACGCATTGGCAAAGCCGATGGTAAGGTAATTTGAAGCTTGATTGAGTATCACTAATTTTCGTTTAGAAGACATAAATGACTTATTCTTCTTGCTTTAATACTTCGTGACCTGCTTTTAATAAATCAATGTCTTTCTTCATTAATTTAATATCTCCTTCCATCATATCTTTAACCAAACTTTTAAGGTCATACTCGGGAACCCAACCTAATTTTTCTTTGGCTTTTGTGGGGTCGCCAATCAATAAGTCTACCTCTGTTGGTCTGAAATAAGAAGGATCCACGGAAAGTACTTCTTTACCTACTTCTAGCTGGTAAGCCGGATTGTTGCATGCCAAAACAAAAGCTTTTTCATCTACTCCAGTACCCTCAAAACGCAAGCTAATACCAACCTCTGCAAAGGCCATTTTCACAAAGTCGCGAACCGTCGTGGTAACTCCTGTAGCGATGACCCAGTCCTCGGCTTTATCGGCCTGTAAAATCATCCACATCATACGTACGTAATCCTTGGCATGTCCCCAGTCTCGTTTAGCATCTAGATTCCCTAGGAATATTTTCCCCTGAAGTCCAAGAGCAATTTTTGCTACTGCTCTAGTAATTTTTCTTGTTACAAAAGTCTCTCCTCTTCGGGGAGACTCATGATTGAATAAAATTCCATTGCAGGCATACATATCGTATGCCTCGCGGTAATTTTTAGTTATCCAAAAACCATAAATTTTTGCCACGCCATAAGGAGACCTTGGATAAAAAGGAGAGTTTTCATCATAAAAACCTTTCTCATTTTTGTTTTCTGGCATACCTCCGTAAAGTTCAGATGTAGAGGCCTGATAAATTTTAGTTTTTTCAGTCAATCCGAGTAAGCGAACTGCTTCAAGTATCCTTAGTGTTCCTAGGCCATCAACATTACCAACATATTCCGGAGACTCAAAGGAAACCTTCACATGGGACATCGCTCCTAAATTGTAAATTTCATCGGGTTGAACCTCTTGTATAATCCGGGTTAGATTCATGGAGTCTGTTAAATCGCCATAATGAAGCTTAAGTCTTTGTTTAGGATCATGCGGATCTTGATACAGATGATCGATTCTATCGGTATTAAATAGAGATGATCTTCTCTTGATTCCATGGACTACATAGCCTTTTTCTAACAATAACTCAGCGAGATATGAACCATCTTGTCCAGTAATTCCAGTTATTAAAGCTGTTTTCATAATTAGCTAAGTTTAACTTCCTTAATTTTATTAATATTTTGTAGAAACCACTGATAAGTATCGCGAATGCCTTCGTCTAATTCAACCTCAGGAGACCAACCCATTGCCCTTAAAAGGGAACTATCCATCCATTTACGAGGTGTACCATCGGGCTTTTTTATGTCCCAATGAATTTCGCCTTTGTGACCTACTACTTTCTGAATGATTTCGGCCAATTCCTTAATAGACAGGTCAGTTCCACTGCCCACATTATAGAGATTATGCTCTAATCGATTTCGTACAGCAAAACCTACTGCCTTGGCTAAATCGTCAACATGTAAAAACTCTCGCATTGGAGAACCACTACCCCACAAGCCAACCGGAGCGTGGCCATTTTCCTTCGCCTCATGGAACTTGCGTATCATAGCTGGAAGTACGTGAGAGGTTTGTAAGTCAAAGTTATCAAAAGGGCCGTATAAATTGGTGGGCATTAAGCTTACGTAATCGTATCCAAATTGCTTACGAATAGACTCAGTCGCTTTTACCCCACTAATTTTAGCAATCGCATACCATTCGTTGGTAGCTTCTAGAGGACCCATTAAGAGGTATTCCTCTTTTAATGGCTGAGGCGCCATTTTGGGATAAATGCATGAGCTACCCAAAAATACAAATTTTTGAATTTGATTGGTGATGGAGGCACTCATCAGATTGTTCTGAATTTGCATATTCTCCATTAAAAACTGGTAGGGATAGTCGTTGTTTGCCAAGATACCTCCTACTCTAGCCGCTGCATCAATAATAACATCTGGCTTTTCTCTAGCAATAAAATCTGAAACAGCCTCTTGATTGCGTAAATCCAGTTCTTTACTACTTCTGCCAATTAAATCGCTACTTTTGTCACTATTTTCAAAATGCCGCCAGATGGCTGATCCAACCATTCCTCGGTGTCCGGCAATATATATTTTCATAAATTTGACTTCTATAAATTATGCTTGTGCCTTCATAACTAATATACAAAGATCGATATATTTTCTAGCACGTTCCTGAGGACTGTCGAACTTTTTTAATTCTTGATGTCCTTGCTTAATTAAGTTTGCTTCCAATTGCTTATCGTCCAATAATCGCTCAATTTGATCGGCGGCAGCTTCAGCATCTTTAGCTTTGAAATACAGGGCCGCCTCTCCGCAAATACTGCGGGCAAAACCGAGGTCAGTCGTGATAATCGGCTTATCCATAATCATCGCTTCAGGATAAGAGGCCGAAAAACACTCCGCAAGGGTAGGGAGAAACATGGCATCACACTCACGGTAAAGAGATGGACATTCTTTAGGAGGAACCGAGCCAACAGTAGTGATATGTGCTTGTCCCTTAAAAACCCGCTTTAATTCCTCTGGCTTAATGGTTAAAACAAATTCAAAGTTCTTACGACCTCTTTGTTCCAAAACCTTAGCCACATCTCCAATTAGCTCCAGGTTTTTGTGCTGGTAAAAAGCGGAGATGGTTACGAAACGATACAGCGAATCTGTCTTTGGTTTTAACTTATTAGGGAAGCTCTCTGGTTGATTGTAATAGGCACTGGCTGTATTGGTAACCGTATAAACCTTATCCAAACCTAATTCTTTACGGACTCTTTGATTTACATCGTCAGTTTGGGAAACGAAGGCTGAGGCATCTCGCTTGAAGAAATAATAATGAAGCTTCTTTTTGAAGGCAAATTTAAGCCTTCGCATCCCGGTGTAAGTCTGCACGTAGGGCGACTCCGGATAAATATAGAGCGGTAGGTTAAAGCCGATAATTTGAGGTGCCTTGGAATGAAAATATGTTGGCCCGGTGGTGGAAATGATTACATCAGGCTTGTACTTCATTTCCATTGCTTTCATGGCCTTATGAATAGCAAAAGACTTACGAAAGTTGATGGCACCGAAATCGAATTTTTCGAAATGAAAATTATCAGGAAACTCTTCTTCGTTTACTGACTTTTGCAAGCCCGGACCAAGCATTACAAAGTACTCATGTTCGGGAAAGGCACAACATTCATTGATAAAAGAAAGAGCCACTTGAACGGCTCCACCAAATCGCTGATGCGCAGTATTAATCATCAATTTCATTAGGCTAGCATAAAATTAAGGTAGCTCATGCAGATTTTGGTCTCATCAAAGCGCTTCATATGTTCCCGAGCCGCAGCTCCAAGTGCTTTACGCTTATTAAATTCCGCAACCAACAGTTTTAGTTTATTTATATAATCTTCATGATTTCCCTCTTCAATCAAGTAGCCGCTAACCTCATTCTCAATTAGGTCTGCTGGTCCGGCTTCGCAATCAAAGCTTATGACTGGGCATCCAGCACTCATAGCTTCACCAAGTGCGTTGGGAAAACCCTCCGACGTAGAAGTAAAGGCGAAAATCCCTGCCTTTTGATAAAAAGGTACAATAGGATTTACATTGCCCAAGAACTCTATTTGCTCCTTCTTGGGACTTTGAGCTGCAATGGTTTTTACCTCATCCCAGAGCGGTCCTTCACCCAAAAATCGTAAGGTCCAAGCTTCATCCTCGATTAGCTCGAAATATTGAATCAGCCAATCTTGATGCTTCGAGCCTATAAATCGCCCTGTATTTAAAATTACCTTCTCGCGCATTTCAGTTCCTGCTGGAATCTGTAGTACAGGGTTAGGAATTACTTTAATGTTCTTGTGGCCGGTTGCTCGTGCCATCAGGGTTTTGGCTCTTTCGGTTTGAGCAACGATTCCTGCAGCGCGACGGTAAATTATTGGATTTACTTTATCGAGGAATTTTCCATAGCTAATGGTGGGTCTACTGCGATCAGATACAAATATTTTTTGCCCCTTACCAAGAGCACTTAGCAACACAAAGGCATTGTATTTCCCTCCGAAAGAAAGAGCAGCACTGACATTTAACTTCTTCCACAAGGAACGTAGCCACAGAAAATTGCGAATGGTAAACTTGAGCCTGCCTAAATCTTCAATTTTAAAATCCGGTTCGTAGACCTTTACACGGGGATCAAGCTTATAAAACCTCAGCCCCTGGGTTAAAACAATTAAATTGATTTGTTCCACTTGATCCACCAGGTTATTCGCCAATAAGGAGATGACTCTTTCTGCTCCCCCGGAGCTTAATGAGGCTATGACCAAACTAAGTGATTTCCCTTTGTTATCCGTATTCATCAATTCAGGCATTCCGAATTTCTATAGTCGAGAAATCAAGCAATTCCATTTAAGATTGCAAGAGCTCATCCGCTGATTTAAACAATACATTAGGATACTCTTTCCGAATCGCAGCTAGGAGTTTAGCTAATTGAGTTAGGTTCCTTTCTCGATTGGACTCATCCAATGTACCAACAAAATTGAGTCGATGACTACTTACAAATGCTGGCTTTCCTTTTGAAATTTGATGCCTTATTCTTTCCATAGCAAATCCAACATTGTCAAAATCAGGCACCATGAGAGAAGGTTCAAAAAAGCTCATCCGCACTTGATATTTTTTGGTATAAACCAAATGTCTTTTCCGTCTGTAAACATCACTCCTTCCATTCGGTACTTTGTGCATAATGATACTCTGCATAGATCTAACGCCTTCATTTCGCAACATTTTCTCCATAGCTAGAGACCATGTGTAAGACGGCGCAATGGCCGTTAAAGACTTGAAGCCAAAATATTCTGTAAAAGCTTGATATCCCTCTTTTATGGATTCTAACAGATAGCTCTCTTGATCTTGACTATCAAAATCCCAGGCTGCTTGAAAATTAGTTTTTCGAAGCTTAAGATCCGTATAATCCACACCAAAAACTTTAGCCTCGAAGGCTGCTCTAACTCCTTTATGTCCCTCCTGCAATTTTTGTAGCCAATAGGGAACATTTACATGCTCTCGGCCATGGTACTGTGGTTGAAATACCCGCTCCTCCATTCCGTATTTCCAATATTCAAGTGCCTCAGAATTATTGTATTCAGAAAAAGTATCGTCTAGGCCTTTATAATGGTATTCCTTAAAATTAGAAGCTTTAATTTTTTCAAAATCTGGATTTGCCATGATTACATTGGCTGTAATAATAGCAGGTCTGTTGTTAGCGTCCCTATTAGCCGATAACGTTTCGAATAAACGTTCCAAATCTTTTTTAGTCGCCAAGCTATCATAAAGGGCGTAGGGACTCTCGGCTGAGATACCATTCTGCCTCTGCAATGCTTGCCTAACTTTATTGGATGGCATTCTTATCGACCCCCAATCATCTGAATGAATAACAACCACCGGATTTATTGAGTTAAACTTGAGATTAAGAGGAAGCAAATTCTTCGCTGGATTAAGGACAGACATCGAGATTCTTAAGTTCTGTTAATTAAGTCACTTAAAGTACCATCCTTAGGGATCAATAACTCGTATATAGGATTCGAGAAAAACCAATAAGTATCTAACATGCCTAGGAATGATTTAATCTGTATCCCTAAGAATATTACGATTAAAGGTAGTAAAGCCAGTTTCCATACTTTAAACTTGTGATTCAAATTTATTTGAATCAGTAAAAATGACAGCAAGAAAATACCAAAATGATCAAACCTAAAAGACATAGAAAACTCAAAAGCTAAGAAAATTACAGATGCAAATGCTATTGCCAGAGAAAGTACTAATTTCAACTTAATCTCTTTATGACTATTAAGTGACCTGAGACCAATCCATGTAAGCATCAACAAGATGATCTTTTTTAACCACACTGCATACCAAACTCTATTAGTCAAGCTCTCTCGTAAGTTCACTCCTATCTCCCCGGTATAGTCGGAAATTCTTTCATTCAATCCTGCATGCCCCAAGTCTATTAATGACACAATTGACTCAAAACTTTGTCCTAAAATTAAACAAGTCAAAACGATTACATAGGCTAAACTATTTCGCTGCCTTATTAACTTGTTAAAGATTGGGACAAAAACAAAAATGAATAAAGAAAAGTGAGTTAGTCCGGCTAAAAATATAAACAACCAAAGGTCTCTAACTCTTCCACTTTTTAAATATTGATAAGTACCATAAACCAGTAACATTGACCCTGTGTAGAACCTAAACTGATTTACGTACATTAAGGGATGAATACTAAAAAGAAAAAGTAACAATAATACATAGGTCCACCAAACTCCATAACTAACATTAGGAAGTACCCATTTACATAAATTGTAGAAGAGAAGGGCATTAATGACAATGAATACCAAAACTAAAAATTGATGATCTCCTCCAGTTACACTAACAAATAAATAAATCAGGTTTTCTAATATATCGACATCGCTACCACTTAACAAACCTAGAACTATGCCTAAAAATGAGCCATCAAAACGATCAAGTCTTTGAAAAGAGGTGTTAAAATCTGCTGTGTCAGAAAAGTGGTAGAATGAGGCTCCAAGATGAACTGCTAATACTATAAATCCTAACTTGGATGGCATCCTTAACTTTACAATAAATTTATAGAAGCCTAAAAAGGGGGCAATTATATAAAGTAATCCTTCTAAAAATCCTTGAGTTTTATTATAATTATTCATTCAGCGGTTCCCATTAAGTCTTTACCAACTTTAACCGGGAAGCTAATACTACTAAAGGAAATAACACAGACGCAGCAACCCTGTACTTCAGTGGCTTAAGATCTAAAACAACATTTGAATACTTAATTTTTAAAATTACAGAATGTAATGTATAGCTGAGTACCATACGAACCCTGAACTTGAACGAAAAATCAGCTTCTTGAAGAAAATCATTAATCCACACTTTCTGCTGCTCCACAACAGCCTGTGCCACTTGGCTTCTTGAACGCTTTGTAAGGGCATTAGCATTTTCATTCACAAAGTAAGTGCGAGTTACCTTGCTGCTAAATAAGAGTTCATACTTTTTGGCAATACGTCCCCAAACTAATCCTTCAGGGTAGTAACGCAGTTGATCCGTATAAAATGGATAATCTTTTAAGATGTCCGTTTTGTAACATGGGAACCATTCTACTTGCCATACATACTTTTCGAATACGTCAAAGAAATTGGCGATCTCATAATCCGCCGGACCATCCTTTCCCACTAGCTTTCCGCTCTGAGTTATACATTTGGTCCAAACGCCAGCTACTTTTTCATTATCCACGATTTTCTCGCATTCTTCCCAAATCAATTGTAGGCCTTTCTCATCATGAAAACGATCATCGTGCCCCAAGGGAATGAAAAATTCCCCTTGAGCTTGTGCAACAGCTATATTGAAATTTTCACTAAGAAACTGGTTAGTTTCATTTTTAATAATTGTAACATTTAAATTGCCTTTTCCCTGAAACCCTTTAAGGATTTCTAGAGTATCATCAGTCGAACAATCCTCTACTAAAAGCCATTCGAAGTCCTTAAACTCTTGCTCACATAAGCTTTCATAGACTCTCTGAATAAATTGCTCCGAATTATAACAGGGGGTGAAAATTGTAAAGTAAGGTCTACCTTTCATAAGCTTTTATCCATTTGCGATCCATGATGTAATCTCGTATCCATAATCTCAACTTAAACACCCTTTCACTGAGTTCTTTTTGCGCAATGCAAAGGAAACGATTTAGGATTTGCAAGCCATCCAGCTTTTGATTATCAATTATTCGATTAGACGATAGAGTCTTATACAATCTGTACCAGCCTTTTAAGTCTGAATCACGCAGGCTTTTTAAGTCCTCCTGACTAAAAGGCGTGCCTTCTGGAAGAAGCTTTGTGTTGGAACGTGCTGTATCGCTGCCATGAAAATTCACAGAATTCTTATTGAGCCAATAACAGCGTCGATCTTCTCTGTACTCCAATCCGGTGTATTCACATAAAGCTTTTAATACCGAATCATCCTGTAACAATTCGTATAATGAAATTACGAAGAATGTACCCTGGTAAATCTGGAAATAATCGCTGTAGTAATTCTTTACCAGCTTCTTATAGTTACTCACTCCTCGTTTTTGCAGGGAGCGCACCATATCTTTTGGATGTTTGTAAATGAGAACACTCTTGAAGCTTACCTCGGGATTGGCTGCTTCCATTCTCGAATACCATAGAGGATCCTTGGAGCTATCAATAAAGACATCGTACTCCTTAAAATATTGAAAAAGATTGTCGTAAAAATTCTCTAGCCCCCCATCATAAATCTTCTGCCAGCGATCATCGGACGCAATCAAATTTTTCCTATCGAAGAGATGTTGCTTTCGGTTAGGATAAAAGAAAGCTTTAATTTCTCCTAAAGCTAAAACATTAGATTGATTTCCCAAGATCAGGTTTAAAAGCGTAGTTCCACTCCTGATACATCCACCAATATTAATTACAACTTTTTCCATTTTAACAAGACTGAATCAATAATCATTTTCACTAAGACCCGGTCATTTTGTATTATTAAAATATTTAAAGAAAACCATAAAATACATACTGATATAATAGTCAATATAAAACTCAAATACACATTAAAAGCTGCAAGTCCCTTAAAATAATGTAAAACGAAACTAATTACAATAGCCAAGAAGATTTTGAAAATTAAATTAAAAATTACTTGCAAGGAATTGAACTTTAAATGCTTTAAAGCTAAAATCATCCATATCACAGCACCAAGAATTGAAACTACACCATAGCCAACTGAAAAAGTCAAAAGGTTATAATTAGCCAAGGAAACAAAGCAAATAATAATTATGATTGAATATCCCAAATTTAGGTTGAAATCAAATTTAGATAAACCTTGAGAATTCAAGAAATTATGAGTTACCTGTAGTAATAGTTTTGCAAAGCCCACCATGGTTAGTGCACTCAAAATGGGGCCCGTTTCCTTCCATTTTTCTTCGTTTGCGATGATCGTAATGATTTCTGAAGAACTTGCTGCAATAATTATAAAAAAAGGTACTATAACAAATAGTATGAGATTTATTAGCAATACATAATTTTTTTCGACTCGGATTTTCTCCTTTTTAATCCTAGCAAAGGAGGACAGGATAACCGTTGAAAGCGTAAAGCCAATTTTCTGTGATGGTATTACTGCCAACGCAAAACCTCGGCTATATATACCCAAACTCGCTGGCCCCATTATTGAGCCAATTATAAAATTATCAAAACTGTTTACCCAATATATAGAAGTTTTAGATCCTAATAAGGGTAGTCCAAAACTTAAATGCTCTCTAAGTAACTTAGGTGAAAAAAAATAAACTAGTTTTACTTTTGATACAATAAAATTGCCAACCGCGTAAACAAAAGACTCCACCACCCTTTGAATCACTAAACTGTAAAGTCCAAAACCTTTGAAAGCCAAAATAAAAGCCAATGGATAAGAAGTTACAATAGCCGCCAAGGTTACGTAAAAAGACTTATCATATTCCATGTTCCTAACTAGCAAATTGCCTGGAATTGTACCTACTGAAATAAAAATTATTGGTAAGCTTAACCATTTGGCAATCGCATCCACTTCTGGCTCCCCATAAAAGTCTGCCAAAAAAGATCCACTAAAAAAAAGTATCGCAGCTAAGACTAAGCCGAACGTCAAGCTAGCAAAAAACACTGTACTATGATCCTTGGCATCAATTTCATCCTTGTGAATTAGAGAAACCCCGAGGCCAGATTTTGTCAATACACCAAAAAAGTTAGATATAACAGTCACCATAGCGACCAGTCCAAAGTCCTCCGGATTTAGTAAGTTCATCAATACTATGGCTAAGCCAAAAGATGAAAACTGAGTTAAACCTTGGGATAGACCATTCCATTTAATACCTCCAATGGCCTGACTTCTTAAATCCTTATTAGAATTCATTGAACAATTTTGATGCTAAACAATTCCAAAAGAACCGGAAGCGACTGCACGGGTATTTGCCCAAGACTCAGTTGAAATACCAAGACTTTCGCACTTTGAAATTTCTTTTGTCAAGATGTCTTTTAAAAAGAAGGTCTCATCTAGGTTAATTGAAGAAACATCCTTTAAAGGGCGTTTGATTTTTGGTGAAACTGGCTGACTTTTTATTTGCGCTTTCAACCTAGATGCGCGGTATTTTAACCTATCTACAATACTTCTTTGTTTTGGTGAAAAGCTCTTTTTGGTTGAGTTTGAAATTACCTGAGTGACAGATTCTTGTTCAAGATCTAGAAAAGTAAAAATACCCTTAACAACATCTAGATAATTGTCCTTAAGCGATTTATAGTTTACAATGTAAACCCTAGATCGATCGACAACTGAAAATAAATTTTCAAGGTGAAAACCATAACTTCCATGATAAACATAGTTTTTATAATTTCCCCAATACTGAACCTGATCATTATACTGATACTTTAAGTCTGACATAATCTCATCTTGAAACCTTTTTTCAACGAAACCCAAACTTGCCATCCAGCGATAGTGTGAAATTAATCGATCCAAGGGATCCCTTACCACGTAGATAAATTTAGCTTGAGGTGAATCCTTGTTTATTCTTCGTATTGCTTTTAGGTTGACTGAATAACTGGTACTTGAATCTAGAAGATACTTTTCGCCCTTAGCCGATGAATAAAGATTTGGATAGGAAAACTTAAAACTTGGATTAAATCGATCTCTATATTTTCGATCCAATGTATATGTTTGAGTTTCTTTGAACGATTCACCATATATCTCCGAATGTTGGCTAATCATTTTGTGTAAGGCACTAGAGCCACATTTGGGGAAGCCAGCTATGAATAAATTGGGTTTATTCATGATTTTGAGCTTGCTATCGCTTGACAGACTTTATCTACCATGTCTATTTCCATTCCCAGCCAAATTGGCAAACTCAATACTTCCTGAGATAGCTTTTCGGCTAATTTAAAATCCCCTTCCTTAAAGCCTAGTTCATGATAAGCCTTTTGCAAGTGAGGAGGCACTGGGTAATGTATTTGTGTGCCAATACCTAATTCGGCAAGTTCATTGCGTAATTTATCCCGGTTTGAAGCTTTAACTACAAATAAGTGATTTACGGTGGTGGAGCCTTGAGCGCACTCAAAGAGCTCAACTCTTTTAATATCCTTAAGCCTTTTTTTATACTCCTCCGCTAGTTTTGCACGCTCTTCATTCCAAGAATCAAGTCGCTTTAGAGCAAGATTCAGGAAAGCCGCTTCAAACTCATCAATTCGATTATTGTAACCTATGATTTCGTTGTAATAGCGCTGGGAAGATCCATAATTCCTTAGGCTCTTTACAGTTTGCGCTAAATCTTCATTATTCGTGGTAACTGCTCCTGCCTCACCGAGAGCCCCAAGATTCTTGGTAGGGTAGAAACTTGTAGCATTAATTTCCCCAAAGGAACCTGTGATTTTCCCATTATGCCTCGCTCCTTGTGATTGGGCGTTGTCCTCTATAACATATAGATTAAACTCTTTTGCTATAGCCATTATTTCATTCATCTCACAAGCTTGACCATACAAATGCACGGGCATAATCGCTTTGGTCTTGGTTGTAACGGCTGCTCTAATTAGTTCTGGGTTAATGTTTGCAGTTTCAAATCTAGGTTCCACAAAAACAGGTTTTGCTCCTGTAAAAGAAATAGATAAAACTGAAGCAATGTAAGTATTAGAAGGGACAATTACTTCATCCCCTTCTTTGATACCAAGGGCTTTTAACGCTAAATGTAATGCATCCAAACCACTTCCTACACCCACTGCATATTTGACCTCATTAAAAATAGCAAAGGATTTCTCAAAATCATCAGTCGATTTCCCGAGAACGTACCACTTGCTATCAAAAAATTCCTCAAAAACTTTTAAGGTCTCACTTCGCAGGTCTGAATTTCTCTTATCAAAAGAGAAAAAAGGTATTTTATCCATTGGTCAAACTTTTCTAAGTACATTATTTTCAACTATAAAACTATCCCCTTCAACAGATAACCACCTTTCATTATCTACAGGCTTAAGTCTATTTCCTTTAAAATCTATCCAGCCCATTATTTTAGCTGGGTTTCCATAAACAATAGCGTAAGCTGGAACATCTTTAACAACTACTGATGCCATCCCAACCATTGAAAATTTACCAATAGTTACGCCTGCTAATATTGAGCTGTTTGCTCCCAGTGAGCACCCCTCCTCCAAAGTTGTTCTGACAAATTCGACTCTCTGTTTAGAGCGAGGCATTAAATCATTAGTAAAAGTTACGGATGGGCCTATGAATACATTATCACCAATGCGTAAACCGTCCCAAATATAAACGCCACTTTTCACCGTTACATTATCGCCTATTATAACGTCATTTTCAATAAATGAATGACAATTTATATTGCAATTCGAGCCTAATTTAGCCCCTGAAAGAATCACTGCATATTGCCAGACAGAGGTGTTCTCTCCAATTTTACTGCTTTGGCAATCTGCCAATGGATGTATCATTTAGTGTAATTTAAAAATTCCGAATACTGCCTTATGTAGTCTTCCTCAGAATACTCATGAGAAGCTAAAACAAGGCAAATTGACCCGGATGAAAAATTAACTTCAGAGGCCCATATGCCCGGTGGAATATGTAGGCCTAAATCTGGCCGATTTAGTTGAATGCTTCTTTCAATTTTACCGTCATTTAGTAACACCTCAAAAGCGCCACTTGCTGCTATTAAAAACTGGTGACACTCTTTGTGCGCGTGAGCACCTCTCGATTCACCACCCGGGATGTCATACAAATAAAACAACCTTTTTATCTCAAAAGGAACCTCTTCAAAATTATTAATAGCAGTTATATGGCCATTTCTATCTCCAATCTTAGGCAACCCGATGAGTTCACATTGATATACTGATTTTCTATTCATATGGGCGAGTTAAATGCTATTGACATTTCTTATGTAATCTGCTTCACTATATTTTTCACTACTTAAATGAAGACTTAGTGCATTCGTACTGAAATTTTCCATGTGTCTCCAAGTTTTTGGTGGTAGATATAATCCAAAATATGAACGATTTAAATGGAATTTAGTCTTATTACCTTCTGAATCCATGGTAACTACATCAAAAGCACCAGAGAGTGCAACTATTATTTCATGCTGCGATTCATACGCATGGCCTCCTCTACTTTCACCACCAGGCACATCATATGTCCAAAATACCCTCTGAATTTTAAAAGGAACAGGTGCTCCCTTTTGTAAAAAGGTTAGGTTTCCCCGTGGATCTTGAATTTTTGAGAATTCTAGTATTTGTATTTTCATACTATGCTTTTTAAATATTCCCCATAGGAGCTTTTACCATATAAACTCGCTATTTTTTGTACTTGAGATTTAGAAATAAAGCCTTTTCGGTAAGCAATTTCCTCTATACAAGCAATTTTTAAACTTGTTCTTTTTTCTACCGCTTTGACAAATTCAGTGGCTTCCGTCATAGCTTCATGTGTCCCTGTATCAAGCCATGCAAAGCCTCTACTTAACTGTTGTAGTTTAAGTTCCTTCTTTTCCAAATAGACTTGATTTACTGAGGTTATTTCCAATTCTCCTCTTTCAGATGGTTTTACATCTTTAGCTACTTTGATTACTGAATTAGGATAGAAGTACAAACCTACTACAGCATAGCTAGACTTAGGCGCTTCAGGCTTCTCTTCAATGCTAAGTACATTGCCATCTTTATCAAAATCTGCAACACCATATCGTTCTGGATCATCTACATAATAACCAAAAACAACTGATTTTTTTTCATTTCTAACCGTTTCAACCGCAGAAGATAATAGTGCCTGCAATCCTGCACCATAAAATATATTATCACCAAGCACTAAACATACGTCTTCCTCTCCTATAAACTCTTCACCAATTATAAATGCTTGGGCTAAACCATCTGGTGTTGGCTGTTCTGCATAATGTAACGTTAGACCATAGTCACTACCGTCTCCTAGAAGCCTCTTAAAATTGGGTAGATCAAATGGAGTTGAAATAATTAAGATTTCACGAATCCCTGATAACATTAAAACCGATAAAGGGTAATAGATCATTGGTTTATCGTAAACAGGTAGTAACTGCTTACTTACTGTTTTAGTTAAAGGATAGAGTCTAGTTCCAGATCCCCCAGCAAGAATAATTCCTTTCATGGTTTTTCTTTTTTAATTACGTACTCTTGATTCATACCAATTAAAAACTTCTCCTAAACCTTCTTCAAACCTCTTCTTTGGTTGGTATAATAGAAATTTTTTAATTTTACTAATATCGGCTCGGCTGTGTTTCACATCACCAGCCCGCTCTGGCCCATAAGTAACTTTAACCTTCTTCTCAGAAATACCTTTTAGCATTTCTACCATTTCATTTAAAGTCACTTGGTCCCCACAGGCGGTATTATATACCTGATTAATTGCTTCTTCATTTTCCGTGAATAAAGCCAAATCATTAGCTAAAACGGCATTGGCCACAAAGGTAAAGTCCCGGCTGGTCTCTCCGTCACCATTGATAATTATTTCACCATCCTCTAAAAATGCCTTGCAAAAAATGGGAATTACTGCCGCATAAGGATTATCAGGATTTTGCTTGGGTCCGAAAATGTTGAAATAACGCAAACCAATCCAGTTTAAGCCATAAGTCTTGCCAAACACATCCGCATATTGCTCTATCGCTGCCTTACTCACCGCATAAGGTGAAAGGGGCTTACCTTCTTTGCCTTCCACCT
Source organism: uncultured Schleiferiaceae bacterium (assembly GCA_963974215.1). Lineage (GTDB taxonomy): Bacteria > Bacteroidota > Bacteroidia > Flavobacteriales > Schleiferiaceae > Croceimicrobium. The sequence goes on along the minus strand of CAXBBL010000013.1, from coordinate 35,014 downwards.
TAGGTAAACCTGGGTGATCGCCGTAAGTACTGCTGGAAAATGCTAAAATCACTCGCTCTACTCCTTGCGTCTTCGCTGCATTTAAAACATTTACCGTTCCGCCAACATTCACCTTATTGGTTAACATCGGGTTCTCAATACTTCTCGGCACCGAACCCAAAGCCGCCTGATGACTTATCTTGTGAATTCCCTCACAGGCCTTCAGACAAGTATCATAGTCACATATATCCCCTTCCATAAACTCAAAACGGGGATGCCCTATAAATTCCTCAATATTCTCGTAATAACCATTCGATAGGTCATCTAATACTCTTACTAGCCCCACTCGCTCATCCTTAAGGAAATGCTCTACCAAGTTCGAGCCGATAAAGCCCGCACCACCGGTGATAAGTAAGTTAATGGGTTTATTTTCTGTCATTCTAATATCAGATTTATGATTTGTTTGAGGTTCGGTGGTTAGGTAGTTTGGAGCTAGTTTCACCAAAGCCTCTAAGCTTTCATTTTATATAATTTTAGGCTTATCTCTTCTATTAAAGGCCTGTATTTTTCATTTACTATTTGCTCTTCAGTAAATCCTAAATCACTTGCTAAAATCAATTGATTTAAAACCTCCATTAAGCTAGCATAAGCTATGCTATAAAATTGCTTTTATTCTTTACTATGCTTTCGTCCCGACCCTTCTGCTATATTAGAACTTATCGAGATTACAGCTGATCTTATTTGTGAGGTGAGACCAAATCTTTCTTCCAATGGAAAGCCTGCGGAAACTTGATAAATTAGTTTAACTAATTCCCTTGACTCCTGCCAAACTCTTAGTTTTTCGAAAGAATACTCTCGCATGACTAGAACTTAATTTATTCGGATGTGTCACAAACCTCCAAACACACAAACCTCTTAGACCCTAAACTCCATAAAACCCCCTATACCAATCAACAAAAGCTTGCAACCCTTCATCCAAACCTGTCTTAGGTTTATAGCCCACTCTATTTGCTAACTTTTCAGTACTAGCATAGGTTTGATATACATCGCCTTTCTGCATCGGCATATTTTTCAATACTGCTTCTGTCTCACAAGCCTTCTCCACACTTTTTATAAAATCCATTAAGCCAACTGGTTCACCTCGACCGATATTATAAATTTGGTTTCCATTTTCATCTTCCTTCGGAGGGTTCTCCATAATCTTACAGATACCTTCCACGATGTCTTCTACATAGGTGAAGTCACGGCTTAAGTCACCATTATTATAAACTTCAATTGCCTCGCCCTTTAAAATAGCCTTGGTAAATTTGAAGGGAGCCATATCGGGGCGACCATAAGGACCATATACCGTAAAGAATCGTAAACCACTAAGCTTCAAACCATGCACTGCTGCATAACTATTGGCCATGGATTCATTCGCCTTTTTGGTAGCCGCATAAAGGCTTACTTGATTTTCTGTCTGATGGCTTTCTAGAAAAGGCACCTCTTTATTCAAACCGTAAACCGAAGAACTGGAGGCGTAAACTAAATGCTCGACTTTATACTTTCTTGCAGACTCTAGAATGTCTAGAAAACCCTTAACATTTGCATCAATATAGGCATGTGGATTTTCAATTGAATAACGCACACCAGCTTGAGCGGCCAGGTGGACAACGTATTTAAAACCTTTTGCTTTAAATAAATCATCTATATAATGTGCATCTGCTAAATCTAGTTGCACAAACTCAATATTTTTAGTACCCTCTAGAGTCTTATTGTATTCTATTTCATTAGTCTTTATTCCTTGCTCCCTGAGGCGGGCTAGTTTTAAATCAACACTATAATAAGTATTCAGGTTATCAATACCGGTGACTTCAAAACCTGCTTTAGTCAAGGCTAATACAGTATGCATACCAATAAATCCCGCGGAACCTGTTACTAAGACTTTTTTATTCATTGCGCAGCTTTTTTCTTTCTTCTATAGTCTTGCATCTACCATAGTTTTAGGCAACACTCCTTTCACGTCATAAAGTAGACCTTCACTTTTTAAAAGTCCCCTTAAATCCATATTCAAAAATTCTTTATGAGCTACGGCTAACACAATGGCATCATAATCTTCAGCCGGACTTTCGCTTAAGGTCAACTTATACTCATGCTCAACTTCCATTGCATCCGCCCAAGGATCATAAATATCGACCTCAATGTCATAGGTTCTTAATTCGTTGTAAATATCTATCGCTCTGGTATTTCGTATGTCAGGACAGTCTTCCTTAAAAGTTATTCCTAGCATTAAGACCTTAGCTCCAAGAATCTTTTGCTCCTTTTTGATCATCAATTTGATGATTTGTGATGCTACATATTGTCCCATACTATCATTCAAGCGGCGACCCGCCAAAATAATTTCTGGATGATAACCAACTTCTTGCGCTTTCTGCGCTAAATAATAGGGATCTACACCAATGCAATGTCCTCCCACCAATCCTGGTTGGAAAGGTAAAAAGTTCCACTTTGTCCCTGCAGCCTCCAATACTTCTTTAGTATCAATACCCATCAAATTGAAAATCTTAGCCAATTCATTAACAAAAGCGATATTAATGTCTCGCTGTGAATTTTCAATCACCTTGGCCGCTTCTGCTACTTTCAAGCCTGAAGCCTTAAAAGTACCCGCTGTAATGACCGACTTATACAATTGATCCACGTAATCAGCCACTTCGGGGGTTGAACCACTAGTAACTTTTAAAATCTTAGTAACCGTATGTTTCTTATCACCTGGATTAATCCGCTCGGGCGAATATCCTACAAAGAAGTCTTCGTTATACTTTAAGCCTGAAACTTTTTCTAATATCGGTACGCAATGATCTTCCGTTACTCCTGGATATACGGTAGATTCATAAATCACCACATCCCCTTTACTTAATACCTGCCCAACAGTCTCACTTGACTTAGTTAAAGGGGTAAGTACAGGCCGATTATACTCATCTGTTGGGGTGGGTACGGTAACTATGTAAATATTACAATCACTAATATCGATGATGGCATCAGAGCAATATAATCCTTTACACCCTTCTTTGAATAGGAGAGGATTAGCAACATTAACTGCCTTTAATTCCTGATTGGCTACCTCCAAAGTACGATCATTTGCCTCAACTAATTCTTGGATACGCTTTTTATTGATATCAAAGCCTACAGTGGGATATTTCTTAGCAAATTCTACTGCTAAGGGCAGACCTACGTAACCTAGTCCAATTAGGGCTATTTTTGAATCTTTTAATGCTTTCAATTCCTTAAATATTTAGTGTTTTCCAATACGGTAAACTTGGAAACCAATTTTCTCCAAGTCTGCCTTTTTTAATATCGCTCTGCCATCAAAAACAAAAGCTGGTTTAGCCATTTGCTGATAGATTTTTTGCCAGTCTAAGTCCTTAAATTCATCCCATTCGGTTAATACCGCAATGGCATGCGCGCCTGAACAAGCTTGATACGCATCTTCAGCTGAACTTAAAAGTGCTTCGTTTTCCACTGGCTCACGTGTATTTAGATAATTCAAATCACCTAACATTTGTGCACGTTTCACCTTGGGGTCATATACGGTAACCTCCGCTCTTTCTGCTAATAATTCGTCTGCAACGTAGATTGCCGCTGATTCACGCGTATCATTGGTATCTTTCTTAAAGGCCCAACCCAAAAAGGCGATCTTCTTACCGCTCACCGTATTGAATAGCGTACTCACAATATTCTGCGCGAAACGTTTCTTTTGGTGATCATTCATAATAATCACCTGCTCCCAATAATCCGCAACTGCTTGTAAGCCATAGCTACGTGCTATATAAACTAGATTTAGTATATCTTTTTGAAAGCAGCTTCCGCCAAAACCAACCGAAGCCTTTAAAAACTTCGGCCCAATGCGGCTATCGCGTCCTATGGCTCCTGCCACCTCATTTACATCTGCTCCCGTATGTTCACACAATTCGGAAATGGCGTTAATAGAACTCACACGTTGCGCTAAAAAGGCATTAGCGGTCAGTTTTGAAAGTTCCGAAGACCAGACATTAGAAGTAATTATATTTTCCCGAGGCACCCAATTAGCATACACATTCACTAGCGCTTGCATCGCCTCTTGGCCCGCCTCGCTCTCTTCACCGCCAATTAAAATACGGTCTGGAGCATGTAAATCCTCTACGGCCGTGCCCTCCGCTAAAAACTCAGGGTTAGATAGGATTTGAAAATTCACCCCATTACCCGTATTATGCAAGATGCTTTTTAAAGCCTCTGCCGTTCTCACCGGCAAAGTAGATTTCTCCACCACTATTTTATCACTGGTGCTAATTCTCGCAATCTGCCGCGCTGCTAATTCAATAAACTTTAAATCCGCTGCCATTCCTTTACCAATACCATAAGTCTTGGTAGGCGTATTCACCGAAATAAAGATCATATCCGCCGCTGCAATAGCTTCATCCACTTTCGTTGAGAAAAATAAATTTCTTCCTCTCGCTTCTGCCACTACTTCACTCAGCCCTGGCTCATAAATGGGTATATTGTTAACGTCAGGATCATTCCAAGCCGCTATGCGTTCAGTATTCAAATCAACTACATTAACTGATATATCTGGACACTTCTGTGCAATCACCGACATGGTAGGTCCCCCTACGTATCCAGCTCCGATGCAACAAATATTCTTTACTTTCATAGTATTTACTTTTCCCACAATAAAAGATGTGCCTGCCCTTCAATAGTGGACGGTATATCATTTTCGCTGGGGTAGTGAATATACCTAATTTTTCGTTTAATCTCTTCTTCCGCGCGGGCTACTAGTTTCACCAGATATTCTAAATCGAGCCTTGTCGCTATAATTAAAAGATCCATAATCCCACTATCGCGCCCTTCGGCGTAATCGCCTACCAAATATACTTTCTGTATATCCCCTAATTTCAGCGTTATGCCTTCTACTATCTTGTCTAAACCCACATGCTTCAACATTAAATTATGCAAGTTCTCAAATAAAGGATGACGTTTATTGGCTTTAAAAACCTTTTTATTGCCTTCCATTTCCGATTGCAACATCCCCGCCTCCTCAAACTTATTAAGCTCCAATCGAATGGCATTCGTGCTCTCCCCAAACTCTGCCTCCAAGCTACGTAAATAACCCCGCGCATTAGCGTTTAAGAAAAATTTGAGTAATAGTTTAACTCTGGTCTTTGATGAAATTAATGTGTCTAGCATATGCTTTATTGAATACAAGAGAATTCAGCACCGATAATTCCATCACCTATGCTCCCCTTCCTCCTAATTTTCTTGATTCACTTTTTTTACTCGCTTAACCTCCTCTAAGGGCTAAGTTTTCAAAGCTTCGCTTGGTCAGTCACAGATATAGAAACCTGCACAACCTAAGCTTTCAGATATTGAGTATTTTTTCTACTCAAAGACAAAAGTAGGAACTAATTCCAACTGAGCAAGTTTTAACAGATTATTTCTTTGTTAACATAAAAAACTACAACCCTGCATCAAGCTAGTTTGCTATTGCAAAAGTACCCACCAAAATCTACCTACTAGCTTGGAAAGCCTCTAAATAACAAGGTGAAATAGTACCTTGTATAGCTATTATTTCCTTTATCTAAAAAGCACTTGTAAAACCGAATAAGTTTCACCCTTTCTGGGTTTTGTTTAAACCGTTAAACAGATTTCTACAATACTGGCATCCCTTTGGGATTCTCAAAACCCATTCTATCTTCATGCTGCGAAAAAAGTTTTAATTATTAAAGCCAAGTATATTTAAAAACAGCTACCCTGAAAAATGCATCCGAAGCCCCCACATCAATCTAACGAAATCACTATTAGTAGGTTTTCCGGCCTCAATTACGAACGCCAAAAAATAAAATGAAAGGCTTAGTGAAATGGGAGCCGAAGAGCGTAGCGATGAGCCCACAAACTCCAATAAAAAATAAATAAGCTGTTTGTAACAAAGCGATTGAAATGAGCTCGCCCACTGAGCTTGCCTTTCATAAAGATTTTTGAAGAGAGGAATTGGAGCCTAGATTTTTTTCCTTCTTTTTTGATCAACTGGAGCGAAGCGGAACTCACGAACCCCTCTGAAAGAGGACGAGCGTTCGTATCCTAAAAAGGAGTCTAAAATATCTTGAGAAGGATTGCTGCAGCGAGAAGCATTATAAAAAAAGAATAACAAAAGTCAAACACTCGTGAAGTCAAAATAAACTCGTTCACCGAGCTTACTTTTTGTGAAGGCTTTAAGGATGAGGAATTGGAGCCTTGACTTTTTTGGTACTTTTTTGGTTCACTGGAGCGAAGCGGAACTCACGAACTCCTCTGAAAAAGGACACCTGTTCGTAACCAAAAAAGTACATTAAAACATCTTGAGAAGTTTCACTACATCGTGAAGCATAATTAAAAAACGAAAACAAAAAAGAAGTCTTGCTGAACTCGTTTCAGCATCCTCACCATTAAAAAATCAAGAAAAACTCACTCTACCGAAATCCCTCCGTGTCCTTAGTGTATTCTTTGCGAACTCCGTGGTAAAAGAATCATGTCGCCCCTACAGGGCTTTGGTTCGCGTTGATGTAACCCGATTTCTATAATAATATCATCCCTCTGGGATTCTTAGCGAAACGAAATCCCTTCAGTGTCCTCCCCACAGACCTAACCCAAACCTCTTATCATCTCCGCGCCCTCCGCGGTAAAACACACCCAAACCGTTTTTACCGTTTGCCACGATAAAAAATAAAATCACTAAATTGTCTACACATATCAATAATTTCTAACGCTAAAAACCAAAACCATGGGAAAATTTGTAATTAAACAAGACGCTTCAAAACAATACCGCTTCAACCTAAAAGCCGCTAATGGCGAAATCATTCTAAGCAGTGAAGCATACACCACTAAGCAAAATTGTCAAAACGGAATTCAATCGGTCAAAAGCAATGCCCCAGACGACAACAATTATCAACGCTTAACCGCAAAAGACAATAGTCCCTACTTCAACCTCACCGCACAAAATAACCAAATCATTGGCACCAGTGAAATGTACTCCAGTGTAGCGGCTCGCGACAATGGAATTGAGTCGGTAAAAAACAATGCTCCCGATGCCAGCATCGAAGACTTGACTTAAATAAGGTTTTACGTTACAAAAAAGGGCTTTTCAATGAGTCCTTTTTTTATCCAACAAAAAGCAAACCCACTAAACTTCTAAACCCTAAACACCTAAACCAATTCCCCGCTGCGTTCCCCGCGAAACCGCCGCGCTCTTCGCGTTAAAAAACACGCAAATCCCAACCTTAACGAAATCTCCTCTCGTCTCTTGTCTCTTTGTCTCTCGTCTCTGTCAAAAAAAAAGACCGCCCTTTCGGACGGTCCTCTTAACTAAAACTAACCTATTTAAACTACTCCACTCGGATTGTTCGGATCATTCGCGGGTGGATCACCATCATCATCGGGGTCAAATCCCCCATCACCATCGCCACTTGGCGGTGCCGCTCCATCATCCACTGGCGGATTGCCATTATCATCTTCTTCGCCATCAGCGCTACCCGAATCAACCGATCCATCATTCCCACCTCGGCCTTTACTATTACCACTCAACTTCGGAATCACTCTAGCATTGCTAAAAGCATTGAAAAACACCGGCGCGATATCGATAAAATAACGCATTAAGAAATCCAGTTCCTTTTTCAAGAAATCCATCACCTCACGGCCCAGCTTTTTAATCTGCTCCGTGGTTTCTCCCAGCAAACGTCTACGCTCACTTGGGATTAGACCCTTATCTTTAAAGATCAGAATTTGTTCCTTGGCCTTCTCCACTAAATCTGTGGCATTATCAAAAGCCTCTAGCTCAGTCTCATACTGATCCGTATAGGCTACGACATTTTCCGCTAAAGCAAGGGTCTTCTGCCCATTCAAGCGCTCTAAACCAGCAATGCTAAAGTCTGTTACCAAGGCCAAATTCCGATCATTGTTTTTCCTCGCAATCAGGCGCAAATAAGCACCTAACTTTCCAATCACTAGGGCGAATTCACTGCGCATCTGGGCCTTGATACCACCAAAAGGTTGCAGTAAAAGCTGTTTACGTTGCACCAACTCGCGCATTTTCGACTCATAAGCATTCAAACTGGCGAAGCTTTCAGTAAACTCAGGCATGTCTTGCCATTGATCTTTGTGGGTCTCTGCCACTTTTACTACCGCTTGCATCATGTATAAGCGGTTACGTTCAGTCATTCTCATAATATTTATTTTTTATGATTATGGCTGCAAGATGCATGGGCACCTTTGAGAACTCTTCTCAAATTTGAGAATCCACCCCTACTATTTTTCTCATTTTTGAGAAAGCCCAGTCCTCATGCGGCTTTCCCGCCTATGTTTTTTTCCCAATTCTGCGTATTTTTTTTTCACTAGCTAATAAAAAGCAGCTTTTTTTTCGCCAAGCCGCATCATGAGTAACTCGCTTCAGCATATTCGCCGATAAGTATATAGAACATATTCCCTAACAAAATACCCTTCATATATTTGATTTATCCTCCGCAAATTCAATAATGAAAAAACTTCTCACCTCCCCAGGTATCGAGATGTCGCACCTACGGCGCTTGGGTTGCCGATGTCCATTTATACTATCGACATGTCGCCCCGACAGGGCTAATTGATACTCTAGCCCAAACATCCCAAACTTCAAACCTCCCAACATCAAACCCTCTAAACCCTAAACCCCTAAACCCCTAAACCAAATAACTCTCCCGTCTCTTTTTCTCTTTATCTCAAGTCAATAACCCTAATACATCATATCACAAGCCTTACACACCATACCGCAAGCCTCCTAGCCTTTATAACATCCCTGCCCCGTCTTACAACATCATATCACGCACCATACAACGAAGCATCCCCGACTCTTCCGTGCTGCTTGACGACTTTACCACGCAGCTCGAACACCATGGCATGTTATGACACACACTATATGGTAACAGCTGTTAGACCACCTAGCAACCCTACTCCGCCTATATAACAGGCATAGGCATACTTCACCGCAGCCCTCGAACACTATTCCGCACACGACACAGATCACTTCGCAAGCCTACCCCACGCTTTCAACAGGCCTCGAACACCATTCCCCGCAAAGCGGAGGCTTTATAACAAGCCTCGACGACCACGTCGCGACTATTAGTCAACATAGCAACACGCTATGTGAGGTTTTATCACAAGCACTGATAGCCTTTATAACATCCTATCGCACACTTTATCGCAAGAACAAACGCCTTCACCACAGCGCTCCACCACCACGCTGCGCAACCCGACGACCACGCAACATCCTATCATAGCATTTATAAAATCCCTCTACCACCATTATATGTTAAGCGAACGACTATGTAACAACGGGCGACGACTATGCCACGTAAAAATTGACACTTATTCCTAGTAATCAGTAATTTATAAATTACACACCGCGGCAACCGTCCATTTTCAACGCCCTTATATAATGAATAGCACACCCGTCCAAAATAAATAAAAGAGGGGCATGAAGGTTTTCCCCAAATTTGGGGTGCTAACAAAACCACAATATCATGCCCCAGTCAAAACTAAATCTTTTTGCTCAGCTATTAGAGCGCATTGATCGTTCCAGTTTTAAAAAGCTAGTTAAAAAGCACCAAAGCGATAAACATGCTAAAGGTATCAGCACTTGGACCCACTTTGTAAGCATGGTTTTTATGCAGCTGGGACATTTAGACTCCTTACGGGATATTCAAAATGGTCTACGTAGTCTTTCAGCTTCTAAGAACCACCTGAACATAGCTAAAGTGCCCAGTAAATCCTCTTTGAGCTATCTCAATGCCAACCGCAACGCGGACTTCTTTGAAGATTTATACTTTGACCTTCTTACCCAGCTCGAGCCTTCACTCAAGCGTCAAAGGCAGTATGCTAAACGGTTAAAGCGCAAAGTATTTTTAATGGACTCAAGTATCATCCCACTTTGTTTAAGCTTGTTTGATTGGGCCAAGTACCGCACCAGCAAAGGGGCTTTAAAACTACATGCCGTATTAGATTATGACCATGGCTTGCCCAGTTATGCCTATTTGAGCGATGGTAAAATGGCCGATATTAATGCGGCAAAGCCATTAAGCTTTAGTGCGGGGTCGGTGCTTGTGGTAGACCGTGGCTATGTTGACTTTGAGTGGTTATTTAATTTGGACAGCAAAGGGGTTTTCTTTGTAACGCGGTTAAAAAGCAACCAACATTTTGAGGCAGTGGCAGATGCCCCTATAAAATCAAAGAATCCCAACCTTGATATGGATCAAGACATCAGGCTAACTGGTGATACAGCTCAAAAGGCCTATCCTAAAAAGCTTCGCTTAGTGCATGTTTGGGACCCAGAAAGGAAGGCCTATCTTAAAATTATCACCAATAATTTATCTTGGACAGCAGACACCGTTGCCGAGCTTTACAAAGCTCGCTGGGACATAGAGGTCTTTTTCAAGCACCTTAAACAGCTCTTTCGCGTCAAAAGCTTTGTAGGAACTTCGGCCAATGCCGTACGTATTCAAATGTGGTGTGCCATGATTGCCATGCTCTTGCTTAGGTATCTTAAAAACAAGGCAAAGTATCCTTGGCATCTTTCCAATCTAATCACCTTTTTAAGGCTTAACCTTTATTCTAAAATATCGCTAGAAGGTTGGATCAATAAACCCTTTGAAGAACCCGAAAAACCTCCCGCACAAATAGCACTTTTTTAAGCTATTGGGGGATATATTTTAAAAACAGAACGTTTTAGATGCTAACTAACAGATTGTCAATAGCTATCTTTTCACATTTAAAACGTTTTGGACAGGTGTGAATGAATAGTAAAACTTTTAGGATATCCACCATAGTGTCACCCCTTCAGGGTTCGGTTTCCTTCCATAATTTGATTTTTCTACTATACTGTCATCCCTTCGGGATTTTTAGTCGAATAATAAAAACAGTGCACAGTCATCCAAACAGATTAGTTCGTTTTGACCCACAATTCCCAATATAGACAATCCTAAAAACCTGATTTCGACCTAAAATTATAGCCTCAGATTTTCAATAAAAGGAAAAGACTAGTCTGGACCGTGCAGCTGTAGCGGGCTACAGCAAATGAGCTAGATGCAGGATTTTCGCTTTTATTGGAAAAAACTTGTAAACCTCTTCTAAAAAGGAGTTTTTGGCGCCTTAGCCCTTCGCAATAGCCCGCTATTGCTTCAGTGCTTCGGCTTAAAACCCACTATTTATAAAAGGTCTGAGGCCTAATTTTACGCCGAACTCAGGTTAAAAATAAAACAGACCCTGAAACCAGTTCAGGGTGACGACCATTAATAACGCTATCAGTACACCTCGTAATGCCTACTCTACCGTCATGCTGGACTTGTTTCAGCATCTTCCCTATTAAAAAACGGAAAACATTCACCCCACCGGAATCCCTCCGTGTCCTTCGTGCCTTCTCTGCGAACTTTGTGGTAATAATCATGTCATCCCTACAGGGCTCTGGTTCGCGTTGATGTAACCCGATTTCTATAATCATGTCATCCCTCTGGGATTCTTTGTGTTGCAATAAAGCAGTATTGATTATTGCCATAAATTTCGTTGTGCTCCTTGCGCAAACGTCGTGCTCGCCGCGTTACACTTAACCCTCTCCCGTCATTTTGTCTCTCGTCTTTAACCCGCTGCGCTTTCCGCGCAAACATAGCGATCGCCGCGTTCCTTTTCCAAACCCTCTAAACCATTTCTTCGCCATACAAAAACGCTAACCTTAACTATACCAAAATTCTCTCGGTTCTTGAATCTCGTTTCTCGTTTCCAAAATCGTCTCTCCAAACCCCATTAAACATTTAAATCACCTTATCCATCCTAAAAAATTCACCATCCCCATTATATTCGTAACTATCAAAACAATGCAGTATGATACCAGAACAAGAAAAAATTCAGAACAAAACCTTTCGAATTCTGCAAGATATCCTCGGGCCCGAAATAAATCTTGCCAACTGGTTAAGCGATATCCTCGCCCTACCCACTGCCACCGCCTACCGCATTAAAAATGGCGAAAGTAATCTCAGTCTGGAGCAAAGTATTCAACTTATCAAATCTGAACCGCGCATACTTCCCCTTCTCCTCGAAGCTGATTATGATGAAAACACCGCCTTCATCCGCTTTAAACCCTACCACGATGAAACCAGCTTTCAAGCTTTCCTCCTGCAAATTGAAAAGATCTTCAGCTCTGCCCTTGAAAAAGGCGATGCTCAGCTCAGCTATATTGCACGCGACTTACCCCTTTTCTTTTTCCTCGCCCGCCCAAAAATCCTCGAATATAAATTTGCCTTTTGGTGCGGCACCCTCCGCGATCATGGCCCCAAGCCCCTATCTAGCCTAACCCATACTATTGCCCAACGCATCTACAACCTTTACCTAAGCATCGACTCTATTGAAATCTGGCATCCCCTTGCCTATTACAATCAGATTTTACAAATCACTACCGCCAAGCAAGAAGGCAGCATTAACGAAGAGGCCTTCCGCCTTCTTTCCCTCGAGTTCAAACTCCTTCTCGAGCAATTCGCCGAACAACTCCTTCGCAACGAGAAAAACCCGGGCGTAAAACTCAATGTCTTTAACAATACCCTGCCCACCATGGACAATTGCGGCATCCTCAAGCAAGGCGACAACGAACTAGTCATGGCCGCCTTACCCATCGCCAATTTCTTCAGCACCCGCCATCCCAAAATCGTGAGTGAATACCGCCGCAACTTCACCCTCCAACAACACCGCAGCCTCCCTATCAGCCGTGCCGGCCGCACCCAACGCCAACAATGGCTCACCGATCTCCTCAATCCCCACTGGCTCCTCAATGCCATCAAAGAACACGAAACCCTCTGGATCACTCCCCCTTCTGATGAAACCTCCGCCGCCTGATTTTAACAAACAAGTTTTGGCAAGCTCCATTCATAATTCTATCTGGATCCCAGCAAAACCCTGCTCTACCGTCATGCTGAACTTGTTTCAGCATCTTCGTTACTACAAAATCGCGAAACACTAACCCTAACGAAGTAAGCTCCGCGACCTCCGTGACTTCTTCGCGCACTCTGTGGTAAAAAAAAACGATACGTATATCAATCCCAAAAATCGAGATGTCGCACCTACGGCGCTCTAAACTTTTACTAAACCGAAATCCCTCTCCCGTCTTTTTGTCTTTCGTCTTGTTGTCTTAGACACCCTACTCTTGCTCAAACTCTTGCTGTATATACATTTCCCTACCCAAGAATATACTTTGCTTTCGCTCTTTTCCAGTTATAGCCATTAAACCACTAGTAACGCTAAGGCTTCCAGAGCCTCAGCCACCTATCCTATCCGACAAAATTAAAGCGCCGTAGGTGCGACATCTCGATAAAACCAACTTGTTCTATGAATTTATATGCGACCCATTCTTCGTCGTGGATTTTAAGTATTTTTGATAGCATGAAAGTGATTGAGAATCATATTGACAAATTAAATTCTATTTGTAGCAAATACAATGTGGACAAAATTTACCTTTTTGGTTCAGCTCTCACCTCAAATTTCACGGAAAAAAGTGACTTAGACTTTCTAGTTAAATTCAAACCCATAGAACTAGCTGGATATTTTGATAATTACATGAAATTCAAAGATGAATTAAAAAGCCTTTTGGGCCGGGAAATTGATTTGATAGAGGAACAGACTTTAAAAAACCCGATCCTAATTAAATCAATTAACCGCAACAAAGAATTGATTTATGGATGAAAAAATCCTAAAGTGGCTCTATGACATAAAATTAGCCATTGAAGAGGTTGACAGCTATTTTGATGAAAGAGAAAGAAACTTTTTTGAGTATCAGAAAAATGTAATGCTTAAAAGGGCTGTTGAACGAGACTTAGAAATTGTCGGTGAAGCAATAAACAGAATCTTAAAACGCGATGAAAATTTCATTGAACAGATTTCAAATGCACGCTCTATAATAGGTTTAAGAAATCAAGTGATTCATGCATATGATAATATTTCCGATGAAAATATTTGGTCAGTTTTAACTACTCATCTTCCAAAGTTGAAAAAGGAAATAGACGACCTGATACAAAAAAATAACTAGTATAAAAAAAGCGCGGCTACCAGGCCAATGATAAGTGTCACCCTTTCAGGGTTTAGTTTCCTTTACGATACTAGATTTCTACTATAATGTCATCCCTTCGGGATTCATAAACAAACAAAAAATCAAAGCGCAGTTTTCCAAATCGATTACCTCGTTTTACCATACAACCACCATTATTGACAGTCCCAAAATCAAAAAAGACCCTGAAACAAGTTCAGGGTGACGATCATAAATAACGATTTCGGTAACCCACTAAATCCCACTCTACCGTCATGCTGAACTCGTTTCAGCATCTCCGCCATTAAAAATTCGTGAACAGTAACTCTACCGAAACCCCTTTGTGACCTTCGTGCCTTCTCTGCGAACTTTGTGGTAAAAAATACTCTCGCGTCTCTTTGTCTTTGGTCTTTCTGTTTCCCGTCTTTTACTCCCGCTGCGCTCTCCGCGAACACGCCGGGATCTTTGCGTTACTTCTCCCCTAATTTAAAGTGTCATCACCTTCGGGGTTCCGGGTCTCCTTGGATATCGGTATTTACACTATAATGTCATCCCTTCGGGATTCGTAAACGAACAAAAAAACAGCGCGGCGTATTCCAAGTAGATTATTTCGTTTTTATATAAAACCCTAATGATTGCCAATTGTCAAAACCGAAAAAGACCCTGAAACAAGTTCAGGGTGACGATCATAAATAACGATTTCGGTAACCTCGCTGCACCTCACTCTAACGTCATGCTGAACTCGTTTCAGCATCTTCGTCATTAAAAATCGGATAACACTAACTCTACCGAAATCCCTCCGTGACCTCCGTGCCTTCTCCGCGCACTCCGTGGTCAAAAAAAATCATGTCGCCCCTACAGGGCTCTGGTTCGCGTTGATATAACCTGATTTCTATAATAATATCATCCCTACCGGATTCTTAGCGATACAATAAAACAATATTACTTTTAGCCTTATACCCCGCTGCGCTCCCCCCGATACCGCCGCGACCCCTGCCTTACAAAAACACAAACTTCAACCTCAACGAAATCCTCTTGTTTCCTGACTCTTGTCTCTCGTTTCTCAAATCGTCTCTCGTCTTAAAATCCCGCTGCGTCCACTGCGAAAACGCCGCGTTCGCCGCGTTCCTTTCCACAAACCCACTAAACCACTAAACCCCTAAACCTCTCAACACCTTCACAATCCTCTCCCCCGCTTTCCCATCACCATAAGGCTGCGCTTCCGGCCAAAAGTCAAAATCACAATGAGTCACAGCCTCCAACAAATTCCCCGGCTCCACCAAATGGTTGACCTTTAAATCCACCAATTCCCGCCATTCCGTTTCAGAGCGCATCGTGAAACAATGCCTTCCCAAATAAAAAGCCTCCTTCTGCATGCCACCGCTATCGCTTAACACATAGGAAGATCGCTTAATAAGCTCCAATAAATTTCTATGATTCTGCGGGGCAATTACCTCAACCGCTAGATCTAATCCTAAACTTTCCAATCGCGCCTTAGTGCGGGGATGCAAGGGCATAACCACCTTCTGCTCTTTTGCTAGTCTGTTAATTACCACTACCCATTCGGCCAGACGATCATCGCTATCTACATTTTCCTGACGGTGTAAACTCAGTAAAGCAAAATCTCCGGCCTGGATATTATCCATCGTGCTGGGTTTCTGCATTTCCGCTAATAGCGCATCGTACATAATATCGCCCACATTATAAATGCCATCAGGCGACAGACCCTCTTCTAACAACTGTGCGCTAGCGGCTGCCGAAGTACTAAAATGATATTGGCTCAGGCGATCGCTAATCACCCGATTCTGCTCCTCAGGCATCGCCCAATTAAAAGAGCGCAAACCCGCCTCTACATGCGCAATGGGAATATGCAACTTCGCTGCCGCTAAAGCACCCGCCATAGTCGAATTGGTATCGCCGTAAATCAGCACTAAATCGGGTTTCTCCAACATCAGAGCCTGCTCAATGCCTTCTAGCATTCGGCCCGTCATCGCTCCGTGGGTCAGGGAATGTATCCCTAAATTATACTTGGGCTTCGGCAATTTACCTTCTTCCCAAAAAGCCCCACTCATGGCATAGTCAAAATGCTGCCCGGTATGAAGTATCACCTCCTCTTCGCCCGCATCGCGCCACAGCGCACTAAAAACCGCCGCCTTTATAAACTGGGGCCTGGCTCCTAATACGGTAAAGACTTTCATTTCTTCTCGTCCTCGTCGCGCACTTCCTCATAGTCGATATACTCGCCTACGCCATTGTCATGCGCCTGGCTTTGCTTCGGGTCAAAAGTCACACTTACCTCCCCTTCTTGCCTGGCCGTATTCGCCCTTTCGGTAGATGCGTTCCGCGCTTGCCCACGGCTCTGCATACCCTCACGAAAAGGCCTAATCACCAGCTTTCGCAAGATGAAATAACCGATATAAAAGAAACTGATGAATAATAATAATCGAATCAAAATCACTATTTACTTAAGTACAAATTACGCTCAGCATAAATCTTCTTGAAAACGGGATCGCGCAGACTATCAATAAAATAGATGCTTTCTCCTGTCGATTTCATCTCCGGACCGAGGTTCTTGTTTACATTAGGGAACTTGTTAAACGAAAAGACCGGCTGCTTAATCGCCCAGCCTTTACGCTGCGGATTAAACGTAAAATCCTTTATTTTCTTTTCTCCTAACATCACTTTTGTCGCGTAGTTCACATAGGGCTCATCATAAGCCTTGGCAATAAAGGGAACCGTGCGTGATGCCCTTGGATTCGCCTCAATGATGTACACCATATCGTCCTTAATCGCAAACTGAATATTAATCAAGCCCACTGTATTCAAAGCCAAAGCAATCTTACGGGTATGATCTTCAATTTGCTGAATAATCAAGTCGCCTAAATTAAAAGGCGGTAAAGTGGCATTGGAATCGCCCGAGTGAATACCACAGGGCTCCACGTGCTCCATAATGCCTATAATATAAACCTCCTCACCGTCGCAAATCGCATCGGCCTCCGCCTCAATTGCGCCTTCTAAATAATGGTCTAAAAGCACGCGGTTTCCTGGGATGGACTTAAATAAATTCACCACGTGATGCTCTAGTTCATCCTGATTAATTACAATCTTCATCCCTTGTCCGCCCAATACATAGCTAGGACGTACCAAAATGGGGAAGCCTAATTCATCGGCTAATTCTCTTGCCTCCTCGGCGTTTTCAATCACACCAAAACGGGGATAAGGTATATCGTTCTCCCGCAGTAATTCCGAAAAACTTCCGCGGTCTTCCGCCAAATCCAGACTCTTAGCACTCGTGCCCACAATCGGAATACCGTAGCGTTCTAATTTCTCCGCTAATTTCAAAGCCGTTTGTCCACCCAATTGCACAATTACCCCCACGGGCTTCTCATGCAAAATGATATCGTATATATGCTCCCAAAATACCGGCTCGAAATACAATTTATCGGCTGTATCAAAGTCAGTCGATACCGTCTCGGGATTACAGTTAATCATTATCGTTTCATAGCCGCATTCCTTCGCTGCCAATACCCCGTGTACACAACTGTAATCGAATTCAATACCCTGACCAATACGGTTGGGACCAGATCCTAATACTACTATCTTTTTCCGATCAGAAGAAATACTTTCGTTTTCTACCCCGCGAACTCCTTCCGCCGTTTCATACTCATGCTCGAAAGTAGAATAGAAATAAGGGGTTTGCGCTTCAAATTCTGCCGCACAAGTATCCACCAGCTTCCACACGCGATTGATGCCTAAAGCAGTACGTTTATCATGCACTTCACTCTCCAATACGCCAATCATGTGGGCAATCTGACGATCCGCAAAACCTTTAGTCTTGGCATCTAACAGCAAGTCATAAGGAATATCCGCTAACGTATGCTTCTCTATGTCCTTTTGAATTTCTACCAACTCTTGCATCTGGCGTAAAAACCACATGTCAATGCGGGTAATATCGTGAATACGACGCAGAGGAATTCCCATTTGCATCGCATCGTAAATCATAAATACACGATTCCAGCTGGCTTTTTCCAAAGCTTCTAAAATCGTTTCCTGATCGGTTTCACCTTTGCCATCCGCTCCCAAGCCATTGCGCTTAATCTCTAAAGACTGCGCCGCTTTGTGCAGAGCTTCCTGGAAAGAACGACCAATACCCATCACCTCGCCTACCGACTTCATCTGTATGCCTAAACGGCGATCGGATCCTTCAAACTTGTCAAAATTCCAACGTGGAATCTTCACAATCACATAATCCAAAGTAGGCTCAAAATAAGCTGAAGTGGTCTTGGTAATCTGATTGTCTAACTCTGTTAAATTATAACCTATCGCCAATTTCGCCGCTACCTTCGCAATTGGATACCCCGTTGCCTTAGAAGCTAAAGCTGATGAACGGGAAACGCGCGGATTAATCTCTATCGCTACAATGTCTTCTTTCTCATCTGGGCTTACCGCAAACTGCACATTACAGCCTCCGGCAAAATTCCCAATTGAGCGCATCATCTTAATCGCCATAT
Organism: uncultured Schleiferiaceae bacterium; assembly: GCA_963974215.1. Classification (GTDB taxonomy): domain Bacteria; phylum Bacteroidota; class Bacteroidia; order Flavobacteriales; family Schleiferiaceae; genus Croceimicrobium. The sequence goes on along the minus strand of CAXBBL010000013.1, from coordinate 16,450 downwards.
CGCGCATGCGCTGATAAGTCGTATCCGATAAAGTCATCGCCGGTGCCACCGTAATCGAATCACCCGTATGAATCCCCATCGGGTCCATATTCTCAATTGAGCAAATGATAATCACATTATCATTGCTATCGCGCAATAACTCTAATTCAAATTCTTTCCAGCCCAATAAGGCCTTATCAATCATCACCTCATGAATAGGAGAAATCTCCAAGCCACGGCTCAAACTTTCTTCAAACTCCTCTTTGGTATGCACAAAGGTCGCACCCGAACCACCCAAGGTATAACTCGCTCTAATACACAGCGGAAAGCCAAATTCCTGCGCCACTTCCTTTCCTTTCAAAAAGGACGTTGCCGTTTTCGCCGGTGCCATCGGAATATCAATCTGCCCCATCAATTTACGGAACTCTTCGCGATCCTCCGTAATATTAATCGCATCGATATCCACCCCAATAATTTTCACGCCGTGCTCTTCCCAAAGACCATCCTTATCCGCTTCAATACAAAGGTTTAAAGCCGTTTGTCCACCCATGGTTGGCAATACCGCATCAATCTTCTGTTCCTTCAAAATCTTCTCTAAAGAAGAAACCTCTAAAGGCAATAAGTATACATTATCCGCTACCACCTTATCAGTCATAATAGTGGCCGGATTGCTATTAATCAGGGAAACTTCAATTCCCTCCTCGCGCAAAGAACGCGCGGCTTGAGAGCCAGAATAATCAAATTCGCAAGCCTGACCAATTACAATCGGGCCGCTACCGATGATGAGAATATGTTTGATGGAATTATCCTTGGGCATGTTAATTATTTAAGAGATAAGAATTTGCAAAATACGAAGGACTAGTCAAAAAAAAAGGTGCTGCCATGGCAACACCTTAATATTATAATAGCAAGAGCATCTTAACCCTTGTGATTTCCGCTGGAAACAGTTAGCCTTTTACGGCCTTTCGCGCGACGAGAAGCAACAATTTTACGACCATTAGCCGTTGACATTCTTTCACGGAATCCGTGCTTATTTCTTCTCTTACGATTTGATGGTTGAAAAGTACGTTTCATAGTATATTAATTTTATGCGCTGCGCTTCTTTCGTTTTTCGGGCTGCAAATATATGCTAATTTCCTAATTGCAAAAAGACTAAGTGAAAAAATTTACCTCCTATTTACACGAAGCACCCAATAACCACCCCATCCCGCGCTAAATTAGTCTTTCTAAAGCTTTTGCCCCTTGCTTCCCAAGGGAATCTATCCTCTGCCCTAAACAAGAAAAGACCCTGAAACCAGTTCAGGGCAACCGTCCTTTTATGATATTCTAGAACAACACAACACTCCACTCTATCGTCATGCTGAACTCGTTTCAGCATCTCGTCCCTTAAAAACCGAAAACATCCACCCTAAAAACCGTGGCTTCGAGAGCCTCAGCCACCTATGAATAGGCAAAACAAGATTCCGTGTAAACCCATAAGATTTCATGACATAACTAGGAAACAAAAGCATTGAAAGTTCCAATTTTCAATCTACCGAAATTATTATTAGTAGGTTTTCTGGCCTCAATTACGAGGCTTCAAAATAAAAGCCTTTGCTTTAGCAAATTGGGAACCGAGGAGCAACGCGACGAGCTCACAAACTCCTTTAAAAAATAAAAAAACTGTTTGTAACATAGCGACCGAAGGAAGCTCGCCCACTGAGCTTGGCAAAGGGGAATATTTTTAAGGTGAGGAATTGGAGCCTAGATTTTTCTCCTTCTTTTTTGATCATGCAAAAAAGGAGTCTGAAATATCTTGGGAAGGCTTACTTTATCGTGCAATATCTATTGAAATCAGTGCGTTAAAAAAGATATCATGGGGTAACTCGTTTCAGCATCTCCATCCTTAAAAACGGTAAACACCCTCTCTAACAAAAAAACCTCCGTGTCCTTTGTGCATCTCTCTGCTTACTTTGTGGTTAAAAACGCGCACAACAATTCTGGAAACCCATAAATCCGCAGCTGCCGCAGCTTGGTTTTCTTCTACTACATGATACTACCGATAATTCGCAGCTGCCGCAGCTCTTCGATTTTCTCCACTGAATAACTCCTCCTAAAACTAAAAGAGACCCTGAAGCAAGTTCAGGGTGACTGTCTTTTAATTATGTTTTCGAAATACAACAACACCACCATCCTGCCGTCATGCTGAGAAAAGAGTTTTCCGCGGGTAAACGCAGAAGATTTGATGACATATAGGAAACAAAAGCATAGAAAATTCCAATTGTCAATCTAGCGAAATCATTATTAGTAGGTTTTCCGGCCTCAATTACGATCGCCAAAAATAAAAATGAAAGGCTTAGTGAGTTGGGAAGCGACGTGAGGAGCTCGCCCACCGAACTTGCCTTTTATGAAGGTTTTTGAAGAGAGGAATTGGAGCCTAGATTTTTTTCCTTCTTTTTTGATCATGCAAAAAAGGAGTCTAAAGTATCTTGAGAGTACTTACTCTATCGCGAGATGCCCATTGAAAATCAACGCATTAAAAAGATGTCATGGGTAACTCGTTTCAGCATCTTCGCCATTAAAAACCAAAAACACCCACCCTAAAACCAATCCAAGCGCCGTCAGGTGCTATATCGCGGTAGCAACCTACCAATCACAACCGAATTTCCCTCTCCACCATCCACGTCTTTCCAACTGAATTACAACCGAATTACAAAGCAACCAATCCCGAAGGGATGACATGATAATAGAAAATAATGAAATAGATAATCAAAACCCTGAAGGGGTGACACAACCCATCGAGATGCCGCACCTACGGCGCTTGGAAATTTTCGGCTATTCATTCTATCGAGATGTCGCCCCGCTGGGGCTCTGTTTACGCAGGATCCGATTTCTACAATCATACCATCCCTACGGGATTTTAACAATGTGTTCAAACAAAACCGAAATGCAATCACCATAAATCCGCAGCTGCCGCAGCTTGGTTTTCTTCTACTACATGATACTACCGACAATTCGCAGCTGCCGCAGCTCTTCGTTTATCTACACAGAATTACTCCTCCTAAACCTAAAAGAGACCCTGAAACAAGTTCAGGGTGACCGTCCTTTTATGATATTCTAGAACCACACAACACTCCACTCTAGCGTCAAGCTGAACTCGTTTCAGCATCTCAATCCTTAAAAACCGAAATCATCCTCTCTAACGAAAAAACCTCCGTGTCCTTTGTGCATCTCTCTGCTTACTTTGTGGTTAAAAACGCGCACAACAATTCTGGAAACCCATAAATCCGCAGCTGCCGCAGCTTGGTTTTCTTCTACCATGCGATGCTACCGATAATTCGCAGTTGCCGCAGCTCTTCGATTATCAACACAGAATTACTCCTCCTAAAACTAAAAGAGACCCTGAAGCAAGTTCAGGGTGACCGTCCTTTTATGATATTCTAGAACCACACAACTCTTCACTCTACCGTCATGCTGAACTTGTTTCAGCATCTTCGGCATTAAAAACCAAAAACACCCAACCTACCAAAATGCCTTCTAACTACTTAATTATAACTCCCCAAAAAAAAGCCCCCTTCCGGAGGCTTACATAATACCCTAGCAGGTTCCCCCAACTAAGTACTTTGTACTAACTACTAACTACTATCCTCAACTCTCTGCCAAAATCTGCCTATCCACCAACATCAAACCCTCTTCAAAACTATGCGGTTTATACCCCAATTCTCGGCGGGCCTTATCCACAATAAAACCCGTTTTCGGGGGACGTTTAGCCGGCTGATTAAGCGTAGCAGAAGACACTGCACCAATTAACGACTCATCCAATTTCCAAAAACGCGCGATGGCCCGCACCATATCAATAATATTAAAGAAATCGGGGCCCGAAATATTATAAATCCCCTCCGCTTTTTGCTTGGCCGATAAAACACAGCCCTGCGCTAAATCTTCCGCCAGGGTAGGCGTACGAAACTGATCGTCCACCACATTTATGGGAGCACCTTTCTCCAAAGCACCCTTGGCCCATAAAACAATATTTGAGCGACTCATTTTCTCGGCTACCCCATAAACTAGAACCGTTCTTAAAATCGCGTTTTTTACGCTAGAAGCCTGAATAATTTGCTCCGCCTTTAATTTAGACTCACCGTAATAACTTACCGGATTGGGCACAGCATTTTCATCCAAAGGACCTTCTTCTCCATCGAAAATAAAATCCGTGGAAAGATGCACCAAATGCACATCATTCGCTTCACACGCTTCAACAATATATTGCACCGCATCCACATTTAAAGCATCACAACCCGCCTTATCCGACTCGCAGATATCCACATTGGTCATGGCCGCGGTATGAATTATGACTGCTGGCTTCTCCTCGCCAATAACTTCGGAAACTTCTGCCGCATTTGTGATATCTAAAGAACGATAACGGTAACCCTCCCGATGCTCCAAGCGGTTTTCGCCCCGGGCTGAGGCAACCAATTCTACCTCCTTATCGGCGCTTAATTGATGTACTAACTTTTGGCCCAATAATCCGTTAGAGCCAGTGATTAATATTTTCATGCTATTAAATTTTGTGGTTGGTTCTTTCGTCTAAAAGCTGATTTAAGCTCTTTATCTGCGCCGCTGTTCCTAAAACAAAGAGTTTCGAGCGCGCCGCTAATATCAGATTGCTTTCGGGGTTAATTTGATAAGTCCCTTCCGGATCGCGAATGCCAATTACCGTGCATCCTGTTTTCTGCCGAATTTGCAAATCGTTTAAACTGCAAGAACTCGCCTGGCCAATCAATTCGCTCAGTTCTATTTCTTCCAAATTTATTGATGAACTCCCTTCTACCGAAAGGTGCTCTAAAAACTCTACTGTATTGGGATTCACTACCAAAGAAGCCATATGTCCGCCCCCAACGCCTTCCGGCATTACCACCGAATCCGCCCCTACTGTGCGTAATTTCTTTTCCGTGCTTTCGCTAGATGCGCGACTAATAAGGCGGATGTTTTTATTAAGATTTCGTGCGGAAATAATTACGAAAAGATTATCCGCATCTTTACTTAAGGTACTCACCAAGGCCCGCGCTCGGGCTATACCTGCTTGTTCCAGCACCACATCTTCTGTGGCATCCCCTTCTAAGAATAATATTTCCGCACTGTGTAAATGCTGTTCAATTATTTTCGGATCATTTTCAATAATCAAAACCTCCTGCCCGTAGGCCTTTAGTTTCTGATGGGCGCGGCGGCCATTGCGACCGTATCCGCAAATAATCACGTGATCGCTAATATTATGAATCGCTTTATTCAAGTTTCGCTTTTTAAATTCTCTGGCTAAATCGCCCGAAATAAGGGCTTGCGTTAAAGAACTTAAGCCATAAGCGAAAGTACCAAAACTACCGATGATTAGAAAGGAGGTAAACCACTGCCCCGCTGCACTCAGCCGATGTACCTCACCAAAGCCCACCGTGCTGACGGTAATAATGGTCATGTAAAAGGCCTCCGAAAAATTATAGCCTTCAAACCACATATAGCCCATCACCCCAATGAGCATTAAGCCAAAGAGTAAAAAAACGATAATACTAAACTTGCGGAGAAGGGTTCCCTGTTGCAATGCTTCTATAAATCTAAAACGGAAAAACGTCTACTGTGTAAATGATCTTTAATTTGGATCCAGAAGGCCAAAATAAGATAAAGAATCACGGGCGATCCGAGAGTTAAGAAGGAGGTATAAATAAAATAACGGCGTACCACACCGGCCGAAATGCCCATGCGCTCACCTGATCGGGCGCATACTTCAAAGCCCCATCTTTCAAAAACATCTCTAATCTTATCCATGTTTAGCTTTTTATTAGTTGATTTCCGACGCTGCAATTTAAGCATTTTTTAGCGGTACAATAATACTTATGCCATTGTAATAAAGCCTGCGACTCCAAAGCCGACTTCGCCTGAAAGCCCAATTGAATATAGATTCGCACCACCTTATTCCCCTCTGCTTGAAGCGCTTGCAACAAACTTAAAGCCCGCTCCTGATACTCTTGCCTATCCTTTTTCTTGGCGTACAAAAATAAATACGGTACCACCACATTAATCACCAAGGCCTCATAACCTTGCTCCCCTAAAGCCACTTTATGCTCGCGGGCAGATGCCTTCCCCAAGCGATAGTGCCGCTGCCAGTAGGCATTCTCATCAAAAGTCAATAATTGCCGTAATTCCCCTTCCTCTTTGATCTCTAAAACTTCTCTTGCTAAAAACTCCCGCTTGCGCAGAAGCCCAACGAATTGCGCCAAGCGAAAATCGGGAAAAGCCGGCGGTCGCATGCGAGAGTACTTCCACAGCTCCTTGGGCAGAGGCGATAAATTATGCTTACCACTCAAAAAGCGATATTCCCGCCCTAATTCTTGCGCATAATCATCTTGTTCGCCCAACAGTCCGGCCTGACCAAAAAACAAGGCCTCCATTTGATTCGTCTGATTCCGCAGCGGTCGCCAAAGCCTTGCCGGACAAGCCCTACTTAAAAGCAACATCGGCTCCGCATTAACCTTTAGTCCTATACCATAAGCTAAGAAACGGTAAAAACTCTCTTGCCAATCACCTTGCGTTTCCTCTAAAATTTGCTCTAAAACCGCACTCTTCATCACCAACCTTTCGGCAATTAGGCGATCAATCATACTGCTTTTTAAAATATCATCTACCCCCTTAAAGGAAGATGCGCAGGCAATGCTGTCTTGGTTCTGCATCAACTGCTCGAAGCGCCAATACAGATATTCGTCAAAACAACCTTTTAGACTTATACAAGGCAATTCCTCTTCAGAATTGAGATACACCTTCTGATCATCATCATAAACCACATGCAGGATTACATTTTGGTAAACCGGATCAAACTGATGCTGATGTTTATACCAATCACTCGCTTTCACGTGTAATTCCACCTGCCCGACCCAAAGTTGATTATCGAGGTAAATTTTGGCTTCTAAAAAATCGGGACCGCTATCGTGATTGTGATAGCCCGGGTGAACCACCTTTAATTTTTGCCCCCGACTGCTCAGCTTAAAGGCACTGTTAAAGTTCTGATACTTCCATAAATAGTGTAAAAAATCTTCGGTCATGGTTATTTGATGTTTAAACAGTATTTTAGCACTTCACATAAAATACAGAGTTTTCCGCATGGGGATTCAAGAAGAAATCAAGCAGAAGAATTTCCGCAGTTCGTATCAAAAGGCCTTTATCAACATCATGTACACCAACAATTGGCTGCAAGAACAAATGCGCGGCTTATTGCAAGGCGAAGAACTTACCACTCAGCAGTTCAATGTTTTACGTATCCTGCGCGGTAGTCATCCAGATCCCTTAAGCACCCTACAAATCCGCGAACGTATGCTCGATAAAATGAGTGACTCCTCCCGTATTGTCGATCGTTTGATGAAAAAAGAACTCGTTACTAAAATCACTTGCGCCAGCGATAAACGCCTAGTCGATGTATGCATTACCTCCCTTGGCTTAGAAAAGCTTAGAAGAATCGACGAAGAAGAAGTCCTTATCGATAAAGCCCTGCATAATATCAGTACCGAAGAAGCTGAAACCCTCAGCCTTCTCCTCGATAAAATCCGCGTAAAAAACAACTAACTCAGCTGCCTTCTATTAGACGTTCTCAAATCCAAGGCTAAAACTAAAGCAAATTAAAGCTGCATCCGCCCTAAGCGTTTTTGATAAATGTTTGTTTGCGCTCGACCACACCTGGATTTACCTCCCCCATGGTCACAATCTTTAGTAACGCTTCGATGAACCCACAACGCCCCCACTCTGCCGTCATGCTGAGAGAAGAGTTTTCCGCAGGTAAACCAAGAAGATTTGATGACATATAGCCAAGGAAAAGCATCGGAAATTCCCATTTTAATTTTAACGTAATTGTTATTAGTAGGTTATCCGGCCTCAATTACGAAGCTTCAAAATAAAAGCCTTTGCCCTAGCGAATTGGGAAGTGACCAGCGGGAACTCGCCCACCGAGCTTAGCAAAGGGGAATATTTTTAAGGTGAGGAATTGGAGCCTAGATTTTTTTCCTTCTTTTTTGATCATGCAAAAAAGGAGTCTAAAATATCTTGAGAATGCTTACTCTATCGCGAGATACCAATTGAAAATCAACGCATTAATAAATATGTCATGGCTAACTCGTTTCAGCATCTCTTTCCTTTAAAAACGAAAACATCCATCTTAACAAATCCCCCCTCCGTGTCCTTTGTGCATCCTCCGCGAACTCTGTGGTAAAAAATCACGCAAACCAATCTGCATACCACTAGGCACCCGCGATAAATCGCGTGTCAATATAAAACCGAATAACAATTAAATTACAACCGAATTCCCCTCTCCACCATCCACGTCTTTCCTACTGAATTACGACTGAATAACAATACATCCAATCCCAAAGGCATGACGTTCTTAAAATTAAAAAGACCCTGAAACCAGTTCAGGGTGACCGTCCTTTTATAATATTCTAGAACCACACAACACTCGACTCTACCGTCATGCTGAACTCGTTTCAGCATCTTCGCCATTAAAAACCGAAAACGCTCACCCTAAACCCAATCCAAGCAACGTCAGGTGCGACATCTCTATAGCCAACAATTACAACCAAATTCCCCTCTCCACCATCCACGTCCTTCCAACTGCATTACAACTGAATTACAACCGAATTACAACGCATCCAATCCCGAAGGGATGACACTATAATAGAAAATAATGAAATAGATAATCAAAACCCCGAAGGGGTGATGCTATGAATCGAGATGTCGCACCTACGGCGCTCTGTTTGCGCAAGGATACGATTTCTACAATTATGTGATCCCTAGGGGATTTTAACAGTGTGCTCAAACAAAACCAAAATGCAATCACCAAGAATCCGCAGCTGCCGCAGCTTGGTTTTCTTCTACTACATGATGCTACCGGTAATTCGCAGCTGCCGCAGCTCTTCTATTATTTCAAACGAATTACAATTGAAATTCCATTCCTAAACCTAAAAAAGACCCTGAAACCAGTTCAGGGTAACCGTACTTTTATAATATTCTAGAACCACACAACGCTCCACTCTACCGTCATGCTGAACTCGTTTCAGCATCTTCGCCATTAAAAACCGAAAACGCTCACCCTAAACCCAATCCAAGCAACGTCAGGTGCGACATCTCTATAGCCAACAATTACAACCAAATTCCCCTCTCCATCATCCACGTCTTTCCAACTGAATTACGACTGAATTACGACTGAATTTCAATCAAATTACACCCTCAGAGAAACACGCATCACCCTACCAAACCCTTCTCACTACTCAAATCTCACAGCGCCAGCGGTCTAATTACAAAAAACCTCCATCTCCGCCTGCAACTCCTTCGCTGCAGCACCCGCCTTCTCCGCGAAATCTTTCTCAGCCGAAGCGTAAATAATACCCCGCGATGAATTAATTAATAAAGCGGCTGAATCTCTACCCATACCATGCTGCATGACCTCGCTAACGCTTCCGCCTTGAGCGCCCACGCCTGGCACTAAAAGAAAATGATTAGGAGCAATCTTGCGCACCCTTTCTAAAAAGGCGGCCTTAGTAGCACCTACTACAAACATTAATTCCTCCTCGGTGGCCCATTCCTGACTCTTAGCTAAAACCCTTTCAAATAGTTGCGTTTGCTCATCTACCGATAAAAACTGGAAATCGGCGGCACCTGGGTTGGAGGTTAAAGCAAGTAGAATAATCCACTTATCGGCATAAGCAAGAAAGGGCTTCACCGAATCTTCCCCCATATAAGGAGCTATGGTTAAGGAATCAAAAGGTAATTCTTCAAAAAATGCCTTGGCATAACGCGCGCTGGTATTACCAATATCCCCACGCTTTGCATCGGCAATACTGAAACATTCGGGGTAATTTTCATCTAAATAACGAATCGTGCGCTCCAAGCTCTGCCAGCCTTTCAAACCCTCCGCTTCATAAAACGCCAAATTGGGTTTGTAGGCCACCGTATAGGGGTGAGTGGCATCAATAATAGCCTTATTGAATTCGAAAATGGGATCTTCTGTTGCTAACAGATGGGACGGGATTTTCTCCAAATCCGTATCTAAACCCACACAAAGTACCGATTTTTTGGCTCTAATTTGGGCCTCTAAAGCGCTGCGTTTCATAGTCTATGCTTCGCTGCCCTCACGCAAACGTTCTGCGTTTTCGGCTAGCATTAATTCGTCAATAAATTTTTGAATCTCACCGTTTATAACATCATTTAAGTTATAGGCTGTTAAACCGATGCGATGATCGGTAACCCTACCCTGAGGATAGTTATAGGTGCGAATCTTAGCTGAGCGGTCACCCGAAGCCACCAAGGTTTTACGCTTGCTAGAAATAGCACTATTATGCTTCTCCAATTCAATTTCATACAACTTGGTACGTAGCATTTGCATGGCACGGGCGCGGTTTCCCAACTGGGTACGCTCTACCTGACAAACCACTACTATACCGGTCGGTTTGTGCGTCAACTGCACTTTGGTTTCTACCTTGTTTACGTTCTGACCACCCGCTCCGCCTGAGCGAGAAGTATGCATTTCCACATCGGCGGGATTCAACTCTACATCCACTTCTTCCGCTTCGGGCAGAACCGCCACGGTAGCCGCGGAAGTATGCACCCTTCCCTGCGTCTCCGTTTGCGGTACTCGCTGTACGCGATGCACCCCACTTTCAAATTTTAGGATCCCGTAAACATCGTCACCGGTAACCTCCATTATAATTTCTTTATAGCCACCCATGGTTCCTTCGCTGTAATCAACGATTTCGACTTTCCAGCCGCGCGTCTCGCAATAGCGGGTATACATTTTAGCTAAATCGCCCGCAAAAATCGAAGCTTCATCACCACCCGTTCCCGCTCTAATTTCCAGCACCGCATTTTTATCGTCTTCCGGATCTTTAGGAATAAGCATAAAGCGGATTCGTCCTTCGAGGTCCTCCAAGGCGGGCTCAATCTCCTCCAGCTCCATCTTGGCCATATCGCGCATCTCCTCATCGCCGCTATTGTTAATCAAATCTTTAGCTTCACCTAATCGCTCGCTTAGCTCCATATACTCTTCGCGCGCATCTACCACCTTTTTTAGGTCTTTATATTCCTTATTCAGCTTCACATAGCGCTGCTGATCGGCAATTATATCGGGCTGTATAATAAGGTCGTTTACCTCATCAAAGCGCTGTTTTATCTGATCTAATTTTTCTTGCATTTTTCTTAACTCTTAAAGTACTCGAAATCCCCAAACTCAGATTTAATAGAAACCTGAGGCCTATCACTCGCTTCCACTCGCCCAATTACCTGCGCATCTACCGCAAAGGTTTTACTAATGGCAATTATGGATTCGGCCACGGCAGCATCGCAGTAAATTTCCATGCGATGTCCCATATTAAATACCTCATACATTTCCTTCCAGCTGGTGCCAGATGAGTTTTGAATAAGCTTGAATAATGGGGGTACGGCAAACATATTATCCTTAATAATATGATGCTCTTTTATAAAGTGTAGCACTTTGGTTTGGGCGCCACCACTACAATGTACCATTCCCCTTACGGAAGAACGGTGCTGTTTTAATATTTCGGCGATAATAGGACCGTAGGTTCGGGTGGGTGATAAAACCAATTTACCCGCATCTAAAGGCGCGCCTTCTACCGCATCGGTTAACTTAGACTTGCCACTATACACCAATTCTTTCGGCACCATCGGATCGAATGACTCGGGGAATTTCTCCGCTAAATAATGGGCAAAAACATCATGGCGGGCCGAGGTCAGTCCATTACTCCCCATTCCTCCATTATACTCCTTTTCGTAACTGGCTTGGCCAGAAGACGACAGTCCCACAATTAGCTGCCCCGGAGCAATGCTACTATTATCAATTACTTCATCGCGACGCATCCGCGCGGTAACCGTGCTATCCACAATAATGGTGCGCACCAAATCTCCCACATCGGCAGTTTCTCCGCCTGTAAGTTCCAAGTGCATGCCTTGCGAATTTAACTCTTCAATCAGTTCTTGGGTTCCATTAATAATGGCACCTAAAACTTCACCGGGAATAAGGTTCTTATTACGACCAATGGTAGACGATACTAAAATGGGCGAATCTACCGCTCCCACACAAAGTAAATCGTCGATATTCATAATCAAGGCATCTTGGGCTATACCTTTCCATACCGACAAATCACCCGTTTCCTTCCAGTACATATAGGCCAAACTCGACTTAGTCCCCGCCCCATCAGCATGCATAACCAAGCAGTGATCTTCACTACCTGTTAAGCTATCGGGAATGATTTTACAAAAGGCCTGCGGAAACAAACCTTTGTCTAGTTTCTTAATGGCCTGATGTACATCCTCCTTTTGAGAGGAAACACCACGCTGTGCGTACTTAGAAGAATCCTTTTTCATATTGCAAAAATAAAAGCGCCCCGCGGTAAAACCACAGGGCGCTCCATAATTATTTATTAAAGCTACTTAATTCTCACCCAAAGACCCGGCTGAACACCAATTTCGTCAATTTCAGGATTCAATTCCTCAAGCGTATCATCGTCCATATCCAATTCCTTGGCGATGTCTTTGAGATCTTGACCGCGGCGCCTTACCAGGTAATGTGTAGCATCCCATTCTTCGTAATTACCGTCTTTCTCAACTTTAAGTTGCAAGCCAGCAAAAGGACGAACTCCGCGCAGACCGCCATTCATTTCCTTAAACTCGCGCATGTTTAATTTATAACGACGTGCAATGGCACCAAAACTTTCTGGCTTCGCTAAGATGTAAATCTCACCTGGCTCAGGCGCAGCATTCGCATCAGCGCGCTTCTCTTTAATTAGTTCACTTACATTCACGCCTTCTTGCACCACGGGGTCCTCGGGTACAAAATCGTCACGTAATACCTTGAAGTCGGTACGACGGTTAATTTGGTTACCTACCTCTTGCTTCTCGGGACTTTGTTTTTTGATAAAAGACTCCGTTAGAACACTACCCGCTTCAAACATACCTTTACCGTAACCATCATAACCTTCAGGAATTTTAAATGGATCACTTTCGCCCATTCCTTTTGCTACTAAACGTCCAGGATTAATTCCCTTCGATACAATATAACTAACAGTAGTATCCGCTCTTTTTTGGGATAATTTTATGTTTCGTTCATCACTATCACGGTAATCTGTATGAGAACGCATCTCAATTACAATAGTGGGGTTATTATTAAGGATAGCAATTACCGAATCCAGGGCTTGCATCGCTTCAGGACGTAAGTCCCATTTCCCTAAATCAAAGAATACGTTCGGTAAAACAATAGGATCCTCAATTGGATCGAGTTCCTTATTAAGCTTAATTCGCTTGATAAAATAAGAAGCAGAAGGAACATATTCGAAAGCATCTAGCTCAAAGCCAATGGTACTAACATCACCCGTGTTGGAAAGGAATTTCTTCTTCTCAAAAGTTAATTTATAGTTTACATTCTCGCTCACCTTGGTATCATCGAAAATATAATAACCATCTGCATCAGCCGTAACTTCAAAAGAGCTACCATCAGATCCGTCTAATTTTACCGTGGCTTCTGGAATAGGGGCTTTGGTTTTGAAACTCAAAACGACCCCTTCAATATTAAAAACAAGTGGTGTGCGATAAACCGCATATATATCATCGCTACCAGAACCACCGCTGCGGTTTGACGACAAAAAACCTTTTTTTGTTTCACTACCTGGCTCCCAAATCAGATGAAAATCATCATAATTGGTATTGATAGGATATTTCATGTTTTCAATATCGCCATTCGGCATGCCATCTTCCCCTATAGAAACACGGAAAACATCTAAACCACCCATTCCTCCGTGGCCATTGGAAGAGAAGTACAAATAACCATCACCATGAATAATAGGATAGTATTCACTTTCACTACTGTTTACTTTGGGTCCTAAATTTTTTGGCTCTTTCCAGGTCTTAGATCTTCTATCAAAAGTGGTTACGAAAATATCGTGCTTTCCTTGGCTATCGAAATCATCCGAAACGAAGTATAGGAATTTATCATCTGGCGACAAGGATGGGTGGCCCACGTTGGCAGAGGTATCTGACCCAATAATAATTGGTTCAGGTTCTTTCCAATCTTGGCCCACCATTTCAGTAATGTAAATGGCACAACCCAATTTCTCATTATTTTCCTTAATACAACGCGTAAAATAAAGTTCCTTTTTACGGCTGTCAAAAGTGGCAGTACCTTCGTGATACTCCGTGTTCAAAATCCCCATCTCATCCAAAGGAACGGGAGTAGACCATTTAAGATCTGCATAGCTCACCTCTTCATTATCATCTTCATTGCCTCTGCGACGACGACGACCTTTGCGTTCGGCATTACTTACGTAGATGTCCATAAAAGGCTGACCAATCCAACCATCTTCATCATTTCCTACCGACTCTTCTCGGGAGGAAACGAAATAAACCACATCATTTTCATTTCGATCGCCACCATACATCACCGAAAAATCCATTTCGCGTGAGTTCAAGTCTTTCATATTATCCACCTGATACTGAGATGGCTTTGATTTCCACTCAATTGCTTGGCGCGTACTTGAAATGGCTAAATCAGCCGCAGGGTCTGTTGGATTTTCTTTTTTATAATCTTGGTAAACGGTAATCGCTTCTTCGTATTCTCCTTGCGCCTTGAGCATATCTCCCTTGCGTAACATTGCAATAGGATCATCATAACCAACTTTACGCGCTTTCTCGTAATTCGTTTCCGCATTCTTATAATCGTTCAGCATGCGGTAAGACTCGGCCGTAAGAAACAGAACCTTGGCCTTCTCTTCTCGTCCCTTCGCTTCGCTATAAGCATCTTTTAAGAGCTCTATCGCGTAAAAATATTCTTGCGCATTGTAGGCGTCGTAGGCTTTAACTAATTCTTTGGGCAACTTTGGGTCCTGTTCGCCAGCATCTTGAGCGGCAACGGGGAAAGTAATTATGGCTAATAGAAAAATCGCAATGAGTAGACGATGATTTCTCATAGATGATGGACTGATTTTGGTCTGTAAGCCGCTAAAATAGTCAAATATTTCGTTTAGCTAAGCAGAATATAGAGCTCAAACTAAAAAATGTTGCCTTCACTTCCCACTGCGCTTATGCAGATGGGGGAATTCGTCGCTTTCGCTTTCAAAATACACGAACTCTTTTCGCTAAAAAACTAATTAATGGCGCTAAATAGCGTCCCTACTGCATTACCTCATTACAACGGCAAAGACGCAGTGCATTGCGTTTCTGCCAATCACAATCGAAATTTTCTATCCACTAACCACGTCGCTTTTCAGCGAATTACAGGCCAACTAGACATGAACCCAACTCCGAAAGAGTGAATTCTTAAAATAAAAAGACCCTGAAACAAGTTCAGGGTGACGATCTTTAGTAACGTTATGAAAAACCCACAACATTAAACCCTAGCGTCATGCTAACTCGTTTCAGCATCTCATCCCTTAAAAATCGAAAACATTCACCCTTTCAAAATCCAATCTGTGACCATCCGCTCAATTCGCAGAACTCTGCGTTCTAACCATTACCCACGATAAATCACGAGTCCTTGTTAAAACCGAATAACATTTAAATTACCACCAAACTCATAGAGATGACAATCCAAAAATTAAAAAAAAGACCCTAAAACAAGTTCAGGGTGACGATCTTTAGTAACTTTTCGAAGAACCCACAACATTAAACCCTACCGTCATGCTGAACTCGTTTCAGCATCTCATTCCTAAAAAATCGAAAACATCCAATCCGTTACCATCCGCTCAATCCGCGGAAATCGGCGTTCTAACCATTACCCGCAATAAATCGCGAGTCCTTGTTAAAACCGAATAACATTCAAATTACCACGAAGCTCATAGAGATGACAATCCAAAAATTAAAAAAGACCCTGAAACAAGTTCAGGGAGACGAGCTTGAGTAACGTTTCGAAGAACCCACAACATTAAACCCTACCGTCATGCTGAACTCGTTTCAGCATCTCATTCCTAAAAAATCGAAAACATCCAATCCGTTACCATCCGCTCAATTCGCGGAACTCTGCGTTCTAACCATTACCCACGATAAATCACGAGTCCTTGTTAAAACCGAATAACATTTAAATTACCACCAAACTCATAGAGATGACAATCCAAAAATTAAAAAAAAGACCCTAAAACAAGTTCAGGGTGACGATCTTTAGTAACGTTACGAAAAACCCACAACACCCTACTCTACCGCCATGCTGAGAGAAGAGTTTTCCGCGGGTAAACCAAGAAAATTTGATGACATATAGGAAACAAAAGCATAGAAAGTTCCAATTTTCAATCTACCGAAATCATTATTAGTGGGTTTTCCGGCCTCTATTACGAACGCCAAAAATAAAAATGAAAGGCTTAGCGAGTTGGGAAGCGATTGAAATGAGCTCGCCCACCGAGCTTGCCTTTCACGAAGATTTTTGAAGAGAGGAATTGGAGCCTTGATTTTTTTGGTTCTTTTTTGATCA
>CAXBBL010000012.1:0-97109 GCA_963974215.1 uncultured Schleiferiaceae bacterium | reverse complement strand
AATGAATGGGCTTATCGTTTATCAAGCATATCTACCGAAGAGTGGCAGCTTGAACAGGCTATTGAAATTTACCCTAACCCTACCAACGATTTGGTTAATATAAATTGGTCAAGCCAAGATGTGCAAATTAAAAAGGTTCGAGTGTTAGACGCTAGAGGTGCCTTGGTACAGAATTATACGCCGAGTGCCAATGGGCAAGAGGCAAAAATGCAATTGTCCTTAAACAATTTGCAAAGTGGCTTGTACTTTATAGTGGTTGATAGTAATAAAGGAGAAATCAAAACACCAATTATTAAGGTAGATTGATTTCCATTTAATTGAATTATAAAGCCCGTTGATTAATTTCAGCGGGCTTTATTTTTTAATGCCATTAAATGGCTAGTAATTTTTCGCCGATATTGGTGTTCAGCGACTCTTATTGCTCAGCCTTTCCTCGGTATTTGTCAGGAATCTAGGGAGTACCAGGAATTTGATAGTGAAGCTATTTTAAGTTTTCCACTTTGGCTATCTACAAATTCCATTTGCGCGTTTCAATAAGAGGGGAGCGCGAAATAGCGAATCAAAAGCAATATTCTTTTGCGAGATATTTGCTCAGGTTCAGAGTGTTATATCGCTCCAAAGAGATTTCGCCGCAGTTTCACCAACTATCCCAAATCTATATGCTCACATCAAGCTGCAAAGCAATCTCAAAGGCAATCGAATTAACCTTTTCGAGAAGGCTTTACTTGCCTTGAGTTACAAGCGAATTTCCCTTCCTTAGCTTTCGAGAGCCTCAAGGACCGGGTTTCTCACATTCTTCTTTCAACAGTGTAAACCAATGTCAATTGCCGCCATTTAATATCTCAATTCACCAAAATCTTAATTCTTAATAAACTTCACTTCTTGTTTTTGGCCTTCCATTTCGAAAATGGCTAAATAAACACCTGGTGCTAAGCTATCGAGATTAGTAACTTGAATGTTTTGATTGCTGACTAATGGCTTAAGGGTTTTAATTTTATGTCCATCCATACTAAAAATGCTCAGGCTTTCGGGTTCTCCCGTCATTCCGCTAATATCAATGTTCAACTCATTTGCCACTGGATTAGGGAAAGCCTTTAAGCTTGGCTTAGCCGTTTTAGTCGCTTCTTTAATAGATACATTAGAAGATTGTTGATATACTCTTACATAGTCAATATCCATAGCGCTTTCGGTGAAATTACTGGCTATACCGGGTTCAATCGCAATGTTTAAGAGGATGTACTGCTCGTCATCAAATGGCCAAGTAGCCGCATCTTTAACGGTAGGATTGTAAACAAAGTGAGTGACGCTATCAACACTGAAAACTAGCTTTTCACTAGTCCATTCTAGGGCATAAACATGGTAGTCGCTGGAAGCGGTGGGGATCACTTGTCCACCGTGGTTAATAGTTCCTCCAAAGCTCGAAGGTGTATGCGTGGCACTAGACACGTAATTCTGGTTAGTACCCCAGTGTTCCATAATATCCATCTCGCCGCAAGCGGGCCATGGAGTGTTGCCAAAACCTTGGGTTTCCCAATAGGCGCCGTCCTCGCTTATGTTTTTTCCCAGAGTCCAAATGGCAGGCCAAGTACCTACTCCAGTGGGGAGTTTTGCTCTCACTTCAATGCGTCCGTATTTAAAAGCAAACTTTGAATTGAGGCGTGCGGAAGTATACTGTTTGGTTATGCCTTGGTCGGTATACGTTTCTTTTTTAGCTAAAAGTTTAAGTTCGCCATTAGCAACAGAGCTATTGGTTAACTCATCGGTATAATGTTGAATTTCGCCATTATACCAACTGCCACCCGCGGGTAATTTGGTCTGATGAAACCATTTGCTGCTATCTATTGCTCCCGTATAATTAAACTCGTCGGCCCAAATCAGTTGATTGAAGCTTACAACGGTTTGAAGAGTGTCGTAATAAAAGAAGTCATCGATATAAGCCAATACTTCATCGCCGTTGTTTTCGCCGTTAACTTGTATCAAGACACGGTTTAAGTCACTACGCTGTAAGGGGTTAGCTGAATTTGGATCGAGATTTACATAAGGATCACTCGCGAAGTCGAAGCTTACGGTTTGCCACTGATCGAGCGTTACGTTTTTAACTATTTCGGTTTGGGTACTCCAGGGGGATCCTAAATTTCCATCCTGTAGTTTTAAACTCACCTGATTGTTTTGATTACCAGTTAAGCCAGAAGAGGGGATGTAAATTTTAAAACTAAACACGCTGTAATTGGCAAGGTCAAAATTGCGTCCTGCATCAAAGCGAATATTGGCATAAGGTCCGCCTACATCGTGATATTCTAAAACCGTATTGGAGGTATTGATGCCTTGTTGCACCGGATTACTTAAACTGGTATTTAGGTTGCAGTCATCTCCAAACCAAGAGTTTATGGTGCTGTTTCCTTCAAAGTCATCCTCTAAGCTTTGCGCTTGCGCTAGATGGGTAAATAGAAATAAAGAGGCAAGTGCGAGAGTAGTTTTTAGCATAGAGAATTGTACTTAAAGTTAGATATACTATATGCTAATATAGGTAGAAAAAATTATATTGGGGATAAAATTTGCGCAATTGACTGAAATAAAGAAATTTAAGAAAATAAGAAAAGGTGGGTTAGAGTCGATAATTACGCTGAAAAAGAAGCTTATGGGTCTGAAGACTATAAGTTCAAGAAGGTTTAAGTCAAGTTTGCGAAACCGCTAATTATTGGTGAACTTTTCTAAATCTTTATTTTGGCCATAAACCACTAAAATATCACCTTTTTCCAACAGAGTTTGTGAGGTTGCCAAGCCTTGAATTCTTTCTTCCATTCTGCTACTGCCTACTATGCTGTTTACTTTTTGCTCTTTGATAGTAGTGAGGGCCAAAAGATGATGTTTGGAGCCCAAGCCTATTTCTTGGATGGTTTTACCGACGTACTTTTCGGGAACATTAACTTCAATAATACTGTAGTTTTTATTCAGCTCAAAAGAGTCAACCACATTGTTGAGGCATAACTTTTTCGCCCATCGTTCGGCGGTTTCTTCTTCGGGGTGAACTATCTCATCAACGCCAATTGCTTGTAAAACCTTTTGATGCAATGGGTTTATGGAGCGACTAATCAGCCTTTTCACTTGCATGTTTTTAAACAAAGCCGTGGCCATAACATTCGCCCCTTGGTCTTCACCAATGGCAATAATTACCACATCCGTTTCCTTTAAAGGCAGTCCCGCCACAGTGTGCTCGTCCATCGCATCCATGCAAATGGTATGGGATATTTTTTCTTTATGGGCCTCCACCTTATTCATGTTGCGATCAATGGCAATTACCTCGTTGCCTTGAGCGGTTAACTTCTCTGCAATAGAAGCGCCGAAGCTTCCTAGGCCAACAATTATGTACTTTAATTTTTTCATCTTAATTGATAGTTATCTCTTCTAAGGGGTAGCGATAGTTTTTTTCTTTAACCTTTTTCATTAATGCTACCATCACTGAAAGCATGCTAACCCGACCGATAAACATAATGGCTATGATTACCAGTTTGCTGGGTGAGCTTAAATCGCCTGTTATGCCTAGGCTTAACCCAACCGTACTGTAGGCCGAAAAACTTTCAAAGGCAATATTAAGTAGTCCCATTTCTGGGTCGAAAAAAGTGATAAGCATAATACCAAAACCGATCACCAAAAGAGAAAGGGCGATGGTGGCGAAGGCTCTATTAACAGAGTTTTCGGTAATTTCTCGGCGGTAAACTTCAATACGGTTTTTCCCCCTGGCGAGACTGATAACGTTTAAAACGGCAATAGCAAAGGTGCTAGTTTTTATTCCTCCTCCAGTAGATGCGGGTGAAGCGCCAATATACATTAATAAAAAGGTTAGCATTATTGCTGGCATGCTTAAGGCGGTCATATCAACCGTATTAAAGCCTGCCGTTCGTGGTGTAGCCGCTTCAAAAAGTGCGGTAACAATTTTACCCAACAGAGAATGATCGGCTAAAGTGTTGTGGTATTCAAGAATGAAAAAAGCGATAAAACTAAGGCAAGTTAAAGAGGCGGTAGTAACTAAAGTAATGCGGCTATTGATATTTAATACCCAAGGTCGGTGTTTTACGTTTCTCCCGTTAAGGGTGAAAAAACTGCGAATTTTATGTTTTAAATAACTAATGATATTGGCAACGATAGGGAAGCCTAAACCACCCATCACAAAAGTTCCAATCAAAGTCAATTGTAGGTTGTAATTAAAGCGAAAACCACTTTCGTAGATACTATTAGACAAAGTGGAAAAACCCGCATTGCAGAAGGCCGATATGGCATGAAATATCGAAAAGAAGGCCTTGTCACTAAAGGAACCGAGGGGACTATCGTCGAGAGAGAGGAAAATAAACAAGGCCGAAACGAGCTCCACGCTAGCGGTGATGATAATAATGTATTTTAAGGTTTGGAAAACCTCACCGAGCTTTTGCGAATTGGTAATCTCGCTGAGGCTCAAATGGTTTTCGTAGGTAGTGCCGCCTTTAAAGAAATAGCTGAAATAGCTGGCAAAAGTTAAGATGCCTAAACCTCCAACCTGAATTAAGACTAAGATGATACTTTGTCCGAAACTGGTAAAAAAAGTACTGGTATCCACTACGATTAAGCCGGTTACACAAACGGCACTGGTGGAGGTAAATAGTGCGTCTAAAAAGCTGATGCCGTTTTGGGTAGCGCGCGGTAATTGCAGTAAAAAAGCCCCTAAGATGATAATTACCAAAAAGCTCAGGATAAATAATTGGGCAGGATTTATTAAGGTTCTCCGATAGTTAATACGTACTTCTGAAAATTCGCGGATAAAAGAGAGTATTACCGCTAGAATAATCCATGTGGGGTTTTCAAGGGCCAGATCAGTTTTAAAAGGCTGGCCAATAAAGAGGTACATATAATAAATGTACAGCGTATAAAGTATAGAAAGGAAGTCGAAAATAAAGACCTTTCTGCGCAGCAATTGGGGATTTTGGAAATAGCGGGCAAAGGTGGCAATCAAGCCAATGGCCAGAACAAAAAAGTAAAACCCGTCGATAATCAGTTGACCTAAGTTTTCTTGTGAAAACCCAAAGTCGTAAATGAATACAAAGATCCCCAAAACACTAGTCCACAGGGCGAAATTGTAATATGCTTTTAAATTTAGGCTCATATTTGAGAAACAGCGCTTGGCAGAAATTAAGCTGGTTTTTATCTTTTAAAAAGATCTGCTCTTAAAGGATTTATAAAAACCAACCGTTTTTAAAGCAGATCAAAATTACATTTTACGCCACTCTTGTGTGAGAATTCTCCGTTTTTTTTGCCAAGCTTAAGGCTTGACAAATTTTTTAAGAGAATTTGGGGAGGCTTTTGGTTATAACCTCCCCAAAACTCAAGGCTATTGAACCGTGATGCTTAGGTATTCTTGTGCATTTATACCATCTTTATTGGTAATGGTAAAGGTGTAGCGGTGTCTGTTTCCAGAGATACTATCCTTTAAAGTGAAGTCGAAATCATGCTCATAACGAGTAGTTTCCACATCTTCGGAATACAGGGTGGTGTTAGCACCATTATTTAAAGATTCGGAAATATTAAAACGAATAATGGGATCCTTGTCTTTTATGGTTTCCGCTACAATGCCAAGCTTAATGGCGCTGCCTGTCGCAATTACTGTGTCGGTAGATAAATAGCCTTTTTGGCTTTTCAGCGAGATGCTGAGTTCACCTTCGCCTTCTTTTTCGCAAGAGAAGATTAAAAGTGAAAAGGCTGCAATTACAAGGAAGTTTGTTAATTTATTGAACATTGTTATTTTTTATTTTATGATTAAATCTAATTTTAAGATTAATGGAAATATCCCTTCCGATATTTAGTAAATCAAAATTCTTTAATCTAGATAAGTGACTGTAGTAAGCCGTGTTAAGCAAATTATTAGCGCTAATATTTAAACTGTAATAAGCCTTTTTTGTCCGCCTTGAAAAGCCGAAGCCCGCATTAACTAATTGATAGCTTGGGCTAGTACTTTCGCTCGGACTTACTAATTTCTGCGAAAGCACGAAATTGCTATTCACAAAATAATAACTTAGAAATTTCGACTTTTCTGGACCTTCGTAGCGAAGCTCGGGTTTGATGCTTTGAGCGGGCATAAAGGGTAGAAAGTCACCGTTGCGAAGCTGGCCAATTAAGCCAGTGTAGTTGACCGAAACCTTTAATCCATTTAGTATTTCTGGATGGTATACAAGTTCGGCCTCTAGACCCTTAATTAAGGCATCCATCTGCGTGAAGCGCGAAACGGGGAAGCCAAACCACTCTTCTTTACTGGGCAACAAATAAAGGTACCGGTAGAAGTAGTTATAATACGCTGAAAGTCCGAATTGAAACTGTTTTCCAAAATAGTTTAGGCCTAAATCGGCGTTTATATTTTGCTCATTTTTCAGGGTAGGATTTCCTATTTCATAAACGTAAATCCCTTCATGTAAACCATTGGCAGAGAGCTCGGCTAAATTAGGGGAGCGCACTCCAGTGGATAGGTTAAGTTTAAGATTCCATTTCTTAGCAGGATTGTAGCTCATGCCTAATAAGGCATTGTAAAAAGGTCTTGTTTGCTTAAAAGGCTCAATTTCCTTCTCTGCCGTATTAACAGTATTGGTGCTTAGGGTTTTAATGTGTTTAACTCCGGCACCTAATCCATATTCGAGTACTATTTTAGGGAGCTTCTTTTTTAGATAGGCCGAAACGCTCGACTCAGCCAGCCAGGCATCGGGCACTATTTTACGCTTACCATAATTGCTATTACTCTGCAGGTTACTAGTATTGGAAAGCACTAGCGACCAATTGTTCTTTAAGGCTTTATGCCATTTTAATGCATACTGCAAACTCAGCAAGTGCATCACTAAACTTAGCTCTCCACCTCCTTCGTTTTCGGAACGTAAATTCGATTGGAAACCCGCATTGAGCTTGAGTCGCGAATCGGATAGCTTTATTTCATTTACCGACGAAAATCGATTTAGTAATACCGCGTGATAGGGCCCAGTCATGCTGCGGCTCCATCGCGGGTCGGCACTCAT
This sequence comes from uncultured Schleiferiaceae bacterium, assembly GCA_963974215.1. Classification (GTDB taxonomy): domain Bacteria; phylum Bacteroidota; class Bacteroidia; order Flavobacteriales; family Schleiferiaceae; genus Croceimicrobium. The sequence continues at coordinate 90,084 of CAXBBL010000012.1, read as the reverse complement.
AAAATGACTGAAATCATTAAAGATGAAGCCTGAGCGCGAGTAGGAAAGCTGATAGTGCTCCGTAGATTGCCAGTTTTCCTTGGTGAAACCATAAGATGATTTAAGCTGATAGGCTTGAAAACGGCTGTTTAAAACGCGTTCATTTTGGCCATCCGAATAATCACTATGACTACTCAGGCTCAGTCTCAACCGATACCAATGGTCGCCATAGTTTGCCTTGGTGCCAGCCTGCAAAACCCCACCTAAAGTATTGCTGTGAAATTGTGCGCTATAATCGTTTTGGAAGGTCCCCGCAGGCGGTGCTTTTTCCTCTACTATATTAATAAGGCCTCCCATGGCTTCAGTGCCATATAGGATAGACATAGGGCCTTTAATTATTTCCACCTTGGAAATGCCCAATGCTGATATTCCTAAGCCATGCTCATCTTGCCATTGCTGATCATTAAAACGCAGCCCCGATAAAAGCACCTGTACTCTGTTGCCAGAAAGACCTCTAATTACGGGTTTACTAATGCCAATTCCCGTGCTAAACTGATTTACTCCAGTCACAGCGGTTAAAGCTTCATTAAGATTGAAACTACCTCGCTGATTTATTTCTCTGAGATTAAGTGGTTCAATATGGATACTAGTTTGCCGGGTAGACTCTTCCTGGTAGGAAGTAACTACAATTTCATCCAAAAGCACATCGGATCTTACGAGATTTACCGCAAAATTCATTTTTTGCACTACATCGTAGGGGATACAAAGTGTTCGGTAGCCGGTCGCGCTTATGCAAAGGCTGTCTAAGTTTTGCCAAGTTGAAAGATCCGCCTGTCCTTCCGCATCAGTAAAAATCACCACAGAAGTATCTGCGAACGAAATTTTTGCGGTAGAAATTGCTTCACCACTTATAGCGTCACTTAGGCTTATTCTTTGCGCATGAGCACTGCAAAATAGAACCATAAAAAACCACAATGCTAATTCCTTCATTATGATTCTTGGTTCTTTTTGAACGTATGATTAAAAGATCTACTTAGCCCACAAGAATTTCCTGAGGAGGAGGGGATGGGGGTTTAATCGAAAGGGATTCACAATTAATGATAAAGCATGAATGCTTGCTGTTTTCGCTTCTTGTCGTTAGTAGGAAATCGATACTAGAGGTGAAGTAAAGTGATTTGTAAAACTGGTTTAGCTGATCTTGTTTCTGCTTTTTCTGAGGATTGTCTCCCCAAGCAGCAGCAGTAAACTCTTGCAGCTTTAGGTTGAGTTCTGTTTCAGCATTATCACTCCAGCACCAATAAAGTATACTATCACCTTTGCTAATAGTTTCTACAATGTCAAACATCTGATGTCTATACTCAAACTCTTTGCTGTGCTTCCATTTTAAAGATTGCGAGGCTTCTTTCTCTGAGAATTTTAAAAGTACCAGCTCGCTTTTATCTAAGCCTGCTATCATCTTGTGCTTCACTTCTCGGCGCACCGCTCTTCGCTGATAATGGAAAAAAGTGAAGGTGCTGAGCAGAGGGGTCAACAAACAAAAAAATAGGAATATGCTAATTACTTTTAGTCGCAATGAGTTGTTTTTGCAGGGCAAAAATACATTTTAAGCTGACTATGATTCCAAATTAAGCGGCAGATTTCAGAATTAAAGGGCGACCTCAGGATTTGAAAAGATGATTTAAGCCCTAACCATGATGCGATGTAAAATCTGAGGCTAGATTTTTAGGCTGAACTTAGATTAAAAACAGAAAGATCCCGACTAGTTTGATTTAATCGGGAGCCTTTGAAAAAATAGGATATTTATTAAAGCTTTTCCATGTCCTTGTAAAAGGTACAAGAAAAGACTAAAACGCGTTTATTCCCCTGTGTTTTTTCCTTTCTTCTTGGCCGCCTTAGCGGCTTTTTTTTCTTTCGGTGTTTTAGATGCAGCAGTTTTGCCCGTTTTAGGCTTGCCTTCTTTTTCTTTGGACATGATGTTATGAATTACTCCTCTAAATTGCGGCTCTCTCGCAAAAGGAATCGTATACATTTCGCTCTTAGTCTTACATAATTCACACTTTTATTTTGTGCTTCATCAACGGCTAAACGTCATGCTGAGAGAAGAGTTTTAGGTTTTAAAACCAAGAAGATTTGATGACATGTAGCCCGTAATCAGATAAACGAAGACTCATATTACAATTTAGTCTGATTCGTTATTAGTAGGTCATTCGGCCTCAATTACGAACGCCAAAAATAAAAATGAAAGGCTTAGCGAGTTGGGAAGCGACGTGAGGAGCTCGCCCACCGAACTTGCCTTTTATGAAGATTTTTGAAGAGAGGAATTGGAGCCTAGATTTTTTTTGGCATATATTAAATCTCTTTTTTGAATGCCTGAGCTCACTTCGTTCGGTTCCTTCTTTTTTGATCAACCGAGGAGCAACGCGACGAGCTCACGAACTCCTCTGAAAGAGGACGAGCGTTCGTATCCTAAAAAGGAGTCTAAAATATCTTGAGAATGCTTACATCATCGTGAGATACCCATTGAAAATCAATGCATTAAAAAAGATGTCATGGGTGTGATTTCTTATTTCTCATTCTCAAGGCTTGTTGTAATTTGCGCGGCAATTCTGATTTCATGGTAGAACTTATTTTTCTTCATCTTCCCAAAACAGGTGGCTCATCCTTTTTAGAAGTATTAAAGTTTTCCTATGGTGATAAACATGTTCGGCATTTTGAACGCGATGAGTGCTTAGAACTGCAAAGTCGGGGACTTAAAATATCGGATGTTATTGGCCCAGAAATCAAAGTTATTCATGGTCATATTCGCTTTAAAGAGATTAAGGATATCTATAAGAAACAGCGTCCGAAGCTGATTACCTTTTTTAGGGAACCCGTGGAAAGAGTGGTCTCTAACTATAATTGGTGGAAGCACACTCTAAAGGACAATCCAGCACATCCCGCATACTCGCGCAGAAACGATAGCCTTAGCTCCTATGTAGGTGCTAAGGATACGCAAAATAAGATGAGTTACTTTTTAAAGGGCTGTTCGTTAAAGGATTTTACTTATATCGGGTTTTTAGATAGTTTTGAGGAGGATTTGCAAGAGATTAAAAAACTTTTTGCTTGGCCAGAGCCTCCGAAATTTCACGAAAAAAAGGCTGAAAGCTTTAGCCCTAAGTCTAAGGAACCACTGGATGATGATCTTTTGAAAAAGATTAAGAGGGTGAACAAAAAAGACTTAGCCCTTTACCAGAAGGCGCTTTCTTATCGTTAATCCGTCTTGAAACCTGAGTGCGTCGATAAAATAAAGCCTCCGGTTTTAGACGTTTTGGAAACAATTGGTCTCGCCCTTATCAAACTGTTTCATTCTTTAGCGACTCGGCTCGAATCTCACTAATCAGAAGGGTCTGAGCTTGGATTTAAGGTCTAGTGCGGCTTCCAACGAAGTCAAGCTCAAGATATTATAAAGCGATGCATATCTTAATTAGTTAATTTGTAATATTGCAGTCTGGCTAGACTTTAGCGCAAAACTTGTCCTTAGATGCTAAGGGTCAAAATATTAATTTGGGAACATCGCAAAATACATCCTTTTTTACCAATGCAGACTGGGTCTCAAGCTTAGTGGTGAGAAATTCTAGCGAAGTTGGGTCAACGGAAATTTCACCCAAAGAAAAAGTTGCGATTGTACACGAGTGGCTAAGTACCAAGGCAGGTTCAGAAAAAGTGACGGAGTGTTTAATAAATTTACTGCAAAATGTAGAGGTTTATTCAACGGTAGATTTCATGTCTAAAGGCGATCGTAAAGCTGTAATGGGGGATCGTTTCCCCAAAACTACTTTTATCCAAAAGCTTCCGATGGCCCGACGCCATTTTCGCTATTATTTACCAATCTTCCCATTTGCTGTGCGCTCACATAATTTGCGCAACCATTCCTTAATTATTTCAAGTTCGCATGCTTTTGCTCACGGAATTAAAACTAGGCCTGGGCAATTGCATATCTCTTACAGCCATACACCCATGCGTTATATTTGGGATATGCAGGAACTTTATTTGGAATCAAATAATCTAAATAAAGGCCCTCTCGCTATAGGCAGTAAGTTGCTTACCAGTATTTTAAGGAAATGGGACGCGAGAGTGTCTAAAAATGTAGACTACTATATTTCCAACTCAAAGTTTACCGCCCAGCGTATCAAAAGCTTTTATGGTAGAGAGGCGCATGTGATTTATCCGCCCGTAGAAGTAGATCGCTTTGAGCTGCAAGCCGAAAAGGAAGACTTTTACGTAAGTGCCTCTCGTTTAGTTTGCTATAAAAAAGTAGAGTTGCTGGTAGAGGCTTTCAATAAGATGCCCGAAAAGAAGCTTATCCTTATCGGAGATGGTAACAGAAAAAGCCTTATTGAGAAAATTGCAGGACCTAATATAACCGTTTTATCGCATTTAGCTTTCCCCGAATTTAGCTCCTATATGTCGAAGGCCAAGGCTTTTGTTTTTGCGGGTAAAGAAGACTTTGGTATTACCCTAGTGGAGGCACAAGCATGTGGAACGCCTGTTATAGCTTTTGGTGAAGGTGGCGCAGCAGAAATTGTGAAAGACCAAGAAACTGGTGTTCTCTTTCAAGAGCAAAGTTGCCAGTCGCTTATGGAGGCCGTAATTGATTTTGAACAAAATTTTGAACCTAACTATTCCCCCGCGGTGGTGCGCCAAAATGCTGAGCGTTTTAGTTTAGATAGATTTAATAGAGAGGTGCTGGATTTCATTAAAACCTGTCTTAGTGAGAAAGAATCGAGCAAGCCGAAATCTTAGTCAATTTTCATTTTACCTTTTTTGTGCCTATCCGCTTTTTATACTACTTCCCCTAAAAGGAATGGTGGCTGTGGCTTTCTTAATTTGCCAAGTCATTCTTTTATTTCTCTCTAAACCACGCCCCGTTTCCAAAGGTTTTTGGCTTCCCTTACTTTTAGCACTTCCCTTCTTATTTTATATTCTAAGCTTAAGCTACAGTGAGGACCTTTATGGGGGCTATAAATATGTGGAACGTACCCTACTTTTGGTTGTACTCCCCTTTCTGATTTACTTTAATCGATCTACTATAAGCAGTAGCACGCTGCATAATTCCCTGCGCTTCTTGGCTTTGACCATGAGCCTACTCAGTGTCTATGTTATTGCGGCCATGTTTTTAAGTGGAACTTTCCAAGAGGCAGCACTCGCTCGTGATGCCTATTATATTATTCGTACCAAACTCGAAAGCCTAAGCGGTCTTCATCCCACGTATTTTTCGCTCTTAATTGCTTTGCCTTTGCTTGCGCAGATGCGTGATTTGAAACAGAAAGGTCTCAATATAACTGAGCGTTTCTTTTCCTTTTTCGCCTGTATAATTTTTTTGGCAGCGCTTGTGCTTGCCAGCTCAAAAATGATCCTTTTTGCAACCTTAATGGGAGCCTTAATTCTTTTGAGTGAGGGTTTAAGTTGGAAGGCGATTCTCCTGCGTTTTTCTTTAGTTTCGGTTTTAATTGTGCTATTGGTTTTTAGCGTAAGACCTCTTAAAGAGCGGGTTTTCACCTTGGTTTCGGCCTTAGAGGAAACGGAGGTAGAAGAACATAATCCCGATAGTATGCGTAAAGCAATTTACCAGTGCACTTGGGAAGTGATTGGTGAAAACCCTATTTTCGGGACAGGCATCGGCGATGCACAAATGGCGCTTAACCAAAAGTATGAGGCGCATAATTATTCTTTGGCCAGGCAAAGAGGTTTTAACACTCATAATCAGTATTTGCAACTGTGGCTCTCGGTGGGAATTTTCCCTTTTATGCTTTTCATTCTTTCCCTCATTGCACAATTTCTTATTGCATTCATCAAGCAGAACTCACTGCACATTGCTTTCATGGTCCTAGTTTCCTTAAGTTTTCTCAGTGAAAACATCTTAGCACGGCAGGATGGCATTTTTGCTTATGTATTTTTCAGTTCCATGTTTTGCTATGCTTCTTGGTCTTTGAAGGCAGGCCGAGTTTTTATAAATGGGCGTTATTTAAGTCAAGGGCTTACGGGTGTGCAACGCTTTGCTGATGAAATAGTTAACTACCTAATAAAATTTCGTCGTGAGAGTATCCTGCTCACTATTCCAGGCCTGAAGTCTAAGCTTAAGCCGATACACCCTATTCCCTTTTTGAAAGTAAATGGTCAATTGTGGGAGCAAATTATTCTTCCAGTATATCTCAAATTAAATGGTTCTCCATTGCTAGTCAACCTCGGTAATAGTGCCCCAGTTTTTTATGCAAACTCAATTGTTTGTTTACACGATGTAGCTTTTAAAAAACAACCTCAATGGTTTGCTCCAAATTTCGTGCGCTGGTATAACTTTATGATTCCACGTATTCTACAGTCGGCGCGCCATATTATTACCGTGAGTGAATATTCTAAAAACGAGATCATGCACTTCTATGCGGTAGGGGATTCTCAAGTTTCTGTGCTGTACAACGGGAAGCCACGTTTCACTTTGTCGACAGACAAGGCCGATACTAAAGTGGACGGCGACTATGCCTTATGTGTAGGCTCGCTGTCGGAGCGTAAAAACCAGCTGTATCTTATTGAGGCCTATTTGCAAATTGAGAATCCTACTTTCAAATTAGTTCTAGCGGGCTCAATAAATGCCGAACTTTTTAAGGAGCAAGCTGAGCTGATGATTCGAATTAAGTCTAGTGCCAATATCCACCTCATTGAAAGTCCTTCCGATAAAGAATTGTCTAACTTGTACTCGCAGGCTAAGTTTTGCGTTTATGTACCTTTATATGAGGGTTTTGGAATTCCAGTTTTAGAGGCAATCGCTTATAAAAAACCAATTGTGGTTTCCGATATTCCCGTTTTTAGAGAATTATTTTCTGACTATGTACTTTTTTCTAGTCTGAGTAATAATGACAATCTTCGCGCAAAATTAGAAGAGATGAATTCCACTGCTCTTCGTTGGGAGGAAGTCTTGGCAGATTTCAACTTTGAGAAACGAGGTTTTAGTTATCGCGCATCTGCTGAAAAGCTGAATGAGCTTATAAATAATACGATTAATGATAAGGATTATTAAATGAGAGTGGCCGCTGATAGTCCAAATAAGGGGAATGGTTTTATTGGTTTTTGGCAAAGCCGAATTTCTTCTGTGCGGCGCAATAAGCAACTAATTAGACAGCTTTTATTTTTAAGCTTGACCGAGCAATACAAAAAAACTTGGCTTGGTAGTTTATGGCTTATCGTTAACCCACTGCTAAGTATTCTCATTTGGTTAATCATGAATTTCTCGGGTATTTACCAGCCAGGCGAAACCTCAATACCCTATGTGGGTTATATTTTATTAAGCATGTCTATCTGGCTCTTCTTTGTCAGTTTTTTTAAGCAAATTGCTACTGCTGTTACGGAGTCTAGCCGCATGCTAATGGAAGCCCCCTTTGAAATGGAGGCTAAATTGGTAGAGAAAATCTTGCTGAATATTATCAATTTCATTATTCCACTTAGCATTAATCTCATTGTGCTTTTAGCCATGGGCGTAAGCTTTGGTTGGTCCTCGCTTTGGTTTCTACCCACCTTAATACCCCTCATGCTTTTAGGTATATCCATTGGGGTATTCTTTTCTTTGATTGAGGTGGTTTTTAATGATATTTACCTGATTGTAAATCAGGGAATGGGTGTTTTAATGTTTTTAACTCCTGTGGTATACACTACTAAAGTGGATAGTGAATTTTTACAGCGAATAATTCAGGTTAACCCCATCACTTATCTATTAAGTGTTCCACGAGATTTATTAATAGGTGACCCCGTAACCAGTTGGACCGGCTATTGGATTTCAGCAGGCCTAGCGCTTTTTGTGTTTATTTTGGTGATTCACTTCTTTTTTAATTCCGTTTATAAAATCGTAGAGAGAATTTTTGAATAGAGTATGAAGGAGGATTTAATACTAGAAGTAGACGGGGTTTATAAAAAGTTCTGCACCAACTTAAAGCTTAATATGTTTTACGGTTTGCAAGACATCTTTAAATTTGAGCAAGGTAATCGTTTACCGCCCTTACGGAAGAAGGAGTTTTGGGCTTTACAAGACATAAATCTAAGCATTAAACGCGGCGAGGTCGTGGGTATTTTGGGTATGAATGGAGCGGGAAAAACTACGCTAATCCGCACCATTATGGGAACATTTCCGCCCAGCTCAGGCACCATAAACCTTAATGGCCGTATTACTACCGTTTTTGAAAGAACGCGTGCTTTTCAACGATTTTATAGCGGTGTTGAAAATATTAGAGTGAAATGTGCGCTTTTTGGAATGTCTTCCGCCGAAATCGATGAGCGCATGGAGCATATTCTCGACTTCGCAGGTATCGGAAATTTTGCGGAAGCCCCTTTTGGCTCTTATTCGGCAGGTATGCGGGCGCGAATAAATTTTGCTATCGCCATTTTTGCCCGTCCTGATTTGCTTATTATCGACGAAGGTCTTGCCGTAAGCGATGTTCACTTTCGTAAGAAATGTATGGACACGCTTGCCGAGATCAAGCAGGAAGCGGGTATTATGCTGGTCTCTCATAATATGGAACAGTTCGAAGAATTAGCGACCCGTTTGGTCATTATGGAAAATGGCCAAATAGTCGGTGAAACAGATGATATTTCCTACGGAATTAAGTTGGTTATGGATAAAAAGAATCAAAAGCAATTTAAGGCTTAGGGAACTTGAAGCGCATGCACCAAAACATACAATGGTTCATGTAAAATAGAGGAAGTATGGCGACGACATTAAATAAACCAATAGTTTTGCAAGCCGAATATGGGCCTCTTGCTTCAATTAATCTAAAAGAAGAGGAGCATAGAAATGCCCGTACTGTAAGGGTTAAAACCTTTAATCTGAATACCTGATTATGATTTGGCTCAGTTCTTTTCCTCGTTCAGGAAATACTTTTTTACGAAATGTCTTATTTGAAGTTTATGGCCTAGAATCGAGTTCTTTTTATGAGGGTATCGGCGAACCGGCTAATTACACAGACTTTCCTTTCGTGAAAACGCATCTGCGGCCGCATGAATTAGAACCGCTAGATTCTAGTATTCCCGCAATCTATATTGTGCGTGATGGTCGCGATACCTTAGTGTCCATGGCGCATCAGCGCAAAGACATCTATGAGCCCGATACTAATTTCAGAGATAATTTCTTAGAAGCCATGATAGCGGCGGATGAAAGTTATTTCGGGGGTTGGAGCTTAAATGTGCAAGATTGGCTAGCTCGTGCAAGTTTGGTGATGCGTTTTGAAGAATTAATCGTAGACCCAATCACTCAGGTTAGTCGACTAAATAGTTTGATAGCGCTTCCGACTCCGCAGCTAGACAGGCTCCCAGGCTTTAAGGACCTTAAATTTGGTGAACCTAAATACGGTCGTGGCAAGCGCATTGCCGAAACCGAGGAGGAAGAACTTGATATTGTGCGTAAATCTTTCCGAAAGGGAAAGGCTTTTGGTTGGAAAGAGGAACTCGACCGCGAATTACAAAACTTATTTTGGAGCTATCATGGCATTACTATGGATAAGCTCGGCTATCGTCGCGATGGCGGCATTCGGGTATTAAATCCCGACTTCGATTATCAGCAGATGCGTTTATTGGGCGCGCATCTACCTGAAAGCAAGCAGCAGTTTCACGTTTTAATTGAGGCCAACAAATTGTTGATGCATCAAAATGACGGCATAAAGCGCTATTTGCTAGAACTGCTGAAAGCCCTGTATCCAGTGGTGCAAAACCCCGATTCACGCTGGAAGATTGATCTGTTTTTAAAGGGTCGTGTTTATTCGCTTAAAGATTATGGCCAGAATTTATTTGATGCTAAAAAGAACGAGAATCACTTTAGCCAATTTGCCCGAATTTCAAAGTCTATCCGCGGGGTTTTAAAGTTAGTAGTACCGAAAGCTTACCGCGATCGCTTTACCAAATTGATTAAGCAGGTGATGATGAAATTGGGATTGAAATTCGCCAAATACATCGCCAAAAGCATTTACTTCTTTGAACGATTAAAGTCGGGTAAGGAGCAAGCACAAGAAAACTTCGAAGCCCAAATGGGAGGGGTGGAACTAGGCGCATACGACTTAGTACACGTACCGCTTCCTCAGCATTTTGAACCTTTTACCGGTACCAATAATAAGTACTTACTTACGCTGCACGACCTTACCCACCGCTTGTTTAGTGAGTATCACACCAATAGTAATGTACAAAAGGCGGAAAAAGGATTGCAGTTTTTCTTGGAACAAGAAGCCAACATTCTCTGTGTTTCTGAAGCCACTAAGACCGATTTATTAGCCCAAGAAAACATAGCTGATGACAGACTACACGTAGTTTATGCTGCCGCAGATAGGCAGAAATTTAGGCCTAATCTTAATACCAATAAAGGACTATACATTCGGACCATTTATGGTATTCCCAACGGCCGTTTTCTTTTTACCCTTTCGACCTTAGAGCCGAGAAAAAATTTGATAAATACCATTAAAGCCTTTGATGCTTTACTAGATGAGTTCCCCGATTTAGATATCAATTTAGTAATTGGTGGTAAAAATGGTTGGAAGTCGAAAGACCTGATGCAATTGAGGCATCAAAAGAACATCATTTTCACGGGGTTTGTAGACGAAGGCGATTTGCCCATTTTGTACAATGAGGCGGAAGCGCTTTGTTATGTGTCACACTACGAGGGCTTTGGCTTGCCACCTCTCGAAGCCATGTCCTGTAAAACCCCCGTTATTTACGGCGATAATAGCTCCATGAAAGAATTGTTAGAGGGTTATGGTTTAGCGGCTGATTCTCAGGATATCAATTCCATAAAGGAACAGATGAAAAAGGTTTTGATGGATAAAGAATTTACCGCAGAATTAAGGGAGAAATCCTTAGAAAGGTCCTTTGACTTCTCATGGCGACAAGCAGCGATGGAAACTTTGGCAGTTTATGAAAAATCAATTTTAAACAATAACAAAGCTTAGAAAGATGGTTTTTACAAGTATTGTTTTCTTGTTATTGTTTTTGCCACTCTTTATGATTGCTTATCATGTTGCGCCTGCTAAAGGCAGAAACCTAGTGGCCCTAGTGGGTAGTTTGCTCTTTTATATGTGGGGAGCACCTTTGTTTTTCTGGCTATTGCTAGCGCTATTAATTGCCAATTTTTTTATAGTAAAAAGGATGGATGCCTTAAGTGAACAAAAACCAAGGAAGAGCTTGCTATCGGCATCTTTGGTCATAAACTTAGGTGTTTTAGCTTACTTTAAATACGCCAATTTCTTCGTCGAAAACCTTAACGCCCTACTGGAGGGATTCAACCTTACCTCGGTAAATTGGCTATCGGTGGCTTTACCGATTGGGATTTCCTTCTTCACTTTTCAGTCTATCACCTATACATTAGATGTATACTGGAAAAGGCACGCACCGCTGGAGAAGGTAACGGATTACCTGCTCTACATTTTACTTTTTCCTCAGCTTATCGCCGGGCCTATTATACGCTTTAATACTATTGCCGATGAGATTAAAGATCGAAAGAAAAACTACACCTTAGATTATAAGCTTAGTGGCCTTTACCTTTTTATTATCGGTTTAGCCAAAAAGGTGCTTATCGCCAACCAAATTGGTGAGCAGGTGGATCAAATTTTCGCCTTGCAAGGAGATGTATCTTCTTATCTCTCTTGGTTGGGAATTGTTGCCTATTCTATGCAGATTTATTTTGACTTTGCGGGTTATTCGGATATGGCTATTGGCTTAGGTAAGATCTTGGGTTTCAACTTCCCTGAGAATTTTAAAAGTCCCTATACTTCTAAAAGTATAACAGAGTTTTGGCGGAGATGGCATATAACCCTTGGTGCCTTTATGCGCGATTATCTATACATTCCTTTAGGTGGCAACAGAGCTTCAACCAGTCAAAAGGTTTATTTCAACCTGATTATTGTGTTCCTGCTTTCAGGTTTGTGGCACGGTGCATCTTGGAACTTTGTTATTTGGGGTGCTTGGCATGGACTCTTCTTAATTGTAGAAAGAGCTTTTTTATTGAAATGGCTCAGCAAAACGCCCGTCATAATAAAGCTCATATATAGTTATACCGCAGTACTGGTAGGTTGGGTGTTTTTTAGAGCAGAGACCTTAAGCTCAGCTTCCGTGTATTTGCGCAATATGTTTGGCTTTCAAAGTGGCGATTCCTTTGCTGTTTACGAGCTGGGGACGGAGTTTTATCTGTACTTAGGCATAGGATTGTTTTTCGCTTTTGTAAGCCTTTTTAATTTCGGTAAACGCCTGGAAGAGTTCTTTTTCAGCCTGCAGTTTAGCATGAAGCAGTATTTAGTTTTAGCGCCACTATACTTCGTTTTGTTAGTTTTATCAATTAGCTATATTGCCTCTTCAGATTTTAATCCCTTCATTTATTTTAGATTTTAATCATGAAAGATCTTAAAATAAAAAAATGGCTTTTTGGTCTCTTTTCGGTGGTGTTTCTCTACCCCATGGTTGAGCTTGTAACTCCTATTAAAATTTCGGTGCTTTTACATAAGTCTAACCTTACTACTTCGATCGTGGATTTTACCGGAGAGTCTTGGTTCAGCGGCTCTTACCAAGAATCTTTTAGTGATTACGTTAACGATAATATTGGCTTTTACCCTCTGTTTGTCAAAATACACAATCAAATAGAGTATGATCTTTTTGGAAATATCTATACAGGAAATGTATTGGCTGGTAAAGAGGATTTTCTTTTTGAGAAAGCTTATGTGGAGGCTTATTTCGGTAGGGAATTTAAGGGCCTCAAAACAATCCGAAAGAATGTTTCTCAACTTAAGGAGCTGCAAGATACCTTGGCAAATAGAGGTAAATATTTTATGGTTTGCCTAGCTGCGGGGAAATGTACCTATTATCCTGAGTATATTCCAGAAGAAGCGGAGAAAGACTCTACTAACTACGAATATTATGTGAAGGAGTTTAAAAAAGAAGGAATAAACCATATTGACGTAAATCCTTGGTTCTTACAGATGAAGGATAGCTTGGGTTATTTACTTTATCCTCAGTACGGCATTCACTGGAGTCATTACGGTGCCATTTTGGTAACAGATAGTATTGCCAAGAAATTTTCGAAAGAAAATTCTTGGGATTTACCTGAAATGCATATCGTTGAAAGGACTTACAGTGATGTGGCCAAGTATTACGATAATGATATTGCAAATTCCATGAACCTCTTTAAAGAAGTGCAACCCCAGCCTATGATTTACCCCAAGTTTGAATGGCGTGGTGAAAAGTCGAAAAAGCCTTTAAAGCTCTTAATCGTAGGCGACAGTTTCACTTGGGATTTGTTTGAGTACAGTCGCATTGGTAGTGAGTGTTTCGATGAGGTGGAGTTTTGGTTTTACAATCAAACAGTACACCGTGATGCCGCAAGCGAAGGGGGAAATAGTAATGGGCTACCAACCTTAACCCGTCACCTTGATATCGCTAAAAAGATTGACGATTTTGATGCTTTTCTCCTTCTAAGCAACGAGCCTAACTTGGCCAACTTTGGTTGGAATTTTACTAACGATCTACTCGGTGTTTTGGCCGATTCGACCTTTGTGCCGCGCGAGCGCAATAATGAGTATCTGAAACAACAAGCCATGGTTAAAAAGCCTTGGCGCGAAGACCTAGAAAAACAAGCTGAAGCAAGAGGTGTTTCCTTAGATTCGATGATAAAAATATACCTGCATGACCCTAACTACAAACCTTAATTTGGCATGAAGTTTAACTCGGTCGAATTTTTCATATTCTTAGTTATAGCCTTTGCTTTACTTTGGAGGTTTAGTAAGTCGCTAAAAACTAACAACATAATATTGTTAGTGGCTAGTTATATATTTTATGGCTGGTGGGATTATCGCTTCTTATTTTTGATGTTCTTCAGTTCTTTAGTCGATTATTTAGTTGGCTTATATCTACCGAGAGTGAAAAACAAAAAAGCCTTAGTAGGCTTAAGCTTGGTGGTGAACTTAGGCCTTTTGATGTTCTTTAAGTACTTTAATTTCTTTATCGCTTCTGCGCAAGATTTATTAAATACTGTTGGTTTCGAAAGCGAGTTTAGTGCCTTAAATATTATACTGCCGGTGGGAATTAGCTTTTACACCTTTCAAACTTTAAGTTACTCACTCGACATTTATAAGGGCAAGCTGAAGCCCCAAACTGATTTTATTGCCTTTTTAAATTACGTGAGCTTTTTCCCGCAATTAGTGGCGGGTCCAATTGAGCGGGCTAAGGTATTCTTGCCACAGTTTCAAAAGGTGCGTGTTTTTAGCTACGAGCAAACGGTTTTAGGCATGCGCCTTCTCTTGTTTGGAATGTTTAAAAAAATGGTAGTAGCCGATAATATTGGTTTACGCGTAGATGCTATTTATGCCGATCCTAGTAACTACAGCGGCTTTGAGCTTTTAATCGGGCTCTCTCTGTTTTTTGTGCAACTTTATACCGATTTCTCGGCCTATACCGACATTGCACGGGGGGTGTCGAAAATGTTAGGTTTCGAATTAATGCGCAATTTCCGTACGCCGCTGTTCTCTAAAAGTATCCCCGAATTTTGGACGCGTTGGCATATCTCTTTAACCACATGGTTTCGCGATTACCTCTTTCTGTGGCTGGCCGGTTTAAATAAAAATAGCACTACTTGGCGCATTCTTGCCACTATAATTCTATTTCTCATTATTGGATTTTGGCATGGCGCCGATTATACCTTTATCATCTTTGGAATATTAAACGGCGTGTATTTTATACCGCGAATCCTAAGCCGCAAGAATAAATCGATTCGCAAAACTCTAGGCTATATCAATAGCAACCCTACTATGGGGTTTATAGCGATGGGCCTTAATTTTTGGTTATTGTCCTTTACGGGAGTGCTCTTTAGAGCTAATAATATGGAGCATGCTTCTCTTTATTATAGTTCTCTATTGAATAGTCCATTTGGAGGAGCGGGTAGCTACTTCTTAAATATCCTACCCTTGGCTTTTGGCTTTATGCTATTTGAGTGGATTAATAAAGAGAAATCGCATCCTTTTGACTTAGAAACTTACCCCACCTGGTTGCGTCGCACTTTGTATGTACTTTTAATTTTGTCAATATTTTTGTTTGGTTATTTCGGTAAGGAACCCTTTTATTATTTCCAGTTCTAATGAAAAAATTCCTCGCTAAAACATGGCCTTATTTACTCATAGGCCTATTGTATGTAGGCCTTGGTGAGTACCTTTTAACTCGCCTTAAAGAAACAGTTCCTATCGAGGAAATTGCCCAGGAGCAGACGACTTCAAAAAAGGAACTATACTATGGCCGCCAAGTTTTAGGTGATTGCATTCCCCTGTATAAGTATACTAATTTACAGCTCAGAAAGCCCAAGGTATTGGTTGTGGGTCAATCGGTAACCTTGCAGTTTAGAGATTTTGTATTCCAACCTTTCGCGCATGAATTTTATAATGCTGGTTTAATGATTCGCAATCTGGCCGATCTCCACTATTTGGCCGATTTAATTGAGAAAGGCGAAATAGATAAACCGCAATTTATGCTAATCGCAGTGGACCTTTCTTTTGTGTTGAATAAAACTTTTCTCGATAATTATTCCTTAGAATATGATATGCCCGATGATCGTGCGCTAAGCATGAAATCGCACTTACAGGGTATGCAAAAGCTAATGCTTAACGGAAGTTTACGCGCTGTGCCTGATGGAAACTATGGCTTTGGAAAGGCTGGCCTGAAGGGCAGTGGCTACCGCAATGATGGGTCCTATCGGCATAAGCCTGAAATTGAGCAATTTGTTAAGGATGGAAAATACTACGATGGCAATTTACGGCAACGATTGAAAGAACGCAAAGCACCTTTTATAGTACCTTTTGATTATGATCCAAGCAAAGCTGAAAGAGTAGTTGAAACTCTAAACCGCTTTAAAAATGAGGGCATCGAATTGCTCCTTTATATTCCGCCTTATTCAGATGTGTTTTTTAATGAAGCTTTAAAAGATACCATGTTTGTGGACTTCTGGCAAGATTATATGGACTTCCAGCAGCGCTTGAAAAGTGAGAATTTTGAGCTTATTGAATTTACTACTCCAGCGAGAATGGGCTTAGACGATCGATTTTTTGTGGACGCAGAACATCCCGGTGAAGTACTTTGTGCCTTGCAAATCAAGCGATACCTTGAGGAAAATCAGACCAAGAGTAAAGTGCTTCGAGCTCTTAATTTTAAGACCTTAGATTCCCTTTTGGTAGATGAGTATCTATTACCGATTTCCTTTTTAAAGGACTCCATCAACACACCTTTTAAAGGAAGCGAAAACATTCAAAAATCTAATTAAAGCGCGCGCAGAAAATGGCCACAACAAACTCAGATAAGGCATGGACCGCTTATGGTAAAAAGGATCCCTATTACGGTGTGCTTACCCACGCCGAGTATAAGGATGAGAATTTGACCGAAGAGGCCCTGCAACGTTTTTTTCAATCGGGGGAAGAGTACATTGCTAAGCTTTTTAGTCTGATCCATAAGCATTTTGATGAAGACTTTAAGCCTAATAAGGCCCTCGACTTCGGTTGTGGAACCGGTCGCTTAAGTATTCCGATCGCTCAAAGGGCAGATAAGTTAGTAGGGCTGGATGTTTCGCAAGATATGTTGAGCGAAGCCACTAAGAATGCCGAAAAATTTAAGCTGGAGAACGTCGAATTTAAACTTTCCGACGATGCCCTTTCTCAGGTAAAAGGGCAGACTTTTGACTTGGTTAATTCGTATATCGTTTTACAACATATTAACGTAGAACGCGGCATGCAAATTATCGCTAAAATGCTAGAAATCTTAAAACCGGGCGGTATAGGCGCTTTGCAAATAACCTACAGTAGCAATAAGCTTAAAGCCAATAAAATTGCTACCTACTTAAGGTATCGCATTCCTTTGGTGCATGGCATCTTAAACCTACTCAAAGGGGCTCCTTATTCGAAACCGCTTATGCAAATGAATTTATACGACATGAACGCGGTGCTTCATGTACTGCAGCAAAATGAAGTAGAAAATACCAATCTTAAATTCGAAGATCACGGGGACTTTTGGAGTGCCAATCTCGTCTTTCAGAAAAAAGCTAGAAGCTAGAATCACTCTTCTTTCTTAAAAAGAAATTCCCCTCCTCCTTGCTTAAGGATAAGACTGTTTTCTGCAATTTTGAACTCCATAATCAAACCGGCGAGATCAAATTTGTAGATGTCTTGGGCAGTCGCTTCCAAAGGGAAAGCAGGCTGCCCCGTGGCTTGTCCGAATAGCTTACCGTCTTTAGTCGTAATGGTTATTTTTAAAGGCATCTGCTGTGAAGCGTAAACCCCGACGTACTGCGCTATTTCGCCTTCTTCTGCTTCGTAACTTGTAAAGCTGGGAATGGTAAAGGGCTGATTTAAGGCAGCGCTGAGAACGGCAATGGAAATTTCGTTTGCATTGTAATTATTTCCGTTAGAGCAAAGCGCATAGGCCAGCTCACCTTCTTTAAAATAACTGAAGATGGAGGAAAAACCATCAATGCCCCCAGTATGGCCATAACCAAAATTGTTATTGAAAGGAAACTGGAATAAGCCCATGCCAAAATTGTCGCGTAAGGTTTTCATGCGTTCTAAGCTGGCGGCACTCACAAGTTTGCCTTTAAAAAGAGCCTCGCTAAATAGCAGTAAATCGCTGGGTGTAGAAACAATGCCACCCGCTCCTAGGGGAATAGAAATATCGGTTTCGCTTTCTTTTTCCCAGTCTCCCACAAAAGAGTAGGAATAGGCTTCATTTTGCTCTGCTTTTATTGCTCCTCCCAAATAGGTATGCTGCAGCTGCAGCGGAGCAATAATGTGTTCGTTTAAAATTTCACCATAGCTCTTTTTATAGACCTTTTCGAGGATATAGCTTAAGAGTAAAAAGTTAGAATTGCTGTACTCCGCTTTAGAATCGGGTTTGAAATCACTGCCGCCACCTTTTATAATTTCTAGCATTTCAGCTTCCGTTTTGGCTTCCTGATTCCAAGTTAGATAATCCGCGTCATTGGTGAAATTATGTATGCCTGTGCGATGACTAAGTAAAAGATCGAGCGTAATTTTTTTGGCATTTTCAACACTGGGATAGTACTGCGAAAGGGGAGTTTTTAAACTGAGTAAATTGGTTTCTATGGCCTTGAAAACTAATACAGTGGTAAAGGTTTTTGAAATAGAGCCAATGCGATATTTAGTATTCACGTCGGCCTTTATCTGATTTTCTAAATCGCGATAACCAATGCTTTTAGTGTAAATAATTTTACCCTCGCGGGCCAGAGCAACGCTACCCATAAATTTATCATTGCTCTCTAAGGCCTCGAAATAGCGGTCTAGCTTGGCTTTATCTAGTTCCTGACTAAAAGCTAAGCTCGAAAAGACTAATGCTAAAAATAGAGTGGAAAGGATTTTATACATGGCTTAAAGTCTGATTTTATTTCGTTCTAGGATTTAGCAATTTCAGAAAAATATTTAGGCTAAGGACTTTAGCCCGAAAAAATTAACTAGATATTATTTGCTCTTTTTCAAAATCGGTAAAAAATCGCTTGCGCAAGAAGTACATAGAATTTCCTTTGGTCTTCGTGAAAAAGTCCGCCAGCTAATTTTCAAGATAATGAGCATAAAATCAAATCATTACTTACGTAGCGGTGCTTCTTAAATTAATTGTCAGCCCTTAGCGGTCTTCTATTATCTTGCTCATTGCCTCCCGCATTTGATTACTTAGTGCATCAAATTAGATAAAATGAAAAGACTAGATAATAAAGTAGCCATAATTACCGGTGGCGCTTCGGGGATAGGAAAAGCTGCTTCGCTAAAGTTTGTGGCCGAAGGGGCCAAAGTGGTAATTTGGGACATGAATGAAGAACAAGGGAAAGCCACCGAAGTGGAACTAGGCGGGATGGCCAAGTTTTACAAGGTGAATACCGCTAATTCCGCCGAGGTAAATGCCGCTGCAGCAGAAGCTATCGCCACCTTTGGTAAAATTGATATTCTTATTAATAACGCTGGTATTACCCGCGATGCTACTCTGTTAAAAATGACCGATGAGCAGTGGGACCAGGTAATTAGTGTAAACCTTAAAGGGGTTTTTAATTGCACGCGTGCTTTAGCAGCGCACTTTAAAGAAAACGCTTATGGCCGCATTGTAAATACTTCTTCGGTAGTGGCGCTATATGGTAATTTCGGCCAGACGAACTACGTGGCCACCAAAGCGGGTGTTATTGGTATGACAAAAACCTGGGCCAAGGAATTTGGTAAATATGGCATTACCGTTAATGCCGTTGCCCCGGGATTTATCGCCACCGATATGGTAAAATCGATGCCCGAAAAGGTCTTAGACATGATGAAGGGAAAAGCCCCATTAAATAGACTAGGACAACCCGAAGATATCGCTAATGCTTATGCATTCTTAGCTTCCGACGAGGCTTCCTTTATTTCTGGAACTTGTTTAAGCGTAGACGGTGCGGTAACTATATAATTTGAATTGATGAGAAATGCTAGAATAGCAGGCACGGGAGCAGCGGTGCCAGATCGTGTTGTACCCAATTCCTATTTCAATGAAATTCTGCAAGAAGATGTAGATACTTGGTTACGGGAAAATGTGCAAATTTATGAGCGCAGATGGCTCGCCGAAAATGAATCGGTTGCTGACCTTTGCGAGAAGGCTGCACTGCAGGCCCTAGAAAGATCTGGAGTTTCCGCCAAAGAGCTCGACCTAATTATTATCGCCACCGATACTCCCGAGTTTATTTCACCTTCTACGGCGGCCGTGCTGCAAGATCGTTTGGGTGCAGAGAAAGCGGGTAGCTTCGATGTGAATACCGCTTGCGCAGGATTTGTATCAGCCATGGATACGGCTTTTAAATACATTCAGGCCGATCCGCAGTATCAGCATATTTTGGTTATTGGTGCTTATGCGATGAGTAAATATTTAAATCTCACCGATAAAAAAACGGTTACGCTTTTCGCAGATGGGGCAGGCGCCGTGATACTTTCGGCTACCGAAGATGCTGGTGTAGGTCAAATCGCATCTATGCAAATGACCGAAGGACAATACAATCAGTGGATGGGTATCTACGCAGGTGCCTCACATACGCCCATTACCCAAGAAGTGGTAGCGCGCGGCGAACATAAATTACAGTTTGTAAAGAAATTTCCCAAAGAGCTAAACCCCATTATGTGGAGCAGCATGGCGCGTGAAATGGCCGAGAGTGCCGGTCGTGAAGTGGAAGAGGTGAAGATGTTTTTTATGACCCAAATTAACATCCACGGTATTTACGAAATGCTCGATAAACTTGGTCTTCCGCATGAGCGTGCCATTTATATTATGCATAAATATGGCTATACTGGTTCGGCCGCTATTCCTATGGCTTTGAATAAAGCCGTGGAAGAAAACCTAATTCAAAGGGGCGATTTAATTACCCTAATTGGTTCGGGTGGTGGACTCGCTTTCGCGGGAAGCATGGTCTTGTATTAATCTAAAATAACAGCAATATGTTGCAGAAGCGCTTGGTGAAAACCCCCACTTTGAAGCAAAGTATTATTAGCACTAAAAGTGAATCGAATGAGTATGTCCTCTTCATTCACGGCAATGCCAGCAGTAGTGTTTTTTGGGAAGAGCAAATGGAAATGCTTTCGCAAGATTACCATGCTATTGCAGTTGATCTTCGTGGTTATGGCGCTACGGAAGGATTAGCCATGGATGCCACACAAGGTTGTAAGCAATGGGCTGAAGATATTATTGAATTACTAGATGAATTAAAAATTGAAGGATGTCATTTGGTGGGACATTCCATGGGTGGATCGGCTATTTATAATTTGCTTTTGCTACAGCCTCAGCGTTTTAAAAGTGCCGTATTAGTGGCGCCCGCTTCGCCTTTCGGTTTTGGGGGTACCAAAGATATTTATGGCACTCCTTGTTATGCCGATTTCGCAGGAACAGGTGGCGGTACGGTAAATCAGGAATTTGCCCGCCTCATGAAAGAAGGCGATAAATCGGAAGATAATCCTCAAGCTAGTCCGCGTGTAGTGATGAACAGCTTTTATTGGAAACCACCCTTTCGTCCTGTGCGCGAGGAGCAATTATTAGATTCACTTCTTTCGCAAAGAGTAGCAGCAGATGCCTACCCAGGCGATTTTGAAAGTTCCGCCAATTGGCCTTTTGTGGCTCCGGGAAAATTCGGGCCAGTTAATGCCAGCTCACCCAAATACGTTTTGGCAGGGGCGAAAAAACTAATGAAAGCAAATATTAGTTTGCCTTTCCTCTGGATAAGAGGTAGCGATGATCAAATTGTATCAGACAATTCCCTTTTCGAAATGGGAACTTTAGGCAAGCTTGGACTTATTCCCGATTATCCCGGTGAGGATGTTTATCCACCGCAGCCGATGATTGGGCAAACACGCTATTTTTTAGAACAGTTGAGTAAGGGCGGCAGTTCCTTTCGTGAAGTAGTGATGGAGAATACTGGTCATACTCCTTTTGTAGAAAAAGCGGCCGAGTTCTCCCAATTGCTACACGATCATTTACTAAGCACCCAATAAATATGGCCGAAGCTGCACCTACAAGCATGGTTTGGGCCACCGCGATAATGTTAGCGGCCTTTATGGGGCTAACTCTTTTCTTTGTTATTCGTGGGGCTTTGCGAACCAAAAACATGGACGATTATGCTTTGGGGAATATTGCCTTTTCTCCCATTGCTATTGGTTTGGCTTTGGCGGCTTCTATGACCAGCGCCGCTACTTTTATTATCAATCCAGGGATTATTGCTTACTTCGGCTTGCCCGCCATTATTTCCTATGCGGTAGTTTTACCCATCGCCGCTTTAGTGTCGCTGGTGCTTTTAACCAAGGGCTTTCGTAAACATGGTAATACTGCCAAGGCCTTAACCATGGCGCAGTGGATGGGCTCACGATTTAAAAGTGTGGCGATGGAACGCTATTTCGCTTTTCTATCTTTATTGCTGATCACCTTTATCGTCCTAATTTGCGTCGGCTTGACTCAAGTAATCGCCAAAAGCTTAGATGCTAACCCCGTGTACGTCTTACTGGGAATTGTGGTCTTTGTTTTTGGTTATATGATGTTTGGGGGCGCCAACTCTATGGTCTACACCAATACTATTCAGGCCAGTTTAATGCTAATTGTGGCTTTTATTTTATTGGGTTCGGGTTACGAACATTTTAGTGAAGGTGTAAAAGGTTTTATCGATAAATTGGCCCAAGTAGACCCTAAATTGGTGGCGACAACGAATGCCGAAAGTCCGCTTTTTCGCGATTTTTTCGAAATAATATTCTGCCAAATTATTATTGGCATTGCCGTTATTTTTCAGCCCCATATCATTACTAAGTCGCTTTTGCTGAAGAAAGAAAGTGATGTAAATAAATACCTATTGACCGGTATTGTGGTAGAAATTGTATTCTTTTTGGTAGTAATTGTAGGACTTTACGCGCGTTTAGAATTTCCCACTTTACGGTTCAATGGCACGGCCCTTAAAGTAGATGAGGTAGTTTCCACTTATGTGGTAAACGAGTTTCCAGTGTATTTAGGTTTGCTGGTAGTTTTAGGATTGATTTCTGCTGGTATTTCTACCCTTGAGGGATTAATCCAAAGTTTGAGTACTACCATTACAGCGGATATCATCTTGCCTTTAAGCGGGAGGAAAAAAGCAGAAACCATGGCGGAAATGAAAAAGCAGGTAAGTCTTAATCGCTGGGTAATTGTTGCACTCGCTTCTGTCTCCTTCCTCTTTTCCTATCAGCAAATTGTAAAACCCGATTTAAGTGTAGCCATCTTCGCCCAAAATGGCGTTTATGCCTATTTCGCCGCGGCTTGCATTCCCGTTTGTATTGGCTTATTTTTCCCCAAGGCCCATTCCTTAACTGCTTTTGTCGCGGCAATTGGAGCAGTGATTGTACACTTTTCTATCTACTATTTACGAATTGGCGCTTATATGCAGATGGAAACACGTAACCCCGCTATTCCCGCCACTTTTGCCATAATATCGGCCATAGTATTAGCTTTAATTGTCCAACAATTTGTTAAGAATAGATCTCATGAAAATGCATAGCACCGACTGGTTTTCGAAGTGGAATGTGTACAGCCCCAATAAAATGGCGGTGAAAGATGCGTCCAGTGGCGAAAGTCTTAGTTATGCCGAATTAAATCACAAGGGCGAGCAATTAGCTTTACATCTTCAAGATTTTAAGGATATTAAAAAGGGCGATCGGGTAGCGGTGCTTGCCGATTTCGGCCTGCCTTATTTTATGCTTTTTGCTGCGGCCCAAAAACTAGGATTCATTCTTGTGCCTTTTAATCAGCGCTTGGCCGCCCGCGAAATTGAGTTTTTACTGAGCAATAGCGAGCCCGCACTATTCTTGGCAGAAGATAAATATATGTCTTTGGCGCAGGAGGCGAATAAACTGCTTAAAGTCCCTACTTTTTCCACTCAAAGTGTAGATGCGTGGGCTGATACAGAGGCGGAAGGTGAACTGAAGGAAGGGCCAGAATTAGAAGATCCCATTTTTATTTTGTATACCTCTGGCACCACCGGCTTCCCCAAAGGGGCTATTTATACCCATCAAATGATGATGTGGAATAGCGTAAATACCGCGCTGCGACTTAATGTTACGGCTAGCGATCACACGCTGATGGTGATGCCGCCATTTCATACGGGGGGCTGGAATGTACTTACCACTCCTTTTTTACACTTTGGGGCTTCGGTAACGGTTCTACCCAAATTTGAGGCCGATGAGGTTTTAGATTTACTGGAAAGTGAAGATGTTAGTCTATTTATGGCTGTGCCTACCATGGTGCGCATGCTGGCGGATAGTCCTAATTTCGATAAGGTGAAATTGGCCAAACTCCGCAATTTCATTGTAGGCGGCGAGGCCTTGCCCATTGCCTTAATTGAGAAGTGGTCGACGAAAGGCGTCATGATTCGTCAGGGTTATGGACTAACTGAAGTGGGAACCAATGTTACTTCCCTTCCCGCTGCAGACGCCATTCGTAAACGTGGCTCTATTGGCTTTCCAAATTTTTACATTGAAAGTAAACTGGTACGCGAAGATGGGAGCGAGGCAGGCATTAATGAAACCGCCGAATTGTGGCTGCGCGGTCCAGTGGTGACACCTGGTTACTGGCGTAACTCTGAGGCCACAGAAAAGAGCCTTGCAGATGGTTGGTTTAAAACGGGCGACCTCTTGCGTAAAGATGAAGAAGGTTATCTGTATGTGGTAGACCGCATTAAGAATATGTTTATTTCTGGCGGGGAAAATGTATACCCCGCCGAAATTGAAAAGTATTTAGCCACTCATCCCCAAATAAAGGAGGTTGCAGTAATAGGTGTAAAAGATGAAAAGTGGGGAGAAGTCGGTAAAGCCGTTTTAGTGAGTGATTCTCCCATTAGTGCTGAAGATTTACGTGCTTTCTGCTTAAAAGGTCTCGCTAAATTTAAGATTCCCAAGAGTTTTATATTTATCGACAAACTACCACAAACCGATAGTGGCAAGATTGATAAGAAGGGATTGGGCGAATTGAGTTAAGTATTAAGTATTTGGTAATCAGCATCTAGAAGGGCGTGCGTCCCTGAAAACCAAAAAAAAAACCGCTACATGAGGCTCTCGAAGGAGAGAGAAATCAATCTTAAATCGATAGTTCCATAGCCCTGCGATTTATCGCTGGTGTAGGCGAGAGGGCCCCCATTTTAATTTGTTTTTAATTAAAAAGAGCTGCGACAACTGCGGATTCTAGATAATCCAACGACGAATAAAAATTGAAGAATTTTGTCAAAAATCATGTCATCCCTTCGGGATTCATGGTGATGTGCAAAATTAGAAATCGGGCAATTAACGGGTTAGTAAAGGGTATTTAAAATCTGCAAGCAGCCCAGTCTGATACCTCATAGCGCTAGTGTTCTAGCAAAAAACCATCTCGCAATCTATTTTCCTTTCGGCAGAAGTCCCAGAGGGACGACATCTCGATAATAACTCCCAGCCTTCAATGGCCTAAGCTACGAATGTTTGAAACTCGAATAAACGCGGATATAGCAGAGGTTCACGGATCTGTAACCAGTTTTAGTGCTAATTTGTGTTGATTAAGGTGATTTCCGAAATCAGAATAATTTATGAACGTGCGACTCCGTCTGAGTCTCGCCATCGGTCTTTGCACCTTCTTGGTTTTAACCGCTAAATTCCCCCGCTCTAATCGCAGATCAAACAGAGCTTAGTATCTTTAACCCATGAAGCAAAAGTTGGCCAAGTTTAGTGCTTTCGCAGATAACCTATTTCCCCATGAGGTCCATTTTTTAGCGAGTGTTGCGAATTTTCAAAGTATTGAGAATAAGGAAATCTTTGACCTTATTATTTATAATATTGAGCATCGCGATAAGCCCAAAGCCTTTGATGAGTCCATCGATCGCCGCAAGTATTCGAACTTAAAAAAGTGGATGGAGGAAAGGCTGCAAGAGGCCGATGTAGATCAGCAATTGCTGGCCATTCAGCATTTGGAGGCTAAGGTGCTTTTAGACCAAGTAGACAAACGCACGGAAAAGGAAATCCATAAATGGCTGCAAAAGGGCCTGCCCACTCACTTTTATTTCCGTAAAATTTACGAACTCGCTCAGCATTACGAGCATTTTTTGCTGATTCGCTTACGTGAGAAAACGGCCGCGGAAGTAGGTGATTATCTGCATGCTTACCGTGATGATTTCGCCAATGCCCAAGAGGTGTTTAATAAATTACAGAGGGCCACTGCCGATATAATAAGTCAATACCGCAATCGCGCTGAGTCTTTTGAAGGTTGGGAGGAATTCCTCAATAAAATTGTGTACAGCGAGCGCATCGACGGTATGAATCAGTATTCGGCTTTCATACGGCTTTCATTGTTGTATTTTAATAAGGGTAGCTTTCAAAAGCTCAAAATCCTTTACGATGCCATTGATCAGAAGTTTAAAGATGGTCTCTATTATTCCAAACGAATTTTGATGAACTATTACGCCAATCGTTTACTATTCTTAAGTCGTTTCAGCAGCTTAGACGAAGCAGAGCAATACGGTTATTTAAGCTTGCGCTATAAAAATGCCGACTACCTTTTTTATCTCACCAATTTGGGGGCGGTTCTTTTACGGCAAGGTAAAAGCGAACAAGCCTTAAAGCTTTTGCGAGAGGCCTTTCCAGAGATGCATCAGAGCGCCAGTTTGCACAATAAGATAGGTTTTATTGCTTTCTACATAAAGTGTATGGTAGACATCGGTAGGGTGAAAGACGCGGAAGATTTTGCAGATTCTTTCCTCAAAGCCTATCACAAAGAAGTGTTAGGAGGCCGATGGCACCTGTTTTTTGTAGCCTATTTCCGTTCGTTAATGATCCAGGAAAAATATGGTCGCCTTTTGTATTTAGATAAGCAGTATAAAATTGAAAGCCGCGATAAAGCGAATCGTTGCAATAGTTCCTATTTACCAACCATAAGTTGGTATATCAGCATTGCCCGTTTTATAGAAAACGGGGGGCAAGCAGCCGATTTAATTAGCGAAATGAAGGAGGCTGTAGCGGGTATTCAGTTTGAACATAAGCGCAGTGAACGCCTCCAGAGAATCTTTAATGAGCTAATTCCTATCGCTCCAGTAGACTTGAAAAAGGGAAAGTCAGCCATCTTTAATGAAGACTTAACAGTCTGATAAACAGAATTAAATATTGTTTTAATAAAGGGGTTTGCTTGTTTGTCAAGATAGTTGAACTATAACGCCAAGGGCAGCGAGTGTTTTGCAGTAGTAACTTAGTGCTATAATTTTTTGGTTTTACAACTGTAACAACAACACTTAATTTCATTTACTATGAAAAAATTAAAGACCTGGACACTTGCGGTCTTAGCAATTTCGCTCATCTCTGTATCTTGTAAGGATGAAGAAACGACTACAACCACGCCTCCCGTGGTAGAAAAGGTAGGTATTCAAGGCGAGTGGGCTTCTGCTGGAGATGATGTAGCTCCAATTTTAGCATCACTTTTTGGAACAGATTCTATCTATGCTAATTTCAAAACGAACATGAGCTATACGGTAGAGCAATTTGACACCAACGGAACTAAATTGACGCTTTCTGGAGTTTACACCCAAACCAAATCTAGCGAAGGTGAAATTTACACCATCGAGGTAAATCAAAGTTCTCCGGCAGCCTTAGTAAGCGAAGGGATTTTTGAAGTTTCAGGCTCTACTATGCGTTATGAAATTGTTCAGACTAGTCCTGATATTGGCGCGGTTCCTCCCACTCCTGCTGGTGGTTTTGGAAGCACAAATAATGGTGCTTTAGGTAATATCAACATTCAAGTTTATCAAAAGATAGATTAATCTCCCCATGATAAACTTTAGAAGGCAGAAATTTTTCTGCCTTCTTTCATTTTAAATTTATTTTTAACGATGAAAAAACTCTTACTGGCCTTAGCTTTAATAGTTTCAACAGCCCAAGCGCAGGTGCAACCGGGAGAAGGGCTAAAGATTTTCGATAGTGAAATTCCGCAGCATAGCGAGCGTGAATTTCAATTTTTGGCCTATTGGTACAGTCAAGGGGTTTCATCCAATTATTACCCAACCAACGATTTTTTAAAGGGTCAGGTATTCGGACGTCTTTTTGGTCAGAATACGACCACCACTTCAGATACCAATACTACCTATTATGTGGAGCAACGCTTGCTCCCCTTTTTCATTTACCAACCTAAACTTTTTAACGGACGTGCTATTTTAAGGGCTTCCTTCGAAATTGACTTTACTTGGGGCGATGTAGCCTATGGTGTAGGTGGTAACTTCGGGGGCGGTATTTCCGCCGATCAAGTTAATATCCAGACCCAAAATGTGGAGCTAGAACTTATTCCTTTCAAAAATTGGACGGTAAACCTGGGTTTGCAGCGCATGTACGATTCTCCTTATAATCCTTACCGTACTTTATTTGGTACCCTTACGGAGACGGGTTACCGACTGATGTATTGGGGAACAGACGCTACTGGCGTTTCCGTGCGATATCAGGGTGATTTCAATCGCTGGAAATTTGGCGCTTGGAAATTTTATGAAAACCAAGTGCAACAAAATGATGATGTTAGCATGTACGAAGCCATGTACGAACGCGATATTAGTGCCAATTGGCGCTGGGGCGGATCGGTAAATTATGTACGTGATCGCGCGAGTGGTGAAGGTGGTCCTTCTATTCTAGGGCAAGGCTTAAATTCCACTTTAAGTGATTACAATGGTTCTTTTCGTTTTCCTTTAAGTGGCAGTCCTTACCAAGCCGATATCGTATGGCTAGGAACCTTTTGGTCACGTAATCCCGATTACCTCAGTGATCGTTTTATGATGACGGGATTTGTGAATTATAATTTGGGAAGCGTGGATACCTTGGTTTCGGGCAAAAACTTTGCCCAAAGAGCCAGCGTCGGTGGTTTCGCGGTAAACCTAAAATCGGGTTATCGCTACGGTAAAACCAAGGGCGATGTTATAATGACCGATTTGGTGTATACTTCGGGTGATGCTAATGGCATTAACGACAACAAGTTTAGCGGGGTAATGACGGGTAATAACTGGGGCGCACCGGTAAGTGTATGGATAAGTCATGGTTCTTATATCCTTTTTCCGCACGGAAACGTGGTAAATCGATTTATTTCAGCGGTTAACGATATCTCCAATTTAGGATATGGTCTGGCAGGCGGAACACTTAATTTACACCACGATTTTATTCCCAATAAGTTAAATGTAAAAGTGGGGACAGCGACGGCCTTTAGTAATATTGCGCCCAGTGGCGGCGGCAACCTCATTGGACTGGAGGCCAATGGTAGAATTAGCTGGACCCCTAAGGTTTATATGAATTTAGAACTGCATGCTGCTTATATGTGGTTAGGCGATTTTTACGATAGCCCTGCGGTAAACGGCGGTGCTAATGCGCGTACTACTAATCCCTGGACCGTATTCTTGGGCTATAAATGGTTAATGTTTTAGTCATGATGAGAATAATAAAAATAGTAAGCACCCTATTATCAATCCTAATTTTAGCGGCCTGTGCGAGCCCTTATGCTTCAGTTCAAGGCTTGCAGTCGATGGATGATTTACAATATCCATTTGCGGTTAAAAAGCAGAAGCTTAGTGCCAATATTGAAGTGGCTTATGTAGATGAAGGAGCGGGCAACCAAACTATAATCTTGGTGCATGGCTTGGGTAGCTACCTGCCCGCTTGGAAAAACAACATTCCCGCTTTAAGCAAAAATTACCGCGTCATTGCTCTCGATTTACCGGGTTACGGTCGGTCTTCCAAAGGTCCTTATTCTGCTAGTTTAGAGTTTTTCTCACAAACGGTTTTAGAACTAGCGGATAGCTTGGGCATCGATAAATTTGTGATGGGTGGACATTCCATGGGTGGCCAAATAACCCTGCTTACTGCTTTACAATACCCGCAGCGAGTAGAGAAATTACTTTTGGTAGCACCAGCGGGGTTTGAAACCTTTCACGATGGGGAAAAGCAATGGTTTCGTTCAGTGGCCACGCCGACCCTAACGAAATTGGCTAAGCCAAAAAACATCCAAGACAATATTGCTATCAATTTTTATAAGATGCCCGAAAGTGCCGATTTTATGATTCGTGATCGTATTGCCATGCGCACGGCAAGCGACTTTAATGCTTATGCTTATATCGTGGCAGAGTCGATTAAAGCGATGGTGGATCGTCCCGTTTTCGATTATCTCGATCAAATAAAACAACCTACTCTTATCTTTTTTGGCGAAGGAGATCAGTTAATCCCAAACCGTTTTTTAACCGGTGGTGAAACTAAAGTTATTGCCGAGCAAGGTCATGCCAAGATGCCCAATAGCACTTTATATATGGTTCCCAAAGCTGGGCATTTTATGCAGTTTGAACAACCCGAATTTTTTAATGAAAAGGTGCGGGAATTTTTAAATTAAAGGAAACAATCGTAAAAACGCATCTGCCCCCGAGCGGGAAGCCCGACCAAAAACAAAAGTGGCCCACCCTATTTACTGCAGCACGCTACAGGTTTAGGTTAGGGCCTTGTTTTTTCTTCACGAGTAAATAGAAGTGCCTAAAGATTGAAGCTTAATAGGCTCTGTTTTTAACGATTAGCACAAAGCACAGGAAATACCTGCATCATTTAAAAATAAAGCTAGGATTGAAGATTCTTCATCAATATTTAATTGCTTTGTTGGTAACAGTCGGTGCTCGAAAACTAGGAAATTTAATTTGTTGACTTGAAGTAAAAAAAGCCCGAAAATGATCCGGGCTTTAGAGTGAAATAGGGTAAAAGCCCATCTTGGCTTGACCCAAATAAAGCGGTAATTTGTTTGACTAGAGCTTCATCGTAAGACCAAACTTGCCTCCTGAAAAAGCATTGCCACCCCCAAATTCTAAGTTTAGGCCCCAGCGGTTATTGAAGAAATAACGACCGCCAATTTGCCCACCCAAACCGAGGCCGGTATTATTGTTTCCTAAATAATCGTTGGGTGAAGACCAAGCGTAGAAACCAATGTTTAAACCTGCATAGAAGTTCCAATTGCTTGGCATGGAGAGAATGCGGTTGAAATGATAATTCCCGTTTACAGAAAGACCAATTACATTATGGTTGTAATAGTCTTTTTTCCAATTTTCGCGGTAGGACCGATAGCTCAATTCCCCTCCCAAACTAATGTCGGGGTGAATGCCATAATCCAACCCCAAGTAAAAGGGCACGCCCCAACTGGAGAATCCCACCCCAAAGTTGAATTGACTTTGTTTTTGTGCCAAAGGGCTTTGCGCCAAAAGGCTACCTGAGGCTAATAGGGCAACACAGAGGCTGCGGTAAAATAATTTCTTCATGATTAATGTTGGTTTAATATTAATTTTTGGCGATTACTTGACCACTTTGTAAGGTTTGGCCCTGGGCTATAACTCGGTAGAAATAAACACCTGCCCGTAAATGATTATCTATGGTAGTAGAGGCATCGCGAAGTTTAACACTGAGAACTTCTGCTCCAAGGCTATTGTAAATTTTAAACTCACAATCGGCTAGTAAAGCAGGGTCATTAAAGCGAATAGTTGTTGTAGCTTGAAAAGGGTTAGGGTAGATATCTACCAGATCACCCGCTATTTTACTTGTAGCTAAGCCAATGGTGCTGCAGTTGCCAGGAATTAATGTGGCGGTGGCATCCATAGCGGTAGAAGTTAAAGCACCGTTGGTTGTAAGTGCCCGGCCATCGAGAATTACCCCTGTGTTTAAAGCGCCTAATGCACCATTATTACAGATGATGGTCCCTCTAAAAACGGAATAGTTGTTTATACTTACGGCACCTTCAACTTTCCAATACACATTTTCGGAAAGTGCGCCATTCATTAAAACCACTTTGGCATAGGTGCTGGTAGAAAGTGCTCCGTTAATTTGAATCACAAATACGGCATTGGCATTGCCTTGAGCATTGAGGTAAAGGGTGTCGGTAAAAGTAGTGGCGCCCCCTAAAAGGTAAGTGTGTGGCGTGAGCACGAGATTCTTACCGAAGTCTGCCGGGTACAAGAGTTCAATATCGGCACTTAAGGTATTTACATAATTATAGGCCACTAATAGATCAGATGCTGCTTGTGCGGTAGATCCGTCGGGAATGAGGTGAATATCGCCATTCACCAAAAGGGGATTATAGCCAGTAGTTAAACCATTATTGCTTCCCACATCGCCGCTAACATTGGTAATGCCGGAGTTACTTACCGCCCCATCCGAGGAGAATATCGCATAACAAGCGGTTGCACCTAAATTGGGAGCGGTGGGTCCATTTAAAACTGCGCTGCCACAGCCAATTGGAGTATAGGCAAGTACGCCGTCTATAGTAATGGCCCCAGCAGTAGATAAAGCTCTACCTTCAAGGGTATCGCCCGTATTCATAATAATGGCGGCATTATTGGCAATTATAGTTCCGCGCATGGTCGTGCCAGATGCCATACTTACGAGGCCCTCGACCTTCCAAAAAACATTACAGGCTTGAGCGCCGTTTAGCAGCTTAATTTTAGAAGCGGCATTGGTGGAAAGGGGACCTTGAATTTGAAAAATAAAGACGGCATTGGGGTTTCCTTGCGCGTCTAAATTTAAGCTAAGATTGAGTGTGGCTGCAGAAGAAATGGAATAGATTCCTGCATTAAGTGTGGCTCCGTTGCCTAACAAAGGCGCGGGAAAAAAGGTGGGAACAGCACTGTTTAATTGATTGTAGGCAATGAGTAAATCGGCGGCACATTGTGCGCTTACCCCGTCGCCATCGTGCATGACTCCATTAACATTGCCAAAGGCGGTACTAGAGCCGTTATTGGTTCCCACATTTCCTGTAATCTGAGAAAGACCCGAATTACTTACGGCTCCATCGGTGGAGAATAAAACAAAATCGGCGGCACTGCCTAAATTTGGGGCTTGCCCAAAACTTGCACTAGGGTAGGTGGTGAGGCTAACAATGAAAACAAGGATAAATAATAATCTTTTTTTCATCTGTATATTTCTTAGTTGTAAAAGAGTTTTCACAACTCTACAAAGTTGAATGGATTTAGGCACTGCAGTCTTGCACTACTTTGGGAAAGAGTTGCATAATTCACACTTTGCCTTGATCCCTGATGTGATAATTTCGACAAAAGAATAGCGATGCCTAGAAGCATCGCTATTCCTGCTACTTAAATGAAAACCTTAATTTCCGATGGTATTGGCATCCAAAGTTATTGCTCCACTTCTCGCCATAGCTGCACCATTAAGCGTCGCGCCAGTGTTGAAGGAAATGTCTTCCATAGCGATTACAATTCCTTTAAAAACGGAGGTAGTGCCAAAGGTGGCAGAACTTCCTACTTGCCAGAAAATATTCTCCGCAGAGGCACCTCCCGCTAAAATATCTTTACGACCCGAAGTAGTGGTGAGTGAAGAGGCGATTTGAATTATAAATACCGCATTCGCATCTCCCTTGGCGTCGAAAGTAAGGTTGCCCGAAGATATCGCAAGCGAGGATGTCGATTTGTACAATCCTGGACTTAAGGTAAGTCCGCCAATATTGCCCGATAAGGTAACCATATCGGTAGTGCTTCTACCCGCGGCATCATTATAGGCTGCGGTTAAATCAAGCTTGGCTTGGTTAGCAAGGTTATCGTTGATTCGCAAGGTGCCATTTATAATACCGGGAGGAAATCCGCCCACCGATGTGCCCGGGCTTAGGCCGATATCGCCAGTAATAACCGTGGGGCCTGTATTAGTTATTTCCGCTCCACATAGTAGCGCGAAATTAGCTGCTGTTGCAAGACTTACGGTCGCTTGTGCCGTGTTTTGAACCGGTATTTTAATGGGATCATTTGTGATAGGATCAGCTTCGTCTTTACTGCAGGCTGATGCTAAAACTAAGAATGCGAGAGCGATACCGCTAGCTATTTTTTTTGTACTCATGTTCTTGATTTTCAAAATGAAGAAATTAATTTGAGCACAAAGGTGATTCAGTTCCTAGTTGGAATTCTCACACAAGTTGGGATATGGTTTATACATATCACACATCTACAATTTACTTAACTTCGGTTAATATCCCACGGCTGCACCTTCTGGGCTGGAAGAGTCGGCTGCTCCCATCATGATATTGTTTTGCCTATCTATTTGAATACCCATAAGTACGCCCAGCGAATTGACGGGCACTAATTTGTGCTGCATTGCTTCTAGCTGCTGGCGAGTATCGGGCGAGAGTTTATTCTTCTCGTATTTAATTTGATCGGGTAACCATTGGTGATGAATTTTCATGGCTTCAATGGCTTTGTCTACCGGCATTTCATAAGCCAATACATTTAAAACAGTTTGAAAAACAGTATTAATAATCGTTCTCCCGCCCGGACTGCCTATCACCAAATAGGGTTTACCGTCTTTAGCAACTATTGTGGGCGTCATGCTGGAAAGCATTCTTTTATTGGGGGCGATTAAATTAGGGTTGGAGCCAATTAATCCACTATTGCTGGTGTAATTGGGCAGCGGGTTAAAGTCGCCCATTTCATTATTAAAAATAAAGCCCAGTTTTTTAGAGCCTAAGCCCGAACCATAACTATGCTCTAAGGTGTAGGTTAAGGAAACGGCATTACCAAATTGATCTACTACAGAAAAGTGAGTGGTGCTGCTGCCGTCGTAAATTTGTCCAAATTTAGAGGAGTCGCTCGGAGAGGCTTGAGTCCAATCTATATTTTGAAAGCGCTCTTTCGCAAAATCTTTCGAGGTCAACTTATCCAATGGCATGTCTAAATTAAAATCAGGATCGCCCAAGTGCTCTGCCCTATCTGCGAAAGCTCTTCGCATTACTTCGGCCAAAAGATGCACATAGGCGGTAGAGTTGAATTCGATGGAATCTAAATTAGCTAGCTCCATTAAGTTCATCATCTCTATTAAGGCCACTCCGCCTGAACTAGGCGGCGGCATGGAGTAAATCTCATAGCCCTTAAAAGTGCCTCTCATTGGAGCCCTTTCTACGGCAGTGTAAGTGGACAAATCTTCCAAGGTAATAAGTCCGCCATTGACCTTCATGTAGTTCGCAATCTCTTCGGCTACCCAGCCTTGGTAAAAGCCATCTTGCCCGTGATCACGGATGGCCATTAAGGTTTTTGCGAGCGATTCTTGCTGCCAAAGTTCTCCAAACTGTAGTAATTTACCATCCTTATTGCGGAAGTAATCCTTTAAAAAAGGTTGGGGCGAATGGGCTTCAAAATACTGTGCGGATCTGCTAAGACTGTAGGGCAAGGGAAAGCCTTTTTGCGCTAAATCAATAGCGGGTTGCACTAATTGCGCCCAAGGCAGATGCCCGTATTTTTGATGCGCCAGATAAAGACCAGCCACGGTGCCAGGTACGCCTACCGATTTAAGTCCGATATGATTAATGGTCGACTCTGAGCCATAGAGATTAGTTCCTTTCGGGAGATGGCCATTCGTATCCAGAAACATTTTTGTTCCAGCTTGTTGTGGTGCTTTTTCGCGGAAGTCGATGGTGGTGGCGCTGCCTGCAGAATCCATATAAACTAAAAAGCCACCTCCGCCAATATTACCCGCACTAGGGTGTGTAACAGCTAAGGCAAACGCTGTTGCCACCGATGCGTCGATAGCATTGCCCCCTTTTTTAAGGATATCTACACCGATTTCCGATGCTATTTTACTACTGGAAGCCACCATGCCATTGCGGGCATAAACTTGTGCAATAGCATACGGACTAAGGAAAAGGAGCGAAAATAAGAGGCAGTAAAAAGGGCTACTATTTTTCATTATCGTGGTTTCTAGTGTCTTGGGGAAGATAATGGAATAGCGCCTTTTTACCACTAGAAAATCTATTTTGAAGAAGAAGATTTTTACTCTTGCTCCCCTGAGATTTTGGTCACCGACTACTTTGTATCGGCCATGCTCCCTTTTTCTACCTCATTTAACCAATTATTCCAAGCCTTTTTTTGCTCTTCGTAATTGTCTAAATAAGGACCAAAAACCGCTTGAATTTTACTGCTTTTCCCATCTTCATTGTCTAAGATTAGAATTTTCTCAATGCTTTGCTGTCCTTTTTTGGCATAGTCGATTTGTAGGTAAATATTGCCATACATATTCATTACATAGCCTTTGGCTTCTTCCTCCATGGTTTTGTAGATAAGATCTACCTGGGTGTTTTTAGACCAAGGATTTGCGAAAAGATCTTTCTTGTTAAAGGTGGTGCTAAGTTCTTGGGCATAAGTCGTTTTAGTGATCGCCTCATATACTTTTTCCTTCGAAGTATTGATGTTCGTTTCTAGAAAAACATAAGAGCGAGGCGCGAGGGCCGCGGCTTCTGCATCCGAAAGCAGCTCTACTTCATGTAGCCAAGAACTACCGTTACCACCATCTAAAAAACGAAATCCCACTACCGTATCTTGGTTCGCCACAACCGCTTGAATAATAATTACCAATTCTTCCTGTCTCGAATTGGCGGAATAGTATTTAGCAAGGCGCGGCAGGGCTAGGTCCAAAGCTTTGGCGTTGGGGTATTTAGCAGGATCTAAATACATTAAAGATTTTCCATTACGGGTTTCTTCAAATTTGGGTAAACGGTTGCTAATAACTTGGATTTTTGAAAAGTCTGCGACGTTTACTGGTGGGAAATTAGTTAAGTTATCAGGGCAATACCAGCCGCCATAGGAATGGATGCTTTCGTTTTGAACTAGCTTAACTGGAACTACTTCAATGGAGCTTTTTGCTGTATTTTCAGTTCTGTCTTGCGCGCAAGCCTGGCTTGTAGCAGAAATAATTAGGAGAAGCAAGTACTTCATTTTTCCTTTTAATAGCATAGTTAGATTTTTTAAAGACCACCGAAAATACGGTGATGCGATTCTTTCCGTAAAACTGCAGCGATCCTCACAAATGATTTGCAAGTAAATGTAAAATGATGTAAATCGCTTGTAAATTAATGAGAGTAGCGCTGAATTATGAAAGTGTCAACTTTCCGAAACAGCCTTTAATAATGAAAAAGCCCCAAAATTCCCGTGATGACTCATAGAGAAGTGAATATCTAATTTTTGCTCGCGGAAATAAATAAAGGGCTTTCCTAATCGATTTTTTTTAATAGTAAGACAAGATTCCTCTTTCTGCCAATCTATGGCAACGCGATTAATAAGTCTTTTATGCGTTTCCGTAGATTGGGTATTCACATCATTTTGACTTAATTCGAAAACTTCGTTAATCTGTAAGTATTGCTTAGAAGGCTGAGAATAACTATGGATGTATTTATTCGTAAACTTAGATTGAAGCGCGACCGAGAATTCCCCAATTTGCGCATCTCCACTAAGGTTGTTTTTTAGACTTATTGCAATGCGGCTAGGGCTATTAAATGGCTGGCCTCCCTTTTGGAGATACCATTTATAAGCCGCTTCTTTCATGCTCCAAAAACGCCAAATGGTAGCAAAGGGATCGGATGATTGATGGATGATTTCCTGCTCGCTTTCGCAGAAAACCTTATCGAGAAAGCCTCGCCTTTGCCAATTGGTGTTTTCTTGAGTGTAGGCAAGATCAATGATATCGTTGCCGATCACCCCTTGGCGGCAATTTTCTCTTCAATTACGCCCATGGCCGATTTCACGTCCGACATTTTATCCATGGAATCATTATCAATTTCAATGTTGTATTTGTCCTCGGTGTCCAGCACGATATCAACTAGGTTGGCAGAGTTTATTTTCAAATCAGTAATGAAATGGGTATCTTCCGTAAGCTTGCCAAAGGCCTCCTGATCTTGGACATAAGGTTTTATAATCTCTTTCAATTCAGCAATCAAGGCCTCTTTATCCATCATTTGTTTTCGTATTTCTTAAAGATTACACAAGCGTTTACATCGCCAAAACCAAAGCTAGCTTTGGCTACTATATTAATGTCTTTTTCAATCAATTGTTGCGGTATTCTGTCGGCAGGAATTAAGGCAGTAATGTCTTCATTTAAATCGGCGCAATTAATATTGGGGAAAATAAAACCCTCTTTAATTTGTAGTACCGAAGCCACACTTTCTATTGATCCAGCCGCCGATAAACAATGACCGACCATGGATTTTAAAGAATTTATGGGCGGGAACTCATCTGCCTTTAAATTTAGACCAGCTTTCCAATTCTCTATTTCGGTGGCGTCTTTTATGGTAGCGGTTAAATGGCCGTTTATCGCATCTATAGCAATGGCTTTAATACCCGCATTAGCAATAGCTTTTTTAATGCAACGCTGCACTGCATCAGAATTTGGCGCAGTCATAGTGCCGCCATTTCGCTGTCCTCCAGAATTTACTTCACCGCCTAAAACTTCCGCGTAAATAGTGGCCTTGCGGGCTAAAGCACTTTCCAACGATTCTAAAACTAAGGCTCCTGCGCCGCTACCCGGTACAAAACCCGAAGCCGTTGCACTCATCGGTCGCGAGCCTTTTTCGGGATCGTTATTGTGTTTATAGGTGAGCACGCGCATTGCATCAAAGCCACCCCAAACATAAGCGCCATCGTCGCTGCAGCTACCTACTAACATGCGTTGGGCATGGCCAGCTTTAATGCGATCGTAGCCCATAAGAATGGCTTCGGTACCAGTGCTGCAGGCCGATGAGTTGGTGCTAACCTGATTACCTAAACCAATGATGCCGCCCAAATAGGCGCTAACGCCACTTGCCATGGTTTGCGCTACCACGGTACTGCCCAAGCGGCGCACTTTCTTCGCATCTAATTTATAGATCGCTTCTCTAAACTTTTCCACGCCTGAAGTGCCTGCTCCGAAAATAGTTCCGCTCTCAAAATCGGGTGCTTCATTAATGGCCAAGCCTGCGTCTTTCCAAGCATCGAGTCCAGCCATACAGCCGTACAAAATACCAGAGCTCTTAAAGTCTTTCAGTTGTAATTCGGTAAAATAATCGCGTTTTAGTGCTTCGGAAATTTCGGGCATGCCCCCGATGCAGCAGGAAAATCCCAGCTCTAATAATTCGGGATAGAATTTAATACCAGACTGCCCTGTTTTTATCGCTTTTCGAAAAGCTTCTAAGCCTACTCCGTTGGGAGAGACTATGCCGAGGCCGGTTATTACTACTCTATCTTTCATAGTTTACAAGCTGCTGAATTAATCGGTTTTAGACCTTAGCATTCCCGCTATTTTACCTCGGCAAACGAGTTCATTCTTAGCATTATACATTTCCACGGCACATTTCAATTTATGGAAACGGAAATATTCTTTTTGGCTTTTTACTCTTACTGTTTCATCGGGGTAAACCGCTTTATAGAAATCAATTTCTGTGGAACTGAGGGCAATTTGAAAATCGGAAAGCTTCTCGGAGCTCAGTCCCATAATGTATATCCCCAAAGAAACCAGACCAATTTGGGCCATGGTTTCGGTTAAGATAACACCTGGGGTAATAGGATTCCCTTTAAAATGCCCTTGATAAAAGGATGAATTTTTAGGATAGCGATAGGTGCCGCTAATCGAATTTTCATCTACCGCAGTAATTTCATCCACAAAGAGAAAGGGCACTTGGTAAGGCAGAAGGTCTACTATTTCGCGGGAGGTCATACTATCGTAAATGTTCTCCACCATTAACGGGAATGATGGTTCCGGTTATCCATTTTGCTTCTTCTTTGCAAAGTAAATATACCACATTAGCGACGTCTTCTGGGCTTGTCATGCGGCCAGAGGGGTTTTGACTGCTGGCAAATTCCTTAAGTTTTTCATGACCTGGAATCATCCTAAAAGAGTCCGTATCCGTAATGCCCGCTTCAATGCAATTGGCTTTAATTCCGAAGCCGGCAAATTCTAAGGCAATATTTCGTGTTATCGCTTCTAGGGCAACCTTGGCGGCAGATACGGCTGCATAATTTTCCCAAGCCCTTCTATTGCCCATGCTGGTAAAGCTGATTATTCGCGCATCTTTTGCAAACAAATTCTTCTTGAAAATTGCTTGTACCCAATCGTAAAGACTGAAGGCCATATTTTCGAGGGTGAGGTGGAAGTCATCGTTTTTTAAGGTAGGCCTGTCGGCAGATACCATGGGTTTTAAATTCCCCTTAGCGATGCTGTGAACCAATACTTTAATTCTAGAGTATTCCGATTGGAAGCCAAGAGCGGAGATTACTTCTTCTCTTTTTTCAGGACGGGTCGCATCGAGGTTGAAGTGAATAACTTGGACGCCGTTATCATTTTTAATCTTCTGAAAATCAGACTCAATACTTTCTAAGTCGAGTTTTCGCGTGCGATAGACTAAGCATAGATTAAGGCCATGTTGCGCTAGTTTTCTAGCGGTGGCTAAGCCCATGCCACTAGAGGCCCCTAAAATAAGAGCCCATTCGTTTTTATCTGTAAATTCTTTTACCATTTTAATAAGAGTCTTTGTGCGGTAAAGCCTGGGCCGAAGCTCAGCATTAAGCCAAGATCACCTTTTTTAGGGGCTTCTAGCATAAATTTTTCTAAAACGTATAGTACGGTGGCGCTTGACATATTTCCGTAGTCGCGCAGTATAGTTTTGGTATGATCGATATTTTTACCCAGTTTTCCAAATAGATCTTCCACTGTTTGCACAATTTTTTTACCACCAGGGTGGAAAATTAGATGATCTATATCCGCAATGGACTTGTTATTTCTCGCCAAAAAAGGATGGACGATTTCGGGGAAGTGAGCCGCAATTTTATCAGGTACTTCTTTATCCAAAACCATTTGTAAACCGCTATTGGTAAGCTCAAAGCCCATCATGTGTTCGGCATTGTAAAAGTGATACATGGCCTCGTCTATAATTTCTGGCCCTTGCTCATTTTCATAAGATGACAAAATGGTGCAAGCACATCCATCGCCGAAAATAGCCGCACTTACAATATTGGTCATAGAGAAATCATCGATCTGAAAAGTAGAGGTAGGCGACTCTACCGCAATAACCGCCGCTCTTTTATTGGGATTGGCTTTTAAGAAATTATGGGCGTAAATCATGCCTGAAACGCCTGCCACACAACCCATTTCGGTTATGGGCAGTCGTACGATATCTTGCTTCAGCTGAAGCTTATTAATGAGGTAAGCGTCTACCGATGGAATCATAATTCCGGTGCAACTTACCGTAATGATGTAATCGATGTCAGTTGGCTTAAGCTGGGCATTTCTCAGGGCTTTCACCAAGGCACCTTCAGCCAATTTGATGGTTTCTCTCTTGTAAATTTCGTTTTTCTCGGCAAAGGAGGTTTTTAAAAACACCTCTTCAGCGTCCATTATAGAGTAGCGTCTTTCCACGCCGGCATTTTCAAAAAGCTTAATCACTTTACGCTGATACCTTTCTTCTTGATCATTAAGCCACACTTTTAGGAAGGGGATAATTTCCTCAGTGGGACGAGAATAAGGTGGTAGTTGGGTAGCAATGCTGGTTATTTTTACACTCATTTCTTTTGAATTATCCACTGCCAGCGAAAAGCCCAACGCCAGCTTATGGTACTTTTATAGGATAGCTTTTGTGCGAATTGTTCTAAATCCTTCCTTTTGAAACTCTTTAAAATGGACGTTAAACCATCTTCGGTAACCATGTGATTATTGATTATCCCCCGCAAGGAGCTAAATAGGCGATACGCCATTTTGTGGCGGTGTAAATCATTTACTACCAAGCCAATTCGAGCGTTTTTCGCCAGAGAAACAATAAAACCTTCTGCGACCTGATCTTCAAAATGATGTAAGAACAATGTGCACAAAGCAATGTCGCAAGGTAAAGAACGGATGGAGTCTTCTAAGACATTAGCACATGTATAGCTGATTTCTGGATAATCAATAGACAGTTCTTCGCCGTAATTTATAGCCGTTTGATTGGCGTCAATTCCAAGCATTTTTAATTTATAGCCTCGCTTCTTCGACCATTTAGCAAGTTCGCGTAGCATATCGCCGTGGCCGCATCCAAAATCGATGATAAAAACCTCTTTTTCTTTGGGGTGGTTTCCCAAGATTTTTAAAACGCCGTCTTTGGTGAGCTGATTCCCGCCCAGCCATTTGTTAATTAAGGCCAGCTGGTCTAGGGTTTTGCGCAATAAATCACCACCCATTTCTAAGTCGTCCATTATCTCTATTTCCATGCTGCGGTGCGTTGTGTCTATCTTTTTCATTGTATAGCCTGCATGACTTTGCCGTGAGTTTTCCGAACGATTAGAGGTAGTAGGCCGGGCATTAATTTTAGGAGAAGCATTAAAATTTCGGAGAGTAAGCCCATTCGAAAGGTACGCGATATAAGGTGACCATATTTCAAACGACTAGCAAATTCCTTTTTCCACTGCTTTTCGTAATTTTCTTCCAGTGCTTGGCGCGAAGAAATTGCACCACTTTTAAATTGTAAAAGTGCTTGTGAAAGTATTTGCGCCGAACGTATTGCCATTCCCATTCCGTTTCCCGCCAAAGGGTGAATCATGCCCGCGCTATCGCCACACATTAAAATGTGGTTTTCAATGGGTGCTTTGTCAGAAAAAGAAATTTGACTGATGGTAATTGGTTTTTCAAAGACCATAGGGTATTTAACTAAGGCCTCTTCTAAGAATTTGTTTTGACATAGCACCTTTTCTTGAAACTCATCTAAGGAATTGTACTTCTTAAAAGTTTTGAAATCTACTAAATAGCAGATGTTTATCTTGTCGTTTTCTACCTTAGAAATGCCGCAATAGCCACCCGGGAAATTGTGCAGTCCAACTTGATCAGCGGGGAAGTCGCCCGAAAAATGGGCTTTCACTCCTAAATAGGGAGATTTGTTTTGCATGAAGGGCCGCTTCATTTTAGTATCTAAATTAGAACGCTTCCCATAAGCACCAATCACTAAAGGTGCTCGAAATACTTCTTGTAGAT
The DNA here is from genome assembly GCA_963974215.1 of uncultured Schleiferiaceae bacterium. Taxonomy (GTDB): domain Bacteria; phylum Bacteroidota; class Bacteroidia; order Flavobacteriales; family Schleiferiaceae; genus Croceimicrobium. The sequence goes on along the minus strand of CAXBBL010000012.1, from coordinate 47,818 downwards.
TAGTAGAAACCTCAAACTGCTCCTCGCTAAAGTGGATATCCATAACACGTGCATGTAGGAAGGTCGCACCGGCTTTTTTAGCGCATTTAGATAATTCTTCATCGATGCAATAGCGACTAATCCCAAAACCACCTAAAGGTAATTTTACACTAATGGATTGGTTGCCTTCGGTGCTTAGGGTAAGCTTGTTTATTGCTTTAGCCCCGAAATCGAAAGGATTAAAACCGAGGGATTGGAGGTAGGGTAAAACTTCGTTGGAAATGTATTCGCCGCAAACTTTGTGCTGGGGATATCCTTGCTTTTCGATCACTAAAACCTTGGTCCCTTTAAGGGATAGATGTAAAGCACTGCAAAGGCCAGCTAAGCCACCGCCAATAATGATTACTTCAAATTCCAAGCACTTGTTTAGGGCGAATTTAGGGTATTACCAATCAATCGGTCTATAGTCTTTCAAAAATTTTCCGCACCAGTGTTTCCCAGTATTAATACCATCAAATAAAGGATCGAGTACGCGAGCGGCACCGTCCACAATATCTAAGGGTGGTTGAAAATCGTGTAGTTCTTCTTTTCGCTTGGCTAACTCGGCTGGGTCTTCATCTGTTACCCAGCCAGTATCGACGGCATTCATATAAATGCCAAATTTGGCTAAATCGGAGGCGCTGGTATGCGTCATCATATTTAAAGCTGCCTTGGCCATATTGGTATGTGGGTGGCGGTCTTCCTTATGCCAGCGGTGGAATTTACCTTCCATAGCCGAAACATTAATGATGTGCTTTAACCCTGTGTTTTCTTTCTTCATTAAATGGCTTAAGCGATTCACTAAAACGAAGGGTGCAACGGAATTTACCAATTGCACTTCTAGCATTTCATTGGTATGGATTTCGCCCATACGCAAGCGCCAGCTATTGGTTTTGCGTAAGTCCACTTGTTGTAGATCCGCATCTAATTTACCCATGGGGAAAACTTCTTCATCCGAGAGCGAATCATCAATGGTATAGGGAATCTGCGAAAGCTGGGCCGAGGCTCTTAGTCCTACCCCTAATTGCTTGCCATGCCAGCTAACGGGTAGGTTTTTTTGCTCTTTGTCGCTGAGAGAATTGCTTAAATTATCCAGTTCTTGAATGCAGTAATCGTGATCTTTTAATAATTCGCGGGCGGCAAGGGGAAGCTTGTGAAAAGGGATGTTTTCATTGCCCATTAAATGCTGATAAAAGCCAGAAGGCCGGCGTACGGTTTGGGCGGCATTATTTATAAGGATATCTAATTTTTCGTAGCGCTGCTCAATAAAGTTGCAGAAGATTTCAACGCTCGGAATATGTCTTAAATCTAAACCATGAATTTTTAAGCGATGCCCCCAATCTTTAAAATCGGGTTCTTTTTCAAAGCGCAAAGCAGAGTCTACGGGAAAACGCGTAGTGGCAATTACGGTGGCGCCAGCTCGCAGCATGATCAAGGTAATATGGTACCCAATCTTAAGTCTAGAGCCGGTAACTAAAGCTACTTGTCCTTTTAAGTCGGCTGTTTGGAAACGTTTGGCATAATTGAAATCCCCACATTCTTTACACATAGTGTCGTAAAAATGGTGCAGGCTGTGGTAAACTTTTTTGCAGACGTAGCAGTTGCGGGGCGACTCCAATTTAAGTTCTTTTTCATCGCGCTTATCCTCAAAGCCAATCATTTTAGGGGCTTCAAAAACTAGCGCTTCGCGTGCCGATCGAATGCCGGTGTTTTTGCGTGCATGGCGATCGCGCTCTTGCAGTTTTCTTTTTTCTGCCTTTCTAGCCGAGCGTTTACGGCGGGCGAATTCTTCACGTGAGGGACGAGAAAGCATACCGGCAGCAATTAGTAACTCCTTTCTTTTCTCTTCGGGGATTTCAAATATTTGATCAGTATTCTCATTCAGGCTTTGTAAAACCGCTAAACAGAGCTCAACCTGCTCAGCGCTAATCTTCTCTCCTTCTTTTCCTTCGGGTGTATCGGCCATGCCTAAAATAATTTGCGGCGAAATTAGGGATAAAAGAGAGATGCGAAATGGAAAATGCGGAGGCTGGGCCTTTTCTAATCTTAGCCTAAAGAGGCCCGCACTTTAATAAATTCATCTTTGCGCAGCTCTAATTCGCTCACTAGTTCTTGACGAGTGCTTTTAAGGTTGGCAATCAAATCGCCTTTTTTCATAAAGATTCGCAGGTATTTAATGGTGCCGCGAACCTTGTAGTATTTCTTGAAATAGTCGACCGTAAAAAGACCAGCCGGGTAAAGACTGAGGACAAACAGAATAGCCCAAAGGTAGTTCGTGAAATAAGCAACAAAGCTAGCTTCTACCAGATAGGTGATAAGAAAAATCAGCATGCCCGTTGCCATTTTTACCGCCCCCACAAAATCCTCACGAATGGTCACCTTGCTAGGGATAAGTTCCACAATTTTAAAGGGAATGATATTGGTGATAAGCCCAAATAGAAATAGGGGAAAACCAAAGGTGAAATACAGCAAGCGCAGCAATACGGGTAAGGAGGTTTCCGAGCTACGAATTTGTGTATCTCTTATTTTAAGGCGTTTTAAGCGCTTTAGATAGACACTTATTTTTTGCTCAAAATCGCGCAATATTTCTGGGTGTTCCTGCGCGTAATATTGCACGGCCTCCACAATGTCTTGCGATAAATAGAAATCTTGGGTAGCTTTTTCTTGCTGCTTATTTTGCACGCGCAGTTTGGAGCGGTACAGAATTTCAATTTGACGGATTAGCCTTTCCAGCTGCTCGTCTTCAATAATAACGATGCGTTTTTCTAAGTCCGCTTTTACTCGATCAGTTAATTGTAATACTCCTTCTTTAGAGTCTTTTAGAAAGGCTTCTTTGTATTCACTCACGAAAATGGGTGTGCCAATATTTACAAAGACATCACTTTTAAAATAGTGGGGATTGGAATAATTTAAACCAATGGGAACGATGGTAAGATCTAAGTTGAAATTGTTTTTTTCTTCTGCCCCGAGCGCAATGCGAGCGATGCCTGTTTTTATTGGTCTTAGTCGGCGTTCTGTTTTACTTATCCCTTCGGGGAAAATCATCACGGCCTTATTACGCTCTAAATATTCGTAGCACTTTTCAAAAATCATTTCATTTTTATGCACCTGATCGGGCGAGAGGTCGGGCTTGTAAACCGGGATCATGTGTAATTTGTCGAAAAGGCGACGGACGAAGTTATTCTTAAAGATATCGCCACGCGCCAAAAAGTAGAGCGACCGATTGAGGTGTACGCCCAGTAAAATCGGATCCATAAAGGAACTGGGGTGATTGGCAGCGAAAATAACGGGTTTGTTGGTGGGGATGTTTTCCTTCCCCCTGATGTATATCGACCGGAAATAGGCATTTGTCGTCAGGCGGAAAAGCCATAGAAATACTCTGTATAACATAGTTGTTTGGCTCTATTTACCTGCTTTTTCTATGCTTAGAAAAGGGCTTGGCCCTATTAAAGACAGGCAAATACTTTCTCAAACATAATTTATTTTACCGAGAATCGAGATGTGTAATCTGGACTTGGTATACTAGCGCTTTACCTCTTTAAACTTAATCCCTAAAGTACGTTCGTAATTACGTAAGGTCTTCACCTCGTACTCATTGGCAAAGCAGAGTGAAAGGCCTTCCTTACCAGCGCGAGCGGTTCTACCACTGCGATGGGTATAGTATTCATCACTTTCGGGTAATTGATAATGTAGTACAAAATTCAAGTCTGAAATATCAATTCCGCGGGCGGCGACATCTGTAGCAACGAGTAGGCGCAGACTTTCGTTTTTAAAGGCACGCATCACTTTATCGCGTTCTTTTTGCATTAAGTCACCGTGAATGGCGTCTGCGGTAAAGTTTTTGGCGATCAATTGCTGACTAAGCTTCTTCGTAGCCGCCTTGGTTTTACAGAAAATAATGCCACGCTCATCTGGTTCTGCGCGCAAAAATTGTTGTAAGGCATTGAGTTTATCGGCGTCATCGCACTTTATATACTGATGAGAAATGTTTTTATTGACCACATTCTCTTGCTTCACGTCAATGCGGGTAGCATTCTCCGCTAGGTGTTTGCTGATAATCGCTTTTATTTCATTGGGAATGGTAGCCGAAAACAACCACTTGCTTTCTACGGCAGGTAAGAAACTCAATATTTCATCAAGTTCCTTTTTAAAGCCCATGCTAAGCATCTCATCTGCTTCATCTAGAACTACCGACTTTACCGCGTTTAAATCAACGGCTTTGCGTTTTATTAAATCGATTAGTCGGCCAGGAGTGGCCACTACAATGTGAGTAGGTCGTTTTAAAGCACCAATTTGGCGATCAATATGCTCGCCTCCGTACACCGCTTCCGTGAAAATTTTAGCCGAGTATTTCGTGAACTTGAATAACTGCTTAGCAACTTGTTGGGCGAGCTCTCTGGTAGGACAAAGAATTAAGCCTTGAACCACGCCAAGGGTCGGGTCAATTTTTTCCAATAATGGCAAACCGTAAGCGGCGGTCTTTCCAGTGCCTGTTTGTGCTTGCGCCACAATATCGGTAGGCCCAGCTAAGAGTATAGGAATTACATTTTGCTGAATGTAAGTCGGTTCTATGATATTTAATTCAGTAAGACCTTTTACAAGTCCTGCGCTGATGCCTAATGCTTGGAAGTTATTCAAAATAGATGAGTTCAAATTGGTGTGCAAGGTACGTCAAAGATGAAGTATGCCCTCTTGAGATATTATCAATTCTCTGGCTCCATTGGCAGCAGGATGGCAAAGGAAGCTGAAAATAGTTTTGTGGTCAGTTTTTTTATTGACTGTTGTTTAGTGATTTAAATCTTAACATGGATTAATGCAGCCGCTAATGCGTGTGTTATGGATAAGGATTGATCTTTCTAAATTAGTAGTACTCTACTTTAAAACTTAATTACAAGAGAGTTTCTTATCTATTAAAAGGGCTTGAGAAAAAATAGAGAAGAGATGCCGCAAAAGCTTGTATATATCATTTATATTCAGTATTATGTCTAACCTAGTTTAGGGCTCATTGTAGCTAATATATTTGAGCTGGTTTAAAAAAATTGAGAGATAAAAATATTTTTTCTAAGATATTAAACCCTAAGCGAATTCTAGTACTTTTAACCAAGACCAAGAAGGAGTCAAGACCAACTTCAGCAATTGAACCTATTCGGTAATCGCCGACAAGTAGAAAGCGCTAAATAAATACTGACACCCATCCTAATCTTATGTTTTTCTAAAGTGTATTACTTGAAATTTTTAAAAAGAACATGTTGACAAATATGATTGCTGAAAATAACAAATCAGTAGAGCTCCTCGAAAGGAGAAAGAAAGTAGTGGCTAACGGTGTTGGAGTTTTTAATACTGCTACCGTGCAAGACGCCAAGGGTGCTATTATTACTGATCTGGATGGTCGCGAGTTGATTGATTTTGCTGGTGGAATTGGCGTGGTTAACGCTGGCCACAGTCCACAATCAGTTGTAAAGGCGGTTCAAGAGCAAGCGGCTAAGTACCTGCACACTAGTTTCAATGTAGTCTCTTATGAGCCCTATGTTGAGCTATGTGAAAAGCTAACAGAGATTTTACCTCACGGTAAGGAAACCAAAGCCATGTTGGTAAGTACTGGTGCAGAAGCAGTGGAAAATGCCATTAAAATTGCCAGACAAGCAACTGGTAAACAGGCAATCATTGGTTTTTCGGAGGCGTATCACGGTAGGACAATGATGGCTATGACCTTAACTAGTAAGATTGGTTATAAGGTGGGTTGTGGTCCTTTTGCGCCAGAAGTGTACCGCCTGCGCTTCCCCAATTATTTCCTTTACGGCGGCAGTCTTGATTACGAAGCTTTTATCGATCAAGAGTTAGAGCATCTTGCCATGAGTAATCAAAGTCTAGTTGACCCTAATGCGGTAGCGGCCATTATTATAGAAGCGGTGCAAGGCGAAGGTGGTTTTAACCCTGTCCCTAAGCGCTACCTAGAGGGTTTGCGTGCCCATTGTGATAAGTATGGAATGATGCTTATTATTGATGAAGTACAAAGTGGATTTTGTCGCACGGGGCATTGGGCTTCTTGGCAACATTATGGTGTTACTCCCGATATAAGCACCTACGCTAAGTCGATGGGGTCAGGGTTGCCAATAGCGGCTGTTCTAGGGCGTGCCGAAGTTATGGATGCGGCCGCACCAGGTAGCATTGGTGGAACTTATATTGGTAGTCCAGTCTGCTGTGCTGCTTCACTTGCCACGATTAAATTAATGGAAGAATTAGACTTAAACGCACGGGCCTTAGAGGTGGCAGACCAAGTTAATACTCGTCTGAGCGCTTTACAGTTGCAGTTTAAGGAAATCGGCGATATACGCGGTTTAGGTGCAATGATTGGGATTGAGTTTGTGACTTTAGAAAATCCAAAAAAACCTGACGCTCAGTTGTGTAGTGCGGTAGTAAAACAGTGCTCAGAAAACGGACTTATTGTAATCAGTGCGGGAATGGAAAAGAATATCATCCGTATTCTTTCGCCTTTAGTTATTACAGATGCTCAACTAGCAAAAGGCCTAGATATTCTAGAGTCTGCTATAATTGATTCAATAAACAACAAACTATGAAACCATTCGCAATTGCAGGAATCCAAATGAAGGTTTCTGCTATCCTTCCCAATGTGGAAATGATGAAGCTGAAAATAAATATCGCCATGAACCTTTATCCTTGGCTGGATATGATTGTGTTTAGTGAATTGAGCCCTTATGGCCCATTAATTAAAACCGCGCAGTCCATTCCTAATCATTTTGAAGCAGAAATGCAGGCTTTAGCGAAAACTTACGGAATTTGGTTGCTACCGGGTTCTGTTTTTGAAGCACGTGAAGGAAAGGTATATAATACTGCAACAGTGATTAATCCCAAAGGGGAAGTAGTTACTCGTTACAGTAAAATGTTTCCTTTTTATCCATACGAAGTCGGAGTGACCCCCGGTAGTGAATATTGTGTTTTTGATGTGCCAGATATCGGCAGATTTGGAGTTTCTATTTGCTACGATATGTGGTTTCCAGAAACAGTACGCACCTTAGCGGTGATGGGTGCCGAGGTAATTCTTCATCCAACCCTTACTGGTACAATTGATCGCGAAATAGAACTTTCTCTCGTTAGAGCCATGGCAGCGGTAAACCAGTGTTACTTTTTTGATGTGAATGGTTTGGATACAGGTGGTAGTGGACATTCCATCGTTTGTGGACCCGATGGTCGTGTGCTTTATGAAGCGGGTGGCAACGAAGAAATTTTCCCTATAGAATTGGATATTGAAAGAGTTAAGCGAAGCAGGGAAATGGGCGTTTTACGTTTAGGACAACCTTTAAAGAGTTTCCGCGATCATATTGGTCAATTTAAAGTCTATCAGCAGGGCGCCGATTTAAGTTATCTGGAGTCGCTAGGACCACTCATTAAACCGCAAAGAGTCGACCGCCTAGCAGAACTAAAGCTAGCTGAATATGAAATGGAACAGCCGCATACTGGCATTTCAGGTTTAGAATAGCCTAAGGCTAATCGTATTTTTACTCGGGATCAACTTGGGTTAGGTCACTGGAATTCGAGCAATAAAACAATTAATTTAAAATATAATTAACAGGTATATGGGATCAACAACAGGAAGAAAAATAAGAACAGCACCAAAACTGAAGGACTTCGTTAGTTGGTTCGAAATACCTGCTATTAATTTTGAAAAGGCCGTGGCTTTTTACGATTTCATCTATGGTATTAAAATGGAGCGAGTCGTCGGGCCTACCCATTCGATGGCAATATTCCCGGCTACTGGAGGCGTGGGAGGTGCAGTAGTGCAAGGGCTTGGCTCGGTTCCTGGTCAGAATGGACCTTTAATTTACCTTAACGGGGGAAGGGATCTTGAGACAATTCTTTCCAAAGTACCAGAAGCCGGAGGGCGAATTATTATGCCAAAAACATTTATCAACGAAGAGTCAGGTTACTTTGCCATTTTCGTAGACATTGAAGGAAATAAACTAGCCCTGCATTCAAGATAAATATGACGAAAAAGAAAATAGTAAACGCTCCTTATTACAATATTGGCCAACTGCGAATGGACCTATGGAATAGGTTGAGGTCAGCTTCTTTAAATTTAGCAGATTCCAAAGAGCAGTCTGCATCGGGTAAAGCCCACATGGAAAATTGTGAGCTACTTCTGGAACAGTTAGCCAATATCGAGCATCACTTTGCTTTCCCAGGAATGCGACGTTTTTTAGCGGTAAAAGAGTCTTTCGCCCGTCACGAATTCGTGGCCATGTCGCATACTATTTTAGATATCAGGCGAGAATTAATTAGCGATAGCTTTCGCGGGTCAGGCGACTTGTTAGTGGAGCATGATACCATAGAAAAGACCGAAATTGTAGAAAAATCGGATCATGCGAACCAAAATTATTTTGAAGTACTTCTAGTCGAGAACATCTCCGAAAGGGACGAAATTGCCCTCCGCCGGAAGGTGGCAAACTTGCACTCGGAAAAAGACAAATTTAGATATGGTCTCGTAATTCAGCGCTCCTTTCAGGATGCCTTAATTACGCTGCTTTTTAATACCAATATTCAGTCGGTCGTAATCCGCTACGCACCACCTTTTAAAGGGAAAGAAATTGATCCCTTAATTAGTCCTTATATTCAACATGCCCTCGATTTAGGAGGACCTTCGCATCAAAGAGATGAAGATCTGGGTCCTTTGCTGGGGCAAGTTATTAAGCAGTTTCGACCCGAAATTGATACCTATTATGTGACCGATACGGTTTTGGCTGATTTGAAGGATTCGACCATTAAAACCTTTCGCAGGATTTTCTATCGTAAGGAGGATTTCCAAGAAATACATTTAAGCATTATCCGCGGTATTAGTGAGCGTTATGAAACGCCCTTTTTTACCGCTTTAATGGAGTATAGCCAGAAACCAACGGGTGTGTTTCACGCCATGCCTATTTCGCGGGGAGGCTCAGTTTTTAAATCACGCTGGATCCGCGATTTTGGGGATTTTTACGGACGAAACTTATTTCTGGCGGAGACCTCTGCCACAACAGGAGGTTTAGATTCCTTACTTCAACCTACCGGCCCTCTAAAAAAGGCCCAAGAAATGTGTCGCGATGCCTATGGTTCGCAACATACCTTTTTGGTAACCAACGGAACATCTACGGCTAATAAAATTGTAATGCAAGCCATGGTTGCCCCAGAAGACGTGGTTCTTATTGATCGTGATTGTCATAAGTCGCATCACTATGGTTTGGTGCTTTCTGGTGCTTTTCCGGTTTACCTAGATTCGTATCCTATTGAAAAATACTCCATGTATGGTGCAGTTCCACGCGAAGAGATAATTAAAAAATTGGTGCTTCTCCGCGAAAGCGGAAGACTGGAAAAAGTAAAAATGCTGCTGCTTACTAATTGCACTTTCGATGGCATGGTGTATAACGTAGAGCGCATGATGGAAGAGGTTCTAGCCATTAAACCCGACATGGTTTTTCTTTGGGATGAAGCCTGGTTTGCTTTTGCTAGTTTTACCTACACCTTTAAAAGACGAACCGCCATGTTTGTGGCTAAAAAGCTTGAAAACAAATATCGCAGTCCCGCTTATCGCAAGATGTATAAAGCGCATATTGAGTCTTTAAATGATCGCGATTTACCTAAAATGCCCGATCCCGATAAGGTGCGGATACGTGTATACTCGACTCAAAGCACCCATAAAACGCTCAGTAGTTTTAGACAAGGATCGATGATTCACATTTGGGATCAAGATTTTCAGCGAAAGAGTCGGGCTACCTTCCTCGAGGCCTATATGACCCACACTTCTACTTCGCCCAATTATCAAATGCTGGCTTCCCTCGATGTTGGGCGCCGTCAGGTGCAGTTTGAGGGCTATGAGCTGGTGGAACGAGGTATTGAGTTGGCGATGTCCTTGCGGGCCAAAATAAATAACGATCCCGCCCTCAACAAATACTTTGATGTTTTAACCGTACGCGATTTTATTCCCAGCCAGTATCGACAAACAGATATGGCAGAATATTACACCAAAGATAAAGGTTGGAACCGCATGGAAACTGCTTGGGAGGAGGATGAATTTGTTTTGGATCCTACCAAAATCACCTTGCATATTGGGCGCACTGGAGTAGATGGCGATACCTTTAAAAATAGGTTTTTAATGGATAAATTTAATATCCAGATTAATAAAACCTCGCGCAATACCGTCCTCTTCATGACTAATATTGGCACCAGTAGAGGTAGTATCACCTATTTAATAAACGCGCTTCTGAAGATTTCAGAAATGCTGGATGAAGACTTTCGCGCCTTGGATAAAAGGGAGCAAGAGATTCATCAGAAAAAGATACATTCTCTTACGCATGAAGTTCCTCCCTTGCCGGACTTTAGCTATTTCCACCACTCCTTTCAAGCAGTACCAGGAATTCCGGGAGGCAATTTAAGAGAGGCTTATTTTCTGACTTATAATGAGGAGAATTACACCTATGTTCCCCTAAAAGAATGTTTGGCAGAAATTGAGAATGGGGCGGAGCTTGTCGCCTCCTCCTTCGTAATCCCCTATCCACCGGGGTTTCCCGTCTTGGTGCCCGGTCAAGTGGCCACTAAAGACATAATAAAATTTATGCTTGCGCTAGATGTTTCTGAGATTCATGGCTATCGTTCCGATCTTGGATTAAGAGTGTTTACGCAGAGTGTATTAGACAGACAAATGACCACAACATCCATCGGGTTAATAGGCGGTCCCGGTATTCCAAATAAGAAAACATCTGCCGAATCTAACTAAGAAAACAGAACTCTATGACAACATCAGATAAGAAAAACTCCAATGAAAAAAGTACTAATAAAGAAGTAGCAAAAGGCGCAAGCAACGAAAACGCTAGTCCAGTAAAAGCTGCGGCCAAGGCCCCTGCAAAGAGGAAGGCTCCTGCTAAAAAGCCGGCAGCCAGAAAACGTCCTGTAGCTAAAAAAGTGGTGCCACAGAAATTAAAAGGTGTAGCCGATATACGTCGCTATTTCTATAAAAATGAGGTTCCGATTTATTTTATTAGTGCCACCAATTTTAATTTGCTCGGGGCAGATGAGTGGATAAAAAGCTTCAAGTTTATTAGCTACATAGAATGCTTCGATGGCCAACATCCCAACGTGTTTTCACCTAAGGAAGAAATTCCGCACGATGAGTTTACTAGCATCGAAGACATTAATAATTATCTCTTGATGCACCCCGAAGTGCAAGATTATCTTAAAACCAGATCAAAAGGTCGCAATGCGGGGAAGGCTATGTTTCTAATGTTTGATGAGCAAACTGAGAAATTAGCCAAAAAACAAGGGCTGGAAATCATGTTCCCTTCCGCTAAAATGCGAAACTTCCTAGATAATAAGGTGAACACCAATCGCTTGGCCGAAAAAGCAAAAGTACCTTGTGTGCCTTATGTTCTTTCGAAGGTTTCCAATTATAAACATCTACAGAAAGTGTCCTCTAAATTAGGCACCGACCTGGTTATACAAACTCCTTTTGGTGACTCTGGACATACTACTTTCTTTATTTCCAACGAGAAGGAATACGCCAAATATGCGGAAGAAATTGAGCAGGAAGCAGAAGTGAAAATTATGAAACGCATTAATTGCAAGGGTTCGGCAATTGAGGCTTGCGTTACTAAACACGGAACTGTGGTGGCCCCACTTATGACCGAGTTGGTAGGGTTTAAAGAACTCACGCCTTACAAAGGTGGCTGGTGCGGTAATGAAATTTATCCTGGTGCATTTAGCCCTGAGCTAAGAGAAAAGGCCCGCAAATATACCCGACTTTTTGGCGATCAATTGCGTAAAGAAGGCTATAAAGGTTACTTTGAACTCGATTACCTTATCGACCAAGATAATGGGGAAATATATTTGGGCGAATTGAACCCTCGTGTAACGGGGGCAAGTTCAATTACCAATCATGCTGTTTTCGCTTTGGCGGATGCGCCACTATTTGTTTTCCACATTTTAGAATGGATGGATGTTGATTATGAGTTGGATGTGAAAGAACTAAATGACCGTTGGACCGATCAGGACAATGTTGATAGTTGGAGCCAACTGATTATTAAACACACCGCTGACACGATTGAGTATGTAGGCCAAGCGCCTAAATCGGGAATTTGGAAAATGTATGATAACGGGCATATTCAATTTGACCGAATGGATACTCACAGAAGGGCTGTAGAAAGCGAAAGGGAAGCTTTCTTTTTACGCATCAGTAAATCGGGTGACTACCTTTACGAAGGTGCCGATATGGGAATTTTAGTAAGCCGTGGAAGAATGATGACCGATAAGTTTCAATTGAACGCCCGCGCTAAGCAATGGATAAAGGCTATTCAAGCGCAATATGGAACCACCCTGGTGGAAGACAAGCGCGTCGTGCCAACTGAGCTCAGTAATAATTTGATGAAATAGTCTGAAGAGACTAAAAAAAAGCCTGAGCCTAATGGATCAAGCTATTGATTCTAAGGTTAATTAGAAATTAGAAAACCATTTAAACGGAAGTATATTAATGCACTTTAAAAGTATTAATCCTTATAACGGGAAAGAAGTAGGCCTCTATGAATCGCTAAGCGAATCTCAGCTTAATGATAAATTAGAATTAGCACAAAAAGCTTTTCCTGCCTGGCATGCTATGCCCTTGGAAGAGCGCAGCAGGCTTATAAAAAAGGCTGGCACCGTACTGCGTGAGGGTGTGGAAGAATACGCGAAAATGATTAGCCTAGAAATGGGTAAGCCGATTAATGAGGCCCGAGCTGAAGTGAATAAATGTGCATGGGTTTGCGATTATTACGGCGAAAATGCTGCTAAATTTTTAGCGGAGGAAGTGATCGAAACTGAAGCTCAAAAAAGTTATGTTCGCCACGATCCCATTGGTGCCGTGTTTGCCGTGATGCCTTGGAACTTTCCTTTTTGGCAGGTCTTTCGATTTGCTGCACCTACCCTTACTGCGGGTAACGTTGGTTTGTTAAAGCATGCTCCGAATGTATTTGGTAGTGCGCAAATGATTGAGGAGGTTTTTCAAAAGGCGGGATTTCCAGAAGGCGTATTTCAAAATCTAATCGTACATCATGATGCGAGTGAGCAGATAATTAAACACGATATCGTGCGCGCTGTAACCTTAACGGGAAGCGAAGGAGCGGGTTCTGCGGTAGCGGCCTTGGCAGGTAAATATCTAAAAAAATCACTTCTTGAATTAGGGGGCAGTAATGCCTTTATTGTTTGGGAAGACGCCGATATTGATGCAGCGGTGAAAACGGCCCTAACAGCCCGAATGCTTAACTGCGGACAAAGCTGTATTGCAGCCAAACGCTTTATTCTGCTGGAAGGGATTTACGATACTTTCATAGAGAAGTTTATTAAGGGACTGAAAGAAATGCAAAGTGGCGATCCTATGGATGAAGCTACTCAGGTAGGTCCTTTGGCCCGCATAGATTTAGCGGAGCAATTGCAAGGTCAATTGCAGAAATCTATCGCAATGGGAGCCGAGCTTTTAATGGGTGGCAATCAAAAGGCTTGTTATCACGAGCCAACCGTACTGGCCAATGTTACGCCCGACATGCCCGCCTTTAATCAGGAGAGTTTTGGTCCTTTAGCAGCAATGATTAAAGCGAAAGATATCGATGAAGCCTTTACTATGGCGGGAATGTCTCGTTATGGCTTAGGTCTAACAGTTTGTACTTCCAATCCCGATAAAGCACTTGCTATGGCCGATAGAGTGAGTGATGGCGCCTATTTTATTAATGAATTAGTAAAGAGTGATCCGCGTTTGCCTTTCGGGGGAACCAAGCTGTCTGGCTATGGTCGCGAATTAGCTAAAGATGGCATGATGGAATTTGTAAATCGTAAAACCGTTTATTTGAAATGAGACGGCTCTATGCCTCTAGCTTATTGTATTGATGTAACATGAAACTCGAACTTCATTCCATTTCTGAGAGGGAAGCTGGGACAAAATGGCAAGGGCTTTTTTACAAGCATTGGCCTAGTTATCGTTCTTGGTATTTAAATAAATCTGGGCCAGATAGCCCAAATTTAGAAACCTGTGTTGCTCGCTTGAAAGAATATATGCCCGAATTTTATCCGACTTACTTGCACTTATGCGAGCTAGCTGGTCACGATGAGGTGGCGCATCGTTTTCTTTCAGGCTACTGTCCGCCGCCTTATATGAGCGGTTGCGCCCAGGTAGTTAATGAAAAAGAGGCGCAATTGGTGCGCAACTACGACTTTGCTCCTAAACTGAGCGAGGGTACACTCCTGCATTCGGCTTGGCATGGCAAAGAAGTAATGGCTATGGGCGATTCTCTTATTGGGGTAGTAGATGGACTAAACGAAAATGGACTGGTGGTTTCCCTCACCTTTGGTGGGAGAAAAGTGGTAGGTGAGGGCTTTGGAATTCCCTTTATTCTCCGCTACGTTTTAGAGTTTTGCACCAGCTTAGATGAAGCAATAGAAGCTCTGTTGCGAATTCCTTCGCACATGAGCTACAACATCATGCTGATGAATAGTGAAGGGGAGCATAAGCTTGTGCAGGTTTCTCCAGATTCAGATCCTATTATCACTAATTACAGCGCTTCAACCAACCATCAGGGGAAAGTAGACTGGCCCGAGCATGCTAGCTTCACCAAGACAATTGAACGTGAATTGTACTTACTCGAGATGCTTGCTGAAGAAGATTATAGTACGGAAGAAATAACCCAGGCCTTTCTAAAGCCACCCCTTTTTAACCGTAAATACCGTAGGGGCTTTGGTACTATTTACACCGCGGTTTACGACGCGAAGCATGCATCACTTCAACTGCGCTGGCCCGATGCAGAGCTCATTCAGAGCTTTGGAGATTTTAAAGAAGGGGTTGTGGTTATAAGGTTTAAAGAAGGGGCCAAAGAGAATTTAAATGTTAATGAATTGAGCCTAGCTTACAATCAAGCAGTGGAAGAGTATTGGCTGGAATATGGTCGTTCTTGGTCTCATCCCGAACGCCATATGAATGAAACCTTGAATGGCTTGTCCTTGCACATCAAAGAACTGATAGAGCAAATGAATCAAGTAGCTCATAGTCAAAGCACCTACCCAAAACAAGAACCGCCAGAGCTTTGGAAGCGTGTTCCATTGAAAAAGTGAGGCAAATTCTTAATCGAATTCAGATTATTAAAGACAGGCTAAAAATCCCCTAAACACTTGTTTGTGCTTTACCATATCTAGATAAGGGGAAAGAGATGTTCTCGCTTTATGTACTTCCGAACAGTCAGCTAATTGATCCACTCGGCTCAGCTGTTAATCGCCAAGATAAAGCGTTTCGCGATGAGTCCAATTAGGCGATTCTAGGAGTAAGTAATAAACTCCTTTCGATAGATTCAGGTCAATGCGCCACTCTACCCCGCTTTGTTTTTCTTGTTTCCATAGTTTTTGCCCCGCACTATTTACTAGGCTTAGCTGAAGATTTTCTTGCCAGCGGGCTAGTTTTAAGTGTAAAAATCCTTCTTTATAATACCACAGAAGTGGGTTCTCTGCCGCGGAATCTAGTGCATGAAAATTAGAGGGCGCGCGCCAAAGCCAAAAGCGTTCCGCGGCATCATTTACCTCGTAATAAAAGTGATAGCTTTTCTCCCTAAGAGCGTGAAGCTTGCCTAGCTTACGATCAATTAAATACCATGGCTCAGCTTGGTTTATTTGAATGGCGCTTGCTTTTATACTGCAAGGGCCAGGGGAGGGTGCTTTTAAAGCCAAGGCAATTTTTTCACCTTCTTGCAGCCAAGGTAAGCACTGAATGCCCAAGGCTGGGGCATCTTTGCCTTGTGGAGGTAAACTATAAATTCGCGGTCCAGTAACTGGATCCCCCATTAATTTGTAGGCATCAAGATAAGTGTCAAAAGCAGCACTTGATTGGGAACTAAAGGCGATATAGCAACGATCAGCTTGACTAGAATCGCTAAATCTCCAATCTAATTGCCAATGAGGTAGAACCTTTTTACGAAAGTTCGCAGGGCTAAGATGACGATGGCTACGGTTAAAGTTAAATGCGGTACAAGCGCTATCAGCCGCTTGGTTCAGTTTTACAAAAAAGGCCTGCATGGGAGCAATACTGCCTCCCAATTCACTGTCGCCCACTAATCCGTTGTGACTGAGGTATTTTCCCGCTTGCGGATCCCAAACATAATAACTGCCGTGCAGGGGAGCGATAGTGCGGCTAAAATCAGCATGTTGCTTGATGGTCGACCAGTTCAGGTTTTCGGGGAAGGGATTGCTTAACAGGTTCCAGCCAGCTGAATCTATACTACCGCTTACAAACTGCCCCCCGCTGCCATCGTGAAAACCTAAATTTTGCTGAATAGAGGTGGGGGTTTCGCCACTTAGCTCTAAGGAAAAAGGAAAGGTGTTGAAACGCGTGTTTTCGTTTTCTCCTAAATAAATCCAATACGGATTCAAGGCATTAAAAGGAACAGTAGTGTCAGCCGGTACTTCCCAGCGACTGCGGCGCGCATTCCATTGGAAAACGGAGCCATTTGGGGATAAGGCAAAATTGTCTAATGACTTTAAAAAAGGACCTAAGCTTGTGTTAACGGGACTGCCTAAGCTACGCCAACCCGAGGTACTACTGGCGGGAAGATAGAGGCTAAAGTGAATATATCCTTGCCAGCTCCCTCCGCTTTCATAGTGAATTTGGGCATAATTATTTGGGCCAGCACCACCGATTAAGTACAAGGCATTGGCAGTCGTCAAAGAGCCACTTTGTAGAAAGAGGTGGTCCTTAATTTCCATGCGAGAATTTTCAGAAGAAATGTCTAAGCCCGCAGTATTGTTAAGGTATACCTGCTCAGCTTTACAGCTGCCGCAAAGCTTTTGTTTTAAAGCTCCGTCGAAGTGTAGTTTGCCTCCGCTAAGGTTTAAGTCAGGACTAATTAAGTCTCCCGCTAGATGTAAATCATGACCTTGTAAATTAATTTGGCTACCCGGGTCTGCATGCAATTGTCCAAAGTAATGATCTCCGCTCAGGGTATAATTACCACTAATGCGAACTTTCGCTCCATTAGCTGGACTGGCAGGAATCCATAGCTGTCCGTCCCAATGCGCACTGTAGCCCTTTTCGGAAACGCAATAAAAACGAGAGAAGCCAGAAATGACCAAGCTATAATTTTGCGCGGCGGTATTGCCTTGGGCATCTACTAAATTCCCTTGGGCGCTTACGCTAAGAGCATACCAGCCAGTACTAGCCTGTTCCAGTTGAATTTGCTCAGCATTATCGAGGACATTATTGCCTGTTTGAGCACCAAGAGCTGGCTGCTGCGGGTTCAAAATGAAGGGCAAGTAACTTTGTTGATCTGCCAGTCGGGTTAAACGAATATTTAGATCATTGATAAGTAAGGGCTGACTATTGTTTAAATCGCCGCTATCGTAATCTCTACCTAAGGGTGTAGCGGGCGGATCGGTCCAAGCGATGCTTGCTTTTAAATCGCGAATACTATCGAGATAGAGGTAATAGACTTGGGTGGAATTTGGTTCTAGAGTTTGTTCGTAAAAACGAGTATCAGCTTCTTGTGCATCAATTATAGCGGCAGCACCACCAGGGTTTATTAGGCCCCAGCCGCTGCGATAGTCGGGACCTGATGGGGCAAAATCGTAAGCGCTATGCATCATTAGAGCCTTTAACGAGGCACTTCGTAAGGCATAACCCAATTTTTTTTGCGCCAATTCCTGCAGTAAGGCAAGGCTAGCACTTACTTGTGGTGCCGCATAAGAAGTAAATCCGCCAGGGGCTACAAAATCGGGTTTGATACGGCCATCATCGGTAGGGCCAAAAGCAGAATTGCTATTAATATTTTCATTTGTCACATCTTGGTAGGGCAGAGAGCCAGCATCTACAGCACCAATAACCCAAGCATTTTTACTTAAGGTACCCGGCGGCAAGCAGTCATAGCCATCGCTTCCACCATCGGCTTCGGGCCAAGGGTTTGCATACTTTTCAAAACGGTAGCTGCCTGGAATAGTCGCATCGTAAAAAAAGCTAACTACCGTATCGGCAGAGCTAGACTGTCCTCGTTCATTACTAGCGGCTAAAACAATATTATGATAAGGAGCATAGTAGGCAATTTCATCCCAAGCCTTGTCGCGCGCCTCATAACGGCCAAAGCCATAGTCTTCTTGGCGATCCACATTTGCCTCAGTAAACCAATTGACATTTTCTGTTTGGGAATTAAGCGTAATGCTTATGGGGATAATCCAGCCCCTAATGCTCGCATAAGAGTGGTTGGAAACATAGTATTTACTCGCTTCTGCGGCAAGGGTACTTTCTACATTCACACTGCTCCATATTTCTAATTGGGCTTCTGGTGCTAAACCCAGTCCCATGCTGGAATCGCCCTGAGCTGTTCCAACCATTCGCAGGGCAATCTGTGTAGCATGACTACTATTTCCTGAAACGTTTTGTAAAGTTATATTGGCTGGGTTGAGATTGATATTGTTAATATCGGGTGCGGAATTATTGCCGCTTGGGCTTTCCCACTGACCAATAGTTTGTCCCTTACCTCGCAATAGGTAAGGCTGTGCCCATAACTCTTGCCCGTAATAATATTCTATTTCAGTGCGTGTGCTCTGGGTTTCATAAAGGGGCAGCTGCCCGAGCCTGCCAGTAAAGGTGGCTTCTCCACTTTGTAAGGGCCAACCATTTTCTACTGCCCACAGCGAATCCGATTGCCAACGGTCCTCGTACTGTCTTGCTAAGTCAGCTAAAGCCTTTTGTGCATTTTTAGTGGGATTTTCCTGGGCCTGAAGCCTGGTCAGAGCTAGCAGTTGAAAAATTATAAAAGCCAAAAAAATTAGCCGCATTTTCATACCGCCAAAATAGGAATAATCTACAGAAATTTTATTGTAAATTATTTAAAAACCTGTTATTATTGAAGTGATCTGGAGGTTTAAAGATAAGTTTTCTGCCTTAACTTGGGAAAAGTATTAAATGGAAATACATCAGTTTAAACTTAAAAGTCATTGATTTTATTTGCGATGTATCTATCAAGGTGCTGCTTTTCTTCAAATCCAGTCAAAACAAGCTTTCTAGTGGAATTAGTAAAGTAAGGGAAAGACTATTTTAATAACCTTTCCCTTGCTTTTATTTATTTGTTCTTAAGGTTTCTACAAATTCCCGAAACACTTCTTTATGTTTTTCCATATCCAATTTAGGAGAAAGTGAAGCGCGAACTATATAATCTTTATCGCCCTCTTTCGTCGTTCCTTGGGTAGAAGTTGCGGGGATAGTCCAATACAACCCCTTTAACTGTCCATAGCTTACGCAATATTTACTTTCCTTGGGGATTTCATTAATCATGGCATTGATGAGGCGGAGGTTTAATTCTCTTTTATGCGCTTCTCGCTCGGCATCGGTATTTCCTTGGGTCGGTAAATCGAGGGAAAATACCGAAGGGGTAAATCCGCGCTGCGCCAATTCTTCCGAAACAAAATTGATTTTCGCACTAGGTAAAGTGTCTTGAATAAAATTTACAAAATCACGAGTATTTACATAAGCGTCGGCAATGCGCTGATTCATTGAGGGTAATTGCTTGGCTAAGATTTGCGTTTGCAAAGGTGTTGCTTCATTATCGCAAAGCTGCAAGTGCTTCTCAATTTTGCCCATTAAAACAGCTGCTTTTTCGTTACCTAAGCAGTAACCTGCGGTACATTCTCCGCCACTCGGGAATTTTGATCCACTCGCATAGGAAAGGCCTTTAATATTCGAAAGCACATCCTTTTTTCCCAAAAAATGTACATTGGGACAGAAAGTTTGATCTAAGATAAAGACGGGTGCAATGGCGATTTCGCCCTCAATGGTTTTGCGAGGACTGCTCAATACAGCTTTCAATTTATCTAAGTGGGGCACTTCTACGCGAGGATTGGTGGGGATTTCCGCAATAATATAAGGTACGGCATCTTCTTGCGCTAAGCGACTTAAAACCGTATCCACACTCTGCACCATGTCATTGTCACCGTCAACGGGTAAATCCACTACTTCCACATTGTCTAGGCAAGCTGCCACGCGTCGCGCTTGATCGTTAGTGCCGCCATAACAATTAGGAGGAACAATGAATTTTATCGCTTTACCAGCGTGTACTTCTTGGGCATAATCTACCAATCCCATCATAATGGCATATTGCATGGATAAGCCCGAAGAAGCCAATAGAGCTTTAGTAGGTGCCTGCGTAATATTTTTGAGTGTTTCTAAAACCAAGGCTTTATCGGCGGCGAAATCACTGGCCTGTTCCAAGACTTGCTGGCCCACCAAACTTTGCAAAGCGGCATGGCAATTGGCGGGAGTCATGGCAATGGTTTCGCGTCTCCGTACGTGCTGAATGTCAGAAACGTAATCACTATTCTCAGGGCTAATCAGCAAAATACTACCCCATTGTGAGTATATATTTACATAGAAGTCAATATTGGCCATAAACTCGGTTTTAGCCATCTCATTTTCTTCACCTATTAAAATTGTGCTTCCCTGGTAGGGAGATAGGTTCGCAATAGAATCAACCGACTCTACATCAAACTGATAATCATATACGCGTTTGAGGGTGTCGGCATCAAATAAGTCAGGTAATTCGCCGCGAAAGAGAATGCGAGTTTTCCTGTTTTCTAAAGAGTTTTTTCGCAACACCGCAAGAATAGGCGCCGTGCGGGAGGAAAAGCTAATTACATTTTGCGCTTCCAAATTTTGGATGTTGGCCAAAGCCCATTCGAGTACGCAAGAAAGCGGATGGCCGAGGCGAATATAATCGTAGGCCGTAGGCAGTGCGCTCAAGGCAGATGCGCTCGCATTAGAGTTGTTGTAAAGCTTTTCAAATTCGGCCGTGAATTCTGTTTTCGCTAATTCTTCATTGTAAATATCTAGTCGATGCGTAGTTAAACGCAGCCAACTTTCGGGCATATTGGCTAAAACATCTTTTATATAATGGAGCATTTTGTATCTTTTAGATTCATTTTTTGAAAGGCGGTCAATCTACATTAATTCACTTTACTTAGAAAAGAATTGGGAAAGATTTTGTTCATCTGCCATCGGTTTGAATAAACGCTAAGCTGAGTTTGCCAGATGAAGTCATAGCTCGAGAATTTAATTACTAGACGTGTGCCTAATGTGACATAGAAATTAGCTACCTTACCTTTGCTTTTTATTGCCACCATTTATTTTTTCTTCAAGGTCATTTTCCAACTCTTCAATTGATGGCAAGTTTGTTTTTAGATTCTCAGGAATTGCCTCAGACAATTTATATTCACTAATTCCCATAGGTTTACTGATGTCTCTCAGGGCATACTCAGCTTCAATTTTATCTTTTTTCTTACAAAGTAAAATTCCAATGGTTTGGTTATCGGAGTCCTTCTTTAGCTGGGTGTCAACGGCAGATAAGTAGAAGTTAAGCTTACCTGCGTATTCAGGTTTAAATCTACCCGACTTGAGCTCAACAACAACATAACATCTTAATTCAAGGTGATAAAAAAGTAGGTCAATGAAATAGTCATTTTCACTTATTTCAATCTTATATTGCCTGCCAAGGAAAGCAAATCCTTTACCAAGTTCCAGAAGGAAGTCAGTGATATTTTTAGTTATTTCATTTTCCAGCTCTCTTTCTAGGGCGTCTTCTTCAAGTCCTAGGAAATCAAAATTATAAGGGTCTTTAAGTGCGTGTTGAGCATTCTTTGATTGAATTCTAGGTAAAGTGTGGTCAAAGTTATTGGACTTGCTGCCTATTCTATATCTTAGATTAGAATCTATTTGGGCTTCTAATGTGTCTCTGTTCCAAGAGTTATTGAAACTTTCTTGACAATAGAATAAGGCCTCTTCGATGTCTTTAGTTTTGGATATAATTAATCTATTATGCCCCCATGGTAATTGTGCCACGGGCTGTGGCACAAATTCAAATTCTGATCTGTAAAACGAATACCATTGTTTAATTGCGTAAAGATTTCGTCTTGAAAACCCTTTCATATCAGGGAACTCGTGTTTTAAATCAATGGCAATGTGATTGATAACACCTGAACCCCATTTGGCTGACTCAACCTTTGAAGTGATTTCCTTTCCTAAATGCCAGTATAGCTCAATCAATTGATAATTAATGGTTAAGGCAACCTTGTTTTTAGCAGAACGAATAGTGCTTTTAAGGGACTTTATCCAATTGTGGTATTCTGAAGTTGTTGGGCGATTGTCTTTCATTACCTCAAAGGTAGATTTTCATCAGGATTTTGTTCATCTGCCATCAAGGCGATTGAAGCATCTTGATCCTAAATAGAGTCTAGTTTTTCTTGGGTAAGATGATTACTTATAGCACCAGTGTTTACCGTAGCGGCGGGCTCAAAAAGTAATACGCTCACTTCTTCAGGCGCATAGGGTTTATGCTTTACGCCACGGGGGATGATCACAAATTCGCCATTGCTTAGACTCAATGTTTTATCTTCTAGTTCAATAAAAAGTTGTCCGTCAATCACATAAAAGAGTTCATCTTCCTTTTCATGATGATGCATTACAAAGTCGCCTTTAAACTTCGCCACTTTAACCAACTGATTATTGAGCGCACCAACAATTTTGGGTGACCAACGCTCGCTGAAAGAATCTAGCTTAGCCGCGATATTCACTTTTTCAATTTCCATAAAGCGATCTTAGCTGAGGTATTTTTCCAATAAGCTCGCTACCGTTTGGGAGTCAGATTCAGAACGAATAGCTTCTAGTTCAGAAGCCTCTAACATTTCCTCCACTTTTTCCTCTACCATTATTAAGGGTTTTTCATCAGGTGGTTCGGGAAAAAGATTTTGCTCTTTAAATAAGCGCCTCGTTACCACCGCAACCTCATGGGCGCCAGCATAATTTTCTTCCTGCTCCAGCAGATAGGCCAAAGCAATTAAGCCGTAAGCATCTTCCGTTGCAGCGGGATCAGCTTCGTGTCTTAATTGATAGTACCTTTTAATTAATTTTTTGGCTTCTTCAAAATCTCCTTTGTTAATGGATACAAAAGATTTGTTGAAATGATCAATCGTGTACATGCCCATGGCGCCAGTTTCAAAGCTGATGCGCATGCTTTCATTGTAAAAGGCTTCAGCTCGATCCATATTCCCAATCAAGCGCCACATTTCGGCATTCATGTGGGCGCGGTACATCAACCATTGTTGGTTGCCCGAAGAAGCAGCTAAATCACTTAACTCTTTACTTAGCTCGTCCAAACGTGTGGTGTCTAGCTTACGCTGCGAATTGCGACATAAAGAAGTAAGTGCCCGCCCAATTAAAGTATCATTATTAGTTTGGCGACCAATGGCTAAAACTTCATTGGCGAGTTTAATCGAACCTTCATCATCCCCTTCCTTAAAGAGTTGGTAAGCTTTACGCAACTTTTCCTTTGGTGTTATTTCTTCAACATCGCTAAGCTCAATTTCGGTGTTTTTTACGGCTGGCTTTTCTTGGGGTGAATGGCAGCTAAGCACTAGGGCAAAGGCGAGAAAGCTGAGAAAGGCGGCTAGTCTTGTCATTTTCAAATTTAGGCCAAAATTAATCATCTCCATTTAGGGTTTGAAATTAGGAAGAGTATATTATTTCTTCAACATTATTCCAACTTAATCAATAAAATCGCATCCAATCGTAACCGGGCATTATTAATAATATCGCTCAATGTTTCCTGTTCTTTACGGGCAATGGAGACCTCCTCCGGTCTAATGTTTTTATTTCTTTCTTGAAGGCTTTCTAAACGGTTAATTTCATGATTCAATTTGCGCCTCATGCGTCTAAGCCCGCGTGAGATTTCTCGGGCGCTTTGTTCCTCTGCAATTTCCGTGGCCGCATCAATCATATTGGGTAATATCCTTTCTACCAAAGTGTCGTTTTCTAATAAAGAATCGATTTTTCCCGATTGTAATTTCTTATTCAAGATTTCGACAGAATAGCTTTCCGTTACTTCTTTTCCTTGGTGATCTACCACAATTCGCAGCGGGGTATTGGGTAAAAACCGATCTACAGAAGTGTTTTGTACACCCGCCGTTTCTAAAACAAAAAGCAATTCCATCACCAAACCAGTACTATTCGCGCCTTTGAGTATACCAAAACTGGCGCTGCCAGTACCCGAGCTTAAAACCATGTCCATAGCGCTGGTGCTGATGGGGTGGTCCCAAGTGAGGAAGCTTATGTCTTCGCGAATGAGGGCTTGTTGGCGTAAGAAGGTAACTGATAAACCTTCGCGGGGAATGGAAGGAAAGGCTTCGGTGCTCTGTGAAGCAGGATGTAAATAGTAGGTTCTCGGGCTGAGGTCTTCCATTTCCATATCGAAATGGCGAAAGACCTTGCTGAGGTATTTTTCGAGGGCGGGATTTTGATCTTCTGCTTCTATTTGGGCAATTAAATCCTTGGCAATTTCTGGACGAAAGGAATTCATTTCCAAAAGCTTATCTCGTCCTTCGGAAAGGTTTTTACGCAACTGTTTCTGGAAGTCAGCAGTGTCTTTAATTAAGGCATTTAACGCAGAGTACGCATCCCCCGAAAGGGGCGACAAGCAAATGCTAAGTAGACTTTCGCTAAACAATTTGAAAACGCTATTGCCACCTTCGAGGTTTTCCGCGAAAGCATTTAGACCCTCCTGATACCAGCGCGCCATAAGGTGTTGCGGACTGCCGCTGAGGTAGGGCACGTGAATGTGAATGTCTTTTTTTTGACCAATGCGATCTAAGCGACCGATGCGTTGCTCCAGTAATTCTGGGTTTAGTGGTAGGTCGAAAAGGACCAAATGATGGGCGAATTGGAAATTGCGACCCTCGCTGCCAATTTCGGAGCAAAGTAGAATTTGAGCGCCATCGGATTCGGTAAACCAAGCGGCATTTCGATCGCGCTGCACAATGCTGAGCTCTTCGTGAAAAAGGCCTGCTTTAAGGGTGCTTAGCTGACTAAGCGCCTCATACAGGGCCAAGACTTTTTCTTTGCTTTTGCAGATGAGCAGGACTTTGGCAGGATCAACTTCCTCTAAAAATTTAAGTAACCATAGAATGCGCGGATCTTGCTTAAACCAGAATTCAGCTTGGCTTTCTGGGGCCGGACTTACCGTATCGTATGCGAATTCTTTGCTGAAGCGCTCGAGCCAAAGGGGAGTATCTTCTGTTTCGAGTGGAATTAAATGCGGAATGCGCTGAGGAAAGCCTTGCATGGCGGCACGGGTATTGCGAAATAGCACGCGGCCTGGGCCATGTTGGTCGAGTAAATCTTCAATTAATTCTTTTCTGCTGGTAGTGTCTAGTTTATTTATTTCTTCGGTTCGCTCTCGGGGGAAGATGCTTTCTAAAATCTTTTTTTCCTTGGTATTCAGGCTTTCGCCGAGATGTAGTTTATCAACAATACGGGAGCTGTCCTTATGCTTGGAAGATTCATTGAGGAAATCTTCAAAATTACTATAGCGATCGGGGTCGAGCAGGCGTAGGCGAGCGAAATGACTTTCCAGTCCCAATTGCTCGGGCGTAGCGGTAAGCAATAAAAGCCCTTGTGCTGCTTGACTTAAAAGTTCTACCACGGCATATTCGGGACTAATTTTCTCTTGTGACCATTCTAAATTGTGAGCCTCATCAACCACCAGCATATCCCAGTCGGCCTGCAAAGCTTGTTGCGCGCGCTTAGATGATCCCGCTAAAAACTCGGTGCTGCAAAGAATTAGTTGATTGTCGAGAAAAGGGTTTCCTTCGGGAGCATTGTCGTCGAGGGCAGCACAGCGTTCTTCGTCGAAAATGTTGAACCACATATTAAAACGGCGCAATACCTCTACAAACCACTGATGGATTAAAGATTCGGGTACGAGAATTAGCACTCGACTAATGCGGCCGCTGAGCAATAAACGGTGCAGAATTAGGCAAGCTTCGATGGTTTTTCCGAGTCCTACTTGGTCCGACAATAAAACTCGCGGGGCATAGCGCTCGCTTACCTCGTGGGCGATATAAAGCTGATGGGGAATGAGGTCGATGCGGCCACCCACAAAGCCTTTTACGGGCGATAACCTGCGGCGATAATCTTGCTCGAGCGTTTCACGGCGCAAAGCAAAACTTTGGGGCGAGTCTACCTCTCCTTGAAACAGTTTGTCATCTACGCTATGCTTTGCGGAAACATCGCCTAAATCAGCTTCCGATATGCTGCCTTCAGCGCCGAAATAGCGATACAAATCCTCTTCCTGCTCTACCTGTTCCACCACTAATGTGCGTCCATTTTTGTCACTGATGCGATCGCCGGGTTTAAATATAACACGCTGTAGCGGAGCACTTTCTGCGGCATAAAGTCGGGTGGTATCGGAAATGGGAAAATAAATTTCCACCTTGCCTTTGCTGGTATTGGTAACAATACCAACTCCCAATTCTGGCTCGCCCTTGCTGGTATATCGTTGCTTAGGAAAAAAGTCTCCCATATTACTCTTTTAGCTGCTAATAAAGATTGTAAATGACTAGGCAAATTTAAGCGTGATCGAAGGTTTAGGACTATGTTTTTTGGTCTTCTTAAAGGTTCTTTTTTTTTTACGCTTGCGCAGATGCGTAATTAGGACAGATTGAGGCTGGAAATTGAGGCCTAAGTTTAAGAATGCCTTAATTTCGCGGCCTAGAATTTAGATATGACGCATTCGCTAGAAGACTTAAAATCGGGTAAGCTTATAGGTACGAAAAGACTAAAATTAGCTTGCGGCTTAAATGACTTCCCCGAGGAAATTTTTACGCTAGCGGAGACTCTGGAAATCTTAGATTTATCCGATAATAATTTATCGGAACTGCCCGATAGCTTGGCTCAGCTGAAAAACTTAAAGGTCATCTTTTTTGCCAAAAATCAGTTTACTACTTTTCCTAAAGTTCTGAAGGAATGCCCCTCATTAAGCATGATCGGTTTTAAATCGAATCGTCTGGCAGTGGTGCCCGAGGACGCTTTTCCACCCTTGCTACGCTGGTTAATTTTAACCGATAATAAGATTAAGAAACTACCGAAAAGTATTGGTGATTGCCATCTTCTACAAAAGTGCGCCTTAGCGGGAAATTTACTGGAAGAGTTGCCCGATGAAATGCGAAATTGTAGAAGCTTAGAACTTTTGCGGATTTCGGCTAATCAACTGAAGCATATTCCTGATTGGTTATTTGCCTTGCCCAAACTTTCGTGGTTAGCTTTTGGCGGAAATCCCGCGGTGGAAAATTTACAGCTAAGTGCGGAGATTGATTCTTTCCATTGGGATGAGTTTAGTCTGGAGGAGCTGCTGGGCGAAGGCGCTTCAGGACATATATCCAAGGCGAAGTGGCAGGGCAAGGAAGAAGCAGTGGCTCTCAAGGTTTTTAAAGGCGATGTAACCAGCGACGGTTTGCCTGAAGTGGAAATGGATTTGTCGATTGCGGCGGGCTTTCATGAAAATTTAATTCAGGTTTTAGGGAAAATAGAAGCACATCCCGAAGACAAACCAGGCTTAATTATGAATTTAATTTCGCCTAATTATATCAATTTGGGCAATCCGCCTAGCTTAGAAACTTGCACGCGCGACACCTTTGCCGAAGAGCATGTTTTTACCGAAGATGAATTATTGAAATTGGCCAAAAGCATCGCTTCGGTTTGCGCGCAGTTGCATAGTAAAGGCATTAAGCACGGTGATCTTTATGCGCATAATATTCTGGTGAATGAAGAGGCGCATTTCATTTTAGGTGATTTCGGCGCGGCTTCCTATTATGACCTTAATGCAGCAGTAGCGCATAACATAGAGCGCATTGAAGTGCGGGCTTTCGCCTGTTTGCTAGAAGATATTTTAGGCTTAGTGCCCTCGGAGGAGATGGACCTTGCAAGGCAAACTAAATGGCAAGAATTAATTGCCGCCTGCAGCTTAGAAGAGGTGAGCGAGCGTCCAAATTTTGCTGCGATTTCAGAAAAGTTAAAGACCTTTTAAGAATCAGAAATTAGATTATTCTTTTCTTGCTTAAGATGCTTTCCGCGCGGTGCATCGGCTTCGCGAAGCACTTCATCGGAATGAAGAAATTCTGCCGCAGCGGCCGAGTCTTTAACCTTTACAGCGGTGCGTGCTATCATTTCTGCTTCAAAAGCATTTAAAACTCGTCCGCGTAGTCCTATATTACGCCAGTCAGAACCGGCTTTGCAGCCTCTGCTAATTTCCCTCGCTAAAGCTAAAGCATCCAATAGTGCCTGATTGGCCCCTTGTCCTTTAAAGGGACTCATGGGGTGGGCCGCATCTCCGATAAGGGTGATCGCTCCTGCTTTTTGTAAAAGTTTAGGTTTCAATAATTGCCGATCGTAGACGGGGTAGCCCGAAATCTGTGCAGCCTCGGTAGCAGCCATTATTTGCGGAATCGGTTTATGCCACTGCGTTCTTAATTGCGCTTCTGCCTTGAGTGCTTGGGGTCCCTTACTGCTCAACGCTTTGGCTTCCTTTTCGCTCATAGGAAAGCTTAACTGCCACATAATCGATTGGGCATTAAAGGGCATCATGTAAATGCGTTCCTGACCATTGGCAGTTTGGAAGACGGTAGCCAAATCTAAGAGCGGACTGTCGATATCTGAAAGGGCCGAAAGCGGACAAATGCCCAAAATTACGAGGCAGTCTAAATAACGTAAGGGACTTGTTTCTTCGCCAATAATTATGTTGCGTACTGCGCTGCGTATGCCATCGGCGCCAACGATAAGGTCGGCTTGGGCGCTTTTAGGTGTGCCAACTATTTGGAAGCGCAGATCAAGCTTTCGATCCGACTTTTCTGTATAATCTACAAATTGATGGCCCCATTTTACTTGCTCGCTCCCGTCCAGTTGCTGTAAAAGTGCCAAGCGTAAAGATTGACGGGCAATATGTATATTAGTGCGACGCGGGTTAGTTTGCGCATCGGCTTTGAGCCACTTTCGCATGCCCCATTCGCCTAAAACTTTTCCTTCAGTATTGTGCACTACGTGGCGGGTAGAGATTATACCTTCTTCTAAACTTTGTAGTCCTAATCCTGCCATGGCTTTACTGGCCTGCTGTAGGGTAAGGCCATAACCTTGCGATCGTTGGTCGAAGCTTTCATCGCGTTCGTATAGGGTGAAAGGAATGCCGCGGTGTAAACAAGCAACAGCAAGCGCTACGCCGCCAATGCCTCCGCCAATTATGGCTAATTCGGGGTAGTTTACCCTATCGGCTGGGGGAAAATGCTTGGCGGGAATCAATCCGGTTCCATTGCAAGTTTCGCAAGGGTAAAGATGTCCTTTTGGTGCTTCTGGCGCTTTTCCTGAGTTGGGCTTCTTTTCAAACTCAGCTAATTCCCTTTGGTATTGCAAACGTGCCTTTTTGCGGACACGCCTACTTTTTTTGCCACGGCCATGACATTCCGCACAAGCGATAAATCTACTATCTTCTTTTGTATCCGTTTTTTCCAAGGGCGTCATTTTGCTCCAATAGCGGCCCAATTATACATTATAAACCTGAATTCGATGTGAAATTAGGACTCAGACTTTTTAAAAATAGCAGGCTATGGTGAAGGGCTAAGGCACCAATAAACTGCTTTTCATAGGAGGCTCATGCGTTTTTTCCAATAAAAGTGAAAATCCTGCTTCTTGCTTATTTGCTGCAGCTCGCTATAGATGAACGATCCAGACTAGTCTTTTCCTTTTGATGAAAATCAGAGGCTGTGATTTTATATTTAGTTAGAGGATAAAAATGAGTCTTATAATTAAAGTATTTAGCCTCAATATTTAAAACCAAAGTTTCTTATTTAAGTTTTAGCTGTTTTTCTTAAATTAGCAGACGGGTTAATTACAAAATCATGGAAAACTTTAAAGCTGGGCAATATGTCCATCAAGGAACATTTAACAGCTTCATTCCAAGGGAAATAAATCGAGATTGGATACTGAATGACATGGAAGTGATAGAACTATTAAGTCAGGCCGATAGGCAACTTGGACGGCTTGATATGTACTCTGAACACACTCCAAATATTGATTTGTTTATTTCAATGCACGTTGCAAAGGAAGCCACCAAATCAAGTAAAATTGAAGGGACAAAAACCAATATTGAGGAAGCCTTGCAAGAGAGGGAAGAAATTGCGCAAGAACAGCGAGACGATTGGGAAGAAGTTCAGAATTACATTAACGCCCTCAATTCGGCAATTAAAGCACTTGATGAATTACCATTATCCTCTAGGCTTATCAAAATGGCTCATAAAGTTCTTCTTCAAGGTGTTCGTGGAAAACACAAAATGCCTGGACAATTCAGAACAAGCCAAAACTGGATAGGTGGAGCATCAATTTCTGATGCCACATTTATTCCACCACCTCACCATGAGGTTGCTCGATTAATGGGGGATTTGGAAAAGTTCTCGCACAACACAGAAATCAGGTTACCACATTTAATAAAAATTGCCATTATACATTATCAGTTTGAAACGATTCACCCCTTTTTAGATGGCAATGGACGTGTTGGTCGCCTCCTAATCACTCTTTATTTAGTTGAAAAAGGAATTTTAAAGAAACCAGTACTTTATTTATCAGACTTCTTTGAGAGAAATAGGCAGTTGTATTATGACAACTTAATGAAGGTAAGATCCTCAAACGATATTAAACAATGGTTTAAATTCTTTCTCGTAGGGGTTATTGAAACCGCTAAAGGAAGTATAATGACCTTCGATAGTATTATGAAACTTCAAAAAGAAGTAGACACGAAAATTCAAAGTTTAGGTGCAAGAACAAGCAATGCAAGGACAGTAATTAATCAACTCTATTTACGACCTCTTATCACAGTTCAGAAAGTTGCTAACCTAACAGAACTTTCACTTCCATCGGCTTATAAGCTAGTTAATGAACTTGAACACCTCGAAATTCTTAAAGAAATTACAGGAGCGAAAAGAGGAAAACAATATTGGTTTGACGATTATATAAAGCTATTTAAATAAATAACGCATCGCAACAACACCTATCCGCAATACCCTTCGTGATATTGTGGATAGCCAAACCGTTGGCGAAGTATTTACTAATTCTTTCTGAGGCCTTGGCAAACTGGACCCACTTTTACCTTATTCGCATCGAATTCCTCGGATTCCGCTACCATGGTTGGCAAAAACAGGAGAAATATCGCTCTGTTCATGGGATGATTGATAAGACCTGCGACTTTATTTTTCAGCATGCCAACTATCGCACCCTGGGTTGCGGTAGAACGGATGCAAAGGTTTCAGCTGACGATTATGCGTTCGAGCTTTTTAGTATGGAAGAGTTAGAAACCGAAGAACTTGTGCGGGATTTAAATGCAAATCTCCCTTCTGATATTCGGGCCAAATCTGCGCAAGCGGTAAGCGCCGATTTCAATATTATTCAAGATGTAAGTACTAAGGAATACCATTATTATTTTTCCTCGGGGGAGAAGTCGCACCCCTATATTGCGCCTTTTATACGAGATTTTGGTGAGGAGCTAGACATAGCGAAAATGCAAGCTGCAGTAAAGCTTTTTGAAGGGCGTCATAATTTCAAACGCTATGTAAGTAAACCTTCGACGGATACGAATTTTGAAAGGGAGATATTGGCTGCGAACATTGAGCCTAACCGAAAGTTTACCGGTGATTTTGCTCCAAAGGCTGCTCATGTTTTTAAGGTGAAAGCAAAGGGTTTTATGCGTTACCAAGTGCGTTTAATGATGGGTGCTTTGGTGAATGTGGGTAGAGGTGAATGGTCGCTCGAAGACTTGGCGCAAACGCTGCAAGATCATGAAGGAATGCAGATTAGAAACATTGCGCCCTCCTCAGGGTTGGTGCTCCATAAAGTAAATTACGTTTGAAAATCGGCAAAGAGGTAAAATGTGTGATATTCGATATGGACGGGGTAATTATCGACTCCGAACTGCTCCATCGCAAAGCCTATTATCAGACTTTTGGCTCTCTAGGTTTAGAAGTTTCGGAAGAATTGTATCAGTCTTTAACCGGTTCTTCCACCATTAACGCCTTTGAAAAACTAGTGGCGCATTTTGCTTTGAAGGAAGATCCTGCAGACTTGGTTCTGCGCAAGCGAAAAATTTATATCGATCTTTTTGAAAATGACCCCAATCTACATTTAGTGAATGGGGTAGAGGAGATTATCAAGTATTTTCATAAGATGGGTAAGACTTTGGTGTTGGCTTCGTCGTCGGCCATGGTGAATATTGAACGCGTGTTTAAGCGCTTTAATTTAGACCAATATTTCATGGCCAAGATTAGTGGCGCCGATTTAGCCCGTTCGAAACCCAATCCAGAAATTTTTGAAACCGCCGCGTTTTTGGGAAAAACTCCCAGAGAAAATTGTTTGGTAATTGAAGATTCCAACAATGGCGTACAAGCGGCAAAGGCAGCCGGAATTTTTGTGGTAGGCTATCGCAACCCATTGGCGGTGGGGCAGACTTTAGAAAAAGCGGATCTTATAATTAGGGATTTTGAGGAGCTTAAGACTTTAGTTTAATATTTCTAGATTTTGTGTAGGTCGCGTGCTTTTTGCCATTTCAAAGAAACCAATGATTTAGCCATAAGATTTGAGCTCAAATATAGCTTGAGGCTCTTGATTTAAGAAGCGTTCGAAATAGTATTGATTGCCGCCAGTTTTATCCGGTATTGCTTCTCAACTTCCTTAGCAAAAGCGGCTTTGTCACTTCTTAATAAAGTCATGCTTTCTCCATTTTGTAAACTAGGATGAATGCCTCTTAATTGGCCATCACTCCACGCAGCTAGCTCTACCAGTATTGGCGTTAAGGCTATTCCTTTATCAGTTAAAAGGTAGAGGTTGGTCTTTTTATTATCAGGTCTTTTTGTTTTAACAATGATTCCTATTTCCTCCAACAGTTTAAGCTTAGAGGAGAGAATGTTGGTAGCAATAGACTCTTCACTTTCCGTAAAGTCTTTAAAGGTTTCTTTACCTTCTATAAGCATTTGTTTCACGATTACGAGTATCCACTTATCTCCTAAAATGTCTAAGGCTGAAGTAAAAGGACAATTACATCTAAAGTCTGGCATATTTTAATTTATTACTTGCAAAATGAAATTAATTTAAAAATAACTTGCAAATTAAAAGTGTTTTACTAGTTTTGCTTGCGAAACAAAAGTAATAATTAATCATCAAAGGATGAAAACCATGAGAAAAGTAATTAGTGTATGGGTGTTATCAAGCATAATTGCTTCCTGTAGCACCGGGCAATCTAAATTATCAAACGAGCAAAATTCAACTAAAACTATGAGTAAAAAGGAAACGGTAGGTACTTTTTTGGGTGCAGTAATAAAGCAGGAGCCCAATACAATGCGTCGATTGGCCAATGCAGATTATATTCAGCACAATCCATTTATCCCAACAGGCTTAGAACCCTTTATTGAAATGTTGCCGATCCTTAAAGAGAACGGAACAACAGCTGAAAATGTAAGGATGTTCCAAGATGGTAATTACATCTTTATGCATAATATTTGGAGAAATGCCAAGCCATTTGGTGCGGATGAAATGGTTTCCTTTGATATAATACGAATAGATGACAAAGGCAAAGTGGCTGAACATTGGGATGCAATGACTCCTTTACTTAAAGAAACTGCTAGTGGTAGAAGTCAGACTGGTGGTCCTGTTGCGTCCTCTGATCACGATAAAACGGAGCGAAATAAAGCGATAGCTCGGTCTATGGTGGAAGATGTTCTCATGGGCAAAAACCCCAGTAAAATCGGCGATTATATAAGTTCTGTACAATACCACCAGCATAACCCAGGAATAAAAGACGGTTTGGGGGGTATTGTGGAAGCAGTGGAATATCTCACTTCCCAAAACAACATGTTTAAGTACACCAAAATTCATAAGGTTTTGGGAGAAGGAAACTTTGTATTAACTGTTAGTGAAGGGGAATGGAGTGGTAAAAAGCATGTTTTTTATGATTTACTTCGCTTTGAGAATGATAAAGCGGTGGAGCATTGGGATGTGATTCAAGAAATTCCGCAGGAAGGAATGGCGAATAACAATGGTATGTTTGGCTTTTAAGCCTCCAGCCTAAGCCATTAAAGTAAAATCCAGAGTGTTTTCTAGAGACTTTCTGGATTTTGCTTTTTATGAATACTAGCTAGTTTAATTTAATAGGTGTGGCGTGATCGCAGATTTCACTGCAGCCCACAATTATAGGCTAAAGCCGAGATAAGATGATTGTAGAGGGAAATGACTTAACTATCAGACATGGCATTTACCTGGGTGAAAGACACCCCAAACTTTTGATGGGCTTGGGGTGTAGGATATTTAAACTTAAAGTTTATGGATCTTAAATGGTTTAAAAGTGTGGCTATCGTTGCTTAAGATTAAAATGTAGGAACCAGGTTTGAATTTGGATAAATCTAGCTGGTTGGCACTGCTATTTAAAGTGCTTTGGTAAATCACACGGCCGCTGTAATCGGCGATTTTTAGGTGATATTTTTTTTGAGCATCTAGGTCCTTAATGTGCAAAAAGTCCTTCACGGGATTTGGGAAAAGTGAGGGCTGAATTGACGGATTTAAAAAGGACTCTGTTCCAAATTGGTATCTGTTACAAGCTAAATTTAAGCCATGGAAATGCTGGGCCATTGCATTTTGCTCAGTTTTTAGTTTCAAAACTGAGCTGTAAGGATCTTGTGAGCTACTGTCACGAGCATAGGAAATCAGTAAATCGATACATTGGGATTCCCCCGCATTAAGGCTGAAACTGGGGTGATGCAAGAGCTGCCTATTGTCACCCGAACGTAGCGGTGGGAAATACCAATTTGCCTGATCATTATAGGTCCATTTTGTAATTGGAGCATTTTGGCTAGAAGCAGTATCCCAACCATCGCCATTAAGATTGCTTCCTTTGCCGCTGGGGTTTTCTAGCCGTATGGGACTAGCGTCAGCCCATTTGTGATTTAGTAACCATTCGTATTCAGCTTTAAAAACTGGCTGGCTTAAGGCAGGAGGTGCGCCAAAGCTTGCGTAGTACTGGCTGCCCGTGGCATTTTGACTTAAAAAGCGGGCCCCAACTGCGGGTGGATAATAGCCAAAGCCATAAGTTCCTTCATCGAAGGAGTCACCATTATAGGCGTAAGACATAGCAAGGGATGAGTCGCTCCCTATAATGTCGTCAGTGGGGTCACCTAAATCTACATCATTCCAGTAAGCCACTTTTAAAGAATCGTAATTGCGGTTACTGCGATTATAGATCTGATAATGAAAAAACAAGCCATTTCGCAAGCCCGGCTCGATGGAGCTGCCAAAGGCATAGACCATTAGGTGGAACTCGAGTCCAGCTTCACTTGAATCACTTTTTGGGTTTTGTCGATCCCCTTCGTTGAAAATGACAAATAAGCATTGATCGCCCCTTATTAAAGGGTAGTCGCCAAGAGCGGGCTCGTAAATTTGGTTGCCATTAAGGTCTTGGAATGGTGCGAGATACCCTGCTTCGCCGTTATTGGTGTCACCATGTGCTGGCCAGGTTGAAATGTCGGCTGGCATGTTATAATTGGCATCATTGTAGTTGCTTTTGTGTAGGTCTATTTCCTGTTTACTAAGTTTCCAAACATGATCGTATTTTTGGCTGAAGGTGTTCTGTGACAAGTCAGTGGCCACAGGGCCAAAGCGATAATCGGTTTCATCATTCATACGACTTCCTGGAACATAAAAGTCTTGAATGGAGGTGTAGGAGCTTTCGCCAGAGTACGCCGAAACCCATAAACTAGCTGCGTATATTGCGGTTTTGTATTGGGTATCTTTGATGGTGAATTTCCCAAAGTCGAGGCTGTCTTGAAATAGACCGCCGCTGGAAGTAATCGAGGCTCTAATGTTATTGATATTTAGCTTTTCGGCTCGTTGGGCTTGAAGGTTAAAGTGAATAGCGATAACGGTGGCAAGAAGTAGAACTCTTTTCATAAGCGTAGGTTTGTTTATACTTTAGATAAAAACTTCACTAAAGGTTGCCTAGAAAATAAATTTAAAAGTCTTTTTTATGTTTTTAAGCCTTATTCTTTGCTATAGAATTAGGAATTCCATAGAAATTTGAAAAGGGGGTAGCTGCTTTTGGGTTATTCATAAAGCACTGACTTTAAACCGTTTTATTGTAAGTTTTCTGTTGCAGTTTCGCAGACTTTAAAAGACTTTGGTGATAAAAGTGAATCACTTTTATCAAATTGAAATCAGCTTAACAACTTTATAGCCTAACTCTCCTTAGTTATTGACTCAAATTAGTATTCAAGATGCCCACTAACTGCGCACTGCTGAATGGCTTAGGAATAACATCAACAAAGCCAACTTCTAAGTAGCCCTTAATATCTTGCTTGGAGCTATTGCCCGTAAGGGCTATAAAAGGCGTGCTGGCGTTTTCCTTTGCATAAGCTTCCTTTTGTTTTATAAGGTCTTCGCCTGATAGGTTTGGCATATTGATATCCAGCAAAACTATGTCAAACCGTTCTGCCTTAAGAGCGTCCAAGGCTTCGACCCCGTCTTTAACCAATAGAAAATTGGCTTCTTCTCTCTTAAGGATATGCTCTACGATGGAACGATTTAAATAATTGTCATCAGCCACTAGTATTCTGGCAGCCCTGATGTGGTTTTCTGGAAGAATTGGCTCTTTGGTAGTTTCTATACTACTAGACTCAATTACCGTTTTAAAAGAAATTTGAATGGTAAAAGTAGTGCCAATACCTAATTTACTGCTGACGTAAATTTCGCCATCCATGGCAGAAACCAAACGTTTTACAATGGCTAAACCTAAGCCCGCACCTTTATGAATGCGGTTGTCATTAAGTTCATTTTGCTTGTATTCTTCAAAAACCGTCGCGGCCTGATCGGCCGTCATTCCTCGCCCAGTATCGCTTACTTTAAAAGATACAGTGGCCTCCTTTTCGTCGGAGGAAATTAAGTCGATGCTAGTGCTTACCGAACCTTGGGGCGTGAATTTTATGGAATTATTTAAGAGGTTGGTGATGATCTGATATATTCTAACATCGTCTCCTAAAACAATTTTAGGAAGGCTTTCAGATGCTTTAAAATATAATTCAACTGCCGTGTCTTTATGGCTGCTTTTATAATTCTCTTCAATTTGTAGGAGTACCGAGCTTAGGCTGATTGGGTCATTACTAAGTTCCAATTTACCCGCTTCTACCCGCGAAAGATCTAAAATATCGTCTACAATAACCTTTAGATTTCTACCCGAAACGGTGAGGTTTTTTATATAGCCTTCTAGTTTTCGGGAAACTTTCTCTTTACTTAAAAGCTCAGTATAACCTAAAATTACGTTGAGTGGATTTCTAACTTCGTGGCTCATCATCGCTAAAAAGCGCGACTTTTCTTCATTGGCTTTATCAGCCATTTGCCTAAGTCTTTCCAACTCAGCGTTTTTCTTATCGAGTTCTTGTTTTAAAAAGAAAAGGTCGTTTTTGCCTTGGTTTAGTTCCTTTACATACTGGTAAACATTGCTACGATTATGAATTAGAACCCGAGTTTCCATTTCCGATTTATAGAGTTCAACATCGGTAAAATATTCCGTTCTATCGGATTGAATAGCCATGCCTTCCATTAAAAGTGCTTCGTTTAAAGCCAGACCTTCGAGGGTGCCTTCTAGAAATGGACAAGGATTAAAAATGGAAGATTCATTTTCGAATTCTGAGCGAATAAAGCTTCCTGAGACTATGCTATTTATCTGCCCGCTGTTCGAGCAGCTGATTTCAATATAATATTGTTCAATACCGGCTGATTTCAAGTGCTTTATTTTAAAGATTGTTTTGCTAAAGCAAGAAAAGCATCTTCTACATTGTCGTCTTCTTTGGCACTGGTAACTAGGTCGATATGAGTTGATAAGGACCCTAATACCGCTTCTAGCTCATCTCCCGTAAGGAGGTCCTTTTTATTGCCTACTAAGGTTATTTCCTTTAGGCTAGAAAGTTCTTTTACAAGGGCAAGACGCTCTTCTAAATTGGTGTAGGTTTCTTGTCTACTTAGATCAAAAACATACATCGCGGCGCTGGAGCCCATGAAATAGGCTTTGGGTACTTTTTCGTCATCACTGGTGCCGGCCACATCCCAAATGAGCAATTTAATTTCTGTACTATCTACTTTTAAAATTTTCGAACTAACCCTCACTCCTATGGTGCTGATATAATCTTCCGAAAATTCATTCAAGACAAATCTGCGTATCAGCGAGGTTTTTCCCACCCCAAAATTTCCAACTAACAATACTTTCTTTGCGATCATTTCTTTCTAGGTCTATTTTTGCTCTAGATCTTTCAGTACTTCCTCTAGTAAATTATTGAGTTTGGATTCATCCGCCAAGTATTCTCGGTTTCTTAAAATTGTATCCGCTAGATTGTTGAGACTATCCGTTAAACGATCTTTAAACTCGGCATTTAAAATCCCAGAAGTGGCGGTAGCGAGATAGATAGACTTGAAATTCATCATGGACAATTGAAAGGTTTCAAATTTGATATCTTCCAAATCCTGGCCTTCCTTAGAGAAGGCGTCTTCCGCGAAAGCCTTGATGGCGGTAAGCATTCCCGAAACCATGTCTTTATCGGCAATATTGCCCCGGCTAAAGCTGCCGATTAATAAGCCCGATTCTTTGCCAATCACAAAAAGCTCTTCTACTACTGGTTCAAATACTTCTTGTAAAACATCTTCCGCCTTGGTTTTTTTTCCTTTGAAGAAGCGCTTGATGATGCTTTTAACAGAGAACTTTTCGTTAATGGTATTATTAATACTCTCAAATAGTTTTGCGATTTCAGAGGCAATAAACTTCTTCACTAATTTACCCATAATGGGGTAAAGGGCTTCAACTACTTCATCTTGCGACTCTTTGATTTGCACCTTGATTGTCTCGGTAATGGTGTCGCCAAAATAAACGGGAAAGTTCTGTCTTAAGTCCTCAATCTTTGCATCCACGAAGGGGTCAACCTTAGATTTGAAATTTTTAGCTTCAAGAAGCTCTTCTTTAAGAAGGCTAATATCTTGTCTATCATCAGCTAAGAGAAGATCTATAAGTAGCTCAAAACGTTTGTCTTTGATATGGTCTTCTGCTGCTTTTTTCATTTACTCTTGCAGCATCAGTGCAATTTTCTCTAAGGCCTGACCTAACTTTACTCGATCGGCTTTGGCGTCATCTAATTCGGCTAGACGCTTGTCTAAATCACTGTTGAGGTCTTGGAATTTATCGTCCATTAGGCGCTCCAAATCAGCCAGTTTGCCTTCTAGTTCAACTACGGCCTCACTAAGATTTCTACTACTTTCTTCTTTAAGCGCTTTAATCTTGTCGTAAACATCAGCAAATTCTGTATTGTACTGTTGAATATTTTCACCGAAGATTAAATCTCTTACTGCCGCAATCCTGTTATCTACCTGCTGTGTAGCGGTAGCTTCCTTATTCTGATTGGTTTTATTTGCCATATTGTGTTTGAGTTGTTTCGAGTTATTCTGTGAAAAATTGGATGACTAAACATCAGATAACTAGAGTCCTTGCGGCAAAGATAAGCTAAAACGCATTGGCTGAAGAGAGCGCATAGAAATAACGCTAATTTTAGATCCTGTTCCTTAGTGCGTTGTGAACAAAATTCTTCTTTTTAAAAAGGTGAGTTCGACGTAAAATCCTCCCTCTGTTTAAGATATAAAAGGCCTAATTTTGCTTCGAATTCATGTTTATAGTTTTACGGAAATGGGTATTGGTGCCTAGGCCCAGATGCGTTCTAATTTTCGATTATCCGAAAGTAGATAAAGGCATCTTTTAGAGCATCCATTTTTTGCAAGACCTAAGCCTAATACCAGTTCAACAGAATAGCTGTACTGCTACTATTGAACTGGATATAGGTTTTGTTATATCTTGCTTAGGACTCCTTTTCAAGCAGTACGCTTACCTTATTGAAATCTGCGGCAGCGTTAACTACTTTTAAGTAATCTTCAAAATACTCTTTCGGGTAGATATGGTCTTCGTACCATTCTGAAATGGTAACCAATACCGTGTTACCTGTTGTTTGGTAGGTCGATTTAAAAATTGCTCGGGTTTCGCCGTCAATAACTAGCTTCTCGTCAAATAATAAATCATCTGCATTAAGAAGCTTGTAACCCGTCGGGATTTCAAATTCAATAGTACGGTAATAGCTGCGAGCGAAATAGTTGTAAATGTCATTTACCCGTGCAGAGTCTTCATCGTACATGGTCATTTGAGGGCCAATCAGTTTCCCGACATTTAGTAAAAGGCTATTGCCGGCATTTTCAAGTAATTGAATATTTGTCAGGGTGGCAGTTGCTTGTAGGGGTTTGCGCCCTAAATAGATAGCTTTACCATTCCTAACCTCTATGTCTTGAACCTCGGCCTCTGAATCGATATAGCCAATTAGGCTTTCTTCAATTTCTTTCAATTGATCTTCTTCCTTAATAAGCTCGAAAATGCCTTGATAACTGCGGGCAGCATATCCCGTTAGAGAGCGGAAAACGTTTACTTTATTGTCTAAGAACGCATCATCTAGGATAACTTTGGCCTTAATGCTGTCTACCGTAAAAGAGGCCGGTTTATAAGGTATTTCCCGCACATCAGTAAGCGCAACAAAGTCTTCACCTAAGAGTTCCTTATCAATAAAAAGGGCTTTATTAGCCGTGAAGTTGAAATTGTTAACGCCGTTTCTAGAGGAAACATCCGAGATGTCAAAGTATAAATCTTCTTGGGGGATATAAACCAAAAGTTCATCTAAGAATTTGTTTGACTCAAATTCATCATCGAAAATTAACTGACTGCGGTTGGTGGTATAAACCACTTGATAATCTAGCTCAAGCTGATCCAGAATTCTAGTGTATAATCGCAAGGCACCGCCGGAGTTGAAAACTTTGTTCTCTTGAATAAACTCAATGTCATTTAACTGGGTTGCGCTGGCGTCATAATAACTATAATTGTCTTTAATATAGTGTTCTAGCCTTTGAGCTAAGCTTAAATTAGGCTCTTCTTTAACTAGATATTTACTTGCGTTTTTAGCTTCCTGTTTAATAGCTTTCTCACCCTTCCTGCTAAGCTCAACCGTAATGAAGGAGATTAAGTTTTGGGCTGCATAATTATAGGAGGTGATGTCACTTGCTCCATTATACAGGTTCTGGTCTAATTTAAACATAACCCTGCCCATAAGAGCCTTTCCAGGGCTTACACTTTCTTCTTCGTAAGCAGAAGTGGCGGTATGGAGATACCATCGGTTTTGGTTTTCAATGCTTGTATCAGTAATTACGGAATCGGGTAAATTGTAAACTTTATTAGTGAAAATCAAGTTCCAGGGTGTGATAACATCTAATTGGAAATCGAGTATTTCATATTCCTCCTGATAAGTAATCATCAGTCCTTTCGTGTTAGGATACATGCGATTAACATAGTAATACTCTACTATTGAACCTACTTCTAGTCCTTGAAAAGCGAAGTAATTATATTCAGTTTCGCTATCTTCCAAAAGGCCGGTCTCAATATCATCTTCATCTATTTCTGTAACCTTATTACCGGTTATGGCTCGCGCTCGAAACTTTAAAAGTTCGTTCGCTTCCCCTGTAGGAATGTATTTGCGATTAAACTCTTCTAAAGCACTGGTGCTGTTCAAATAAACGCGTCTGTGGTAAAGGCGATCCATTACCAGCTTATTGTCTTCTCCTATGTAATGGAAATTGTAGAGCAATTTGTCTTTAAGAATGAGGGCGGCTGTGCTGTCATCTACCTCTCCCGTAAAGACGGCTTCCGTTTCACTCCAATCGTAATCTTCGTAATTAAAGTAGGACTCAGAATCTTGTGCAAATAGCTGATTACTAAGAAACAAAAGACTGCAAAGGAGAATAGGGTTAAATTTCATTGGGTTCTATAATTAGGGTTTGTTGGTAGTTTTTACGAAGTTTTTGGATGAGCTTATTCCACTCAGCAAAGTCTTCGGGCATAATGAAAATAGACTTGAGTGAAATTTCTAGGTCGTAAATAACTTTGTTGTTTTGAATAGAATAGTTGAGTTCGAAATCAAATTTCTCGTGCCCAAATGAATCGCCTTCCGGCAGAAAACTCACATGCATGCCCTCTGGGATTTCAATTTCAAAATACCGTTTAAATTGAACGGTGTTTTTAAACTCTAGAGGATTCTTTCGGTCTACTTCCACATTGTTACCCGAAAGCACCTGCTCCAAGTTGAGGTTGATAATAAGCTTATCGCTAGCCTTGCGAGCATAGTTACTAAGCTGCATCGTATAGTCAAGATTTACACCGTCATCGCTGGTTTGTATCGCAGTCATGACAGTTTTACAGCGATTATCTCCTTTCTCGAGATCACTTTTTAGAAAAGCATCTAAGGCTTCTTCATCTTTTCGTTCTAGCACTCGAAGCACGGAGGAGCGATGGTACACGCCGTAATGTTTATGACCCGTCCCTACAAGATTGGTATTCTTCAATTTAAGGAAGCAGGAATCAATTTCTGCATTTTGCTCTGGGCTAAGGGTAGGAACAGTTTTAAGCAGAAACTCATCTGGACCAAGGTTTATTAAGGCTTGTTTGCCTTGAATAAAGCTACTAGGGTTGGGGAAGGGGAGAAACTTATTGGTAGCATCGAGAAAGTAAAATTCACCTTCTAATTTTAAGGCGGCAATCATATGATTGTCAGCTAAGGCTGTAGGTACTTCCTCGTAGGTATAGGGGATGTCTCTGGTTCCGATCCAAACATGGTGTGCATTTAAGCCTGCATACTGCATCATTTGTACAATCAGGTTTCCCATGTCTTTGCAGTCGCCGTAGCGTTTAGAATAAACAAGGTTTGCGTCGCGTGGCTGAAAACCACCGTAACCATCTTCGTAGGCAATGTATCTGATAGAGTGGTTTACCCAGTCGTAAATAACACGAGCCTTCTCCATCGGAGACTTGATGTCTTCAATTAGGCTATCGGTAAGACGCATTAAATCAGAGTTAGGACTGCTTAGGGGTTTTAAGAATCGTTGATAGTTTTTATGTAAATCGCTGACATTTCGCAGTACGTTTTGCACCTCATTTTTCGAATTAACGAAAGAATTAATGCGATAAAGGATATGTGGACTTGTATATAATCCGCTGGGAGATCCATATTCCCATTCTCTTGCTTCTAAGTTTGAAACTTGCCAATGGTAAATAGTTTCTTTTCTTTTCTTTTCAATCCAATGCTCAAAAAAGCTACTGTCGCAATTAAAGTATTTGATGTTAATATCAATACCATTTTCTACCACCAGGCTGAAGTGCTGTTTTTTCGAGAAGCGGTTACGATCAAAAATCTCACGGCCTACCAGAAAGGGCTCTCTAAATTCCTCTTCATATTCTAGAACGGTGACGGCTCCTTTTACTAAACCCTCAAATTTGAATGATTTAGCCCGTGTACCATCGTGAAAGACGTTATAATCAATAATCTTGCGATCGTTTATATCGCGTACCTTTTGTTTGTGGTACTTGTCCTTTTCAAAATCGGGAATAAGTGTAAAAGCATCAATTTTTGTGATTTCACTAAAGGGAGGCTCATACGAGAGAGAAACTTCCCCACGTCCGTTTACATTTATATCATTCACAAAGGTTTTGGAATAGAACTTATTGGTGATCAATATTTCATCATCCACTATTTCCAAGGAAGTTATATTCTGTCCGTCGAGTTGGACAAAAGACTTATCTTTAAATTCTTCGCTGAGGTTTTTTGGGCTTTGTCCCCAAAGTGAGAACGAGAAGAAAAGGAAAAAAGCTAGTTTTAGTTTATAACTCTTCATAAAGATCCCCATCTGAATATAAGTATTCGTTCAGTTTTTGGCCCTTTTCGTTGTATTCAGTATAGTTTCCAAAAAGCTCACCCCAAGCCCAATTCATCACTTTTGCCAACTGTCCATTTGCATGGTAATGCTTCTCCACCCCGTGTTTTAAACCAGCCTCGTAATTGATCTCTTTATGGGTTTGCCCATCGGGATAATAGTACTTCTGAATGCCAAAATAATCGCCATTCTTGTAATGCAACTCTTGCTCAAGTTGCCCTGAGGAATAATAACTGCGATAGACTGAATTGCCAAAGTCCCCATTAATTAGCTCGTATTCGCGTGCAGCTTTACCATTAGGATAAAGCGCTTTTACTTTGCCGCTTCCTTCTTTCAAAGGAACAAATTCCCCAGCAGTGCCATCGGCTTTAACTTTTTTCCAGCCGATAATTGTGCCAAGGTCATAAACACGAATATGTTGTAAATCGCCTTCCTCTGAATAGAAATAGCGATCACCGTCTATTTTACCTAGGTAGTAATTGAGAACGTCAGTAAGAATTCCACTTTCATTGTATTCTTTGTTGGGGCCATGCAATTCTCCTTCAAGGTATTGATACACTTCATCAATCTGCCCATTAGGCCAATATTCTTCCCAAGTACCTACCGGCTTATCAAGGTGATATTCACGGAGCATTTTAATTTGCCCATTAGGGAAGTAGTTCGTCCACTTTCCGTCTTTTTTATTGTCAATAAAGAAGCCGTTGGTGCTTAGTT
This sequence comes from uncultured Schleiferiaceae bacterium, assembly GCA_963974215.1. Taxonomy (GTDB): domain Bacteria; phylum Bacteroidota; class Bacteroidia; order Flavobacteriales; family Schleiferiaceae; genus Croceimicrobium. The sequence continues at coordinate 3,378 of CAXBBL010000012.1, read as the reverse complement.
GGCCATTGCCATGAAACCACTGAGCTTTGCCCTGATATTGTCCTCCTGTGCGAGATAACTCAGCAGAGGTTTTACCGTTTGGGAATTTGATTAGGATTGGCTCGCGCGGATCTTCATACTTGGCGTCGAAAATTAAGCTATCATTTAAATAGCTTTTATAGGCGGCTAAAATTCCCTTATCCGATTTTTCTTTTCTGTCCAAAGATCCGTCCGAATTATAGTAATTCTGCTCTCCATTTCTTGAGCCATTGAGGTAGTATTGAATGGACTTCTTAGCCCCGTCTGGGTAGTAGCTGTTTACAATTCCATTAAGGCTGCCTTTGTAGTAGGTGCCCATTTCCGCTATTTCCCCATTGCTATAATACCTTATGTAAGGGCCATGGAGTGTGTCGTTTCGGTAGTTGTATAAACCACTGATTTCACCACTTTCAGTAAAATACTCGGGAGCCTCATTTTCCAATTTTCCGTCATCAGAGTAACTAAGCTTGCGTTCAAGGTTTCCGTAGGAGTCGTATTCTTTCCATTCTCCGATACGATAGTTTTCGTTTAATACACCATCGATCATTAAAGTACCATTGAGGTTGAATTTTTTGAAATTGATTTTCCCCCTTTTTTCTTCCCCAGATGCAATTACCGCTCCGGTTGTGTCGTAATTTTCAAAATAAACAAACTCTTCGCGCTTGTAACGATACATTTCTGTTTTGCGTCCCTTGGCGTCGTAAGAGATTTCTATACCAGATTTTTTGCCTCTTTCATCGAAATTAACCTCGCGGATTAATTTACCTTCAGGATTATAAGTGTTCCAGTTTCCAATTTGAATATTTTCTAGATAGTCTCCACGCTCAATTAACTGACCATTAGAGTAGTAAGATTCATAAGGGCCCGTAATCTCTCCTTTGTCATTGTAAGTTAGTTTGGTGTCTAACTGCCCGTTGGGGTAGTAGAATTCAGCTGGCCCCGTTCGTATATCATCCTTGAGATTTATTTTGGAGAGTAAACTACCATCTTCATTAAAGTAAATAGCTAAACCATTTCCTTTTCCTTGTTGATGCGGAATTTTAGAAGACAACTGACCATTGTTGTGGTAGTAAGATAAGGTGTCGACCAAGATGCCTTCTTTAAAGAAAAGTTCCTTTGATTTTGGACCATATTGGTGATACAATGTGGCGGGACCATCAAGCTTATTGTTTTTATATCCAGCTTCCAAGAAGAGAACCCCATTTACGTAGTATTCTTTCATCCGACCATCACGCATGCCATCTTTGTAAAGGGCCACTTGTTGCAGCTGTCCATTGCTAAAGTAGGTGCGATGTTCTCCAATTTCATTTCCATTTTCATTCATTTCACCTCTACTGCTAACAGCGCCGCTAGTGTAATAGAATTCATAAACTCCAGTTGGATTATTGTCTTTATCAACACTTCCTCTTCCACTAATACCATTGGTGCCCTTGTGAAAGTAGAATTGAGCCAATTCTGCACCCTTGGTATAGCCGAGAGGGTGAAGACCATGGTGTTTTACTATAAATCCTGAAGACCACGAGATTTGATCACGGATCATGTCCATATGGCTTTCAGCTAGATCTTGATAATAATCGTTTTGTATACTAACACAAAGCAGGTAACTGAACGCTTCAAATTGCTCTTCTCCCACCATTGCCTGATAAAATGGTAGATAATACATTGCCCAGAAATCTTCTTTTCCCTTTATTTTGGCAACTTGGTTATAGGCTAAATGCATTTGTTTTACCAGTGGAAATGAACTTTTAGACGAAACATCGTAAGCATCCCTAAGAGCAGCATAACTTTTGATTAAGCGATCACTTTTGGTATATGTTCCTTCTGGGTCAAATTGATAGTCAATTGGTTTAAGGGTGGTTTTCTCAGAAAGAGCATCATTGAAATATTGCAAGATTGCGTTGGTTCTTCCACTCGCTGGCTCGGCTAGAAAGTAATAGCCTAAAGAAAGTAAGGCTTGTGTATGATTGCCATTATTGAGTGCGAGATTAGCTAATTGATAATGCGACGAAGCGTGAAAGGGGTTGAGCTCGATCGCTTTTTTTAAATCATCTATTGCTTGCTTCCAGCGCTCTTTTCTAAGGTGAAGTACCGCTCTATTGTAATAGAGCTTTTCGCTGCCAGGAAATAAGACTATGGCACTATCGTATATGGCTTGGGCTTCCTGCGATTTTTCTAAATCATCAAGGCTGTTGCCGATTAAAATATAAAACTGGGTGGCGTAGCTGTTGGATGTTTTTAAATTTATGCGGGCTAGTTCGAGAGCTTCTTCGTGACGACCAGCGCTAGATAAACTGAAGCACTTTTCGTATTGAGCCCAGGCATAATTAGTGTCACCGGAGTGAATTTGGTCGTACAAAGCGATAGCGCTGTCATAAGCTTCGCGGTTATGCATTTCAATGCCTGCCGAGATACTATCCACCGAATTGAAAAACCAATCTTCATTTTGAGAGTAGCCTAAAAAGGGAATTAGGCTAAACACGAATATTAAGCGAACTGCGACTTTCAAGGTAAATGGATTAAATTTATTTGGTGAAAATAATTGCTATTGTCCACTAAAAAAAATAAAAGCACTGGGAATTGAATTAATCCAAAGGCTTTCTTTTGAAGCTCGATTGAAATGGAAAATAGTAGTAGAAATAGGATTTCGGTGTTAAATAGCTTATTTGCATTGACTTAGGTTGATGGAGGTTGGGGAGGATGGTGTATCTAATTTAATTGATTGCTGGTATTTAAACCTTAGCGGCTGCGAGTCTAATAAATCTAAAAAGGAGGTTAGAAGGAAATTAAGGGTATTGATTTACTTCTGATTCAATTTAAACTTAAGATAGAAGGCGGTAAGTTGGCGTATTCAGGATAGTTTCTAAATGAAATGCTTTATTGGTAGCCAAGGGTTTACGGCAGTTTCAAGGCGCTTCCCTTTGTTGGTTCCGCGTCGGAATCGTCTCTGTCAAAAAACTGTAAGTTGTTTAAGAGCGAGACTATTTGATGAATTTGATTGATCGTAACATCTGCATATGCTGATTACTGTCAAAATCTCAATTCCAAATTCGACATTTCCTTCGAGACTATAGGTCGTAAAATTCTTGAAAAGGGAATTCAAAATCGCTATTGTCAAAGCGACAAAGTGAATTCGTTTCAATATTTTCCGCAGTCTCGTTTTCATATGGTAGCTAACGGTTTTAATAAACGCAGGGCGGCTTCGTCCGTAGTTTCGTGAAGACACGGAATGTTTCTCTGTCAACCGTAAATGCCCTACCGGAGCGGGATTAAAGCCGACTTGCGTTTATTTTTTGTTGGCACCAGTAGTGTGTCCTGCGTTACTCTAGGATGCAATATAAGATTTAGTTCTTTGAAAAGGAG
>CAXBBL010000011.1:0-153049 GCA_963974215.1 uncultured Schleiferiaceae bacterium | reverse complement strand
ATCGCGCGACGCTTCGCTCAAACTATTGTCAAACCACCGTTTAAAAACCGCGAAATGAAAAAGGCGAACGCAAACGTTTGAAAACTGAAATGACCTTAAAAAACGAGCATGTTGGTTTTTGCCAATTTGCGTACAACGGTTTGGCTATGAGCAGTAGCGTCCCGCAGGGCGCTATTGCTTATAGGCTTTGTTGTGGTGAGTTATTTTATTTCAATTCTCTTTATGTAGCCTTTAGATGAAGTATACCCTATGATTATTATTTTCCTTGTACTCAAAGTGGTTTGATAGATATACTTTTCCGCTTCTTCCACTTCACCCTCTGCGTTGATAGTTTCCATTTTGATTAGTGTCTCGTCATCATAGGTGTACACAATCTTTTTTACTGGTTTATTTTTCGAATAAAAAACTATTGTAGAGTCTAGTAATCCACTCTCACCGTAGTACAGTCTGGAATAGTTATAAGATGTCGTATCACCATCTTGAATAGAAATTATTTCAAATTTGGAGATTAGATCAATGGAGTCGCGCGTATATAGATGTTCAGTAATGATTGGTTTTTCCGAAAACGGTTTTGATCGATAAACAGTTTTCTTTAGGCTTCCACTAGGGTTGTAGAAGTTTTGAAATACAGAATCAACTTCGCCTTTGTGATCAAAAACTGTTGACTCTACTTTACCTTCTTTGTACTCGAACTTTTCGGAATATGCTACAGAACTATCTGGATTTAGGGATATGTCTTCTGTAATTTTCCAATCGGAATTGTATTTCTGTACATACCACAAGTCAATCCGATTCTTTGTGAAACTTTTTCCAATTACAATCCTTGAACTGGTATTTTTGATCACATAGTCAGTTAGAACTTCTAGATTTTCATTGGAGTATGGTGAGTATGTAAACTCCGTCCAACTGGTTAATTCCGGATTTTCTAAAAACTGGTTAAACTCATTTCTTATCTGACCTTTTGAAGTGGTCGAAATATAAAGAAGGAAAAGGGTTGCTATATATTTTTTGGTTTTCATAAAATTCACCACAACTTGTTTATAGTCGCATAAAATTAGCGATTGACCTCCAAATGGCAAGGGGTAACCGCAAGTTTAGTGCTTTTTATTAAGGGAGGTCTAAACTGTCGAAAGGGCTTTTAATGTTTCCAAGCATGCGCATGCTAACGTGCGTGTAAATTTCTGTGGTTTTTGAGCTTTTATGTCCCAACAATTCTTGTACATATCTTAGGTCAGTGCCTTGTTCCAATAAATGGGTGGCGTAGCTATGCCGTAACATGTGCGAATGAACACGTTCCTTAATGCCAGCGTCTTCTCCTGCGCGTTGTAAAATATGATTGATGCTGCTCTGTGAATAGGCCTTGCCGCCTTGCCCTTCAATAAAATAGTTTTGTGGACTATAAGCCGCAATGTACTGGCCAATAAGATTAGAGATTCCTTCTGATATTGGAATACGTCGGTCTTTTCTGCCCTTACCTTGCTTAACTATTAGGGTGTGCCGGTTAAAGTCGAAGTCGCTTACTTTTAACTGCAACAATTCGCCTACTCTTAAGCCACAGCCGTACTGCAAGGCAACCGCCATACGGTGCTTTAAATTTTTAATTTGAATGATTACGCTGGCAACTTCTTCCTTACTTAAAACTTTTGGCAATTTGAAATCCTTGCGGGGAGTTTCAAGTTTGTCAATGTCTAAAGCAATATTTAATCGTTTTAAATAAAACTTTTTTATCGCGCCGACTAGTTGGCGAATACTGGATGAACTGTAATTATTAGCCACAAATTCCTCACTTACAAACTTGTTGATCTCTTCATTGGTGATTAAATTTAAAGTGTGTTCTTCAAAATAGGAGAGGAAAATCACCATCATACTTTCGTATACTTTTATGGTACTTTTTGAGAATCTTTTTGCTCGCAAATAATCCTGAAAGTGACCAAAATCTTCACGATGACGTTCTGGAACCTCCCGCTTAATAGTTATCCTTTTTAGCTTTCCAAGATTTAAAGTTTTTGCGAGATTTATGTCTTCTTCATGTATTTTTTTATAAGCTCCGTAATCAACAAATCCGATGGGTTTTAAATAATGATACAGCCTATTTACAGTGCCAGGTGAATAATAGGTGTACCAATATTTTCCTCCCCAATCAAACCAAGCAGGGAAACGTTTTACATGCAGGCGAAGTGCTGTGTTTTTTGAGTCAAAATCAATAATGACAAGGTGCTTGCCATCTTTTTGCAAAGGTTTCAAGATAAATGTGGACATATTAAGGATTTAGGCAAAACTAGAAAGCGTAATGGCCAATAGGCGTTGCTAATTATTTAAGAATTTGCATTAAGTGCTTAGCTGAGTATTTAATTTTGAAAAATCAAACCTGTATGCTCCGCTCCCCCAAAAAAAAACACAGCCCATCATCGAACCGCAGGCTTTATTGCTTGTTCTAATCACTATGGAAAGAAAATCGCGGCTGAAAAAGCTTATTGAACAATTGGGGAAAGGTCTGCATGAAAGAGATGAGGCCATAAAATTAAGTTTACTAAGTGCCATCGCTGGTGAGAGTATTTTCCTATTGGGCCCTCCAGGAGTGGGAAAAAGCCTGATCGCACGTCGTTTGAAATTTGCCTTTCAAGATGCGCAGAGCTTCGAGTATTTAATGACACGCTTTTCTACCCCAGAAGAGGTTTTTGGACCAGTTTCGATTCAAAAACTGAAAGAGGAGGATAAGTATGAAAGGAAAACCGAGAAGTATATGCCCGGCGCAAACCTGGTTTTTCTCGATGAAATTTGGAAAGCGAGTTCCTCCATCCAAAATGCGCTCCTTACTATTATTAATGAAAAGGTTTACCGCAACGGGGAACAAGAAATCAAAGTAGATTTGCGCGGTTTAATAACCGCTAGTAACGAGCTGCCACCCGATAATGAAAACTTTGGCGCGCTCTACGATCGTTTGCTTATTCGCTACCAAATGTTGGGGATTAAAAACTCCCAAAGCTTTCTGCAAATGATAACGGGTACCGAGCCGGTTTATAAGGATCAAATTCCTGAGGAATTAAAAATTACCAATGCGGAATTGGAAACTTGGCATAGCGAAATCGATGCGCTAGAAATTGGCGATGAAGTGCTGTCCGTGATCCAAATTGTGCGCAAGAAAATTGAAGAACACAATGCTAAACAATCCAGCGACCTGCAACGCTTGCATGTTTACGATCGCCGCTGGAAAAAAATTATTCGCCTACTGCGCACTTCGGCCTTTTTAAATGGTCGCGAAAAAGTTGATTTACTCGACTGTTTCTTAATGGTACATTGCCTGTGGAATAGACCTGAGGAAATAGAAGTGGTGCAGGAAATTGTTAGCGAAACCATCCGCAAACATGGCTACAGTTTAAGCATCGGACTCAATATGTTGAAACGGGAAGTGGAAAGCTTTAAGCAGGAAGTGAATGACGAAATTAGCTTCAAAACCACCCGCATGGAAGAGGTGCTTCGCCCAGTAGAGGAGGAGTATTATCAATTGGAAAAACAAGGCGAACAGTTTGCCGGGAAGTTCATCAATGTAAAGGATTATAATCGTTTAAAAGTAGACGACTATGAAGTGATTAATCTCTATGATGATGAATATAAGCTAGTTAATCGCCTTTCTGCCGCCAAGGCCAACAAGCAGTTTAGCTTAAATATTAAACATAACTCCATCAAACACCTACTATCTTTACTTACCTATCAGCAAGAAAAAGTGGACTATCTTTATAAAAAGCCGCATCCTTTGGTCTTTAGTTTTTGGGAAGAGCGCTACCAAAAAATAGAGAACTTCATTAAAAAGCAACAAAAAAACCTGATTGATAATAAACCGGAATCGCTCACTTTGGCCAAGGGTAATATTTTCATAGATGCGAAATTAATGCCGGTGGTAGAGGCCAATCATCAAGAGGTAACCGATGCCCTGTCTGCGCTTCAGCTTAAGCTGGAAAAGTTAAGGCATAGCTATCAAAGGGATTAATTTTTTGCTCGTAGGCAGATGCGCAAGAATAATTTTGGACGGTAATTATGAATAGTATCGCTTTCAAATAATTGCTTCCGAGAGTAATTTTTTCAGGTTTCAAACTATTTGATTTTTTAGTCGTAGCATGATTTTAAACTGAAGTGAAAGCGGAAATTATGGATTTTAAATCAATCATAATTTGAAAACGTAGACTTTACTGATCGCATCTCGCGAAAGCGAAAAAAAAGACCAAAACCAAGTTGAAAACCGGACAGAAAAGAGTTAGAAAATAGTCCCATTAAATTGTGCAATACCGCTTTTAAAATATACTATGCAAGAACAGTCATTAGAGAAGTTACAAGAGGAATTTGAGCGATTTATTCAGTTTGCAGAAGTGCTGGATAAGCCGAGTCGTCGCTACTTTGTGGCCTATTTGCGAGAGCTTTTATTGGCGGAACCTATGGAGGAGGATAGCTTGCAAAGTGAGTATTTTAATTATTTTAAAGAGGCTTTAAACGACTTGTTTCGCGATAATGATTTGCGAAAATTGGCCCAAGAGAATACCTTATTGGGGGAGCAAATTTTGGTAGACACCCTCCACTGGTTTCGGAAAACCTATGGCGAGTTGTCAAAAAAGCATCCTTACGAAGATGAGCAACGGGAACTCGAAAGTTGGGGTATTCGCCACCTCCGTCAGTTTTGCCAATCGTATAATTACTTAATTCAGAAGGTGAGTAGCTATTACTCACGAGAAGAAATTGATCCGAGTTTTCATCAGGACAAGTTTAAATCGCTTATTAAGGAGCGGAAATTTGAGGATATAAGTGAAGAGGAATGTACGCAAATTGAAAGGGTACTCAAAGACCTTTTAGCGCAGTGGGACGCACGTCTTAGTGCGAAGATCTTTACTTTTCAAATGAAGCATCTGCGGGAAGCGAAAGAAGATTTTCAGGCCAAAGTAGAAGCGAAAGTGCAGGAGTTTAAAAAGTTGAGTTCTTTAATAAAGCCTTTTACCGAGCATATTGGTCGTTATTGGGATATGAGCCGGGCTTTATGGGAAGAGCAAACTTTAGATTTAATAAAATTGTACTATGCGCTTTTAAAGGATGAAAAGGAATTAAAACGCTTGGCCGATTTGCTGGGTTCTCTGCGACAAGCGGAGCTGGAAATGGAGGAGGAGCATTACGAAAAAGTGCTAGAGTTTAAGGAGTGGCAAAAAGATCCCAACCTGCGTACCGAGATTGTAGGTGTGAATTATGGGAGCGATTTAAATAATGTGTTGCCTAGCGAAATTGCGCTTTTTGGCGAACAAAGTGAATGGCAGTTTTTAAAGCGTTTTGCCGATGATCAATTGCAGATAAATCAATTTGAAGATCGAATTTTACAAACTAGTACCCGCGTTTATAGTGAGTCTTTTCAAAGGGTAAAGAAAAAAGAGAAGGGTCCCTTTATCGTGTGTGTAGATACCAGCGGTAGTATGGAGGGCCAGCCCGAACGCATTGCTAAAGTCTTATGTTTTGCCATCTTAAAAATGGCGGCAGCCGATGAGCGCCGTGCTTTCCTAATTAATTTTAGCAGTGGCATTCATACCATCGACTTGTATAATTTGGTGGATAGTATAAATGAGGTGGCGGCCTTTTTGCAAAAATCTTTTCATGGAGGAACGGATATTAGCTTGGCCTTAAGCGAGGCTTTACAGCAATTGGATACCCACGGTTACCGCGATGCGGACGTGTTGGTGATAAGCGATTTTATTATGTATAAAATTAGCGACGATCTAAAAATGGCCATGGAAAAGCAGCAGCACAATCGCGGTACGCAGTTTCATAGTTTGGTTATTACCGATCAGGCTAATGAAGAGGTAATCAGTCAATTTGATAATGCATGGAGCTACGATCCTTATAAAAAAGGCGTATTGCGAAAGATGTATGGCGACTTAAAGGGACTGTCTGATCGCAGAATTTAGAGCAAAAAAAAAGCGGGAGACTCTGCAACTCCCGCTTTCAAAATGCTTAACAGTGTTTGGAATCTGTAGATTACTAACCCTATTTCCCTATAAAATGAAGAACCCTGTTAAGCATCACCAAATTACAATATTTTTTAGAATAGCCAACTATTTGTGTTAAAAAGACGTATCCATATTCGTTTTATGAAGTAGTCCCTTATTTTAAAGGCTTTCCGCTCGCTTTGCTGCGGTCATTTTAGATGCGAAATTGGGGTCGCAGCTATTGAGAATAGTATCCCCGCTTCTAGAAATCGAGAGTTTTTTTAAAAAAAACTCAAGGGCCTAACGATGAATTAATACGCCTCCCTTTTTGGAATTAGGTTAAAGTTAGGCGTGATCCAATATTCATGGCTTGAGAATTTATTGATAACCTCGGAATTTATCCCGCGGTTGAGATATTGGCTCGGGGTCTATGGCGTCGGCCACTGAATTTTTATTGAACCAATATTTATCTAACCCACACGCCCACATACTTGCTCAATATATCTTACTTGAATAGTGATGCGTTTTTCAAGCACAAAAAAGCCCCGCTTTGCGAGGCTTTTAACGAAAACTAAAACATAAAAATGAAAAAACGTTGTGCTCTTCATGTCAAAAGTAAGGAAAAATTTAAATCTTTAATCATCACAGCAAACATTGCTTAAATAAATTCTTCTCCATTACCTTAGAGCTTTAATTACATCTACCATGTCTTTTATGCCTGCTCAAGAAACTCTAAATTTAGCTTTGGTGCAAACTTCCTTGCACTGGGAAGATCCACTCGCTAATCGCAATCAGTTTACCGAACTACTGGCTAATTTGCCGCTGGTTGATCTTATAGTTTTACCGGAAATGTTTACCACGGGCTTTAGTATGCAGCCCGCCAAATTAGCGGAAGAAATGGAGGGGCCAACCCTAGCTTGGATGAAAGAAATGGCTACGCTGCGCCAAGCAGCCATAACAGGCAGCATTATTATAAAAGAAAGAGGACGCTACCTCAATCGACTCTTATTTGTTTATCCAAATGGAGATTATAGATTTTACGATAAAAAACACCTTTTTACCCTTGCAGGAGAGGAGAAACATTATAAACCAGGGACAAGAAAGCTGATTTTAGAATACCGTGGTTGGCGCATTAACCCGCAAATATGCTACGATTTACGCTTTCCAGTTTGGTGTAGAAATAGCGAGCAATTCGATTTGCAAATTTTTGTTGCCAATTGGCCCGAACGTCGCGCAGTTGCCTGGAAGACTTTGCTTAAGGCACGGGCGATTGAAAATATGTGTTTTGCGGCAGGACTAAACCGCGTGGGTAAAGATGGTAATGGCGTTTATCATTCAGGCGATTCGGTGGTGCGTGATCCACTGGGTACCCGTATTTCGTATATCGAACCGGGTGCACAAAGTGTCGCATTGGTGCAATTGGAATATCATCGCATTACCGAAGCACGTTCTAAATTTGCCTTTTTAAATGATGGCGACGAGTTTATCTTAAAACCTCGACCGGATATTTTAATGTGAGTTCCACTATTTACAAGGGGTCTACGACCTGATTTTACCTCGATTTTCCTCTTATTTTATCGAAACTTGCACGGGGCAATGGTCGCTGTGCATCGCGTTTTTAAGGATGTCAGCATCGCTGATGCGATCTTTCATCGCCTCTGATACCAATTGGTAATCAATACGCCAGCCTTTATTATTGGCGCGGGCATTGGCGCGATAACTCCACCAACTGTAGCGTTCTGTCAAATCTGGGTATACGCTGCGAAAAGAATCCTTTAAACCAATCTCTAAAAAGGAACTGAGCCACGCTCTCTCCTCGGGTAAAAAGCCCGAAGTATCTTTATTGGCTTTGGGGTTGTGAATGTCTATTTCGGTATGGCAAATATTAAAATCGCCGCCAATAATTAAATTGGGATGTTCCTTTAATAAACCTGCAATGTAGTTTTTGAAATCTCCCAGAAACTGCATTTTTAAATCTTGACGTGCATCGCCGCTACTGCCGCTGGGCACATAAACACTCATTATGGAATAGTCGGCAAAATCGGCGCGAATTATCCGTCCTTCAAAATCGATATAGTCTATGCCGCAGCCAATTTCTACATGCATGGGTTTCTCTTTGCTTAAAATGCCGACCCCACTATAGCCCTTCTTTTCAGCGCTATGCCAAAAGCTATGGTAGCCTAAATCGCTAAAAGCCTCTTCTTCAATTTGTTCGGGCTGCGCTTTAGTCTCTTGTATAAGCACCACGTCGGCATTTGTTTCCGCCAACCACGCATCAAAACCTTTGCGTTTTGCTGCCCTAATTCCATTTACATTATAAGAAATAAGCTTCTTCGCCATATCACAACCTATTTGCGCACTTTTGCCGTTATAATTTGCAAAATAATAGCATTATCGCAATTCGCCTCGTAAAATATAAACTATTTCTGCTCTTCCTTGGCAGTATGGCGCTTTCGCAGATGCGTGCTCAGCATCAGTCACGGCTTATATTGCCATTAAGCGATAGCATTAGTCTGGGCTCCAATTTGTTGCTGCGCGATAGCATTACTTTTAGCAATTTAAAAGGAGAAACCCCTACGGTAGATTTCCATTTAAGGGGCCTTAATCCGCGTTACCTTATTTTTGAGGAAACAACCAAAGATTCCCTGCAACTGCGGTATTATACCATTCCTTTTCAGTTGCCGCAAAGTTTTTCTTTAAAGGATAGCAGTCAAATTTTATCGCCGGCTCGGCAGGGTAGGCCTTTGCGGGAGGAGGATTTGTTTTCCTTATCTAGCCAAGAATTTAAGCCTTTTAAAGGCCTAAGTTCGCAGGGAAGTTTAAGTCGTGGTTTCTCCGTGGGTAATAACCAGGATGCGGTTTTAAATTCGGCTTTAAACCTGCAGTTAAGTGGCGATATCGGTAAGAATACCCAAATTAGAGCCAGCATTAGCGATAATACGGTGCCTATTCAGGCAGAAGGTTACACGGCTCAATTGCGCGAATTTGATCGGGTTTACCTGGAACTGGAAAACCCAGATTTTGGGATATTAAGAGCAGGTGATTATAATATCATTTCGCAAAACGACTACTTCCTTAACTACGATAAGCGTATCAGTGGTGGTGGAATTGAAACTAAAATCGCATCTGGCGAAAGCCAAATACCCTTAGTGGTACAAGGTGGATTAGCGCGCGGGCGTTTTAACCGAAATACTTTTCAAGGCCAAGAAGGAAATCAAGGGCCTTATAAATTGCGGGGATCTAATAATGAGCAGTTTATCATAATTATTTCGGGTTCGGAACGGGTTTATATTGATGGGGTTTTGCAAAAGCGCGGCGAGCAAAACCAATATATAATGGATTATAATGCCGGTGAAATCACCTTCACCGCTTTGCAACCAATTACGCGCGATAAGCGTATTGTGGTGGAGTTTCAGTATACTGAGCAAAATTTTTTACGCACGGTTTTTCAAGCGCAATCGGGTTTTGAGTCGGAGTCCTACCGCACGAAAATCCATTATTACAATGAAAGCGATCAAGAAAATCAACCCTTAATAGGGGAATATAGCGAAGCGGAATTGGCGCGTTTACAGCAAGTGGGCGATAATATTGATGCGGCCTTAATTAGCAGTATAATTCCAGCGGCCTACAATGATGCCAGTATTCAATATCGCTTAGTCGATTCCTTGGCTTTTGATTCGGTACTGGTTTTTAGTCGCGATTCTACCGTTCAGTTGTACAGTGCAAGTTTTAGTTTCTTGGGTGCTAACCAGGGGAATTATCGCTTAGCAGAGAATCAAGCGAATGGTCGGGTTTTTCGCTGGGTAGCGCCGGTAAATGGCGTGCCGCAGGGATCTTACGAACCACAAAGGCGCTTGGTGGCGCCCAACAGTTTAGAGGTAGTAAGCTGGCAAAATGAAGTGCAAATAAATAAGAGGCAGGCGCTAAAAATCGATGGTGCTTTAAGCAGAAACGTACTTAATCGTTATTCGGATAAAGATCGCAATAACGATGTGGGCTTAGCGGGCAAAGCCGATTATTCTTTTGCCATGCCCCTGAAAAAAGCTCAGCTAAAACTCAATGCGAGTTACGAGTTTAATAATCCTCAGTTTAAGAGTTTGGAGCGTATTCGCGCGGTAGAGTTTGCCCGCGATTGGAATTTACCGGTTAATTACTTGGGAGCAGTGCAGCTACTTAGTTTAAACTCACGCTATCAGAAGGATTCCCTGCAATTGCAATACCGCTTTCAGGCTTTGCAATCGCCTATAAAAAGTGGTTATCGCCATCTGCTGCAAAGCGACTTAATGACAAAAACACAGCTTTTAAAAGCGAATTTAAGTTTAACACAAAGTAGTGGAATTGCCAGCCTCGATAATTTTTGGCGCGAGCAGTTTAGCTACCGCTATTTCTTGCGACAGCGTTGGTGGCTGGGTTTGGAAAGTGTGGGCGAGTGGAACCTAACGCGTGCTTTAAATGGCGATAGTGTATTGGCTAATAGTTATAGCTTTATCGAGTATCGCGCTTTTAGCGGATTGGGTGACACGGCCAAGAGTTTTGTAGAATTGGGTTATTTGCAACGGTTCGACGATTCGGTGCGAACGGCGCAGCTAGAGCGTTTTACCCAAGCCCAAACCTGGTCGGCACGAGCTAATTGGCAAACTAAATTTGATGCAAACTTTCAAATGGCAGTTTATTACCGTCGCCTGCAAATATTACAAGGGGAAAGTCCCGACGATTTACAAAATAGCTTAACTACTCGTTTTAATTACAATCAGCGGATTTGGAAAAAGGTTATTATTAGTAATTCCTTCTACGAAAGTGGGGCCGGTAATGAACCTCGCCGCAGTTTCACCTATGTAGAAGTGCCAGCAGGGACAGGAACCTATACCCATACCGATTACAATGAAAATGGCATTCGCGAGCTTGATGAATTTGAAATTGCTCCCACTCCGGACCTCGCTACTTTTATTCGAGTATTTAGTCCCAATGTAGATTTTGTGCGCACGAGTATTGTGAAGTTGGGACAGAACTTCAATATTAATACGCCTCAAAAATGGCAACAAGCGGGTTTTTTCAAAAAATCGCTCAGTCATTTTAGCAGCGTTTTGGCTTATCAACTCGATCGACGCAATTTGCTGAGCGGTAGCATTAATAATTTGAATCCTTTTACGGTTTTAAGTAACGATACTTTATTGGTCGCGCTGAACGAAAGCTTTCGTCAAACCTTATTTTTTAATCGCGGCAGTGCCCGCTTTGGCGCAGATTATACATTTCGGCAGAGTGATAATCGCACCTTGGTAACTTACGGTTTAGAGCAAAGGGCAATTAAGGAGCAAATTATAAACCTTCGCTACACTTTTGCTTCAGATTTCATTCTGCGTTTGCGCGGAAATACGGGGGTTAAAAACAATCGCAGTGGTAATTTTACCAATCGTAATTTCGATATCGATCAGCAGCAGCTTTTTAATTCTTTAACCTATCAATTGGCTACTAAATTAAGCTTGGCTGCTAGTTACGAGTATAAGCAGGAGCAGAGTGAAGGGGAAATTAGCAATAGCCTAAATAGTCACGATTTAGGTTTAGAGCTCAATTATACCGCTGCGCAAAAGTTAAGTGCCTTGGCGCAATTAAATTACATTCAAAACAATTTTGAAGGCGAGGTAAATTCACCCGCCGCTTACGAAATGCTACAAGCTTTGCGACCGGGCGAAAATGCGACCTTTAATCTCAGTTTGCAAAAGACCTTCCTCAGCAATATTGTTTTAAGTCTTAGCTATAATGGGCGTTACAGTGCTTCCTTGCCCGCTATTCATACGGGAAATGTTCAGGTGAAGGCTTATTTTTAACCAGAGTTCAATGTGAAATTAGGCCTCAGACCGCTTTTTATAGTTGAGCCTCAATCAAGCATTTCCTAATCGTTTAAGCAAATATTTACGAGACGGATAGGCGCTTATTTTGCTCAAAAATGCGAGCTCCAAAAGTATATCTCCTCGATTTTATAAACTTCCTTTTTCCCTTGCAATGTGTATCATGCAAGAAGTCGCTCGTGAAAGGCGAAGAATTTTTCTGTATTTCTTGTTTTTTAGAATTGCCTAAAACGCAGTACCACTTATACGCCGACAATCCCGTTTTGCGCAGCTTTACCGGGCGTTTTCCCCTAGAAAAAGGAGCGGCTTGGTTGCAATTTCAAAAAGGAGGGGTGCTGCAAGCGGCCATGCATGCCATCAAATATCAAAATCGCCCAAAGTTGGGCGCTTATCTTGCTTCCCAAGCGGCGGCCGACTGGCAGGAAAGTGATTTCTTTAGCGATATCGATCTGATTGTGCCTGTACCCTTACACTGGTGCAAGCGTATGAAAAGGGGGTATAATCAAGCTGCATTTATAGCCCAAGGTTTAGGGGACACTTTACATATTCCCGTCGATGAATCCTTTTTATACCGCGCCCAATATCGGAAGTCGCAAACGCGAGAACATCGTTTTAAACGCTGGACGAATGTTAGTTCCGTCTTTGCCGTAAAAACACATCTGGCCGTGACCGATAAACATATTTTACTGGTAGATGATGTGTTAACCACGGGCGCCACCATTGAAGCTTGCCTGAGAGTGATGGCAGGAATGCCGCGCTGCCGTTTTTCAATTTTCACATTGGCCCACGCTTAAAACCCGAACTCAGGTTTAAAAGAAATAACTCAATTTATTTGTTTCTGCTGCGTTTACCTTGCGGCTTGCTAAAAAGTATAATCTTTGCAGTCTTTGTAAAAAGCAAATACCAATGCAAAAACAGTTTAAGGAATTTCGTTCAAAACCCGCGGCCACCTGGTTTACCTTAATCCTACTTTTTGTGTTGTTTGCCTCTTTTGAGGCCTTTATTACTTCTTGCGCCAGCCGATCCAGCCCCAGCGGTGGCGAAAAAGACACCTTGGCGCCGCAATTGGATACTTCTTTTCCGGCCAATCAAACTATACACTTTAAAAGCCCGAGTATTCGCCTCAAGTTTGAGGAGTATATTGATTTGAAAAGTGCCCAACAACAAATTAGAATTTCGCCGCTTTTACCTGAAGACTTAGAAATTATTAGCAAAGGTAAAGAGGTGCTGATTAAGGGTTTAGACAGCTTAAAAGAGAATACTACCTACATCATTTCTTTTGGTTCGGCCTTAGCAGATTTCACCGAAGGGAACGTGAATAAAGACTTTAAATATGTTTTTTCCACCGGATCTTATATCGATAGTTTAGAACTGCAAGGTCGTTTGCACGATGCCTATACTGGCGAAGCAGAAAAAGATATGCTGGTCGTATTGTATGCTACCGAACGGAAATCAACGCGCGATTCTCTCCTTTATAAGGTTCGTCCAGAGTACTATGCCTTCAGTAATGAATTGGGCGAGTTTAAAATGACGAATATGCGCAGTGGTAAATACTTATTAGCTGCTTTCGCCGACAAAGAGGCTGATTTTAAGCTAAATACCAGCTCCGTGAAAATGGCCTTTTGGACCGATACCATCAACTTGCAGCCCGATTCGGTTTATGCCTATCAGCTTTTTACTTACGATCCTGAACCAAAATTTAGGTATATAAATGCGCGACATGGTGCTTTAGGTGAAATCAGTTTTAATTTCAGCGCTCCCATGGATAGCGCATTTAAGGTTGAGGTTTTAGATGCGCCTCAAGATTCAGGCTTCTTTAAATTGGGGGCAGAACGAGATACACTCTACTACCGCTTTCGCTATAAACGCGATAGCATTAACTTTAGGTTGAACTACGACTCGCTTTTTGTTGATTCTATAATATCGGTGAGAATACGCGAATACGAGGAACCCCAGCTTAAAATTTCCGCTCCTATTAAGGAGTTTCGGAAAAATGATACCGTATTTATCTACTCCAATTTGGTCATTAAAGAATGGAATATTGATAGTACCGCCTTTTACACACCTAAAGATACTTTAAAACGCTTACCTTTTAAAGACTCAGTTCGTGAAAAACGCTGGTTTTACGCTCCGCCGCATAAGTCAGGTTTTAGCCTAATGTTTAATAAAGGCGCCGCACAACACAGTGCTAGCAATCGCTTAAGGGATAGCCTTTGGTTTAGTTTCGACTTAAAAAGCGGGGAAGATTTAGGGACTTTAGTCTTTAATGTAAGTGCGGATAGTGCCTTGCCCTATGTTCTACAAATCTTAAAGGAGGATGATTCTCCTTATCGTATGGTTCCTTTTGTGGATAGTACTACTGTGGTTTTTAAAAACGAACTTCCGCAAAAGTTTAAAGCCTTTTTAATTAGAGATTTGAATGCGGATGGAAAGTGGACAACGGGAGATTTTTTAAAAAGTAAACAGCCGGAAATTCGCATCCCTTACACCGAGGAATTAGAAATTAGAGCGAATTGGGAACTGGATTTAGATTGGCGTTATCGCTCGGAGTCTATCAACAATCCATAGTTGCTAAATCTATCATACCCTTGCGGAGATGCCGTAATTGACCCTTATTTTTGTTTAGGAAAATTAAGCTATGAAAAAAATATTTCTTCTATTGGCTTTGCCATTAATCGTGACATCTTGCGTAAGCAGTAAGGTTTACAAAGATTTGCAAGGCAAGTATGCCGAAATCGAATTCGATAATAGTGAACTGCGTAAAGAGAACGATAGTTTAGCTTCGGCTAACCAGTTGGCGGAGAATTATCTGCAAGAATTACAAAGCCAACAAAAGGCTTTGCAAATTAAGGCGCAAGAGCAGGCCGCTGATCTCGAAGGGATGCGCAGCCGCTATAACGATCTCAATCAGAGCTACGAGTATCTTTTGGAAAACAACAATAATCTTTTGGCCAATAACCAAAGGGAAAATAAGAAGCTGGTAGAAAAGCTAAATACCCTACAAAACGACTTGGCGCGGAAAGAAGATTCTTTGCGTAATGAAAGCGATCGTTTAGGAAAACTGGAACAGGCCGTACAATCGCGGGAAGCGCGCATCAATGAACTTGAATCGGCAATTGCCCGTAAAGATAGCGTGGTAGCTGAGGTTAAGCGCAGCTTGAAAAATGCTCTGCTTAATTTCGATGGTAAGGGCTTAACGGTAGAAACCCGCAATGGTAAGGTTTACGTTTCTTTAGAAAACCGCTTGCTCTTCCCATCCGCGAGTTGGACCGTACAAGAAGAAGGGACCAAGGCCTTGCAAGACTTAGCCGTGGTATTAGCTGAAAACCCCGACTTAAATGTAATGGTGGAAGGTCATACCGACTCGGATGAGTTTAACGGCAGAACGGCGGTTAAGGATAATTGGGATTTAAGCGTAATGCGCGCAACCAGTATCGTGAAGATTATTACCGCCAATGAAGGCGTTAAAAAGGAAAACATTATTGCCGCTGGTCGTAGCGAATATGTGCCCATTGCCGATAATGATAGCCCTGAAGGAAAAGCGAAAAACCGTCGTACAGAAATTATCATTACCCCCGATTTAAGCGAGTTGTCGGTTATTTTAGACTAAATGTTCGCGGTCATTTTGATAAGCCTGCAATAATTGATCTTATAACTTGTTTTACCAAGGCTTATGGACTTTTACGGAAGAAAGAATCTTTGGAAATTTTTGTTGCTCCTTTTTGCCGTGGCCATTGGGGCTTCGACCTTATTTTATACGGAAGGTTTTTTGCGCGAGCTTAGGCAGGAGGAGATAAAAAAGGTAGATCAATGGGCTAACGCTATGGCCTCGATTCAAAGAGCGGACGAGTCAACGGAATTAACCTTGGCGATCCAAATTATCCAGTATAATACGACCATCCCCATTATCTTGACTGATGCCGAAGGGAATATTGTTACTACGAATAACCTGGAACTGCCCGATCGAAATAAAAAGGAAAAACAACGAGAGCTTCTCGAGCAGATGAAGGAAAAAGGGCAGTTCATTGAAGTAATGGGTTCGCCGGGAATTATTACGAATGTGGTGTATTACGAGAGTAGTACGCTCCTTACCAAACTTCGCTTTTATCCCATCATTTTATTAGTAGTTATTTCCCTCTTTATTATTATCGCCTATCTCGCTTTTAGCGGAGCCCGCAAGGCCGAGCAAAATCAGGTTTGGAACGGTCTGGCGAAAGAAACAGCCCATCAAATTGGTACGCCTTTAAGTTCGCTTATGGGCTGGTTGGAGCTGCTTAAAATGCAAAATGTGGATGCCAGCATAACCGTAGAAATGGCCAAGGATATTAAGCGTTTGGAAACTATTACCGACCGCTTTTCCAAGATAGGCTCCCAGCCTACATTAATACAAACGGACCTTTTATTGGTTACGCGGCAAGCGGTAGATTATTTAAAAAATCGCAGCCCTAAGAAAATTGAAATTACTTGTCAACTCCCTCGCGAACCCATTTTTTTAGAGCTAAATGTGCCACTTTTTGAGTGGGTAATTGAAAACTTAATCCGCAATGCCATCGATGCCATTAGTGGTCCGGGAAGCATTAAAATCGAATTGCAAGAGAAGGATGCGAAATGGATGCAGATCGACGTAAATGATACCGGTAAAGGTATTTCTGCACAATCGGTGCAAACTGTTTTTCGTCCTGGTTACTCTACAAAAAAGCGAGGTTGGGGCCTAGGCCTAAGTTTAGCCAAACGGATTATTGAAGACTACCATAAGGGTCGTATATTCGTGGCGCAATCGGTTCCCAACGAAGGAACTACCTTTAGAATACTATTGCCAAAATTAGAGTAATGAGCGGAATTTATATACACATCCCTTTCTGTAAGCAGGCTTGTGTATATTGTGATTTCCACTTTTCTACGCTTCAGACAAACCGCGAGCAAATGGTAAAAGCCATTATTGCGGAGGCTAAGCTTCGCCGAAAATATTTAGATTTTTCTCCCATCGATAGTGTGTATTTCGGTGGTGGAACGCCATCGATTTTGGGCGTGGATCGCATAAATTGGTTGATCGAAGAGCTTGCAAATTTATTTGAAATTGATCCCCAGGCAGAAATTAGTTTGGAGGCCAATCCTGATGATTTAAGTGCGGAATATCTAGCCGAATTACAAAAAAGTGCCGTGAATCGCCTGTCCATAGGAATCCAATCTTTTAAAGAGGAGGATCTGCGTTTTATGAACCGCGCCCATAATGCCGAGGAGAGTTTGCGTTGTTTGGAGCTTTTGCCTCAATACGGCTTTGACAATTATACCATCGATTTAATATATGGTTTACCTGGTCAAACTCTAGCCGATTGGCAGTGGCAACTGAGTTTTTTAAAGCGCTTTTCGGTGCCGCATTTTTCGGCTTATGCCCTTACGGTAGAGGAAAAAACAGTATTGCATCATCAGGTGGAAAAAGGTGAGGTGTCCCTTACGGAAGATGCGTCCTACGAGCATTTCGTGGCCTTACAAGATTTCGCGGAGCAGGAAGGATTTAGTCACTACGAACTTTCAAATTTTTGCAAACCAGGATCGCATTCGCGACATAATACCTCTTATTGGCAGAGTAAACCTTATTTAGGATTAGGTCCATCGGCGCATTCTTTTAATGGTACTTCTCGTACTTGGAATGTAGCTAATAATGCTTTGTATTTAAAAGGTTTGGAAGGAGGGCAGTCTTTGGCAAAGACGGAGTCTTTAGGAAAGAAGGATTTGTATAACGAATTGGTAATGACGCGTTTGCGTTTACAAGAGGGTCTTAATTTAGAAGAGTTGAGAGCCTTGGGCGGTGATTCGTGTTATCAATATTGCTTGGGTGAAGCGCAGTCTGAAATAGGCAAAGGACGACTGGTGCTGGATAATAATCAGCTCTATATTCCCAGCGAATATCGTTTTCAAAGTGATGGCATTGCGGCCAGTTTATTTAAAGTATAATATATGTATATTCAATTAGGCCGCAAAGGGCATCGTTACGAAGTAGATCTGTCGCAGCCTATCGATTGTTCTAGTACTTTCGGGAATGTTAAAAGGGAGCCCCGTGCTTGGCACAGCGCACCAGTAAGTATTAATCCCGTCAAAGTGGATAATTGGGTTGGAGCGGTAAAAGAAGGCGCACCGGTCAACTTTTTTTCGGTTCAGCTAAATCCGCATGGCAATGGTACACATACCGAGTGTTTTGGTCATATTAGTCCTGAGCAGCATAAGGTGAACGATTATTTTAAAGATTACCATGGCTTCTGCACTTTTATAAGAATAAGCAGCCGCGAGCATGAAGGTGATCGTGTTGTTTTTTTGGAAGACTTTGAAAAGAAGAAAATAAATCTAGCCAAGTTTTTAGCCATTCAGGTAGATGCCGATGCTTTTCCCCAAGATTTCAGTGGTAAAAATGCAGCCTATTTTCAAGCAGAATTGCTGGCTTATTTAGCGGAAAAGGGAGTGAAGCATTTTATTACAAACCTACCTTCAGTAGATCGGGAAGAAGATGGCGGTGCTTTAGCGGCACATCACGCATTTTGGAACTATCCCGTGGCTACCCGCGAAGAAGCGACCATCACCGAATTGGCATTTTTTCCCAAAAGCTTAAGAGAAGGGGAGTACTTTATCAATTTACAAGTAGCACCCTTGCACAACGATGCTAGTCCATCCCGACCATTGTTATATCGCCTCGAAAAATTGTAATGGAAAATCAATTTCTACTGTAGAGACGCGATTTATCGCGTCTCCTATTTATTGTATCACCCGAAAGGTCTAAAAAGTAGAAACCCCGGTCACTCTTAAAAGAATGCCGGGGTAAACCTTAACCTGATTAATCTGCTTCGCTAAGGCTAAAGTACAAATATTTTAAAAACTGCAATAGCTTTGGGTGATTTTTTTGATTTTTTCCGCATTCCTGCCTTTTTCAATTGCACTGAAGGGATAAAATAAGTTTGTAAACTAAGTCTGGATTTACAGTCCGTTCTATGTTTGGGGAGTAATTGATCAAGCTCGCCTGCAAATATAGGCTCGAAGCGAAGGAAGTTTATAAATGTGCAATCAACACTAATAAGGTGTGGGGGGAGTCTTAAAAACCCTGGTAAATAAAAACCCCGGTCACTCTTAAAAGAATGCCGGGGTAAAACCTTAACCTGATTAATCTGCTTCGCAGGCTCAAATATACATTTATCAAAATGTAAAATCCAAGTTTTTGTAGGAGAAATTATATTGTGAATTGCAAATTTTACATAAGTGTCTGGGAGACAATTAAAAAAAAACACGGATGAAAAAGACGACTTCACCGAGTCATCAGATTTATGCCACGATATTGGCTCAATTATTCCGCAATGCTTTGCGATAGAGAATCGATGTATCACGTTTCCTGTTTTACCCTAACTTTCTATTTTTTTCTATCGGCAATCAGTCGTCGCTTGTCTAAACATTTACCTAAGCCTGGAGATATTTGAATCTTGCATTATCGCAATACAAAGGGATGATGAAGCTAAGCAGGGTATAGCGCAAATAAAAACCCCGGTCACTCTTGAAAGAATGCCGGGGTAAACCTTAACCTGATTAATCTGCTTCGCTGAGACAAATATAAGAATAGATAATTTAATTATCCAAATTATTTTTCCGAAAAAATGCCAAAAACGCAAAAAATCAAATTATTAAAACTGGAAACGCTTGAAATAACGGATTTATCAGGTCGAAACCCGAGTTCGGTCTAAATTATAGCCTCAAGTTTTACCTCTAACTTAGCTTGTTACTTTTCTTGGTTTAACCTTTTGCGCTTATATAGCTTTGCGGCAATAAAAAATAATACGCCTAAGGCCAAGAGAACACCAACACCAATTAAGAGTCCTGCTGTGCTTTTCCAAACCGCGAGCATTACCACACCGATAAGAATTAAAGTAGGAACCTCATTATACAGGCGGTAACCGAAGCTGCTAATACCGGTAGCATTAGTAGCAAGGCTTTTTATCTGCTTGCCGCAGCTAAAGTGATAAAGGACCAAGGCTAATACCAAAGTGAGTTTTATATGCATCCAAGGTTGACTAAGCCAAACCGGGTTGATAATTAACATGCCAATACCACCAATTAAAGTAAGGTACAAAGCGGGGTTTTGAATAATCTGATACAGCCGTTTTTCCATAATATGGTATTGCTTGCGCAAAACGGTGGCTTCCAAATCATCTGCGCCAGCGTCCCATGCCTCGCGGTGATACACAAATAGCCTTACCAAATAAAATAAGGCGGCAAACCATGCTACAAAACCTATGATGTGCAAGGCTTTAAAGAGAAAGTAGAAATTCATGGAGCAAAGTAAAGGCAATTTTAAGGTCTGACAATTGTCATTTTTCAACAACTTATTTGCGCCTAGTTTTGCTCTATGAATTACGATCTAGTAGAGAAATACAATGTGCCCGTTCCGCGCTATACTTCCTATCCCACTGTTCCCTTATGGGAGAGTAGTAATATAGAAGGCGCCCGTTGGATGAGTCAGGTTTTAAAGCGCTTTGAAGCTAATAATGAGATTAGTTTATATGTGCATTTGCCTTATTGTGAGAGCCTTTGCACCTATTGTGGTTGCAATAAACACATCACTAAAAATCACTTGGTGGAAGTGCCTTACGTTAAAACGGTTTTAAAGGAATGGGAAATGTATCGCAGTCGCTTTTCCGAAAAACCCATTATCAAAGAACTGCACCTTGGGGGCGGGACGCCTACTTTTTTTAGTCCCGAAAGTTTGGACTTACTCATTAATGGCCTTTTAAAGGATGCCATCATTCCGAAAGATCGTTCCTTCAGCTTTGAAGCCCATCCTTCTAGCACCAGCGATGCACATCTAGAAACTCTTTATAATTTAGGATTTAATCGCCTTAGTTTGGGAATTCAAGATTTCGATGAAGAAATTCTAAAAACCATTCATCGTTTTCAAAGCGCTGAGCAAGTAGAACGCATCTGCCGAAAGGCCAGAGAACTGGGTTATGATTCGATAAATTTTGATTTGATTTACGGATTGCCCAAGCAAAATAATAAGCACATCGACATTAATTTGGATTGGGTGAAGACTTTGAAGCCCGATCGTATTGCCTTTTATAGTTATGCGCATGTTCCTGGCATAGCTCCTGGACAAAGGGCGTACAGCGAGGCCGATTTACCGCAAGGGAAGACCAAATGGGAGTTATACCAACAGGGGCGCGAAGGCTTTTTAAGGATGGGGTACCAAGAAATTGGCATGGATCACTTTGCGCTTCCGCAGGATGATTTGGCTCGCAGTCTCAAAAAACACAAGTTACATCGCAATTTCATGGGCTATACCGCTCAGCATACCGACTTGGTTATTGCCTTGGGAGCGAGTTCCATTAGCGATAGTTGGGATGCTTTTGCACAAAATGAAAAAACCTTAAAGGAGTACATGCGTCGCGTGCGCGAGGAAGATTATCCGCCCTTAATTAAATCGCATTACCATACTGCTAAAGACGAGCAATTACGGGCTAAGCTCTTAAATTTAATCTGTCATTTCGAGGCAGATTGGCTTAATGAACGTGATTATTTTAATGAGTTTCTTTTGCCCCGTTTTCGTATGCTCGAAGCAGATGGCTTACTGAAAATATTCCCCTATCAGGTGAAAGTAACGCAAAGGGGAAGGTCCTTTATTCGCAATATTTGCGCAGTTTTAGACGAGCGCTTAAATACTACGGAATTAGCGAAACCAACTTTTAGCAAAGCCGTTTAGTCGATTTTATTTCTTTGGTAGGGATTATCTTGGTAAAAATGATCATCAAAAGTTTGCGTCACCTCTTCCGGGTGAGGTAATACTTTATAACCTGAGTTCGACCTAAAATTATAGCCTCAGATTTTCAATAAAAGGAAAAGACTAGTCTGGATCGTGCAGCTGTAGCGGGCTACAGCAAATGAGCTAGATGCAGGATTTTCGCTTTTATTGGAAAAAACTTGTAAACCTCTTCTAAAAAGGAGTTTTTGGCGCCTTAGCCCTTCGCAATAGCCCGCTATTGCTTCAGTGCTTCGGCTTAAAACCCACTATTTATAAGAGGTCTGAGGCCTAATTTTACGCCGAACTCAGGTTTATAGATAGTATAAACTACCATAATGGGCGAGGCGTAAAATAGGCCCAGGGCGATAAATGGCCAATTCAAAAAAACGCTTAAGCCAAAAATGAGAAGAAAAAGGAAGGATAAATTCAATGCCGTTTTCATAATAAAGCCTTTCACCAATTAAGAGTTCGGAACCTAATTTTGTTCGTGAACGACGGCTTTAATGATGAGGTCTTTGGGTTGTTAGGAAAAGACTAATCCCTTAATTGCAAACTTCTACCGAAGCACCTAGTTTGGGGATTGCAGGTGAGAGATAAGGAATATCTAATTCCATTCCGCGGAGAATAAGTAAGGCGGCAATTAATACCACCGAAATGGGAATGAGCTTGGGAATATACTTACCAAAACTCAGGATTATTTTATTGCTGAAAAGATTTAGTCCGGCTAATAAGGGTAGCGTTCCTAAACCAAATACCAACATATAAAGTAAGCCCATTCCTAAGTTTTCCGCGCCAGCAGCGGGCAATAGAGCCGCGTAAACCATTCCACAAGGTAAAAAGCCATTTAGGGCACCACTGCTGTAAAACCAAATCGACTTTTTCTTGCCTTGGGCTTTGGGTTGCAGCTTACGCAAGATGGGAACCAATAACTGATTGAATTTCCGATCCCATTTTAGAATTTTAAAGCCAAAGTACCCAGTGAGTAAAACTAAACCAGCGATAATGGTAAAGTCGCCTTGCCAATTGGCTACACCAATACTTTGCCCGAAAAGTGCGGCAATTAGTCCTAAAAACATATAGGTGCTAAGACGGCCAGCGTGGTAAACTATCCAATTGCCCTTTTTCTTATTATTTAGCCATTGCCCCATAACTACAGCCTGCAAAGGCGCACACATAGCGGCGCAATGCAAAGAAGACAGTAACCCGAAACTAAAGGCTATGCCTATCATGGCAATAAGAAATCGGTTTCAAAATAATAATCGGTGCTATCGGTGTTGAGGTGGATTTTAGCAATCCATTTCCCTGCGCTTAGTTTTTCAGCGGGAAGCCTTATACTAGCTACTGTCCAATTTTCAAAGGAAAGGTTGAAGTCTTTTTCCGCGTGCGTGGGCGAATACATTTCAATTTCTGCAGAAGCATGTGCGCCAGTCAAGCTGTTAGGAAAGTGAAGCATTAATTCTCCCTCCTCAACTTTAAGCTGGCATTTTTCCTCTAGGGCAGATGCGTTCTTTTTTTGTTCTATCGTTTCTTGATAGGCGATTTCCTTAGCATAGTAGTCGGTGGTTACCAAGTCATGTCTTTGATTCATGGCTTTATAAGTTACCGTTCCCATTCCAAGAATGAATATACCTAAGGTAATTGCTAATCCTGTTCCCCAATTTAACTTCATGATGCTAATTTTTAATATTAGTTCTTTCTCTTTGGCTTGATTAAAGGTCCGGTAAAGCCGGTTTCAATGGTTTCTACCAAAATATCTCCTTCGTAAACTCCAATTTCTACCTCGGTGGTAGTGCCGGTCATTTGGGCTTTATCCATTTTTAAAATTACTGCTCCTTGACTGAGTTCAGAACCTTTTATGGTGATTTGCTCATCGCTGCCAATGGTTTGTAAGCTTAAACCCTCGGCGGGAGATATGACCTGAAAGGAATAGGTTTTTTCCTCGGGAGTTTTGTTGAGTAATTTCCAGTTGTAAACGTTACTATAGGTGTGATCATCTATCTTTTCATAACGCTGCCCTTGCATGCGCAAAAAGATGGCTTCTACGTCGGCTCGGCTCATTACTAGGTAAAAGAATACCCCCAATAATAAAACTAAAATACCAATATAGGCTTTTACTCGGCCGGTAAAAACTTCACTTTTACCGCTGGCGATATTGTTTTCAGAGTCGTAACGGATGAGCCCTTTCGGCTTATCCATTTTCTCCATAATATTATCGCAGGCATCAATACAAGCGGTGCAATTGGTGCACTCTAGCTGGGTGCCATTGCGGATGTCAATTCCGGTAGGACAAACATCAACACACTGACCACAGTCAATACAATCACCTTTGCCTTCAGCGGCGCGGTCTTCTTTTTTACGGAATTTAGAACGCTTTTCGCCGCGTAAATAGTCGTAAGCAATTACAATGGAGTTGCGATCTAGTAGGGCGCCTTGTAATCTTCCATACGGACAAACAATAATGCAGGCTTGCTCTCTAAACCAAGCAAATACAAAGAAGAATACGCCTGAGAAAATAAGCATGCCACTTAAGCCGCTTACATGCTCATTGGGATTGTCACTTACAATTTGCCACCATTCTCCAGTGCCAATAATGTACATTAAAAAGAAGTTGGCGATAATAAAGCTAATGGCGTAAAAGATGCTATTCTTTAAAACGCGCTTTCGTATTTTTTCACTGTTCCAAGCCATACGGCTAAGACGTAATTGCTGGTTACGATCGCCATCGATCCAGTATTCGATGCGGCGAAAAACGTGCTCCATGAAAATGGTTTGGGGGCAAACCCAGCCGCAAAATAGTCGACCAAAAGCTACGGTAAAGACGGAGACGAAGAGTACTCCGATAATCATAGCCACCACAAAGATGAAGAAATCTTCGGGCCAAAAGATGCGCCCGAAGATGATAAATTTTCGCTCCAAAACGTTCATTAGTAAAAAGGGCTGACCATTAATACGAATGAAAGGAATGGCAAAGAAGACCGCCAAGAGAAGGTAGCTCATTAATTGCCTCCGGTAGGTGTAAAAACCGGACGGCTTTTTGGGGAAAAGGAAGTTTCGATCTCCCTTTTCGTTAATGGTCCCAACCGAGTCACGGAAAGATTGATCTAACTCTAAAGTTTCCTCTAATAAGGTCTCGGTGTCTTTTTCTCTTGGCTTGTTCATTATAATGCGCTCATGGCAGTAATGTCTTCTATGCTGTCGCTTGGTGCAGTAGCGCTGCTGTCTGCAGGTGCGGCATTTTCCTCAAGACTAGGTTTGGTTAAATCGCCTTGTGGTTCTTTTGGATTGGCAGGGCTAGTGCCAACTAAACTTAAAATGTAGGAGGCAACTTCTTGCATTTCGCCTGCATTTAATTGGTCTTTCCAGGAAATCATACCCTTGGCAGGCACACCGTATTTAATGGTGGAAAATATAGCTTTAATGTCGCCACCGTGAATCCAGTAATTATCGGTAAGGTTAGGACCAACTCCACCACCGCCATCGTTGGCATGGCAAACCGCACAGTTTTTAGCGAAAATTTTGCCCCCTTCAGCAAGACGACTGTCTTCCGTTAAAACGGTTACACTGCTTTCATCTACAAGATTTGCTGCGGTTTTAAGATATTCCGCTTTAGCAATTTCTGCTTCGGCCATTTCAATTTTAAAAGCTTCTTCCGAAAGGGGAGCCGACTGAAATACGTGGAAGCGCAATAAGTAGATTACCGCAAATACTATGGACAGATAAAAGCCAGCCTTCCACCAGGGTGGTAGGTTATTATCCAGCTCCATAATACCATCGTAAACGTGATCTGTAGCTACTTCTTCCTCGTTTTCTACAGGTACGGCATCGGTTAGTTTATGCAATAAACCGTCAACCCAGTCTTTTTCTTCTTCTTCCTCTTCTACACTTTCTACTATTTCCTTACCATCCTTGCGGGCGATAAGTTTTTTCATAGCATCTAGTGCTTCGAAGGTTGCCATAAAGGCAATGATTAAGAAGAACAAAGAGATTACTACCAGCCAGTTCATGGGATCGGCAATAATGCTTAAAGAATTATCGGGATTTAGGAAAGTAAGGCTTCCGGCTCCGATCATCAATAAAATACCAAAAATTAATATGACTCTATTTAGTTTCTTCATGGCTAAAATCTTTATCGTTATCTAAGGGGAGTAGGCTAATTTCCTCAATGGTTTTCCGATCTTTTAGTAAGATATAGGCTACTGCACCCACAAATAGAGTGAAGAAAATGAGGAAGGAGAGGATGGGGTAAATCGATACCCCATCTATAGTCTCCATATTGTGTTTAATGAACTTTAACATGAGAATTATTTTTCAGCAGTTTGGTTTCCGGCTACCGTGGCTTCTGTGTGCTTGCTCGGCGTGCCTTTAATGTCAATACCTAAGCGTTGTAGGTAGGCGATAAGGGCTACAATTTCCTCTTTCGGGCCTACTTCAACATCGGTTAGCTGACTTTCTAATTCTTCCGCTATTTCTTCCGCTTGTGCCATTAAGTGCATATCTGCATTAGCGATATAATCGGCACTGTAAGGAACACCCAAAGAAACCATAGCTTCTAATTTGGTGGTTGTATACTCGGTGTTTAAATCGTTGGTGTACAGCCATTCGTAGGTTGGCATAATAGAACCAGGACTCATACTTGTTGGGTCTAACATGTGGTTATAGTGCCAGCTGTGTGGGTATTTACCACCAACACGATGTAAGTCTGGGCCAGTGCGTTTAGATCCCCATAGGAATGGATGATCGTAAACAAACTCACCTGCTTTAGAGTATTCACCGTAACGGGCCACTTCACTGCGGAAAGGACGAATCATTTGCGAGTGACAGGCGTTACAACCTTCACGGATATAAAGATCACGCCCTTCTAATTCTAAAGCCGTATAAGGCTTCACATCGGAAATGGTAGGGATATTTGATTTAACCATTAAGGTGGGAACAATTTCGATAATACCGCCAATTAATATAGCCACAATACTGAATAGCATTAATTGTACTGGTTTTCTTTCTATCCAACGGTGCCAGTGCTCGCCTTTAACTTTTTTGTATTCAGTACCTGATAAAGGTAAAGCGCTGGCTTCTTCTTGAGCTACTAATTTTCCAGTGCTCACAGTACGAACGATGTTCACCACCATGATTAGCATACCAGTGATATAAAGAACACCACCGATGGCACGGGTGAAGTAAAGCGGAATTAATTGCGTAACCGTTTCAAGGAAGTTACCGTACACTAAAGTTCCGTCAGGATTAAATTCTTTCCACATTAAACTTTGAGTCCAACCGCTTACGTACATCGGTAAAGCCCAAAATAAGATACCCGTGGTTGCAATCCAGAAGTGAGCATTTGCTAATTTCTCTGAGAAAAGACTGGTTTTATAAAGCTTAGGCATGAGGTAATAAATCATACCGAAAATCATAAAGCCATTCCATCCTAAAGTGCCTATATGCACGTGAGCAGGAATCCAGTCGGTGTAATGCGCAATAGCATTGAAGTTCTTAAGGCTTAATAAGGGTCCTTCTAAAGTACTCATGCCATATGCAGTAATCGCTACTACGAAGAATTTAAGGATGGCACTATCGCGCACTTTATCCCAAGCTCCTCTTAGCGTAAGCAAGCCGTTAATCATACCACCCCAACTTGGGAAAATGAGCATGATAGAGAATACGGTTCCTAAACTTTGCGCCCAATCGGGTAAACTGGTATATAAGAGGTGGTGAGGGCCGGCCCAGATGTAAAGGAATATTAAGGCCCAAAAGTGAATAATGGATAGTCGGTAAGAGTATACCGGGCGGTTGGCCGCTTTCGGGACGAAATAATACATTAAACCTAAAACTGGGGTAGTAAGAAAGAAAGCCACCGCATTGTGACCATACCACCACTGCACTAAGGCATCTTGTACACCAGCAAAAATGGAGTAGGATTTAAAAGCACTAATGGGTAACTCGAGGTTGTTTACAATATGCAAAACAGCAACTGTTACAAAAGTGGCGATGTAAAACCAAATCGCTACATAAAGGTGACGCTCTCTACGCTTTAGAATTGTCCAGAACATATTAACGCCAAATATTACCCATACAAGGGCAATTGCGATGTCAATCGGCCATTCTAATTCGGCGTATTCTTTTGATGAAGTGATACCTAAAGGAAGGGTTATTACCGCAGCAACGATAATTAACTGCCAACCCCAAAAGTGAACTTTACTTAAAAGGTCACTGGCCATGCGCGTTTTCAGTAAGCGCTGAAGGGAATAATAGATTCCCGCAAAAATGGCATTCCCCACAAAAGCAAAAATAGCACCGTTGGTGTGCAGGGCTCTAAGGCGCCCAAAGCTTAACCAAGAGGCTAAATTCATTTCTGGGTACACTAATGAAAGTGCGATCCATAAGCCTACTAAAAGGCCAATCACCCCCCATATTATGGTGGCAACGGTGAAGTTTCTTACGATCTTATTGTCGTAATAAAAAGTTTCTGCTTGCATACTCTATTGTTTAGATCTTTGGCTTGGCTTAGTGTCGTCCTTTAGCATTCGCACACTAGGAGAGTAATCATCGTCGTATTGACCGTTTTTGATGCTCCAGATAAAAGCAATCAAAAAGCCAATGGCTACGATAAAACTGATAGTGATAAGAATGTAAATGGCCGACATAAGTCTTGAAATTTTGAATGCTCAAATGTATTGGGAGCCTCCAAAGGATAAAATGACTTTTGTCAGTGTTAACTTAAATGATTAGAAAAGGGCCTTTCTGGTCTTATTTAGATTCACTCTTCGCGAGATCGCGCTTCCCCAACTCATATAGCAGAGCCATGCTTAAAGCAAGAAAGGTAATTAAGCCTAGATTTTCTAAAATCGAAATATCCTGCCCTTCATTTAAAGCCGCGCTATAGTCGTAGTTAAAGAAGTAAACCATTACCACGATAGTAGCATTATTAAAAAAATGTAGAATGGTCGGTATCCATAAACTTTGCGTCCATTCGCGCAAATAACCCATTAGTGCACCTAAAATGGTGATGGATAGAAAAGCGAGATATTGATTGTGAAGTAGACCGAAAATAAGAGCAGTAATCCAAATAGCCGCATGCTTATTAAGGTGTTTTCCTAATAAGGGCTGCAATACCCCTCTAAATAAACTTTCTTCGGCTACAGCGGGGAAGAGGGCCATTATAATTAAAACCACTACAAATTCTAAGGGACTTTGCATGCTTAGTATACTTTGGTATTGCTCGAGCATAAAACCCTGATTTTTTTCTAAGCCTTCGCGCCAAGAGGCAAGAAATTCGGGCATAGGAACGCCAGCGCTAAAACGATACAGTAAATCACTTAAGGCGCCCATGCTGTAGCTGCAGATGGCCAATACTATAATAACTAGCCAAATAGGTTGCGTGAATTTCTTTAGTCCTAAAAATTCTTTGGGCTTTTCACTAAGCATCAGCGCGCCAGCAATGGCCGGAAAAAGGAAGGTGCCAAGGGTAGAAAGGCCTTGCACTAATTTGAAGGCATCGCGGTGGCCAAGGTTCGGACTGCTTAATGCAGCGAGAATTTCTTCCTTGCCTAAATCAAACAAAACCATGGCCAAAACCAGGCCTATACTGGAAAATAGGATAGATCCAAACAAGGCCAGCGCAAATAAGCTAAGCAATTGCTGCGCTAAACTGCTCTGCGCCAAAATCCCTTTTATCATACGACCGATTCCTTTTTGTAATTTCGCAAAATTGATAAAAATTCCGACAGTGGTTAAGATTGGAGAGGTAGAAGTTGGTGAATTCCCATTATTATTAGCACCCATGGAAGATGTGAGTGATCCTCCCTTCCGTGCTTTGTGCAAAGAAAATGGCGCCGACCTTATGTTTACGGAGTTTATTTCTTCGGAAGGCTTGATTCGTGATGCCGCGAAAAGTGTGCAGAAACTCGACTTCTTTGAGTATGAGCGTCCGCTAGGTATTCAAATTTTCGGGAACGAAATCGAATCGATGCGTCAGGCGGCAGCGATAACCGAAGAGGCCAATCCTGATATTATTGATATTAATTACGGCTGCCCTGTTAAAAAGGTGGCTTGTAAAGGAGCCGGTGCGGGTATCTTACAGAATATTCCCAAAATGGTGGCCATGACTCGCGAAATTGTACAGCGCGTGGATAAGCCCGTGACGGTTAAAACTCGCCTCGGTTGGGATGAGAGCACCATGTATATTGTGGAAGTGGCAGAGCGCCTGCAGGATGTAGGTATCAAAGCGATTTCTATACACGGCCGTACTCGCAAGCAGATGTATAAAGGAGAGGCCGATTGGTCACTTATAGAAGCGGTAAAAAACAATCCCCGCATGCATATCCCCGTTTTTGGGAATGGGGATGTGGATAGTCCGCAAAAGGCCTTGGCCATGAAAAACCGCTATGGCGTAGACGGCATTATGATTGGTCGCGCAAGTATCGGTTACCCTTGGATTTTTAAAGAAATTAAGCACTTTATGGCCACAGGCGAAATACTGGCATCGCCTAGTTTATTGGAAAGGGTCAATGCTTGTCGTCGTCATTTTGAAATGGCGGTAGAGTGGAAAGGTGAGCGATTGGGAATTAACGAAACTCGCCGCCACTATACCAATTATTTTAAAGGGATTACCAATTTTAAGGAATATCGTACGCAGTTAGTTACGGCCGATTATGCGGTAGATGTGTATCGCATTTTAGCCGAAATTGAAAAGGAGTTTGCCGATATCGAAATGGTTCATCCCTATTAATTTCACGTCGAACTCACGTTAAATTAATCCAAATTTTATTGGGTACGCAGTAGTTTTAGGTCTAACCTTCTCGCCGTAAGGCTGGAGGTTAAAGCGCCTAAGGCAAACACTGTGAGCATAACTAGTAGCACATCGCTAAACTTTAAACTTACCGGATAAGCATCTACGATATAACCATCCCCTACGGAGATGAGGTTGAAGTGTTCTTGGGCCAAGACAACAGCGCTGCCGATTAAAATTCCAGCTAAGCCCCCGTAAATACTAATAATTAGACCTAAGCGTAAAAAGATGCGTCGCAATTCACCAATAGGAGTTCCCATGGCCCAAAGGGTATAGAGGTTTTTGCGTTTTTCAAAAGTTAGCATGGCCAAACTGCCGGCAATAGTAAAAGTGGCGATGCAAAGAATAAGTGCGAAAATGAGGAAGGTAAATAGGCCTTCGGTTTTCATTACTTTTAGAAAAGCGGATTGTTGCTCATCGCGGTTTTCAATGCGAAAATCAGGGCCGAGAAGGAGGCCTATTTCTTGCTGAGCGATGGCTACATTTTTATAGTCATCTAGCTTAAGCTCTATGGCGCTAAGCTTTGCAGGTCGATTCAATATTTTTTGGGCAAATGCGAGACTTACTAAAAAGTACTTTTCGTCGAAATCGGGTTGGATGGAAAAGACCCCCAAAGGAAAAATCTTTTCACTGTGAAATTGCTCACTGGGATTTAAGGGGTTGGCACTATGAGCTGGTACGAAAACATTTACCGCTTCTTGGAAATCGCTACGGCTGAAGCCCAAGTAATAGGCAACTCCTGCTCCTAAGATCGCTGGTTCTATCGTTAAATCTTCGTTGATGCGATAGTCGCCGTAAATAATTTTACTCTTAATATTATTGATCTCCGTATAAACGGTATCCACTCCTTTTAAGGTGGCGATATGCTCTCGGTCGCGAAAACTTAAAAGTGCTTTTTCTTCAACCACCTGCGAATAATAAACAATGCCTTCGCTTTGCGCAAGCTTATTAATAATGGGCTCGGCCTCGAAATACTTGCC
Organism: uncultured Schleiferiaceae bacterium; assembly: GCA_963974215.1. Taxonomy (GTDB): domain Bacteria; phylum Bacteroidota; class Bacteroidia; order Flavobacteriales; family Schleiferiaceae; genus Croceimicrobium. The sequence goes on along the minus strand of CAXBBL010000011.1, from coordinate 121,712 downwards.
TCTGGCGGCGGTAATTTTCAGGTCGGGATCGAAATCTTGATAAAAGCCACGTACTAAATTTTCTAAGCCATTAAAGGCACTAAGGACAATTATAAGAGCAGCGCTTCCCACCAGAATTCCACCTAAGGAAATACCCGTGATAATATTAACAGCATTGCTGCTATTTTTTGAGAAGAAATAGCGCCGTGCTATATAATTGCCTAATCTCATTTAATGGGACTTTCGCCGCCATGCTTTAGGATACGGTCTATTTCCGCTTCACGATCTAAAGCTTCATCGATGTAAAAATAAAGTTCAGGCATCTTGCGTAAGCTACCCTTCATTTTGCGTACCAATTGATTTTTAATACTCGCTTTTTCGCTGTTAACGTATTCTAAAATTTCCTTTTTATCCTTTACAGGGAAAAGGCTAATGTTAATACGGGCAATAGAAAGATCGGCGCTGATGCGCACGGAGCTAACGGTGAAAAGTACGCCTGGGAATTTATTCTGTGCAAATTCGCGGAAAATTTCGGCCATATCCTTCTGAATCTGGCTTTCTACCCTTTGTAGTCTATTTGAATCCATGCAGCAAAATTACAAAAGCTTAGTGGCTATATTCTATTTCAAAGGATTTATAAAATTGGGCTTCGGCACTTTCTGCAATTAGTTCTTGCACATCTGCCTGAGCGGGACCTCTTTTACACCATTTTTTTAAGTCTTCCAGCTGCCTAGCGCTGCCTTCAGCAAAGATTTCAACACTGCCATCTTCGCGATTTTTTACCCAGCCGGAAAGGCCCAGTTTTTTGGCTTCGGCCTGGGTGCTTTTGCGATAAAAAACGCCTTGCACCTTTCCGTAAACTTGAATTACTTCTGCTTGTATATCGTTCATTTGTCAAATTTTGATAAGAGAATTGGAAAGAGAAATAGTTGACTAAGCAAGGCAGCCAAGATAGAAATGCTAGTGAGGATGCCGAAATAGAATACGGTTTTTAGTTCACCGAAAAGCATAAGAAAATAGCCCGCAAATAATACGGCTGAGCTTAAAATGATGGCCTTACCCACATGACTAATGGTGGCTCGGCGCGCGTAAATGGCACTACGTCCTTTTTTACGAAGGCGTCGGTATTGATAAGCGAAGTGCATAGTATCGTCAATCGAAAAACTTAAAACAATACTGGCAATGGATGCAGTCGCCGTATCGAGATTAATGCCCAAAAAGCCCATGCAGCCAAGCATGGTGATAATGGGAAAGAAATTGGGCACCAAACTTAAAACCGCCAATTTGAAATCGCCTAAAAAGAAATAGAGGAGGATAAAAATAAGCACTACTGCTAGCGAAAAACTTTTCACCTGACTTTCGGTAACGTAGTTTACAATGCCCGCGTAAAGGCTTTGATAACCACTGGCTTCAACCGTAGCGAGGCCTGCGAAATTACGATCGCCAATTTGTTGGATACTATCCATAATTTCTCCCAGCTGACCCGCGGTAACAATTTCTCCCGCAATATTAATGCGTGCGAGTTGATAGTTAGGACTAGTGAAATTGCGCAAAAGGGCAGGGCTAAGCATTTCCGAAAATTCGGTCACTTTTTTAATGATGCCCGGTTTTTCAAATCCTCTACGCCAATCCTCTTTATAGCGCTCCGTAAAGGCCGCTCGATAGATATCGTGCAATCCGTTAATGGCCCCGATATAAGGCTTTTGCGATAGTTCCTCCTCAAAGTTTTGCATGGCTTTTAAGAGGGCGGGACTATTGGTTTTCTCCCCTTCCTTTACCGAGATGAGGTATTCTAAAGGCATATAAGGTCCCACCAAGCGCTCAATGTTTGTATTGTCTTTTTGTACCCAATGCCCTTGCGGGAGATAGGCTAGACTATCGGTATCGACTTTAATTTGCAGCAGGCCAAGCGCGGAAATTAGGCTCAGAGCGAGAAAGCCATAGAGTAGTTTCTGAGGATTTCTTTCGCTAAAGCGCAAAAGTGCCAAAAGTTGTTTTTTGCTGATTAAAGATTTAAGACGCGTTTTTTTAACTGGCGCTAAAAGCAATAAGGCGAAGAGAAAGGAAAAGAACAATCCCAAGGCAATTCCTAAAGCGGTGTATATGCCAAAACTTACCAGTATTTTCACTGGACTAAGACTGAGCGAAATAAAGCCAGCCATGGTCGTGAGGCTGGTGAAAAGGCAAGGCCACCAAACGTTTTTAAGCACGCCTAATATATCTTCAAAAGTAGCATTTGGGGTGCTAGTGCTTTGATATTCATTTAAGATATGCATCACATCCATTACGCACAGGAGAATGATAATGGCGGGAATTAGGGTACTGAGTAAATTGAGTTGATGCCCCATCGCTCCGTAAATCCCGAGGGTGAAATAGCTGGCGAAAAGTATCGTCGCCAAGGCCAGAATTACATAGCGAATATTTCTATAGATAAGCAGGAGAACTAGAAACATCAGGCCATAGCCAACTAGTAAAAAACGACTAAATTCTTTTTCCGACAATTCGTTTAGGGCTTCAAAGATTACTCCGACCCCGCCAAAATAAGATCGTTCGTCACTTAAATACGCATCTGCATAAGCGTAAAGGTCCTTAAGGATTGCTTTGCGTTTCAGTCCAAAATCGGGACTGTTTTTTAGGTAAATGATAAACTTTGTCGCGCTGAGGTTGGCATTAAAAAATTGCTCTTTAATAAAAGGATAGCGCGCTAATTGTTGCGCTACCTCTTTGCTGCTGCTATTAGGTTTTAACAAGGGTTGCCCTTGAATAAACCCATTATTCAAATTGGGAATAAGCGCATTGTGGGCGCTAAAAACTTGGGCAACATCAGGATGGTTTTCGCAGGCCATTGCGAAGTCACGTATGGCCTTAAGATTCTGTTCTGCCAATACATTATCCTTTGGTTCAAAAAGGACTAGCACGATTTCATCGTTGCCAAAATTATCTAAAAAACGGTGGTAAGATTCCAAGGCAGGGTCGCCTTCAATAAACCACCCCGTGAGGCTGTTATCTACTTGTATTGCTTTACGCAGATGGGGAAAAAGAAGATAGGCGCAAAATAATAGAATGACTAAAATGGGGTAGCGCAGGCGGTGGAATAGCTTCATTTTTTATTTCATGAGCCAGCGAATGGCTTTGTAAACAAGGGGACCGAAGGGTGGATATTTCTGTTTTAAATCTAGCCAAGTGGCACTGTGCATCATGGCCTTTTGGTGACTAAAAGCATCAAAACCAAATTTGCCGTGATAGTTACCTGAGCCGCTATTACCCACCCCGCCGAAAGGAAGTTCTGGGTTCGCTAAATGAAGGACGGTGTTATTAATTACACCACCGCCAAAAGCAATATTGCGGCTAATGTGTTTAATTAATTTGGCGTCTTCGCTAAAGTGATACAGGGCCAAAGGGTTAGGATGGCGGGCAATAATATTTTCTATATCAACAGGAAAGTCGAAGGGAATAACGGGTAAAATAGGACCGAAAATTTCATCCTGCATTAAGGGTGAGTCATCATCGGGATTGAGAATGATGGTGGGACTAATTTTTAATTGACCACGATCGGTTTCGCCTCCGAAGTATATTTCTTCTTTATCTAAAAAGGATACTAAACGATCGAACTGCGTTTCATTAATAATTCGCCCGTAATCCTTGCTTTCAAAAGGTTTCTCGCCGTAAAATTCGAGGATGGTTTCGCTAAGGAGCTTGAGGAACTCATCTAATATGCGGCGTTCTACCACGAGGTAATCAGGGGCTACACAAGTTTGACCAGCATTTAGCCACTTGCCAAAGACGAGACGGTTAGCCGCCACTTTTAAATTCGCACTGATATCTACAATGGCGGGGCTTTTTCCTCCTAACTCTAAGGTGCAGGGCATCAGTTTTTTCGCACAAGCTTGCGCAATAATGCGTCCCACGGGAACACTACCCGTAAAGAAAACATGGCCAAATTGAAACTTTTCGAGTAAATAGGTCACTACCGTTTTTCCGGGTCCTTGTACTACACTGATAATTTCGGTGGGGAAATTTTCGTGAATAACCTTCTCCAAAAGGGAGGAGGTCGCTGCACTTTGCTCAGGCGCTTTAAGTATGCAATTATTTCCGGCGGCAATGGCGGCAATTAAAGGACCCATTACCAATTGAAAGGGATAGTTCCAGGGGGCAATTATAAGACAATTGCCTTTGGCTTGCGGAAGGATATAGCTTTTAGAAGGCCAGCTAACCAAAGGTGAACTTACTCTTTTTGCTTTCGACCACCTCCCGGTGTGCTTAATGGCTTGGTTGAGTTCTTCGTAAATGAAGCCAATTTCCGATACATAGGCTTCGAAGGGACTTTTTCCTAAATCATCGTGTAGGGCTTGTATGAATTCTTGCTCGTTCTCTTGAATAATCCGCTTGAGTTTTTTCAGAATGTTAACTCTCTGCTCAGTCTCTTGAAGACCTTTCATAGCAAAGAATTCTTGCTGACTTTTAACCAAGTCGTTTAATTGGTCGAAGCTGAAATTGGGCGGTAGTTCACGGGATAATGGCATCTGAGAAAAAATTTAGAAGGTTTAACCTGAGTGCGAGCTTTAATGAGGGTATCAGATTTTTAGGCCTCTTTCAAAACAGCGGTCTTCTACAATCATCTTTTAATAGCATGCTATTTTTCGTCCGATTGGTTTACCGTTCACCTTGATCACAATGGGCCTGGTGCCTAAATTGCATCAAACTCAGGATCTAAGATAAAGTTCTCAGTACAAACAAGCTAAAGCCATTACTTGTTTTTCTTCTTTTTGTTTTTTTTTGCTTTTTTGAAGTATTCCTCAAAACGGCGATAGGTAAAATAATTTTTTTCCTTTTTTGATTTTTTAGGAAGAATTATAGAGATTTCTCGGGCAAGGCTTTCATCTTTATCAAGCGAGAAGAAATGCACCTTAGGCGGCTTATCGCTTTTTTGCACTCTTTTAATTAAGCGTGAAATTTGCTCTTGGTAGTTTTTGCCTTCCTCGGCGGACAGGGTAAGTTTATCCTTGCTAAACACACCGCAGGATTGAAGAACAAAGCGAGTAGTATTGAAATCAAGATGGCTTAGTATGGCGTATTTCCATGATTTCTGTTTTTCTATTTCGCCGAATAAGCTTTGAACACCAGGTCTAATCTCAAATAGATCATCATCCGAAAGAAAAAGGTTTTTTACTTTATTACTAAAGTGTCTGATTAAAAGCTCCATCTGCTCGTCGCTTAGACTTTGGTCTAGCTCCGTTTTGAAGTAGGCTTTAAAGGCCTGCAAGATGTTTAGATCCTGGGGGAAGTGCCGACGATTATTTGGCTCAATACCAAATTCAATAAGAGCTTGGCGCATGCAATTTTCGATTTCCTCATGGGGAAATCTTGCGACGGCGTTTAAGCTAAAAACAATTAAATTCATTTTTACCCCTAGTGATGAGGCCTCAAAATTAACCAAATATTACACAAGAGTTAAGCGAAAGTTAGCGAACCTATCGAAATCGACTTAAAACTAGGAATTAGCCACTTTTCAAACTCAGGTTTCAAGCTAAATACTCACCAAAAAATGACCAGCTACTTTACCTCGGGACTTGTTTTAATCAGAAAGTTCGGTGCTAATGTTGGTCCCTTTCTCTAAGCTTTTATGAACCGGGCACTTGTTGGCGATGATCAGAATACGCTCTTTTTGTTTTTCATCCAAAGGCCCTTGCAGACTTATTTTTCGGTGAAAGAGACCTTTTTTTGCTTCACCTGTTACACAATCCTTGGCGTCACTGGCGTGATCGTGCTCGTAGTTAACTTCTACTTTAGCTCCTTCGAGAGGGAAATCTTTATGACGTGCGTATAACTGCATGGTCATTGCCGTGCAGGCTGCGAGACCCGCGCTAACCAGGTCATAGGGGCTTGGTCCAAGATTTTGTCCGCCCATATCTTCGGGCTCATCTGCAATAAAACCAAAGTTATTCGCCGAAATTTGAGTGATAAAAGGCTCTTCATCAATTTGTGCAATTACCTGACTTTCGCCCTTGGGTAAACTATGCTTTTCATCGGCTGGGAGGTAACGGTTGGCCCAAGATGCGATGAGTAAACCGACGTACTCCGAATCGGCTGTTTTACTTAAAAGATGATCGGCGCCATCGAGTGAGATATAACTTTTAGGATGATGAGCGGCTTCGTAAATTTCGCGAGCATTTTCTATACCTACGATTTTATCCTGCGGAGAATGTAGCACCAACAATGCTTTTTTACGCCACTTGCCAATACTTTTCTGTAGTGCATGGCCTTCTAAATCGTGCAGGAATTGCCTTTTTATCACAAAGGGTCGGCCACCAATATTCACTTCAGCATCACCTTCTTCTAAAATAGTATTGAGATGAGGTTGAAAAAGTTTTTTTACATGCTCTGCCTCCGAGGGTGCGCCAATAGTGCTAACTGCTTTTACGCTAGGAATTTTATCGGCCACTATAAGTACCGCTGAACCCCCTAAGGAATGACCGATTAAAATTTCGGGGGCCATATTGTTCTCTTCCATGTACTGTGCGGCAGAGAGCAAATCATTAATATTTGTGCTGAAATTGGTGCTTTCAAAATCGCCTTGTGATTGACCTAAACCGCTAAAGTCGAACCGCAAAACCGCGATGTTTTTTTGATTGAGGCTTTGAGATAAATTACGGACCGCTTTTAAATCTTTTCCACAGGTAAAGCAATGGGCAAAAAGAGCATAGGCTTTAATTTTTTGACCTATTGGTTTTTGGAGGTTACCACTTAATTGCAGTCCTTCCTGATTGGTAAAGTATATTTTTTCGGCTTTCATTTATCTTAATTTTTTAGACCCAGCGTAAGAAATCGTGCACCATACGGTCTTTGGAATACCGTTTTACGGCAGCAATATTGGCCAGACTAATGGCACTATTTAAGATACGAGGATATTTTAAAACACCTTGCAAACTGTATGCGGTTCGCATTTCAGTGTGGTAGTATTTGTACATGTGCTCATGATAAGAGCTAAGATTGGGATTTGACTTGTTAATTTGCACACGAATATGTTCGGAAGCAATGCGTGCACTCATCATTCCCGGCCCAATTCCCTTGCCGGTAAAAGCTTCAATCATGCCACCTGCATCACCGATTAAGGCGTATCGGTCGCCTCCAATTTTTCTCTTGGGCGTCATTATAGGAAGTCCCCAGCCTTTGGTGCTTTCCAGTGCTTCTGCTTCAGCGAACCAAGGAGCAATGTGGGGATTAGTAGTTATTACTTCCTGAAACATTTTTTTCAGGTTTATTTTTTTGGCTGCAATGGCAGTGCTCATCATGCCTAGGCCCACATTGGCTTCATTATTACTAAGCGGAAAGGCCCAGAAATATCCAGGCAGTAATTTTGGATCAAAGAAAAACTCGAGGTGGTTCCCTTCGTTAAAGCCTTGCACATTTTTATAATAGATACGAATCGCGGCAAGCAGATGCTTTTTTTCTCTAAAGTGTTCTAGGCCTAAGTAGCGCGTAACAATTGGCTTTTCTCCTTCGGCACCGATAATTATTTTGCATTGCAGTTCCTTTTCTCCTTGCGCATCTTTAAGGAAAACCTTAACCCCAGCGGCCTCCCTTTCTAAGCCAATAACTTCGGTGGCGGGCCAAAACTGACCTGAAGCACCCTGTGGTAAATTATCGATTAAAAAGCGATCGAGGTCTAAGCGACGAGCAGTGTAGAAGGGGGCAAGGGGGAATCCGTCATTTTTAAAGTCGTAGCGAATTTCTTTACCGGTGGTGCCCTTAAAAGCGAATCCCCAAGAGGGTAACATTTCGCTTTCGCGACTAAATTTTTCGAGAAGTTCGGGACTAATGCGTTTTAAGACATTGAGGACGTCTACCGTAATGCCATCGCCGCAAATTTTATCGCGCGGAAAAGAGGCTTTATCAACAAGGATGTGATCGATTCCTTCTCTATGTAAAAAGTGCGAAAGTGTTGCACCTGCTGGTCCAGCACCTACAATGCAAACATCAGTTTTAAGCATATCTTGCCATTGGAAATTGAGGGCAAGATACTAAGCCTTTTAAAGAAACATGCTGCGAGAAGGAACTAAAAGTTGACGATATGCGCCCACATATCCTAAAAGCGATTGATCAATGAATTTTTTAAAGGACGGTTGGTTAATCATAAATTCATAGCAGCGTCTATCAATAAAAATAGACTCTAGATTTGAGCTGGAAGAGATTACATCAAAAAGAAGTTTTTCTTCTTCCAAAAAGGCATCTAAGCCCACCATTTGTCCAGAAACTAATTTGATACTATCGCTGCCGGGAATTAAAATCTCGGCTTTACCGTGAAGAATAAAGTAAAAACCCAGGGGGGAGTCTCCTTTTTTGAAGAGGCATTCTCCTGCCCCGTGAAACTGAATAAAGCTGCTCTGCATCACAATTTCCTCTAGGAGTAAATTGGAGACATCAAATGGCAATAATGCTTTAAGCGTTTCTTGTACTGTATTAAAACCCACGATTCGGAACATTTAATTCTACGAAAGTAGGCTGGTATCTAAAGTTTGGAAATGATATTTATCATTTATTCGAAAATATTGGCAATTTGCTGTAAGGCACCTCGGTCGGCTACGGCAATACGTTTGCCTTTGCTACTAATATAGCCCTCTTTTTTTAGTTCGGAGATGAGACGAATTACCGATTCGGTAGCGGTACCCACCATATTAGCAATCTCTTCTCGGGTAAGACTGATGTCTAAATAACCTTCTTCATCTTCGCCAAAAGTAGCGCGTAGAATTAGTAGGATTTCGGCTAAACGTTCTTTTACATTTTTCTGAGCAAGACTGGTAATCATTTTACCTGCTTCGCCTAGTTCGTGACAAGACATTTTTAAAAGCTTGAGAGAGAATTTAGGGTTCTCTTCTATTACCTTGAAAAATGAACTTTTCGGGATATAACATGCGAAGGTGTCTTCTAAGGCGGTGGCAGAGGCACTGATGGCTTCATCGCTAAGTAAACTGCGGTAACCGATAAGCTCACCATTGGTGATGAAGCGAATAATTTGCTCTTTCCCTTCCGTTCCCATAGTATAGAGTTTAACCTTACCGCGGTGAATACAATATACTCCTTGTGGGCGCGCTCCTTCGTGAATAATTACTTGGCCTTTGCGAAAACTAACGCAGGTTTTTAAGCGACTTAAATCGTCTTTTGCGCTGCTTGGTAAATCACTAAAGGTGCTCTTTTGGTGACTGAGACACATTTGACAGTGATGCGGTGTTTCCAAAAATTTTCGGTTTAGTTTGTCTTTCAAAGATATGATAAAAGTCATTGCTTGCCAAGCTTATCTCGAGCACTTTTGCCTTATGTCGAGGGAAAACAATACGATTATTGAATGTTCGCACTGCCATCAGCCTATTCTAGAATTGGTAGAGGGAGAAGGCGATAAACTTTATTGCTGTTATGGCTGTAAAGTGGTGGACGAATTAATGGGGGAGACTAAGGCACAGCTTGATTTGCCAGAAAAGTCACTGCGTAGCTATGCGTATTTAGACGAAGAGAAAATCAAAGATCAACTCTGCCATTTTCGGGAAGGAAGCATTAACGCAATTCGTATTCATTTACCATCTATTCATTGCTCTAGTTGTATCTATTTGCTAGAAAACCTGAGCGAAGTGGCTGAAGGGATTAATAATGTAGAGGTGCATTTCGCTAAAAAGGAGGCAAGTATCCAGTTTTCAGAAGATCAGATTAAACTTTCAGAGCTAGCCAGCTTATTAGAATTCATCGGCTATAAGCCTGATTTTATCAGTCATTTAGGAACGGGTAAAAAGACTAAAAACCGCCTCTTAATTCAGTTAGGTATTGCAGGGTTCTTTTTTGGAAATACTATGTTATTGGCGCTGCCCGAATATTTGGATGGCGATTTAATTAATGATGCGGATTTGCAGCGTTTCTTCCGCTATTTAATGATGGCTTTTAGTTTGCCGGTAATTTTTTACAGTGCGCGCGATTATTTTGTAACCGCCTATAGATCGCTGCGCGCCGGGACTTTAAGTATTGACCTTCCCATCGCCATGGGGATTAGCGTACTTTTTTTACGCAGTGCCTATGAAGTTATATCTGAAACAGGCTCAGGTTATTTCGATAGCCTTAGTGGTTTGGTCTTCTTTATTTTAATTGGCAAGTGGTATCAACAAAAGACCTATCAAAACTTTAGCTTCGATCGCGATTTACGCTCTTTTCTGCCCCTGGCCGCTAACATTATTTTGGAAGATGGCAGCGAAAAGGCCATTGCTATCGACGATTTAAAGGAGGGCGATTTACTATTTTTACGTCAGGGCGAGGTGCTTTCCGCAGATGGGATTTTAAGGAGTGAAAAGGCTGAAATCGATTACTCCTATCTCAGTGGTGAAAGTTTGCCAGTGCAAAAGCTTAAAGGGGAGAAGATATTTGCAGGCGCAAAAATTGCCGGTCAAGCAATTCAAGTGGAAGTGCATAGCTCGGTCGATCACTCCTATCTCAGTTCCTTATGGGCAAAAGACGCTTTCGCAGATGCGCCAAAAAAGAAGAGCAGGGCTTTTAGTGATCGTATTAGTCAATATTTTACACCCTTAATTTTAGTAATAGCACTTATCGCGGCTTTAATTTGGTCGCAAATAGATTTCTCTAAAGCCATTTTAGTTTTCACTTCGGTGCTAATCGTTGCTTGTCCTTGTGCCTTGGCTTTAGCTGAGCCTTTTGCCGCGGGTAGTATGATGCGATGGTTTGGGAAGTATGGTTTTTTCATTAAAAATACAGCCGTTTTAAATCGCTTACAGTCTATTGATACGGTAGTGTTTGATAAAACGGGTACCCTAACTTTACCCGATGCCATACAGGTAAATTGGCAGGGCGATACTTTAAGTTTTGAGGAAAAATGGGCGGTGGCTGCCATGGCTTTAAATGCCCAGCATCCTTTGGCAAAACCCTTATTACAGTTTTTAGATTTGCAAGCAGCGGACGCGAGTCAAGTATTAAACTTTGAGGAAGCTAGCGGTGAAGGGGTAGCGGCTCGGGTACGAGGATCGTACTACCGTTTAGGGAAAGCGAGTTTTTTAAACTTGAGTGATCAAGCAGGAACTACAGCAGTTTATGTAGAAAAAGATGCAGTGGTACGTGGTTATTTTAGCTTTTATCAAGAAGCACGACCCGGCTTAAAAGAGAGCATAGAGGAATTATCATCCGATTATAAAATGGCCGTTTTAAGTGGCGATAATGACGCGGAGCGAGAACGCTTTCAAAATATATTTGCGACTAAGGCGGTACTCTATTTCAACCACTCTCCGCACGATAAGCTCAATCGTTTGCAAAGTATTCAGGCAGAAAACCATAAGGTGCTAATGTTGGGCGATGGATTAAACGATGCAGGCGCTTTGCAGCAAAGTGAAGTAGGGGTGAGCCTGTGCGAGAAAGACGTGAATTTTTTCCCAGCAAGCGATGCTTTACTGCAATCTCAAGCCTTTCCTTTATTGGGGCGTTTTCTACATTTAAGTAATAGATACCGAAGTATTGTAAATTGGGCTTTTGCCATATCCTTAGCCTATAACGTAATTGGAGTAACTGTTGCGGTAGCAGGATTTTTAAGTCCATTATTAGCCGCCATTTTGATGCCCATTAGTTCGGTAACGGTGGTGCTATTTACCACTTTACGCTCTGCTTATTTGGCACGTAAGGAGTTGACTATATGATATTTGATGGTAGATGTCAAGGCTCAAAGACTCAAGACCGAAATCTTTCTTTTTGAGTAAACTAGAGCGAAAGGGAGATTACCTTAAAAACCTGCCTATAATTTCTGGAACAGGCGATGAACTTGTCTTTTTATACCTGGGCTGAGTTCTTCTAGGTAGCTCGATTCATTATAAAGCGCTATTTCGCTTTTCAATTCGGGGTATTTGCCTGCAATTTTCAGCATGCAATACAGGGCTTGCACTCGGGTAGAAGGGATATTAGATAGTTTTTCCCAAATCTTTTGCGAATGATTAAATAAGTAGCTTTCCCACTTTTCGGCTAAGTCTATTTTCTGCAAAAGTTTAAGCAATTCCCTTTGCAGAGAAGGGTCTTCATTTTCCAATCTTAGGATTAATCGATCGTAAACTTTATGAAGTTCGTCTGCGACTGCGGGCGAAACAATTTGATTGATAAACCAGAGGGCACGCCAGGCTTTAGCACTTTCTTCTGTTAAGGCGTCATCTAGTGCAAGCGAAAAGAGGCTATTATTTCTTTCGAATTCTTCTATTAGTTGCGCCTTCTTGCGAAAACTTTGGAAATAAAAGTCGAAGTCCTTTTGGCCCATTTTTATACTTGCTAAGTCCTTTAAAATTGTAAAGCAGCACTTAAGTCGCTGGTTTACACTGTTAAGGTGATATTTAGGCCTAAAGGTCGCAACTAAATATTTCTTGTACAAGGTGATATATGTCATCTTTTCGGCTGATGATAATCATAGTTGAGCCGCTTAAGGGATCGCACCTTTGTGATATAAGTTACAACACTATGAAACTATTACTCACAGCACTGATTTTAACGCTAAGTCCCTTAGTGGATCGAGCCATCCCTATAAATTATTCCACCAACAATGCCAGTTCTACCATGGCTATTGAAGGCACTTCTACCCTGCACGACTGGGAAATGAAGGCAGGAGATTTACAGGGATCTATGGATGTAGACATCTATGAAAATGAATTAAAAATTAAAGAGCTAAAGCTTGTTGTTCCCGTAAAGAGCTTGAAGAGTGGCAAAGGCCCCATGGACGATAATGCTTATAAGGCTTTAAAGGAATCAGAGTATCCTAATATTACCTATGAATTGGTACGCGTAAAGGAAATCAGCAAACTTAGTGACGGGGTTTACGATGTTACTACCGTAGGCGATTTAACCGTTGCCGGTAAAACAAGAAGACTAATAATTCCTATAAAGGCAACGGCTGTAGAAGGTGGAGTTGAGCTTTCAGGCGCAACGGCTTTTACCATGTCTAGCTTTGGTGTGGAAGCTCCCAGCTTTATGATGGGGACAATCACTACTGGTGATAAAATCACGATTAAATTTTCAATTAACTATAACTAATAATAAACACAATCATGAAAACAAGAGCAAAATTAGCATTGGTATTTGCCATGTTCCTAGGCCTAAATTCAGCCTTTGCCCAATTTGAAGTGGATCGAGATATTCAACAATATCGTTTCCGCGATTTCCGAGGAATCAATCAGTTTGAAGCTTTAGATACTGATATAGCTTTTGACGGTATGAAAGTTCGTTTAGGTGGTGCTTTTGCCGTGCAAATGCAAGCTTTAAGTCATAGCACAGGCTCTATTGATGATACCTTAATTACAATAGGAAGTAACTTCAACTTGCCTACCGCTAACTTAGACGTTGATGTAGCTTTAGCAGACGGTATGAGAATGCACATGCGTACATACCTTTCATCTCGTCACCACCCAGAAAGTTGGGTAAAAGGTGGTTACATTCAAATTAGCAACCTTAACTGGATTCAGGAAGGACTATTAGAAAACATTATGGACTTCACTACTGTGAAAGTTGGTTTGATGGAGATTAATTACGGCGATATGCACTTTCGTAGAACAGATAATGCCCGTGCTATCTACAATCCTTTTGTGGGTAACCTGCTGATGGATGCTTTTAATACTGAGGCTGGTGCAGAAATTTATTTCAATCCTGGTGATTTCATAGTTATGGCTGGTGTAACCAATGGTAAATTGAACCAAAGTGTAGCTACCAATAATGAAAATACGCCTGCCATTTTAGCCAAAGTAGGCTGGGACAAGCAAATGAATGAAGATTTGAGAGTGCGTTTAACCTCTTCTTTATACACTTCTGCCGATGGTAATACCAATTACCTATATTTTGGTGATCGTGCAGGAAGTAGATATTATTTAGTAAATGAGGCACAAGGTGCTAACCCAACCGATAACTCTCGCAGCGGTAGAATAAACCCAAGTTTCATTAACGAGGTAACTAGTATAATGATTAACCCATTTGTGAAGTATAAGGGTTTTGAATTTTTAGGAGCTTTTGAAACTTCTAGTGGTAAAATAAGCAATGAAGCCGAAACTCGTACTTATACTCAATTATATGCTGAGTTGGTTTACCGCTTTGGGGAAAAAGAAAACTTCTATGTAGGTGGAAGATACAATAGTGTAGCCGGACAATTACCTAATTTTAATCCTACTGCTAATCCTACCGACATTACCGTTAGTAGAGTTGCTTTTGCCGCCGGTTGGTATATGACTAAAAACGTAATGATGAAGGCTGAATATGTTACACAGACCTATGATGGTTATGCTGATGATAACATTCTAAAAGACGGTCAATTTGATGGTTTTGTTCTGGAAGCTGCCATTAGTTTCTAAGAAATAAATAGCGATAATTGGATATTGGATATCCACTAGGAAGGCGCCCTGTAAGGGGCGCTTTTTTTGTGTCTGCGTGTTCTTTCCGCCCTTTGTGCTTAGAAATGAAAACCCAAAACTAGTCTTCCTTTTAGGTGGCCTTAGACCCTGAAACGAGTTCAGAGTGACTACTTTTTATGATGTCTTAAAGGCCAAAGAAAATTCCATCTCCAGGATTATGCTGAGAGAAGAGTTTAGGTTTTAAAACCAAGAAGATTTGATGACAGATAGCGAGACCCAAGACCCAAGACTAAAAGACATAAGACCAATTGTTACTAAATCGTTACTTGATTTTCAATTAAAAGGCTAGGTTATCAAAACGGAATCAAAAGACTGTCCGTTCATCCTACCGAAATCATTATTAGTAGGTTATCCGGGTTTAATTAAGAACATGAAATTGATTTAATTGGAGTTCTTGAGCTCAGCGCATAGTGCTTCGGTTCCTTCTTTTTTGATCAACTGAGGCAAAGCCGAACCCACTAACTCCTCTAAAGGAGGATAAAATATCTTGAGAAGGCTTACTGCATCGAGAAATAAGATTAAAAACGGAATCACTAAATGATTCTTTCATGGGTAGAGAAGAGTTTTAGGTTTTAAAACAAAGAAGATTTGATGACATTACCAAGGAAAAAGAATAAGAACCCACTATCGAACTCAGCTTATCAGTTGGTAGAAACTTAAAGAAATAGTGCATAAACTAACAAGATGTTAAACCCATTTAGGCAGCTAGGTTGAATCTATTTAATCGCCTAGTATGATAAACGAAAGACTTTTATTAGCTGCCTAATTTAGCGTAGAATTCAGGTTCATAAGTAAGTCTGCTTTAAAGTTAGTTTAGTAAAGGCTTTCCTCCTGTATGGAAGCGGGGTTTAGGAATTAAATTTAAAGCAAAAAAAAAGGCTATCCGTTTTGCGGATAGCCTTTTCATATATAAAGACTCTCTTAATCTTCGTATACATCACCCTTGCGGGTAGAATAGTTAATCTTTAAAGAGTTTGCTTTACGCAGCTCTTGTTTGATATCGGTTACTAAACCCATTTTAACTTGCTCATCTGCTTTAATAGAGACGGTCATTAAAGGTCTTTCGGCCTCGTTAATCGCTTCTCTTTCGGTAATAACGAACTGCTGTAGTTCTTTTACACGAGCAAATGCATCATTTAGCTGGATGCGTGGCTCGGTCCCCACTTGGGAGACATAAGCTGCCTTTGGTTTACCGACGTAGATGTAGGTAACCAAAGACTTGCGTTCTAGCTTTTTGATCTCTGTTGCAAAGGGTTTAGCATTTTCAACTTTAAGGGTAATCTCACGCATTACCGTGGTAACCATAAAGAAGAATAGGAGCATAAATACAATATCCGGTAAGGATGCTGTAGAAATTGCGGGAGTACCTCCTCCTTGTTTCTTTCTAAACTTTGACATATTATCCTAAACTTACTGGTTCTGCCTCTGAAATTTTCTGAGGATAAGCATCTTTGATTTCATTTTGCTCAGCCTCACTCAAATCGTCGAATGTTTTACCATAACGGCGTTGAGCCAATTCTTCACGTAACTCATTATAAGCTGCAGCCAACTCGTTTTGAACAGAGATGTACATTTTATAAGAAGTACCGCGGTCGTTCTGTAAAGACACGATCGCTTTCAAAGGGTTGTCTGAAGAAGCAAGACTTTTAGCTGCGCCTTGACAATAGGTGCAACTTCCATCGCCATTATTATTAAGGAAACGCTTGGTAGCATCACGTAAATCGCGGATATCCATATAGTCGTCTTCCACTAGAAGCTGGTTACTTGAGTTTACCAGTACTGTAAAGATATTTTTCTTCTTTACGGGTGGTGTATCAGGCATTTCCTCTGGCGGAGTCCATGGTGGAAGTTTACGGTTAATACCGGAATCAACATCCATGGTTGTCGTTACTAAGAAAAAGATCAGTAGCAAGAACGCTATGTCGGCCATAGAGCCTGCATTGATCTCGGGTAAAGCTCTTTTTGCCATAGCGTTTATTTACTAAATAATCTAGAAACTTCCACGTAGATAATCGTCAAGATTGCGGCTGCAGTAAGAATATAAAAGGTTCCTAAACCCATTCCTACTCTTCGTAATCCGCCTTCAGTAATATCTTCTCCGGCGAATATAGTGCTGGCATCGCTGCCATCACTAAGGGCATATGTTAGTCCAAAGACTGCAAGCAGGCCAGCGATACCGATTAGGGCACTTTTGGCTGCTTTAGGATTCTTCACGAGGTTCATTATTGAGAAACCCAATATTCCTACCCCGCAAATCCCTATCAGGACATAAGCTGTATAAATTCCAAAATCTACCATTTACTTAAATACTATTTGTTACCGTGCTTAACTAATAAGTCTACTAAAGAGATAGACGCATCTTCCATGCTGTTAACGATAGAGTCAACCTTAGCGATGATATAGTTATAAAAAATCTGTAAGATCATGGCTACGATAAGACCAAATACGGTAGTTAGAAGTGCTACTTTAATACCACCTGCTACCAGTGATGGAGAAATATCACCCGCAGCTTCAATCGCGTCGAAGGCACCAATCATACCAATTACAGTACCCATGAAACCAAGCATTGGAGCTAAAGCGATAAACAAAGAGATCCATGAGATATTACGCTCTAAAAGACCCATTTGCACGGAACCGTAAGATACAATAGACTTTTCTACTAGGTCGATTCCTTCGGGACTTCTTTCTAAACCTTGGTAGAATATACTCGCTACTGGTCCGCGTGTATTACGACACACTTCTTTAGCGGCTTCAATACCACCGCTAGCTAAAGCTGCTTCGATATCGTTTAATAATTTTTTGGCATTTGGAGTAGCCATATTAAGGTAAATGATACGCTCAATACAGATAGCAAGACCAAGGATAAGGGTAATAAGTACAATACCCATAAACTCTGGACCACCTTCAATAAATTTCTCTTTCAAGATTTGGTGAAAGGTTTTGTCTTCTGCTACTTCTTCAGTTGCTTCTACAGCTGGGGCGGCTTCTTCAACAGGTGTTTCGGTGGCAGCTGCTGCTGCGGCAGAATCCACTGCAGTAGTGTCAGCGGCCATTTCAGTGCTATCGACTTCCATTGATTCAGTTCCCTGGGCAATTAGACTTGTGTTTCCGAAGGCTACTAAACCTAAGATAGCCAAGATAGAGAGTGCTCTTTTCATTTTTTAATGAGTTGATTAAATTTTTGGTGAAAATAAAAAACTTGCGCAAAAGCTGAGCTTTTCGGGACTCAAATTTTCCGTGCAATTGATTATTAACGCAAAACTAAGCGCAAATTTCACTTTATCGAATATTTAACGAGAAATAATCATTAGTATTTTCTAGTTTTGCCGCCCTGCTCAGGAAATAATTTTGGAGAGGTGCATGAGTGGCTGATATGGCACGCCTGGAAAGCGTGTGTACCGCAAGGTACCGCGGGTTCGAATCCCGCTCTCTCCGCAAATCGAAAAGCCTTCACGCCTTAGCGTGAGGGCTTTTTTTATTTCTGAGGCCAAGCTTGCTTGAAGCCACTAGGAATGAAATAGCGCGGCAGGGCGCATAAGGTGTTTCGATGCCAGTATCTAATCATTAACAAGCTAGCATATCGGTAAAACACCTTTGTATATTATGTGCTTAGAATATTACCATATAATAATACCTTAGTGAGGCGGCGGGTATTTAACTAATAACCTGAGTTCGACCTAAAATTATAGCCTCAGATTTTCAATAAAAGAAAAAGACTAGTCTGGACCGTGCAGCTGCAGCGGGCTACAGCAAATGAGCTAGATGCAGGATTTTCGCTTTTATTAGAAAAAACTTGTAAACCTCTTCTAAAAAGGAGTTTTTGACGCCTTAGACCTTCACAATAGCCCGCTATTTATAAGAGGTATGAGGCCTAATTTTACGCCGAACTCAGGTTAATAGCTAGCTTTATTTTAAGTATTTAGTACAGAAAGTCCATGGCAAATCTGGCCATAGCGGCACCTTCATGACCAAGGTTAGGCACCACGCGATACTGCCATTTATAATCGTAGTTGCCTGAGCTTGCTAGATCAAAAGATTCTTGAAAAAAGTATTGAGCGCGCTCTAAGCGATTAATGCCCTGTTGGTCGGCCTGTTCATTATGTCTTAAACCAAAGGAGTTAGGGTCGGTATCATTTTGTCCAACTATTACATAGGCTGTTTTTGAAAAATAGGCTTGTGGATCCGTAGTTTCTGCCGGGCTGTTTCGCAAGCCATATGGGAATTCAATAGTAGGATTTGGAACGGCATACCATCCAGCGGCAGAGCTAACCAAGCGGTTATATTTTGCCTGAGGTTTAAAAATTAAATAGCGATGAATCATCTGCGCCCCAGCGCTATGGCCGAAAACATCATAGCTTAAGGTAGTATTGCCACTGAGCGCTTTGAAATCTTCGAAAATGGGATCTAAAACTGAAAAGGTCCACTCTGCCTCAGGATTTAAAGTGCTAGGTGATGGGTTATCGCCATCATGAAAGATATTGGCTAAATTATAGGCATCTGAACCGGGAAAGTCTGCACTGCTAAATTCGAGGGCCAGCACTATTATACCTTTTTCATCTGCTTTAGCAATAAGGTCGTCACGCAATGCACCAGCATCTCGGCCAGCACCGGGCAGCACCATAAAAATGGCACTATTGGAGGTACTGCTTTTCGGAATGTAATAGAAGTAATTGATAGACTTATTGGCCAAAGGGGCATAAGAGTCAAATGCGTAAACACCAGCACCACTAAGTGTTAATTTCGAATCTTGCGTTTCTTCGTTCGTGTCACAATTAATAAAAAGTGTGATGGCCAGGCAGAGAAAACTGGTGCGCTGGAATAAAATTTTGTAAAGCATGAAAATTTGGGAGTCAATAAAAAATCAGTGCAAGCTAATTAAAACCTGAGCTCGTTTCAAAATTAGAAATCAGACTGTTGCTAAACTGAAATTAACCATAAATTAACGTCGTCTGATTTTTTTATTGAGAAATCATTATGGAAAATAGGCGGGTAGCATTTTATAATTTAAAAAATTTGAAGTTCGAGATCCAAATTTTCATTACCATCAGCCTTGGTCAGTTAAGCCATTTACTAAGCGCTGAAAATGGATATTCAGGAGTTGTGGTCGCACAGCAGAAAAACCAAAAATAAGTCCTTGTTGCTCTACCTTTTTAACGTAACACTTGCTTAAGGGGTGCGCAATAATGCCAGCGGCTCTTAGGTCTTTAATTTTGTCGCTGTCCTTTCCTTCCAAAAGTTTACAGGTAATCTGCAAAGAGTTTATATCCGAGGGAATCACTTCTAAAAACTTGTAAAGGTCTCGTTTAAGCAGCTGTAAAAATGCCAACTTTCGCTGCTGTGCCTGCTTAGCAGCATTATTCATGTGGTCGTGCAGATATTTCTTTTCAATAAACTGATGCAAAACAGTTTGCAAAACAGGTGATATGGATCGATGCGAATGCATGAGTAATGCGTTAAATGGATCGATCAAATGTTTAGGTACGACCACGAAGCCCACCCGTATAGAGGGGTGAAGGGTTCTGTTAAAGGTGCTTAAATAAAAGGTCCTGTCTTCTTTGTCGAAGGAGAATAAAGGCTGACCATCATGGGAAGGAAAGTTAATTTCATGCTCATAATCATTCTCAATCAAATACATTCCATTGGTCGCTGCTAAGTCTAAAAGTTCCAATTTCCGCTCTGCAGGCATTTGAATACCTAAGGGGTAGTGACAAGAAGGAGTAACGTGAATTAACTTTGATTTTGGCGTGATCAAATTCTCTAATTTTCGGATATCTATTCCTTTCTCATCTAGGCCAATACCTTGACTTTTTGTTCTCATTCCTTTAAACAAAGAGTGAACATTGGGGAAAGTAGGGTCTTCTAAAATGACTTCATCGCCAGGATTGGTGAGTAATTTAGCAATGAGGTAAAGAGATTGCAAGGAGCCTCCTACCACAAAAATTTGTCGATAGTCGCAGTTTAGTCCTCGTCTTAGTTTAAGATAGGTAGCAATCGTTTTTCGCAACAACTCTATGCCGGCACCCGAATGATAACTAAGTTCGGAAGCGCGGACAAATTGCCAATATTCATTTTGCAACTTCCGCCATTTGTCGATGGGGAATAAATCCAAAGGTGGAACACCAGGTCGGAAGGCGACTCCAATATCATCGATGCTATTTAATTTGGTCGCAGTTCCTAAAAAAGCCTCTGCCGATTCGGAGATAGAAATGTACTGGAAGGTAGGGTTCTCAAATAAAGTTTCTACTTCTTCTTTTAGCTTGAAGTTTACTACATGGGCAGCGCCAACTTGAGCAATGAGTAAACCCTCTAGTTTTAAAAGCTCATAGGCCTTAATTACCGTGCTACGTGAGAGTTTTAGTGCACTAGCTATGGGGCGGGTGGCGGGCAATTCACATTGATTAGGTAAGCTTTCGTTCAGAATCGCCCCCTTTAAAGCAGCGTAAAGCAATTGATATTTTGCTTGTTTCGCTTTGGTAGATTCACTTCGCCTAATAATGCTTAGCAGCTCATTTATTTCGATCTTCATATTGGTATGCTAAAGTATTAAAAATTGGTATGCATTCAATCAGGCCAATTCCTCTTACTTCGGTAGATAAATTAAAACAAGTGGTATGAAAAAAATAATTACACTTTTCAGTCTATTAATGCTCAGCTCTTTTAGTTATGGGCAACTAATTATCAATGAAGTACTATACGATCCGTCAAATAGCGGGACCGATGGCGACGCCAATGGCGACGGAGTTTACGACCAAGAGGAAGATTCTTTTATTGAGTTTGTAAACATTGGGACCACAAATTTTGATGCAAGTAATTACGAGATTTGGGATGATACTGCGTCGGGTGGCACGCTAAGATATGTAGTGCCTGCGGGAACAATTGTTCCACCTAATGGGGCTTTAGTTGTTTTTGGAAGTGGTCCTTTAACCGGTACTTTTGGAAATGCAGTATTACTTTCAGCGGATACAACCTCATCACATTTAAACTTAAACAATTCAGGTGAAGTAATTGGAGTGAAAGATGGCAGTGGAGCTTGGGTTCTGTTTTTCGACTCAGATGCTTTATCAAACAATCCCAATGAAAGTTACACTCGCGTTCCTGATCTTACGGGTAACTTTATTCAGCACGGAGATACTACTACCGCACTTTTCTCACCTGGTACTATGTTCGATGGCACGCCCTTCTCAACTAGCTATGTAGTGGAAACGGTAACGGTTTCTTCCAGCGCGGGAGCTAGTATTAGCACACAAGGTGGTACTTTACAATTAAGCGCTAACGTTACTCCAAATTTTGCTTCTGATATTACTTTAACGTGGTCTGTAGCAGCAGGCAGTAATGTTGCTTCAGTAGATCCTGTAGGTCTGGTAACAGCTTTAAATAATGGAAGTGTTTGGGTTTCTGCTACTTCTAACGATGGTACAAATATTTCCGATTCGATAGAGATTACCGTGAGTAACCAAAATATCGGATTGACAGAAATCTCTCGGAATAGTTTGAAATTATATCCCAATCCAGCCACTAATTATATTTCGTTGAATACTAGTGGTTTGCAAATCGACGAAATTAGTTTGTATCATATTACGGGAACTTTAATTCGTGTGGTAGAGGGTGATGCAGAAAATATTGCTATTGGAAATCTAAGCGCTGGCAGCTATTTATTAGTAGTGAAAAGCGGAAATGAGTCGAGCACTTTAAGATTTCAAAAACTTTAACAAGCATTCAATCTGACTCTATAAGTCCACTATTTTATGATAAATCGAATTCAACTATTCGGTTTGGCTATGGTCTTCCTTTTTACTACATGTGAAACGGATGATGTAGCTGGGCCAAATACTGGCGACGGCCCAGAGGTAACAGTATCGCTAAGTAGTCTCAGTATTCTCGAAAATGGCGGCAGCGCAGATATTATAGCAAGTTTATCGTCTTCCTTTAGTAGTGATGTAAGCATCAGCTTTTCGTTAGCGGGATCGGCTATTCAGGGTGTCGATTACAATCTTTCTGCCTCACAATTGTTGGTGCCAGCTGGAAGCGTAACAGCCTCCATCACCTTGTCTGCTATTGATGATAGTCAGTTAAATGGCAATAGATCAGTAATAATACAAATAGCAGCTGTTAGCAATGGTCAATTTGAACCGCAAACTTTGGTATTGTCCATTGAAGACGATGAATCACCCGCCGCTTTAAACTTGCTCTTTAATGAAGTTTTATACGATCCTTCCAATAACGGTTTAGAAGGAGATGCAAATGGGGATGGCTCATACTCTCAAGCTGAGGATGAATTTATCGAAATCTATAATGCGGGTGCTCGCGAAGCTGACCTATCTAACTTTAGGGTTTATGATAGTCAAGCTTTAACAGACAACGTTCCGCGTCACGTTTTTGCAGTCGGTACCATATTGCAGCCAGGTAAGGCTTTAGTGTTATTTGGGGGAGGAAATCCTACCGGTAATTTTGGTGGGGCCACCGTGGTTACTAGTACAACCGGTAATATGAACCTTAATAATGCTGGCGATATTGCCTATCTCTACGATGCAGATGGTAATGAGCTTGTAATGTTTGATATTGCTCCTTTTTCTGATAACCCCAACGAGAGCTATACGCGCAATCCTGATATAACCGGTGAATTTGAACAGCATGGCGTAAATACTCCCTTGCTTTTCTCTCCAGGAACAAAAATAGACGGCTCATCTTTTTGATTGAATACAGAATATGCTAAGTCCAATTATTGCGGTTTTATTCATAATTCTGGTAGCTTGGATGCTGTTAAATGAATACTATCCACATGCGGTCCTTTTACTCGCGGGCTTAGCCATGTTAGTTATAGCAAAGGCACTTGGCACTGGGCCTACTGAAGCTGAATCGGCAACAGGTTTTTATCCTTTCGACCTTTTCCAATTAGTACGTGAGTCTTTTGGAAAAACCAATATGGGCGTTGGTCTTATGATAATGGCAATTGGGGGGTTCGTAGCCTATATCGAACATATCGGCGCCTCTAAAGCATTGGTAGAATTAGCGATGAAGCCTTTAGCCCTTTTGCGCAATTACCCGCAACTAACGGCGGTAGCGGTAATCCCTATTAGCCAAGTGCTATTTGTTGCCATACCATCGGCGGCAGGATTAAGCCTTCTTCTAATGGCTTCAATCTTCCCCATTTTATTGAACCTCGGTGTTAGTCGATTGAGTGCGGTTTCGGTAATTACGGCATCTACAGCAATTGGTTTAGGGCCCGCCTCGGCTATGACGGTTAGAGCGGCGGAAATTATCAAAGTACCAGCAGTTGATTATTTTGTGCAAGAGCAGATTCCATTGGTTTTGCCCCTGAGTTTAGTGCTTGCTATTTGTTATTACTTTGTGAATCGTCATTTCGATAAGAAGCTTTCGCAAGATGCTTCAGGCAGAAAAGAGAGCGAAAGCACCAAGGAACTTAAAAAAGCACCTGCTATTTATGCCATAATTCCAGTATTACCCATTCTGTTACTTATCCTCTTTTCTGATTTAAGTAAGCTCTTTGATCCTCCCATTAAATTAGAAACGACCACCGCCATGTTTATTAGTCTTTTTGTGGCTTTGCTTTTCGAGTTAGTACGTCATAAAAATCTTAAACAGGTGTTAGCTTCCCTCAAATTATTTTGGAATGGAATGGGTAATATTTTTAAAACCGTAGTAACCTTAATTATTGCGGCTGATATTTTCTCCCAAGGGCTTATTGAGTTGGGACTAATTAGAGGTCTATTGGAATTATCCAATAGCATTGGTTTAAATGCCATTGGTATCGGCATTGTAATGACGATAATGATTTTTGCGGCCGCCATGCTTATGGGTAGCGGTAATGCTGCCTTCTTTGCTTTTGGGCCACTAATCCCCAATATTGCGGCCAAGTTTGGCGTGAAAAGCGCTTATTTAATTCTTCCCATGAATTTTGCGGCTTCTATGGGTAGAACGGTTTCTCCCGTTGCTGGGGTATTAATTGCTACAGCAGAAATAGCCCAAGTAAGCACCCTTCAAATTGTCCGCAGAAATCTCATTCCACTCCTAACTGCTTTGCTTATAATGTTAATCTATCATTTTATTTAAATATGCTTCTTATAAAAAACGCCAACATGTACGCTCCCCAAGCTTTAGGACAGAAAGATCTATTAATTGGAGGTGGAAAAATACTAGCTATCGAAGATCAGATAGACAGTAATAAGGCCTTTACGGTTTGGGATGCGCAAGGTAAAACCATGACTCCCGGCTTAGTGGATCAGCATATTCATATTATTGGGGCTGGCGGAAAACACGGTTTTTCATCCATGACTCCTGAAATATCAATGACGGATCTTATTTCCTGTGGGAGTACGACTGTAGTAGGCTTATTAGGTACTGATGGGTCGACTCGTGGTATTAAAACATTGTATGCCAAGGCCAAATCTTTGGAAATGGAAGGAGTTACGGCCTACATGTACACGGGCTATTTCGGACTAGAACCCATGCATATCACTTCGAATGTGCAAGATGAAATGATTTTTATCGATAAGGTTTTGGGCTGTAAGATTGCCATTTCTGATGTACGGTCTTCCTATCCAACCGATTTAGAGTTATTGCATTTGCTAAGGCAAGTCAGGGTAGGCGGTATGATCGCAAAAAAGAAAGGTATCTTACATATCCACCTTGGTGCGCTAAATTCAAAAATTGATACGCTTTTGAGGATTGTGAAAGACCATGAATTTCCTATTGAGAATATATCTCCTACGCACATGGCGCGCACGAAAGATTTAATAGATCAGGGAATAGTCTTCGCTAAGATGGGTGGAATGATTGATATTTCTACCGGAGGAACTAATTATATTGAGCCTTATAAAGCTATACAATATGCTCTAGATCAAGGAGCGGGAATTGATTATTTAACTTTTAGCAGTGATGGTAATGCGGGACTGGATAAAAAAGATGCAAACGGGAAATTAATTGGTTTCAAAAGAGCATCCTTCCAACTAAACCTAGAACAAGCCGTAAAATTGATTCAAGATGGCTTATCAACTAGTGATGCCTTTAAAATTGTAAGTTCTAACCCAGCGAAAAACCTTGGCCTAAGTCAGAAGGGCGAAATTGAGATTGGTAGAGATGCCGACTTCTGCTTTTTTGACGAATCCTTTCAACTTACCGAAGTATTTAGTGGTGGCAAACAAATGATGGACGAAGGTAAAGTGATTGCAAAAAACAGCTTTGATTAGAGCCCATGGAAACCAAGTTACCCTATCCAAAATACATCTTAACTTTTATCTGCGCTTTGCTGATAAGCTCGGCTTTTGCGCAAGGTATTAGATTGCAAAAATATTCTTTCGGCGATGGGCTTCATTTTGAAGCTAAAGATGACTATTCGATAAAAATAGTAGGTTATCTCCAGCCCTTTTTAGACGTCACCTCTTTTGAAGACCCTACGATAACCACTAATGCCGCTCGATTTAGAATGCGCCGGGCTCGTCTACGTTTAACCGGGGACGACCCCCAATCACGTCTTTCTTGGCGAATTCAGGTAGACCTAAGTGGAACAGGAGAAGTAGAGACTATATCACCTCAATTTTTGATGGATGCTTGGGTAGGATACGAATTTGTTGACCGCTGGCGCATCCGTCTAGGCCAAAAAAACACACCTACGGATAGTAGGGAGCTCCTCATTCGTTCGCAAACCTTGCAACTGGTGGAACGGAGCAGAGTAACATCTGCTTTTAGTACCATTCGTGAATTTGGAATTTTCATAGATGGTACCGTACCCTTGGATGGAGGGATGTATTTAAAGCCTAGTTTAGTTCTAACCAATGGCGATGGACTCAATGTATTTGGGGCAGATTTCGGTGGTTTGAAATATGGAGGCCGTTTAGATTTTTTACCCTTTGGATTATTCACCAATATGGGTCAATATCACGAGGTTGATATAATGCGAGAGCTAGTACCACGCTTGGTAATTGGCGTCGCCTACAGTTATAATGATCGCATGAGTAGCCGCCGTGGACGCGAAAGTGGTGCAATTTTATATCTTAATGATAAAGGTGAATATTCCCTGCCAAGTTTTAGCAAATTGGGAATCGATTTCTTATTCAAATACAAAGGCTTTTCTGCAGTAGGCGAATTTGTTTATACCACGGCCACAGTGCCCACCGATATCACTCAACGCCAGCGAAATGATGGTAGTCTAGCTTCTAGCTTTACGGTAGATGGGGTAGAAGATGTAGAGAACTACGTAAAGGGAAGAATGATGTTGGGTAGAGGATATAATATTCAGATGGGCTATTTATTTAAGAATCGCTTTTCAGTAGATGCCCGCTATACTCACCTTTCAGCAGATGAGCACTCCTTTTTAAATAATGGAACCTTTTATAATCGTCCCAACTATTACACCCTGGGGATCTCTCAGTATTTCTCTAAAAACTACGGTATCAAAGTACAAGCTTCAGTTGATTATGTTGAAGCGGAAGCCGGTTCTAATTATATCGATAGCAGTCCAAAAGAAGGGAATGAATGGATTTTTAGACTAACAACTTCATTCGCATTCTAAAATGAAAAGAACACTATCTATATTCCTCCTTATTTTCTCTTTTGTGGTAAACGCCCAGTTTAGTCCACAAGGTAAAAAGCTTACGGAAAAATTTTTCCCCGATTTCGATTTGGAGATTAATACTCCGGCTTTTGCGAAAAAGAAAGGTTTTACCAGCTATGATGAGCTGATGGCCTTTATTAATGAAAAAGTAAGCGCGCATCCCGAATTGATTAGCTACACCTTTATTGGCGAAAGCCAAAAAGGCAAAAAAATTCCAATGCTAAGTTTGAGTAATGGAAAGTCTGACAAAAAGAAAACTAAGGTTTGGATGCAAGGGGGTTTACATGGAAATGAACCCGCCAGCACGGAAGGCTTACTCTATTTAATAGATCGCTTGTTGGAAGATCCAGAACAACAATTATTACTCGATGATATTACGCTGCAAATTATACCAATGGCTAATATTGACGGTTATGAAAAGCAAGACCGTTATGCCGCAAATGGCTTAGACTTAAACCGCGATCAAACCAAATTAAACGCTCCCGAATCGGTAAGCTTAAAGCAGGCTTTTAATGACTTTGGTCCCGATGTCGCATTAGATTTCCACGAATACCGTCCTTTTCGTCGCGATTTTGCACGTATGAGTGAGTGGGGCATTACTGCCGCCTATGATGTAATGTTTCTATACTCGGGCAATTTAAATGTACCTCAAGAGCTACGTCAGTTTACAGAAAAGGAGTTTGTAAATCCCGCCAAGGAAAAGATTAAAGCAAATGGTCTAAGCTCTTACGATTATATAACGAGTACCGATTATCATGGTGAAACCCACTTTAATCTCGGTGCGGTAAATCCGCGATCGAGTGCAACCTCTTACGCTTTATCAAATTGTATTTCTACTTTAATTGAAGTGCGCGGGGTAGGTATTGGCAGAACATCTTATAAGCGTAGGGTTTTTACTACTTTCACTATTGCTCAGTCTTATTTACAATCTGCGCAAGCAAAAGCTGACCAAATTAAGCAGGTACTGGAACGCACAGAGAACCCATCTGCGCAAGCAATTGTGGTTAAATCGAGCCGCAAGCTGCGCTCCGGTAAAATAGCGGTAATAGATATTGGTAGGAATGAGTTGGACTCTATGGAGGTTATAATTCGCGATGCCCTGCATTCGAAGGCAACTTTGAAGAGAGAAAGGCCCAGTGCCTATCTGATTTTACCCGGTAACGAAGCGGCGATAGCTAAACTAAAAACACTGGGACTGAGCATTCAACAACTTTCAAATGACCAAAGTATGGAGGTTGAAGCTTATACCATTACCGAATATAATAGAAAGACCCATTCTTACGAAGGTGTTCATCCACAGGAAGTTGAAGCTAAATTGGAAATTAAAATGGTGAGCTTTCCTGCTGGGACTTATGTTATTAGCTTAAAGCAAAGAAGAAGCAATTTATCGGCGGCAGTGCTAGAACCAGAGGCCACCAGTAGCTTTATTTACTTTGAAGTGATAAAAACCGATTTAGGCGAAGAATTACCGATTTACCGCTATCTCAAAACTAAAGAAATACAAGGCTTAAAATAAGTATCATCTAATTATGACTAAGAATATTTTACTCGTTCTGCTTGCTTCCACTGCCGTGGCAACTGCGCAAATTAAGCCTAGTAAAAGTGAGGCTAAATTTGAATTGGGATCTGGCCTCCTGTTTTCGTTTAACGATGATGCTTATCAGTTTCGCATTGGCGGAATGGTGCAGCCCTACATTGGTATGGAAAATGTTGAAGGTTCGGATGCCGATTTTTATCTCAATTCTCGTCGCTCCTATTTTAATCTTGGCGGGAAAATGAAAGAAGAAAATGTAAGTTTTTTCATTCAATTAGATTTTAGCTTATCAGACCCCTTATTAGATGCATGGATAGGATTTCATCCTACTGAAAAGATGAACATTTATGTAGGGCAGAAGCAAAATATTGCCAATAACCGTGAGATGCAAATAATGGAAACTCATTTGCAATATCCCGGACGTAGTTTGCTGAGTGCGGCTTTTAGCAATTCTGGGCGTGAGCTAGGACTCTATGTGGATTATTATATAGGTGGTGAAGCCTTCGGTATTAAACCGCAAATTGCAATTACCTCTGGTGATGGTCGCAATTCTTTCGGGACCGATTCAAGAGATATTGATCAAGGTGGCTTCAAGTATGCCGCGCGTCTAGATGTTTATCCTCTGGGGCAATTTGCTTCCGGTAATGAAGAGTCCATTGCTGATTTCGCCCGGGAAGAATCTTTGAAAATGGTCCTCGGTGGCGCTGCAAGTTTTAATGATGGCGCCAGCGGAGCGAGAGGTGAGGGACATAATTTATTCAACCTTTACAATAGCACAGGTGGCTTTCAGCAGCCCGATTACCGCCAAGTATACAGTGATGTATTGATGAAGTATAAAGGATTCTCCTTTTTAGGAGAATATGTGGTTGCCACGGCTACTAACTTGGACGGAACCTTCCGTAGTGAAACGGCTTCAGATGCTTTATTAGCAACCGAAATAAGTGAGTACTTGGCTTTGGGTAGTGCTTTTAATGTGCAAGCAGGTTACCTTAGTCGTAGAGGTTATGGCATTGATGCACGATACTTTGGGTTAAGCCCTGAGTTTGACCTTAATGCTGCTTCTATAATTAAACGGCAAACGGGCTGGTCACTAGGATTGTCTAAGCAATTGAAAGGCAATGCCGCAAAAGTACAATTGGCTTATACGTCCTTAACTAACGAAAATTTACCTTCGTCAAGCTTCGCTGAGATATTGTTTCAAGTTATGTTTTAAAACTTGTCTACTTTTAGTCAGAGGCGCTCTAAATGATACGATACAGAATTATCGGGCTGCGCCAAACGGGTCGATGAGGGACTATTTATAGAATAATAAAAGGAGGCTGAAAGCCACCCTAAATACTCACTTCCCCTTTTAAGTTATCGCAAAAAGCCAACTTAAATTCTTCTCCTTTTAAATTCTTTCCGAGCAGAAACATGGTCTTGCATAAGGCCGCTTCAAAAGTCATGTCGCCGGCGCCAATTAGGCCAATCTCATGGTATTTTCGGCCCGCTTCGTATTTGGTCATTTCTACATTACCTGCCGAGCACTGGCTGACATTTATAACGGGTTTGCCGCTATTGCATACCTGTGCAAGGGCATCTAAGAGCCAAGTCTGATTAGGAGCATTACCCGCGCCAAAACTGCGGATGATTAAAGCTTGTACTTGGGGGTTTAAGATTTGGGGTAGTACTAATTCCGCCGTCATGCCTGGAAAGCAGTGGATTATTCCCACTCTTGGATCCAAATCTAGATTAACTTGTAAGGCGCCCGCCGTAGCACGGGCAATATAATTGCGATTGTATTTTATACTTACGCCTGCCTCTGCTAATTTCGGGTAGTTGGGCGACTGAAAAGCTTCAAAATCTTGAGCGCTGACCTTTTGCACGCGATTGCCGCGGTATAAGTCATATTCAAAATAAACTGCCACTTCGGGCACCAATGGGCCTCCTTCATCATTACGAGCCAAGGCGATTTCTAAGCTACTGAGAATGTTTTCGCGCGCATCCGAACGAGGAATACCAATTGGTAATTGGCTACCCGTTAAAATAACGGGTTTGCCCAAATTGTCAAGCATAAAGCTCAGGGCAGATGAGGTATAAGCCATGGTATCGGAACCATGTAAAATTAAAAAAGCATCGTATATACCATAATCCTCTTTAATGCGCAGCGCAATGCGTTGCCAATGTTCAGGCAGCATATTGGAAGAGTCGATCGGTTCATCGAAGCTATCGGTATCAATACTGCAGTCGAACTGCGAAATCTCGGGAATTTGCAGCATAAGGTTGGCTAAACTGAAAGGATGATAGGAGCCATTTTCTTGGAGAATCATCCCAATAGTACCGCCGGTATAGAGCATTAGAACTTTAGCTTCTCTACTCATGTCCGAATATTTT
The DNA here is from genome assembly GCA_963974215.1 of uncultured Schleiferiaceae bacterium. Classification (GTDB taxonomy): domain Bacteria; phylum Bacteroidota; class Bacteroidia; order Flavobacteriales; family Schleiferiaceae; genus Croceimicrobium. The sequence goes on along the minus strand of CAXBBL010000011.1, from coordinate 90,841 downwards.
TAAGGCATTTTCAGTGGTGATGCGTGCCACTTCTTCTTTAGAAACCTGATGTATATCGGCAATCTTCTGGGCAATTTGCTCCAAATATGCCGGCTCATTACGCTTCCCCCGAAAGGGTGCAGGCGCTAAAAAGGGTGCATCGGTTTCCAAAACTAAATCTTCGGTTTTTAATTCGGCCACCACTTTATCTAAACCACCGTTTTTAAAAGTAACGACTCCGCCAATACCTAGTTTTAGATTTAAAGCCAATGCGCGTCGGGCTTGTTCTAAATTACCGGTGAAACAGTGAAAAATGCCAAATAGCTGCTCATCCGCTTCTGCTTCTAAAACCTCAAAAGTCTCATCAAATGCATCACGACAGTGAATAACAATGGGTAAATGCATTTCTTTGGCCTTGCGAATCTGCCTGCGAAAAGCTTCTTGTTGCTCAGCAATAAAGGTTTTATCCCAGTACAGGTCAATACCAATTTCGCCTACTGCAAAGTATTTCGTTTCGCCCTCTAGCTCTTCCCAAACTGCGGCCAACTGCTCTTGCCAATCTTCTTTAACGTGACTAGGGTGGAGGCCCATCATCGGATAAATTTGGGGATGAGCGGCAGCTAAAGCTTTTAGGTCGGCGATACTTTCTTTGTCAATATTAGGAAGGTAAAAACGCTCTACCCCAACCGTTTCTGCTCGTTCCAAAATAGCGTCAATATCCTCTTTAAAGCGATCTAGGTATATATGGGTATGCGTGTCTATCATTTGTAAATTCTATTCAGGCGGCTAAGTTAGAAACCTGAGTGCGACTATAAATTAAAAGTCCATAGATTTTCAATGAAAGGAAAAATAAGGCAGGTTTTAAAACAAAAAAAGCCGCCCAATTGCAAAACTGGGCGGCTTTGTATTTAAGAAGGGTCTAATTAAAACTCAAGGGCTTTTTTAACCTCATTGTTCATTAGTAATTCAGCAGGGTTTTCGAGCGCCTCTTTAATCGCTACCAAGAAACCAACTGACTCTCTACCATCAATTACACGGTGATCGTAGCTAAGAGCCACATACATTATCGGACGAATATGCACTTCGCCGTTAATGGCTACCGGGCGTTCCACAATATTGTGCATTCCTAAAATGGCACTTTGCGGAGGATTGATAATAGGAGTAGAAAGCATGGAGCCAAATACACCACCATTGGTAATGGTGAAGGTTCCGCCAGTCATTTCATCCACCGTAATTTTACCGTCTCTTACTTTGGTGGCTAAACGCTTTATATCCTTTTCTACGCCAGCAAAACTCATGTTTTCGGCATTGCGAATAACGGGAACCATTAGTCCTTTCGGTCCGCTTACCGCGATGCTAATGTCGGCATAACCGAAGCTAACTAAATTATCGCCGTCAATCATGCTATTAACCTGCGGGAACTCTTTAAGCGCACGGGTAACCGCAAGGGTAAAGAAGGACATGAAACCAAGGCCTACGCCGTGTTTCAGTTTAAAGTCTTCTTTGTATTGTTGACGTAAATCGAAGATCGGCTTCATATCTACTTCGTTAAAAGTAGTAAGCATGGCCGTCTCGTTTTTAACACTTACCAAACGCTTGGCTAACTTTCTGCGCAAGCTGCTCATTTTGGAACTGTCGCTAGGACGTGGAGCATTAGTCGGTGTACCCATACTGGCTTCCGCTTTTACTGCATCATCTTTGGTAACTCTACCATCGCGACCAGTACCGGTTACTGCGCTGGCGCTGATGCCTTTTTCGTCTAAAATTTTCTTAGCTGCAGGAGAGGCAGAGCCACTAGCGTAAGTTTTTTCTTCCGATTTGGGAGCTTCTTTCGGAGCAGGCGCAGGTTTCTCTTCCTCTTTAGGGGAAGACTCAGCTTTGGAACTACTGTCTCCTTCGGGGGTAGCAGCACTAGTATCAATTAGGGCAATTACTTGTCCTACTTCTACTGATTCACCTTCTTCTGCCTTTAAGGTAATAATACCAGACTCTTCGGCGGGCAAGGCAAGGGTTGCCTTATCGGAATCGATTTCAGCAATTTCTTGATCTTTTTCTACATAATCACCGTCAGCAACTAACCAGCTGGCTATTTCTACTTCGGAAACGGATTCTCCTGGTGAAGGAACTTTTACTTCTAAACTCATGATTTAGTGATAACTAGGCGTTGAAAATTTTTGATAACAGGGCCTCATAACGCGAGGCGGCTAATTTTGATGAACCGGGAGCGGTACTAGCACTAGCGGCAGGCGAAATAACTTCTTTTAATTTTACAGGGAAGTTAACTTGAACATACCAAGAAGCACCCATATTGCGTGGTTCCTCTTGAGCCCAATAAACTTCTTCTGCATTCGGGTAGCTGGCAATCAAATCTTTGATCTGATCTTCGGCTAAAGGGTATAATTGCTCGAGGCGAATAAAGGCGCGATCTTGCGGAAGCTCCTCGTCTCTAACTTTGTCAATATCGTAATAGATCTTGCCACTACAAAAGAAGAGCTTTTTCACAGTAGTTTTATCTTCAATGCGGGAATCGTCGATTAATTCGCGGAAACTGCCATCGGCCAAATCCTCTAATGGCGATTGAACTTTAGGATGACGTAGTAAACTCTTAGGCGTCATCACCACCAAAGGTTTGCGGAAATCGCGCTTCATTTGGCGACGTAATAAGTGGTAGAAGTTAGCGGGTGTAGTTATATTTACTACCTGCATATTGTACTGGGCACATTGCTGTAACCAGCGCTCTAAGCGGGCACTAGAATGCTCGGCGCCCTGCCCTTCGTAGCCGTGCGGTAAATATAGAACCAATCCGTTTTGCACTTTCCACTTATCTTCAGCAGCGGAAATAAATTGGTCCACAATAATTTGTGCTCCATTAAAGAAGTCACCAAACTGCGCTTCCCAAATTACCAGGGTTTCGGGGGAAGTCATGGCATAACCATAATCAAAACCCATTACACCGTATTCTGAAAGTAAGGAATTATAAACCGCAAAACGGCCTTCCTTGCCTTTTATATTATTGAGGAGAACGTGCTCTTCTTCCGAGTCTTCTACTTTAATTACAGCATGTCGGTGCGAGAAGGTTCCTCGTTCCGAATCTTCACCGCTAAGGCGTATGTTAAAACCTTCATGAATGAGGGAACCATAAGCTAAAAGCTCGGCCATACCCCAATCGAGGCTATTGCGCTCATCTACCATTTTCCAGCGGTCTTCCATTAAGCGTTTAATCTTAACAAAGAATTTTTTCCCTTCTGGTAGATGCGTAATCGTGTGAGCTATTTTTTTCAAAGTATCAATGTCGAAAGAAGTATCGATCGATTGGTTGAAGTCTTCGGGACTAGCGGTCTTATAACCTTCCCACTCATCCAGCATAAACTGGGTGATGGTGTTTTTTTCAATCTTCTTCGATTCGTCGAAGCGCATTTCCAGCACATCTTTAAACTCGGCCTCAAGCGATTTCATAAAGGCCTTATCGACAATTCCCTCCTTCTCTAATTTGTTTTGGTAAATTACCTTTGGATCGGGATGCTTGCTAATAGTTTTATAAAGTAAAGGCTGAGTAAAGCGTGGCTCATCTCCTTCATTATGTCCGTATTTGCGGTAGCATAACAGATCTATGAAAATATCGAGATTATAGCGCTGACGGTATTCCATGGCAAACAACGTTGCGTGAATAACCGCTTCTACGTCGTCACCATTTACATGCAGAACTGGCGCTTGAACGGTTTTAGCCACATCCGTACAATAGATACTTGAACGCGCATCTAAGTAATTGGTGGTGAAGCCTACTTGATTGTTAATCACCATATGCACAGTGCCTCCGGTGCGGTAACCCTCTAGGGTTTCCATTTGCAGTACTTCGTACACGATACCTTGAGCGGCAACCGCGGCATCTCCGTGGATTAAGATGGGCATTACCTTCGACTCATCCTTATTGTAATCGGTATTGATCTTAGCACGGGCTATACCGGTTACAATGGCATCAACGGCCTCCAAGTGGGATGGATTAGGCGAGAGGTTTAATTTAATAACCTCGCCATTATCTAAAGTTTTGGTGGTAGTATACCCCAAGTGGTATTTAACATCACCATCAAACTCATCGTCTACGAACTCTTTACCTTCAAATTCACTGAAGATATCGCGTTGCGTTTTCCCAAAAATATTTGAGAGGACGTTTAAGCGTCCGCGGTGTGCCATTCCTACTACAAATTCCTTCACACCTAGTCGCGCGGCGTGACGAATACCGAATTCCATCGCGGGAATAAGACTTTCTGCCCCTTCAATGGAGAAGCGCTTTTGACCTACAAACTTTCGGTTAATGAAGTTTTCGAAAGCTACCGCCTCATTTAATTTATGAAGGATGAGCTTTTTATCTTTTGCACTATAATCAGGAGCATTATCTCCTTCTTGCAATTTTTTCTGAATCCAAGTAATTTTTTCCGGATCACCGAGATACATATACTCTAAACCAATACTGCGACAGTAAACACGCTCAAGGCGTTCAATAATTTCGCTTAAGGTTTTCGAATTGTCGTAGCCAATTTCTTTCGCTGCCTGAAAAGGTTTATCTAAATCAGCTTGGCTTAATCCGAAATTTTCTAGACTTAATTTTGGCTCGTATTCACGGCGCGTACGCACTGGGTTAGTGGCGGTAAAGAGGTGGCCTCTCTTGCGATAAGCATCAATTAAAGCAAGAACTTGAAATTCCTTGCGGATTTCGGCTACAATTTCAGCGTGATTAAGAGTTATCTCCGAATCTGCTGCATAGCTGCCGTCTTCATCGTCGTACTCTTCTTTGGCAAAGTCGTAGCCCTGAAAGAAAGCCCTCCAACTAGGTTCTACGCTATCGGGGCTTGTGAGATACTGTTGGTATAATTCATCAATAAAGTCACTATGTACTCCACCGAGAAAAGAAAATCTATCCATGTTAATGTTACGTGGTCCGTAAGTTTGTGCAAAATTAAGATAAATATAATGCCCTCATTCTTCTAATCGACCATTATTAATACGAAATAGGCATTGCTTTATATAACTTTGTTTAATCTAAATCGTTTAGCTGAATATGAAAAATCTTTTGTTAGTAATCTTTGTGGCTTTTTCGTTAAGCCTTTCCGCGCAAAGTGAGCGCTTTAAAAAGGGTGGCTCCACGGCCGATAAGCCAACAGAGCAAAGCGAAGAAGTAAAGCCAAAGACACAAGTAAATCCTGAGAAACCTAAATCTTGGACTGATAAATTAATTTTCGGCGGCGGTGCAGGATTATCGTTTGGGACTAATACCAATATTTTCCTTGCGCCACAAGTCGGTTATCAAGTAAATGAAAATTTAGTGGTAGGAGCAGGGTATATGTATAATTATGCGCGTTGGAGAAGTATTTGGGCCAATGGCAGTTATCAGAATACAGACTTCGAAAATACCGTGCATGGCCCCAACATTTTCGCTAATTATAGTCCTTTAGAAAGTGTTTTCCTAGGCGCTCAATTTGAGGTTTTAAACCATGATGCCTATCTCTACAATATCAACACTTTTGATTTTGATGTAGAAAACCGCTGGACTAATGTTCTTTTTGTGCAAGGTGGCTTTCGTCAAAAAGTAGGGAAGAAGGGAATGATGCTTTTGGGAATTCGCTATAATTTACTGCATGATCAATACAGTCCTTACGGCGCGTCGTGGGCTCCCATTTTCTTAGTGTACTTCTAAAGAACATGAGTTCTAACTAGGGTTAACTATTATTGAAAACCTGAGGCTATAATTTATAGTCAAATGCACCTTAAATAATACCGCTGTACTGCGCTCTAAAATAGACTTTAATCGCTTCGCGCTTGAGAATGGCTTGGGCGATTTCTTCGGTATTCACGTTTAAATATTTTTCGGCCAAATCAATGCGGTAAAATAAATCGCTAAATGAATAGCCTTGACTTTGGTGCTTTTCCAGCCATATATTTAACCACTTTTCTAAATCACTCGCGGGAACCTCTGCTTCTGGGCAATTTAAATCCTTGGCTAATTGCTTGCGCAGATTGGCAAGCAGCCACTCCTTTTTCGGGTGAGATTCTAAAAGGCTAAGGTTAATATTTAATGATCGCGGTGACTGAGCCATTGAGCGAAATTTGTGAGTTGGATTTTCACCTTATCATTTTTCGCATCTGCGGAAGCGAGTGCATTTAAAGCACTTTTTAACAATTCTTCGCGCTTGGCAATGGCCTTCGTTTCGGCCCCACATTCGATAAAAAATTTCTGGAAAGCTTTCACCTTCGCTTCACCTTTTAAGTTCTCCTTTTGCAAAGAAGCTAACTCTAAAGGCGCGAATTCACGGGCATAAATCATTAACAAGGTTTTCTTGTCTTGTAAGATATCGCCGCCTACCTTTTTACCAAATTTATCGGGATCACCAAAAGCATCTAAAAGGTCATCTTGCACCTGAAAAGCTAATCCGGCATCCACTCCAAATTTGTAAAGCGCTGCCGCCTGACTATTTGAGGCCTTGCCAATTAAAGCCCCAATTTTAAGGGCCGCACCCAGTAAAACCGCGGTTTTTAGGCGTATCATTTCAATATAATCTTCTTCGCTTACGCTAGATAGGCTCTCGAAGTTCATATCGTATTGTTGACCTTCACACACTTCTAAAGCCGTTCTCGAAAAGATTTCGTAAACCTTAGCGAGAATACTTTTATCAACTTGATTTAGGTACTGATACGATTTTACCAGCATCGCATCTCCCGTAAGGATGGCCACATTGGTATTCCACTTTTCGTGGATGGTCTTTTTACCACGACGTAGATGAGCATCGTCCATAATATCATCGTGTACCAACGAAAAATTATGAAACATTTCTATCGCTAAACTGGGCAAAAGGGCATCGTCTAAATTGCCTTCGAAAAGGTCGCAGCCCGCTAAAACCATAGCTGGCCTTAGTCGTTTTCCTCCCAAGGAAAGGATGTAGGATATAGGTTGATATAATTCAATCGGTTCTTGATCGAAATCTTGGCGCGCCAAGGTGTTTTCAATCAAGCTTACATAATCCTTAAACTTTTCCATCAATTATTTAATCAGTCTTTTTTCACTAAATCCAAAAGGTATTTGCCATAACCACTTTTTAACAAAGGCTCAGCAATTTCTACCAATTTTTCGTCATTTATAAAACCTTGGCGGAAGGCTATTTCTTCAATACAGCCCACTTTAAGTCCTTGTCTTTCTTCAATAACTTGCACAAACTGTCCTGCTTGCATTAGGCTAGGGAAGGTGCCCGTATCTAACCAAGCGGTACCTCTATCTAAAATAGCTACTTGCAATTTTCCCTGCTTTAAATACTCCTTGTTTACATCGGTGATTTCATACTCACCGCGGGGAGAAGGCTTTAGCTCCGAAGCGATTTGCACCACATTATTATCGTAGAAATATAAACCGGGAACCGCATAGCGCGATTTGGGTTTAGTCGGCTTTTCTTCGATCGAGCGGGCAATAAGATTTTCATCGAAATCTACCACACCATAGCGCTCAGGGTCGGAAACTTGATAGGCGAAAACAACACCCCCACTAGGGTTTTTGCTGCTTTGTAAAAGATCTTCCATTTTAGATCCGTAGAAGATATTATCTCCTAAAACCAAAGCCACACTATCGTTGCCAATAAAGTCCTTTCCTAAAACAAAGGCTTGCGCAAGGCCATTCGGCTCGTGTTGCACGGTGTATTGAAAATTACATCCGATGCGACTGCCGTCTCCCAAAAGTTTTTGGAAAAGTGGCATATCGTGGGGAGTGGAAATTATTAAGATATCGCTAATTCCGGCCTGTAAAAGTGTACCCAAGGGATAGTAAATCATGGGTTTATCGTAAACGGGCATTAACTGTTTGCTAACGGCTAAGGTTAAAGGATGTAGTCTGGTACCAGATCCACCGGCGAGGATAATGCCTTTCATGTTATTGACTTTTAGGGTTTTTCTCCTTCAAAGTCCTCACTTTCATCTACTTCGTCATCGTAAATGCTAATGTAAGACTCGGTAAAGGATTTACTGATAATCAGCTTTTCAAAACTAAGCAATAAGGTTGGTAATATTAAAAGATTACCAATCATTGCGATTACTAAGGTGATACTTACTAAAATTCCTAGGGCTACAATCCCGCCAAAGCTAGAAGCGGTGAAAACGCTAAAACCAAAAAATAACACGATAGAGGTGTAAAACATACTTACCCCTGTTTCGCGAATGGCTAAAAGTACCGACTGCCCGATGTTATAACGGGTGTTTTTAAGCTCTTGCCTATATTTCGCCAAGAAGTGTATGGTATCATCAATGCTAATCCCGAAGGCCACACTAAACACTAAAATGGTACTTGGTTTTAGCGGAATCCCAAAATACCCCATAATTCCCGCGGTCATAATTAGAGGGAAAATATTTGGAACTAGAGAAACCAAAACCATGGTGAAGGAGCGGAAGATAAAAGCCATTACTAAGGCAATAACCGCAATAGCTAGACTTAAGCTTACTAATAGGTTTTTAATTAAATAGGTGGTTCCTTTTTGAAAAACGACCCAAGCACCCGTCACGGTTACGTCGTATTTTTCGGAGGGAAAGTTTTCGGCGATAGTAGCAAAAACGGCTTCCTGCATATAGGTGCTTTCTTCTTTGCCCATATCTTTGACCTGCATGGTAACACGAGTATAACGCGCCGTACTGTCTGCTAAAGAGCTTAATAAATTAGACTGATTTTCTTTTTCCCCTTTCGGGAGATAACTAGCAATAAAGCTTCTCTCTTGATTAGTAGGCAGCGCGTAAAAACTTGAATCGCCGCGGTAATAGGCTTGCTTTGCAAATTTTAATCCATCAACAATAGATAAGGATCGGCTGATGCCTTCTACTTGCGCAAGATCGCTTTGCAGTCTGTCGATGCGTTTAAGGGTCGCACTTTTATAAATGCCATTGGCCTTTTTAGTGTCAATCACTAATTCCAAAGGAACCATGCCATTAAACTTGTCTTCTAAGAAATGCAGATCTTTATAAACGGGATCACTTTTTTTAAACTCTTCACTAAGATTACCCGTAGTGTAAATTTTACTCACTCCATATAAAGCAATAATGAGCAAGCTAATTAATGCAATATAGACCCATTTGCGATGGTACATAGTGGTGCGAATCAGCCAGTCGATAAAACCCTTGATCCAACGTTTCTCCAAATGTTTGTAATGTCTTTCTTTAGGAGCACGCGCAAAACTGTAGTAAATGGGAATTAGGACAATGGAAATGACGAAAACCATCATCACATTAATGGAAGCCACGACGCCAAACTCTTTTAAAATAACACTATTGGTTAAGATAAGTGCCGCAAAACCCATGGCAGTGGTAATGTTAGTCAATAAAGTGGCAGCGCCAATTTTGCGAATAACTCTTTGCAAGGCAAGAATGCGGTTACCGTGATTCTTATACTCGGTGTGGTATTTATTGATGAGGAAAATACAATTGGGGACGCCAATCACAATTACCAAAGAAGGAATTAATGAAGAAAGCATCGAAATCTCATAATTGAGCACCGAAATTAGTCCGAAAGACCAGAATACACCTAGTACCACCACAGCAATAGAGATCAGCATCGCGCGGAAGCTGCGTAAGAAGGCATATAAAATTAGCCCCGTCACCAATAGGGCTAAACCTACTAACATGAAAATTTCCTTACTAATGGTTTTGGTGTTGGCCATGCGAATATGCGGTAGGCCACTAATTTTTATGTCGCTCCCCAATCTAAGCTCCTCGGCGGCAACTGTTTGTTTTATTTCTTCAACAATGCGAATAATATTCTTATCATAAAGTTTCTTGCTATCGATATGAACAAGCATTAGGGGCACAAGCCCATCTTCGCTTTCCAATAGTCCCCGATAAAAAGGCAAAGCATTATACACTGCTTTAACAGAATCAAATTTTCCCGCCGCTAAGGCGGGCGCGAGCGAAGTATAGTTAAGAGTTTGAGCGCTATCGTCGCGGCCTAGGTTTAATGCATTAGCAGGCGATAGGATATTTACCACGCCATCAATGCTTAATAGATTGCTTTCTAAAGAATGCCAGTGCTGATAATTTGTGGCTTCAAAAACATCAAAGCTGTCAATAGCAATAACCACGGTGTTCCCTACTTGATTAAAGCGCTCGCGAAAAACGTCATAATCTACTTGCGTGCTATCCGTTTTTGGCAGAAGTCGCGAAAACTTAAAGCTCACATTTACAAATTGCCCTTGATAAGCCATGTAAAAGCTCAGCAGTAGCAGAACGCTAAGCATGCTTATTCGGTTACGAAGTATAAGTCGGGCGATAAATGTAAACATGCTCCTAAAGGCTGGCGCTTAATTTCCGCAAAACTAAGAATTATCGCTCGGTCGGCGACTTAATTTTTTCAGCAGCGTTCAGGCGCATGTTTAATGGAACTTTTCTCAGACTAAACTTTGCTTAAAACACAAATTTGGACGTAAGCTTTATGGCTAAATTATCAATGGGTTCGGGCAAGCTTTGAGCCCCATAACGATAGTAAATGCCAATTCCTAAACCGCTAAAACTGGAGACTAATAGGCGATTAAGCTCAATGCCCGACTCGAAATAGGGATTACTTAAAGATTTGGTGCTAATGTTTAGATGCTGTTGGGGCGAGCGAAGATTGCCAATCGCCATGCGATTTACGATTTCAATATGGGGAGCGAAATTCTTTCTACGAAAAAGTAGGCTTTTAAAATCTTGACGCCACATGAGCTCTAAGTATTCATCGTTTAAGAACTCATTAAAGGCCATAGTTTCAAAGGAATTGCGATCGGCGGCATTAATTTTATCGAAAAAATTCTGGGCTTCTAGGCCATTACTGCTCCCAGTAAAAAGCTTGGCGGCAGGTAAATCTTGCCAGCTTTTGGCACCTTGAACTAAAAAGCTGCTTTCACCAAAGCGTAAACTCATGCGCTTGTATTCGGCTCTAAATTGAAGAATGTCATAATTGAAACCGCTTTCGCCGATGCCCTCAAAGCCGCGATTATAACTAAGCCAAAAAATGGGGTAGCCTCCTTCTAGGGTAAGCTGACCGAAAGGGGTTTCAGCAATTTTTTCATTGGGAGCATAGCGCAGCGTGCTTCTTAATTCGGCATAGTCGTTTAGGTTTTGAATGGGGCGATTATCGGCCGGTACAAATTGATAGTTGCCTAAGGTTTCACGGCGCTCGTAATTTGCAATTAAGCTATAGTTTAGGCCAGGAATGATATTGCTGCTAATGCCATAATAGCCACGTCTTACATAATCCCACTGGTTGATGAAAATGCGGCGGTAATTATTATCTAAAATGGAACCTTTCTTTAAATAAGGAATGGCTAAGCCACTGGTTTCGAAAATCTCATCTTGAAAACCTACCCAGGTTTTAAGGTTAATCGCCTTGTTTAGGTCAAACTCAAGTTCGTAATTCTGCTTCCATAATTTGTCTTTAAAGCCATAAGCCCCGGCAGCTCTAATTCTAAACCAAGGCGAAAGTTTATCGTTGGTTTCAATACCCAAACCTAAACGAAAGCCTTCAGCTCGATTGAAGTTTATTAGTTTGTTGATGTCGATATTCACCCACTTATAGGGGATATATCCGCGACTTAATGTAATTAATAATTGCAGTCTTTTTTCCAAACCTTCTGCCTCAGAAACACTATCAATAAAGGTATAGGTGTTAGTTTCTGTACTGTCTAAATTTCCACCTCTAAATTGTAAAAGCAGGCTATCTGTAAATTGGCTCGATTCATCATCAATGCTAATCTCCGCCCGGGAAATATCCTTACTATTAAGATTAGGATCGAGGTTTATATTGCTGATCTTTCGTCTTAAAATGGCTTGCGGTGCAAGAGAGTTGACAGAAACATTGCTTAGGAAAATATCGGCTTCAAAGGAAACAGGGAACCATTTATGCTGTCCAAAGGAGCGGTATTCCTGGCGAATGGAAATAGGGCTGTTTTCATCCTCGGCGGGCGTGGCTCGTACATTTACTATAGCCCAATCCCCTGAGTGTAATGATAATGCTCCTTTTAATCCTTTGAAACCACGATTGAGACGAGGCCTAAAACTTACCGTAAAAATGGTGTCACCTTCTTCGGTGAAAAGGCTGTCTTCAATAATAAAGATATAGCGATTGGTGCTGCCTTTGCTAAGTGGGTTGAGGTATTTTTCGTCGCCAATGCCAATGAAATCGCCGTAGAAGGAAAAGCTCTGTAATTGGGTCACAATCAGGGCAAACATGGGGCTCTTAAATCCTGAGGTTTTTTGGGCTAAAACTCTTTCATTATCGCGGGGCCTTTTCACCAGCCTTTCGGTGATGGTTTCCATGAAAAAGAGGTGCTTGGTGCTGAAAAACTGGTGCATCTCAAAATTCGAGCTGTCAATTTTCACAATGCTATCTTCTTGCCCAACTGCTAAACTATCAAGGCGATCGGAAAGCTTTACAGTATCAATACTAGGGTCAAGGCTATCAATATTAAAGGTGACCCAAAACTTGCTGTAGGTATAATAGCTGAAGCTTTCGAGTTCTTCGGGGTCGTTTAATTTCTTCATAGCGACCGCATTATTGATCAGTCGGTGTGCAGGATTTTTCCCTGGTACAACGGTAACTTCCTCTAAGGCGGTGCTTTTTTCTTTTAAAACAACAATTAGCTTTTTCGTTTTTAGGCTTTCGCCGGAGAGGATGGTCGTTTCAAAACCGATATAGGAAAATTGCAGACTCTTAATATCACCATCTTCGTTACTAAACTCGAAATTCCCGTCTAAGTCGCCTGAGGTGCCGCGTCGCTCATTATTTATGGTGATGTTTACGAAGGGTAGGCCTTTACCTTGTTCATCCACTACCTTCCCTTTTATCGCTTGCGCAGATAGGTTAGTAAAAGAGCAAAGGGCAATAAATAATACAGTAAATATTTTCATCATATCAGAGTGACACTTTAAGCGAAGATAGGGTTGTATGCTTTCGTAAATAAAGCAAAAAAAAGGCCATTCTGCAGAAGTGATTTAGTCTTTGAGCGCTAATAGTTCTTTCCCAACCTATTGCCTATGTCAGAGCAGAAAATTCATCAGCGTTCTATGCTATTTGTAGCATGCTATTTTGTTTCCTCTGCTGGGACTTGGCTTAGATTTGATGCGTCAACAATAAAAAAAGCCCATCTTGCGAAAGCAAAATGGGCTTATGATTAGCTGAAATTTTGGTTTATAAAGTTCCGCGATTTTCTTGTTCTCTTTCTATTGCTTCAAATAAAGCTTTAAAGTTTCCTTTACCGAAACTCTTAGCACCTTTACGCTGAATGATTTCAAAGAAAAGTGTGGGTCTGTCGGCTACGGGTTTGGTGAAAAGTTGTAGTAAATAGCCTTCATCGTCACGGTCTACTAAAATACCGCGCTTGCTTAGCTCGCCAATTTCCTCGTCGATACTACCTACGCGATCCAATAAATCGTCGTAGTAGGAATCGGGCACGTATAAAAATTCTACGCCGTAATCCTTCAAACGGTCTACCGTCTCAAAAATATTATTAGTAGCTACTGCGATATGCTGCACACCTGCCCCTTGGTAGAAGTCGATATATTCTTCAATCTGACTTTTCTTTTTGCCTTCGGCGGGTTCGTTAATGGGGAATTTAATTCGACCATTACCATTGGTCATTACCTTACTCATTAAGGCGGTGTATTCGGTCGAAATATCCTTATCGTCAAAAGATACTAATTGTGCGAATCCCATCACCTTGGCGTAAAAATCAACCCATTTGTTCATCTCGCCCCAGCCTACGTTACCCACCATGTGATCGATGTATTTTAGGCCAGCGCTACCCGGGTTGTAATGACTTTCCCATTTTTTATAGCCGGGCATAAAAACGCCAGTATAATTACTGCGGTCCACAAAAACGTGTACGGTATCCCCGTAAGTCTTAATACCACTTAAAGTTACTTTACCGTTTTCGTCTTCAATGCTATAAGGCTCGAAAGAAGATTCGGCTCCACGGGAAGTGGTTTCGCGATAGCTTTTATCAGCATCGTCTACCCAAAGGGCTACGTTTTTAACACCGTCACCGTGTTTCTCAAGGTGCTCGTTAATAGGGCCGCCTGGAGTTAAGGGTGAGGTGATTACCAAGCGGATTTTATCCTGCTCCAGTACATAAGATACGCGATCCTTCATGCCAGTTTCCAATCCGGCGTAAGCCAGCGACTGAAAGCCAAAAGCGGTTTTGTAAAAGTGCGCTGTTTGCTTGGCATTTCCTACGTATAGCTCAACGTAATCGGTGCCGTTAAGCGGTAAAAAATCTTCGGCTTCTAAAAATTCTTTCTTCAGTTTTAATGAAGAATTATCGTGAATGGTTTCCATAAAATCTGTTTTTGCAAAAGTATAATTCTAATTTGCTTTGCTTAGTCTTCTAGCCAGCTTAAATGATAATCGTCTAATTCCACCTCCAAGGCCGCTTGGGTAACTTGCAAAGGAGCGAAGGTATCGACCATTACCGCTAACTCAGCGGTTTCTTTCTGACCAATGCTACGCTCGTAAGCACCGGGGTGCGGACCATGCGGTAAGCCAGCAGGATGCAAGCTGATGAAGCCTTTGTCTACGTGGTTACGACTCATAAAGTCACCGTCCACATAATACAATACTTCGTCACTATCTATATTACTATGATTGTAAGGAGCGGGAATCGCTTGGGGATGATAATCGTATAATCTGGGGCAGAAAGAGCAAACCACAAAGCGCGCACTTTCAAAAGTTTGATGTACGGGTGGTGGTTGATGTACCCTACCTGTTATTGGTTCGAAATCTTTGATATTGAATGCATAAGGATAATTATAGCCATCCCAACCCACTACATCAAAGGGATGCGAAGCATAAACCATATCGTGTAAAATACCTTCCTTCTTTAATTTGATTAAGAACTCGCCTTTCTCGTCTACCGGCTCTAAAGTTTCGGGTTGACGGATATCGCGTTCGCAGAAAGGACTGTGTTCCAATAACTGCCCAAAATGATTGCGATAGCGTTTGGGAGTATACAGTGGTTGGTATGAATCGAGAATGAAAAGTCGATTGGCTTCATTATCAAAATGTATTTGATAAATCATTCCGCGCGGTACCACTAAATAATCGCCCGGGCCGAAGCTTAAATTTCCTAAAAGGGTTTTTAAGGTTCCGGTACCTTGATGCACGAAAATCATTTCGTCGGCATCGGCATTCTTATAGAAGTAATCGGTTTGACTTTTTGTTGGCGCCGCTAAAGAAATATGTACATCATTATTAAAGAGCACGGTGACGCGGCTTTTTAAATAATCGGCTTCCGGCTTTACTTTAAAACCTTCTAGCATGCGACTTTTTACATTGTGCTTTACCGCTGCTTTAGGATTTAAATCAATGGATTTCCCAACCGATTTCACCATGGTCGGGCGATGTAAATGATAGAGAAGGGAAGACATTCCACTAAAACCTTCGGTGCCGAAGAGTTGCTCATAATGTAAATCACCATTCTCCTTTCTAAAGGTAGTATGGCGCTTATGGGGAATCTTTCCTAGTTTATGATAAAATGGCATCTATAAATATGTTTTTTAAGAGGTTCAAAGAAAAAGGCTTGAATTTAAGCAAAATAGGACATTTATCAGCTTTTTTCAGGATGTAAATCGCCCCACTTGCGGTGACTATGAAAACGCTTGCGGTTTTCGCGACCCGCCCGTCTTGCTTTTTGCTCTTCTGCCGGCAGGTGCACTTCACTTTGGCATTCGGTAGAGCAGCATTTTTCGTAT
Source organism: uncultured Schleiferiaceae bacterium (assembly GCA_963974215.1). GTDB lineage: Bacteria > Bacteroidota > Bacteroidia > Flavobacteriales > Schleiferiaceae > Croceimicrobium. The sequence goes on along the minus strand of CAXBBL010000011.1, from coordinate 75,124 downwards.
TTTGCTGCACATTCAGGACATTGAAGAAAGAGCAGGTTGCAAGCAACATTGGCGCAGTTTACATGCGTATCGCACTTAGTTCCGCACTGGTGGCAATGGGAAATTATTTCCGAAGAAATGCTTTCGCCTAAACGCTCGTCAAAGACAAAGTTTTTACCGTGAAATTTATTGGGAAGCTCACGGGTTTTGATCTGACGGGCATAGTCGATAATACCACCGTGTAGTTGATTAACATCCTTAAAACCATGATGTTTTAAGAAGGCCGAGGTTTTTTCGCAGCGAATTCCTCCAGTGCAATAGAGCAGGACTTTTTCATATTCTTTACCTTCTAATTTTTTCAAGACCTCAGGAAGTTCATCTCTAAAAGTCTCCGCATCGGGTAAAATAGAGTTCTCGAAATGGCCAATCTCACTTTCGTAGTGATTACGCATATCTACCACAATCGCTCCGCCTTCCATCGCTTGGTTCCAAGACTCTGCATCGAGATGGGTGCCTACATTGGTCACATCATAAGCATCATCGGGTAAGCCGTCGGCAACAATGCGCGTGCGTACTTTAACCGTAAGTTTTAAAAATGATTTACCGTCGTCTTCTACCGCCACTTTAAAGGGAATATCTTTAAATTCGGGATGGGCGTAAAGTTTGGTTTTGAATTCTTCCCAATTGTGCTCGGGAACGTTCATTTGGGCGTTAATGCCTTCGCGGGCGATGTATATACGACCTAAGCAATTTAATTCAGACCACTCTTTAAAGAGTCGATCACGCAATTCTTGCGTATCATTAATTATAACGTATTTGTAAAAGGATAAGGTTACGCGCTTAAAGTCTTCTGCATAAAGGCGCGCCTCTAGTTCCTCGCGACTAAAGCGATTTATTAATTCCTTTTTTCCAGCGTTCGGATCCATACAAATGAATTTTATGCTGCAAAAATACTAAAGCTTAAGGCCTAAAGTATGATAAAAGTCAAGGTATCTAATTAGATGGTCGGGCAAATGGTGCGTAAGATTAGGATTTTTTGGGGCTAATTTTCTCAAAACTGTGAGGCTTCATCTTAAAGATCTTAATTTCGCGGCGCAGAAAGGCAAACGACATTATGGAATACGCATTTAACGAGATTGAGAAGAAGTGGCGCGCCTATTGGGCTTCGCAAAAAACTTTCGCAGCGAAAGAGGAAGGTGATAAGCCCAAATTTTACGCTTTAGATATGTTCCCTTATCCTTCGGGAGCGGGATTACACGTTGGTCACCCTCTCGGTTATATTGCCTCCGATATCGTAGCGCGCTACAAGCGTCACCAAGGATTTAACGTGCTGCACCCCATGGGTTACGACTCCTTTGGTTTACCTGCCGAGCAATATGCTATTCAAACCGGACAGCATCCTGCTATTACCACCGAAGAAAATATTAAGCGCTACCGGGAGCAACTCGATCAGATTGGTTTTTCCTTCGATTGGGACCGTGAAGTGCGCACCTCTAATCCCGATTTTTACCGTTGGACGCAATGGATTTTCTTGCAGCTTTTCGATAGCTGGTACGATGAAGAACGCGGCCAAGCTCGTCCCATCGAGGACTTAATTTGGCATTTACACAAGTACGGTACCGAAGATTTATATGCCACGGCAGGTGAGGATTTAAGTCTTACTCCCGAAGAATGGGAGGGTTTCGATGAAGCCACACGCGAGCAAATTTTACAGAATTATCGTTTGGCCTACCGCAGTGAAAGCACTGTAAATTGGTGCCCAGCATTGGGAACCGTTTTGGCTAATGACGAGGTGAAGGACGGTCTCAGCGAAAGAGGGGGACATCCAGTGGTGCAAAAGAAAATGATGCAGTGGAGCATGCGTATTACCGCTTATGCAGATAGATTATTAGCCGGCCTTGCGGAAATCGATTGGACTGAATCTCTAAAAGACTCCCAACGCAATTGGATTGGTCGCTCCGAAGGGGCGCTTTTAAACTTTGCGCTAGATGGCCATAAAGACAAAATTCAGGTTTTTAGTACCCGTCCTGATACCATTTTCGGTGCCACATTTATGGTACTAGCTCCCGAGCACTATTTGGTAAATGAAATTACAACAGCTGATCAAGCGACGGAAATAAAGGCTTATCAAGAACAAGCGGCTCGTAAATCAGAACGCGATCGTTTAACCGAGGTGAAAACTGTCAGTGGAGCCTTCACGGGCGCTTATGCTTTGCATCCTTTCAGTGGGGCGAAAATTCCGATTTGGATTGGCGATTATGTTTTAGCGTCTTATGGAACGGGTGCCGTAATGGCTGTGCCAGCGCACGATAGCCGTGATTGGTCTTTTGCAAAGCATTTTAATATTCCTATTGTTGAGGTAGTATCGGGCGGCAATGTAGCCGAGGCTTCTTACGATGCGAAGGAAGGCAAAATGGTGAATAGCGATTTCTTAAATGGCCTCGATGTTAAAGAAGCGATTGGAAAAGCCATCACTGCCGTAGAAGATAATGCTATCGGCGAATCACAAATTAATTTCCGCTTACGCGATGCGGTATTTGGCCGCCAGCGTTACTGGGGAGAACCCATTCCTATTTATTTTAAGGATGGTTTACCCAGAAGAGTAAAAGAGGAACATTTGCCTTTAAACTTACCAGCAGTTGATGCTTTCTTGCCCACGAAAGATGGTGAACCGCCTTTGGCGCGTGCTCAAAAATGGTCTTATCATCCCGACAAGGGGGTGGTGAATGGCAATGAAGGTTATCCGCTAGAAACGACGACTATGCCGGGTTGGGCGGGAAGTTCTTGGTACGACCTACGCTATATGGATTCGCAAAATGACGATGCTTTGGTATCTCCCGAAAGGGTGGACTACTGGCGCGATGTAGATTTATACATCGGTGGTAATGAGCATGCTACCGGTCATTTGTTGTATACCCGTTTCTGGCATAAGTTCTTAAAAGATCGCGGCTTGGTTCAAGAAGAAGAGCCTTTCAAGAAGTTGATCAATCAGGGGATGATTTTGGGAAACAGCGCCTTTGTTTGGGTAATTGGTTATCATGAGAATATACTTTTGAAAGATGGCTTAGTAGAAGACCTGAAAAAGAATAAATTCCTAGTTTCTGACTCCAAAGGCTTTTTTGGTTCAAGCGGTCATTTAGAAGAAGTTTTAAGAACAAAACTCGGCAAGTCAGTATTTAAGGAAGGCTACGAGTCATCAATTGGAATATCTGATTTCTTCGTGGAAAAGAAACATTTGGATATTAAGTTTATTGACGAAATTTCAAATCAGATTGTAGATAAGGAAGGCGCCGCCGCGTGGTTAGGCAAAATGTATTCATTCGAAAAAGTTGTTTTTATTGACAATGAGGACGGCTCCTTTAAAGTAACGCGCGAAGTTGAGAAAATGTCGAAGTCGAAGTTTAATGTGGTTAACCCCGATGATATTATTGCGCAGTACGGCGCCGATACTTTACGACTTTACGAAATGTTTCTCGGGCCCTTGGAGCAAAGTAAGCCTTGGGACACCGCGGGAATTAGCGGCGTGCACAGCTTCTTACGTAAGTTATGGCGACTTTATTTTAAGGAGGGTGAGTTTACTTTAAGTGAGGAAGTGCCGAACGAGAAAGAATTGAAAGTGCTTCATACGCTTATTAAAAAGGTGAACGAGGATATTAATAATTTCAGTTTCAATACATCGGTGAGCGCCTTTATGATTGCGGTGAACAGTTTGGGCGATTTAAAGTGCAATAAACGAGCAATTTTAGAACAGATACCCATTTTAATTTCCCCTTATGCGCCGCATATTGCAGAAGAGCTTTGGAGTCGATTGGGTAATAGCGAGTCAATTGCCTATGCCCCTTTTCCGCAGCACGAAGAGCAGTACTTAACGGAAAGCAATCACAATTATCCAGTTTCTTTTAATGGCAAAATGCGCTTTACGCATCAGTTGCCTTTAAGTTTAAACAAGGAGGAAATAGAAAAAGCCATTTTTGCTTTAGAGCGCACACAGCAATATTTAGAAGGGAAAACGATTCGGAAGGTGATTGTGGTACCCGGTAAAATTGTAAATATCGTAGCGAGTTAATTTGGTGTCAGAAGGTTAATTTTGCCATTGGTGGCTAGGAATTGTTTAATTTTATTTTTTCCATGCGACCCGGTGCCCCCTCCATATTGCCAGAGAAAGACAAAAAGAAAAAATCGAATAAAAAGATTTTACTCTTGCGCGATTCGTTTAGCTTCCTGTTTAAATCAGCAGGTTTAATTTTGTGGTTTGTCGTTTTTCTGCTGGCCTTATTGGAGATCAAGCGCTATTACAATATCGACGTGATTCCCGGTTACGATAGTTCAGTAGATGATGTTTATGGTGCCGCCCGCGGAACCTTGTCTGAACTCTTCGGAGAATAGATACGGCAAAGGTTGGCATTGCGTTTGTAATATTAGTAGAAAGTCCCCTTATGAAAAGTTTACTCCTTTTATCTATAGCTGCATTAACTTTAGCCCCGCTTGCGCAAGATGAGCAGCCCCAAAATTTGGCTACTATTGACCGCCTCCGCAATCTACAGTCGAATTCTTTTAAAGTGGGGGAGAAGTTAAGTTATACCATTAGCTACGGATTTATTGATGCAGGCGAAGCGACGATAAGTATTGAGCGTTTAACAAAAAAAGCGGGAAGACCAGTATTTCATGCGGTAGGCATAGGTCGTTCAATTGGTATGACCGAATGGTTTTTTAAAACCCGCGATCGCTATGAATCCTATATCGATACTGAAGCCATCGTTCCTTGGGAATTTATTCGCGATGTAAGCGAGGGCGGCTACAAGATTAAGAGACATTTGATTTTTGATCAATTAAATCAGAAAGTAGTGGATAAGGAGGCGCCCCAAAAAGGCGAGTTTACCTTTGAGCCTTATGCGCAGGATATGTTGAGCGCCTTTTATTACGCCCGCAGTATTAAAACCGATACGCTTGAACCGGGTGATATGATAAGCTTTACCATGTTTTTAGATCACGAGCAGTTTCCTTTTCGTTTACATTATTTAGGTAAGGAGATGGTTAAAACAGACGCCGGTAAGGTGCAATGTTTAAAGTTAAGACCTAGTTTACAAGAGGGGCGCATCTTTAAAGAAAATGAAGGCATGACCATTTATGTAAGCGACGACATAAATAAAGTGCCTGTCCTTATTGAAAGTGAACTGCTAGTGGGAAGCATTAAAGTGAAATTAGTTAAAACCGAGAACCTAATACGCGGTTTACAGTACCGCTAAACAAAATCTAATTAGATACCTTTGGGCACCCAAATTTTTTGATAATGCCTAAGCAAGTTCAGATAAGCCCCGAAATACAAGAACGTTTAAACCAATTAGCCGATAAGTATCAGGCGAGTGGCCAAGAACTACTTGACTTTCTCGATGGTCTTTTATATCAAGATTATAATACCTACTGGGATTATATTCACCTCGATACGCTATTAAGTTTACAAAGTCCGGTAACCGATATTCCCGATGAAGAAATCTTCATAATGTATCATCAAATTACCGAACTCTACTTTAAACTTTCCCTACATGAGCTGAATCAACTTGCAGCTTCTGGTGCGCCGAGTTTAGAAACATTTAAAGTGAAATTGGGGCGTATCAATCGTTACTTTGAAGCACTAACGCATTCTTTCGCAGTAATGATGGACGGCATGGATCGCCATCAGTTTTTGAAATTCCGAATGTCTCTTATTCCCGCTAGTGGATTTCAATCGGTGCAATATCGCTTGATCGAGCTTTGCGCAACCGATATGGTTAATTTGGTGGATCAAGAAGTACGTCCTGCTTATCAAGGTGTGGTGAAATCTGAAGAGGAGATGTACCAACATATTTATTGGAAAAAAGGGGCGACCATCGCCGATACAGGTGCTAAAACTTTAACGCTGAAGCAGTTTGAGTTAAAGTACTCCGAGAAAATTATCCGCCACGCGAAGAATTTTAGCGATAAAAACATTTGGCAGCTCTATTTGAAATTAAATCCAGAGGAGCAGGCAGATAAAGATTTGAAGGATCAGTTAAGGCTGCTAGACTTAAATGTAAATGTATTTTGGCCATTACAGCATTATAAAACTTCGGTAGTTTATTTAGCCCGTCGCCCAATGGATGTGCGTGCTACCGGCGGAACAAACTGGCAAAAATATTTACCACCACGTTTTCAAAAACGAATTTTTTACCCTGCCTTGTGGAGTGATTTAGAAAAGGAGGAATGGGGTAAGTCCTGGGTTAATCAAGTTTTAGCCGAAGCAAAGAAATCTTAAAATTTACATAATAATAAGTGTCTCAGCTCGTTTGCTTCGCAGAGCAAATGTATATTTGCCGCCAATTTGAAAACCTCTCAACGATAATATGAATAAAAAGCTCAAAATTGCATTAGCTTTTTTAGTGCTTATCATACCCTTGGTAATTCTAAATAATCTGGGACTATTCGATCGATTTGTTAAGGACGATAGCCCGACTATTCTCGAAGAAAGTCAAAAGGAAGAAGATGCAATTCCTCCCATTAGTGTAATTAAGTTCGGTATTCCAGTTGATTCCTTCAATGTGGTGGAATCTATTGTGGAGCGCGGCGAAAGTTTTGGGAATATTCTCTTAAACTTCGGCGTTGATTATGCTACTATTCATAAAGTAGCCACTGATTTTAAAGATGTTTTTGACGTGCGCTCTTTGCGCTCCGGAAAGCCTTATGCTCTTTTTTGTGATAAGAAAGATACTAATGTTGCTCGCTACATGGTTTACCAAGCTTCGGCGATTAACTATGTAGTTTTTGACTTGAGCGATAGTGTAAATGTATACCGCGGGGAAGAAGAAGTAAAGGTGGTTTCAAAAGGCATTAGCGGAGTGATTAACTCTTCGCTATATGAAAGCTTATTAGAAAAAGGTGGTTCTCCAGCCTTGGTGGTAGAGCTTTCAAAAGTGTACGCTTGGACGATTGACTTCTTTCGGATTCAGCCTGGTGATTATTTTAAATTGGTTTACGAGGAGCGTTTTATCAATGACACGATTTCAGTAGGAGTAGGCCGTATTTTGGCCGCCGATTTCAACCACAACGGTCGTTCTTTCTATTCCTTTTATTACGATAACGATAGTACCTACCGCGATTATTTTGATGAGGAAGGACGTTCACTGCGCAAGGCTTTTTTAAAGGCACCTTTAGATTTCTTTAGAATCTCATCTCGTTTTAACCGCCATCGTTTTCACCCAGTTTTAAAAAGAGTAAAACCCCATTTAGGTACCGATTACGCCGCGCCACATGGTACACCCATTATGTCTACCGCCGATGGTGAGGTTATCGCAGCCGCTTATACACGTGGCAATGGTAATTATGTGAAAGTTCGTCATAATAGCACCTATACTACCCAGTATTTACACATGAGTAAATTTGCAAAGGGAATTAAAAAAGGTAGCCGTGTAAGACAAGGAGATGTGATTGGTTATATTGGAAGTACAGGCTTAGCCACTGGTCCACACGTTTGTTATCGCTTTTGGGTTAATGGACAGCAAGTAGATCCTTTACGTCAAGACTTACCCGAAGCAGAACCAATTAGCGATGATTTCATGCCTCATTTTCAAGCGAAAATGGTAGACTTAAAGAAAAGAGTGGATGCCTTGCCTATCCTTAATAATAAGGAAAACCCGAAGGTGCAATTAGCATCCGCCCAAGAGTAAAATTATTAGTTTAAGTTTTTATTTACAATCGTGCTACTAGCTTGATCTACGCTCATTACAACTAGGTCGGCAATATTAACATGATAAGGTCTGCTGCATACGAAGTATAAAATATCGGCTAAATCTTCTGCCTGTAAAGGCCTGAAGCCCTTATAAACCTTTGCTGCTTTTTCAGAGTCGCCTTTGAACCGCACTTCGCTAAATTCTGTTTCCACCATGCCAGGGTGAACCGCTCCTACGCGCACGCCTTCCTTGTTAAGGTCGATGCGTAAACCAATGGTTAAAGCATCAACTGCGTGTTTTGATGCGCAGTAAACACCGCCATTAGGATAGACTTCTTTTGCTGCGGTAGAACCAATATTAATAATCTGGCCTTTGTTTTTTATTAGGCTTGGTAGGAGTGACTTGCTGACGTAAAGCAGTCCTTTCACATTTATGTCTATCATGGCATCCCAATCACCAATATCGCCTTCCTGCATGGGTTCAAGTCCGTGGGCATTACCAGCATTGTTGATGAGAATATTCACACTTGAGAACTCTTCCGGTAAGGAAGCGATGGAGTTTTCTACTGCTTTTTTATTGCGGACGTCAAAATTGAGAATGTGTACTTCTGTTAATGCGCTAAGCTCTTCTTCAAGGGCTTGTAGGCGCTCGAGGCGTCTACCGCAAAGCACAAGTTTTATGCCTTCTTTTGCAAATCTTCGGGCGGTGGCTTGGCCAATACCACTGGTTGCCCCACTAATAAATGCCGTTTTTTTCATCGCTATAATTATTTGAGTTTAGGAAAGATCCTCGCTCAACTTGAGATCTAGGAGTCTTAGCTGCAAGCTAACTTTATTACGGAAAATATTTTGCTCTAAATGGTAAAGAATAGAGACTTCTTTACCTGATTGAAGTATTTCTAAATAGTGCGCCATCCCAAAGCCAATACCGTCCATTACGATTCCAGTTTCAGGGTCTAAAATACCTAACTTTAAATGTTTTTGCCCTTCACCGACCGCACGCGAGCCTTGGTTTATTAATCCATCGCTTCGGAATATGGGACTGAGATTTTCGGGGCCGAATGGCGCGAAACGCTGTATGGTATTGTAAAAATTTTGGCTGAGGTCTTCCAGTTTAATTTGAAGATCATAGCTGATATTCGGTAGTAATTGTTCGGGAAGAATGCTGTCGGCAACAACGCTTTCAAAATGGCTTTTGAACTCTTCGTACCGCTCCTCTTTTAGGGTCATTCCTGCCGCTGCAGGGTGCCCACCAAATTGCTCGAGAATATGATCACATTTTAGTAAAGCTTGATACACATCAAAACCAGCGACAGTGCGAGCAGAGCCTGCAAGCTTATCGCCCGATTTGGTGAAAACGATGGTTGGGCGGTAGTAGTTCTCTATCAGTCGGGAAGCAACAATGCCAATCACTCCCTTATGCCAGCTGGCTTCATAAACCACCGAGCTTTTTCTGTCTTCTTCTTTAAGTCTTTGGATTTGACGCAGTGCTTCTTGGGTAATGGATTGATCGAGGCTTCTTCTTTCGGTATTATTCTGATTTATCTCTTGGGCAATCACGTCAATAATGCTGAGGTCTTCCCCTCTTAATAGTTCTACCGCTTTTTTCCCATGTGCTAATCTGCCCGCTGCATTGATGCGCGGAGCGAGCATAAAAACTACATCGCTAATATCAAGTTTGCAGCCAGATGGTTTGGCGATTCTTATAAGTGCCTCTAATCCTGCACTGGGTTTTGAATTTATTTGCTGTAGACCAAAGTAGGTGAGAATGCGATTCTCCCCCGTCATGGGGACAATGTCTGCTCCAATACTTACGGCTAATAAATCGAGGTAGGGGAGCCAATGCTCATCTCCTAAATCCCATTCTTGGCAAAGCGCTTGTACTAATTTAAAGCCAACTCCGCAGCCGCTTAGACCTTTATAAGGATATAGACAATCGGCGCGTTTTGGATCGAGAACGGCGGCGGCCATAGGCAAAGTATCGCCCGGCGTGTGGTGGTCGCAAATTATAAAATCGATTTCTTGAGAAAGGGCGTAATCAACTTTGTCGATCGCTTTGATACCACAGTCGAGGGCGACTATAAGACTGATATTTTGCTCCGCCGCGAAATCAATTCCCGCCTGAGATACACCGTAGCCTTCTTTATAACGATCGGGTATATAGGTGATTACGGCGGGATAATGTTTTTCTAAAAATCCTGAGAATAGCGCCACAGCTGTGGTGCCATCAACATCGTAGTCGCCATAAACCATTATCTTTTCTTCCGCTTTTATTGCTTGTTTAATGCGAGAGACCGCCTTGTCCATGTCCTTCATTAAGAAAGGATTATGGAGCTTTTGTAGATTGGGTTTAAAGAAGGCTTCCGCCTCCGAGCGATTAACAATGCCTCTTTGTACTAATAGACTCAGAAATATCTCTGAAATGGGAAGCTCAGCTTTAAAAGCACGGAGTTGATCTTCATCGACATGCGCTTTATGTTTCCACTGGTAGTCTAATGGCATAATTAATATTTGCCGCAAATTTAAGCGCAATTAGAAGGAAAGAAAACTGCAGCTGTTTACTAAGTGATTATAGTTGTTTAGCACTCGAGTTTTTATGACTCTTTATTTGCTCGTCGATAGAGTACTTATGCAAGAGTTGAAAGACTTCGTGCACCAGGCCTTCGTTAAGGTCAAGGTTTTGTCCAAAGCTTTTACGATTTTCTAAAACTTTAAACCAGCGCTTCATTTGAAAGATAGTTACCTGATGGTCGTATTTTACGGGACCAATGCTATTGGCGAGATCCAAGCGTTTTTTAATAAGTTTTAGAATCTCTTCATCTACGAGGTCGATTTCACTTCTCAACTTTTCTAATTGACCAATAAAGCGTTTGTCGTGAATAGCTTCTTCTCGGCGTTCTAAGCCCGTAAATATCTTGGCAAGATCATCTGGGTGCAGCTGCTGTTCGGCATCGCTTAAAGCCTTAGCGGGGTTGATGTGGGACTCAATCATAAAGCCGTCCATACCCAAATCCAAGGCGCTTTGGCAAACTTCAGCGATAAGTTCGCGTTTGCCCGCAATATGGCTGGGGTCGCAAATGACCTTTAACTCTGGTGCTAGGCGTCGTAATTCGAAAAATATTTCCCATTTAGGTTCATTGCGAAAAGGCTGGCTTTGATAAGCGTAAAAGCCACGGTGAATTGCGGCCAATTTTTTAAGGCCCGCTTTTTGAAAACGCTCTAAAGCGCCTAGCCACAGTTTTAATTCGGGATGAATGGGATTTTTAACGAAAAGAGGAATGTCAACACCTTTTAAAGCGTCGGCGATTTCTTGTACATAAAAAGGGTTTACCGTTGTGCGTGCGCCAATCCACAACATATCGATGCCAGCTTCTAAAGCTTGCTCAACGTGTTTGGCATTGGCTACTTCCGTTATAACAGGTAATTGATTTTCTACACCAGCTTTTTTAAGCCAAGCCAAAGCGGGCTGGCCTATTCCTTCAAATGAACCGGGTTTTGTGCGAGGCTTCCAAACCCCACCTCTTAATGCGCTTATCTGCTTGTTTTTAGCTAATGCCGAAGCGGTACTAAGAACCTGTTCTTCACTTTCTACACTGCAGGGTCCTGCAATTAACAAAGGTTTTTCTTTCGCAGGAAGCCATTCCTCAATATCGCGTATGATCATAAGGTTCTTTTACCTAGATATAAGCTAAAAAAGCTATTTAGGTTCATGTAAAACCAATAATGGCAAAGTGGTATGATACGCAAGTTTACTAGTCATGCTGCGGTGGAAAATTCCTTCGAAAAACCCATAACGCTTGTTGATGGCGGCAACAATATCAGCATCTTCTTTGGCTGCTTCTTTAATAATGGCCTTTTCAACGTTTTCTGAGCGAATAATGGTGAATTCATGATCTACTTCCCTTAATAAAGAGCTGTAGAAATCGCGTGCACCATTGGGAACACTATTTTCATGTTGAATGTGTACGATATCAATAGAGGCGCCGACAGTTTTTGCAAATTTGGCCAAGCGTTGTAAGGGTTGCTCTTTTACTTTTGGATCTAAATCACTAGCAAAAACGATGCGTTTTACTTCTTTTAATTCAGCTTTTGGCGGAATCACCAGTACAGGTTTATTGGTGTTTTGTATTACAGAAGAGGCATTCGAGCCAATTAAAACCTCTTCTAAACCGCTGGCACCTTTTGTGCCCATTACGACTAATTCAATTCCTTCTTGTTCGGATTGATCGTGAATTAAGCGAATGGGGTTACCCAAGCGAACAATGGTTTTAAAAGCACCAGTATATTTCTTCTTTACCTTTTCTGCAAAAGCAGCCATATTCTTCTCGGCATTATCTTTCATCACCTCTAATAATGAAGTGGTCATGGAGCGATCGGAATAAGGAAGATCGTAAGCATGTAAAATACTTACTGTGCCATTATTGTAGGCGGCTAATTGAAAGGCGATATCGCAGGCTTTTTCTGCGTTTTCAGAGAAGTCGGTGGGAAGTAAAATATTCATTTTAAGAGGATTAGGTTGTGTTATCTAGTTTGGGCGTCTACACTCGCTAAGGTAATCATATTTACGATTTCTCGCACTGAAGCGCCAATTTGTAATATATGTGCAGGTTTCTTAACACCAATAAGTAAAGGACCCACTGCTTCGGCTGCTTCAAAAGATTGCAACATCTTATAGGCAATGTTTCCAGAGGCTAAATTGGGGAACACAAATCCGTTTACTTTATGATCTACTAACTCACTGAAAGGGAAGTTTTCTTTTAGGAGGTTCTTGTCTAAAGCAAAATTAGCCTGCATCTCTCCGTCTACAAGTAAATCGGGGTTTTCTCGATGCAAAATCTTTAATGCTTCTTGCATGGTATTGGGCAGCGGACCTCGATTACTTCCAAAATTGCTATAATTAAGTAGGGCGATTTTAGGAACAATATTAATGCGCTCAATAGACTCTGCTAATAAGCGAGTAATTTGCACGATATCATTAACATTCGGCTCCTCAATAACGGTAGTATCCGCAAAAAACATCGGTCCTTTTTTGGTAAGCATAATGTACATGCCCGCAATTCGACTAAGGCCTTTCTGGGGTCCCAGTATTTTAAAAATGGGTTTGATTACTTCCGAGTAACGCTTAGTGGTACCTGAAATGAATGCATCGGCATGACCCATTTCTGTCATGGCTGCGCCGTAGTAATTTCTGTCGCGCATATACTTACGGGCTTCAAATAGGGTAATACCTTTGCGCTGACGTTTTTTGAAAAACATTTGGGCGTATTCCTCGCGACGAGCGCTATCTTCCTGTGGATCAATAACAGGTAAGTGCAAAATGTCTTCTAAACCATGCTCGCTTATTAGCGCATGGATTCGTTCTTTATTTCCTAAAAGTATTGGATGGGCCAAGCCTTCATCAACAGCGATTTGAGCCGCCTTCAATGTTTTTAACTGATCTGCTTCGGCCAACACTACCCTTTGCGGACTAGTGCGCGCTTTTTCTTGTGCCAAGCGGATAAATTTATCATCTCGCCCTAAACGCGTTAAAAGTTGCTCCTTATAATCGCCCCAATTAAGAATGGGTTTCTGAGCTACGCCACTATCCATAGCCGCTTTAGCTACTGCGCTGGCCACGGTTACAATTAGGCGAGGATCGAATGGTTTGGGAATGATGTAATCTCGGCCAAAGCCAAGCTTATCGTCGTTATAAGCCAAGTTTACAATTTCTGGAACGGGTTCTTTGGCAAGCTCGGCAATAGCTTTTGCTGCAGCAAGCTTCATTTCTTCGTTAATCTTGGTGGCACGTACGTCCAGTGCTCCTCTAAAAATATAGGGAAACCCTAGGACATTATTCACTTGATTAGGATTGTCAGAGCGGCCAGTAGCTACAATTACATCTGGTCTTGCTTCCATTGCTTCGCGGTAGCTAATTTCGGGTTCGGGATTAGCAAGGGCAAAAACTACTGGGTCTTTGGCCATGCTGCGCACCATGTCCTGACTAAGGACACCACCAACGGATAAGCCTACAAAAACATCGGCGTCAACCAAGGCCTCACTAAGGGTATTGTGTTCTGTTTCGCGGACGAACTTTTGTTTTTCTTTGTTTAGATCTGTACGACGGGTATTTAAAACACCTTTGCTATCGCACATTAGTAGGTTTTCGGGCTTTACGCCAGATGAGATAAATAGCTGAGTACAGCTACTAGCTGCTGCACCGGCACCATTAAAAACTACTTTTAACTCAGAGAGCTTTTTATTTACGCACTCCGCGGCATTTATTAATGCGGCCGAAGCTATAATAGCCGTGCCATGCTGATCGTCGTGCATTAAGGGAATGTCCAATTCCTCCTTGAGGCGCTGTTCAATATAAAAACAGTCTGGTGCCTTAATATCTTCTAGATTAATTCCACCAAAAGTGGGGGCGAGCGCTTTTACTGTTTGAATAAACAACTCAGGATCTTTAGCATCTAGCTCAATGTCAAAAACATCAATGTCGGCGAATATTTTGAATAAAACCCCTTTTCCTTCCATCACAGGTTTACTGGCCACGGGGCCAATATCCCCTAATCCTAGCACGGCCGTACCATTAGAAATAACGGCTACCAAGTTTCCTTTGGCCGTATATTTATAGGCATTTTCTGGGTCCTTGGCAATTTCCATGCAAGGATCTGCTACACCTGGAGAATAAGCAATAGAAAGGTCTCTTTGCGAATTACTCGGCTTGGTAGGGATAACTTCTATTTTTCCGGGTCGTCCTTCTTGGTGATAGGCGAGTGTGTCTTTTTTCTTGATTTTAGCCGCCATTTTCGTTTCTTATATTGTTAATTCTTGATTAAAACAAGAATTTATTATTAGGGTACCGGCGGGCGTGAATTTCCGCCACGGTTTCATAAAGTCTGTTTTTCAAATCTTCCAAGTTTTCTCTTTCCGTTGCCGAGATAAAAATAGCCTGGCGATCAGTGCGGCCAAACCAGGTTTTTTGCCACTGCTCTATGGTGAAGTGTCGATTGTTTAAACGCGGACTTAAATCATCTGGATCTACTTTTTCGGGCTGGTAAGCGTCGATTTTATTGAAGATCATTATGACTGGTTTCTCGGTTCCATCAATCTCGGCCACAGTGCGATCTACGGTTTCTATGTGCTCCTCAAAGTTTGGATGCGAAATATCGACTACATGCAAAAGTACATCGGCTTCGCGCACTTCATCGAGCGTAGACTTAAACGACTCGATTAATTGCGTAGGTAGTTTGCGAATAAAACCTACTGTATCACTAAGAAGAAAGGGCAAGTTGTGAATAACCACCTTGCGCACGGTAGTGTCTAGGGTAGCAAATAATTTGTTTTCGGCAAAAACTTCCGATTTACTAAGGAGGTTCATCAAGGTAGATTTCCCTACGTTGGTATAACCTACGAGTGCTACGCGCACCATACTTTCACGGTTGCTGCGTTGAATAGACATTTGCTTGTCTATTTTTTCGAGCTTCTTTTTTAATAAAGAAATCTTATCACGAATAATCCTTCTATCCGTTTCAATTTCGCGTTCACCTGGTCCCTTCATCCCAATACCACCTTTTTGCTTACTAAGGTGAGTCCACATGTTAGTAAGACGTGGTAAAAGGTATTGGTATTGAGCCAGCTCTACTTGGGTGCTGGCATAAGATGTTTGAGCCCGACTGGCAAAAATATCGAGTATGAGATTGGTACGATCTAAGACTTTAATCTCAAATAGGCGCTCCACATTTTTTAATTGCGAAGGCGATAGCTCATCGTCAAAGATAGCTAGGTCAATTTCATTGGCTTTAATGTACTCGCCAATCTCCTCCATTTTCCCTGTCCCTAAAAAGGTTTTGGGATTGGGGCTGTCCAGTTTTTGCGTGAATCTTTTAAGGCTGTCTGCACCAGCAGTATCAGCTAAAAAAGCTAATTCATCCAAATATTCACTTAGTCGTTCTTCGTTTTGAAATTGGGTTACTACCCCAATTAAGATGGCTTTTTCACGGCCTTCTTTCTTTTTTTTGATTTCTATCATATAATTAAGCTAGCCACACTTCCCAAGGAATTCTCGATAAAACGAGAATGAGTGCGATAAGAAAGCTGAGGCCTAATGTTTTAAACTTTTTTGAGTCTGTTGTAATTCGTTTTGCTTTGGAGTAACCAAAGGTGATTAATGCAATGGCAAGAATCATAATACTAATGTGCTCTACGGCATAAAGGCGTAATTCGGGATCCTTCATAAAACCTTCGATTTTAGTAAAGGCGAAACCTTTTGGGCCAACGAAGTAGAGGGCAAGGCCAAATACTAATTGTAGGTGACTTAGAATAAGGGTTACTAATCCCAGTATTTTATCAACTTTGGTAAAATCGTTTTTCCCTAAGAATTTTACTAAGTAAATTATTGTGCTTAGCGCAAGAAGGGGTAAAAGCAAATAAGGGATAAAGGAGTGGAGGTGTTGTAAGCCTGTTGTCATATTATTTCTTTTTACAAAGGTAATGACCTAAAGCTTGCTTACTACCAATTTCCTGTTCTAGCTATTATTTTTTTCTAATACAGTTTGCAAAGAATTTTCAATATACTTCTGCTTCTCTTTATTCAAGAAATACAAATCAAAATGGCGAAGCTTTTTGTCACCATTGTAAGATTTAAGCGTCAAAGTGAGTTTGGCTTTAAAGAAGCCTCGATCAATTTCATAGTTGATTAGGATGTTTTTAGCGAACTCATAGTGTTTGTGCTTCCGACTTTCGAAGGGCCCGAAAATCAGGCTACGAGTATCGATATGAATAATTTCATATTCATCCTCATAAGAGAAATAGCTCCAACGAGTTATGGCTAAAAGAGCGAGCAGTAAAAAACTGAATATGGCCAACTCATGATTTGGGAATAAATTGGAAATACTGCCTGGAATTAAACTAAGAGCAATGTCTAACAAAAAGGTAATGGACAATAAGATGGCCAACCACCACATATAGGTAAAAAGTTTCTTGTTGCTTATCTTCATAGAGATACTATCTCAAAATGTTGGCTACAAACAGGGTAACCTCTTGTTTATTAGTCTAGTAAAATCACTAAATATTTCGAATTCTTCCAAAACTCCCCCGAATTTGAGATAGAAATCGCGACGGTTAGTTCACCATCTTGTTTATATACGTAGCTATTACTAGAATGGTTTGATAGTAGTTCAACTTTTTCCCTGCCACCCTCAATTGGGATAGTAGTCGTTTCCCTAATATCAATCTGTGTAAAGTACTCCTTATTAAAATCGTCAGCGATGGTTTCGGTACGGCCGATGCCAATAAAGCCACCCTCTTTATTTACGATACCTGCCTCTTTTAATTCTTTATAAGTACCAATAGTATAGTAGGCAGTATTAATGGCATCTGTTTGGTTTTCAATCAACCTACGCTGAGCCATGCTTGCCTCAGTAAGAATGCCAACCTTCGAGTTTAGCTGATCCATTTTAAAGTTTAGATTAGCCAAATCATCTTTTAAGACTAAGATTTGCTCATCTTTCGCTTCAATCTGACGATTGAGATTTTCCACCATTTTCAGGTACTTTTTACTTTCGCTTTTACTGCTTCCCAGCTTTTTCTGAAGCTCAGCAATTAGTTCCTTATTTTTTTCAATAATTCCATTAATGGCTTCGATGTCCTCTAAAACTTGGTCGCGTGCTACTTGGGCATTTTCCAAACCACCTTCACGTGCATTTCGAATAGATTCTTCACGGTCCCTTATTGCTTTCAAGTTTTCTTGAACAGCGGCAAAAGTTCCAGCAAAGTCATCAAGATCTTGATCTTTCTCAAGGTCCTGTGATTTCAATTCTTCCAGCTCTAGTTTTAAAGCGGCATTCTCGTTTTTTAAATCATCATTACAAGCCGTAAAGCTGATAATGAGAAGGGTGAGTGCTAAGATTCGCTTCATGATGTTTGTTTATTGCTCTTTAAGAGTCGTAAGGTAGTTAATTAATCCTTTAGTACTACTGTCTTTGTCGGTACTCCCACCATTTTTAAGCATTGGTAAAATAGTGTTTGCTAACTGTTTGCCTAGCTCTACTCCCCATTGGTCGAAAGAGTAAATATTCCATACGATTCCTTGTACTAAAATTTTATGCTCGTAGGCGGCCAAAAGTTTCCCTAGGTTTTCGGGGTTTAAAATATCACTCACAATAGAAGTGGTGGGTTTGTTGCCTTCAAAAACCTTAAAGGGTGCGAGGCTAGCTATTTCTTCAATGGTTTTGCCAGCGTCTCTTAATTCCGCTTCGACCTCTTCCCTAGTTTTACCAACCATTAAAGCTTCGGTTTGCGCCAAGAAATTAGAAAGTAACTTTACATGGTGATCGCCAATATCGTAATGACTTCTAGCAAAAGCGATAAAGTCGGCCGGAATAAGACGTGTGCCTTGGTGTAAAAGCTGAAAAAAGGCATGTTGACCATTAGTGCCAGGTTCGCCCCAAATAATCGGTCCACTTTGGTAGTTGATCTTCTGCCCTGAGCGGTCTACATTTTTACCATTACTCTCCATATTGCCTTGTTGGAAATAGGCGGCAAAACGATGCATGTTTTGGTCGTAAGGAATTATCGCTTCACTTTCCGCACCTAAAAAATTCACATTCCAAATTCCTATGGCGGCCATTATTTGCGGTATGTTCTCTCTAAAAGGTGCTTCCGCAAGATGGGTGTCCATGGCGTGCGCGCCCCGTAATAGCTTTTCGAAATTCTTATAGCCCAGTCCGCAAGCGATGCTTAAACCGATCGCACTCCATAAACTATAGCGACCGCCGACCCAGTCCCAGAATACAAACATATTAGTGGGATCTATGCCGAATTCGATTACTTTTTCTTTATTAGTTGAAACGGCAACGAAATGCTTCGCAATATCTTCTTGGCTTGCCTCAGAGCGCAAAAACCACTCCCGCGCTGAATGCGCATTAGTCATGGTTTCTTGGGTGCTGAAAGTTTTTGACGCAATAATAAATAGAGTTTGGGCCGGATCTAAATTTTTAAGCGTTTCACTAATATGAGCGCCATCTACATTGGAAACAAAATGGCATTGCAGGTGATTGTGATAAGGCTTCAAGGCTTCATAAACCATTTGCGGACCCAAATCGCTGCCGCCAATACCGATATTTACAATATTTTTAATGGTTTTCCCCGAATATCCTTTCCAGTTTCCACTGATTATAAGATCGGAAAAGTCTTGCATTTGCTCAAGAACGGCCCAAACGCTTGAATTTACCTCTTTGCCATCTACGTAAGTAGGCTTATCGCCTAAGTTGCGCAAGGCCGTATGCAAAACAGCGCGATTTTCTGTTTCATTTACCGCATCTCCCTTTAAGGTAGATGCGATAGCAGCAGATACTTTGCATTCTATAAACAAGGCTTCTAAAAGCTCTAAAGTTTTTTCAGTTATTAGGTTTTTCGAAAAATCGAAAAGCATTTTATCATGCTTAAGCTGAAATTTCTCAAAGCGTTTTTCATCTTCGGCGAAGAGATTACGCATATGTAATTCCTTGATCTCCTTAGCGTGAACTTCTAAGTCTTTCCAAGCGTTAGTATTGGTAGGATTTATAGTTGAGAACATAGGGTTTGATTAATGTTAAAAGTTGCCGCGAAGTTAAACTTCCTTCCTATTTTAGCCGAGAATTATTTTTATGAATACAGATAACGCAAGAACCTCCAGTGTTCGCTTTCCGAAACCAAGTGCAGAGTCATTTAGTGTTGAGCTCCGCAAAAGAGTAAATCAATATTTTAAAGACAAGTCAATTGCCCCGAAAGCAAACGGAGCCATGAAGTTCAAGACCATAGCGATGCTAAGTCTTTACTTCCTTCCTTACATAGCGATGTTGGTTTTTAACCCTCCGGTATGGGCGGTTTTGCTAACCTTTATTATTATGGGTTTTGGTATGTCGGGCGTGGGTATGTCTGTCATGCATGATGCGGCCCATGGCGCTTACGCGAAAAGTCCTCGTATTAATAATTTGGTGGCTTCAAGTATCTACTTAATTAGTGGAAACCTGACTACTTGGCAATTACAGCACAATGTACTGCATCATACCTATACCAATATCGATGGTTTAGATGATGATTTGGATACGCATGGTTTATTGCGTTTACACCCGAGCCAGCCCTACAAAGACCGTCATAAGTATCAAGTTTTTTACGCACCTTTATTGTATAGTCTGCTAACCTTAAACTGGGTTACCATGAAAGACTTTTCCCAGTTGATTCGTTACAATAAGCAGGGAGTGGCTAATTTTACGAAAGAGCAGCTTAATTCTGAGTGGTATAAATTGGTGATCAGTAAGTTGGTTTACTTTACGCTCTTTCCGGTATTACCGATAATTTTATTAGACGTAGCCTGGTATATACCTTTATTAGGCTTTGTAATGATGCACGTAATTGCGGGCTTTATCTTAAGTTTCGTTTTCCAACTAGCACATGTGGTAGATCACGTTGAAACTAGAGAAGTTCCCGCTGAGAAGTTAATGGGTGATGCCTTTTTAGAGCATCAGTTAAAAACTACATCAGACTTTGCGCGTCGCAGTAAATTGGTAGGTTGGTTTGTAGGCGGACTGAACTTTCAGGTAGAACACCATTTATTTCCACACATCTGTCATATCCACTATCCTGCAATCAGCGAGATTGTAAAGAAAACGGCGCAAGATTTTAATCTTCCTTATTATGAGCACCGCACGCTTGTTGAAGCGATACGGGCTCATTTAAATAGTTTGAAGATGTATGGTAAACCTGACTTCGCTTAGGTTTAGCCATTCACTGCTTGCACGGCTTTAATTTGGCCAGGTAGCATTTGCTGAAGCATATTTTCGATACCATTTTTAAGGGTAGCGGTACTAGAAGGACAGCCGGAACAGGCTCCTTGCAGTAATACACTAACAATACCGTCTTGGTGATTGAGGAACTTAATATTTCCCCCGTCAGATTCCACGGCAGGTTTAACGTATTCGTCTAAGAGAGAAACGATCTTCTCATCAATAGCATCCCAGTCGGCTTGTGCCTTTTCTTCAGGATGAATGCTGCCAGTAACTTCTACCGCATCAACATCAAGATCTTCGCCTTCAGCAGCCTTTAAATAGGATTCGTTTACTACTTGGTTTCCTTCGGCTAGGTAATCGCGGATTAATTCACGGATTTCCATGGTAACTTCATCCCACTCAATAATATCGTATTTGCTAATAGCGATGTAATTGCTGCTAATGAAGATGTCTTTAACGAAGGGGAAGTGAAAAAGTCGCGAAGCCAAAGGAGAGGGCTTAGCTTCTTCAATATTTTTGAACTCAATTGAGTCGGCTTCTAAGAGACGTTTATTCGCAACGAACTTTAGTACCGCTGGGTTTGGGGTCATTTCGGCGTATATGCTAACTGGTACTTTTTGTTGTTCCATTATTCTTATTTTTTGCAAAGATAGACGCTATTAAAATGGATTAGCAAATCATTTGTTTTTACTTTATCCCCATAAATAGAAATGATATGGCTTTAATTAAAATGGTGAAAGGCAAGGTGCCTCAAATGGGTGAAAATTGCTTTGTAGCAGATAACGCTACCCTAGTTGGAGATATTAATACAGGCGATAATTGTAGCATCTGGTTTGGTGCGGTTTTACGGGGCGATGTACACTATATAAAAATGGGGAATAAGGTAAATGTGCAAGATAATGCCACCCTACATTGTACCTATCAAAAACATCCTTTGGAAATCGGCAATAATGTATCCATTGGCCATAATGCCATTGTACACGGATGCACCATTAACGATAATGTTTTAATTGGCATGGGAGCCATCGTTATGGATGCGGTAATAGTAGAGAGCAATAGTATTGTAGCGGCCGGTGCAGTAGTTTTAGCAGGAACGCACATTAAATCAGGCAGTATTTATGCTGGTGTGCCCGCCAAAAAAGTAAAGGATGTAACGCCCGAACTTATTTCTGGGGAAATTGATCGCATTGCGAATAATTATTTGATGTATAGCACTTGGATTGAAGATCCTGCTTAGTTGAGTTCTGCTAAAGCAGCTTCGATTAATCCGTCTCGGCCCAAATTATATTCGCTCGTATCGAGGTTCAGGGGAATTTCGGGTATAACGCCCATTTCAATATCTTCTCCGGTGGCTAAAAAAGAACGGGTGCTTGAGAAACGATAATTCCAACCGTTGGGCAATTCATAATCCACTGGTAGGCCGCCACCGCCGCCAGTGGTATCGCCTAGTTGAATAATGTGGGCCTGCGATTTAAGTAGGGCGGCAAAAGTATTGGTCGCCGAATAGCAACTGCGATTGGTAAGTAAAATGGTTTTCTTCGTGAAGTTCGGTCGACTGCTAGGGGATAGGCTGTATTGCAGGCTATTGCCAAAATCCTGAGGATTAGGGCCTGTTTTTTCGTCGGTTAGCAGCACTACTCCTTCGGTTTTTACGAGACGCTTTGCGAGACTAAAGGTATTATTTAAACTTCCGCCTCCATTATCCCGCACATCGACAATTAGGCCTTTGGCTTCTTTAAAATAATTAAAAATATAATCAAGTTGCTCGCTGCTGAAATTGCTGCTAAAGCTGCCGTAATAGAGATAGGCAATGCTGTCCTGAAGGTAAGTGTAGCGGATACCTCCCGCTATTTTATGGTCGCGGCCGAGATAGTTTCTTTCGAGAACTTCCCAATTAAAATTTTGAGGGGAGCCTAAATACCATTCCCAGTTTCGGGTAATATTAAAGGGGGCAAATAAATTAACATGGCCATCGCGCAAAGCATAGAGCAAACTATCTAGGGCGCTAAATAATTCTTCGTCGCTGCTTTCTAAACTTAAGGGCGCACGGTATAGGGTGCCGAGAGAATCCCAGTTGATATTTTTCTCCTGAAAGTAGGCGTATCGATCATTCAGTCTTTGCCAAAGCTCGTCGTAGTTTGTTAAGGGATCATTACTGGGTTCATCACGCATAAGTGCCTTTTCGCAAGAAGCCAAAAGGAGGGCAATAATCAGTAGGGATAATAGCTTCCTCATAACTTAAAGAGTAAGTGAAACATGAGGTAGTGTTGGGCTTGCGCAAGATAATTAAGCCCATTGTACTCGGCGTAGTTCCAGTGATAGGAGAGACGCGCTTGGTTGCCGTTTTTTAAAGGGTAAACCAAACTATGACGAAACTCTAAATGCCAAAAGTCGCCTATGAAACTGTGTTTTCTTAAGCCGGCTTTATCATTGAAAAACTGACGGTTATAGCCCGGCATAATTAGATACGATGCTAAGGGCAGGTTTAGCTCGGTTTGCCAGGCAAAAGGGAGTTTAACATTCCAAAGCTCAAGCTGGGGCTGGTATTGCCAAGAAGCACTAAGGCCATAGCTGATGAAATTGCTAAAACTTAAAGAACTGTTGCTGTAGCGATTGTGCTGACGATAGCCTAAAAGATTGGCCGAACAGATGCCTAAAAATAAGGCTTGCTTGTCGCGATTAATAAGGCGGTAACGCAGGCTATAATTAAGGGAACCGCTGATGGTGGTAGTTTCGTTACTAACATCATTAAGAGCAGCAGGGCTTTGCAGGCCAATGGCAATATGGCCATCGAAATTATTTTGCCAAGGACCCTGTTGACTGTGCCAACCAATAGCCGCGGCCCCAGAATAGCCCTGATACTTTAAGGGCGAAACAAGATCATCTTTGAAGTTTTCCATCTGCCCGCCGAGGCCAAAAAGAATAAACTCGCCCTCAAAAAGACTTTGGGCTGGGAGATTAGCACAAAAAAAAGCCAAGACGGATATAAGCACAAGCTTTTTCATTCGAGGCGGATAGTAATGGAATTGTTTTTTGAAAGATCTACTAGCTGGTCTTCCAAGTCAGGAGGACCAATCATGCCGCGGACATTATTGCTAAAGCCATATTTTTCGGTGGGAATACCGGTAAAGGCTTTGTCTATTTTATCATTGCTATTTTCGTCGTGAAAGGCGGCAACGGCATAAGCACCGGGCTTCAGTTTTACTTCAATTTTTAGGGGTTGCGCATCGGCCGCAAGGCTTAATTGCCGGATGATTTCGCCTTCACTGTTTTGTATGCGTATCATGATTTTACCTTGCTTAGAACTCATGCCGCTAAAACTAATAGACAATGGGCTGATTTCACTTTGGGCCGTGAGAGAAGAGCTAAGAAAGTAAAATAGGAGACTAAGAATGAGGCTTTTTTTAAGCACAGACAAAATTTTATCGAATCAAAACTACGCTTCCCTGCTTGTTTATTTTTTCAGAACGGCTGTTATTGCTGCGGTTGGTATAGCTATATAACTCGGCCGAGATTTTATAGAGATAAAGACCCTGCTGTAGGTAGTTCGCGTCGTATTGACCATCCCAAGCTTTGCTGGGGTCGAGCTCTTTACTTTCATAAACCATTTGTCCCCAACGGTCGAAAATTTGAATTTCGAATTTAATTACTTCACAATCTTCGCTTACACTTAAAACGAAACGATCGTTGATATTATCTCCATTAGGAGTAAAAGCATTGGGAATATACAAAGGACAGATACCGGCATTTCTGGCACCATTGGGCGCTTGTGCTTGGCCTTGAAAAAAGGCGGCAAGCATAAAAATGGCGATATAAAGTATTCTGTTCTTCATGGATTTAATCCAAATGTACTTTTTTCTTTTCAAACTCGCTTCAATCTTGAGTGCCTAAAGGTCTTAAATGTTTTAAGGATGCGATTTATGATTAATCGAAATCGAGGGTTAACTTAAAGCGGAGAATTCTTCCGTTTCCAGCATCAGCCACATATACAACTTGGTTATTGTAAGCGACCGCCATCGGCTCTTTAAAATTGCTTACTCCACTGCCGGTACCACCAAAGCTGGCTTTAATGTAACGGTCAATTCCGGCGGCAGCAGGTGGCTTAATACCTTCAAACCCGGTGAAGGAAAATTGGTACAAAGAGTCGGTTTCGCTGTCTACCACAAATAAAAATTGGGTCCCATCTCCCGCAAGGGTGATATCGACGGGCTGACGAAATTTAAAGGGTGAATTGATAAAGCCATCCGCCTGTGAGGTGTCGCTTGAAGCTAAAATTTTGGGACGATATTCTGCCCCAAATTCACCTTCTAAGAATTCGATGTATTGCACTTTTAGCGCATTATTTTCATCGATGGAAGTGTATAAAAAGTCGCTACTGGCTTGGGCGCCAAACTGCGGCGGTTGGGTTAGGGAGGTAACTCCCACCGGGTGAGAGAAAAAGTCGTTGAAAAAGCCCGAAGAGGTTTGCACCGAGATGGGGGAAATCAATACGTCTTGGTTACTAAAGTATAAAACAGCGTCGTTTGGACCCAAGGGGCCAGAGGATATTTCGGGACTACTGGGGTCGGGATCGGGGTTGCGAATGTATTGTCGCGTAACGTAATAGCGGTTGTTTTGGTCGGGATTGGAATTGCTGCCAATTACTGCTATTTTATTGAATTTCACGAAATCAACCGTTCTACGTAAGGGGTTACTTTGGGTGAAGTAAAAAGGATGAATGATGCGCTTCACAATACGTGCGTTACTTAAATCGTAACCACCCGCTCCGCCAACCATACGTAAGCGATAAATCGTAGAAAAGGTGAGGTTTGTATCGCCGTTGGCGGAACTGTAAAGGGAGTCGTAGGTGCCTACAACTAGTAAGTCAAAACGACGATCTTGGGCCACTGAAGTGGCACCTGGAACGAATTTGCGCCCAACAATATTTCCGGCTTCATCCATGGCAATAACTTCTTGGCTGCCTTCATCTACCACATACATTAACTGATCGAAACCAGTACAAATGTCTACTGGTTTTACAAAGTTATTAAGCACTGGTAAAATGGGAACGTAAGCGATATCGCGAATACTATTATCGGGCGGAATATCGATAAAATCTAAATCGGTTTTGTTACCGAAGTAATCTTCGCAGGCGCTGAGGCTAAGCAAAGCTATCAATAGGGCGCTAAGGGGAAGTAAATTTTTCATCTTAACGTTCAGTGGTATTTAAAATTTGTACGCGTAAACCGATCGAATGCTGCAAGCCAATAAAGTTGGTGGGATTAGCGGCATAATCGATATAAAGGGGATGATTGCCTAAACGCGTTTTCACGCCAAAACCGAAGGTGGGAAAGTCTCGATCGCGCACGCTTAAACGGTAACCAGCTCTCACAAATAGATGCTCTAAATATTTGTACTCAAAGCCAAGGCTATAGTTTTCGGCGTTGTCGTTCGGGTGATTAAGTTGTGCAGCGGCTAAAATGCTGTGATTTTTTACTTCCCATGCTTTAATGCTAAGGCCCAATTTAAAGATGGTAGGTACGGAATTAGACTCGAGACCAATACCGGTATTGCGATTAAAGGTGGTAGGAATATCACTATCGCTCCCCAAAGCCGAGTTTCCGCCAAAGTTTTGCACCATTACGGCGAATTTTAAATCGCGAAAATCGGTTTTGTATAAAAAAGCGAGATCAACGGTTGCATTACTATTGTGAAATCCTGCAATGCCTTCGTAGATGTACTTTACCGTTACTGCGGCGGTAAACATACTCGAAAGCTGGCGGGCATAAGTTGCTCCCACAGCAATATTGGAAACGGTAATTTGCCGGCCCGTACCCATAGGCATAAACTCGGTGCGTTCTTCCATTTCTCCGCTATTAAGACTATTAATGCTGAAGCTTAAAACGCTGCTCTTATCTTTTAGTGGGTAATTCGCGCTAAGAAATGATTGGTTTACACCGCCGCCCAAAAAGAGATGACTTACCGCGTAACTTGTGTTTTCCAAGTCGGTTAAGGCGGCAGGATTATTTATTACGCTATAGGCATCCCCCGAAAGGGCGATGCTGGTTCCGCCTAAGGCAGAAGAGCGCGGACTCAGGTCGTTTTTTAGAAAGCTCAAGGCTGATAGTCCAGCACGTTCGCCCCCGTAATTGGGAAGTACTTGTGCGCTAAGACTAGCTTGAACTGCTATGAGAAAACTGATGAGGTATAGTATTTTTTTCATCTCTAAAAGCGAAATTCTAGTCCGTATAATATTTGACGAGGCGCTAAGTAACGCGCAGGGTTTCGAGGGTCTACCCCTGTTTCTTGGGGACCATTATAACGCGGGTCACGCCAAGTGATGGGAACATCATCGCCGAATTCGTAAGCACGGCCCGTAACGGGATTAATAATTTGAGAGTTTTTAGCATTAGTTAGGTTTCGGATTTCCATACTAATGGAAACGCCTTTACCTTGCTTAAGCCCCATTGGTATATTGTAGCTAAGTTTTAAGTCGAAATTGTTCCAAGGACTGGCTTTACTTTGTAAATATTGATCAACAATCTCTTCGTAAATCGGGCGTCCTAACTCGTTGGTTGAGGTTAATCGCTGCGGGGTATAGCGGAAGCCAGAGGTGAATTGATAGGATAAGAAAGCGCTAAAGCCCGTGAAGTCTACGCCGAAAATGGGCAGGGTAGAATCGGGCGCGAAAATTATTCCCAGGTTAATATTCCAAGGACGATCGAAGGCTAAAAACTGCTCGCTGGTAAGACTCACCTGACCGTTTTGTTCAATCTGCAAAGCCGATTCACGCGCCGAGTTAGATTTACCACGGGCTACCTGATAGGCCACATTAGAGAAGGTAGTTAAATAGCGCGCGATACGCATGTTAAGACCTAATTCTACCCCGTAAATATTGGCGTAATCCTGATTAATGTAAAAGTTTTTTGTGGTAGGACGGCCGGTTTGATCAGTCACAATCACACGACGGGATACGATATAATCGAAGCGGTTGTTGTTAAAGGCAGTCACGGTTAAACCGATATCGCTGGTTATTTTAGATTTTAAACCAATCTCATAACTAACATTTACTTCAGGGTCGAGATCGGGGTTTCCAAGGCTCGACAAAAAGGAGCGATCTTGATAGGTAGGATCTAAACCTGCGTAAACAAAACGAGGATGCGGTAAACGCATGCTGTGTCCGTAGTTGAAATACAAGACATTGTTCTCGGTAACGGGGAAGCTTACATTTATTTTTGGTAGTATACGCGCTTTCCAGCGGAGGCCAAAAATTTCTGTGGTTTTGTCGTTGTAGTCGCTTCGCACTTGATCAATTACTGGAGCAGTAGCATCGGCAACGGCATCGTCGGCAAATTTCCCTGGGGCCCAGAAATTCATTCGTAAACCTAAGGTGGCAATAATCCCTTTATAGGAGATGCGGTTCTGTACAAAAACGGCACTTTCAATGGGGTTTACCTTCCAAATGTCGTTACTGGAGCCAATACTTACCGATTGTGTAGTGGTACTATCGTTAATGCGAATAGGAGCACCTACCCAAGGCCGAGTGACATCCACCCATTGGTATTCGGTAAAGGTATTTTGAATCCCGAAACTGAGCTCATTGCTTTGATTAGGGATATAAGTAGCCTTAGCGTTAAAGGTGTACTCTTCCACGTAATGGTCGTGCCAAGTAGAACTGATACCACCATTATTAACTAAACCGTTACCTACCGATACGTAGTAAATACCACGAGGATCGTTGGGGTTGAAAATATCGATGGGATAGGATACAATGTGATCTTCATCTAAAATCTGATCGACAGTTTCGGATCGAAAAGGGCGACCATTGGCGTCGGCGCGGAGATTAGTAAATAAGCGACCGACCGAGAAATTTAGGCCCCAGTTTTTATTAATCAGGTGGTTAAGGTTTAAGGCGGTTAAATTAGAATGATGCGTGTAAGTAGTGGCATTATCTAAATTATTGGAGCGGTTGTAC
This sequence comes from uncultured Schleiferiaceae bacterium, assembly GCA_963974215.1. Taxonomy (GTDB): domain Bacteria; phylum Bacteroidota; class Bacteroidia; order Flavobacteriales; family Schleiferiaceae; genus Croceimicrobium. The sequence continues at coordinate 46,761 of CAXBBL010000011.1, read as the reverse complement.
TGGAAACCAGGGGTAAGAATAGCGTCGAAGCCTACAATTTGTAGGGTTCGCGTATTCTGATTAATGTTTAAAGAGTGCTGATTGGTTAAGGTTAGCTTGGTGCCCGAGGCAAGTTTATAGGCTAACTTAAAAGTGTTGGTATACGAGTTCGAGAAGCGCGGCCCCCAAAATTCGGGATTGGCACTGAATAGGGAACTGTTTAATTGATTGGCCGTGGGACCGAAATAACCATCGCTGAAAATAGCACTACCACTAGCAAAAAGGGTTAGCTTTTTATGGGTGCCAGGAATGGGCGTGCCAATGGTCATTTCTACGCGATCAGTATTAAAGCTACTCGCAACATTGGTATTACCGAGATTGTCGCGTTGGTAGCTTCCGCTGATCTGGAATTTTTCGCCTCCTTCTCTAATCTTCGTATTTACTACCCCAGAGCTACCGCCGCCAAATTCAGCGCCTACGCCACCAGTAATTAGGTCGATGCTTGAAACGGAGGAAGAACTAACATCTACTCCAAAGCCCGTTCCTGCCAAGGGATCTTGTGCGGAAATTCCGTCTACAATATATTCAGTTTCGTATACACGCGCTCCGCGGATTTGCAGGCCATCCTGAGTTTTTACAACCCCAGCTTGCATTCCTAAAACCTCCTGTACATCGCGTACATTCATTTTTGAAATTTCCTCTTGGCCAATGCTCACCTCACTGGCGGCAGCTTCGAGGTTTACTTGTCCTTTTTTACCGACAACCGTTACTTCATTTAAAGACTGGCTTTGTTCCTTAAGGGTGATGTTTAAGACTTTGTTTTCTCCTTTGTTAAAGCTGATACCCGTATAAATTTTTGTTTCGTAACCAATAAAACCCACCTTAACACTGTAGTCTTTGGCTTTAATTCCATTAATTACATAGTTGCCATTAAAATCAGCGGCGGCTCCTTTGTAGGTTCCTACTAAAACAATGTTGGCGCCTATCAGTGGTTCCCCAGATACGGCATCGATAATGCTTCCGCTTAATGAAGAAAGTTCTTCATCTTGGCTTAAAGCCGAAAAGGCCATAAACTGAAAAGCCGCAAAAAAGAGGAGTAGTTTATTGAAATTCATTGTTGAAAATATCACCGATTAATGCTTCTACCTCGCCTGCGTTTTTATCGAAACGGTGTAGTTCTAAACAAAAGAATACCTGAGAAATTTTTGAGTTGCGACGGCGTACAGCGGCTACTACATCGGAGCTGCCATTCCATCCGCGAAAGCGGGTTATTTGTGCCCGATAGAAGTTTTGCGCATCTGCGGAAGCAATCATTGGCACCACGCCAAACTCTACGCTGCTGGGATTTAAAGAAGGTAAGCTTGGGTCAACCAAAGGCACTAAAGCGCTGTCGCTAACAATTCTAGCCTGACTGCTAGGAATGGTACTTAATACCGTTGCATCGATAGGGTATACCGAACGAATGTCGCTGATATCTTGGGTGGTGGTAAATACGGTAGTTAAGAAATAGTTACCGCCTGCATCGGTGAAACGCTGAATGACCGGCGCGAGATAATCAATCAGCGGTAATTCATCACCAGTAACGGGATTGCGAAAATTGGTAGCGGATAGGTTTAAAAAGGCATTCTTATACTGCAAGAAAATAAGCTGTACGGTAGGGTCGAAATATTTAGGCATATTGGCTCCTTGTTGGGCGCCAAGATTGAAAAGGTCGTAAGAAATGGTATTGGCGTTTAAATAGCCCTTGTATTCAGCGGTGGTGCTTTCACCATGGCCAGAAAGCCAAAGGGTTTTAACGCCGGGAGTTTTACCGCGAAAGTAAAAAGCTTCGCTGGTATCTACTAGGCTAATGGCATCGGCAATATCGATAGAGCGGATGTAAAGTCGGTTGCTGTCGTTTACGCGCAAACCGTTTAAAGTAATGGGAGCGGCAGCAGTAGAGGTGCCGTAATAAATTTGGGAAAGGGCTTCGCCAGTAGTGATGGCCGTGTCGGGTAATAAGGTGATTAAGTTTTGATTTCGATCGATTTTCTGCCAATCGCCATTGTTCACTTTAATCTGCACTTCTTTTAAACTTTCATTACCATCGGGGTCGGTGGCATTCCAGAAAAAAGTTGCAGCAATAAAAGCGGTATCTCCGGGACCACGGTCATCTAAAAAGGCAGCCGAGGGAGGAGTGTTAATAAGAGGCACGCGCAAATAAGCGGGCGTTTGATCGGTTAATCCGTCGTTGTCGATGGCACGCACATAAAAGTCGATGTCTACCGAATCTTGCCCAGGTGGAATATCAAAAACAAAAGTAGAATCTAGTTCAGTGGTATATACCCAATTCACTTCATCGAGCGAAAACTCATAGGCTTCCACAAAACCGTCTTGGTCGGTGCCAAACCAGCTAAGCTTTACGGAGGAGTTTAAGCGGTTGGGGCCGCTAAGGTTTATGGCTTCAAAACTAAGCTGGGTTTCTGGGGCACTTTGTCCCGTAATTTCCCCTTTACGGCAAGCACCAAATAGCAAAATGCTAAGAATGACGATGCCTAGAATAGTGTGAATGTGGCGCATAAACTTCATCTATAAAAATGAAAAAAAGGAGGAAGCCGAAGCCTCCTCCTTGGAAAAAAAATTATTTACTAATTACAATTCTTTCGGTGCTAAGTAAGCTAGCATTTGCATCTTTAACTTGAAGAACATAAACACCCGCTGCAATAGCAGTAAGGTCCATTTCTATGCGGTTAGAAGTGGCAGAGTTACTTACCAAACGACCGTTCATATCGTATAAAGCGGCTTGAACATTTTCACCAGTAGCAGAAATAATATTCAGTAGGTTTTGGGCAGGATTCGGGAAAATCGCTAAATCTGCAGCAGCTACTTCGTTTAAGCTAACGTTGGTAGGAACATTACAACCGGTAGTATCGATAGCAACATTAAGACCTACGATATCGAAGTTATTACGGGGTAATAATTTATAGTTACCGAAGCTAAACCATAAAATTCCGTGCATGGCATCCATGTTCATAGAAGTATTGGTAATAAGAGCAGGAACTTGCAGTGTACCATCGTTTGTAACATAGCTACTATCGGTAATTAAACTTACGTGAAGACTAGAAGTAGCAGAGCCACCGGACTGACGACCCGCTAATACGCGAGAAGATTGGCTTGGGCCAAAACTTGGATCGGTACCAATGCGGTATTCTGCGAAACCAGCATCTTCGTCGGTAATGTAAACCTTGCCACCGTTAGGATTTTGGTAAGATACCAACATACCCTCGTACATTTCCATATCTAAATTGGGATCACTAGGATCGATAGGAGTTGGTTGAACAGTCATGCTACCTGCTAAACCAACATAGCTATCTACGTTTAAGTAAGTTACTCCAAAAGTTTCTTGCACTTGACCCGTAACAGAAAGCATTTGATCGCGGTAAACATTGTCCAAATCCTGGTTAGGAATTAAAGCAATACCTGAGAAAATACTATCGCTTGGATCTTGTAAGTAAACATACTCTAAATCGCAATCTCTGCGGGCTGAAGTAACATAACCAGTAACGGTTACAGTTTGCCCAGCAAAAACGCTTTCACCCGTTCCGTTGCCCGTATACTGAAGATCGAAGATTTTCAAGCCATTGTCGCGCACGCTGTAATGGTTAAAAAACGGGTTTACTGCGGTAGATGGGCTAACTGGGAAAGTTACTGCTGATCCGTCGTTATCAACGGCGCGAATCCAATAGCGTACTAAAGTTCCGTTTGCTTGCGCAGGAATATAGTACTCATAAGTGTTACCAGAAACAAGGTTCATGTTAGCAGAGCTGAAAGAACCCGACATCATGCTGCTATTGGCACTCCAGTAAATTTCTAAGGTATCAATCGTTCCGTCTGCATCCACAACATCCGCGCTTACTAAAACAGAGTCGGCGCTACTTACCTGAGGAGGGAAAGTAAATACATTGGTAATGCTCGGGGCAGATGCGCCCACTTGGTAGTGACTGTCGTCGAAAGGATTGATTTCGTAACCACGACCCGTTCCTCCGGTACAACCGTTAGCACTATGACGAACAATACCCTTTAATGAAGAGTAAAAAGTTCCTACAGAAGGAGCAACAAATGATCCCGTTCCACTGGTAGAAGGCGTGTTTGGGTTTACCACGGTGTGTGAAGGTGTACGCTGGGCTAGAAAGCGGTCACTTACGTTTAATACGTTTCCATTAGCATCCTGAACATCAAAGCTAACGCGAGTTCCACCGCTAAATGGAGTAACTTGAACCACAGTAACGTTTTGTAATTCTACAAAGCTGTTTTGCCAGTACTCACCAGAAGTAATGATATTTACACGGCTATTGTCATTAAGATCGCCTACGGTTAATTGCTTAGGTACAAAAGCCGAAGGAGCTAAGTCACCAGAAGTCAAAAGGGTTACTGAGTTTACATCTAAAGTGGTAAACTGGGTATTGCCGTCAAACTGCTCTACGATACCAGTAACTTCTACTAAGTCTCCTTGGAAAAGAGCGGTGAAACCGGGAATTGGCTGTAAGTTTCCAGCGGCATCAGAGTAAACACCCATTACTTCGATTCCACTTAATGAATCAATTACTCCGTTAGAAGCACTATCAACCATGTAAATGAAAGGACGGTTGCCGCCTTGTACGGAACCAGAAGCTACCTCAGAAAGACCGCCATCGGTAACAACGTGTGCACGAAAGCGAACGGTGTCTCCTAGGTAGGAGGAAGTATCATTACAAGCCGCCAAGTCAATAGGCGTGTTAATTTGCTTGATACTTACTAAGGGGTAAGATTGCCCGTAAAGGGAAACCGCTGTGAATACGGTTGCTAAGAGCGTAAAAATTCTCTTCATTGATTTTGGGTTTATTTAATTATCACAAATTTTCCGGTGAAACTTTCACCACTATTTAAATCTTCAACTGAATACATATATAAGCCACGGCTAATTATCTGGCTTTCGCTTGATAATAAGTCCCAGGCATGCTCGCCTCCGGAGAAACGGTTTTCGCCCGCATCTTCGGCGCCGAAAGTTCTAAACCAGCGGGTGTCGGAACCATCGTAAGCCTCATCGTGACGAATTTCATCGATAAAATCGCCACCGACGGTGTACACTCTAATAATGCAACGCGCGGGTAAATTGGCGAAAATCAACTTGCGACTTTCTTCCTGGAAGTTCGATTGGCCTTCCCAGGCAGAGCCGTAATAATAAGGGTTAGGATACACGAAGGGTGCGTCTTCGTCCATATTATTGTTCGCAGCTGTTCCTGCGAAAGCACGGTAGTTATTGGCTAGAAAGCTAGACTCTAAAGACTCTAAATTACTTTCGGGGTTACCTTCGTCGAAAGCTGTTACCGCCACGGCATATTGCCAGCCATTTGGAATGTTTTCAAGGGTATATTTATAATGATAGGCATTCGTATCACCTTCAAAATAAAGAGGCTCTGCTAATTTGATACTGCTAAAACCAGTTTCGTAAAAGAGGTTGTTGTCGGCCTTATCGTATTGGGCGGCCAAACTGAAATCGCGGGCTAAATCGGGTACTCCCGTTACATCAAAGCCTAATTTAGAAAGGTAAACACGGTAGCCTTCAAAGTCTTCTCGGTTGGAGATGGGGTCAATGGATTTTTCGGCATTGTCAGACCAATAAATTTCAATTTTAGAATCGCTTGGCTCTACGCGGGTACGAGGAATATTGGGGGGGCTGGGTAAGATGAAACGGGTAATTTCGCCGTCGCCATCATTGTCTTCGCCTGCATCTAAAAGCCCATTAAAATTGCGGTCTTCACCATTATAGGCTTGTTGGGCCCAGCCTGCGTTGGCGATCAAATTTTTACGTTGAACTTCGTTGTTGTCTTGGTTGGGATTGCCGTCTTCGTTTTTCTTCGCAAATACATAAGCGAAGGAGACTTCAATTACATCGCCGGGGGCAAATTCTTCAAATGGTCCAGCCGAGATGAGGTCAGACCGATTACCTGCGGCATTTAATTCTGCTTGAAAATCGCGGCCATTACAGTTGGGCGCAAGGGGATTGGACCAACAAGGATTTTGATTTAAGCCTTGCTCCATTTTTTGGTAGCGATCGTTCTCCGAAACAGGAAAAGCATAGTCGGCATTGAAATCGTTAAAAACCCAAGCATTGTAATTTAGTAGGAAATTATCTAATTCCCAGCTTCCGCTGATGGGGTTGAAGTTTGAGTCTAAGTCGGGGTGATGAAAGCCACTTTTATCCATGGCGCCCAAAAATTTTTGTCCTACATAACTCTCGGTAAAACCTAAATCACCAGCAGCGTCATAACAATAGGCTAGGTTTAATGAGTCCATAAAACCGTTTCCACCGCGCGTATAGAAGGCTGCGCCTCCAGCACCAGCGGCCGTTATATTTATATTTCGCACTACGGTATTATTCCATAAAGCAGTATAAACATCTTGGTAGGTATTATTGCCCTCGTTGATGAAGCGTAGGTTTACAATTACCATGAAATCAGTAAAAGTGTAGTTCCAGTTATAGGTTTCCATTTCCACTTTCACATTCATAGGGCGTGTATGGCTGCTAATAGGTATTTGTGTTCCTGGAACTACAATGCTTTTATCGCTGAAAGTGGCAATATAATCTTGATGCGATACCGCAGAAGGTGAGAAATAACGGCTATCGAATAAGGAGCTTTTTTCCTGTAAGCCGCGGTCTGCGCCAGTAATTGAAGTGTCAATGGAGAACTCAAAACCGCCGCGTCCGGGTGCGTAACCTTGGGGAGCGTCGTAAGCTGAAGTGGAAACCACTACTTGGCCGCCATTCTCTTTGCCACCAATCCAAATGCCGCCTTCAAATACGTGCTCTATACCAGAGCCGGCAGGGTATTCGCCGCTAGGGTCGCCGGTGCCATCACGGTAACCGCGAAAGGCATTGCCAAAGGTGCCAATATTGGTTACGTTTAAGCGCACATTACTGGCATTCGTGGTTTTTTCTTGAAAGCTAACTTGACCACTTAGGCCTAAATTTAAGGCCAGAAAACTGAGACTGAGAGATGCGAATCTTAGTGACTTCATGGTACAAAAACTTTTCTAGATTCTCTAAAATCTTTACCGTTGCTAAGGCTTATTAAATAAACGCCTTGGGGCCAATTGGAACAGTCGATGCTTAAATTATGTCGTGCTCTGCATTTTAATTGGCGTACCACTTTGCCACTTAAATCTAAAATGCTAATGTCTAAGGCTTCTTCGCTTAAGCGGCCCTTCAGACTTAATTCAATGTTATCGCGGGCGGGATTTACAAAAGACCAAGAATTACGCATTGATTCGTAACTGTTTGTTCCTATTCCAGAAACGGAGGCTTCTAATTCAATTATTACGGGCAAGTGATCGCTGAAGTTGTATAATGCTGACGAAATATAGCTTGGAACCGAAATGTTGTTAGAACTAATCGAACCATTAAAGAAAGTTCCATCTTGGCCCAGACCATAATAATTGGTGAAGCTTAGTTTGTGGGTATTATTTACAATCGCATCCGAGCTTAAAATAAAGTCGAAACGATCGTCCATACCACCACCGCTAAAGCAACCCGAAGAGGAAGAATGAGTACTTTGGGTATGCACGTTGGCAAAGTTGCTGTTGTTATTCCAGCTGCCCAATTGGTTTTCGGGGTCATTAAAACTACGATTAGGGTTGCTGCTGTGGTTCACCAAATTTTGGAAGGCGCTTTCGCTAGATGTGTAGACATTAAGATCGCCGGCAAAAAGTAAATTATCGATAGTAACATTACTGTCTATGTAGCTCATTACAGCCGCGGTAGCCTTGGCTCTTTCTGCTTTTTCTGCCCTGCCATTGCCCGCTTTTAGATGCGCTACGAAAATGCCAATAAATGTGGTATCGACGCCAGGTTGACCTAAAGCGGCATCTTTAACATATAGGCGGTAATAGTCAACTGGTCTAATTAAGGGGATGTTGTTTAAATCGAAAGTAACGGCATCCTGAAAGTCAAGCACCAATTTGTTGTTATTGAAGAACATCATATTGGCAATGCTCGAGCTGCCGCCGAAGTTGCTGCCCGCACGGCTAAAATGACTGATTCCGTCCACGTTTAAAACGTCGCGCAGTACAACCAGGGGATTGGAGCCAATCGCACCAAATTCATTTACCACTAAAAGGTCGGGTGCGGCGTAGGCTACAATGTTTTTTAGATCATTATCTCTTTGTAAACTTCCTACAGAATGGGTGCAAGGAGCGGAACTGGTCTTATACCACATCAAATTGTAGGACATTACCTTAATGCTTTCAACTTGAGCAAAACCTTGCAGCGAAAGGGCTACAAACAAGAACGATAGAACACTTTTAATCATAGCCTTCATTTGGGCCGCGAAGATACAAAAGCCACCACTTCTAATGTTAGCTTAATCTTAATTATCGTCGTCTTCATCCCACTCAAATTGAAGGCCTGTTCCTTTCTTCTTTGGCTCTTCTTTTTTTAGGATTTTCTTAAGTTCTTCTTTTTGTCTCTGTAGGTCGGTTTGTAAGGCTTTCCCGAGTTCTTGAGCCTCTACTTTTAGCAAGGGATTATCAACTGTGCCTAAAATGCTAATGGGTACGCGGTGATCATCATCCCGTTCCTCAACCTTTAAAAACGCATCAAATTCACTGTTCTTAGCCTTGGCTTTACGCTTACTAAACAGCACGTCGCTCAGTCGTAAACGGATTAAATAGTCAATTTCATTCTCAAAACTATGGCTGCCACTTAGCTCCATATTCAGTACATTACTGCTAATGGTCATTTCGGGAAAGCTTATTAACCCTTGGTTTATGCTAATGGTGTTGGTAAGGGTATTGAAGCGAACGTCTTTTAATTCGTCAACTTCGGCAAAACGCGATAGGGCGAGCATGGGTTCGTAGTCCTTTAAGCGACCTTGGTCTATCGACATACTAGAGCTTAACTTCAGGCTGTTTACATCGATACTTAAAGTGGGGCTTAGTGAGGCACTAAAGCTAGATATGCTGGTTAAGCGGCCTGATAATTCTTCGGCGGTTATGGTCTCTTGTCCAAAGTTTGCGAAACTTTTAAAGATGGACTCAATTTCCAAGTCAGCGGTTTGCAGTTGGGCATCGAGTTGGTATTTCACTCGATCACTAAGATCCAGGCTGAAAGCACCTTCGTAACTTCCCTCATCTGCCAAGAGCGAAATCCCCTCTCCTTTAATAAGGTTCTCGCTTACTATTAGTCGTCCTTTCAGCATTTTAGCGGCGAAGCTTTGGTAGCTGAAGGCTTTCAGTTTTAGACTTAGGTCGGCCTGTAGTCTGCGGGCGAATTCGATATTGCTGGTATTTGCAGAAGGCTCGTCATTTTGTCGAACGAAATCTTCGAGGGCAATTTTCTCACTTTGCAAGTCGGCTTTTAGGCCTAAAATGGCATCGTCTAAAAGTAGGTATGACCAAAGGTTGGTGATGTTGCCATTTAACAAAATATCGCTCGCGCCCGTTTTAAAGCTTAAACCTTCAATGCGAATTTCATTGCCTTTGGCGCTTAGCTTACCCGCAAGGTCTTCGATGGGACGAACTAAATTTTTGGAAGAAAGGTTAATGTCATCCAGTTGGATTAGACCTTCAACTTTGGCGGCATTGAGTTCGGCTTTTGACCATTTCCCCCATTCCTGGAACTTGCCAGCAATCTGCAAATCTACCTGAGCGTTGCCGCTAGAAATGTTTAAAGAATCGAGCGGTAAGAGCTTGAGCCATTCTTGGGCACTTAAATCGGCCTTAAGGTGGAAGTTGATTTCTGGATGAATCAAGTTTTTAACGGAGCCTGATAGAGCAATTACATCATCTCCTTGTTTTAGTTCATTGATTTCCAGAACATCACTTTCGCCAATGGAGCGATAAGAACCTTTTACTTGGAAATCTTCAAAAATGTATTGGCCTTGGCTAAAATTTAATCCCTCGCCTGTAAAGGTGAGCGATTGGTTGATGGGCTTGTCTTCGAAATTTTCTAATTGATAATTGAGGCTTACTGGTCCGGAGACTAGAAATTCTTCCGGAATTTTAAATCCTTGCCTCTGGTATAATTTTAAGGCCTGTGAAAGTTCGAGCGCATCTGCCTGAGCGGAAAGAATTAAGCTCTTCGGTGCAAGTTCTAAAACGAGATTTAAATTAAGCTCTTCGGCGAGATAGGTATCTTGTAAATTAAGTGTTTGTTTTTCGTCAAAGTCTTGCCAGGTCCACGCGCTTTTAATCGCCATTGGTTTAGAAATGTAAATTTCCTTTTGGTATTCGATATGATTTAAAAAAGCGTTTAACTTTCCGTTTAAATTAAGCTGTTCACTGCCAAGGGCGCCCTTGAAAAAAGCAGAATTTATATAGGCGCGAAGATCAATAGCTTCGTAGCGATCGCGGTAATCGAAGGCGATGTTTTTCAAGAAAATCCCATCGAGGCTTAAAGGAGAATTAGCGCTGCTATCGCTGCTGGAAAAGATATCCCAGTTTTGTTTGGTACCGTATTTCTCAAGGGAAAGTCGTCCGTTTTCGAGGCTGATATTCTCGATTTCAATGGAACTGGTTAAGATTTGCCAAAGGTCAAACTGCAGGTAAAGCGACTCTACGCTAAAAAGGGTGTCTTTAAACCCTTGCGCGCCAGCACTAAAAACATTGTCTAGTTTAATAGCGGCTTGAGGAAATTTGGCCAGACTTAATTCGATGGCTCCCACGCTAATGGGGGAGTTAAGGTTTTGATTTATACTTTCAATCGCTAGGGCTTTGATGGCGTCTTGGCGATAATACAATAAGGCTACAAGCAATGCCAACACAAGGGTTAGCACTGCTGTAACTTTAAGAAAAAACTTAGTCAACTTTTTAATCATCACCTATGTTCCTTGGCTAAACGAAAGAAATGCTGCTTCGGTATTTTTATAACGTGAGTTCGACTCTAAATTATCGCCTCAGATTTGCCCCATTATAGCATGTGAAGCATGTCCACTTCTTTCTCGCTTAGTCGTCGCCACTGTCCGCGATTGAGGTTCTTTTTAGTAACACCAGCAAAAACGGTACGATCGAGTTTGGTAACTTCATAACCAAAGTTTTCGAAAATACGGCGCACGATGCGGTTTTTACCCGAGTGAATAATTACACCAATATGCTTGCGATCTTTTTCACTTGCGAAGGCAATTTCGTCAACTTTAATAGGACCATCTTCCAATTGAATGCCTTCTGCAATAGCGTGGAAATCGGCTAACTTTAGATTTTTATCCAGACTAACGTCGTAAATTTTACGGGCGCCGTGGCTAGGGTGGGTAAGTTTTTTGGCGAAATCACCGTCGTTGGTAAAAAGTAAAACTCCGGTGGTTTGGCGATCGAGACGACCCACGGGATAAATGCGCTCGGGACCAGTTGTATTCATCAAATCCATTACCGTTTTACGCATCTTAGGATCGTTGGTGGTAGTAATGTAACCTTTGGGTTTATTTAGTACATAGTATACTTTTTTCTCCCCTTTTATGGTAGAACCGTTGAACTTAACCTGGTCGCCCGGTTTTACCTTGAAGCCCATTTCTTGCACCACTTGTCCATTAACCTCTACTAATCCAGCAGAAATTAATTGGTCTGCTTCGCGCCGAGATGCGATACCCGCCGTGGCTAGGTATTTATTGAGACGGGTTTCGTCAGTTTTGGGTTTTACCAGACCTTGTTTTTTCAAAGTCTCGAATTTTTTACGTGGACCCGTGGGGCGCTTGGGGCCTTTTCCACCCATGCGTGCTTCGGGCTTGGGGCCTTCAGCAGAGTCTTCACGTTTAGTAGTCGTTTTACGTGGTGCTTTACCACGAGGGCTGCTACTTTTACCTCTAGAATCTGATCTTCCTTTTTTGTTAAATCGGCTCATGCTTAAATTTATTGCATTAGGAGCCCTTATCGCCTCTGCCGGTATCACACCGGGAACGCTTCAGGCTATTTTCGGGCGGCAAAAGTACTAATTGCTAGTGAATTAGCAAGCAATGATTTTTGAACCTGAGTTCGACCTAAAATTATAGCCTCAGATTTTCAATAAAAGGAAAAGACTAGTCTGGACCGTGCAGCTGTAGCGGGCTACAGCAAATGAGCTAGATGCAGGATTTTCGCTTTTATTGGAAAAAACTTGTAAGCCTCTTCTAAAAAGCAGTTTTTGGCGCCTTAGCCCTTCGCAATAGCCCGCTATTGCTTCAGTGCTTCGGCTTAAAACCCACTATTTATAAGAGGTCTGAGGCCTAATTTTACGCCGAACTCAGGTTAATAGAAATTGAATTTATAAGCAATGTTTTTCAAGTCTATCTTTCTGAGGCTTAAGGGTAAAAAGCATCCTTGAGATGTTCCAAATTATAGTTCGGTTCTAAGGTAATGCTGATGATGTCGAATCTAGCTTCAGCGAGAAGATTATTATTTTCTAGATAATAATTTGCGCCGCGCGCGATATGCTTTTGCTTGCTTAGCGAAACGAATTCATAGGGTTTGCCAAAACTGTCGTTGGCGCGGGTTTTCACTTCTATAAAAACGATTTGCTTTTCATCGCGGGCAATCAGGTCTATTTCCATCTTGCGAAAGCGCCAGTTTTTTTCGAGTACTTCGTAGCCCAATTTTTGAATGTGTATGAGGGCGTATTCCTCTCCCTTAATTCCTAAATCATGATTTTCGGCCATCGCTAAAGTTTAAAATAGAAGCATCAGAATTGACTTCTAAGGTAACTTTTTCGCCGAATACGAGAGGGAAGTGATGATTGCTATGACCAATGGGGAAACCAAAGGCTAGGGGAAAATCGAAATTTCGGGCATGACGGGCAATGATAGTTTCGGCGCTTTCTCCGAAAGGGATGCTATTGTCGTTCATGTCGCTCATAGTACCAATAATGAGGGCTTTTATATTCGCGAAATAGCCATTACGAGTGAGGTTGTAGAGCATGCGGTCGATGTGGTAGAGATATTCGTCCAGATCTTCAATAAAGAGAATTTTTCCGGCGGTGTTGAGAGCGGTGGGCGAACCGAGGCAGCTGTACAACATGCTCAAATTTCCGCCAATAATTTCACCTTCAACTTTACCTGGTCGATTAAAGGGATGGGCTGCTGCTTTTATTTGATAAGCTTTACCCAAGAGCGCATCTTGCAATAGCGCAATACTTTCGCTGGTATTTTTAGCAAACTCTAGTGGCATGGGAGCATGCAATGAGGCGAAGTTGATATTTTGCAGGCTGTTATGTAAGACGCTTACGTCGCTATAGCCGATAATCCACTTGGGGCTTTCGATAAATTTATTCCAAGAAATGGCATCGATAATTCGCACAGTACCGTAGCCGCCTCGGGCACACAATATGGCGGCGCAATTTTCATCATCTAGTGCTTCTTGTAAATCTTCGGCTCTTTGTTTATCGCTACCCGCAAACTGATTTTCTTGGGCAAAGATGTTTTTTCCTAAAACCACCTTCAGTCCCCATTCTTCCAGTTTTTCAATGGCGGGCCCTAATTCTTCTGCCGAAACTTTGCGAGCGGTGGCTATAATGCGGAGCGTATCGCCTTTTTTTAAAAATTTAGGACTGCGCATAAGCGGCCAGTTCTAATTCACGTAAATACGATTGCACCGTATTTTCCAATCCCATGTAGAGGGCTTCAGAAATTAAGGCATGGCCAATGGAAACCTCCAATAAATTGGGGAGATGAGTGGCAAAGTATTGAATATTCTCTAGGTTTAAATCGTGGCCGGCATTGAGGCCAAGGTTTAATTTTTGAGCCAATTTCGCAGCCTCTTTGTAAGGAGCAATGGCTTTGGCGCAATCTATAGTATAATGACTGGCATACCCCTCGGTGTATAGCTCAATGCGCTTAGCGCCAATTTCTGCGGCGGCTTCAATTTGCTTGGCATCGCAATCCATAAAAACGGAAGTACGAATACTAGCCTTGTCAAATTCTTGTAATACTTCTTTCAAGAAATCGCGTTTAGCTAGTACGTCCCAGCCTGCATTAGAGGTAAGCACGCCAGGAGGGTCGGGTACTAAAGTTACCTGCGCTGGATTGGCTGCTAGTACAAGGTCTATGAATTTACGATCGGGGTAGCCCTCAATATTAAATTCGGTCGAGACAACCTTCGCTAGGTCTGCGACGTCATTATAACGTATGTGGCGTTCATCGGGACGAGGGTGAACAGTGATTCCTTGCCCGCCAAATCTTTCGATGTTTAGGGCTGCTTCTACCACATTGGGCGTGTTGCCACCGCGTGCATTCCGCAGGGTAGCAATTTTATTAATGTTAACGGATAGCTTTGTCATGGTGTGCAAAGATAAAGCCTTAGTTTTGCTTTGAATATGAGAGTAGACCAACATATTTTAAATGATTTTAATGCCCTCGATATAAACGAGAGTGTTGCCGATTTGCTTTTAAGCATGGAGGAGTTGAAGATTAATCACTTACCTATTGTCCATGAAGGTCAATACTTAGGTTTAATCTCGGAAGATGATTTGCTGGATGTGCAAAATATTGAGGACCACCTTGAAAAACATCTTAAGGTTTTAAAACCCTATAAGATTAGTGCGGGCGATCATATTTATTCGGCCATTAAAATTCTTGCCGAAGGAAATTTAACTTGTTTACCCGTACTAGATGCGGATAAGAATTACATTGGTTATCTATCGCCCCATGAGTTGGTTTTTGACTTAGGGCGACAAGTGAGTTATAATGAATCAGGCAGCGTAATTGTTTTACGCGTTGCTATTCGCGATTATTACATATCCAAGATTTCCCAAATTGTAGAAAGCGAAGATGCCTTAATTTTAGGCTTACAGCTTAGGCAAGATGGGAACGACTTTATTCGTGTCGCTTTAAAAATTAATCAGCAGGATTTGAGTCGTATTGTGAAATCATTTGAGCGCTTTGAATACGATGTGGTGGAGGTTTATCACCAAGCGCTTTTTGATGAAGATGCTTCCGATCCTTTTGAAGCATTAGTGAAATATTTGAATATTTAAAATAATGAAGGTAGCCGTTTTCGGAAAAGTGATAAGCCCAGAGGCTCGTCCCGATATAGAGACTTTACACCGTATTTTAATGGATGCGGGTATTGACTTTGTTGTTTTCGAAAGCCTCAATAACTTTATCGTTGAGCACTGCGACTTAGGACTGAGCTTCCCTACTTTTTCTAACCACCAAGACCTATTAAACTACGCCCCAGATTTTTTAATTACGATTGGCGGCGATGGCACCATACTGGACGCCACAACCTTAGTACGTAATTCAAAGATTCCTATTGTAGGTATTAATACGGGTCGATTGGGCTTTTTATCAAATGTAAGTAGGAATAAAATTCAGGAAGCCATTTCTGCCCTTATTGCGGGGAAATACAAGTTAAGTGAAAGGAGTTTACTGGCTATGGAAAGCGACGCAGTGGATACCGAAATGCCTTTTGCCTTAAACGAAGTGGCGGTTAGTCGTAAAGATACCACGGCCATGGTAACGGTAGAAGTAACCATTGACGGAGAGTTTTTTAATAATTACTGGGCCGACGGTTTAATTGTGGCGACTCCAACGGGTAGTACCGGCTATTCTTTAAGCTGTAATGGGCCCATAATTATGCCAGGAGCCGAGACCTTTGTTTTAACTCCAGTGGCGCCACACAATCTAACCGCCCGTCCTTTCGTTATCCCCAACAGCTGTAAAATTAAACTGAAGGTAACTAGCCGCGAAGAGCAGAGCTTGATATCTTTAGATTCCCGTATTTACTCGGTTCCCAACGGCACAGAGATTAGTTTAAGTTTAGCCGATTTTACCATTGCTTTGGTGGAAACGAAAAACGAAACTTTTGCTAAGACTTTAAGAAATAAGTTGATGTGGGGATTAGACAAGAGAAATTAATACGAGAATCCTACTGAATTATTTATATTTGCGCTCCCAAAAATGAAGCTTAAGCAATTAATAATCAAATCAATAGTACTTTTACTTCTGCCTTTTTTAGGCCGTAGTCAGTACTTAGAAATCGGAATTGCCGGTGGTGGATCCAATTTTTTAGGCGATGTAGGTCCCTATTCTTTTGATTTACCACAAGGTTATCACGCCGGATTTTTGATGCGTTATAACTTCAATCGTTTTTGGTCGATACGTGCACAAGCGAACTATGGTTTAGTACAAGCCGATGATGCGCGATCCTCTATTAGTATTCGCAATGAACGCAATTTATCGTTCCGCTCGGTAGTGCGCGAAGCCTATGTGGTAGCAGAATTTAACTTTTTCGAATATCAACCCGGTACCAAACTTTGGCATACTCCTTATATTAATGGGGGTTTTGGCGTTTTTAGTTTTAATCCAGAAGCGCAAATAGATAATAATTGGTATGAGTTGCGCGAATTACGCACTGAGGGACAGGGAACCTCCGTGGGAGCATCAGCACCTTATGCCGAAGCTAGTTCCTTCTTTATTTTCTCTTTAGGCTATAAATTCGCCCTAGGCTCTTTTACCAGTTTGGCAATTGAATCAAGTTTTAGATCTACCTATACCGATTATTTAGACGATGTTAGCGGCTTTTATGCCGATCCCATGGTCTTAGAAAACGAGGTTTCACTTTTATCGGCAAATTTGGCCGATCGCAGTCTTAGTGGTAGCGACAAAGAAAATATTTTACGGGGTGATCCCAGTAATCAAGATTGGTACATTTTTACAGGGATTAGCATTCAATTTAAATTCGGCGAGCTTTATGAGAAGTGCGCCAATTTTGTTGGGAATTAAGGAAAACTATGAGCAGCCTAAAGGAAGAAATTAGGGATTCGATAAAAAGGCCCCAGCACGTTGCTATTATAATGGATGGCAATGGTCGTTGGGCAAAAAAGAAGGGTTACTTGCGGTCTATTGGTCACGAAAACGGGGTTGATGCCCTGCGCAATATTGCTACCGCATCTGCGGAAGCGAACATAAAATACCTTACCGTTTACGCCTTTAGTAGCGAAAACTGGAACCGACCCAAAGCCGAGGTAAAAGCCTTAATGTCTATTTTGGTTTCAAGCTTGAAGAAAGAGCTGAAAACCTTACAGGATAATAAAATCCGCCTTCGAGCAATTGGTGATAGTCTATCCTTACCCAAAAATTGCCAAAGTGAATTAGCGGAAGTGATGGAGCTAACCAAGGATAACGATCACATGACTCTAACCTTAGCGCTAAGCTATGGTAGTCGTGAAGAAATAAAATTAGCCGTACAAAAATTGGCCAGTGAAGTGGCTGCGGGAGACCGTTCAGTAGAATCTATTGATGAAGAAGCGATTTCGAATGCTCTTTATACCAATTTTTTACCTGACCCCGATTTGTTAATTCGCACCAGCGATGAATATCGCATAAGTAATTATTTGCTTTGGCAGATAGCGTACAGCGAATTTTATTTTACCCCTAAATTATGGCCCGACTTCGGCGCAGAAGACTTCTACGAGGCCATTTTATCTTATATGAATCGCGAACGACGTTTTGGAAAAACGAGTGAGCAAATAAAATCTTTATCATAATAATGCGGAAGCTTCTCTTAGCCCTGGCTATAGCATTTGTTTTTAGTCCTGTTTCTGTGGTTGCCCAAGATGGGGGAATTAATATTTTACCCGGCCAAGAATATGAAATCGGTGGAATTCGTATTAGTGGATCAGATAACCTTGATAAACAGGTAATAACCTTAATATCTGGTTTGCAGGTGGGCGATCGCATCACCCTTCCGGGAGATAAAACCACGCGCGCCATCGAAAATTTATGGCGTCAGAAGTTATTTGATGACATTGGCATTTTCGTAATCGAGGTGCAAGGAAAAGTAGTTTTCTTAGAAATCCGTTTACGGGAATTACCCAAGTTAAGTAAATACGGCATTCGTGGTTTAAAGAAATCGAAACGCGATAATCTGCGCGATGAACTCGATTTAAGTAGTGGGGTAATTGTTACCGAAAACCTTATCGTAAATACACGTAATAAAGCGCGCGACTTCTTTATTAAGGATGGCTATTTAAATGCCAATGTTAAAGTGGTGAAGCGCGCGGATACTACGCGTAGTAACTCCGTAATTCTCGACATCTTAGTAGAGAGGGGCGAGAAGGTAAAAATTAAAGACATTAATTTCATTGGCAACGATAACCTTTCTGATCGCGATCTGCGTAAAGCGATGGATGAAACAAAACGTGCCCGTTTTTGGAATATCTTCAAAAGCTCTAAACTTCTAGCGGAGGAGTACAAAGAGGATAAAAAGCTAATTATTGAAAAGTACAATTCTGAAGGCTATCGTGATGCACGTATAATTTCGGATACGGTATATGCGGTAGATGATGATCGCGTGGCCATTGATATCAAGGTGCAAGAAGGTCGCAAGTATTACTTTGGGGATATTAATTGGGTAGGAAACTCTAAGTACAGCTCGGAAACCCTAAGCGAAGTACTGGCCATAAAAAAGGGTGATGTTTACGATGCCAGTTTCTTGCAGCAAAGACTTTTTGGTGATCCGGCAGGAACAGAAGTATCGGCACTTTACCTCGATAATGGTTATTTGTTCTTTTATATGAATCCAGTAGAAGTTTCTGTGGCCAATGATACCATCGACTTGGAGATTCGTATGCAAGAAGGTCGTCAGGCTACCATTAACAAGATTACGATTGTGGGTAATGATCGTACCAATGATCACGTAATTATGCGTGAACTGCGTACCAAGCCGGGTGAGCTTTTCCGTAGAAGTGATATTCAAAGGTCCATGCGTGAACTGCAGCAGTTAGGCTTTTTCGATCCCCAAAAATTAGACGTTAAACCCAAGCCGAATGCCGAAACAGGTACAGTAGATATCGAGTATGTGGTAGCGGAACAATCTACTTCACAGCTAGAGCTGCAAGGCGGTTGGGGTGCCGGACGTATTGTCGGAACCTTAGGGTTAAACTTTAATAACTTCTCGGCCCGTAACATGTTTAAGAAAGGAGCTTGGGCACCTTTACCTGCGGGTGATGGGCAAACCATTAACCTACGAGCGCAGAGTAACGGACTTTTCTTCCAGTCGTATAGCGCGTCTTTTACCGAGCCATGGTTAGGCGGGAAAAAGCCGAACTCTTTAACCGTCTCTTTTTACCACAATATTCAAAACCTTTTTGGAGTGCCAAAAAGCGATCCGAATTATCAAGGTTTAAGTATTACGGGGGTTACCATTGGTTTAGGTAAGCGCTTGAAATGGCCGGATGACTATTTTACCTTTTTCCAATCCATCGACTTCCAGCGATACCGCTTATACGATTATCCGTTAGCGGGAATTAACTTTGGTGATGGACGAGTAAACAACATTAACTATAAAGTAACCTTAGGTAGAAATAGTGTCGATTATCCTATCTATCCCCGCAAGGGTAACCTCTTTAATTTAAGTGCCGAGTTTACGCCTCCTTGGTCATTGATTAATGGCAAAGATTACAGCGACTTAGGCCCTAACCAGAAATATGAACTATTAGAGTACTATAAAATTAAGTTGAACAGCTCTTGGTTTACCGAAATTCTACCCAAAACCGTCATTAAGGCGGCAGGCGAATTTGGCTTCTTGGGCTCTTATAATGATGAAGTGGGTTTACCTCCTTTTGAGCGTTTCTTTGTAGGGGGTGATGGACTACAAAACTTCGTTTTAGATGGGCGTGAGATTATTGGCTTAAGAGGTTACCCTAATAACAGTATTGTGCCCGCGCAAACCCCAGGTACGGGTGGTGCTTTATATAATAAATTCACCCTTGAATTACGCTATTTAATTACCGAAAACCCTAGTGCTCAGATTTTTGCTCTCTCCTTCTTAGAGGCGGGTAATAACTTTGATACTTTTGATAACTATGAGCCGTTTAGCTTGAAGCGTTCGGCCGGTTTTGGAGTGCGTATCTTCATGCCTATGTTTGGTTTATTAGGAGTTGATTTTGGTTACGGCTTTGACGGTATACCGCAAACTCCAAATACCCCGAGCGGTTGGAATACACACTTTATTATTGGACAGCAATTTTAAATAACCTATTTTCGCCCGCGTTTTAATTAAGCCTTAAAGCTTTAGGACTTATGGGGAGGAAATTAATCCTTTGCATATTATGAAATTACATAAGAGATTAGTTCTTGTTTTTCTTGGTCTGGTTTTTGGTTTTAACCTAAGTGCTCAACGTTTTGGAATCGTCGATTCTGATTACGTTTTAAAGCAAATTCCAGACTATGACTATGCCCAAAAGCAGCTTGATCAATTAAGCCGCACTTGGGAAGGGGAGATAGAGGCTCTTCTAAGCGAAGCGGATGCCATGCGCAAAAGCTACGAAGCAGAGAAGGTTCTTCTTACCGACGAAATGAAAGAAGAGCGTTTAGCCGCTATAAGTGCGAAAGAAGAAGAAGCTAAAAAAAGCCAACAGCTTTATTTTGGCCTTGAAGGGAAGATTTATACCAAGCGATTGGAATTAGTGAAGCCCATTCAAGATAAGATTTTTAATGCGGTGCAAGATGTTGCCCGCCGCAGGAATTTAGACGTAGTATTCGATAAAGGGAGTGAACTAATAACCCTTTACGTAAGTGAGAAAGTTGATATTAGCGACGAAGTAATTAAGAAATTAGAAGAATAACACAGGAAAGAAAAATCAATAAAATGAAAAAAGTACTTTTAGCCTTAGCCCTATTTGTGGGAACAGCAAGCATAGCAGTTGCTCAGCAAAAAATCGGTCACATTAATGCCGATGAGCTTTTACAGCTTATGCCAGAAACTAAAAAAGCACAAACTGAGCTTGAAGCTTATGGTCGCCAGCTAGAGAAGGATTTAACTGACATGGAAACTGAACTTCAAAACAAAATCGACTCTTTTAGAGCGAATGAGAAGATGATGACCACTTTAGCGCGTGAAACTAAAACCAAAGAGTTGCAAGAATTGCAAATGCGTATTCAAGAGTATAGCCAACGTGCACAGCAAGACTTGCAACAAAAGCAAGTGGAGCTTTTAACGCCGGTAATTGAAAAAGCCACGAATGCCGTTCAAGCAGTAGCGAAAGAAAAAGGTTTCTCCTACATTTTGGATAGTTCCCCGAGTAAAGCAGTAGTAGTTTTCGCTGAGAACGGTGAAGATATTATGCCGCTTGTGAAAGCCAAATTAGCTATTCAGTAAGTAAAGAACAAAATGTAATTTAGCCCGTCATTGTAAAAGTGACGGGTTTTTTTATGGATAAAAATAGACCGATCGGTATTTTTGATTCAGGAGTGGGTGGTTTAACGGTAGCCAAGGCTATTGCCGAACTTTTACCAGCCGAATCTTTTATATATTTTGGCGATACCCGCCATGCCCCTTACGGAGATAAGTCTTCCCAAACCATTCGCGAATACTCCCAGCGTATCAGTCGCTTTTTGGTCGCGCAAAACTGCAAGGCCATCGTAATAGCTTGTAATAGCGCATCGGCGGCAGCCTACGAACAATTATGCGCCGACTTTCCCAATGTTCCTATTATTAATGTAATTGACCCAGCGGTAAATTATATAGCCAAGAGTGAAGCCAGTAAAGTGGGGATTATTGCCACCCGCGCAACCGTGCGTTCTAAGGTTTACGCCCAGCGGATTAGTGCAGCCAATCAAAATCTTACTGTGGTGCAAATGGCCACGCCATTATTGGCTCCCTTAATTGAAGAGGGCTTCGCGGGCACCGACGTTAGCAAAGGGGCTTTGGCGCATTATCTAAACCACAGCAGTCTAAAAAAGTTAAGCGATTTAATTTTAGGTTGTACCCATTATCCATTATTGGAAGAAGAAATTGCCGCTTATTTAGGTCCACAAGTGAGGGTGCTAAACTCAGCGAAATTAGCCGCTTCAACTTTGCTAGAAATTTTAGCCAAGCAAGAATTATTATCCACTTCCGTAGATGCAGGAAAACGCAAGTTTTACGTTTCTGAAAAAACACCAGCTTTCACTAAAATTGCAAGAATGTTTTTTGGTCAGGAAATCCGCTTAGAGGAAAAATTCTTAAAGTCTTAACTTAAGAAATCCTTTACAAGACTGTACACTTCGTCTGGTTTTTGGGCATGTAACCAATGACCAGCTCCTTCTACCGTTTCGATCTCTGCTTGAGGGAAGTGCTCATAAATTACCTCATAGTCTTTTTGCTTAATATACCAAGAATCGCCACCGCGCAGAAAAAGAACCGGTCCGTCAAAAAATGCATTGGGAGCAAGACTATCGCCCACTTTAACGATTTCACGTGCAATAACAGGGAGGTTGAAGCGCCAAGCAAGTTTCCCTTTACTTTCCCAATAAAGGTTTTTAAGCAGGAATTGTTGGACCCCAAACTCTAGCTTAGGACCAAAAGCTTCGGTGGCTTCTTTACGACTTTCGATGCTGCTTAAGTCGAGATTTTCTAAGGCTTCCAAAACCTCCTGGTGATGCGGGCGGTAGGCTTTAGGGCCTATGTCGGCCACAATTAAAGCGGCCACCTTGTCGGGATGGAACACACTGAAAAGCATAGCTACCTTTCCGCCCATGCTGTGGCCGAGAATATTTACCTTACTAAGCTTATTGTCTTCTAGGTATTCCAGTAGGTCCTCCGCCATAAGTTCATAACTAAACTCATCGCTCTGCGGGCTGCGACCATGATTACGCATGTCCAGCAGGTGAACGCGAAAATCAGGGGCCCATTTCTTAGCTAAGCTTTGCCAATTATCACTCATGCCGAAGAGCCCGTGCATAATAATAAGATCGGGACCTTCTCCTAAAACCTGTGACCACAACTTCATAAAATAACTTTTGGCAAAGGTCGTGTATCTTCCGCAAAAGGGCCAATCGATAATATGTTGCATTCTTAAAATTTATGCGGCTCAAGCGTGACTAGATTAGTACTTTTGTATCCTAATTTTTTTGCATGTTAAAAGCGAAACGCTATACGGTTACCGCCGCCCTTCCTTATGCTAATGGTCCTGTACATATTGGCCATTTAGCGGGATGTTATTTGCCTTCTGATATTTACGTGCGCTATTTACGCATGAACGGAGCGGATGTTGCTTTTGTAAGTGGCACGGATGAACATGGCGCAGCTATTAATATTAAGGCGAAAAGTGAAAACACCAGCCCCCGGGAAATTGTAGATCGTTATCATAAAATAATTGGCGATGCCCTTCGGGATGTCGGAATAAGCTTTGATATTTTCACACGTACTTCAAAAGAAGTTCATCATGAAACGGCTCAGGCCTTTTTTACGACCCTTTTGGAGAAGGGTTCTTTGGTTGAGAAAACTACGGAGCAATATTATGACGCAGAAGCGAAGCAGTTTTTGGCCGATCGTTTTATTATTGGGCAGTGTCCCAATTGCAGTTTCCCTGAAGCTTATGGTGACCAGTGTGAGAATTGCGGGAGCACCCTTAATTCTACCGATCTTATAAATCCCAAATCGCGTTTAAGTGGCGCCAGTCCAGAGTTAAGAAGTACCACACATTGGTTTTTACCCCTCGATCATTTGTCCCCCAAAATAAAGGCCTATATCGAAAGTCATAAGGACTGGAGGCCAAGCGTTTACGGTCAGTCTATGAGCTGGCTGGATTCGGGAGATGGTTTGCAAGCGCGCAGTATGACTCGCGATTTAAACTGGGGAATTCCCGTACCAGTAGAAGGCGCCGAAGGAAAGGTTTTATACGTTTGGTTTGATGCGCCTATCGGGTATATTTCGGCCACCAAAGAATTAAAAGGTGAAGCTTGGACCGATTACTGGCAAGATGAAGAAACCAAATTGGTTCATTTTATTGGTAAGGATAATATCGTTTTTCACTGTATTATTTTTCCAGCTATGCTCATGGAGCACGGCGCTTATCATTTAGCCGATGAGGTGCCGGCCAACGCTTTCTTAAACCTAGAAGGACAGAAGATATCCACCAGCCGTAATTGGGCGGTTTGGTTGCACGAATATTTAGAGGATTTTAAAGATCAGGAGGACGTTTTACGCTATGTACTAACCGCTACAGCCCCCGAGTCCAAAGACAATGACTTTACCTGGAAGGATTTCCAAATTCGCAATAATAGCGAGTTAGTTGCTATACTTGGCAATTTTGTAAACCGAGTGTTAGTGCTAATGAATAAATATTATGAGGGTGCTTTACCACAGGCAGGCGCGCTCACTTCTGCAGACGAAGAAATGCTTGCGAGATTGAAGGAGGCACCGAGGGAAATTGCTAATTCCTTAGAGAAGTATCGCTTTAGAGAGGCCTTAAACGCTTTTATGAATTTGGCGCGCGCAGGCAATAAATACTTAGCCGATGAAGAGCCTTGGAAGCAAATAAAGATAGATCCAATTCGCACCGCTACTATTATGAATATCGCGGCGCAGGTGGCGGCTCAGCTGTCACAATGTATGGAGCCCTTTATGCCTTTTACGGCAGCTAAGTTGCGCGGCTATTTGGGGATGGAGATAATGGCTTGGGAGGATTTATCCCGCCAAGAATTGTTGGCTTCAGGATCGGTTCTTAGTAAGGGCGATTTACTCTTTAAAAAGATTGAAGACAGCGAAATTGAAGCGCAGTTATCGAAATTAGAAGCAAGTAAGAAAGCTAATGCCAAGCCTCAATACGAAGCCTTAAAGGCAGAAATCACTTTTGAAGATTTCTCTAGAATAGATTTACGCGTGGCCACTATTATTAAGGCTGAGAAAATGAAAAAGGCCAATAAGTTACTGCAATTACGGGTAGATTTAGGTTTTGAGGAGCGCACGATTATAAGTGGTATCGCCGAGCATTATAATCCCGAAGAAATTATTGGTAAAAAGGTTTCAGTAGTAGTAAACTTAGCACCTCGTAAAATGCGCGGTGTGTTTAGTGAAGGGATGATTTTAATGGCCGAAAATAGCACCACAGGCGAATTGGCCTTTTGTGCTACTGATGAACATTTGCCTAATGGTGCTGTAATACGTTAAACATGTAGTATGAGTCAATTACATCCTGAAACCTTCGAGTTTTTAAAAAAGTTAGCCGCCAATAACTCCAAAGAGTGGATGGATGCGAATCGAGCTTGGTATCAAGATATCCGACAGGGCTTAATCAATTTTGCGCAGGCTTTAAACGATGCTTTCGCAGAAGTGTACCCAATGCCAGTGGGTGATATTCGTAAAAGCGTGGCTCGCATTAATAACAACCGTCGCTTTCATCCCAATAAACCTCTTTACAAAGATCATTTTGGGTTAATGATGAAGAGGCAATCGCCTAAGCATAGCGATTTTTACATTCATCTAGCGCCCGAAACTTGCTTCGTGGGAACCGGTTTGTATCATCCTCCAAAAGAGGCATTAGATGCCTTACGTGACTTAATTGCCCAAAAGGGAGAGGTTTTATTGGCGCTTAGGCAGAAACCGGCTTTTAAAAAGCTTTATGGAGACTTTTCCGGTGAGCAATTGAAAACCTATCCGCGTGGCTTTTCCGCCGACCATCCACATATTGATTTATTGCGCTATAAAGATTTGATAATTACCCGTGATCTAGCGCCCAAGGATTTTTTAAAGAAGGATGCCTGTCACATGGTGAAAGAGTATTTTGCTGCGGCCCAAGATTTTATGGACTTTATTGATGAAGCCTTAGAGCTACAGTTTTAGCAAGACTTTTATAAAATAGGCGCTTGGTGCAATTCGAACTAAGCTAGGACTTTTTTCAGTTAGACTCCTTCAACTTGTTCCTCTTCTTCTGCTTCTTGCGGTAAGCAAACCGTAAAGGTACTGCCTTTGCCTAACCCACTTTCGGCACTAATGCTCCCCCCTTGTGCCTCCGTATAATCTTTACATAATATTAGCCCGAGACCGCTCCCATGTTCTTGTTGGGTACCAATTTTACTTTTGGCATTTAAGGTGAAAAGCTTGCTCAGTTCTTCTTGACTAATGCCGATGCCTTCATCCTTTACCTTGATGATGAAAGAGTTTTCTTCCAACTTTATATTCAAGGATATTTGCGTGTGAGAAGGCGAGAACTTAATGGCGTTTTGTAAGAGATTACGCAGTATAACCGTCGTCATATTGGGGTCAATAAAAACGCGATGGGTTGATATATAATCACTTACTAAACGAATGTTTTTGGCTTTAGCGAGCGCTTCCATGTGTTCTAAGGTGGGTCTAAGCCAAGGCCCAAGCATTTGCTCACTTATATTGGTAGTATGGCCATGCAATTGACCTTTCGACCAATGCAGCATATCATCTAACATATAAGAGGTGCCTTTTACGAGCTTCAGTAAATCCTGATTTAAACCAGCACGCATGGAGGCATCTAAATCGCCAGCCTCATTTAATTGCAGGTAGCCTTCGATGGAGGCAAGAGGGTTTCGGACATCATGCGCGAGTATTGAAAGTATTCGGGTAAGATCCTTATTGGAATCTTTAAGCTCTTGCTCTTTTTCTAAAATATTTCTGTGTTGGGCAATGGCGCGCTCTTTTTGTTTTTCATAGGCAGCTCTTACCAAACTGAAAAGCATGCTAATAAAGAAGGCACCAATAATATAACTAAGCACATGATCTAAAACTCTAACTTCTTGAGAGGGGTATTCGGTAACCCAAGATGCATCTACATAAAAAGTATAAAGCGCAATTGATCCGAAGATGAGTGAATGGATAAGGGCCCATATCCATTGAAACTGCGATTTGGTAGTGGCGGAGAGAAAAACTAGACTAATATAGCTAAGTAACAGGGTGGGGCCTTCGTAACCACCATTGAGGAAGAAATTAGTGCCCAGGAACAAGTAGCCACAAATAATTACCATCCACCAGGCCCAGTAAAAGCGCTTCATGAAGCGAGATAGCCAAAAGGCAATAGTCAGAATAATTTCTCCAATTATAATAACTAGTACGATATCCCAAAAGCTAAGAAAAATGGCAACGACTAAGGCTGCATTTAAAGCTAAAGCAATAGCGAAGCAGGTCTTATGGAAAAGAATTTCTCGTAAGGAAAACTCTTCTTCCCTGCCCATTAGTTGCTGATAGATATTTACTGCGCCCGTGGTCAATTTAGCTGTGAATAATTAGTCGTAAAGGCTGCGTTCAGGTTTTTCTTGTGGCTTGTTGGCAGAAGGTGTGCGTTCTACCTTAGTAACGAAATATTTGGTAGAACCACGCCAGGGTAAAACACGGTAACGCTCGATATAGTGAAGGTTTATTCTTTCACCGCTAAGGGAAACCTCTTGTAAAAGTTTGATAATTTGTGTTTGATCGGATTCGATAGAAAACTCGAAAACTTCCGATAATTTATTATCGCTACTTATCGCACCAAAACTGCGAATATTTAGCTGGCCTTCCCAAGTTTTAAACATCACGCCTTTTTTGCTGAGCTTAATGATAGTGCCAGCACGTACGCCTTCTGAGTAAACCCCGAAATAAATAAAGCTTAAATATCCTAGTCCTGCTAAGAGCAGTATGCTTAGACTAATAGTGATCGTTTTACGCATTTCTTATTATGATAAATTCGTAGTTTAAATAAGAGTTGATGTGAAATTAGACTCAGCAGTGTTTTTCAATAAAAATAAAAATCTTGAACCTTGCTCATATGCTGTAGCCCGCTACGGCTGCACGATCTCGATTGGTCTTTTCCTTTTCTTGAAAATCTGAGACTATAATTTTACATCGAACTCAGGTTTTAACAAAGATACATTTTGTGTAGGCTTCATTAGCATAGAAAGGAGGCAATTAATTTTCCGTTGGGCCTTTGCCTGTGAAATTTCTTTTTAGTGTTACTTTGCAGCCGCAATTTTAGGTCGCTCGTCTTCTTAAAATAGGGCTCCGTAGTACAATGGATAGTATGCAAGTTTCCGGAGCTTGAGATGCAGGTTCGATTCCTGCCGGGGCTACAGATATTCGGTAATAACCCTTGTTGATCAATAGATTGGCAAGGGTTTTTTGCCTTCTATTAAAGAATAACTGATTTTTTTGGTTGTTTATTCCTAGCGATAATTAGATGTTTTTATAAATTATTCGTTTAGATCAGGTATGGTCAAAAAAGTCAAAAAAAATGCGAAATATTAATATTATTATTATGTTTACAGAATCAACCTATACTTTCGCTAAATGTATAAATATTTTCTAAGACTAGTTATTCAATTCGCTTTTTGCAATTATTATTTATCGCAAACCACACGCCATGTTTCAGAGTCTAATTATCGAAATGAGCCTGATTTGTCAAGGGTAATTGATTTAACGAAACCTGTCAATAGTATCCCTGGCCCCCTTAATGTTTCAAAGGGGAGTGCTGGCTATATCATTCCTGTTAATGTTCCCGCAGGAGTAAATGGTCACAGCCCAAAAATTTCTATTGGATACAATTCCTCTAGTGGAAATGGATTATTAGGAATAGGGTTTTATTTAGGTGCAGGTGGCGCTATAACCCGCACAAAAGGTAATTATGTATTTGATTCAAAGGTTACTCCTGTTAATTTCACCAATTCCGATAAAATTGCTCTTGATGGTGAAAGATTAATTATTTATTCGGGTAACCATTAAAATTCCCGCTTTTAATGCATGAATATGGTCATACTTTTGATAGTCAAATTTTCGGTTGGAGTTACTTATTAGCAATTGGTATCCCTAGTATAACTGGGGCGGAATGGACAGAACGCAGAGCTGATCGACATGCTGAAAGATACTTTGGAAATTGATTTGGTGTTAATTGGACTTCGTACTAAGTAGATGTTCTTTAAATAGATAGAATTATGAAAAATAAAGTATTATTATTTGCAATTGTTTTGTGTTCAAACTCATGTGAGAACCCACCATTTATTGATAGGTTTTATGGTATTATTGTCATCAATAATTCATCAGGAGATGTGTATGTGCATAAAGCTGATTTAAACGCTGAAAAGCAATATCCAGATACTCTATTGCCTTCTTCAAATTCTATGTTCTTAAAAATACCGGCTAATAAAAGAAGCTATTTTGATTCAAAGACGACTTGGGAAGAAAATATTAAGAACTTACCTTCTGATACACTTTCAGTCTTTTTTATAGATGGCATTACTTTTGAAAATGAGGAATGGGAAACGATTAGGGATAATTACAATATATTAAAGCGATACGACTTTAGTATTGAAGATTTGGAGAAAAGTAACTTTACAATAGTATACCCATAGTTATAAAAGCCGACCCGGAAAACCCAAAGTTGTCGTTGCATAATCTTTTTTAAAGAAATCTCTAAATTAAAATTTTGATTCGAACAAGCTAACTGCAATTATTTGTAAATTTTAAAACCTAGTTCAATGAAATATTTAGTAATTTTATTTTTATCTCTTGGTTGCTTATCCTTGTTTGCGCAAAGCACCTACCTTTATGGATATGATAACGCGGGCAATAGAATCCAAAGAGAAATGATTCCTTTAAGACTATCAAACCCTAATGCAGGTAATATGCCAAGCACAGATGCCGAGGCGAGCGACAGGCAAGCGACAGAACTTCAGGGCCTTAACGATCAATTGGATAATAAGGTTTCTATCAGTCTCTTCCCAAATCCGACTGCAAATGAAGTGAATTTGGAGTTTAATAAGGAAAATCATCTAACGGAAGAGGTGCGCATTATTAACAGTCGAGGAAAGCTACTTTACCAAGATCAGTTTGTTTCCGGTAATTTCGCACTCCCGTTTAATAACTTGGTAGCAGGTAGTTATTTCATTTGGCTGAAAATAAACGGTAGTATATACGGATATCAGGTTATTAAGGAATAGATTATGAAACAATATAGCACTCTTTTTTTCTTGTTTCTTGTTTTTCTGTGCCCAGCGCAGAATATTCCGAAACACAGTTTTTCTCTGGGACTTAAAAGTGGGGCGGCCACGGTAACCTATTTTGAGCTGAACACTGCCCATTTCGGTTTAGCCTTGGACCATCAGCGCAACTTTAATTCTTTATTGAGCCTTAGGACGAGCTTACATTATAGCTACTTCTTGCCAAGCAAGCTCGTTGAGTATGTTAATTATGATGAGAAGCCAGCACAGAGTGTTGAAGTTGATAGATATTACTTCCAGCAGCTTAGTCTAAGGCTAATGCCCTGTTTATATCATCGTGACTAAAATTTCAATGTGTTTTTTGGTCTTGCTGGTGGTGTTGGGTACTACTTTTCTACTTTT
The DNA here is from genome assembly GCA_963974215.1 of uncultured Schleiferiaceae bacterium. Lineage (GTDB taxonomy): Bacteria > Bacteroidota > Bacteroidia > Flavobacteriales > Schleiferiaceae > Croceimicrobium. The sequence goes on along the minus strand of CAXBBL010000011.1, from coordinate 16,762 downwards.
CAGAATTTCGACGGTTATTATGATTACCCCACAAATACTTACGAGCTGCAAGAAGATGGTTCCACTCGAAAAAACAATAATTTCCAAATAGGTTTTAGTCCAGTTTTTGGTGCTGATTTTAAATTAGGTTCAAAATACAAGGGCAGCGTAATCGGAATCTCCTTGGCATATGAAAGTTGGTACCGCAATGTTCGTGACTTTGATTTCACCAATACGGATGGCGGGTATAGTGGCTTTTCAATAATTACCAGCTACCGCTATAACTTATCTAAATAATATGAGGGCATTATTTATTTTTGCATTAATTTTAATTGGTAGCTTTGGCTTGAAGGCACAAAAATTTCGCCCATACCATGCCTTTGGGTTCGAAATTAATGCCAATTCTACTAAGCTTATTAAGGAAGCTAATTTTATATCAAGCTTTGGGTCATCGAACGCTGATTTTGATGAACCAGTATTAAGATTCGATGTATTATTCAGTTTTGACTATGGTCTAAAAAAATGGCTTGGCTTAAGCACTGGACTTGGCTTCAGTTTGCGCGGAGGCAAAGGGGGTTCTTATCGAGTGGGATATCTTGAGCAGAGCTACAGAAGAGACCTTCTTTACCTAAGTCTTCCTCTAAGAATGCAACTGAAGCCCTTTAATTTTCTCTGGTTTGAACCAGGATTGGAGATTAATACTTATTTATGGCGGTCTCATGAAGTATTCGCTTATGGAAGTTTCACAAATCTCCAGGAGGATTTCAAGCCTATATGTGTGAATTATACGGCTAGTGCTAGATTTCACCTACACCAGGGTCTTTCATTGCATTTAGGAATCATCAGAGGTCTAAGTCCTGTCTACACTGGGCCCTTTGTATACGATGATTTCGGTCTTAGATTTGGCCTACGATTCATGTTTAATCAACCCGTATCAAAATAATAACTTGAGTTCGACTTAAAATTATCGTCTCAGATTTTCAAGAAAGGGAAAAGACTAATCTGGATCGTACCGCTGTAGCGGGCTACAGCAAATGAGCGAGATGCAGGATTTTCACTTTTATTTGAAAAAAGCTTAGAAGCCTCTTCTAAAAAGCAGTTTTCTGCGCCTTAGCCCTTCGCAATAGCCCGCTATTGCTTCAGCTTAAAACCCACTATTTATAAGAGGTCTGAGGCCTAATTTTAGGTCGAACTCAGGTTATGAGTATGAGCGCGCTCTTTCCCGGGTTTTTTTGATAGTAAGTGTCTATTTCTTGCCAGAGGATGATCAGCAGACTGTCGCGAGATGCAGTGCTTTGCGCTAAGCGACTTATTGAATACAATAAGGTAAATCCAAAAATAAATAGTCTTTTGGATTTAACACTAGAAAGATATGATTGGTCAGCTTTAATTCTTGCAATTTAGGACAACAATATTAGCAAGAAATTAAGGTTTTTGTCTAAGCTATTGGCTTTAAAATTAGCAGGGTCATTTTTTAAGGCTCTAATGATAAGTACAACCATACATTCCCAAAAAAAAAAGGCTTGCAGTATCTGCATAGTATTAAGACCTTTGTGGATTAGGCCCCGTAGTTCAACGGATAGAATAGAAGTTTCCTAAACTTTAGATAGCAGTTCGATTCTGCTCGGGGCTACAAAATATTGGTTTATTGGGATTTGTGATCCTTTCCTATGAGCCTCCCACCAAAGCTTCGATTTGTAGGGACCGTTATATAGATCAGAAGCTAGCCTGAGTAAATAATCCTCCTCATTATTTTTTTAATGAACTTATCTCCTTAAACATAAAAAGCGTTGCATTTCAAAATATGGCGATAAGAGGATTGAGGATTTGAACGAAAACCTCAGTCAATATTACTCTAAAAAACAAAGAGCTATCTGCAAGGGGCTTTTAGTGTTTAATAGTTCAACCAAAAACAATGCTCAGCTTTTTAATTCCTCATTAAATTTACCCGTGACATCTTTTCTAATGCACTCATTTTATTGGATATTATCACGATAAGGTAATGCTTCGCATGATCATTCTCCTTTCTATTTTCGATTGCTAAAGATTCTCCCCTTTCAGAGGAGTTCTTGACCTCGTTGCGTTGCCACTCAGCATCCAACTAGCTAGGCCATTTATTTTTGGCATTTGTAACCGAAGCGCATATCGCGGAGCCCAAGAACTCCAGTAAAATTTAAGTTTCGTTCTTAATTGAGGCCGAAAAACCTACTAATAGAGATTTCGATAGATTGAAAATGTGACTGTGTATGCTTTTTTCTGTGTAGCTGTCATCAGATCTTCTGGATTTAAAAACCTAAAACTCTTCTTTTAGTTTGTCTTAGCTCTTTATTGGTCTTAGGAATTAGTTAAAACTATGCACTTTCAGTGCATTTCGCTTTCAGCTTCTAAAAAGCTTACTTTGCGTTTATGGCAGAACAGCGATCCAATGGACATACGGTTTCACGTTTGACGGTGCATTTGGTTTGGTCGACTAAGTATCGTTATGATGTTCTTCAATGAGACATTAAAATAAGGTGTCGCACTTTGCTTATGCAGATTTGTGATGCTGAAGATGCTGAGATATTAAAAGGAGTTGTATCAAGTGATCATGTTCATATGCACGTGAGCTATCGGCCCTCGAGTTCAGTTAGTGATTTGGTGAAAAAACTAAAAGGACGAAGTTCCCGCAAATTGCAGCAAGAGTTTCCCGAATTGAAGAAGCGTTATTGGGGCAGGCACTTCTGGGCAATAGGTTTCGGCTGTTGGAGTACTGGAAATATAACTGATGAGATGGTTAATGAATACTTAGACCATCACAGACGTCCCGATGATACCAATGGTAACAATTTTATCATTGAGTAACAAACGACTTTTAGTCGTCAACCAAATCTATGCACTTTTAGTCCATAGTGGTTTAGTTTCCTATTCAGCTGCTTCGAAATACTCTTTTGCGATTTTTTTTGAGGCAATTCATTTCAAATGATAAATACTAAGGTTGACTCTTTACCAAACTAAAATTTAGTTATTTACGATTCAACCATGTCGCGATAGCGGCTTCCTTTGAGAGCCTCTCGCAATTCTTCCATGTTCTCAATAAAGTCTTCCAATTTGGAAGCGGTAATTTTTCGAAGATCCGTATTGGCCTCAAAATGCTCTAAGCCAAGGTATTCACGAACCCTTGCAATGGTCTCTTTTTGAGTTTCAATCGAATTAAGGTCATTCTCATAGGTAATGGTTAAATAATCCAATCCCGATAAAGCTTCCTCCTCATACCTCTCAAGGATTTGGCCTTCTTGTAAATGAGTAATTAATTCATTGGTATTCACCTTCATTTTAGGTCGGTGCTTGCTATTTCCTTTATCGTGCCATGCATTTCTATGAACGGCATAGTGCTTGGATAGGATTTGACGAAGAATGTTCTCTCGGCGAAGGAAAATAATTTTATAGCCTAAATCTTCGCTTAAGTAATGCAAGAACTCATGCGGGTCATCTGGCTGCAAAAAGTTTCGCAATTGGTAGGACAATAACTTGAAGCCATACACGGGTTTATGAAAAAGCTTCTCTCTTGATTTCAAATAGGTTTGAGGGAAAGCTACCGGGCGATTAAACACTTCTTTATCGCATGCCACCTCATTACTCGAGTTTAATAGGTCAGTTAGTAAGGTGCTTCCCGTGCGTCCTCTCCCAAATAAGATGAATTTTTGGCTATGTTTTTTCGTGTTCTGAACAGAAGCCGCAAGATTTGTGGCTAACTCTCTGGCGTAGCCGCCATAATTGTGATTGATTTTTTGCAGTAGTCCCATAATCCTTAGTTTCTTAAGCAATAGTACCCGCAGTTCCTTTTTTAAAAAGAAATTTTTGAATAAACCCCTGCATTCCATCATAAAAATGCCGGTTTATCCAATCAATGGCTTTGCGAATAAAATGAGGCCTAATTTCGCCTAAAAACAAGAGGGATAAGCTTTTCCCTCCCTACCTTAGTTTTAATTTCCGAAGACCATTCAAAGGTACGAAACTTAGGGCAACATTAGGAGAATACTTTTCAACTAGAAGAACATTTAGTCAAATATAAATAATTGAAATACAGATATTTAGGTGAAAACAACCGCGTTTAAAAAATAGAAACTTCCTAAACTTTGAATAGCAGTTCGATTCTGCTCGGGGCTACAAAATTGTGGTTTTTAAGGATTTGCGTGGCTCTCCTGACATAGCCCGCCAAAGCTTCGATTTGTTCAGGATTGTGCCTTTCTGAAACTAAATTGCATTCACTTCGATTGCTTAAGCCAAGCCTGATGTTTTATAAAGCTTACTTTTTTATAGTGTAAATAGCTAGCTATTAATCTGATAGGGCTTATTTATGTCTATCAGTTTTCGGGATATTATTTAGGCCAATTATTTCGCTTACTTAAGCATTGATTATAGAGTAACCTGTAGTAATCTTGTGACTAAAGTTTATTGATCCTTGAAGAGCGAGTTTATTGCTTAGACTCATTACGCTTAGGCCTTGCGAGCTAATTTTTTATTTTTGAATTTGGAAAAACCTACTAATAAACAAAATGAAAAAAATCCTATTCTTTTTATTTTTCCCATGGGCACTAACTCTAAATGCACAGGGTCTTTTGAATGGTATCTTATCGGAACAAAGCGAAGGCACTGAGGCTATGATAGGCCCGCAATGTGGTTCACATTTTTTAATGGTCAATCACGAGGAAAAAAATCCTGGTTTTTTAGATGCAGCAAACCAGAGTTTGCAAAAAGTAGTGCAAAATATTCACCGCAATTCTAAAAATTCCAGTACCAGTGCCACTTTAACTATACCTGTAGTTTTTCACATTGTATACAATGATCAAACAGAGAATCTAGCAGATTCAGTAATATGGAATCAATTGCAGGTTTTGAATGAAAATTATAGCCGACAAAATGCGGATACCTCTACTTTGCGAAGCGTCTTCCAACCCTTAGTGGGGAATCCAAATATTCGATTTGAATTAGCTAATCAGAGCCCAGATGGTAGTTCAAGTACTGGTATAACTCGTACTAATACCACTATTGAACATTTTGGTGGTATTCTGCCCTACAATTCCAATCAAACGGCACAAATTCAACAATGGGTAGCGGATAGTCTCTTTTACAATTTATTCCGTCTTACAGAAGATAGCTTAGGAGGTGCAAGTGCATGGGATACGGAACGTTATCTAAATATTTGGGTGGGAGATCTTCGTATTTTAGAACCCCAAATTAACAACTTTGAAGAATTAGTTTTTTTAGGGTTGGCACAGCCACCGGCTAATCACCCTAATTTTGCGGGAACTGGTTTTGATACTCTTGGTTTTACCCAAGGGGTATTGATGCATTATGTCGCTATTGGCCCTAATAATCCTATTAATTACCCTCCTACTTATAATGCTCTAAATAGCACCTTAAAAGATGGTGATCTTCTTAGCCATGAAGTGGGTCATACTTTAGGCCTTCGTCATATTTGGGGCGATGGAAACTGCGGCTCTGACGACTTTATTGATGATACACCGTTATCTAATAATTCCAATCAATTTAGTTGCAATAAGCAGCGGAATTCTTGTTTGGATTCAATAGGCGGTCAGAATCTTCCAGACATGGTAGAAAACTTTATGGATTATAGCTCTGACGCCTGTTTAAATAGCTTCACCAAAGATCAAGTTGCAGTAATGCGATCTACTCTTTTTACTTTTAGGCCTAATCTCTTCAGTATCGGAGAAGAAGAATTTTCACTTGCAAAAACGGTGAGCTGTTTTCCCAATCCTAGCAAGGGTGAAATTAGCATTGTTTCTAGTGCTTCCACTGAAGTTCTGACACTTAAAATTTTTAATAGTTCTGGAGTCCTCTTAGAAGAAAGAAGTCTCCATTATAACGAAAGGTTAGACTTAAAATTAAACGGTCCAGAAGGAATATACCTTCTACAGGTGTCTAGTCCGAAAGATCAGATTACATTGAAAATTATAAAGTCGAGCTAAGCATAGTTATCTAATAAACCATTGGCCTGACTTACATTTTCAGCAAAAAGTGTCCCCCATAAAGTTGCATACAGAGGAATTCAGTTTGGAAGTTTTAAGCGCTCTTGAAAATAACTTAAGGCTTGTTAGTTTTCCTTAACTTTCCAATCTAAAATAATCTCTATGCCTAAAAAATTACTATTCTCTCTTATTGTATTGCTATCTAGCGCAAGCGCCCTACTGGCTCAGCCCTATTTGGTAAGCGCGACGCCCTTAGATACCACTTCTAAAATTTTCATCAACTTCTTTGCGAATGGAAGGGCACAGTATGACGTGGCGAACTATAAAATTATTTACAATACTGTAGAAACTGATGGTGTTACTCCAACAACGGCTAGTGGCATGCTATGTATTCCCTTAGTGGCTTGTGATAGTTTTGGCTTGGTCTCCTATGCTCACGGAACGGTTTTAATGCGCGATGATGTGCCTTCACGGAATAATTTTGAGTCGACTATCGGGAAGGTTTTTGCCAGTACCGGCTACATTGCTACCATGCCCGATTATTTAGGCTTGGGCGATAATCCCGGTATTCATCCCTACCTCCACGCGCAAAGTCAGGCAACGGCTACCATCGATTTAATTAGAGCTGCCCGTGAATATTTGGCGGCCAATATGACCAATATTAACCTAAATGGTGAGGTAATGCTTACGGGCTATTCCCAAGGTGGGCACGCTGCGATGGGCACAGCTAAGTACATCCAGGATAATAACCTTTTGGGGGAATTTAATGTTATTGCTGCGGCGCCGGCCAGTGGCCCTTATAACTTAGCGGGCTCACAGTCAGATGTGTTTATTCAGGATTTACCCTATAGTAACCCTGGCTATGTGGTATATCTACTTTTTGGTATGAACCGCGCTTATGGCAATATTTTTAACGTTCCTGCCGATATTTTGAAAGCGCCGTATGATACGCTCATCCCACCTTTTTTTAACGGTTTGTTTGAAATGGACACGGTAAATAATCTTTTGCCAGCCAATATTAGCGGTTATTTAGAAGATAGTGTTTTACAAGCTTTTATAGCCGACTCGGTGAATCAGCAGCATCCTATCTGGCAAGCACTCAATACCAATACAAATTACGACTGGACTCCTCAAATGCCAATGCGTATGTATTATTGCACCGCCGATGAACAGGTTAATTATCAGAATTCTTTAGATGCCGAAGCCGCGATGCAAAGTAATGGTGCTACCAATGTTAATGCACAGTTTAATGGTAATCTAAATCACGGGGGCTGCGTTTTACCCAGTATTTCTGGGGCAGGTTTTTTCTTCGATAGTCTTAGTACTTCTTGCAGTAGCTTTGTGGGTTTGATGGAAAATACCCTTGCGGAGATGAGTGTTTATCCTAACCCAACAGAAGGAAAATTGTATTTCGATTTTGGTACTGAGATTAAAGAATTGAGTATTGCCATTTACAATGGTAGTGGTCAAATGGTGCTAAGCAGAGTGCAGTCAAGCCAAGATGCGCTTGATATCAATAAGTTGCCAGAATCGCTCTATTTCGTTGAAGTTAGGGCGGAAGCGTCTGTTCAACGACTGCGAATAGTAAAGCATTAAAACAAGTTAGAGGAATAAATAAAGGCCGTCTAAGATTAAGTTCTAGACGGCCTTTTTATATTAACCTGAGTTTTTATACGCTTTAATTCATTCCGATACCTTCTGAAGGTTTTCTTGAGCAGCTTCCCATTGTCGCATCTTCTTTTCCAAGCTAACTTTCTTGGCTTCGTAAGAGTCGTAAAAACCTTCTTGTTCCGAAAGAACTTTTAACTGTTCTGGGTCCGCCATCTTAGCATCAATTGCTTCAATTTCACCTTCTAGTTTTTCAATATCTTGCTCTAGCTTCTCCACTTCCTTTTCTGCTTTACGCAGATCCTTTTCCAGTTGCTTTCGCTCTTTATAGTCCAGCCCTGTTTCTGCTACTTTAGCTTTTTCTATGGCCTCGGCTTTTACCTTTGTGGCGTCTTTCTCTTTCTCTAATTGACGGAGATCTTCCAGCTTACGCGCCTCTAAGTATTCATCTATATCACCTACAAATTCGTTTACGGCTCCATCGCGGAATTCGTAAATTTTATCGGTTAAGCCTTGGAGAAAATGTCTATCGTGGGAAACCACCACTAAAGTACCATCGTATTGTTTGAGGGCATTTTTAAGCATGTCTTTGCTCTTAAGGTCTAGGTGGTTGGTTGGTTCATCCATAATCAAAAGATTATGCGGGAAAAGCAATAATTTACACAAGGCAACGCGGCCTTTTTCACCACCCGAAAGCACCTTCACTTTTTTGTCAACATCCTCACCACTAAATAAGAAAGCACCTAAATAGTCACGCGATTTCTTACGCAAGTCTTCCGGAGCTGCATCTTCAATGGTCTCTAATAGAGTTTTGTCACCAGCTAAGGTTTTAGCTTGTTCTTGCGCGTAGTAACCAAAGGTTACATTGTGGCCTAATTCTAGTTTACCTTCATGCTCTAAATGTTCGGCAATAATTTTCACTAAGGTAGATTTACCCTGACCGTTTTGGCCCACAAAGGCTACTTTTTCGCCGCGTACAACTTCAATATCCACATTTTTAAAGATGCGTTTTTCGCCAAAGGTTTTCCCCACTTTTTCGGCTTTTACTACTACTTTGCCAGCCCGCGGAGCAGGAGGGAAGCGAAAGTTTATTTTCCGCGCATCATCGTCATCAATTTCGATACGGTCCATTTTATCCAGCTTCTTAATTAAATTCTGCGCAAAGGCAGCTTTAGAAGCTTTATAGCGGAATTTTTCAATCAATTCTTCCGTTTGTTTTATCTCTTTCTCTTGGTTCTTTTGCTCTTGGAATTGAAGGGTGCGTCTTTCTTCTCGTAGGGCGACAAAACGCGAATAGGGAACAGGGTAGTCGTAAACTTTACCATTCACAATTTCCACGGTACGTTTAGTTATCTCATCTAAAAAAGCTCTATCGTGAGAAACCATTACTACCGCGCCTTCGTAGTTTTTTAGGAAATCTTCCAGCCAAATAATCGAGGTAATATCCAAGTGGTTAGTGGGCTCATCTAAAAGTAAAACATCGTGAGCACCTAAAAGTAATTTGGCAAGTTCAATACGCATACGCCAGCCACCACTAAACTCGATAGTTTGTCGGTGAAAGTCATCGGATTTAAAGCCGAGCCCAATTAGTATTTTTTCCAGTTGGGCATGGTAAGTATAACCCCCAATTAAATTGAAACGATCTGTATAAAAGGTCAGATCTTCAATTAGCTTCATATAAGAATCAGTTTCGTAATCCTCTCTGGTTGCTAATTGGTGATTTATATCATCGATAGATGATTGGAGATGCTTAATTTCGCTGAGTGAAGACTCAGCCTCTTCCATTACGGTTCTACCGTCGTGCAAGGGCAGTTCTTGCGGCAGATAACCAATTTTGAAGTCTTTCGGTTTGCTAATTGTGCCACTATCTACTGAGGCCTCTCCGGCAATAGTCTTTAGCAAAGTTGATTTACCTGCGCCATTACTGCCAACCAGGCCGACCTTATCGGTGGGGTTTACTAAAAAACTGACCTCATTAAAAAGCATGCGGTCATTAATTTGTAAGCTGAGTTTATTGATACCTAACATTTGGCAAAAGTAATTTTAACTAATGAGTATATTTTCAAAAGGATCGAAGATCTATAGTATTTTTAAATTTCGTTGTCCTCGCTGTCATGAAGGGGATGTTTTTGAAGATTCTAACCCTTATAATTTTTCGAAACTATTTAAAATGCACGACAATTGTCCGCATTGCGACTTGCGCTACGAGCTAGAACCGAGTTTTTTTTACGGTGCGATGTATGTAAGTTACGGTTATTCGGTGGCAATTTTTGTGGCCACATATATTTTAATGAATATGTTTTTCGCGCCAACCATCAAACAAATTATCGTGGTACTCTTGGGGGTAGTTATCGTTTTATCACCGTTGGTCTTGCGCTTATCGCGTGTTACTTGGTTAAATCTATTTGTGAAATACGATCCTACTAAAAAAGGGCCGCGTCATAAATAATGTGGGCATATTATTTACTTGATTTGTGAGGCCTAATTTTCGTCGAATTCACTGTAGTTAAAACGCTGTATGTCCCAACTAGCCTCTAGCTCATTTCCATAGATGAGATATTGAATAAAGTGCTCGCTTAAATAGGGAGCCATTAGGATTCCACGCGAACCTAAGCCGTTAAAACAATAGCTACCCTCCTTGATCAGGCCTAATAGCGGTTTGCGATCTTTTATGTTCGGTCTCACTCCCGCTAGGTGATCTATTACCTCATAAGGGCCCCGATAGAATTTCTCTAGATCTGTGCGTAAGCGAGAAAGGCCTTCTGGGCTGGTTTCATCGTTTAGATTTTGATGTTCATAGGTCGCGCCTACTTTAAAGAGTTGATCTCCGAGAGGCAAGGTGAAAACACCACTGTGCAGCCCATAATATTGGGAAAGTGAGGGAGACTTTATAACCATCACCTGGCCTTTAGTTTTAGTAAAGACGGATTGGAATGGTGGGAATTGTTCGCTTAAAAGATGGCCACTGCAGTAGATATGATTATAGTTTGGGTAATCGTCAGCGATAAAAGGTTCCTGAAGGAGCTGTCCTTCGGCCTGAAGAATTTCACGCCATCTCCTAATCATGACAGAGGTATCTACCCAAAAAATGTTTTCAACCTTGCCATAGCCGAAGGGAGAATTTACTTTTGGGATATCATTTTGCTCAATTTCACCAAGGTAGGATTGGAGGTGCGCTTTACTTGCATTTTGTTGCCAATCGTTTATTTCTCCAATACTTTGAAAAAGATGATAGAGTGGTAGGGGGTAGAAAAACTTGGCATGTAAGTCTTGCTCCATGTTTAAATAGAAACTGCGTAGGTTTTCGGTGAAAAGTTCAGCTCCTTTTACCCACTTCTGTCGTTTTAAGACTACAGGATTAGCTAATCCGGCAGCAATTCTGGAAGAGCGGGAAAATTTTGGGTCATCAATTACTTTAAAAGCTATCCCGAGCTTTTTAAAGCGGTAACTCAGGATGGTTCCAGCAATGCCCTGACCAATAATTAGATATTCTTTTTGTTCCATAAAAAAAGCCCCGCAATAGCGAGGCCTTCTAATTTTATTATAAAATCTAGTATTCCCAAAGTTCAGCCTCCATATTGCGAAGATTATTTTTAATTCGCTCCGCTTCTAAAAGTTGATCTAGTCTAGTACTACGTTTGTATTCTTCAATTTCACGATCGTAAACATTATCTTCTTTATAAATTACAGAATCAAAGAAACGTAAGTGGAAAACTTGATCGTAAGTTAAACGTGAGCTATTGTTATGGCCATTGAAAGCGGTGTGTGTAGCCAAGGCCATACGAGCATCAGGGAACCAAACCCAAAAGAGGTTATACTTTTCTAAAGTTTTAGGATTTTCTACGATGGGTGATATACCTAAAATTCTATTTTTTAATTCGCCTCTTTGCTTGTCAAAAAACCAATCGGATTTGATTTCCCAAAACTTAACATCTTTCGAAGTGATGGAAGTAGTATCAATAAGAAGAATTATAGAGGGATCATCGGGATCTTTAATAGTATCAATCATTTGTACGTAACCGGCTGCTTGTTCTGCAGTTAGTGGAGTTTCAAAACGATCATCGGCAAAAACCTCGATAATGGTACCTTCCGTCATAATCCCATCGATAATCACATCGTAAAGACTTTTACGATCAGGAATAGCTTGTACTGGATAGTAGAGATGAAGATTCATTTTTTGTCTTAAATCAATACGTTCCCAGTGACGGGTACTCCACATCATATCTGCTTCGCGCAAATAGGGATAAGGAAAAACCTGATTGTGGTGGTAATCCTTGGGAGCATCAGGGATTATCCCATCATCTGATGGAGCAATGACCTGAGCGTTGCTGGTGGAAGGCATCACGTAAAGTGCGGCCAGTGTTAAACAAAAAATTAATCTCTTCATATCTAAAATCTTTTTAGTTAACGTCTACTGATATAATACCAACGCGGTCAACTTGCAATCCATTAGGACCTTTCGCCTTAATGTTACGAATAGAAACCGTAGATCCAGGCTTTAATTTTTCAATCTTCGACTTTACGGAAGATGGAATCTTATTACTATTCTTCACTCTTTCGGGCGGAGAACCAGGGATAGCGATTTCATAAGAAGTAACTACTAAGTCTAAATCAAAGGGGAAATCTTGGAATTCTGCTTCAATAGTGGCATTAGCGATGGCACCCTTAGAAAACAGGCCTTCACTACGCTTGTATATTAGACCTACTGCAGGTGGTAAACCTTTGATACGGAATGTTTTGCTACCCGCATTACGCATAACTTTGGTCCCATCTGGTTTAGTGTCCTCCACTGAAACGGTGATGTTTATCTCTTTCCCTGAAATACCAGTAACATTAGCTGTATAGTTTCCATTTGAACCAGAAACACCTTGACCCGAAACACGAATCTTTGCTGGGTCTACTCCCGGAACGCCAATTTCTATCGGATTAGGAACTCCACGATAAAGCACGTTCATTTTTGAAGGAGAGATTACCACTGATGGTGGAGCAACGGTGTAAGTAGTTTGAGGAATTTCGTATTCGACATCACCTTTACCTATTTGCTTGATGATGATTTTACCACCCCAAGTTTGCTCACCTACACTATTAGCAGGAAAAGAAATTTTACCTTTTCCATTTTCTATTTTATCAGCAGGAAGCGTATTTCCATTGATAATAATGGTAGGATCTTGGGTGTCATCATAGGCCGCTAGGAAAACATCTGCCTCATAGGTTCCTCCTTGTGTAATGTAATTGGTGTTAGCCATAACCATAGCTTTAACCGTGTTGAAACTCACTTCACCTTCACCAATTTTGCTACCTAAGTGACTTAGAACCTCAGATTCAGCGTTTCTTACTCGCGCCTGAATATCAGTTAAGAAAGGAATAATAGCACCAAGCGGGTATTCGCCAAAAGTAGCATATTCCCAACTTACTTCTTTATCACCTTCTTTCTCATCAGCGGTATTAAAAGCACCTTCCACGCTTGCTTTGATCGCAGGATCGTTGTCGGCAATTTTGATAATTTCATTTCTGAAATTTTCTAATTTAACTTTTAAGTCGGTGGCCTTTTTTGGCCCTTGTTCAGCTAATAAATAAGCTGCCGGTTGTGATTTTGCATCTAAAGCTTTAGGAGCACCAGTTTCTTCGTCATAGCCGCCACTAACTGATACTAGGGAATCCTTCATATCGTGGATGTAGCTAAATACTTGGTCTGAAACAGCTTTCACTTCATAAGCCTTATCTTTCCATTTTAACGCTTTATCAGGATTATCCTTAGCGGCGTTATCAAAAGTTTTATATACATCAGCGTTCTTATTTTCTACGGTAGTGATAGTTTGTGATAAACTATCCTCCAATTTGGTAAGTGCCTTCAATATATCTTTGGAAACGTTCAATGCCAGCATTGCGGTTAACACGAGATACATCATGTTAATCATCTTCTGCCGCGGCGATAGTTTTCCTCCAGCCATTCTAGTTGTTTATTTTTTGGTTTAAACTATTGTTTAACTAATCCTAGTTACTACGATTTACATTCATTGCTGAAAGCATACCACCGTAAACTGAGTTAAGCTGAGTCATATTGGTAACTAGGCTAGATACTTCAGTAGATAATTTTTCAGAATCTTGGATAGAAGTGTTTAGTTTCTCCATCAAAGTATTCTGAGTTTCCATATGATTAGCAGAGCTTTCTAGTTGAACTGCATAAAGAGCGTTTAATGACTCCATGTTTTTGGAGGCAAGAGACAATTGCTCGTTATAAGCACCAGTGGCAGCAGCAGCTTCACTAGTTTCAGTTAATTTACTGGCGGCATCGCCAAAACGACGAAGACCATTACCAAGGCTATCAATTAATTCGCCGTCGATTTTTGCTTCTTCTAACATACGATCAAGCTCCTGAGTTGCGCTTAGTTGACGATTGTTAGAGGAATTATTAAATTCGGCTTCATCATCAGACATACCAGCAAGTTCTGGATACACTAAGGTCCAATCGACTTCTTCACTAGGTTTTTCGAAAGCTGAGAAAAAGAAAATTACTGCTTCCGTAGTAAGACCAATTACTAGCATATAGTCTGCGCCAGGAAGGTGAAGGATTTTAAACATCGCTCCAAGAATTACTACTGCGGCACCCCATCCATAAAGTTTTGCCATGAAATTTTTGAAACGCTTGCTGTTTACATCGATTAACGCCATGTGAGAAAATTAAAATTAAATTGCTTGTTTGAAAAAAAAATTAAAAGTCTGCTAAATCACGACCCATGAAGCTTTGCACGGTACGGAAGCCAACATAGGACTTGGCAGTATCAGCATATTCATAGTCGCGGGTACTTACTTGCAGATAGTAAGCCACATCTTTCCAGCTACCGCCACGGGTAACCTTACGTGTTAAAGTAGGTTCATCACCTTCTCTAGCATTATATTCAAAGTTTGCACTAATGTCAGAAACGTAGTAATAACTTGCTGCTTCAAAAGCAGTATTCGTCCATTCAGCCACATTACCAGACATATTGTATAGGTCATAGTCATTAGGAGCATAAGCCGTAACTTTTACGGTATAAATACCTCCATCAGCCGTGACATTACCTCTTAAAGGCTTAAAGTTGGCTAAATAGCAACCAGAACTGTTCATGGCATAAGGGCCACCCCATGGGTATGGGTTTAACTCTTGACCACCACGAGCTGCATATTCCCATTCAGCTTCTGTAGGCAAACGGAATTCTTGTTCAGTAAAATATCCACTTGCTTTTAAGTAATCATTGCGATATTTCGATCTCCAATTACAAAAAGCGCGCGCTTGATACCAGCTTACACCAACTACTGGGTAATCATCATAAGCAGGGTGCCAGAAATACTTGTCATGCATCGGATCGTTATAGCTGTAGGTGAAATCATGAATCCAACATAATGTATCTGGATAAACATTTACTACTCCACCTTCAAAGAAGGAACTACGATCTGAAATTTCTTTCGTGTTTTTTATATAGTCACGGTACGAAAAGTATTCACCGTCTTGATCAGAATCACTATGATCGAATTCAACGCGATTGGACTTTTGCGCAGCCTTTTGTTTGTTAATCCAAAAGAAGGCATAATTGAGTTGACGTGCGTCTATCATACGACCGCCCATAAATTGCTCTTCTGGGGGTAAGTACATACTTTCAATTATCTCGGTGTATTCTGCCGAAGGATAATCTTGGGTATTCCATTCCAAGAAAGGTTCCCAATCAATATGACGCTGCATACTATCCGGGAAATTCAAAGAAACATATTCTTGGAAAAAGGTAGGATCTTCCTGATTTGCGGCATCAATAAACTCGTATCCTTCTACCAAACCGTCTTCTCCTAAGCGATAACGTGTAATAGAATCACGCACCCAACGCACAAATTGACGGTACTCATTATTGGTGATTTCAGTTTGGTCCATCCAGAAGGAAGGAACCGAAACTGTTTTGGTTGGTGAGATCAGTGCATAGGGCACATCTTGATCTGCATTACCCATATTATATGAACCTTGTGGAATATATACCATACCAAAAGGTTGGGATGGATACCAATTAGGTCTGTCGGAAACTCCGACCAATTCGCCGTAGTCATTACTGCTGCAACTTGCAAAGAGTGCGGCACCGAGGGTTAGTATTAGGATTCTTTTCATTGTCGTTGACATTGTATTCTGTTAATCAACAGCTCCCCAAATTTAGGGCTGCTATATTACAAAAATCTTGGGTTTTTATAACTTCCTTTTGGTCTAGGTGGAATTTCTATTTTAAAACAGTATTGAACCATTACTTCATGGCTTCCTCCACCTTGTCCCGAAAGGGGCGAAGTAGCTACATCATAGGAATAACCAAGTCTTATATCTGGGGTAACTTGCCAGCCAAGCGTAGCTGCAACTGCATCTTGCAACCTGTATGTAACGCCACCCCAAAACTTATTATTATAAACTCCTGTCACATTAACGTCAAAAGTTGTACTTCCAGACGTTAATTTTACCAAAGTACTTGGTCTTAATTCCCAGTTGGTTGCTGGTATCGCCCAGTTATAACCTCCCATAGCATAGTAATGTCTTGCATTCTTGAAAAACGCTACTCCTGCACTGCCTCCTTGCGAATTTACATCGGCAGCCGACTCAATTACTCGGGTGCTAGAGATACCGCCCCAGAAATTTTGATTCTCATAATAAACCCCAAAAAGTCCATCAATTTGAAAACCATTCGCATCAATTGCTGGAATAGCTCCGTCAAGACCTCCAAGGGGAGTATTGTAATCTGAAGGGATCCAAACGGCATCACCCAAAGATTTATTAAGGAAAGAAACGCCTAATCCAACTCCTAAGGTTCCGTTTGCAAGCTTAAATTGATAAGCATACATTAAACGTGCACTTACATTGTTGAAAAAGCCAATTTGATCATTCACAATGCTCACTCCAATTCCGCCACCAATTTTCTGGATTGGAATGTTGGCGTTGACATTTTGAGTCGTTGGAGCGCCTTCAAAACCTACCCATTGGCTGCGATGTAGCGCGTTTAAACAGATCGCACCACCAGATCCAGCTACCGCAGGATTGTAATAAATACGATTGTACATAAACTGCGTAAACTGTACATCTTGCTGAGAATGAGCAAGAAAGGGCAATGCAAATATGATGAGGAGTAAAGTTTTCTTCATCTAGGGACAGTGTTAAAAATTGTTAACAACGGGTTGTTGAGATCCCAAATATAAAGGTTTGA
>CAXBBL010000010.1:0-184070 GCA_963974215.1 uncultured Schleiferiaceae bacterium | reverse complement strand
CAGTGTTAAAAATTGTTAACAACGGGTTGTTGAGATCCCAAATATAAAGGTTTGAGAATATATGCATTCAGAAAATGTTAATTTTCGTAAAAAATTTGTTGACAAGCACTGAATTTCAGACTGCTTTTTTCATCGCCTTCCACCAACGTTCGGGTATTTCATTTTTCATCGCTTCTTGATAATCGGTGTAACTGCATGGAATTAAAGTATGTCTTTCCGAACTAAGGCTAGGGTTGTCTTTAACGGGTACTTCGATCCACCATCTCCCCGAAAGGGGACTCTTGTAAAAAACCAACTCGTATTCTCCGTCATTAATAAGCACGATAAATTTTTGATACTCTTTTTTACTGGCAAAGGGGTAATCGCCTTTACGTTGATTGAAGCCCTCTAAAAAGTACCAGATCATCTGCGCAACTAAATGAGCGGTTCTCCCTTCTTTGTCGGCCAAGGCATTGCACTCGTAAATACCGAAGGAGCTAACCTTGTCACTAATTCCACTATAGCGTGCTAGTGCACAGGCTTCTTCTCCTGAAAAACCATTAGGGCTGTGGAAAGTATTTCCTGGGGCATCACTTTGCCTAATGGCAGATAAGTCGAAACTTACCATGTCGGCATCTCTTAAAATGGGTTCGCTTTCGCTGATGTGATTACGCATCTTACCTAAACGATAGAGCTCAAAATACATGCGCTCCATTAAATCAATTTCTTCTTGATTTACGAAATAGGTTTGGTAACCAATATTGCTAAAATTGTAAAGAATGTAAGGTTTTTGTAGAACGATGTGGCTTAAGAAGCTACGGTGATTGAGTTTCTCATTTTGTTTACCTAAATCAAATTGAGCATCAATACTAACTAGGTTTACAGTCTGCTCTAACTCATCATACGCACGGAAGTTGCCATAGCAAACGTCTTGGCTGCCGCCGATAATTACGGGAATAATGCTCTGCTTTAAAAGGATAGAGCAGATTTCCTTGACCGCTACTAGGGTGTCGCTCACTTTTTCACCGGCATAGATGTTTCCTAAATCGCAGGCCGTAATAGACCAGTTTCCCCAATATAAGGGATAAAGGTACTTTCTTACTTGATCTGGACTCTGGGCTGAGCCAGGGTTGTCACTACCGCGATCTTCCAAAACACCAATCAAGGCGATTTGCATGCCTTCTAAATCGGGGATTCCTTCTATCTCGCGGTGGATAGCCATGCTTTGTCCCACTACTTGCGGGTTACTCGCCTGAATGGATTCAATAATACTATTGCCAACGGGGCTAAGAAAATCCTCTAACATCATTTTTTAGCGGTAGATTTTTTGGCGCTAGTCTTTTTAGCAGCCGTTTTTTTAGCGGGTGCTTTTTTCTTGGCCTCTTCCATAATTGCTAAACAATCCTCGCGCGTTAGTTCGCCGGGGTTTTCAATGTCTTTGGGAAGCTTGTAATTTCGTCTCCCCGATTTTAAATAAGGGCCATATCTTCCGTTAAGGATTTCAATTACGGGCTTATCTTCATCTAAAACCTTGATGTATTTATTTTTATCGGCTTCTAATTTGGCTTCCATAATTTCTATGGCGCGTTCCAATTCGATAGTCATAGGGTCATCACCATCCGCTTCCTTAATAGAGGCAAAAGTGGTTTTGTAGCGTACATAAGGACCGAAACGACCAATATTGGCCTCAATTTTTTCGCCTTTATACTCGCCTAAAGTACGCGGAAGTTTAAACAGTTCTAGTGCTTCTTCTAGGCTAATGGTGTCGATGCTCTGGCCTTTACGTAAACTCGCGAAGCGTGGTTTTTCTTCATCTTCAGTATTGCCAATTTGAATCATGGGGCCGTAGCGACCAATTCTGGCAATAATGGGTTTGCCGCTTTTTGGATCTTCGCCTAAGGCTCTTTCTCCGGTGGCTCGGTCCGAATTTTCTTCCACTTCTTTTAGGTGTGGATGGAATTCATTGTAAAAACGTCCTAACATTTCGGTCCACACTTCTTGCCCTTGAGCTATTTGGTCAAACTGCTCTTCTACCGAAGCGGTAAAGTTGAAGTCTAAAATATCATTAAAATGCTCGGTCAAGAAACCGTTTACCACCACCCCAATATCGGTAGGGATTAATTTGTTTTTATCGGCACCGGTGGTTTCGCTCAACTTTTCTTCGTGTAAGCCATTCTCGGCGAGAATCAATTGCAGGTAATCGCGCTTAGTGCCGGTTAGTTCTGATTTTTCAACGTATTCACGTTTGATGATAGTGCTAATGGTAGGCGCGTAAGTAGAAGGACGACCAATGCCAAGTTCTTCGAGTTTCTTAACCAAACTTGCTTCCGTAAAACGGGCAGGGTGTTTCGTAAAGCGCTGGGTGGCGACAATATTGTTGCGACTAAGGTTTTCGCCTTTTTTGCAAGCGGGTAGCATGGATGAATCTTCATCGCTATCTTCATCATCATTACCTTCCAAATACACTTTTAAAAATCCCTCGAACTTAATTACTTCACCGCGTGCTACAAACTCATGCTGCTCGGTAGGGGTTTCAATGCGGAAAACTGTACGTTCTAATTCGGCATCGCTCATTTGCGAAGCAAGGGTGCGTTTCCATATTAAATCATAAAGGCGCTTTTGCTGATCTGTTGTTCCCGCTTTCGAGCGTCCCATATTGGTAGGGCGAATGGCCTCATGCGCTTCTTGGGCACCTTTGCTTTTAGTATTAAACTTGCGCATTTGTGCGTAATCGGCGCCGTAGCTGCTGGTGATTTCTGCGGAAGCTTCAGCTAAGGCATCATCTGAGAGGTTCAGCGAGTCGGTACGCATATAGGTGATTAAACCTGCTTCATAAAGTTTTTGCGCCACCGACATGGTTTGGCTTACGCCGAAATATAATTTCCTGGCTGCTTCTTGCTGTAAGGTAGAGGTGGTGAAAGGTGCAGCAGGCGATTTCTTGGCTGGTTTAGTTTCAACCGATGCGATATTAAACTGGTGACTTTCGCAGGCTTTTAAAAATTCGCGTGCTTCGGTTTCTGTTTTAAAACGCTTATTGAGTTCAGCCTTAAAGGTTTTTCCATTGGAGTTGGTGAATTCCGCTACAACTTTAAAATAGGCTTCCGCTTCGAAATTGCGGATTTCCATTTCTCTTTCCACAATTAGGCGTACCGAAACCGATTGTACTCTTCCGGCAGACAAGCCCGCTTTTACCTTTTTCCAAAGAACTGGTGAGAGTTCGAAACCCACCAATCGGTCTAAAATTCGTCGTGCTTGCTGGGCATTTACTAAATCGATATTAATATTGCGCGGATTGGAAATGGCGCGATCGATAGCCTTTTTAGTGATTTCGGAAAAAGTAATGCGATTGGTTTTGGTCGGAACAAGTTCTAGAGCTTCGTAAAGGTGCCAAGCAATGGCTTCTCCTTCACGATCCTCATCCGATGCCAACCAAACCATTTCGGCATCTTTACTTAATTTCTTTAATTTTTTTACAACTTCCTTCTTATCGCTGCTTACGGCGTAATTTGGAGCGAAGTTGTTGGCGATATCTACGCCCATGTCTTTCTGCACGAGATCGCGTATATGACCAAAGCTTGATTCTACTTGGAAGTCCTTTCCTAGTATCTTTTCAATCGTTTTTGCTTTGGCGGGTGACTCTACAATCACTAAATTTTTAGGCATGCCTCTGGGTTTATTTGCGGTGTAATCTGGGCACAAATTAAATCAATACTTTTTTGAAATGCTTTATCTTCTCATTTTCAATGCATTCTTATTCTCTGTCAAACTGGCATAATGCTCGCTAATTTGTACCTTTGTGGCCCTTAAAACAAAAGAATGAAAGAAGCTGCCCTAGAAGGTAAAACCATGGACGAGAGTATTCAAGGCACGGCCTTGGTGCGTGAGGGAGAGCGTGGCTCGAGAAAATTATACATCGAAAGTTACGGTTGCCAAATGAATTTTTCAGACAGCGAAATAGTTGCTTCGATTTTAGCAAAAGAGGGTTTTGGGACCACTAGAAATGTTGAAGAAGCCGATTTAGTGCTCCTAAATACCTGTTCGATTAGAGATAAAGCGGAGCAAACCGTCCGAAATAGACTCAGTAGTTTAAATCAATTGAAGCAAGCTAGACCGGAAATGAAAATTGGCGTTTTAGGTTGTATGGCCGAACGCCTTAAGGAGAAATTTTTGGATGAAGAGAAATTAGTGGATTTAGTGGTTGGTCCGGACGCTTATCGCGATTTGCCCAATCTGCTCGAGAAAGTGGAAGGGGGAAGAAAAGCGGTGAATGTTATTCTTTCGAAAGAAGAAACTTATGCTGATGTAAGTCCGGTGCGTATCGATACCAATGGGGTATCTGCTTTTATTTCCATTACTCGTGGTTGCGATAATATGTGCACCTTTTGCGTAGTACCTTTTACTCGCGGTAGAGAACGCAGTCGTAATCCAGAAACCATTCTTGCGGAAGCAAAAGATTTGCAAGCCCGCGGCTATAAAGAAATTACGCTTTTAGGCCAGAATGTAGATAGCTATTTATGGTACGGCGGCGGCCTGAAAAAAGATTTTGAAAAAGCCAGTGAAATAGCACAAGCGTCATCCGTTGATTTTGCCAAATTATTAGCGAAAGTAGCCGAAGCTGTGCCAGGAATACGCATTCGCTTCAGTACTAGCAATCCTCAGGATATGTCGGATGATGTGCTGCATACTATTGCAAAGTACCCTAATATTTGTAATTATATCCATTTGCCTGTTCAATCGGGTAGTAGTCGTATTTTAAAAGAAATGAATCGCGGACACAATCGCGAGGAATACCTCGGATTAATTGAGCGTATTCGCAAGATTATTCCCGATTGTGGTATTAGTCAGGATATGATTGCTGGTTTCCCTACCGAAACGGAAGAGGATCATAAAGAAACCTTGAGTTTAATGGATATCGTCTGTTACGATTACGGTTATATGTTTTATTATTCTGAACGTCCCAACACTTTTGCCGCGCGTAAAATGGAGGATGATGTTCCCATGGAAATTAAAAAACGTCGCTTGACTGAGATTATCGCTTCACAGCGAAAGCATAGCTTGGAACGCAATCAGGCGCACGTAGGAAAGATTGAGGAAATCCTAATTGAAGGCGATTCGAAAAAAAGCAATCTGGATTGGAAAGGTAGAAATGATCAAAATACCATGGTGGTTTTTCCTAAAACCGGAAACGAAAAGAAAGGGGACTTCGTTAAGGTGCTAATTAAAGATTGTAACACCGCCACCCTTTTTGGGGAAATTGTAAGTGAAGATTAATGAGATTTAACCTGAGTATTTTTTTTATCGCCCTTTGGAGTCTTAATCTGTCGGCGCAGGAATTAGTAGATGGTCGCTGGGTAGATGATGACTTGCAGTTTATTGTTGTAGAGCAATTTATTAGAGGTAAAGGTGAGATTTACATCTGCCTAAGCGACAGTGCTGGCGAGGTTTGCATAGAGAACCTAGTATCGGGTTATGAGTTAAAAGTTTTTGATGCGCAAGAAAATTTGCTTTGGGAAGGATTTGGTAGCGGTCGCAGTAAAGGTGTGAAACTGCCGCAGGCTTTTCCGCAAGCGCGTTATATCACCTTAAAGGCCTTTAAACCTTGGGTAGTTAATAAAAGGACTGGAAATAAAATCCATCAGGCGAAAGCCATAGAATTAAAATATACTTTGCCTTGAATAGTCTTACAGAAATAAAACAGCGATTTGGAATTATTGGGAATTCCCCCGGTTTGGAAAGGGCCTTGAATAAGGCCATGCAAGTGGCGGGAACGGATATTTCCGTATTGGTTTCGGGTGAAAGTGGTGTGGGAAAAGAATCTATTCCGCGCATTATTCATTCGCAAAGCCATCGCAAACACAATAAGTATATCGCCGTAAACTGCGGTGCCATTCCAGAGGGAACTATCGATAGTGAGCTTTTTGGTCATGAAAAGGGTTCTTTTACCGGAGCAACTTCTGCCCGAAAAGGTTATTTTGAAGAAGCCGATGGCGGAACGATATTTTTAGATGAGGTGGGTGAATTACCGCTTTCTACCCAAGTACGCTTATTGCGCGTTTTAGAGACGGGCGAGTTTATTAAAGTGGGAAGTTCGCAACTCCTGAAAACGGATGTGCGCATTGTGGCGGCGACAAATGTAGAATTGATGTCGGCCATTCAAAAAGGCAAGTTTCGTGAAGATTTATATTATCGCTTAAATACCGTAGAAATCAATCTGCCTGCCTTGCGAGAGCGAAAAGAGGATATTCACTTGATCTTTAGAAAATTTGCCGCCGACTTTGCCGATAAGTACCATGTGCCTCCCGTGCGCTTGGATCGCGATGCAGTGGAAGTTTTAAGTTCTTATTACTGGCCGGGCAATATTCGCCAGTTGCGTAATTTATCGGAGCAGCTCTCGGTGGTAGAGCGCGAAAAAGAAATTAATGGCAATGTGCTGATGCAGTACTTGCCCGATTCGGGAAGAGGTGGTGTGCCGGCTTTGTATAAAAGAGAGGAAGCCACGGCAAGCGGGGATTTTAGCAATGAGCGAGAGATTTTGTACAAGATTCTTTTCGATATGCGCAAGGATATCGCCGATTTAAAGAAATTAACGGGCGAGCTAATGACCAATGAGGAAATTAGTGACGAGTGGAAAAGCGATAATCATTCATTAATTAACCGAATTTACCAGGAAGACCAAGGTGTTGAGCGCAGTGAGTCTATGATGCCTCTGCGTAAATCGAGTCCTAGTATTCCGGTTTATGAAGATGATGATACCACTTTGCAAAGTACTTATGAGGCGCAGCATGAAACGGTTGAGGATAGTCCTATTACCCTGCAAGAGAAGGAGCTGGAGATGATTAAAAGGGCTTTGGATCGAAACAATAACAAGCGGAAAGACGCCGCTAAGGAATTAGGAATTTCGGAACGCACCCTTTATAGAAAAATTAAGCAGTATAATTTATGATGCCGCAAAAAATGATCAAACAATTGTATGCTTTACTCCTGTTGGTTGGCTTAACGGCCTGCAGCGGTGGTTATAGTTTTACAGGAGGTGATGTAGGCGATGCGAAAACGGTACGAATCGATTTCTTTCCCAATAACGCGGAGCTTATTAAACCGCAGCTAAGCCAGATTTTTACCGAGACATTGCGCGATATCTTCGTGCAACAAACTCCCTTGGAATTGGTGAATAAAGGCGGCGATATGCTATTTGAAGGTTCCATAATTCGCTATACAATTGACCCTATCAATGCTCAGGCATCAGACATTGGCGCGGTAGCCCAAAACCGCTTAACCGTAGAGGTGAATGTGCTTTTTACGAATACGAAGGATGAGAAGGCTAGCTTTGAGAAAAAGTTTTCTAGATTCGTGGACTTTGATGCCAATGCGGATATTAACCAAATTGAAAGTGATTTACACGATCAAGTGTGTCAAGAATTATCGGAGAATATTTTGAACTCGGCTATCGGAAACTGGTAAATTTTGAAGACGGAAGAATTTTTAAATCTGCTGGAAGACCCTAAAGGCGTACAAAAAATAGGGGTAGATGAGCTCAGAGAGCTGGCCCTTGCTTATCCCTATAGTCAGGTTATTCAGTTGCTGTACGGTATCCGTCTGCGCTATTCTTCCGAGCACCTTTTTAATCAGCAATTAGGCAAGGCCGCGGCCTTAAGTAACGACCGTTCGGTCCTTTTCGAGCTTTTTGAGGATAAACCCAAAGTTAAAGCTGGCGCTAATACTTTGCAGAAAAATGATATTGTTGAGCTTGAAAGAGTTGAGCAAAAATCCATTATAAGAAAGGAAGATGAAAAAATCCTTCCAGAGAAGCCCATTGTGAAAAAGGCCGAGTCCGCCACTTCCGTAGATGACCATTCTAAGTCAAGTGCGGAGAAAACTGCTGAAACTCCGCTTTCAACAGCGGCTAAGATGATACCCGGGCCTTCTGCACCTGTTCCACCGCCTCCTGCTCCAAAAAAGAAAATCGAATTCATGGATGCTAAGCCGGAAGGCTTAGAGAATCTCAGTCCCCAAGAAAGAGTTAAAGCAATTTTGGAGCGCAATCGTCAACTCAGGCAGCAATTTGAAGATCAGAGAAATGCGGCTTCCGGTGAGGAGAAATTATTTTCAGCGCCCGGCGAAAGTTCCAAGGTAGAAGTACCAGAAGAAGAAAAAACACCCACGGCGGACAAAGAAACGGAGCCTATCGCGTTTACAGAGCCAAATGCAGATATTCAAGAAGAACCTAAATTGGAGGCGAAGACGGAAGAGCTTGAGCCAGAAATGGAAGGTGCTATAGCAGATGAAGCGCCCGAGGAGGTTCCGGATGAAGATTCAGCAGAAGTAGCGCGCCCGAAAAATGAACTTAAGTCTGAAGCTGAGGAAAAAACTTCAGAAGATACCAAGGAAGAAAGACCGAGAATAACAGAAGATACTAGCTTTGCTAGGGAAGAAGAAAGGGATAAGTCATCGCGTAATGAGGATTTACCCATAGATATTAGTGACTTAATTCGTCGTAGGTATCGTTCGCGTTTTGAAGTGAAGCGGGAAGAGGAATCCCCTGAAGTGAAGAACGAAGAGCCTGAAATCACTTCGGTAGCAGATCAAAAAATAGAATTAGAAGAAACAAGCACAAAAAAACCATCTAGCGAAAGCGAGATTATTGAGGAGGTGAAATCCACTATTGATAGTCTTGAGAAAAACGAGGCTGCCGGCAGTGGCGAGGAACAAAGCGATTTGGGAATGTCGGTGCGCATTAGAGGAATTCGAGCTCGCTTAGAACGTCTTAAACAAGAAGAGGCTTTAAGTGAGGAAGAGATGGAGGCCTTATTAGAGGAACACCAAAAATTAGAGGAATTACTTAATTTCTTGCCGGCCGACAATGAGCATGTTTTTGAAGTAGAGCTTGCTGCGGAAAAGGAGGAGGCGGAAGCTGAGAAGGAAGAAATTGAGGATGCCCATAAATCTGATTCTGAAGTAGAGGATGTTTCTCTCCACGTATCTAGCGAAAGCAAAAAAGAAATTCCCGGGCCGATAGAACAAGTTTCAGAAGAGGCAGATTCTTCGTCTGAGCCATCTAGCGAAAGCGATGCTGAGCCTGAAAAGGAAGAAGAGCAAAGTAGTTTTGCTGTAGATGCGCCAGAAAAATTGGAAGCCGCTGAAGAAGCCGTTTATGCGCCTGAAATTGAACATGAAGAGGCATTCAGGAAAGACGAAGGGTCCTCTGAAAAGGAATCGCATAGCGATACGGAGGAAAGTACAGAAAAGCTAGCTGAAGAAAGTATTAATGAGAAGCCCAAAGTTGAGCCTCCAAAAGAAATTGCAGTCGCAGCCCCATCTAACGAAAGCGAAGAAGAGCCCGACCTGGAAGATGAAATTAGTAGAATTGAGGCTTTGGCTGAGCGCTTACGTTACGAGCGTCAAGGTGTAAAGTTGCCAGAACAGCAAACTTTTCCAGCGGCTGAAAAAGCTCCAGTAAAACTGGATGTGCCACAGGCAGAAGCAAAGATTGAAGAGACCGTAAATAAAAAATCAGAGAGCGAGAATTCTTCTGATGAGAAAGAGGATTTGCTGCAAGAGCAAGATTTACAGCAAGAGCAGGAAGAATTCCAAAAGCCTGGGCAGGAGGAAGTTATACAGCAAGAGTTGGAGCAAGAGCAGGAAGAAATTCAACAGCCCAGTCAGGAGGAAGAGGAAATAGTTGAGCAAGAGCAAGAGTTGAAGCAAGAGCAGCAGGAAAAGGAAGGTCCGCAGCAAGAGCTGGAACAGGAGCAAGAGCGAGAAGAAGTTCAACAGCCCGGCCAGGAGGAAGTTATACGGCAAGAGTTAGAGCAAGAGCAAGAAGAAGTGCAACAGCAGGAGCAGGAGCAAGTAGTTGAGCAAGAGCAAGAAGTAAAGAGTCCTAGTTTTGGAGATTTGTTAAGGCGTTTAAATCGCCCAGGTGATGATAGCGTAAAGAAAGCCGAGCTTAATACTTCCGAAGAAAAGAAAGAGGAGAATACAGAGAAACCCGTTTTAAAGTCGGAAATTGCCGAAAAGATTGATCTTATTGATGCTTTTGTAGAAAAGTTGCCTGATTTAAAGAAGCGTAAACCTAGCAAAGCTGAGATTATAAATGCTCCAGAAGTAAAAAAAGCGGTGGATCCAGCGGAGGAAGTTACCTTGGTAACCGAGACTTTGGCGAAAGTTTACATCAAACAAGGACATTTTAAGAAGGCAATTCAAGCTTATGAAATTCTTAGGTTGAAATATCCCGAAAAAAGTTCTTTCTTTGCCAGCCGAATTTTAGAAATAAAAGAACTGTCTAACAGTAAAAAATAGACCATGGTATTATTAATCACCACCCTTATCATTTTAGTTTGCATCTTATTAGTGCTAATCATCTTAGTTCAAAACCCTAAAGGGGGCGGCTTAAGCTCATCTTTTGGTGGTGGCGGTACCCAACTTTTTGGTGGTGTTAAGAAAACTACTGACTTTTTAGATCGTGGAACTTGGGCTTTAGCTATTGCTTTAGTGGTTCTCGTTTTAAGTGCCAATGTAACCTTAAGTCCGCGCAGTGCTAGTCAAGAACAAGTTGAATCAGCCGCAGGTAGAGTGGAATTACCTGCTTCTGATCAAGATTTAAACTTCCCAACTGGTGGAGGTAACTTTGATTTACCCGCTGATGTTGAAGAAAGCAATGATGCTCCTGCTGAATAAGCAGTTTTATTAGTATAAATTAGGCCCTTCTTGCAAATGTGAGAAGGGCTTTTTTATTTAAAGATCTATTGTCGAACTTAGGTTTAATATGAAAAAGATATTTCTACTCGCCAGCTTAGGCCTTTTTACTTTGACTTCTTGCACTAAAGAGGAGGAAACGGGTAGTAGGGAGTTTCCGCAGGAATTGCTAATTGACGATACCCGCTATGAATTGGGTGAGGGCTTTATTGTTGACTATGGCACAAGTCCTTCTTATAAGGGCAGTAATTTAGCCTTAAACGTGCTTAGCTCCGGTTTAAATACTGGATATGATGCGGCGGGATTCCCCGATACCATTCTCGGAACAGGTTTCGTTTTCTTGTTGGAGATGTATTCGCCGGATAGTACTTTTTTAAGTCCGGGTGTTTATGCTGTGGATAGCGTCGTTTCAGGGAACTTATTGACCATTTCTAGAGGTGCGGCAATTAGCATTGGCGAAGCAAACCCCGTCGAATATAATTTTGTAAAAGGCTCGGTGGAAGTGATTCTAATCGATGAGGTATACACCTTTGTGGGTTCTTTTACGGCCTCAGGCGGAAATGAGATTAAGTTCAGCTATCAAAATAAGCTAGCAGTATTTCAAATTTGAGTTCGACCTAAAATTAGAGCCTCAGATTTTTATTTTTAGTATAAAAAACTCATCAGCCTCTTTTAAAAAGTAGTTTTTGGTCCCTGACTCCTTCACAGTCGCTCGTTATTACCATAGCACTTCGGCTTTAAGCCCACTAGTTAGACGAATTCTGAGACCTAATTTTAAGTCGAACTCAGGTTTTAATTTTAACTAAAATCCGCTAAAATTTGCTCGCTCGCTTCTTTGGTTTTTACTTTAAAGTAGATCTTTTCAATCATCCCCTTTTCGTCAATTACGAAAGTCTCGCGGTGAATACCATCGTATTCGCGTCCCATAAACTTCTTTAAACCCCATACCCCATAATCCATAATTACCTTTTTCTCGGTATCGGGGATGAGCGGAAAGGGCAGTTCGTATTTCGTGCTAAACTTGAGGTGTTTCTTTTCATCGTCGGCACTTACGCCAATAATTGCAAAGCCCTTTTCTTGCAGCAGAGAATAGTTATCGCGGAAATTACAGGCTTCGGCGGTACATCCAGGAGTGTCGTCTTTTGGGTAGAAGTAAAGGATTACTTTTTTGCCACGATAATCACTTAATTTAATGGTGTTGCCGTTTTGGTCTTGGGCATTAATGTCGGGGGCTATATCGCCTTCTTTTAAATGTGTCATAATTGTTTTTTTAGTTAACCACGAAGCGCCGCTATTTGTTGGCACAAAATGGTAAAATTTGTCAGTGAAAAGTCGGTGGATTTACCAGCTTGTCAGCTAAAGTAATCAAGCTGAGGTGCTTTCCTGACAAATTTGCTCTAAAGCTTTACTGGCATATTTTGTGACTATTGGCAAGCGACAAGAACAACAATATTTTAACTTAAACAGATAAGTCGAAAATGGCTGAAATTAATTTGAAACCTTTAGCAGATCGCGTTTTAGTGGAAGCAAGCGCGGCTGAAACAACCACTGCCTCAGGTATTATTATTCCTGATACGGCTCAAGAAAAACCACAACAAGGTGTTGTAGTAGCGGTAGGTGCGGGCAAGCCCGACGAACCTATGACCGTTAAAGTTGGTGACGTTGTACTTTATGGTAAATACGGTGGAACCGAAATTAGACATGAGGGTAAAGATTACCTGATCATGCGTGAGTCGGATATCTATGCTGTAATGGCCTAATCAATTAAAACAAATCATTAAAAAATAAGGTAACAATGGCTAAGGAAATTAAATTTAACTTAGAAGCACGTGATGGCTTAAAGCGCGGGGTAGATAAACTAGCCAACGCGGTAAAAGTAACATTAGGACCAAAAGGTCGTAACGTGATTATTGAAAGATCTTTCGGTGCACCGAATGTAACTAAAGACGGTGTATCAGTAGCAAAAGAAATTGAGCTAGAAGATAAAGTAGAGAATATCGGTGCTCAGATGGTGAAAGAAGTAGCTAGCAAAACTGCGGATATCGCGGGTGATGGTACTACTACAGCTACCGTTCTTGCGCAAGCAATTTTCAACCAAGGTTTGAAAAACGTAGCCGCTGGTGCTGCACCAATGGACTTGAAGAGAGGAATGGATAAAGCGGTAAAAGCTATTATCGAAAATCTTCATGCCCAAAGCCAAGTAGTAAGCGATAGCTCAGATAAAATTGAGCAAGTTGCTTCAATTTCTGCTAATAACGATAGTACTGTAGGTGCTCTTATAGCAGAGGCAATGAAGAAAGTTAAGAAAGAAGGTGTAATTACCGTTGAGGAAGCGAAGGGTACCGAAACATACGTGGATGTGGTAGAAGGTATGCAGTTCGATCGCGGTTATTTGTCGCCCTACTTCGTAACGGATAGCGAAAAAATGATTGCTGAATTAGAGTCTCCTCTTATTCTTATTTATGATAAGAAAATCAGCAGTATGAAGGAATTACTGCCAGTATTAGAGCCAGCCGCTCAAAGTGGTAGACCTTTATTAATTATTGCGGAAGACGTAGAAAGCGAGGCTTTGGCTACTTTAGTAGTAAACAAGATTCGTGGTAGCCTGAAAATTGCAGCTGTAAAAGCACCTGGTTTCGGTGATCGTCGTAAAGCGATGCTAGAAGATCTAGCCATCTTAACGGGCGGAACAGTAATTTCTGAAGAGCGTGGCTTTAAATTAGAGAACGCTACTATGGAAATGTTAGGTACTTGCGAGAAAGTAAGCATCGACAAAGACAATACAACCATAGTAAATGGTGCAGGAAGTAAAGAGGATATCGCCGCTCGCGTGAATCAAATTAAAGCTCAAATCGAGTCTACCACTTCTGATTACGATAAAGAAAAACTACAAGAGCGCTTAGCTAAATTAGCGGGTGGTGTTGCCGTTCTTTATGTAGGAGCAGCGAGTGAAGTAGAAATGAAAGAGAAGAAAGATCGTGTTGAAGACGCTCTTGCTGCTACTCGTGCTGCCATTGAAGAAGGTATTGTACCAGGTGGTGGTGTTGCTTTAGTGCGTGCTGCGCTAGTACTTGAGAACATGAAAGGGGATAATGAAGACGAAACCACTGGTATTCGTATTATTCACCGTGCCATTGAAGAACCATTGCGTCAAATCGCTTTTAACGCTGGTCAAGAAGCTAGTGTTATTGTAAATAAAGTGAAAGAAGGTAAGGCAGACTACGGTTATAATGCCAAGACTGAAAGCTTTGGAAACATGTTCGAGCAAGGTATTATCGATCCTACTAAAGTTACCCGTGTAGCTTTAGAAAATGCCTCTTCTGTAGCAGGAATGCTATTAACTACCGAAGCGACTATTACCGAGATTCCAGGTGACAACGACGCGGCCGCGGCTGCAGCCGGAATGGGTGGTGGTATGCCAGGTATGATGTAATTAAGGAGTATTAATTACCCTTATAACCTGAGTTCGACCTAAAATTATTGCCTCAGATTTTTGCTTTTATTGGAAAGAGCTTCTAAGCCTTCTCTAAAAAGCGGTTTTTGGCGCCTTAGCCTTTAGCAATAGCCCGCTATTACTTCACCGCTTCGGCTTAAAACCCACTATTTAAAAGAGGTCTGAGGCCTAATTTTACATCGAACTCAGTTTTATATATTTCCTCCCGCTAGCTTTAATTAGTTAGCGGGATTTTTTTTGCTTATTGTCGTGTAGATGCGTGCTTCTTCTATCTTTGTGTTCTTAAGAATATAGTCCATGAAACGCCTTTTTGTATTTCTACTTTTAACTTGTATCGCTTTACCTAGCTTAAAAGCGCAACGCTATAAAGATGCTCGCTCTTATTACCGCGAGTTTCAAAGTCAAAGCCGCCGCTTAAACGTAAAAAATATGCGTTACCTAGAAGCCGTAGCTCAAGGTAGCGACGAAAGAATGGTAGCCAAGTATCGCGAAATGGTTTTGGATCAGCTCAAAGAAACTAAGCGTGATCTCGGGCGCGTTGGTGCTTATAAAGAAGATGATGTTCTTTGGAAAGAGTATATGAAGGCAATTGATATGTATATCGAAGCCTATTCAACTGATTTCGGCAAAGCGCAAGAGCTTAGCGCTGAAAAGTACACTTCGTACGAAAATCTTAAGGCTTATTATGAAGCGTCCAGTGTGGCTGAGATAAAATTATTAGACGCTAACTTTAAAATTGAAAAGGCAGAAGATTTCTTCGCGAAAACCTATAAGGTAGACTTGCGTCGCGATACTGCAGCTATTAATAAGGCGGCTCGTTTAGATGATATTACCGTGTATACCCGCGACCTCGCTTTAATTTACTATCGGGTAGATGCACATCTATTAGCCATTTTTAAGGCAGTGGATGAGAATAATACCGATACTCTCAGCAAGGTGATTACTGATTTACGCAAAGATATTAGGGTAGCTCAAAGTGAGATTGAAGAGGTGGGCGATTATAAGGGAGATGATGATTTAGTTGATTTCATTCTTGGTTTTATTGAGGGAATTGACGAATCTATCGACGAGGAGTTGCGCCCAACCGCAGAGGTTTTGGAGGCCCGTTACCAAGATCAAGAGAGCTTGGCCGATGCGAAAGATGCCATGGCCGATTATAAGGCTTGGCACGATGATATGGCACTTGACTTTTTTGAAGTGCGTAAAGAAATGATTTTAGCCGAGCTGGAAGAAGAGTATTAAACTTAAAAAATAGTCATGGGAGAATAGAGATCTTCTGGCCACACTTAATTTATGCTTAGGATCAAAATCCTTTTATTATTTGCAATCTTTTGGTCGCTGGGTTTAAAAGGTCAAATGAACCTAGATAGCTTACGGAAAGCGGCCCTTAACCAAGTTTCTGCCGAGAGCAAGCTCGACGGATACTTAGGATTAAGTGCGCAGTGGTCTGTTCAAAATCAAGATTCAGCCTATTTTTATATTGAAAAGTCGCTTAAGCTAAGTGAAAAGGTAAAAGACAAAACTTATCGCATAGAGGCCCTAAATCAATGGGCTAATTATTTGCAAAGGAAATCGCTCTCGGATTCCGCTCTGCAAATTTATAATCAAACTCTCATCTTAGCGAAAGAGTTGAACTATCTTAAAGGTTTGGCTAAGCTTACCAATAACATTTCTTTAATTTATACTGAAAGAGGCGAATACCCGCGAGCCTTAGACTATTTTTTTGAAAGCCTAGGCTATGAGGATCAGTTAGGAAACGAGTCTGGAAAAGCGGAAGTTTATAATAATATCGGCGTAATTTTTTACTATCAGCAGGATTACGATAAAAGCTTAGAGTATATAAAGCTTGCGCTAGATATCCATAAAACAATAGGGAACACTTTAGGGCTTAAACAGACCTATAACAATATTGGCGGAATAAATCAGATGCTTGGCAGGCTCGATACGGCGGTGCTTTATTATCAAAAGTCTTTGGACCTTGCCTTAGAATTGAATGATGAAAATGAAATTGCTAACGGCTATAATAATCTCGCGGGTATCTATAAAGAAAAAGGAGATTTTAAGGTAGCAGAGTCTTACTATCACAAGGGCATAGCTTTAAATAAAGCGCTGAATAATTACTCATCTTTGGCTACGGCAAATATCAATATTGCTCTCCTTTATCAAAAGCAAAACTTAGACGCTAAGGCCTTGCACTTTTTTAATGTGGCCTTAAGTCTTACGCATGAGTATGGCTTCAAGGCACTGCGGGCAGAGGTTTATAAACGCCTTCAAACTTTTTATGAATTGCAAGGTGATTATAAGAAAAGTCTTCGTTACAGCAATAACCTGCGTGCCCTAGAAGATACCATCTTTAACCAAACTAAAAGTGAGGCAATTGCCGATGCAGAGGCCCGCTACGAATCGGCTAAAAAAGATCAGGCTTTAGCCGAGCAAGAAGCTCAGTTGGCGAAAGAACAATTGAGGCACAGGAAAAAAAATCAGTGGATTATTCTCCTTGTTTCTTTCCTTACCATTATCCTTATCGTTGCCATTTTCGTTTACCGTCAGCAAAAATTAAAAGAAGCACGTATGAAAAGCGAGGCGCTTTTAAAGCAGGAACGTGCTAAAGCGGAGCTGAGAGAAAGAATGGAGGCGGAACGGCTGCGAATTTCTCGCGATTTGCACGATCATATTGGTACCCAGTTAACTATTATTGGCAGTAATATCGATCAGTTGGCCTTCCAAGAAAGAGAAGAAGGCAAACGCAATTTACTAGAAGATATAAGTGATCATTCGCGCGATACCATGCACCAATTGAGGGAAACCATTTGGGCGATGAATGTGGACGGTATAAATATGAAAATGCTAGTGGCAAAACTGCAAGAGTTTTTCCGCAGAGCTAATTCTCCAGACAAATCCATGCACATTGACAACAATTGCGATGGAGAGTTGGTTTTAAGCCCTAATCAAACCATTGCTTTATTTCGCATCTGCCAAGAGGCGGCCAATAATGCCATTAAATATGCCCATTTTCAGTCTTTTAGAATAAAAATTGCAACAGTGGTAGATACACTCCAGGTAGAAATATCTGATGATGGTAAGGGAATGGATCTTGCCGAAAAGGAACGAGGTTATGGTCTGAGCAATATGCAGCAACGCGCAAAAGATATTGGAGCTAGCTTTAAAATAGAGTCGGCACTAGGTCAAGGTTGTAGGATCTATATAACTTTGAAACTAGATGCTTCTTTAAGCGAGGTTTCTGTCTTATAATAAAGGAGTCAGAATAATTAGAAGTTCAAATGGAGATTAATTATCTTAAACTAATAGAGACCTTCGTCATCTTAGTGATGTACCTCTTGTTACGTGGTATGTCTAATAAGTTGATTACTAAAAACTTGTCTAAAAAGGTTATCCAAGAGTCTCGGGGGATAATTATTAGAAAGGCGATTAAGCTGATATCCATTACTCTTTGTGTGGCCTTATTGCTTATTATTTGGGGGGTAAATCAATCTGATCTAGCCGCTTATATAGGTTCTATTCTTACGGTGGTTGGAGTAGCTTTCTTTGCACAATGGTCTATATTATCTAATATTACGTCAAGCGTTATCATTTTCTTTACCCACTCTGTTCGCATTGATGATGTAGTTATTATTATGGAAGGCAAGGACTACGAGGTCGAAGGTAAGGTGATGGATATAGGCTTATTCTTTGTGATACTAAAAACGGCGGAGGGACAGGAGATCACGCTTCCCAATAATATTTTCATCCAGAAAATGGTGAAGAAAGGCTAGCGCTGGCGGTCTTAAAAGAAAGTTTTAAGGATGGGGTTCTTTAGCTCCAAAGGTTCTAGGGACGAACGTTTAAGGGAAATAATTAACATGCAGATTAGAATTGTTATTGCCGAAGATAATCATCGGGTGGCCCAAGCGCTTTCTCAGAAAGTGAGTCTAGACCCTCGATTTAATGTACGCTGGATCGCCGCTAATGGCAAGGAACTTTTAAAGAAGTTGGAGGAGAATGCAGAGGTTGATTTGGTATTGATGGACATCAATATGCCTGAAATGGATGGTATTACAGCCACTGAAAAGCTTAAGGCTAGAAATCCCCAAATAAAGGTGTTGATGAGTACCATTTTTGATGATGAAGAGCATCTTCTGCGAGCAATTATGGCCGGAGCAAATGGCTATTTACTGAAAGATGAAAAACCTGCTCGTTTGCATCAAGCGATAAATGAGGTCTTAGAAGGTGGTGCTCCTATGTCGGCGGCCATGGCGCATAAAGCCTTACAAATAATTCGCTCAGCCCCTAGCTTATTAAAGGACACACCTAGTGAAGACTTTAATTTAACGCCTCGTGAAATCCAAATCTTGGAACAGTTAAGTGCCGGTCAGAATTATCAGGATGCGGCTGAAAAACTAAATATTAGTCCTGCAACCGTACGGAAGCATATAGAAAATATCTACCAAAAAATGCGGGTGCATAGTAAGCTAGAAGCGGTGCAATTAGCACTTAAAAACCGAATCATTTAAGGTTGCGATCGAACTAAGGTTAAAAAAAACCGCCTCAATATTGAGGCGGTTTTTTATAATTTGTATTTATAAAAATCAAATTTATTTTGGCTTGGTCCACTAAGACAGTAAACTCTTCAGCTTAGCGGAGATGGTTTTACCGTCGGCTTTGCCCGCTAGGTCTTTACTGGCTTTACCCATTACCTTGCCGAAGTCTTGAGCACTGGTGGCGCCCACCGTAGCGATAATTTCCTTCAGCGCCGACTCCAATTCTTCCTCGCTCATTGCCTTGGGTAAAAAGGTTTCAATTACCTCTAATTGGGCACGTTCTTCGGCGGCAAGATCCTCGCGGTTTTGTTCCAAATAAATATCCATGGAGTCTTTACGTTGCTTTTGCAATTTGATCAGGATTTTCATTTCCTCATCTTCGTTAAGCTCTGATCCCGCCCCTTTATTACTTTGTTCAAGAAGTATAGCCGACTTAATGCTGCGGAGACTCTCTAACTTAACCTTATCTTTAGCACGCATAGCATCTTTCAGCTGTGTTGCAATTTGATCTTTTAAACTCATGGTAAAAATTTTAGCAAAGATAGGTTTAGAAAAGAAAAAACCGCCTTTCGGGGCGGTTTTAAGGGAAGGCTAGTTTTAATCTACGTTGTCATGTAGAAAACTATTGTTCGATTTTAGATCAGGGCCGTTTTCATTTTGATTTATCGTCATTCGACCTTGTACTTGATCACTGCTATTAGCATTGTTTTCAATATTGATTCCGTGACGTTTGTAGGCTGGTTCATTATCGGTCTCGTTGATATTATGAGGATTGTTTTTAAAGCGATAATTAAAGGCCTTTAACTTAGCGCGACGCTCTTCTGCTCTCAAGCGCATTCCTTCTTCAATACTGCTTTCCATCGGGTTGCTGGCTAAACGTTTGCGCACAGATCCTTCAGGTGCTTTGCGCACTTCAAACTGAAGATCGCGATCAACTTCCTCTTCCTTTACTTCCTTCTTTTCCGCTTTAGGGGCTTCCGCCTGATTGAGCTTCTTCTCTAAATCATTGTAATCATCCAAATTGAAAACTACCTTTTTAGGACGTTCTTCTCTTTGGCTTTCCTTCATTTTTATTTCAGCCGCTGCCTCTTCGTCGGAAGCTTTTGGAGTATCTTCCTTTGCTTTGAAACTTTGCTCTTGGTCTCTTATGGTCTCTTCTTCGGTTTGGGCGGAAGGCATGGTAAGGTGATCTCCTATTTCAAAAATACCAAAGGCTTCATCATCTTCTGTCCAGCTAGAGATTTCGGGGTTTTCATTAATCGCATTGATTTCTTCAGAGCTATCTTCATCCGTGATTTCGTTTTCCGTGGCCTCTGCTTGGGGATTTTCAGGAAGGCGAATTTCATCCTCTAAATCGCTTAGGTTAAAGCGAACTACTTCCTCCTCTCTTTCCTGAGGGATTTCTTCCTTTGCGGAAGGGCTCTGCTCATTTTTAGGCTCTTCAAAATCGTCAAACAAATAAATTTGTTGTGATTGTTTTTGCTCTTCGGCAGAGGCGCGCTCGAGTTCAGAATCCAATAAAAAATCGTCCTCGTCGTCCATGCTAACGGGCTTGTTGTACAAAGAAGTACTTATAGCCTGATCATCTTCTAAAGGGTGAACAATTTTAGCAGGACTCTTACCTATTACCTGTGATTGTTGCTCGGCATTAAAACCTGTGGCAATTATAGTAATGGCAATTTCGTCGCCCAGTGACTCATCCTCGCCAATACCCATAATGATGTTGGCTCTTCCACCTGCTTCGTTTTGGATGTGGTCGTTTACTTCACCAATTTCATCAATGGTAATTTCTTCACGACCCGAAACGATTAGCAAGAGTACGTTCTTCGCACCACGAATGTGATTGTCATTTAATAAAGGCGAATCTAAGGCGCCACTTATGGCTTCTTTAGCACGGTTTTCACCGGATGCTTTAGCTGCGCCCATTATTGCAGTTCCTGAGTTAGCCAGTACAGTTTTGGCATCCCTTAGGTCAATATTTTGCGTATAGTGGTGGGTAATAACTTCAGCGATACCCCGTGCGGCTGTAGCTAACACTTCATCTGCCTTAGCAAAGCCCGCTTTAAAGCCAAGATTGCCATATACATCGCGCAGTTTATTGTTATTGATAACCACTAAAGAATCCACTCCTTGACGAAGGATTTCAATGCCTTTTTCCGCTTGTTCTTGTCTCACCTTTCCCTCAAAACTAAAGGGACTGGTAACGATACCTACGGTTAAGATGCCCAGTTCTTTAGCTTTTTTAGCAATAACTGGTGCCGCACCTGTTCCGGTTCCACCACCCATACCGGCGGTTATGAATACCATTTTAGTGCTGCTCTCTAAAATTTTAGTGATTTCGCTAATACTTTCTTCCGCCGATTGCTCGCCTACCTCTGGGTTTGCGCCAGCACCGAGACCCTCGGTAAGGCTAAGCCCCAATTGAATTTTATTAGGTACCGGACTGTTTTCTAGTGCCTGCGAATCGGTGTTGCAAACTACAAAGTCTACTCCATTAATTCCGGCAGCGTACATGTGATTAACCGCATTGCTACCACCGCCTCCTACACCG
Organism: uncultured Schleiferiaceae bacterium; assembly: GCA_963974215.1. Classification (GTDB taxonomy): domain Bacteria; phylum Bacteroidota; class Bacteroidia; order Flavobacteriales; family Schleiferiaceae; genus Croceimicrobium. The sequence goes on along the minus strand of CAXBBL010000010.1, from coordinate 162,856 downwards.
ATAACTTTGATTACTGAGGAGCGGTTTTTAGGTAAGTCAAAGGGCATCATATCTTCTTTGTTTAATTCATTCATGTTGCTTACAGGTCTTCGTTTAAGATATTCCTTATTTTATTGGCCCAGGTTTCAAAAACATTATTTGTAAAGAAACCTCGTTTTTTATCTGTCTTTTTTTCGTCTAGTTCTTCGGCACTCGTCAATTCTTCTGGCTGTGCCATTTCCAGCGGATTTACTTCTTGCAACTTAGTTTCGGCCGCAGCCTCGGTCTCGGCTTGCTTGGCCGCTTCTGCATTAGCTAACTCTTCCTCGTCTTCTTTGCGTGGGCGTCTACTTAGTTGCGTTTCTAAACCTTCTAATATTAGTCCCACCGCGGTAGCATAAGCTGGGGAAGTAAGTTCTTCACTGCTGGGGCTAGCTAAGTGTTCGTTAGGGTAACCAATACGGGTATCCATGCCGGTTACAAATTCAACCAATTGCTTTATGTGCTTTAGTTGACTGCCGCCACCGGTTAAAACGATGCCCGCTATGAGCTTCTTTTTGTTCTCATTGTAGCCGTAGTTTTTGATTTCTACATACACTTGCTCAATTATTTCTACCACGCGGGCATTAATAATTTTCGAGAGCATTTTCATAGATATCTCCTTTGGCTCACGTCCGCGTAAACCAGGGATGCTAACGATTTCATTCTCTTTGTTTTCGCCGGGCCAAGCCGATCCAAATTTGATTTTGAGAAGTTCGGCTTGCTTTTCAATAATGGTGCAGCCTTCTTTAATATCTTCCGTAATTACGTTTCCCCCGAAAGGGATAACGGCGGTATGGCGGATAATACCGTCTTTAAAAATGGCCACATCGGTGGTTCCACCCCCGATATCAACTAGTACTACCCCTGCTTCTTTTTCTTCTTGCGAAAGCACTGCCTGCGCAGAAGCCAAAGGTTCTAAGGTGATACTGTCTATTTTGAGATCGCTAGAGCGTACGCAGCGACCAATGTTTTTAATGGAGCTAATTTGTCCTACCACAATATGGAAGTTCGCTTCTAAGCGACTGCCGTACATCCCTTTAGGTTCGCGCACATCGGGCTGACCATCAATTTTATATTCTTGTGGTAATACGTGAATGATTTCTTCACCAGGGAGCATTACCAGATTGTGCACATTGTCTATCAGCTCCTTTAAATCTTGATCGTCGATAACCGCATCGGCATTCTGACGATTGATGTAATCGCTGTGCTGGGTACTGCGAATATGTTGCCCCGCAATACCTACCACCACCTCAGAAACGTTAATGCCACTCTGCATTTCCGCTTCTTCCACCGCCTCTTTAATAGACTCGATGGTTTTCACAATGTTGGTAACAACGCCGCGCTGTACTCCTTGAGAACGCGCTTTTCCGGTACCAATAATCTCGAGCTTATTGTATTGGTTTTTACGACCAATCATGGCTACGATTTTAGTGGTACCGATATCTAAACCTACCGCAATTTCGTCCGGATTCATATTTATTTTTTTCTGCAGATCACCTGATTATTAAACTCTAGATTTATAGATTCTAGTTTCTGTATATCTTTCATCTTCCCCGAAAATTTGAAAAAGTTTTTCAGATTTTCAAGTTTCTGTTCTATGTTTTCGGCCGTACCAAGTTCCACTTGATAATCGCCTTTGGCTGGGTATAGTATCCAATTGCTATCAGCCATACAATGCAAACCGCTAAAAATAGTTTTCAACTCTTCTTGGCGGGCTAGTAGCTGCCAAAAGCGAGCGATGGCTTCTCTTTGCTTAAACGCTAAAGGTCCAGTAACCAAAGGAACTTGTTCAGTAAAATGACTACTTAAAGGCATTAGGCCTCCTGCGTTTATTAAATAGTCGGAACGTTTCGCCGTCATTAATCTCGCTAAGGGTTGGTGTTGCCAGATTTCAATATTCACAGTTCCGTCTAAATTCGAATATACCTCTGCTTTTTTTATAGATGGGTGATTATCAAGGCTTTCTTCTAACAGCTGTATGTTAATTTCGTTTAGACCAGAAGTTTCGGATGAGAGCCGTAAAATCTCGAGCTCTTTTATCATTTCCTCCTTACTAATAAATGAGTTTAAAGGTCTGTTAATGAATTCAATATGATATTTTTCTCCCTTAATTAAAGGCTGTTCTCTTTGTCCTAAACTGAGCAGAACTATCCATAGGCAAAGCCCTGCTAACCAAAGTAATATGGATTTAGATCCTTTCATTTAAGCAAACTCATTTTTAAATTTGGCACCAACTGATCGATATCTCCCGCGCCGATGGTTAAAATAACTTCGGGCTTTTCTTTACTAAAGCGGTTAATTATCTCTTGACGGGCAGCCAAACTTTTATTTTCACTTGGGATTAGATCTAATAAGGCGCCCGCATTTACGCCGGCGATTGGTCGCTCACGCGCAGGATAGATTTCTAAGAGAATCACTTCATCAAAAAGACCTAAACTCTCGGCAAACTGCGGCATAAAATCGCGGGTACGACTAAATAAATGCGGCTGAAAAATGGCCGTGATTTTCTTGGCAGGGTAAAGTTCGCGAATGGAAAGCGCCAAGGCTTCAATCTCCTTGGGGTGATGGGCGTAGTCGTCGATATAAACCAAATCTTCTTGCTTAATATGGTATTCAAAACGACGTTTCACGCCCTTAAAGCTTTCTAAACCTAGTTTTACTTCTGCTTCACTCAAACCATAGTACAAGGCAATACCTGCTGCAGCAACGCTGTTCTCTACATTATAACGACCAGGTAAGCCCAGTTTAATGTTGCTTATTTGCCCTTGTGGGTAAACCAAATCGTAAGTGTATTGATGATTTTCAATCCGAATGTTTTCGGCCCGATAGGGCGCATCTGCCGAAAGGCCATAATGTAAGCCTTCGCTTAAACCTGAGTTTTCGTGTATGAGTAGGAGTTCAGTAACGGAATTAGCAAAGGTTTTGAAAGTTTCCTTCAGCGAATTCTCCTCGCCATAAATATCTAAATGGTCGGCATCGGTAGAGGTGATCGCAGCCGCCTCGGGCTTTAAGTTTAAAAAGCTTCGGTCGTATTCATCTGCCTCTGCTACCAAGATTTCCGTTTTACGACTGCCCCAAAAATTGGTTTGGTAATTGGTGCTAATGCCGCCTAAAAAGGCACTAATATTTTTGCCATTCGCCCGAAATAAATGGGCCAATAGGGTAGAGGTAGTTGTTTTTCCGTGCGTGCCGGCAATAGCCAAACAATTTTGCTCTGCCGCGATTTCGCCCAATAGGCGTGCACGTTTTATTAAATTGAAACCCTTTTCAGTGAAATAGGCTAAATGTAAATTGTCGGCAGGAATAGCGGGGGTATAAACTACCAAGGTATTTTCGGGATCAATCTTTTTAGAGAGTAGCTCTATGTCGTCTTCGTAGTGAATTTTCATGCCTTCACTTTCCAGCTGCTTGCATAGTTCCGATTGAAACCGATCGTAACCAAATACAGCTTGTCCCGAACTTTTGAAAAAGCGCGCCAAGGCACTCATGCCGATGCCTCCAATGCCTAAAAAGAAAACACTATTACTATTCAGCATGGTTCAGGATTTTATCGATTTCGTCAACAATAGTGGCAGAAGCGCGAGGCAAAGCGAGTTTCAAAATATTCTGCTCTAGTTTCTTAATTTCATCATCTGCGGCCAGTAAATCGCTCAATATTTTTAATAATTCGCTGGGGCTACCATTTTCTTTAAATAGTAATGCCGCTTCACGATCTTTTAAATAGGTGGCGTTTTTCGTTTGATGGTCTTCCGCCACATTGGGCGAAGGGATTAAAATGCTGGCCTTGCCTAAGGCGGCTAATTCGCTCAGGGTATTGGCTCCCGCACGACTAATCACCAAATCTGCCGCAGCAAAGGCCTCATCCATATTATTTAGGAATGCATGTAATTGGTGCTCTGGGGCAAGATGCGTAAACTGTTGGCTCAGATTTTCATAGTAGAGCTTGCCGCATTGCCAAATGATGTTCAGGTTTTGCTCCGTCAAATCATTAACAATGGCCGCAATTAATTCATTGATGCGACGGGCACCAAGGCTGCCGCCAAGAATGAGTAAGGTTTTTCGCTGCGGGTCTAATCCTAATTTCTGGCTGGCGCTTTCTTTACTCGGTAAATTACTGGTGAGATTGGCGCGCAGAGGGTTGCCACTGAGGGTTATTTTTTCAGCGGGGAAAAAACGCTGCATGTTTTCGTAAGCCACGCAAATAGACGCCGCTTTCGCAGCTAAAATTTTATTGGTAATTCCCGGGTAAGAGTTTTGCTCTTGAATTAAACAAGGAATTCCTTTTTGGGCCGCGGCGTACAATAAAGGACCGCTGGCATATCCGCCGGTGCCAATGGCAAAATCGGCAGGGAATTTTTTCAAAATACGACGACTCTTCCACAACGAGCTGATCACCTTTAAGGGAAAGCTCAAGTTGTCAAGACTTAATTTTCTTTGTAAACCGCTAATCCATAAGCCTTCGATAGCATAGCCTGCTTGAGGAACTTTTTCCATTTCCATTCTGCCTTGAGCGCCCACAAAAAGAAACTCCGCTGAAGGGTAGCGCCTTTTTAATTCGTCGGCAATGGCAATGGCGGGGAATATATGTCCACCCGTACCGCCTCCGCTTATGATAAATCGCAATTTAGACATGGCTTAGGTTTTCAGGGTTTAGTGCGGGTTTTTCTTCGCTTGGGTTTTCTATGTTCAAAGCTTCATCGTCGAGGCTGCTGTTCGACTGGCTTTTACCACGGCTCACACTTTGAATCATGCCGAGCGCAATAGCGGTCATCCAGATGGAAGTACCTCCTTTGCTAACCAACGGTAGGGTTTGTCCGGTTACAGGAATCAGGTTTACCGCTACACTAAGGTTTACGAAGGCTTGCGCCAAGATGACCAAGCCTAGCCCCAAGCTAAGAAGGGAGCCAAAACTCGTCTTCGCTCGGTTTGCGATGCGTAAGAAGCGAAAGAGAATCCAGATAAAAACCACTATGATAAGTCCGCCGCCTAAGGTTCCCCATTCTTCCACAATTACCGCGAAAATAAAGTCGGAGTTTGACTGCGGAAGGAAGTTTTTAAGGGCGCTTTTACCTGGGCCTTTACCTAGGTACTGACCTTCGGCAATAGCCATTTTTGCCTTTGTTACTTGATAGTTTTCGGCTGAATCACCGCTAGAGAAACTTTCAATACGCGTTTTCCAAGTAGCCACACGGTTACTCATATTGGGGAAGGCATAAACCAAGGCTACAAAAATAGCTAGTGCCACCAAGCCGCTTCCCGCTAAAATGAAAAGGTTTTTAATAGCATAGCCGCCAATAAATAACAATAAAAAGCTCACGCCAAAAATTAAGGCCGCGGTACTAAAGTTAGCGGGCAAAATTAATCCTACCACCAAGAGGATTGGAAAGATGAGGGGTAGCAAGGTCGCTTTAAAACTGCGTAGTTCTTCTTTGCCTCTTAAGGCTAAATAGCGCGCCAAGTAGGTGATTAAAACTACACTAGCAAGGGCACTTGTTTGAAAAGTTTGCCCCATGGGTAGACGTATCCAGCGTGAAGCGTTTGAAACGTTGACTCCATTTGCTAAGGTGTAAACTAATAATATGGCTACTGGAACCAGGAGAAGTCGTGAAAATGATCCGAATAAATTGTAGTCTACTCGGTGCACGGCGTACATCAATCCAAAACCAGCTCCAATAAAAAAGAGATGCTTCGCTAAGTCCACAAGAGTACTTGCTCCGCCACTAAAGGCCAAGTTGCTACTTGCACTATATACCGTTATGGTGCCCACTAAAGCCAAGATGGCCGTGAGTATCCACAGGGTTGAGTCTCCTTTTATTTCGAGCTTAAATTTCACCGTTATAGTTTTCTTACCGCGTCTTTAAATTGACGACCACGGTCTTCGTAATTTTCAAATAGGTCGAAACTGGCACAAGCTGGACTTAATAAAACATTATCGCCTTTTTTACCAATTTTATAGGCCATACGTACGGCCTCATCCATATCGGCAGCGTCGATTACCATTTCTACTTCACTGTCAAATTCGGCGTGTAGTTTTGAATTATCGGTACCTAAGCATATAATGGCTTTTACATGCTGCTTAACTAAGGGTAAAAGCTGAGCGTAATCGTTGCCCTTATCTACGCCACCGGCAATCCAGATAGTAGGTTCCTTCATACTTTCTAAGGCATACCAAGTAGAGTTTACATTGGTGGCTTTGCTATCGTTGATGAAGTTGATGCCATAAATCTGTAAAACGGGTTCTAGGCGGTGCTCAATACTTTCGAAATTAGCCATGCTTTCGCGGATGGTTTCTTTGCGAATGTTGAGTAATCTACCCGCTACGCCCGAGGCTAAACTATTGTAGCTGTTGTGTTTGCCTTGTAGGGCTAGTTCATTGATATCCATATCCTCTTTTCTGTTTAGAATTATTTTGAAAATGTTATTAGCGTCTAAAAATGCGCCTTGCTCTACCGGTTTCTCAAGCGAGAGACTGTATTGCTGGGCTCTGATTTCTTTGGTTTTGATATACTTCTGACTTAAAGGGTCATCGGCATTGTAGATGAAGTGATCGTTCTCATCTTGGTTTTCGAAGATTCGTAATTTCGCCGCCGCGTAGAGGTCTACGTTGTACTGGTAGCGATCTAAATGATCTTCGGTAATATTGGTAATGATGGAGATATAGGGTTTGAAGTCCACAATATCATCCAGCTGAAAGCTGCTTATTTCCACTACATAATAGTCGTAACCATTTTCTGCGACAGCGGCGGCAAAGCTTTCGCCGATATTGCCTACCATCGCTACTTTTAAACCCGCGTTTTTAAGGAGGTGATAGCAAAGTTTGGTAGTAGTGGTTTTGCCATTAGTGCCCGTAATTGCAATAATTTTCCCTTTGCAAAAGCGATAGGCATATTCTACTTCGGAAATCAAGCTAATACCAGCGGCTCTAATAGCTTGAATTAAAGGTGCTTTTTCAGGAATACCAGGTGATTTAATAATCAGATCACAAGCAAGAATACGCTCCTTGCTGTGCTGACTTTCTTCAAATTCAATTGAGGCTTTGCTAAGCTGACGGTGGTATTTGTCTTTAATAATGCCCGCATCACTTAGGAAGACTTGATGTCCTAGTTTTTTAGCTAGAAGAGCAGCACCTACGCCACTTTCCCCGCCTCCCAAAACTGCTATTTTAAGAATGGTACTCATTAGCGCAGTTTTAGAGTTACAAAGGTTAATACAGCTAGGAAGATGCCTACAATCCAAAAGCGGGTTACAATTTTACTTTCGTGGAAACCTCTTTTTTGGTAGTGGTGGTGTAGGGGCGACATTAGAAAAATCCGACGGCCTTCTCCAAATTTCTTTTTGGTGTATTTGAAATAACTCACTTGCAATACCACTGAAATATTCTCGGCTAAGAAAATGCCACATACCACGGGGATTAGCAGTTCTTTGCGAATGGCAATAGCGAATACCGCGATAATACCGCCAATGGTAAGACTACCCGTGTCGCCCATAAATACTTGGGCAGGAAAGGTGTTATACCACAAGAAACCAATACAGGCACCTATGAAAGCGGCAATAAACACCACCATTTCACCCGTATTCGGGATGTACATAATATTGAGGTAATCGGCAAAAATGATCGAGCCCGATACATAAGCGAAAACGCCTAAAGCTATGGCTATAATGGCCGAGGTTCCCGTAGCTAAACCATCAATTCCGTCGGTAAGATTCGCACCATTGGAAACAGCGGTAATAATGAAGATTACTATAGGAATGAAGATCAACCATGCGTATTTACTAGCTTCGGGTCCAATCCAGTTTAATAATGAATTGTAATCGAACTCATTGTTTTTTACAAAAGGAATAGTCGTCTTCAGTGATTTTTCCGCATCGGCGTAAAGCGGTAAAGTTTGCTGACGCAGGCCCGATTCTAGTTCTACCAACTGCGCTGAGGCTATACGATCTTTAACCGTTACATTATCGTTGAAATATAGAATGGAACCCACGATTAGGCCTAAGCCAATCTGCCCCATTACCTTAAACTTGCCTGGTAAACCCTTTTTGTTTTTGCGGAATACTTTAATGTAATCATCCAAAAAACCTACCGCGCCCATCCAAATGGTGGTGATGATTAAAAGGATGATGTAAATGTTTTCTAGTTTGGCGAAAAGTAAGGTCGGGGCCAAGATGCCTAATAAAATGATTAATCCACCCATGGTAGGTGTACCGGCTTTTTCACTTTGGCCTTCTAAACCAAGGTCGCGAATGCTTTCGCCTACTTGCTTGGCACGTAATAGGTTGATTAGGCGCTTTCCGAAAACCAAGCAGATAAGCAAAGAGCTAATCAAAGCCATCGCCGCCCGGAAGGTGATGAATTCGAAAACGCCTGCTCCTGGTAAATCGTAGGTGCTGTTTAAATAGCTAAAGAGGTAATAAAGCATTAGCTAGGATATTTTTGGTTCAACATTTCTTGGGCCAATGCGAGGTCGTTAAAATCTTTGCGCACACCTTTAATTTCTTGATAGGTCTCATGTCCTTTGCCCGCAATTAGAATGATGTCTTTGCTTTGGCCTAATTGAATAGCGGTTTTAATTGCTTGTTCGCGGTCAACTATGCAAATCACCTTATGGCTTTGATGCATTTCTACGCCGGTCATCATTTCATCAATGATGCTCTGTGGGTCTTCAAAACGGGGGTTATCGGAGGTGATAATTACCTGATCGCTGTTTTCACAAGCCACCTTGGCCATAATCGGTCTCTTCGTGGTATCGCGGTTGCCGCCGCAGCCTACAACCGTAATTACCTTCTCATTTTTTGTGCGAATCTTGGCTATGGTGCCCAGTACATTTTCTAAGGCATCAGGCGTGTGCGCATAATCTACTATGGCGGTTAAGTCATTCTTTTGAATGTACTGAAAGCGCCCGGCTACAGAATTTAAGCTGCTAATAGCGGTGGCTACTTGCAATGGATCTTTCTCTAATTCAACCGCTACTCCGTAAATGGCCAATAAATTGTACACATTAAAGGTGCCGATCAATTTGGTCCATACTTCGTGCATGCCCAGTTTAATTAGCATGCCATTTAGTTGGTGCTCCAAGATGCGCCCTTTGTAGTCGCTATCGTTGCTAATGCTATATGTGCGAACCTTAGCCTTGGTATTTTGGGCCATAGTCATGCCGTGGCGCTCATCGCCATTGGTAAGCATGAAAGCCGTTTTGGGCAAATTGTCGAAAAGGGCTTTTTTGGCCTTAATATAGTTTTCGAAACTACCGTGGTAGTCTAAATGATCGTGGGAGATATTGGTGAAAACCGCGCCGGTAAAATGCAGGGCATAGGTGCGCTTTTGGGCAATACCATGACTGCTCGCTTCCATAAAGCAATACTTACAGCCATTTTTCACCATTTCATTCAAATAGTAATTTATTTGAATCGGGTCGGGAGTAGTATGACTAGCGGGAAAACTCTCTTTGCCAATCTTAATATCAACAGTAGAAAGTAAGCCGCTTTTCTCACCTAAATTGGTGAAGAGCTGATAAAGTAGGGTGCTAGTGGTCGTTTTCCCGTTGGTTCCGGTTACCCCAATTAGTTTTAATTTTTTAGAAGGCTCATCGTAAAAATTGCTCGATATTTTGGCTAAGGCAGCGTGGCTGTCTTTTACGAGGATATAAGTAATACCTTCTGCAGTTTCGTTGGGAAGGTTTTCACAGATTATAGCTCGCGCGCCCGTTTCGATAGCGGCGCCAATGTATTTATGGCCATCTACCTGAGTGCCTACCATGGCTACAAAGAGCGATTCGCGGCTGGCGTCCTTAGAATTAAAAGTGATTTTGCTTACCGCAAGATGCGTAGTCCCGATGGTGTCGAGTAATGAAACGCCGTATAAAAGATCCTTTAATAGCTTCATCCTAATTTCAATTCAATTAGTTGTTCGGTACTTATTTCCGTTCCTGCGCTAGGGTATTGCCACTGTACTTTTCCGTTACCGGAGATGCGTACCTTGAAGCCAGCGTTTTCTAATTCACTGAGTACTTGATAGCCATTGCGTCCTTTCAAATTGGGCATGGCTTTCAATTTTTCGGCATCTATTATTTGTACGTCACCAGCGCTGAGGCTAGCAAAGCTGTTAGCGGGAGCGGTATTAACTTCTTGGGGACTGTTGCGGTAAATATTTTCAGCAATGGTTTTAAAAACAGGGAAAGCCACGGTGCTGCCATAGTAAGAGCCTTGGGGCTTGTTCACCACTACAATGCAGGAGTATTGCGGATTGTCGGTGGGGAAGTAGCCGGCAAAAGAAGCTTGATAATCTTTAGTGCCTTGTTTCCAGTAGTTTAGTTGACAGGTGCCCGTTTTCCCTGCTAAGCCACAAATGCTATACTTGCCGCTTTGCGCGGTGCCGTCTTGCACGACACCTTTTAATAGAATTTGTAATTTCTCTAAGGTTTCGGGCGAGCAAATAGCCGGATTTAAAACTTCGGTTTCAATCTTTTCTACGCTGCGTCCGTGACTTTGAATTTCCTCTAAAAAACGAGGCTTAACCATAATACCATCGTTGGCAACGGCATTGTAAAAGGTAAGTAGCTGCATAGGCGTGAAACTCACTTGGTAGCCAAAGCTAATCCAGGGTAGAGAAATAGCACTCCAATCGGCATCGCTGGTTTTGGGAATGCGTGGCTTGCCTTCGCCTTTTATAGCCAAGTCAAGCGATTGGTGCAAACCAATGCTGTATAGGCGATCAATAAATTTTTGGGGCTGATTGGCATAGTGGTCGATAATGGTTTTGGCAATGCCCACATTACTCGACTTTTCGAAGGCCTCTCTTAAGTTTGTTTTGCCATAACCCTTACCATTGCTGTCTTTTATTAGAGAAGACTTGTATTCGTAAATCCCGTTTTCTGTGTCAACTGGGGTGTTGAGGTCAGCGTATCCATCTTCAAAAAGAGCCAATACGGCGGCCAGTTTAAAGGTTGAGCCGGGTTCGGTGCTTTCCCATACGGCGTAATTACGCTTCTCGAAATAAGTACCATTTTTAGTGATGCCCAAATTGGAGATGGCTTTAATAGCACCTGTTTTCACATCCATTAAAACGGCACAGCCGTGGTCGGCTTGATAAGTTTCTAGGCTGGCAAGCAAGGCATTGTGGACAATATCTTGCATGCGACTATCAATGGTGCAAATTAAATCGAGGCCGTTTTCGGGCTCTTTTTCATTTTGGTCGTTCAGGGGCTTCCAGTTTTGGTTGCCAATTTTTTGTTTTAGTCGCTTACCATCTTTCCCTTTAAGGTACGCGGAATAAGCACCTTCTAAACCGGTGGCGAAACTTTTACGTTCGCGGCCAATAGTGCGCTCCGCAATTTTACCCAAGGGCATTTTGCGGTAATTCTCTTGTTCTATAATTAGGCCTCCTTTAAAACGACCCGCACTAAATATGGGGAAGCTTTTAATTTCTTGCAGATCTAGGTAACTGAGATCCTTGGCAATGGGAAAATAACGTTGGTCTTGGTTGCGGGCTTTAATAAGCTCATTCTTCCAACTGGCCCAAGTTCGGTCCTTTAATTTAGAGGCTAAACTTTTGCTCAAGGCAGATACCTCTTTAAAAAAAAGATCCTCTTCAACTGTAACAGGGTCGAAGTGTAAATTGTAAACCGGTACCGAAGTAGCAAGTAATTTGCCGTCGCTAGAGTAGATATTTCCTCTTTCCGCAGGGATGTTCATTTCGCGCACTACTTCTTTTTGGGCGCGTTTCCGTAAGGCTTCCCCTTCAATAAATTGGATGCTTAATAATTTGGTAAATATGAGCACAGCTAAGAGGGCCAGTGGTACAAACACTAGAAAGGCTCTACTTAATATGGCTTTGTTTTCGGACATCTCGTCTTCTAATCTTTTACCCTAATTACTTTAGGCGGTTGTTTGCCTTGTTGCAGATTTAAATGGGCTGCGTTAACTTTTTCAATCACTTTGCTCTCCATCGATTCGTTCATTAAGCGCGAGCGGGTATCGATGAACTCGGAGTTTAATTCTTTCATTTCGCGACGCAGTTCTGCGATGCGATGTACTTTTCGCTCGGCATTATGACTGCTGGTGGTCATAATTAAGGCTAGGCCACAGAGGAAAAGGATATAAGGCCAATGTTTTAGCACCTTGGGGTTTACCAGAAATCCACCGGTAAGAAGGGTGCTAAAGCGGGTATTTTTTTTAGGCTCAGTCATTTTTCCCCATAATTTTTTCAGCTGCTCGCATTTTAGCAGAGCGAGCACGCGGGTTAATGCTGATTTCTTCGTCGCTAGGAATGAGAGGCTTGCGGGTAATCGGTTCCAAGGGGCGGATTAGGTTTCCGTAGAAATCCTTTTCCATGCTTCCATCGAAATGTCCGCCGCGGAAATAATTCTTCACCAAGCGATCTTCCAAAGAGTGGTAAGAGATACATACGATGCGACCTTGGTCTTTTAATACTGCAGTCGACTGCTCTAGTAATTCTTCAATTACCTTTAATTCTTCGTTTACTTCAATCCGTATGGCTTGAAAAACCTGCGCTATATATTGTCCGGGCTTATTGCGCGGGGCTAATTTTTCTATGGCCGCTTTCAGCTGAAAGGTGCTTTCTAAAGGCTGTTTGCTTATAATGGCGCGGGCGGCTAAATGCGGACGGGGGATCTCTCCGTATTGTCTTAAGATGCGAATCAATTCGGTTTCATCCGATTGGTTAAGTACCTCGGCAGCGCTACGGCCTTTATTGCGGTTCATGCGCATATCTAGTGCGGCATCGTAACGCAAAGAAAAACCTCTTTCCCCTTCATCGATCTGGTGGGAGGAAATCCCAAAATCTCCTAAAATCGCATCTACGGAAGTGATGCCTTGCATGCGCAACATTTTTTGGAGATAGCGGAAATTAGAACTGATCAGCGTAAAGCGTGGATCGTCGGGAATATTGTTTTTAGCATCGGGATCTTGGTCGAAAGCGAATAGTTTACCTTCTTCCCCTAAACGACTTAGTATTTCACGCGAATGCCCACCACCACCAAAGGTCACATCTACATAAACCCCATCGGTTTTGAGAGCCATTAGGTCTACGCTTTCTTTTAAAAGTACAGGGTTATGATAGCTCATCGTCCAGATCATTTAGGCTGCCCATTACGTCTTCGGCTAAGGCGCCAAAGTCAATTTCAGGATTGTTGATCGTGGCTTCGTACTGGGCTTTATCCCACACTTCGATGAATCCGCCCGTGGAGGCGAGGGTGATGTCGCCTTTTAATTTGGCGAAAATCATCAGGTCTTTGGGAATGTTAATTCTACCATTGCCATCTACTTCTACCACTTTTACCCCTGCGGTAAACATGCGAATGAAATCGTTATTCTTTTTCACAAAGCGATTCAGGCGGTTCACTTTCGCCATGGTTCTTTGCCATTCGCTCATGGGGTAGAGTTCCAAGCAGTTTTGGAAAACGCTGCGTTTTAGGATGAAGCCTTGCTCCATAGAGGCAAGCAGCTGCTTTTTGAGCGCGCTCGGTATGGCGGCACGCCCTTTTGCATCTAACTTACAATCATGTACTCCTATCAAATTCAGCATTTTAGCCTTCTTGTGCTTGTGTTTTCAAAAATAGAAATATTGTCCCACTTTAACCCACAAACTACCACGATGTTGATAAATTGTGAAAATTTGTCAATAGTTAACTTTAATTGAAGTGTCTTAATTTATTGTTAAACAATTAAATATAGGTATTTATTGCTTAGTGGGAGAAAGTGGGGTAAAAATTCCAATTTTGGAGTTAGATTAGGTTTTTTAATGTGCTTGACTAATTCTTAAAAAATAGAGAGGTCTAGTTGTTAGCGCTTTAGCTAAGTGTGATATTGGGACTAAGCATAAAAAAACCGCCCTCAATTGGGGCGGTTAGTACACTATCACTGGCGCGCAAGGCGCCGTAGATTTATGATTTATTGTGCAATTTTAATTTTTGGCTCAAAAGCAGATTTCGGATTAATCAAAAAGTCCTTTAAAAGAAGTATTCGATTCATTTGGTAAGGTAACCTTCAGTTTGGGATTGCGAGCCATTTCTCTTTTGATGGCGAAAACCGCCCCTTCGTTTCGAGCCCAACTGCGACGCGAAATTCCGTTGTTTACATCAAATAGTAACATGGTTTCTAAACGCCGGTCGGCTTCCGGGCTGCCATCAAGCAGCATTCCGAATCCGCCGTTAATTACTTCGCCCCAGCCTACGCCGCCGCCATTATGGATGCTTACCCAAGTAGCGCCGCGGAAGCTGTCGCCGATTACATTATGGATGGCCATATCTGCCGTAAAGGCTGAGCCATCGTAAATATTAGAGGTTTCACGGTAGGGCGAATCGGTGCCGCTTACATCGTGATGATCTCGCCCTAAAACCACCGGGCCAATTTTGCCAGCGCGGATAGCAGCGTTAAAAGCAGCGGCAATTTTTATACGTCCTTCACTGTCGGCGTATAAAATTCGCGCCTTAGAGCCTACTACTAATTTGTTTGCTCCGGCGGCTTCAATCCAACGGATATTATCTTCTAATTGTTGCTTGATTTCGGGGGGCGCTTCCAAAGCAATTTCTTTCAATACCGCTGCGGCAATGGCATCGGTTTTCGCTAAATCTTCATCTAGGCCACTTGCGCAAACCCAACGGAAAGGGCCAAAGCCATAGTCGAAGCACATGGGTCCCATAATGTCTTGCACATAACTGGGGTATTTAAACTCGTGGCCAATGGTGGGGTTGGGGTTCATTACATCTGCGCCAGCGCGACTCGCCTCTAATAAAAAGGCATTACCATAATCGAAAAAGTAGGTACCGCGTTCGCAATGACGATTCACCGCGGCGGCATGTCTTTTCAGAGACTCTTGCACCAAATGGTGAAATTGATCGGGGTCATTAGCCATCATTTCATTGGCTTCTTCGAAAGACAATTGTACGGGATAATAACCGCCCGCCCAGGGGTTGTGCAATGAGGTTTGGTCGGAGCCAAGTTCCACGAATATTCCCTCGGTATCAAAAGCTTCCCATACTTCTACCACATTGCCTTCGTAGGCAATGGAAACCGTTTCTTTTTTACTTTTCGCTTCTTTAACGCGAGTCACCAATTCATCGATATTGGCAATAAGTTCATCTACCCAGCCTTGCTCATAGCGTTTACGACTGGCCGCCGTATTTACTTCAGCGGTAATGGAAATACAGCCCGCAATATTAGCAGCCTTGGGTTGGGCACCGCTCATACCACCTAAGCCGGCGGTAATAAATATGGCACCACTATCGGGTTGAGCGCCTACTTTACGCAGGGCATTCATGACTGTTATGGTAGTGCCATGCACAATTCCTTGCGGTCCGATATACATATAACTACCCGCTGTCATTTGTCCGTATTGGCTTACGCCGAGGGCATTAAATTTCTCCCAATCGTCGGGTTTGGAATAATTGGGAATCACCATGCCGTTGGTTACAATTACACGCGGCGCATCAGGGCTACTAGGAAATAATCCCATAGGGTGGCCACTGTACATATGCAGACTTTGGTCTTCTTGCATTTCCGCCAAATACTGCATGGTTAAAAGATATTGCGCCCAGTTTTGGAAGACCGCTCCATTACCTCCGTAGGTGATTAATTCTTGCGGATGTTGCGCCACGGCCGGGTCGAGATTATTTTGAATCATCAGCATAATGGCCGCTGCCTGCTGACAATTGGCAGGGTAATCGGAAATGGGTCGCGCCTTTATTTCGTAATCGGGTTGAAAACGATACATATAAATACGGCCGTAGTTTTTCAATTCAGCGGCAAACTCTTGGGCTAATTCAGCATGCCAGGCTTTGGGGAAATAACGCAGGGCATTTTTTAGGGCCAGCTCTTTTTCTTCGAGGGAAAGAATGTCTTTTCGCTTGGGAGCATGGCTTAGCTTAGGATCAGGATTTTTGGTCGCTGGCATTTCAGCGGGGATCCCTTGTAAAATGGCTTCTTTAAAACTTAGTAAAGTGCGGGTCGGCATAATTATTTTTTAAATGTTCCTGTTTTTTTATCAAATCCGTAGGGGCAATGCTTGCAACCACTTTGGCAACAATAACCTCTTTTTAGGTGGTACTGTTTGGTGAAAACAATAAAACCTTCCTCGGAGTAGTAAAAATCTTCAGGATTTAACTGAGGCATTTATTTTTTTGGCAAAAATACAATAATGCAAAGAGGTGTTTTAATCCTTGCCTTGGTAGTTTTTCTTTACTTTGTGCAAATGGAATAAGGGAATGAAGAGTTTAAGTTGGGAAGAGTACTCGGGAGTGCTCCGAAAAAACACTCTACATAGAGAGGCTTTTAAAAGCGCCAACGATCTGTTTTTATCAGAGTATCGGGCCTTTTTTGAAGAAGAAGGCTTAGGAAGGATTGATGTTAGTTCGGTGCAAGGTATTGGTAACTATACCATTAAGTGGACCAAAGCCTCCTTAAAGGATGATGTTAATGTAGAGTTGAAGCTGGACGAGCCGCTTTTTACGGTAGGTTACATTTTTACAGGGGCATTTAATTTTCACCGTGGTGATGGTCAAGAAGGCGTGCGTGTGCAAGCTCCAGCCATTGCAATTTATCGCCAAAATAGCGATTTAAGCTATCAATTAATCGAATCTTCCAAGCCCTACGAAACCTTAAATATTTCTTTTAATGATAAGGTGTTGCAAAGGATTTTGCAAAAATTTGCTAGTAGTTCGGTAATTATAAATCGACTAAACGATGAGCAAATGATTGTGCATCGTCCCGAAGATCAATTTTTAGGAGCTCTCTTTAATCAGTTAAAATATTTACCGCTCGATAAGGATGTGCATAACCTCTTTTTAGCAGAAAGTCTGGTGCTTAAAATTTTAAACAAAGCCATGCTTTTACTGGCGGGTACTTCCGCTTTCGCAGATTCCGATGTAAAGAAAGATAAGAAGCAAGAGATCAATCTCTTTCAAGAAGTAATGGCTTATGTGCGAGAAAATCTTCATAAAGCCATTAGCATCAGTAAGCTCTCCGAGCGCTTCGAGGTTAGTCCGCGCTGGTTGCAACGTCATTTCAGCGACGAGCTACAAATGACGTTTTCCGATTATTTACGCGATCTCCGTTTAGCCAAGGCTTACGATATGCTTACCAATCCCGCTAGTAATTTATCCATCCGCGAAGTTTGTTTGGAGGTCGGTTACAATAGCAGTCAAACCTTTTCGGCCAATTTTAAAAAACAATACGGTATTTCGCCCAGTCATATCATCGATCGGTATTAACATGACTTCGGTTGTAATCCTTTTTGAATGAAAAGAAGATTTCGAAATAAATTAGTCAGACTGACAGTTGGCTAGTGGTTTTGTTAGCCTTTCGTGGTTATCAACTCTCCCTATTCCTTAGATTTGCCGCCATGTGGGAAATCCATACTAAGGCTTCGCGCCTCGAATTTGTGCTGGAGCGAAAAGGAGTAGAGCTCTGGGTGAAGCGCGATGATCTTATTCATCCTGAAATTAGTGGTAATAAGTGGCGTAAGCTCAAACATCATCTGGCTTCTTTCGAAAGAAGTGCGAAAAGCGAAATCTTAACTTTTGGTGGCGCCTTTTCCAATCATATTGCAGCCACCGCAGCTTTGGGTGAACTTTGCGAAATTCCCACTCACGCTCTAATTAGAGGAGAGGAGGAAATGCAAAACAACCCCACCCTCGAATTCTGCCTGAACAAAGGAATGCGCATTGAAGGCATCTCGCGTAAGCAATACGACACCAAAGACGACCCTAAGTTTTTGCGAACGCTAGCCCTGCTTATGCCTCAGGTTTATATTATTCCCGAAGGAGGTAAAGGTCCGCTTGGGCTGCAAGGTTGTTTGGAAATCCCCACCGAAGTAGAGAGCGATTTTGACTATTGGGCCATAGCAGGAGGTACGGGAACTACGGCGGCGGGTGTTTTGGCTTCCGATAAAGTGAAAAAACTATTACTTTATCCTGCTTTAAAGGGCGGACAGTTTTTAGTGCCAGCCATTTTTAATCAGCTCTTGGCCTATTTTGAAAACCACCAATCGCAGCAAGTTTCCTTGCGCGCTTTGCAGCAAAAATTAATATTACGCGACCCTTACCACTTTGGCGGCTATGGGAAAATCACACCCGAATTAGTGACTTTTTTAAATGCTTTTCAAGCCCAATACGCATTTAAACTGGATCCCGTTTATACGGGTAAAATGTTTTTTGGACTTTTACAGGATATCGATGCGGGCCTGTTTTCCGTTGGATCAAAAATACTCGCGCTGCACAGTGGTGGCTTGCAGGGCATTGCAGGAATGAATAATAGGCTGCGTGCCAGAAACCTTGAAACTATAAATTATGAAGCTTAAACTTATCGCCTTATTTAGTCTGATATACTTTGCTCTTGCGGCCCAATCGCCTAGTGAAGTATATATCGAAAAATGGCATAAAGTAGCGCAAGCAGAAATGCAGGCTTATGGAATTCCTGCCAGTATAACCTTGGCGCAGGGTATTTTAGAATCGGCCAATGGACGCAGTAAATTAGCTACCGAAGGCAATAACCACTTTGGGATTAAATGTCATTTAGAATGGGAAGGGAAAAAGATTTACGCCGACGATGATGAAAAGGGCGAGTGCTTCCGGTCCTATAAAAATGCGGAAGAGAGTTTTCGCGATCATTCTCTTTTTCTTACCACCCGCACCCGCTATGCCTTTTTGTTTGAAGAGTCGCCTACCGACTATAAAGCTTGGGCGAAGGGCCTTAAAAAGGCAGGTTATGCCACCAATAGAAAGTACGCCGATTTATTAATTGATCTCATTGAACGCCACGAACTACATCGCTTTGATAAAATCGATGCGACTATCAAAGATCTTCCGCCCATTGCCGGAGAGGCGGCCGCTTTCGCGGATGAGCATTTAGTGAAACTCAGTTCTAATAAAGTAAAATACATTGTAGCACGAAGCGGTGATAGCTTCGAAAGCATTGCCCAATTTGCCGATTGCAAAGCCGAGGATTTACTAGAATATAATGACTTGCGTTACGATGCTACCATAGAAGATGGACAAATAATTTACTTGCAGCCTAAACGCCGCCGTGCGAGTCGTGAACATCGTTTTCACTTGGTGCAAGAAGGAGAGGACATGTATGCTATTTCCCAAAAATTTGGGGTACGTCTCGAAAAATTGTACCGTCGCAACGATTTAAATGTGGGCGAGCAACCAAAAGTAGGAACCCGCCTAGAGCTGCGATAATTACTGTAATTTGTAGCAGATTACAGTACCATCATTGCTGTAGGTAACAATATTGAGATTGTTATCGCGGTTTAACGATCCCATGTCGAAAGGTCCTTGCGCAAAAACAGGAAAGCCATCCACTAATTTGCCTTCCTCATTAAAGAGGCGAATTTCTTCTGCTCCTTCTGCGAAAGCGGCTACGTAAAAGCGGTTGTTTTGCAGCATGGCCTTGGGTTTAACCTTTATATCCGATTCGAAGCTTGCTTTAAAAGGGCGCTTTTCATCTTTTACAAAAAGCTCTTCATCGTTGCTAAAAATATAGCGGCCTTCGAAATAAATGAGGTGGTCGGCGGGGTGGCCTTCGTCGAGATAGATCGCGTCTACTTTCGATTGCGGATTTATTACATACATTTTGCCCGAATTACTGCCCGCAATTAGTTCCGACTCTTTCAGGCTTTCGCCCTCTTTTAGGTAGAAACTGGTTTTTAATTCTTCAATTTTTTGATCAATCACAAAGCGTTCTTCTCCGCGGCGATTTAATTGATAAAGCTTTCCGGTAGCGCTAAGGCAGACAATAATATCGGCGCCTTTTACACTGAAATGCTGCGGCTCGCTTATTATTTCATCATCGGCCTCTTTAAAGTCCCAACCCTGCACGGGCTTGCCTTCCACATCGTAATTGAGAAGCTTCTTACCACAAGGAACCACCAAGCGATAATTACGCGCTTCATCGTAATTAAAAACGCCTAAAGGTGCGGTTGCCTTCGCTGGTAATTTCACGGGGAAGCCTTCCACATCGCGGCCTAAACGGTCTACCGCATACAAGGTGTTTGCGGTATTGAAAACCATTTGTAGTTTGTTGTTTCGGTAAATATCTACTTGGCGAATGCTGCCAATTATAGGGCCGTCTAAAGCTTTATTCCAATATACTTCACCCTTACGGGAGATGAGATAGAGATGATTATTTTCGTCGCTTAAGGCAATGTCGTACTTCTGGTTAAGATGATTTTTAAGAAACTGCGGTTCACCCTTAGGTTTGGCTTCTAATTGGGTGGTCCATTGGCGACTAATTTTTTCAATAATGGCTTTTTCCTCACGCAATTGAAGGCTTACAAAGCTTTTCTTATCGTCAACGCGTAATTGCAAAATGCCCCATTTGATTTCGCTAAGACTATCTAATTTCTCTTCTAGTTCTTGGGCGGCTTTTTTCTTGAGCTGCGGCAATTGATTAGGCAGCCATTCAGGAAAACCGGTAACTATTTGGATGTGGCTTTTACCAGGTAATTCGTTAGCGAGGCTTTGGTAAGAAGAGGATTTATAGAGGCGCTTATCATCTAAAAGATCATTTAAAAGGACCTTTAGTGAGTTTTGGTCCTCCGCGAAAATCACAAAGTCATTATGCAACACATAGAACGGTTGGTGCATCTCGGCGAAAAGCCGGCCAAATAGGCGGGGCAAGAGATTGAGCGCTTTTATCCTTCTAACGATATGACCGCGATAACCCTCAATAAAATTGCTGTCAGCTAAAGATTCGAGGCTTTCCTTGCACAGATCTTCGTCGCGGAAATTAAAATAGGCAAAGTGAAAAGCTTGGGCATTGCTACGCCCTGCACTGAAAACACCCATTTCATTGTCAATGATGCCCAAAATTTTATCGGCACTGCCAGCGGGTAGTTTCCCCACTAGGCTTTGGTGATTTTCCAATAGGCCGTTGGCTTCTAAATAAGATTGATAGCTGCGATCATACTGACCAATATTTCCCACATTAAGGTGAATCCAGCTTGCTACGTTTTGCGGTACAATTTGCGAAGCATCAATATTATCGCTGTGTACATCATTAAGAACTTCGGGGTAACTAAAGCCTTCTTGCGGATGATTTATCAGGCCTGTTAAAATGAGATCTTGTTTTTCGGCTTCTAAATCTAAAACTGCCCAATCACCAAGATGCTGTAGGTAATCAAATTGGGCATTTTTATAGAGCGCTTTAAGGTAATCATTCGCCAATTCTAGGTGAATGAAAATATTAGCTACGGCACTGTTATTACGGGTTTGGTGGAGGTTTTTTAAGTTGAGGTCGTCGGTCCAAATATTGGGGTTGCCAATCTGGCGCAAGCTGTTTTCAATGGGTATGCGACTGGGGGAAAGGAGCAGGTAATCTTTATCGTAATGGAGATATAAAACTAATTTCGACTGGCTTTCAATTTTTAGGATTTCCTTGCCGGTATAATCGCTGCTGCTTATTTTAAATGGGTCAGATAGTAATTTTTGCCAAGCTTTAAATTTTAGATCATTTTTAGGGGCAATTAGAAGCCAATCGTATTTTTCCGCACCACTTAGAGATTCGCATAAAAGCGCATCGGGGAAGTCTTTTAAAAGCTCCAAGCTATCGCCTGGTAAGCTGTTTTTTAAGTCCAGCCAATTCCTGCTAATTTGATGGAGCGAAGGCAGTTTGTCGAGATGATGGTAAACGCGAGAATTGTGGGCGGCCTTTTCTACCTTAGACCAATCATTAATATGCGCTAACCACACGGTATTGTTGGGTATTAGTTGGTAGAGATTGGTTGCTTCGACCTTCTCCGTGCTACACGCACTGCTAAGCAGACCAGCCGCCAATAAAAAGAAATATCGCAGTTTCATGTAAAGAGAATTTGCACAAAAGTAAAAACCTGAGTGCGACTATAAATTAAAATCCTCAGATTTTCAAAAAAAAGAAAAGGCAAGGCTACAAGGTGCAGCTATAGCGGGCTACAGTAAAAAAAGTAGACGAAGGATTTTGGATTTTTTTATGGAAACGGGTATAATAGCACTTCTTAAACAGTAGTTTTCTTCGCTTCGCCACTTCACATTGTCCGCTTCTATTTTCTTCGCTTTGCTCGAACTCATTATTTATAAGTGGTCTGAGACATAATTTTAGGTCGAGCTCGGGTTGTGAAGAATTAGGTGATTTACCTTAAGCGGGAAGAAGTCGGAAAGTTTTACGATGGTAGGGGCTGATTCCATGTTCTTTTATGGCGGTGCGATGCGATTTTGTAGGATAGCCTTTGTTTTGTTGCCAGTTATAATGTGGATATTCCTGCGCTAGCTTTTCCATGTATTCATCGCGGTAAGTTTTGGCAAGAATGGAAGCGGCGGCAATACTTTTTATCCGACCGTCCCCTTTTATTTCGCATTGGTGAGGAATGCCTTCATAGGTTTTAAAGCGATTGCCATCGATTAGGAGAATCTCGGGTTTTGTTTGCAACTGATCAACTGCACGATGCATGGCTAAAAAGGAAGCCTGTAAAATATTAATCGCATCAATTTCTTCGTGACTCACTACGCCCACGGCCCAGGCAATTGCTTTCTTTTCAATCAGCTCGCGCAAGGCAAGGCGATTACTTTCGGTAATTTGCTTAGAATCGTTCAGTAAGGGCGAGCGAAAATTGGCAGGTAGAATTACGGCTGCGGCAAATACGGGTCCAGCCAGACAGCCTCGGCCCGCTTCATCGCAACCCGCTTCCAGTCGACCTGCTTTAAGGAGGCCTTTCAGTTTAGTCATTTACAAAACACTTTTTAATACTGTTCCACATCATCTCGGCCGATTGCTCCCAGCTGAATTTCTGCACCTGAACGCGCCCTTTTTTAATATAATCTTGGCGAATTTTTTCTTTTTCGCTTTCCAACATAGCTTGAGCAATTTCTGCACTATTGTTTGAATCGCAGAGCCAAGCGGCAGCTCCTGCTACTTCTGGCATGGCAGTATTGTTGGCGGTAATTACCGGACAGTCGCTTTTAAAGGCTTCTAAAATGGGGATGCCAAAACCTTCAAAATGAGAAACAAAACAAAGGGCTTGGGCGGCTCCTAAAAGAGGAATCAAATCTTCTTCGGCCAGGCGGCCTGTAAAAATAATATCCTCGTGAAATGGGTGAAGGCTATGCTGCTTTTCAATTTCTTTCGCTCCCAACATATTGGCACCAGCTATAATGAATTTTGCTTTACCTCCCTGGCTGCGATACATTTGGTAAGCTTCTAGCATGCCGGTAATATTTTTACGGGGATTAAGGGAACCAATAAAAAGCAGGTAGTTGGCACCATTAGTCCATCGTTCTTTTTGGGCCTCAATACTTTGCGGACCTAAAGCCTTAAACTTATCGCTTACGCCATTATAAACCACATCTAATTTAGCCTCGTCGATGGCATAAGAAGTGGCAATGTCTTTTTTCGAAAATTCGGAAACGGTGGCCACGCGTTTACCGAAGCGAGCAAAGCGCGGAAAAAAATAGCGCATATATGCGCCCGATACGGGATCGAGATTATGGTTTTGATGTTCGAAGTTAATATCGTGAATTACCGGCAAAGCGGGGGTTTTACCCCAAGTGGGAATATAACCATCGGGGGAAAGAAAAAGGTCAACTTTGTGTTTCCAGAGGATAAAGGGGATGCTTAGTTGAAACCAAATCCACCATAATATCGCATGCCGTGAAGGTGGGCCAATTTTTACTGCGGTAACATTGGGTCCAAAAATAAATTCCTTAGAGTAGCTGCGGTCGAAAATAAAGAGCCATTCCACCTCAGGGTGATTGTGCACTAAACGCGAAAGCACCTCGTAGCTAAAGTAGCCGATGCCGTCGAGTTTGTCTTTGATAAGCAAACGGGTATTTACAGCAATTTTCACAGCGCAAAGATAAGCCTGTCATAATGATTACCTTCGCAGCGCGAATAATATGCAAAAGAAATTTGTTGGCAGTTTATTTTTACTGCTCCTAGTAAATGTTTTAGTAAAGCCCTTGTGGATTTTTGGAATCGACCTAGCCGTACAGAATAGGGTTGGGGGTGAAGCCTATGGTTATTATGCCGCGGTTTTAAGTTTCAGCATGATTATAAATATCGTGTTAGATTTAGGCTTAGCGCATTACAGTAATCGCAGCATCTCACGTAATCCCGAGGAAGTGGCTTCTCATTTTTCGGACCTCATTTTGCTGAAATTAGTTTTGGCCTTGGTTTACCTCTTGGCCGCTTTTGTACTCGGTAACTTTTTAGGTTACTTGGGAACACAGTGGACGGTTTTACTTTACCTCGCTTTGGGTCAGGCCCTTTCTTCCTTAATTCTATTTTTTAGGGCCCACTTGGCGGGTTTGCATCTTTTTAAATACGACAGCTTAATGAGTGTGGTCGATAAATTAATGATGATCGCCTTAGCAGGTTATGTCCTATACTTTAGTGATACTTTGGAAATGACCATTCAGTTGTTTGCTAAATTGCAAGCCCTAAGTTTTGGGCTGGCTGCTCTCTTGGCTTTCGTACTCATCTACCCCCGAGTGAGAGGGGTAATGCCCAAGCTACAACTAAAAGGATTTTTGCAACGATTAAAAAGTAGCTATCCATACGCTCTGCTTATTTTTTTAATGGCCCTATATACTCGAGTAGATTCAGTTATGCTGCAGCAATTGGTAGGCGATTTAGAAAACGGTATATACTCTCAGGCTTTTCGTTTATTAGATGCCATCAATCAACCCGCTTATTTATTTTCAGTTTTACTATTACCTATGTTCTCGGGGATGCTAGCCCGGAAAGAGTCGGTTACCGCCTTGAGTAAGCTGGCTTTTAGTCTATTGTTTGTGATGGGTTTGACTATTTCGATTGCCACTTATTTCGCCGCCCCCGATTTAATGGCTATGCTTTATGATAATCATAGCGCTAGTAGTGCTCCGGTTTTGCAGGCCCTGCTTTTTAGTACTTTGGCTTTTGGTACAACCTTCGTTTTTGGCACTTTGCTTACTGCGAAGGGCGACTTGAAACTTTTAAATAAAGTAGCTTTTGTCGGTTTTCTATTAAATGTAATCCTCAACTTACTTTTAATTCCTTTCTATGGCGCTCTTGGGGCCGCATTGGCCACGGTGTTTACCCAGTCTGCAGCCGCGCTGGTACAGATGTATTTATGCTTTAAAAATTTACAGATGAAATATGGTTTTCAGTTTTGGTTGCGAATAACGCTTTACTCAGCTTTTGCTATTGCCGGAAGCGTACTATTGAATATTTACTTTCCTTTAATTTGGTGGCAACAAGCCTTACTTATGGGGGGCTTTATTGCGGTTCTCGCGCTTCCTTCGGGGCTTTTACCTTTAAAAGATGCCTATCTGCTAATAAAGCCTAGTCAGAAGTAGGTTAAGGCCAAGCATTTATTGTTATTTTTGCCGCCTTAAATAGCAGAAAATGCAGGAAAATACTCAGAACACCGATCAGGTTTTTGATTCTACCAATCTTATTGTTTACTTATTTAACTGGCGCAAGCCTCTGATAATCGTAACTATTGTTGCGGCGGTCCTGGCTGCCATTTTTAGTGGCCCTTCCTTTGTAGAACCTCAGTTCGAGTCTACCGTTACGGTTTTTCCATCTACTACTAATAGTTTGTCGAAGGCCCTGCTTCCGCAGAAATTCGCTTCGCGCGGACAAGATATCTTAGAGTTCGGTAAAGAAGAGGAAGCAGAGCAATTGCTCCAAATTTTAAATACCGACGAAATTCGCGATAGTATAATTCAGAAATACAATCTAATAGAACACTACAACATTGACCCTCAAGGGAAATATGCGAAAACAGAACTGTATGAAACTTATAGCTCGAATATATCTTTTCGTCGTACCGAGTTTATGAGTGTAGAAATTAGTGTATTAGACGCTAATCCAGATACGGCAGCAATGATCGCAAATGATATTGTGGTTCAGTTAGATATGGTTAAGAACCGCATCCAGCAAGAGCGTGCTTTACAAGGTTTAGCTATTATTGAACGCGAATACAAATCTTTGAAAAGCAACCTGAAAGGTTTAGAAGATTCACTTACTGAATTGCGCTACAAAGGCGTGCACGATTATGAAACGCAATCGGCCGTTTTAAGTGAGCAGTTGGCTACTGCGCAAATTGAAAAGAGTGTTAATGGTCCTGCGGCTCGTGCCATTGAAGCGAAATTAGATACCCTCGCAAAATACGGTGGTACTTATGTCTCCTTACGAGACGAGCTTACCTATTTAAAAGAGGAAGTGGTAAAATTAAAGACCGCTTACGATCAAGCCAAGGTAGATGTGGAAGAAAGCTTACCCGCCACTTTTAAGGTGAACAATGCTTATGCAGCTGAGAAGAAAAAATATCCAGTGCGCTGGCTATTGGTGGCTCTTTCTATGTTGGGCGCCTTTACCTTTACCTTGGTTTCTATTTTAATTTGGGATACGATTAGAAAATCGCGCAAGTAAAAAGATCTTTCATTGAATAACTTCCTGGCTAATAAAGCAAATCGATGGGTAATGGGAGCTGGGCTATTTATGGCTTTGCTTAATGTGCTCATTATTGTTAGTGAGGTATATTGGATGCTGCTTTTACCTTTTGCCTTTTTAATTTTAGCCCTCGTTTTTTTAGCTTTAGATAAGGTTCTGTACTTTATAATATTTAGTACGCCTCTAAGTATTTTTTACCTGCATCCCGACTTGCATGTGGGTTTTACCCTACCCACCGAGCCTCTGCTTTTTGGAATAATGCTCCTCTTTTTTGCCAAGCTTATTTATAAGGGGAATTTCGATTTAAAGATTGTAAAGCATCCCATTTCTTTAGTGCTAATTGCCAGTCTTTTTTGGATGCTAATTACCACTATTACCAGTGAGATGCCATTGGTGTCTTTTAAGTATTTCCTAGCGCGACTCTGGTTTGTGACCGTCTTCTTCTATTTTATGTCCCAGTTATTTAAAGAACCGAAAAGAGTATATCTATTTTTCTGGCTGTACTTAATTCCCCTGTCGGCCGTGGTTATTTATACTATAGTGGTACATGCGCAATGGGGTTTTACCAAAGATGCTTCGGTTTGGGTGATGTTTCCCTTTTTTAAAGAA
The DNA here is from genome assembly GCA_963974215.1 of uncultured Schleiferiaceae bacterium. Classification (GTDB taxonomy): domain Bacteria; phylum Bacteroidota; class Bacteroidia; order Flavobacteriales; family Schleiferiaceae; genus Croceimicrobium. The sequence continues at coordinate 135,805 of CAXBBL010000010.1, read as the reverse complement.
CATACTTCTTATGGGGCCGTTTTGGCCATGTATATTCCCATTGCAATTGCTTTTACTTTTTTCATCAGTTGGAATTTGAATAAGAAGTTTTTGGCCGGTACCATTTTAACCATTTTAGTATTGGGGGTAATTCTTTCCTATACCCGCGCTGCCTGGGTAAGCTTAGTAGCGGCAGGTTTAGCCGGTTTAATGATTTGGATGCGTTTACGCCGCGAGATATTTTATTTAATGGTAATTGCCTTTTTTGGGGTGCTCTTTTATTTTAGGGGCGATATTCAAAAAAAGTTTGAAAAGAACGATACCACTAGTAGCGATAATTTAACCGAGCACGTAGAGTCCATCAGTAATATTTCCACCGATGCCTCTAATATGGAGCGCATTAATCGTTGGAAGTCGGCTTTCCGTATGTTCGAGCAGAGGCCAGTATTTGGCTACGGTCCTGGTACCTATATGTTTGTATATGCGCCTTTCCAAAAACCTTATGAAAAGACTATCATTAGCACCAACGCTGGGGATATGGGAAATGCCCATAGTGAATATATTGGTCCTTTGGCCGAGCAAGGTGTTTTAGGCCTGCTCTTGGTTTTATTGCTTGTGTTTTATACGGTCCTAAGGGGAATTAAGACCTATCATAAACTTAAAGACCCCAATGAAAGGGTTTTGGTTTTAGCGTCTTTAATGGGAATTATGACCTATTGGACCCATGGTTTTCTCAATAATTTCTTAGATATGGATAAAGCTTCCCTGCCTGTTTGGGGATTTACCGCTTTAATCGTGTATTTCGATCAGTATCGAAAGAAATAGACTCATTTTTATTACATTGATCTAAGTATCAGTAAATCAATGTCTAATAATTTATTTTATTAGCTATTTCACTTCCATTGTTATCAAAATGTTAAATAGCACTCTTGTTATTTAATATATTTTTAACACATTTGGTGCTAGATAACCAACAAACAATAGCTATGCAAACAACCAAAGCAGTGCTAACATTTTTGTTAGCGCTATGCGTGCAGATGGGTTTTGCCCAATCTCGTACGGTTAAAGGGACCATTAAAGGTCCCGGAGGGGAACCGATTCCAGGAGCTTCAGTGATTGAGAAGGGTACTAAAAATGGTACAGCTTCCAATGCCGCTGGAGCTTTTTCAATTTCGGTATCAGGCTCAGATGCGGTTTTATTAATTTCATCGCTCGGGTTTGAAACTCAAGAACGTCAGGTAGGGTCTAATACTACCATCGATGTTTACATGAAAGAGTCTCAAGAAGCCTTAGATGAAGTTGTAGTAACTGGTCAGGGTGTGGGAGTAAGTAGAAAGAGAATTTCTACTACTGTTTCCTCGATCAATTCGAAGGAGCTGAAAAATTCACCTGCCATGCAGCTGGATCAGCTTATTCAGTCAAAATTACCCAATGCTCAAATTAAATTGAGTTCAGGGCAGCCGGGAACGGCATCAATTATTCGGTCAAGAGGACCAGTTTCAGCGAATACCAATACTACTCCGGTAATTATGGTAGACGGAATTAGGGTGGATAACCTTAACTCCAATGCTTCCTTGGGTCTTAATACTGGCGGTGCACAATCTTCTGCTGTCGCAGATATCCCCATGGAGGATATAGATCGAATCGAGTATATACCAGGTGGTGCTGCAACTACCTTGTATGGTGCCGATGCGGCTAATGGTGTGTTACAAATCTTTACCAAAAGAGGGAAAGCGGGAAAAGCTTCTGTTTACTTTGAATCTCAAGTAGGACAAATGGTGGGTACTGCCGACTTTTTGCGCTGGGACCAAACTGCCGACATTATCTTTCAGCCAGGCATGGTGCAGAATTACCGTCTAGGTTTTTCTGGAGGAAGCGAGGCGTTTAACTACAGCTTCTCAGGGTCCTTGTACCAAGATGATGGCTTTAATTCTGTAAACGAGCAAGTACGTCGTAACTTCCGCACAACGGTGGCGGCAAGAGTTTCTAATCGTTTGCGATATTCAGCATCGCTTGCCTACTCAAATTCAGAGTTTACCCGTGATTATAATGCGAATACCAGTTTCGCCCGTTTCGGTAACTTAGAAGGAGGTTCTTATGGTAATCTTGACTCTCTGAGTGACCAAGAGATTACTGACTTAACCAACCAATTACAAGAGGAAGGAGAATTGACCAATATCACGGAAAGGGTAAATCGTTTCAATGTGTCGAATAACTTTACCTATGATGTAAACGATAAAGTTTTTGTGTCTTTCGATTTCGGTTTAGATAGCCGTAATTCTAAGCAACAAGAATTAGGTACTAATGCGGTACAAATTTCTAAAGGTGCTTGGGCTGAAGGTACTACCGATCAAGGTTATATTGACGTTAGCTCGCGTAATTTCTTAGTATTGAGTTCTAACTTGAATGTTAATTACGAAGAGAATTGGGGCGACTTCAACTTCTTGACCACCGTGGGTGGACAGGTGTTCCGTTCCAACGATTACCAAACTTTAATTAATGCAACAGGAGTGCCCGATGGTTCAGAATCCATTAATAACTCGGCCGATCAAAGCGTTCAAGATTTTTACAATACGGTAACTTCTTATGGTATTTATGTGGCAGAGAACGTAGGTTGGAAAGATAAAATCTTTTTAGATCTCGGTTTGCGTTTTGACGGAAACACCGCTTTCGGAGAGGAGATTGGCTTAATTCCATTAATAAAAGTTGGTGCATCTTATGTTATTTCTGATGAGAAGTTTTTTAAAGACAATATCTCCAAAGACTACATTACGCTCATGAAGTTCCGCGCAAACTACGGTGAGGCTACTTTATTCCCCACTCCCTTTGCCAATGATTTAACCTTTGCTGCCAATCCATACAATGGTTTACAAAGTTTTGCCTTCTCTAACCCTGGAAATCCAGATCTTCAGTCGGAAATTGCAAAAACAACAGAGTTCGGGGTTGATTTAGGTTTGTTCAAGCGCTTAACCCTTAGCTTTACTTATTATAGTACTGTTACTGAAGGCGCTTTATTTACTCCTCCACAGGCGCCCTCCACTGGACAGGCAGCGCAAGAAACCAACGTTGGAGAAATCTCTAACACAGGTTACGAAATCGCTTTAAGTGCTAGTATCATCAGTAATGAGAAACATCGCTTAAACGGTAGAGTATCATATAACTACAACGAAAACGAGGTAGTTAGTACCGGTGGTGCTCCAGAATTTGCCGTAGGTGGCTTTACTTTCCTAGGGTCATTTGTTAATGCGGGTCAGCCTTTAGGTTACCTGCGTGGTGCACAAGTGGTTCAAGATGCTAATGGTAATTACGAGGTAAATCGTAACGCTTATTTAGGAACAACATTCTCACCAACCTTTGGTACCTTCGGTATCGATTATACATGGAATAATAAATTGTCTGTATTCTTAAACGGTGATTACCAATTTGGTGGTCAAGGGGTAAATGTTGATGATGTATTACGTTACTTCGGTGGTGTTAATGATGAAGATCGTTTTCCACAGGCAGTTTTAGATGCAGGTATTACTTCTTTCTTTGACTTAGCAGGATATTGGGTAGAGGATGCCAATTACGTTAAAGTTCGCACCATCGGCGCGGAGTATAACTTTGGGAGCCTACTAGATACCCGTATCAAAAATTTAAGATTAGGTTTCACGGTTCAGAATGCTTTTAACTGGGTGAGTTCTAGCTTTGATCCTGATGTTACCGGTTCAGGTATCAGCACTCAAGGTGGATTTGCCGGTGGTGGTTTCGGTTTTGGAACTGAGTCGGCTCCAAGAATATACCTAGGTACTTTACGCGTTAACCTTTAATACGAAGCAAAATGAAAAAGATAATTTCAAAAATCTCAATTTTAGCAGCTTCAGCATTGGTTATTGCAGGCTGCGAAGCAATAGATCCTACGAATGTTGTGAACCCAAATTTATCGGAAGAAGCCTTGATTGGCCAGCCCAACTCTGCGGAAGCATGGTATTGGGGAATGGAACGCCAGTTGGCGGTTACAGCTAATAACAACTTAATTATCTCGGAAATTGTATCTGATAACTACGTCAATACACAAACTTTCTTTAATCAGTTTTTAGATGGTTTAAATGTAGATTATCAGGATGATGATATCGACGATAGCCAATTTCATATTGCCCGCTTACGCGAAATGGCCATTTTTGGTTTAGAAGAGATTCTACCCAATGATCCCAACGCAACAGATGTACAGCGCTCGGAGTTTTTGTTTTTCCGTGGCTTGTCACATTTATTAGCTGGCATGTACTACCAACAATTGCCAGGTTCAGCTGCTGGTCCGGTTTTAAGTCGTGATGCGCATTTAGATGCGGCCATTCAATACTTCACCGAAAGTAATGATGTTAACGCTAACGTGGGTTCTTTAATCGGGATTGCAAGAGCGCAGTACTTTAAAGGTGATGCAGTAGCGGCCATTAGTGCAGCTGATGCGGCTATCACTGCCGATGCAGGTGGAGGCTTCGTTCGTTATATTACTTTCGATCCTCAAAACTCAAGAGGGAACAGTAATAGCAATAATTACACGGTTAACTCTTTACAAGATGCCTTGTACGATCGTGGTAGTTTCGACGACTTACAGCCATTGCCAAGCTTAGACTTTTTAGACCCTAAGTTTGTGGTAGTTTCTGGAAACGAAGACTCTCAAATTCCTTTATTAAAAATTGAGGAAGCACATTTAATCAAGGCTGAAGCTCAGCAATCTCAGGGTGGCGATGGTGATGCCATTAATACACTAACCGATTTAATCGGATTGGTGGCAACTCGTCCAACGATCTCGGTTGACGATGGAGCAGAGGATCGCACCGAGCGTGAGCCAGGTAGTCGTCCAGATAGCACTGATATTACAGTTGATGGTATGGCAGGCCTCGTTCTTTATCGTGGAGGTGGTCCTGTTACCATTCCTAGCGTTTCAGGAACTTCTTATACCGCTGCTGATTTAGCCGGCCTAAGTGGCGATGCTTTATTAGATGCAATTTACCGTATTCGTCAGCAGGTCTTTATGGGTGAAGGTATGCGTTCAGTTGACATGGGTATTACTTATGTGGTTTCCCAAAACGAGCAACTGCTAAATACTGCGAACGTAAGTGCCGATATGACGGTTCCGGATTTACCGCCATTTTTAGTATCCATTAAAGATGATATTGATGCCATTACTTATGATGAGGTAGCACGCACTTGTACTATTGATAACGATATTACAGCTATTATCGTTAGCCAAAAGGCTACTGATTATGTTTGTCCTTTCCATTAGGAAAGTCTTTAAAAAAATAAAAGGGGAGTCGCGCGACTCCCCTTTTTTATGCCTTGCCATTTTATGTTTGGCGCTTATTCTGTAATAGTTATTTGCTCAATAATTTTAGGTAATATGCGTATGGAGGCCATTTCACGGTATTTTTTACGCGCTTCTTCTGCAGGGTAGCCAAAATAGGTTTTGCCACCATCTAAAGACTTTGAAACGCCTGATTGCGCTAAAACTACCGCCTTGCTACCAATACTAACATTTGAGCTAATGCCAACCTGTCCCCAAAGGGTTACCTTATCTTCAATCACCACGCAGCCAGCAATGCCAACCTGTGCCGCAAATAAGCAATCTTTGCCAATAAGAGTGTCGTGACCAATGTGCACAGAATTGTCGATAATAGTGCCTGCGCCAATCCGTGTATCAGCACTAACACCGCGATCTATGGTGCAGGAAGCACCAATATTTACACGATCTTCTAAAACTACAATACCACCGCTGAGAAGCTTATCAAAGCCACTTTCGCGGTTTTTATAATAGAAGGCATCGGCTCCTAAAACACTATTGGCATGGATAATTACATCATTACCTATTTTGCAACGATCGTAAATCGTAACATTAGCATGGATGATGCAGTTTTCACCAATTTCTACGTTTTCGCCGATAAATCCGCCCGGTTGGATAATCGTGCCTTGGCCAATTTTTGCCGAGGGATGAATGGCTCGCTCACTCGCCTTAAAAGGGAAGTAATGATTCGTTAATTTGTTGAAATCCCGAAAAGGGTCGTCACTAATTAAAATTCCTTTGCCTTCGGGAACCGCCACTTTCTTATTTATTAAGATTGTAGTAGCAGCAGACTCTAAGGCTTTGGCGTAGTATTTAGGGTGATCTACAAATACTAAATCGCCCGGTCTTACCCGATGAATTTCATTCCAACCCCAAACTTGATGATCCGCGGGACCTGCAAATTCGCAGTTTAAAAGTTGCGCCAGTTCGGCTAAAGTATGTACCTGAGGGAAATCCATTTACTCTTTGTAACGCTCTTTATATGCTCCCGTGGCAGTTTCGATCACTACTTTTTCACCTTCACTAATAAATAAAGGAACGCGTATTTCGGCACCTGTTTCTACCGTGGCAGGTTTTAGGGTGTTGGTGGCGGTATCTCCTTTAATTCCCGGTTCGGTATAGGTAATAGTTAGGGCTACTTTTTGCGGTAGTTCACATACCAGTGGTCGTTCTTCATCGGCATGGAAAAGCACTTGGCATTCCATTGCTTCCAATAAGAATTGTGGCGCATTAATGAGTTCTTTGGCAATGGTGATTTGGTTGAAATCATCCATGTTCATAAAATGCCAGCCTGTAGGGTCTTGGTATAGAAACTGGTAGTTTCTGTTTTCAATACGGATAACTTCTAATTTGTTCCCGGAAGGGAAAGTATTATCGATTATTCTTCCTGTATCAAGGTTACGTAATTTGGTTCTTACGAAAGCAGGACCTTTTCCAGGTTTTACGTGTAAGAATTCAATAATTTGATGGGGCGCATTATTAAAAGTAATGCATAATCCATTACGGATATCTGAAGTATCTGCCATAGCTTTATTCTGTTCTGTTGCAAAAGTAAGCTTTTGAATTGCGAAAGAGAAACAGAATTTTACGCATCTGCCAAGAGCGATTTTTTACAGATTACGGAGCCTAGCTTTTTCTTTTATTAGCCTTGGCTATAATCACTAACTATTAGCTTTTGCTGGCAAAGGAAAATTTCGTCTTCACTAAAGTTTGAGCCTATCACTAAGCTACGTTGGCCGAGTTGGGCAGCGAGTAGCTCCTTATACCATTCTATTCCTTTAGGGTCTAAATTGGCAGTTGGCTCATCTAAAATCACCAAATCGCTTGCGCTAAAAAGGGCTAAGGATAAACGCAGTCTTTGCTTCATGCCCGAGCTAAATTGCTTAATCTTCTTGTGCGATGATTTCTCTAGATAAGCATGATTAAGAATTTCAGCAGGAGTGATTAGCAATCTGCGAAAGCGCTGATAGGTCTCTAAAAATTCTAAGGCTTCCAATTCTTCAATAAGCTCGAAGTAGGGGCCAGAGAAGCTAATCTTGTGTACCGCCTCTTGGGCTTTTAATTCTTTTTGATGGGCTTGATAAATTACCATTCCATGGCTAAGGCTAAGCGCACCGTAAAGGCATTTTAGTAAAGTAGATTTACCACTACCATTACCGCCAAGAACGGCGGTTTTAGTACCCTCTTCCAAGCTGTAATTTAGCTTGTCGAAAACAATTTGGGCACCAAAACTTCTTTGCGCATCCTTAAACTCTACTCGCATTATTCCAAGCGAAAACCTTTCATAATTCCCGTTTGAGAACTACGAATGAAAGTGAGTATTTCGTCTCTTTCTTGGGTGGCTTCAAAGTCAGTTTCAATTATTTCTAAAGCCTGACTAACATTATAATTCTTTTGAAAAAGAATGCGATAAATATTTTGAATGGAATTTATTCTCTCGTTGGTATAACCTCTTCGGCGTAAGCCAATAGAATTAATACCTGCGTAAGAAATCGGTTCTTTTGCAGCCTTTACAAAAGGAGGAACGTCTTTGCGCACCAAAGATCCACCGCCTACGAAAGCATGGGTGCCAATTTTGGTGAATTGTTGTACTGCCGAAAGTCCGCCGATAATGGCCCAATCGCCTATTTCAACGTGGCCTGCTAATAGTACGCCGTTAACGATAATGCAGCTTTCACCAATCACACAATCATGCGCCACGTGTGCGGTCGCCATAATTAAGGTATTAGCCCCAATTACCGTCTTACCTAAGGCTTTTGTGCCGCGGTTAATGGTTACAAATTCGCGGATGGTTACATTGTTACCAATAACAACGGTGCTGTCTTCTCCTTCAAATTTTAAATCCTGAGGAATGGCCGAAATTACGGCTCCCGGGAAGATGCGGCAGTTTTTACCGATGCGAGCGCCTTCCATAATAGTTACATTGGAACCAATCCAAGAGCCTTCTTCAATTACCACATTCTTGTGGATAGTGGTAAAGGGCTCGATCACTACGGTAGGTGCAATTTTTGCGCTCGGGTGAACGTATGCTAGGGGTTGATTCATCTTACTTTTCTTTTACTATCTGTGCCATCATTAGAGCTTCGCAAACCAAATTATCGCCGACGTAGGCTTTTCCTGTCATCTTTACAATTCCTCTGCGAATCGGTTCGTCCATCACTAAACGAAAAATAAGAGTATCACCAGGAACTACCTGCTTTTTGAAACGAACATTATCAATTTTCAGAAAGAAAGTAAGGTAGTTTTCAGGGTCGGGAACCGTGCTTAAGGCTAAGATTCCACCAGCTTGCGCCATCGCTTCAACTTGTAATACTCCTGGCATAACGGGCGCTCCTGGAAAGTGCCCTGTAAAAAAGGGCTCATTCATGGTAACGCTTTTTACAGCTACAACATGTTCTTCGCTAATTTCCATCACCTTGTCAACCAATAAGAATGGTGGACGATGAGGCAAAATGTTCATGATTTGAGTAACGTTATAAACTGGCGTCTGATTGGGGTCGTACTCGGGTACATCGCTGCGTCGCATATCGTCTTTTATTTTTTGGGCTAATAATTTGGCAAAGTTTGTATTGGCTTTGTGGCCGGGGCGGGTGGCAATAATTCTACCTTTAATGGGCTTACCCGCGAGGCTTAAATCACCAATTACATCTAGTAATTTATGGCGAGCCGCCTCATTGGGATAATGTAAATCTAAATTATCGAGAATGCCATTGGGCTTTACCGAAACGCTATCTTTATTAAACGCTTTCTTTAGCTTTTGGAGTTTTTCATCCGACACTTCTTGGTCCACATAAACAATGGCATTGTTTAGGTCTCCGCCTTTTATTAAGCCATGATCTAATAAATATTCTAATTCATGTAAGAAGCTAAAGGTGCGGCAGCGTGCTATCTCTACTTTAAAATCACTAAGATCTTTTAAGTGAGCAGATTGACTGCCTAGCACCTGGGTTCCGTAATCTACAATTACCGAAACTTCGTAATTTTCAGAAGGCAAAGCGATTATTTCCACGTCTTCTTTTTCATCGTAAAAACGAATGGGTTCTTTAACCACAAAAAAGGAGCGCTCTTTATCTTGGGCTTTGATCCCAGCTTTTTCTAAAACCTCTACAAAGGGAAGCGAACTACCATCCATAATGGGCATTTCAGGGCCATTCACTTCAATTAAACAGTTGTCGATAGACAAGCCGGTAAGGGCTGCAAGAACATGTTCAACCGTACTTACGCTAGCCTTACCATTTTCTAAAGTGGTACCTCTTTCGGTGTGGGTTACAAAACGCGCGTGGGCGGGAATGATAGGTTGGTTTTCAATATCTACCCTTTTAAAAGCAATGCCGAAATCTACCTCGGCGGCTTTAAATACTAAACTTACTTCTTCGCCTGTATGCAAGCCATAGCCTGCTATTGAAGCCTCCGAGGCAATGCTATGTTGATAGCTATTCATTTAATTTTTTAACTTTTTTTCTAAGTCGCGAATAATGCTTGGCAACTTACGGAAATAAACATAAGACTTCTGGTAATCAGAAACTTTAAATGCAGGACTACCCTGAACTATACTATTGTCTTCGACATCTTTACCAATACCACTTTGAGCGGCAATTTTAACCCCATTTCCAATTTTTAAATGACCAGAAATTCCTACTTGTCCGCCAATCATGCAGTTTTTGCCAACCTTACTCGATCCTGCTACGCCGCTTTGCGAAGCAATAACAGTGTTCTCGCCGATTTCTACATTGTGGGCTATTTGAATGAGGTTGTCTAATTTCACGCCTCTTCGAATAATGGTAGAACCTAGTGTAGCGCGATCGATGGTGGTATTAGCGCCAATCTCTACGCCATCTTCAATAATGACATTTCCAATCTGGGCTACTTTATCGTAACCTGATCCTTTAGGGGCAAAGCCGAAACCATCAGCGCCGATAATCACACCACTGTGCAGGCTAACATTATTACCTATTTGGCTATTTGCATAGATGTTCACGCTACTAAAGATTAGGCAATTCTCGCCAATAATACTATGGTCACCAATTACTGTATTGGCATAAATTTTTGTGTTATTACCAATAGAAACACCATCGCCAATTACCACGCCTGCGGCAATGTAAACATCTTCTCCCAAGCTAGCCCGCTCTGAAACAATCGCTCGCGGATGAATACCTGTTTTTTGATGTTGCAGACTATTATAGGCTTCCAGCAATTTAGCGAAGGCCATATAAGGTTCTTCTACCCGCACTAAGCTGGCAGCAACCGGTTTTTCGGGCTTAAAGTCATTGCCAACAATAACTATAGAGGCCTCAGTTTCGTAAATGTACTTTTGATATTGCAAGTTGGCTAGAAAGCTTAATGTACCTGCTTTGCCTTCTTCAATTTTAGAAAGATTGGAAACGGTAATGTCAGGGTTGCCATCTACCGTTCCGCCGAGCATATCGGCAATTTGTTGCGCGCTAAATTCCATTGGGTCAAAAGTACAAATAATGCTTGTTAAGCCTTTAATATCGCTTTGGGTGCGAATAAAAAATATTTTACTACCGTTTGTGTGAGGGCGGAGATGTTTAGCTGGTCGGCCGCAGCGGCAATATCTACAAGGCTTTCATCCTTATATAGCAATTGGATTCGGTCTTGAATCGGGTTGTAAGCATTATTTGTGATCTTATGCTGAAAGATTAAAAATTCCGCTTCTTCCTTACTATAATTATGTTCGTTAATCGCTTTTTGTCGCAGTTCTTCCAGCTGTTTTGCGCTCCATGCTTCCTTGGCTATTTCTACACCTAATAGCTTTCGATCTAAAAGTCGCTGGCATAATGTGCTTAAAGCGCGATCTTTATGATAGCGCCATTCTTTGACAGCGGCCATAATATCGTAATCATCTAAACTTGCGTAAAGTTTAACCAGCTCAATTTTGTTGGTAGGAATTTGACCACTTAAAAAGGGTTTCAAAACGGAAGGACTAGGCATGCCTTCCTGATAAATCATTTTTGCTCTTTTCAGGATTTGTATCAGAAGGTATTCGGCACCTAAAACTGTTTTATGGAGATATACCTGCCAATACATGAGACGACGGGCCACAATAAATTTTTCCACACTATAAATTCCTTTGGCGTCCACTACAATTTGGTCTTCTGCTACATTGAGCATGGAAATCAATCGCTCTGAATTTACCTTTCCTTCGCTTACCCCCGTATAAAAACAATCACGGCGTAAATAATCTAGGCGGTCCATGTCGAGCTGACTGCTAATTAATTGGTGTAAAAACTTACGGTGGTATTTGTTCTGAAAGATTTCAATAGCCAAAGTTAACTTGCCATTAAACTCTTGATTAAGACTGCGCATAAATTCCAATGACAAGTCTTCGTGACTGATATTGGGAATAATCGAATTTTCGAGAGCATGGGAAAAAGGACCGTGGCCGATATCGTGTAATAAAATGGCGAGATAGACTGCTTCTTCCTCTTCGGGGCTAATTTCGGTGCCTTTGCGTTTTAATATAGAGACCGCTTCTTGCATTAAATGCAAAGCTCCTAAGGCGTGATGAAAGCGGGTATGATAAGCTCCGGGATAAACAAGATAGGTTAAGCCTAACTGTGATATTCTGCGTAAGCGTTGAAAATGAGGGTGTTCTAAAATATCGAAAATAAATTCGCTGGGTATTGTAATGAAGCCATAAATTGGGTCGTTTAATATCTTCAGCTTATTGGTGTGGCTCACTTCTTTTGTAGTATAATTGTGGACATGCCTTAATAATTCCGAAAACGAAAGTATGGACAATATTCAAATTTTATGGGTCGATGACGAAATTGACCTTTTAAAACCACATATACTATTTCTTCAAGCAAAAGGTTATTCTGTGGATACCATAAACAATGGCGAGGATGCCTTAGAAATGGTAGCAGAAAAGTCGTATAACATGGTGTTTCTCGATGAGAATATGCCAGGTATGGATGGCTTAGAAACCTTGCAGCGCATCAAAGAGATGCAAAATACCTTGCCGATTGTGATGATCACGAAAAGTGAGGAAGAAAGTATTATGGAAGATGCCATTGGCTCGCAAATTTCCGATTACTTAATTAAGCCGGTTAATCCCAATCAAATCTTATTAACGCTTAAAAAGCATCTCGATAATCGACGCTTGGTTTCTGAGAAAACGACCAGCAACTATCAGCAAGAATTTAGGCAAATAGGCATGGATCTAGCCATGGTTCGCGATTATGCCGGATGGGAATCTTTATACAAACGCTTGGTATATTGGGAGCTCGAGCTAGATAAACTCGAAGATGAGAGCCTTAATGAAATACTGCTCTCACAAAAGAAAGAGGCCAATGCGCAGTTTTTTCGCTTCATAGAACGCAACTACGAAGACTTCTTCGACTCTAAAGAAGAGAGCCCGGTAATGAGTCATACTCTAGTGAAGGAATGGCTTAAGCCGAAATTATCGAAGGGGCAAAGTCACTTTTTTGTGGTAATTGATAATTTACGCTACGACCAATGGAAGGTCATTCAACCAGAAATTGAAAAATACTTTAAAGTAGAAGACGAGCGTAATTATTGGAGTATTCTCCCTACTGCGACTCAGTTTGCCAGGAATGCGCTTTTTGCAGGTTTGATGCCTTCCGAAATTAAAAAACGCTTTCCCGATAAATGGGTGGAAGATAATGAGGATGATGAAGGAAAGAATAATTTCGAAGACTTCTTCTTTAAAGATCAGCTTAAGCGATTAGGTCTAGGCGATTTAAGCGTGGGCTATGAAAAGGTAACTAATCATAATTATGGTAAAAAGCTCAGCGATAACCTTTCGAACTTGATGTCTAATGATGTAAATGTTATCGTATACAATTTTGTGGATATGCTTTCCCATGCGAAAACCGATATGAAAGTTATTCGTGAGTTGGCCGATAACGATAAGGCGTATCGCTCATTAACCTTAAGTTGGTTTAAAAATTCGCCCCTTTTAGATATGTTGCGTCAATTGGCGGAGAAAAAGATTCCCGTAATTTTAAGTACCGATCACGGAACTATCAATGTTGTGGATCCCACGAAAGTGGTGGGCGATAAAAGCTTAAATACGAATTTGCGCTACAAAAGCGGGAGAGGAATGTCCTACCAAAATAGAGATGTGTATTCCGTTAAAAATCCAGAGGATATCCATTTGCCTAAGCAGAATATTAATAGCGAATATCTCTTTGCCAAGGAGAGCCTGTTTTTTGCTTATCCCAATAATTACAATCACTACGTAAAATACTATCGTAATACCTATCAACATGGCGGTGTGTCTTTAGAGGAGATGATCATTCCCTTTATTAGCCTCAAGCCGCGGTCTTAATTTTAGGTCGAACTCACGTTCTAAGACTAAATTCGCTTTTTGAGCCAATGCCAATGCTTACTTTTGTGCCATGGAAATTTGTTTGAAAGCAAATGATATGGGCGCTTTGGCAGAAGCGGTGCCCAAAATTTTAGAGGCAATTGATTATCCAGTTGTTTTGGTAAATGGTTCTATGGGAGCAGGTAAGACTACTCTTATTAGTGCTATTTGTAAACACCTTGGTGTTGATGCTAATGAATTGTCTAGTCCTACCTTTTCGTTGGTAAATGAATACGCAGACGGGCAATTAGGGACGATTTATCATTTCGACTGTTACCGCTTAAAAGATGAAGAGGAGGCTTTTCAAGCGGGTTTGGAAGAATATTTCTTTTCAGGATCACGCTGTTGGATTGAGTGGCCCGATAAAATTCGTAATTTACTGCCATCAGAATGGTCCGAGCTAAGTATTAGCCTAGGTCCCAATTCTGAAAGAATCATTCAAATAAGAAATCAGCATGTCTAAGCCTGAGTTTTTAAGTTTTTCATCGGCAGAACTCATGCCTCAAGAGGAGGTTTTGGAGGTTCAGAAATCGAGACAACAACTGCAAATTGCCATTCCCAACGAGACCTGTATGCAGGAGAAAAGGGTGGCTTTAACGCCTGATGCGGTGCAGCTTTTGGTGGAAAATGGACATGAATTAATTGTAGAAACAGGTGCCGGAGAAAGTGCTCATTATAGCGATAGTGATTACTCAGAAGCAGGAGCGAAAATTGTGTACTCACACAAGGAAGCCTTTGAGGCAGATATGATATTAAAAATTGAGCCGCCATCCTTGGCTGAAATCGATTTAATGAAGCAGAATCAAACGCTGATTTCGGCTTTGCAGCTCAAAACACAAAAGAAGGAATACTTCCAGAAAATGATGAAGAAGGGGGTGACCGCGCTGAGCTTCGAAAACATGCAAGATGATGAAGGTACTATTCCGATAGTGCGCAGCATGAGTGAAATTGCAGGTAGTACTTCCATTCTAATTGCCGCCGAATATCTGAGTAATGCCAACGATGGTAAAGGTTATATGCTAGGAGGCGTTTCTGGAGTTCCGCCCACAGAAGTGGTAATTATTGGCGCTGGTACGGTAGGCACTTTTGCCGCTAGAACAGCCCTCGGTTTAGGGGCGAGCGTTAAGGTTTTTGATAAATCATTAACCAAATTACGCCGCCTGCAAAGCATGCTAAATAATATGCCTATTTACACCTGTGTAATTCAGCCTAAAATTTTGGAGAAGGCATTAATGCGCTGCGATGTTGCTATTGGCGCGATTCGCTCAGATAGTGGTCGCACCCCTTGCGTTGTAACCGATGATATGGTGCGCAATATGAAAGCGGGTAGTGTAATTGTAGATGTTAGTATTGATCAAGGTGGTTGTGTAGAAAGCTCCGAACTAACGAGTCACGATCAGCCAGTATTCCGCAAATATGATGTGATTCATTATTGTGTTCCAAATATCGCATCTCGCGTAAGCCGAACTGCTTCCTTTTCGATTTCTAATATTTTGGCTCCCGTCCTTTTAAATATTGCCGAAAAAGGGGGCATCGACGAACTTTTATATCTCAATAAAAATGTGCGTCAGGGACTGTATCTCTATAAAGGTAATTTAACCAATAAGCCCATTGGCGAATGGTTTGACCTTCCTTATACTGAGGGAGATTTACTTTTTTAAAGCACGCGTAAGTTTAGAAATCACCTTTCCCTTTAAGGAGTCATTGGCTTTGGAATTCTCGGTGTCAGAATCATATTGACTGAGATTAAACTGTGCTATTTTTTCAGCTTTCTTTTCATTGCCTGGAAAGTGAAAAAGCACCCAATTTTGTCCATTGGGATGGGGCCAATTAGTACGCTGCATCTTCAATCCGTATTTTTCCCAAGCTAATTCTTTTATGCTGCTAGCTTTGAATTCTACGCAGCCTGGGTAAACCCATTCCTCGCCTTGGTAGTCGTTTTTGCCCCAAATAAAGGTGGCTAAAAATAATCCGTCAGTGGCCAAGCTTTGGGCGACTTCAGAGAGGCATTGATCTACTTGACTCATACTGCTGTGGGAGAAAATGCTTTGAGCAATGCAAAAGTCAAAGCGTTGATTAAATCCACCTACTTTAAAATCGCTATCATTAAGAAACTGCGGCTTCTTAATGCGCATTATGTCAGCACCAATTTCTTCCTTTATAGCTTCATCAATAAGCCACTGATTGGGCTCAATGCCATAGTAGTTACCAGGGTTTAAATAGGGGATTAGCATTTTTCCTACTCGGAGCGAACCACAACCGATATCACAAATTTTATGATTTGATCGTAGGCCTGCGGCACAAAGTAAAGTGAACTGCAAGGCGCCCAGCAAATCGTATTTTAGAGGTGGTCCAACGTAAGCTTTATAATGCTCATCTCCAGCGTCCAATTTTGCTAATTCCATATCCCTGATTAAATAGTCTACGAATTAACTAAAATTAATCGCTCACTCTCTACCTTTGTCACCTTTGAATACAACTTATGCAGCTTTGGAGAAAATTTCTGTACTACTTTATCGGCATGGGCCTAGGAGTACTTATGGTTTATTTCATTTTTGGTGATCGCGATATAGAATGCAGTTACTTTCCCAACGATAGAGTTTTATCGGATTTACGCAAAAAGGATTTAGTCCTTTCGGTAGATGTGCAGGAGAAAATAGATCACTCCGGATTGGATACGAGCGGTTTATCTTACGCTTTAGACTATGCTAAAGTTAATTTTAGCGCTAGTACTATAAATGAAAACGACTGCAATGTTTATCAGCTCGAGCTGGAAGACAAAAGCAAAATATTTGCAATCGAAAACTGCGATTCTTCCGCAACCTTAATGGGTGTTTCAGAGCTTTAATCTAAACCTCTACGCTTAATTTCTTGCTGAATTAAACCTAACTCACGTGTACTTTGTCCGCCTGCGCTAGTGTTTTCTTCGGCTCTCCTAATCAAGTAGGGAAGGGTTTCGTTTACCGGACCAAAAGGCAGGTATTTCACCACATTATAACCTTCCGCAGCTAGGTTGAAGGATAAGTTATCACTCATGCCATACAGTTGGCTAAACCAAACATTCGGGTGATTATTTTTGATGCCCATTGCCGCCATTTTTTCCGTCAACTTGCGCGCACTGTCTTCATTGTGACTACCGGCCACTAGTAATGCGTCTTCGTAATGTTTTAGCACGAAATCGATACCATCATCGTAGCTTTTATCGCTACCATCTTTGTTGGCATGAATAGGATCGGGGTATTTCAATTCCTTGGCTCTTTGTCTTTCCTTTTCCATATACGCGCCGCGCACCAATTTTGCCCCAAGTTTAAACTGCTTGTCTTGAGCAAGTTGGTAGCTCTCCTTCAAGAAATCGAGGCGATCAACACGGTACATTTGCAGGGTGTTAACCACCACAATGTCTTCTTTGTTAAAGCGCTGCATCATTTCTAAAGCCATTTCATCAATTGCTTTTTGAATCCAACTTTCTTCCGCATCAATCATTATACACATGCCAAACTTGTGGGCGGTATAGCAGATTTCCTCAATGCGGTTTTTTGCGCGGGTCCAAGCACGGCTTTCTAATTCATTAAAGGCTTTACCGGCCGCATATTTTTCGAGCAGGGGGAAGGCCGCGATGCCCGTTACTTTAAATACGGCGAAAGGGATTCCATCGCGCTTAGCACCGTACTTTATGGTTTGTACAATTTCGTCTTTGGTAGTGTCGAAATCGGCATCAGTTTCCTTTCCTTCTACAGCGAAGTCGAGCAGGGCAAATACATTATAATCTTGCAGCTTATTGATGATGGGTTCACATTCTTCTATACTTTCACCACCAACAAATTGATCATAAACCGTTTGTTTTACAATCGTGCGAATAGGAAGACCTAATTTTATGGCCAAGCTGGAAGCATTCTTACCTAAACCGACTAAGCTTTTATTGGCTACTAATTTAAAGAGCCAGTATGCTTTACGAAGCTGTGCATCCGATTTAAGAATGAAAGCGGTTTTTGTATTATTAAAATCTACCATTTTAATGCGTTTTTGAGAGGTGTTTATTGGTAAATCATTGATAGTAAGAAGGTTGATTCGTAAAGCAGCCTTGACTATCAAAATACGAAGCTAAGCACAAAAATCATCTATGCCTAAAGCAATTTTACAAGCATCAATAATCTTTATCTATTCCTTCCTAGTTCGTAGATTGTACCTTTGTGCAGAGGCAGTTTGAACCGTAAATTTTAGGAATGGCACTATACTTTGGTACTAAGGCTTTAAGCAAATTTGATACGCTTTTGCAAAGGGGGAATTATTCTAAACTCTTTATTCTTTGTGATGAGAATACCCATGAGGATTGCCTTCCTTCCTTTTTACAGCATTTCCCCAATTTACCACCACTCGAAATTTTAGAAATCGAGGCAGGTGAGGAGTCTAAATCCTTATCTGTTTTAGAACAACTGTGGCATTCCCTTTCGGAACTAGAGGCCGATCGTCATTCCTTAATTCTTAACTTAGGTGGTGGCGTTATAAGTGACTTGGGTGGTTTTATGGCGGCCACCTATATGCGTGGTATTGCCTTTGTTAATTTCCCGACTTCCTTATTGGCTATGGTAGATGCCTCGGTAGGCGCCAAAACAGGTATTAATTTTGGGCCCTTTAAAAATCGTATTGGTGCTTTCGCAGATGCGCAATTGATTGGCATCGTCCCCGAATTTTTGGAAACTCTAAGCGACCAAGAGTTATTGTCAGGCTGGGCCGAGATGCTTAAACATGGCTTTATTGCTTCGCCTCAACATTTCCAGGAAATTCAGGATTTAGATAGAACGCGTCCCTTACCCACTTTAGCGCATATTAAAGCTAGTGTTGCTATTAAGGAAAAAATAGTGAAAAACGATCCCCGTGAATTGGGTGAACGAAAAATATTAAACTTCGGCCACACTTTTGGTCACGCTTTAGAAAGTTATAGCCACCTGCAAGAAGCGCCCCTTAGCCATGGCCATTGCGTTGCTTTGGGTATGATAGTGGCTTTAGATATTTCTGTGAAAGAAGCAGGTTTCGCATCTGCGGAAGCGAAAAAATTACAGCACTTTCTAGGGGAGGCCTATTCTTGGCCCAGTTTCGACTTAGATAGAGATGCCATTTTTAAACTGGTTTCAGGCGATAAAAAGAACCGCAGCAATAGCATTAATATGGTCCTTTTAAAAAGCATGGGCGAAGCGGTTTATAATTGCGAGGTCGAATTCGAAAGCATTTGGGAGAGCTACAAAAATTTAGTGAATGAAGCGGATTGAGATTAGCCATCCTAGTAAGGTAATTCGCGCGCGCCCCGCCATTCCGGGCAGTAAAAGCGAAACTAATCGTGCTCTAATTTTAAAGGAACTTTATTTTCCTGAGCTCGAAATTTCTGGCGCTTCCAGCAGTAATGATAGCGAGGTTTTACAAAGTTGTTTGGCCAATTTCCGCACAAGAACCGAACTGAATGTAGAAGATGCGGGAACGGCTATGCGTTTTCTGTGTGCTTTTTTAGCGGTGCAAAAAAAGGGGACTTGGATTCTAGATGGCAGTGCACGGATGCGGCAGAGGCCAATTGGACTCTTGGTTTCTGCTCTACGGCAGATGGGTTCTGATATTGAATATTTGCAAGACGAAGGTTTTCCTCCTTTAAAAATAAAAGGGGCGAACTTGAAGGGGGGCGAATACGAGATTGATGGTCGAATTAGTAGTCAGTTTATCAGTGCCTTGATGATGATAGCGCCCGCCCTGTCCGGAGACTTAATTCTGCGATTGAAGGGGTTTTCCGTTTCTGCGCCATACATTCACCTTACGGCAAATATTATGCGTCGTTTGGGTTTGCGGGTTATTGTTTTAGGCGATGAGATTAAGGTAAAACCCCTAGAGCATTCGCAGCCTTTAGAACCCATTTTTAAAGTCGAGCCCGATTGGTCCTCGGCTAGCTACTGGTTTTTAATAACACTCTTAGCGCGCAAGGCGGAAGTATACTTGCCTGGTTTTCGGCAGTTTAGTCTGCAGGGTGATTCAGTGGTGGCCAATCTCTTTGCTCCACTGGGCGTAGATGCGCATTTTATTGGTCCGGGTTTTCGACTGTCTAAATCCGAGGCCATAGGCGGCAGTTTGAAAATGAACTTAGTTCAGAGTCCCGATCTAGCGCAAAGCTTAGCTGTGGCTGCGGCCGCGGTATTAAAGGAAGCGCACATTTGGGGTTTGCAAACTTTAAGAATTAAGGAAACGGATCGTTTAGCCGCTTTGCAAAACGAGTTGGCTAAAATAGGCGCAGAGGTAGAGATTGGAGCGGATTACTTCAAACTGCTTAAAGGCTGCGGTGATTGGGATGAGCCGGTGTTTGCCAGTTACAAAGATCATCGCATGGCCATGGCTTTAGCGCCTTTAGCCTTAATTAATTCTATTGTGATCGAAGACCCTGATGTGGTAAAGAAAAGCTATCCCAATTTTTGGGAGGACTTAATTGAAGCAGGTTTTGAAATAAAAAAGCTGACCTAAATTTCTTTAGATCAGCTTGTAATTGCTTTTTATTTGGAGTTTAAGAGCGACCTCTTTTTTTAGAGCTTGGTCGGCTTGAACCGCCACCGCTATACGGCTTTTTCTTGCCTTTAAAGGATGGTCCATCGCCGCCGCCGTCTCTGTCTCCGCGATATCCGCCAGAGCGACCACCACCAGAGCGACCACCACCATCTCTATCTCCTCTAAACCCACCAGAGCGACCGCCGCCACCGCTGCGTCTTCTCTCGCCACCGCCACCGCCGCTTCTGCCGCCGCGACCGGTACTCATTTTAGCATTTAGATCTTCGCCTCCTCTAAGGTTTAGCTTTTCAAGTTCTTTTCCTAGAATCTTCGCGATAATTTCTTCCTTAGAAAGATTTGCCCATAAAAGTTCTACATTTTCTAAAACTTCTTGTGGTATTCTCTTTTTCATCGGTTGCGCAAGAATATCTTGTGCCCAGTTTTCGATGCGAATTTTCGCAATGTCTTCTGCCGCTGGAATATCAACTTTTTCGAAGTTAATGCCCAATTGTTTCTCCAAACGGTGCAAGCGATACATGTCGTTAGGGCCGTTGAATACTAGGGAAATCCCTTTTTTTCCTGCCCTAGCCGTACGTCCCGAACGGTGTGTGTAATAGGCAGCATCGTCGGGTAAGGCAAAATGGAATACGTGGGTAAGGTCGTTAACGTCAATACCTCTTGCTGCAACATCCGTCGCTATTAGAATAGGTAATTGATTGCTCTTAAAGCGTTTCATTACTCTATCGCGCTGCGCTTGTGATAAGTCACCATGTAGAGAATCGGCTTGGTAGCCCTCTTCCATAAGACTTTCGGCTAGGCCTTGGGTGTCTATTTTGGTACGACAGAAAACTACCGCTCTTAGTTCTGGACTAAGATCAATGAAGCGTTTCAGGGCTTCTGTTTTCTGACGGTGATTTACACTAACAAATTGGTGTTCGATATTTATATTAACTCTTTGCGCGGTATCAACCGATATTTTGATCGGGTTATCCATGTAAGAGTTAACCATAGACTGGATTTCATAAGGCATGGTTGCCGAGAAAAGCCAAGTCATTTTTTCTTTTGGAGTATAAGTTAAGATTTCATCTAAGGCTTCTTTAAAGCCCATGTTAAGCATTTCATCTGCTTCGTCTAAGACAAGAAGCTCCAAAAACTTCAAGTCTATCGCACGACGGTTTATCAAGTCGATCAATCTACCAGGAGTGGCGATGATCACATGCTGAGGCTTGTCGCGTAAAGCTCTCATTTGGTTACTAATAGGAGCGCCTCCGTAAACAGCAAGCATGTTGATTTTTGGCTGGTATTTTCCAAAAAGTTCTAATTGCCCGGCAATTTGCTGGCCTAATTCACGCGTTGGTGCTAAAATTAATGCTTGCGTATGTGGATACTCTGAGTCAACTCTTTCTAAAAGAGGAAGGCCAAATGCGGCCGTTTTTCCCGTGCCTGTTTGCGCCAGACCAATTAGGTCGCGCGAATCACTTAGTAGTTCGGGGATGGCTTGTGCCTGAATGGCGCTAGGTTCTTCAAATCCTAAATCGGTTAAGGCTTTTAGGATAGGTTCTGATAAACCTAGTGATTTAAATGTGGTCAAAAAAGATATATTAAAAATTTACGCCGCAAAGGTCGGTTAATTATTTGTAGTACAAGCTTTTATTCTTTACGCATTGATTAATTTTAATGCCCGACAGGGGCTTTTACGCCCGCTAATACTTTAATTTTCAGGTGGTTTTCTTTAGGAGGTATAGGGCAAGAGTACTTTTCGTTGTAAGCGCAGTAGGGGTTGTAAGCTTTGTTAAAGTCGATTAAAAGGCTGTCGCTCTTCACCATTCGTAAATCTATAAACCTGCCACCGCCATAGCTCTCGAATCCGTTACTTTCGTCGCTAAAGGGCAGGAAAAGGTAGTCTTCATAGCCCTCCATTAACTTTAAGCGATGGCTTTGATAAACAAAGAGTTGCTGTTCTTGGCCATCTAGCTGAAAGCGTAATAAGGCATATTTTTGATAGATAGCTTTTCTCCCTGTGGTGGTGGCCATGGCAAAGGCTTTGGCTGTGTCGATGCGCTCAATTTTAGCCATAACCGCATACTTAGAGTTCAGTGAGAAAAAATTGAGGTGATCAAATTGCAAACGATCTTCTTCCTTAAGCGGAGAATCGAGGCTATCGCCAAACTCATGGTTTAGCTCTATCCGAAAATTGAAATTGCTGGCCAGAAATGTTGAGTCACTATTCTGCGCTTCCGCAAAGAAGGCCGATAAAAGTATCGCAAGGAAAATTTTGAAAGTCATTTAAACGCTTAATAGTTATAGATTTAATGAATCACTGCCAAAATATTAATAGTTTCACGCCATAAACCATTAACGCCGTTAAAATGCGAAAAGTAATAACAATATCCTTGCTGCTGCTCGGTATCTTAAATCAATCCTGCAGAGGACCAGTAGTACCTCGTTTTCAATATGAAAAGGCAGGTGATTTTTTAAAAAAGGCTCAATTCGCTAAAGAAAACCCAGATCTAAAAGCCCATCTCGAAGGGGGTGATTTAGTTTTTCTCTTTAATAATTGGCGAATAGACACAGTTGCCGGTTTTATATCTGGAGAAGGGCAACGTTTTGATTATAATCGGCACCTTATTAAAGAAGGGGATTTAAAGTTCTCTATGGATAGCGTCTTAATTTACGAAATGAATGAAGACCTAGAGCTAGCGGATGGCGTAATGGCTTTGATTCCTTTAGCCATCGTAAACGTGGCTGTTTCGCTTGCTTGCATTACCAATCCCAAAGCTTGTTTTGGTTCATGTCCAACCTTTTACACCGAAGATGGTAATGTTTTCGAAGCCAAGGGCGAAGGTTTTTCCAATGCCATTGCGCCCTCCCTAGAATATGGAGACGTTGACGATTTAAAAACAAGTACTCGCTCGAGTAATTTTAAAATTTTAATGAAGAATGAAGCGCAAGAAACCCATTGCTTAAAAGCAGTGGAGTTATGGGCGCTTCCTATTAGCAATGAGCAAAGTGCTTTAATGACACGCGATAAAAGCTTCTATAGTAGTTCCCAGCAAGTTTCACCTAGTAGCGCAACTGTTGCTGA
This sequence comes from uncultured Schleiferiaceae bacterium, assembly GCA_963974215.1. Taxonomy (GTDB): domain Bacteria; phylum Bacteroidota; class Bacteroidia; order Flavobacteriales; family Schleiferiaceae; genus Croceimicrobium. The sequence goes on along the minus strand of CAXBBL010000010.1, from coordinate 112,552 downwards.
GAAGGATGTGCTAAGTGTTTTATTACAAAGCGATAGAGAGGAGTATTTCTCTGCCGCAGATGCGGATAATTTAGCTTCCAAAGAAGAGCTAATTCTAGAATTTGATGCGAGCGAACTAAAGCAAGAGCAAGCATTATTGCTCGATTTCCGTCAGTCATTAATGACCACCTACTTTATTTATAGCGCCATGGCTTATATGGGCGATGAGGTTTCAGACATTTTTGCGAAAATTGAACGTGAGAAAGATCTCTATAGCAAACTGGATAATGGCCTAAAATCGGAGTTGGGCGAGCTCGAGGTTTACCTTTGGAACGAAGAGTTGAAAGAATGGCAATTACAAGGAGCTTTGTATGAAACAGGGCCAATCGCAGTTAATCGGCAAATCGTACCTCTACAAAAGCTAGCTACTTCTGAAACAGTACGAGTGAAACTGCTAATGAATAAGGGTTTATGGCGCTTAGACTATGCTGCACTAGCTAGTCTCGATAAAAAACTTGAACCCTTAAAGCTACAGCCTAGTCAGCTGAAAAAAAATGGTTCCAAGCATAGTTTTGCCAAGCAGCAATTACTAGACTCGGAAAAACATTTGATCTCACTCCCTGGTGATTTTTTTGAATTGGAATATGAGCTGCCAGATGCGAATCGAAAGTATGCACTTCACCTTTACAGTAAGGGCTACTACATGGAATGGATGAGAAAGGAGTGGCTTGGCGATAAAGATCTTCTTAAGCTAAATCAGATGATGAATCATCCACGACGCTACTTAAAAAGAGAGGCGGATGCCTATAAAGAATATGAGCTAGTGATGGAAGAAGTTTTTTGGTCTTCACAAATTGAATCTAAAAAAGTTTCTTCCTATGAAAACTAGAATAATCATTTCATTAGCGCTCCTAAGTTTTCTCTTGGGAGGATGCAGTTACTATAAACATATTGAAGACGAGTCTGAGTTTGGGAAATCTCCTAAAGGTTCTTTTATCAGAATATGGGTGAAGTTGGATAAAAATACGTCCGACCTAAACGAATTACGTGGAGAGTTAATCGCGGTTGATAGTGCTCAATTATATCTCATCCCTGTAGAAACAGAGATTGATGGCATTTGCAAGGCAATAAGTAAAGTAAATATTGAATCCTTCAGTTTGTACTACGCCAAGCCCAATACATCCTTTTGGACTATCCCTCTTTTTACTGCTATTTCAGCTTCTCATGGGATATTTGCGTTTTTTACAGCCCCAATAAATCTAATGTCTACTTCTTTTACCCAAGCATATATTGCAAGGAAAAGTCGTAGCCAAGAGAGTGACATAAATTTTGATGAGCTAGCTGCTTTTGCCCGTTTTCCCTATGGCCTGCCAAGCGGCATAAGAATAGAAGACATTCATTGATAAAAGCTTTAAGATGCGGGAAATTAAGCGCCTGATTTATTTAATCGTACTCTTTTTCTTTATCCTAGTTGCCTGTAGAAATTATAATTATCTACCTTCCCAGAACGAATTTAAAACAAGTCCCTTAGGCTCTTATATTGTGTTGTATTACCAAAGCCCTGATGGCCCTAAAGGTCTTATTCAAATAGAAGGCGAGCTTATTGCGGTTTCAAATGACAGTATTTATATTTTAGATAAGCTAAATTCTTGTGAGGCTATCTCAAGAGACTCGGTTAAAACTTTTGAGCTACAACATGTAAAACCACGGATAAGCCATTGGACCACTGCGGGCTTTATGGCTTGGAGCTTAACGCATGGTGTACTGGCACCTGGAACAGCGTTCCTTAATTTCATCGCGGTTAATACCATACATGAAACTATTCGTAGAAACAGTTTTAATGATGAACTAGAACTTGCTGTAAATGAATTGTTGCCTTTTGCTCGTTTTCCTAGGGGACTGCCAGATGGAGTAAGTAAAGTTGACATCAAGTGAAAATGGCTCGAAAATAAAGATGGAGAAGCTTGAACTGAGATTAATTAGGGAAGAGGATAATCTCAAATTGGCCCAAATAATTCGCGCCATTTTTATTGAGTTTGATGCCCAAAAAGAAGGAACTGTTTATTCCGATCCCACAACAGACAATTTATATAATCTCTTTCAAAGGGATCGTTCGGTACTTTGGGTAGCTGAATGGAATGGCGAGGTGCAAGGCTGTTGCGGGATTTACCCCACGCAAGGTTTGCAAGAGGATTGTGCCGAATTGGTGAAGTTCTATCTTCATGCAAATGCGAGAGGGCAGGGCATCGGTCAAGCCTTGTTAGATAAGTGTTTGGAAAGCGCCAAGCAAATGATGTATTCTAAAATCTATATCGAAAGCTTACCCGAGTTTGATAAAGCCGTGAGTCTTTATGGGAAAGCTGGTTTCGAAACGCTTGAGAAGCCACTAACCCAATTTGGCCATCCTGGATGTAACCTATGGTTTTTGAAGGATTTAGATGCTTGATTCTTTGGAGATTACTTAACTTTATATCTTCGTTGGCAAACATTTGATAAACAGATGAATATCAATCAAAATTTGAATTTAATATGAACAAAACTGAAATAAAAAATTCACTTGAAAGACGATATTTAGCTTTAGTGAATTATATAAACGGATTGAGCAATGCAGAATTCACATTTTCTTATGAATCCAAATGGACAGCAGGACAACACTTAAAACATATTGTACTTTGTGTAAATCCCCTTGTTCAGGTCTTTGGTATGCCTAACACTATTATTGAACAGAATTTTGGAACGACTAAAACCGAAAGTCGAACTTATGACGAATTATTGGCGGTCTATATAGAAAAACTCAATAAAGGTGGAAAAGCACCAAGCCAGTATGTACCAGAAATAGTGTCTGAAAATGAAAAATCCGAACTGCTAAAGACCTTGCCAAAGTTGATAGAGAAATTGAATGCGGAAATTGATACTTTCACGGAAAATGAACTTGACACTTTGTGTATTCCTCATCCACTGTTGGGAAATATTTCATTACGAGAAATGCTCTATAATGCAATTTATCACGTTGAGCATCATCAAATATTAACTGAAAATAATTTGACGAAAATGTAAGCAAAAGTAAAAAAACCTATTTGCCAACAATGTATATAAAAAATAGGCGAAGTATTAATATATTCAGACCTTTTGGCTCATATCAAAGTTTGTGCATAATCGAAAGTTTTGTTCTTCGAAATCGCCTACTTTTCATATACTAAACGTTGTTATCAAGCGCAAAAAAAAAACAATAATGGCAATTACGGATACAATAGATCAAATCGTAGATCTAACGAAGGATGAAAAATTATCTATCGAAAAGTATTTCAAAGCTAAACTTTTATCCAAAGGAGAGTTGTGGATTAAAGAAGGTCAATACTGTAACCATATAGCTTTTATTAAAAAAGGAATTTGCCGGATGTTTTATAATGACCAAAAAGGGAGTGAAGTCAGTTGTTTTTTTATGCCTGAAAACAACTTTATTTCTTCATATACGAGCTTTTTAACCCTAACCCCAACTAGGGAAAACATTGAAGCCGTTGAAGATGTGGAAATGCTGGTTATTAACAGAGAAGATCTAGAGAAATTATCTAAAGAGGTTCCAAAAGTTCAAATCTGGAGAAGAGTTATCGCTGAGAACCTATTTATTCTTTTGGAAAGACGCATTTCAATGCTTCAATCCAAAACGGCACAAGAGCGTTATGAAAATATGATTAAAGAAAATGGCGACATCCTTTTAAAAGTGCCATTACAATACACGGCTAGTTTTCTTGGAGTTACTCCACAACATCTTAGTAGATTAAGGAAAAAAAGTGTAAAGTGATTTCTTAACATTTGTTCAGTAGCTAAACATTTATCCCCTCCATCTTTGCCGTGTTATTAAAGATAACACTCATAATTAAAAATGGAACAAATGGAAAATCAGATTCATACTGTACTTGGAGCAAATGGAGCAATGGGCAAAGCAGTAATAAAGGAATTAGAAATTCGACAACTTCAAATAAGGAAAGTTAGTACAAAACCTATCTGGGTTCAAGCAGATTTACTTTCTAAAGTAGATGCTGAAAAAGCCATTGCCGGCAGTAGTTATGTATATCTCTGTATAGGTCTTCCATACAAGGCTAAGGTTTGGGGAACTCAATGGCCACAGATAATGCAAAATGTGATTGACGCCTGCGAAAAGGCTGAAGCTAAGCTGATATTTTTAGACAATGTGTATATGTATGCTTCGCCTTTACCCGTTCCATTTGACGAAAGCACCCCTCAAAACCCTAATTCTAAAAAAGGAAAATCCCGTAAACAAACAGCTGATTTAATGATAAAAGCGGTAAGACATAAAAAGATTAAAGGCCTAATTGGACGCTCAGCTGATTTTTACGGAGAAGGTGCAGTAAACAGTCCCTTTTATATTTCTTTTTTAGAACGAATGCTACAAGGTAAAGGACCACAAATCCTCGTTTCGGCTGATATAGAACACACCTATGCTAATGTACTTGATAATGGACGAGCTCTAGTGGAATTAGCTTTGAATGACAATTGTTACGGCGAGGTATGGCACTTGCCAGTTGGAGAACCAATAACAACAAATGAAATGCTTGCAATATTTAATGAAAAATTGGGTAGCAATTTTAAAGTGAGTGTGATGCCAGCAGTATTAAAAAAAATACTGTGCATTTTTATACCTCTATTAAGAGAAACGAAAGAGATGGAGTATCAGTTTGAGCAGAAGTATGTTATGTCTGATCATAAGTTTAGAAAGAGATTTCCCAATTTCAAAGTTTCTTCTTATCAGGATGGAGTTAATCGAATGGTGGAATGGTTTAGAGTCATTTAAAAATAAAATGCCAGCTGCCAGCAAAGTATAATAGCAATAGTGGTTCAAGTTTCAAATTGAACAGCTATTGCATTTAATTTAGTATTTTACTGTCCGAAACTTCGTTGCATAGAACCAAATACTCTCTTATACAAGAACGCTTTCATAGTTTTAGCACAATCTGTGCGCGAATATCCGATCTGATTGGTCCTTGAATCTCGTTGCTGCCGGAGCTAATGCTTTCGGTGTCGTGAAAATAGCTTAACGCATATTTCGCCTGTACTTTAAGATGCTCGTTTACCTTCCAATCACCTAAGATGAAAAACCTTAGACTTTCTCCGTAATAGGCAGGAATGGAAAAACTTAGGTATAAATCTCGTTCATAACTGTATAATCGGCTGGCATAGTTGGGACTGTTTATTAAAGCCAGGCGATAGCTAATTTTAAGCTGATTATTTCTCAGCCCATGTCTAAAATCTTGAGCAATCATAAAACCAGTGCTTTTGGCTTGCCCACTCATTCCAACAGTTTTAAGTTGCAGTGTCGTTTTGCTTTCTAGTTTTCTTAGTTGTTTATCTTCTAATTGCAAGCGTATATGAAATTGTTGCCCTTCATTTTCTTGCAGTTTTCCATTTTTAAGGGCAGCTGATTCCTGTGTCCGATAGCTTAGTCTTAGGCTGAGGTCTTTATTATATTCGACTCGATATTTAAAATTGTTTTGCCAGTCGAAGCCTTTACTGGGACTACTCTCTCGAAAGGAGATCCAACGAAATTCTTGTTGATCAAAAAAGCCATTATAGCTCAGCTTGCGGTTAATTTGCCAGTCAAAACCGAGATAGTGGCCTTTTTCTCCCGCGGTGCCCTTAGCGGCGAAGGGCGCATTCCAAATGCTTTGATAGTCAATTCCAAGTTTTCGATAATGATAACTACAACGAAGATTATCTAGGAGAATAGTTTGAAAACCCCAAGCATAGGCTAGATCCCTTTCTCCGTCGAGGGCGAATTCCCCAAAGAGATTGAAACTACGATAAATGTAATTCCAGTCGAGGCTGAGGTTTTGCAGATTTGTGCCGCTAAAGTTTTTCATTTGGTATAATCGAGTAGAGGGTGCGAGGGGAATTGCTAAGCTTTCATGGCGATAGTTAATGCCAAGGTCTATACTTGAGCCACGAAATTCAACGCGACCACCCATACTAGTAAGAGTATTGCGGTCTTTCTTTTCCATTTCGCTATAAGTGCGGTAAAGTCCATTACCGCCAAAACTTTCTGAAAAAAGGCTGTCTCCAGCAAGACTGGAACCTACCCTAGCGTCTATTTTTTTATGTGAAAGAAAAAGTTCCATACGAAGTTTCTCCCATTTGAGGCTGCTCGCAATTCCCCGGTAAAAGCGATTTTCATCACTGCCCGCATAAGGCACAATGCCGCGGCCATAGCGTTTAATATCCGCAGAAGAAAAGGATCGGCCTAAGCTCATGCTCGACCAAAGTGCCAAGCCTTGCCCAAATTCAGCATTGTAATCGCCGATGATTAATTCTTCAATAATGCCATAATTCCGGAGAGCGACATGTCCACTAAAAAAGTCGAAACCTAAATTACGGCCATTAGGCTGCCAGGCCTCACCGGCATCTTTTTGTAAATTAAACGCAGCCTGTAAAGTGTTGCGATAGTTGAAGCGATAACGAATCAGATAATCTTGCGCCGAGCCCAAGAATCCGCCGTCTTCAGGATTTTTGGTATAAGCCGCGCGTTTCTCCAATCCGCTAGTTGTTCTTAAATATAATTGCTGACGACCATACTTAAGTGCGGATGGCCAGTGTATTTTCTCTTTGGAGTTGCGCGCTTTTAAATTAAAATCCTGCAATAGTAAAACTACCGTTAGACTGTCAAAGCCTTTGATAGAACTAAGTTCCTTTGCGCTAAGTATAGGGCCGGTATGTTGGATATGCTGAAGAAGGTTGTTAACCTTAAACACATCTAGATAAGGCAGAATTAGCAATTCTTCTTGACTGCTAAAATTAAGGGGTCTTTTATTCTCGTCAAATAGCGAAAAACTTTCCGCCCATTGGTATAGGTCAAATTCGGTATCGGGGTTTTCGCTTAATTGTTCTTCCCATAGCGCTTGACTCGTTTCAAGTTCTCCTTGGGCTTTCAAGGCGAATGAAAAAAGGACTACAAGCAGAATAAAGACTAGCTTATTTTGCATCAGAACTGGAGGTTTAAATCGATACACATTTCAGAACCCCAAGCATTTGATTGCAAATAGGAAAGGCTAATTCTTAACTTCTCCCATTGTAAACCTACTCCGCCGCTAAAGTTTAATTGCTCTCTATAATTGCTGCCAAAGCGCAGAAAAAGTCCCTGCCTTATTTCATACTCTAAACCCGACATTAAAAGAAGGGATTCCTTCCAAGTGCTTTCTGCCTCGAAAGTAAAGTTGAGTTCAGCTTTAAAATGATACAAAAGACCAATCGAGTAGCTACTTGGTTTTAAATGGTATTCTGGTGAAAGCTTTCGCGAGAAGGGGTTTTTAATAGCAAGACCATATTGCAATTTTGGGCCACTTTTTCCAAATAGAAAAAACTCGGTGGAAGGCACCCAACCGCTGCTGCCGGCTTCAATGTGATAGAACTCTGAGCCAAGTCGAAGTCCCAGGGCAATGCTTTTACTAATTCTCTGGCCATAAGCTAGCATGAATTTACTTTGGTTGAAATATTCAAATCCGAAGTACTCGAGGCTAAAAGCGACTTGTTTCCCAAAGCTGCTAAAATTTGCGCTAAGACTTGATTTCTGCAAAGCCTTTATTCCAAACACCTGACGATGAGAGCTGCTGAGATAATTAGTTTCCAAAAAAGCCAATGCGGCTGAATTATTAATGCCGCTCCAAGCGTCGATTCGTGCCACCGCTGTTCCTCCTAAAGCTAATGAAAGGGCATCAGGCTTTTGGTCTAAAGGGTTTTGACTCCACAAGCAAAAGGGAATTAAAAACGTTAAAAAGATTATTCTTTCCATGGGAGATAAATTCTGTATTTTTCTCCCCTCCAGCACTAAAGCTAATTAGAATTAAGACTATCAAAAAAGCAGCTCTCTTACTTATACTTTTAATAAGCGTTTCACCATGCTTTTCCCAAGACTATAATTTTAGTAAGGTGGACTTGGAAGCAGGTTTGCCGAGCAGGGTTATTAACGCTATTGCAGAAGGACCAGATGGTTATATTTGGATGGCATCGGAAGGAGCGGGTTTATTGCGCTATGATGGCAGAAGCTACGAAAATTACGGGCTGGAAGATTTTCCCGTACTGCTAGATGTGCAATGCGATGCTGAGGGTCTGCTATGGTTTCATAATGGCCGAAGATTATGGTTTTATGATGGTCTTTCTATGAAAGAATATCCCTTGCCAGAGGGCGCAGTGATTAAACAATTAAAAGTATTTCACCAACATTACCTCTTACTTAATTCAGGATTGTTCTCCTTAGTAAATGATTCGGTAGAACCAGTCTCGAGTCCCGTTCCCGTTCCAATCATTGATGATTTTACTTTTTTTAAGGGAGCCTTATACCTGAAAAGCGGCAATGAATTGTGGCTTGGTGAAAAAGGAAATTGGTTGAAAACGCCAATCTCAGTCGGAACCTTTCTAGCGAAAGCGAATGCTCAAAGCTTAATCATTAATGATTCTGTTTATAAAGGTGGAAAGTTATCGCGTGATTTTTCGGGGCAAGATTCAGTTTCTATTAAGTCGTATTCGCAAAATTCTTCTTTTCAACTTTACTTAGATGAAAGTTGCTTGTTACTCACTTTCGATGGAGGTACTGTGAGGATTCCTTACAAAGATCGTCTGGTGGCCTCCGAGATTAAGGATGTTTTTATTAGCTCCAATGGCGTAATCTATTTAATTCTGCGCGAGGGCTTGATGAAATTGGAAGATCTGGCGAGTTTTAAGCTTGATTCTAAATTCGGTGTTTTTTGCAGCTACCAATTTGGTGACCAGTATTACGCTGGAACAGAGCGCGGTTTAGAAGTTTATAGCGCAGATTATCAGTTGCTTAAAAGTTTCGACTTGGGTTTTATTCTGAGTCTAGCTGCTTTTGAGGGGGATATTTATATTGGCACAGAGGCAGGACTTTACCGCTACAATATTGCCAAAGCAAGTATGGAAAAGCTCGGCTTAAATGGCTTTGTGTTTTCATTATTTGCCGAGGCCGATGAACTCTGGCTAGGGGCGGGTGATGGAATATACCGTTATGCAAATGGGCGCTTTACCAACATAAGCTTTGAGAAAAACTTGTCTCGAGCAACCGTTTTTTCCATCAAGAAAGACGCAGCAGGTTCCTTATGGTTTGCCTCCTATACTGAAGGGTTATGGCGTTTAAAAGAAGGGCAATGGGAAGCTTTCCGACAATGGGGCGGCTTGCGCTTGGATAGCATAAACTTTAGTTCCTTTTTACCCCTGAAGGGTGATAGATTATTAGTGGGCACTCCCAGTGATGGCATCTTCGATTTGCGGGGAGATAAAGCCTTACACTTTGGTTTACGAGATATGGATTTTGCTGAAATACGTGATATTCAAGAATGGCGTGGCGAGATTTGGTTGGGAACCAATAAGGGCATTGTTAATTATCGTGAATTGGCTTTATCCAAGCAAAGTCAGACTCCCGTTAGCTTGCATTTTATTAAAGCCAATGCTAGCCTAAATGGCAGTTTCAGTAATAAGGAAGGAATAGTTTATGCTAGTAGCAAGGGGCTTTTCATTCTTAATTTAGAAATCTTAAACAAGCAGACGGAGCTCTCGAAAAGGGCAGAGTTACAATCCATCAGTCGATTGCAGAGCACCAATGAAAGCCTTCTGCAATTTGGCGAGGATACCGCGGCTTTTGATATTTTACCCTTGCAATTGGAATTACCCTATAATTACAATTACCTGCGTCTTAACTACGGCAGTAAAAATCTCTACCGACAAGAGTTTATTCAGTATCGATATCGTTTAGTGGGATTATCGAATGCCTGGAATTACGTGGGGAATTTTGGTGAATCTTTTTACCCCGATTTAGCAGCAGGTAAGTACCAATTCGAATTGCAAAGTCGTTATGCATGGCAGGCTTGGCCCAATACTTCAGAGCTTTATGAGTTTGAGATTAAGGAAGCGTTTTGGCGTACTTGGTGGTTTATTAGTACTTTCATTTTAGGCATCTTGGCTTTGACCGTTTTTATAATACGCGACCGCTGGTTAAAAACACAGCAACGTTTAAGTTTGGAAAATGAGCTTTTGGAGATGGAAAGGAAGGCTTTGCGCTTGCAAATGAACCCCCATTTTATCTTTAATGCCTTGGATAGTATAAGCAGTTTTATTTTTGTGAAGGATGCGAAGCAGGCCGTGCGCTATCTTAACAATTTCGCAAAATTAATGAGGTTAACCCTTGAATCATCAATGGAGCATGTTCATCCTGTTGAAACCGAGCTTTCCATTCTTAAAAACTACCTTGAGCTTGAAAAGCTGCGATTTAATGATAAGTTTGAGTACGAGCTCGAGCTAGATGAGGATATTGATTACGATGTTGGGCTTCCGCCAATGTTGATCCAACCCCATGTTGAAAACGCAATTTTACACGGTCTTAAACCTTTAACTAAGCCGGGTCTGTTGAAGATTAGTTTTAAGGTGGATGGAGATAATTTATGCTGTATCATTGATGATAATGGGGTGGGACGGTCTGCGAAAAAATCGGAACTTAGTACCAAGGGTCACCGCAGTATGGCTACCCAAATAAATAAAGACAGGATTGCTTTATTACAACGTTCTATAAAGGGTGAAGTGGCTTTGAAGATCATCGATAAAATGGATGAAAACGGCAAAGCATGCGGCACCACAGTAATTATTAAACTACCAATTCAAAATATATAAAAATGCTAAAAGCTATTATAATCGACGATGAAAAGAATTCGCAAGAATCTTTAAAAGGCAAGCTAGACCTCTTTTGTCCAGAAGTGGAAATTGTTGGTGTAGGCTCTAGTGTGGCAGAGGGCAAAAGCTTACTAGCCGCCAATCCAGCCGATTTGATGTTTTTAGATATCGACTTATCGGGCGAAAGCGGTTTTGATTTATTGGAGCACCTTTCGGCAGAAGGGGTACAACAACCAGCTGTGGTATTTATTACCGCGCACGATGAATTTGCAATTCAGGCGATTAAATTTAGCGCCCTCGATTACTTATTAAAACCGGTTGACCCGGAAGAATTGGTGCGCGCCGTGCGTAAGGTGGAAGATAATAAGGGTTTACCCAGGCGTTCGGCGAGCTTTAATGTTTTGGTAGAGAATATTCGCCAAGCTTCTGATAGCCCGAAAAAAATTGTGATTCCCACCTCAGAGGGTATGCATGTAATTCGCCTTTCTGATATTATCCGTTTGGAGAGCAGTAGCAATTACACCACCTTTTTTATTAATGGTGAAAAGAATTTACTAGCCTCTAAAACCCTCAAAGAATTTGATTCCATGCTAGAGGGTTACTCCTTTTTTCGCATCCATAAATCGCACTTGGTTAACGTAAACTTCTTGAAGAAGTACGTGCAAACCGATGGCGGTTATTTGATTCTAGAAGATGGCAGTCGCATTCCTGTGGCTAACCGTAAAAAAGAACCTTTAATGTCGCTTTTAAAGAATTTGTAGAAGGTAATTCATTCTTACTAGGCTATTAATTTCTTAATATTCTAGGTTTTCACCTGCTGACATTACTTTGTCTTCTAGCCCTTTTTTGTAGGCTATAATTCTTTCCAGTACTTCCGCATTGTTGGAGCCGATAATTTGCGCGGCTAGAATTCCTGCATTTTTGGCCCCATCTAGGGCAACCGTGGCCACTGGAACACCGCCGGGCATTTGTAAAATGGATAGGACAGAATCCCAACCATCGATGGAGTTGCGACTTTTTACCGGTACGCCAATAACGGGTAAAGGGGAAAGTGAAGCCACCATGCCAGGGAGGTGAGCGGCTCCGCCTGCGCCAGCAATGATTACTTTAATACCGCGTAAATGGGCATTTTTAGCGAAGTCGAACATAAGCTCTGGAGTACGATGAGCGGATACAATTTTTACTTCTGGCTCTAGTTTTAATTCTCTTAAAACTTCGATAGCGTCTTGCATAACCGGGAGGTCAGAATTGCTACCCATAATGATACTTACTATTGCACTCATATACTTATTACCTTAATTGTTTCTTTTACAACTTTTGCTTTACTCCGCGCTTCTTCTAAATTCGGAGCGATAATGGTTACATGACCCATCTTCCGAAAGGGCCGCGTTTCTGCTTTGCCGTAAAGGTGAACATAAACGCCCGACATGGCCATTAAGTCTTCAATGCCTTGATATTTTACGGGGCCAGTGTGGTTTTCTTCGCCCACCAAGTTAACCATAACCGCAGGCTGAATGGTTTGGGTGTCGCCCAATGGCAAATTTAAGATAGCGCGTAAATGCTGCTCAAACTGCGAGCAGATATTTCCTTCTATGCTAAGGTGGCCACTGTTATGGACACGTGGAGCCACTTCGTTGATTAATAATTCACCGTTTTCAGTTAGAAACATTTCTACCGCAAGGATGCCCACTAAGCCTAGTTTCTCAGCAATTTGCTTGGCCAGGACTTGCGCCGCATCGCTTATTTCGGTTTTCAGATTTCCCGGACTGAAAACAAATTCAACCAAGTTAGCAGTCGGGTGGAAGTCCATTTCTACTGTTGGGAAAGCCTTGACCTCACCATTCTCGGAGCGGGCCACAATTACCGCGATTTCTTTCTCGAAAGGCACTAGATCTTCGGATAAACAAGGGGCGTCGGGTAAGTCGTTCAGGTCTTCTTTGCTGCGAATTACAGAAACTCCGCGTCCATCAAAACCACCAGTGGCTACTTTCCACACAAAAGGATAAGTTAAAGCGAATTCCTCGCAGGCCTTGATAAGCTTGGCTTTGGATGCAAAGGTTTTAAAGGCGGCAGTAGGTATTCCTTGTGCTAGATAAAATTCCTTTTGGGTGATTTTATTTTTGATCAAATCAATAATGGCTGCTTGGGGAAAAACCTTTTTACCTTCCTTTTCCAGCTGGGCTAGCGCCTCGGTATTTACGTTTTCAATTTCAATGGTAATAACATCGCAGTCTTTGCCGAAATTATAAACCGTGTCGTAGTCTTGTAAAGAGCCTTGCTGAAACTCTTTCGAGCCTACGCGAGAAGGCGCATTAGCAGCAGGATCTAGGATTTTGGTTTTGATATCTAAACGCTGTGTTTCGGTCAGTAGCATTTTGCCTAGTTGACCGCCGCCCACTATTCCCAAACGAAATTCTGATGAGTAGTAATTGGTGTTCAATTCAATCATTTTTTAAAGTATATAAAGTAACTTCTGCTAGAGGGTGCACCATATAATAGCGACCGCTTCGTAGTTCTTGACATTTAAAGCGCTTGCGGCTTTTGGCTCCTTTGCGGAAGAGTTTTTGGTTTAAAATAAATTGATCTCCTTCCGCTAGTTCTTCCAAATGTTGTTCTTCACTAGCCGCTTTGGAGTCATAATTCTTCAGTACTCGCATCAGCTCTAAGCTGCGTGCAGAGCTTGCATGCCCCTTTTCTAAGCTATCCATAAAGGCTTGGGCAACATCTTGGGGAAATAGGCCTTGCTCAATAAAGGCTGCACTATTTAAACGGAAAGTTTGTTGCCACTCTTCGCCATGGGGATTTATATTTTTACCAAAAAGCATATAGGCTTCGAGGTGCGCGTATTCGTGAATTAGCGTAATTAAGAAATGGTAGCAGTTGAGATTGCCATTTACACTAATACGGTGGAAGCTACCTTTCCGTGGAAAGCGATAATCGCCAAATTTTGATGTCCGTGGCTTAGCTACTAAAACCCGCAAGGGGTATTTATTTAATAATGGCTCTAAAAGATCTAAAGCACCTTTCGGTAGATAGGGTTCCAGCCCCTGATACTTGTAAGTCCGCATTAATAATTTATACTCTTTGACTTGCCCGGGCAGTTGCATTTTTCGAAACTGCGGCACGCATTGCTAACCAGACTAAGCATCACTAGGATAAGGATGACTTTAATAATTGGAATCGTCTTCTTCATTATTGAGGCTTAACGCAAAATTACTCTTATTTTCGCGACATGTATTTATTAAAGTGGTTAAACGATTTAGGTCGGTACTTTTTATTACTCGGGCGAACTTTTCGCAAACCCGAGAGTAGAAGCATGTACTATAAAGCCTTGATTAGCGATCTAGACCTTTTAGGTTTAAACAGCTTAGCGCTAGTAACGGTTATCTCCGTCTTTGTGGGAGCAGTAGTAACCATTCAAACTGCTTTTAACCTCGATGATCCCTTAGTGCCCGATTATTACGTGGCCATTGCAACGAGAGAAAGTATTATTTTGGAGTTTTCACCTACCATTGTTAGTCTAATTTTAGCGGGAAAGGTAGGCTCTAACATTGCTTCTACCATTGGAAGCATGCGGGTTTCAGAGCAAATAGATGCTTTAGAAGTTATGGGCGTAAACCCAGCTGCTTATCTAATTGCCCCTAAGGTTTTCGCCCTAGTGTTTTTTAATCCCATATTAATTGTCATCAGCATGTTTTTAGGAGTGCTGGGTGGTTATCTCGCTTCTATGGGTGGGGTAATGACCGTTAGTGATTACGTATATGGTTTAACAGTCGATTTTGTTCCGTACCATGTTACCTATGCTTTAATAAAGTCTTTTGTGTTTGCCTTTTTAATTGTTACCATCTCCGCCTATTATGGCTTTTTCGTTAAAGGAGGCGCTATTGAAGTGGGTATTAATTCGACCAAGGCAGTGGTAAGTAGCTCGGTAGCGATTATCGTTTCAAATTATATGCTCACGAATTTATTACTGGTTTAATGATAGAGGTAAACTTCATTCACAAAGCCTTTGGTGATCAGGAAGTGTTGAAGGGCATTGACGCCACTTTTTACCAAGGAAAGACCAATTTAATCATTGGTAAAAGCGGTTCGGGCAAAACGGTATTTCTGAAAAGTTTGGTGGGTTTACACGAGATTGATCAGGGAGAAATTATTTACGATGACCGTGCACTTGGCACCCTTAATAACAAGGAGCGAAAGGCGCTTCGCACGGAAATGGGAATGGTTTTTCAAGGTAATGCCTTATTCGATTCCTTAACCATTGAGGATAATGTAACATTTGCATTAAGCATGTTTAGCGATATGTCACTTTCGGAGAGAAGGGATCGAGCTGATTTTTGTCTGCAAAGGGTAAATTTACCGAATGTTCACAAGCAGTTTCCTTCGGAATTATCGGGTGGGATGCAAAAACGGGTTGCTATTGCTCGAGCCATTAGCATGAATCCAAAATATCTTTTTTGTGATGAGCCTAATTCTGGTTTAGATCCTAAAACGGCTATTGTAATTGATCGCCTACTGCAGGAAATTACCCAAGAGTTTGATATCACCACGGTAATAAATACCCACGATATGAATTCGGTAATTGAAATTGGTGACCACATTATGTTTATTAAAGATGGCACGAAAGCTTGGCAGGGAACGGGTGAGGAAATTCTTAATACTGATAATCCCGAGATTGTAGATTTTGTGTATAGCTCGCGCTTATTTCAGAAGATTAGAGAAAAGCTGTAAACCTGAGTTGCGCCGAACTTAGGCTGTAAAAAATAAAGCCGCTCCTTAAGAAGCGGCTTTAGAAAAAAACATAGTTCAACAATTATTGCTTCTGCAACTGAATGGTTTTCATCATTCCTTCCCCTTGAACGTTTATCAAATATGCACCTGCTTTGTACTTTGATAAATCAAGAGCATAATCTTCATTTGCATTTACACGTACTTCTTTACCAAGAAGTAGGTTTCCTGCCATATCATATAGTTTCAGAGTATAAGTACCACCTTGCTCGAAGTTGATTTTTCCTAAACCATTAGTTGGATTGGGATAAACGCTGAATTTATTAGCAGTCTCTTCGCTAATGCCAATGTCAAAACGAGGCGCATCAGCTACAGCTAGTCGAATAAATGGAGCTTCGAAGGTTTGGCTATTTAAAAATCCACCGAACCAATCGCCATCGGCAGTTTGGAAAACGGCCGTTTCAGCGGGTTGGAAATAGCGAGCACTGTTTCCGATACGAATTACCCCGTCTGTTGCATTAGGGAAGAAGTTCACAATAACGAAATAGGTCCCAGTATTTACAGCTAAAGGACGATTAGTAGGTGTCCAAGTTTGGGTATTGTTATCGAAAATACTGTCTTCTATACCTAATGGAAAACGAGTGTTTTGCCCAACGATGTCGGCGTTTAAAGTGAAAGAACGTCTGATAATTGGGTTAGCAGATGAGGGGAATCCAGTTCCAAATGCGAAGCCAGTGGTATCGTATATGGCAATTTCGATATCGGCTGTAGTGTCGCATCTTGAGCTAAGTAAAATATCTACTCCGTCAATAAACACTAGTCCCGCTCCAGAACTGTCAGGGTCTTCATTTTCAAGGCTATAACGAGTGCCAGCGGCTATCATTTCCGAAGCAGAACTTTCTGTTCCGAAGAAATTATCAGCGGTGCCCCAGTCTACTGCGTAAATATTATTGGTTACATTAAGAGCAACGGTATCGGCTGCGCCTGTTGCGTTGGCATCCAAACTGTCGCTAATAACACGGTAAATCAATTGGTAGTTTCCAACCGCTGTTGGTGTCCAACTATTGGTATTTAAAACGGTAAAGTCTACAGAATCTAGCATGGGTACGCTAGCGGCAGATCCGCTCGAAGTAAGTGTGGTTACATTGGCGCCATTTGCATCTAGAATCTCCACTTCTAAACTAACATTGGTTTGAGTAACAGAACCGTAGTTATAGACATTGGCGTCGCAGGAAATTGGAACTAATTGATCGATTTGAATCGAGCCATATTTAGAATAAGCAGGGTCGCCATTAAAGGTAACATCAATAGGAGGCGCACCATTTACTTCGGTTAGGCGTAATTCATTATCAGGCAATGAACGAAGCTCTAGATCATCTAACATCCAAAAGTAGTAGCCGGTACCATTTACATTACCAGGCTTATTGCCAGCGTATATAAATTGTATCATAGCTTGTGATTCTCCACCAATATAGTTTGAAACGTTAAAGCTCAGTTCCAAATCCTCAGGAGTGCCACCGTTAACTTCAACTTCGGTAAATAATTCAATGGTATCATTAAAAGTTGCCCCGCCATCCTTACTGAAGGCTACATAATAATTGGTGAAGAATTGACGAGCGTAGGAAGTGAATTTTAGTTCTACGGCACTTTGGGTACTTAGGTCAATAGTATCAGTGTTGATCCTGCCAATATGAGGAGTAGGGGCAGAACCACTGCCCGCATTTGCTGCAACACCGCCATTGTCTAGGTAATCTGAATCAAAAATTAAGAATCCATTTGCACGTGTAGCGCTTTGGATAGCAGTAGTTCCGGCGGCAAATGCACCACGGCTGCCAGTATTGCTGTTAGGAACAGTGCTTGGGCCGCGATATTCCCAACGTGAATTAACGGTCGAACCATTTTGTTCCCAATCTGCAGGAATCCCTGCCGAGAAATCTTCGCTCCAAAAAACGGTGGTAGACTCGATCCCATTTGTTTTAGCGCGAGAGTTTAGGTTTCTGGCTTGTTGGCCATTTACAAGATCGGGTTGATAAAAACCAGGTTTTATGGCGAGAGGCGCTTTTTTAGAAGTGCTCTGCCCCTGGCTTGAATAGCCTATTCCGACTAGAGCTAGGCTACATAGAATAGCTGCTTTTTTCATTAATTGTATTTTATAGGGTTTAAAAACACAATAGTAGAGCGCTTATCTGGCCTTAGCTTGTCATATGTTGTGCAATACTTGCTTAGAAGCTTAAGGAAATGTTAAAACCTGAGTTCGACCTAAAATTATAGCCTCAGATTTTCAATAAAAGGAAAAGACTAGTCTGGATCGTGCAGCTGTAGCGGGCTACAGCAAATGAGCTAGATGCAGGGTTTTTGCTTTTATTGGAAAAACTTGTAAGCCTCTTCTGAAAAGTGGTTTTTGGCGCCTTAGCCCTTCACAATAGCCCGCTATTGTTTCACCGCTTCGGCTTAAAACCCACTATTATAAGAGGTCTGAGGCCTGATTTTATATCGAACTCAGGTTTAAAGCGTAGCTAAAAAAAAAGCCGCTCCATTGGAGCGGCTTTAAAAAATTTAAGAACTGATTCTTATTGAACCGTAATCTTAACCGTTTTATCAGTATTCTCACCTTTAATGTTTACTAAGTAAACACCAGCTGGGTAAGAAGTGATATCAAAGTTGATACGCTCATTAGAGTTTACAGACTCAGATCTAGTGAAGATAGGCTTACCTACCATATCTAAAACTGTAATCGTGTAATCTCCACCATTGTCAAATTCTACATAGCCATTACCATTACTTGGTACTGGATAAACGCTAAATCCTGCCAGTTCATTTTCAGCGATACTTGTAGAATCTACCGTGTACTCACCTACTTCTAAGCGGATGAAGGTGCCTTCATGTGTAGGACCTGTAAATCCACCATACCAGTTACCGTCGCCTAATTGCATTACAGTTGAGAAACCTGGCTGATCGAAAGATGCGTCATTAGCGATGCGAATAACACCGTCAGTTGCATTCGGGAAGAAGTTTACAATCATCAAGTAAGTATTAGCAGGTAAAGCTAATGGCTGACCGTTAGATGAAAGATCAAAGAATGCGTTTCCTCCAATAAGGTTACTATTTAAAGTAAATGATTTACGGAATGCGGCAGTAGCACCGGCCGGGAAACCAGCATTGTAAGCAAAACCAGTGGTGTCAAAGAAAGCTATTTCAATATCTGCGGTACTATCAGTAGCAGCACTTAATTCAATGCTTACTCCGTCAATGTATACAAAACCGGAACCAGCATTTAAAGGATCTTCATTTTCTAAAGAATACATAACACCCATCGCAATGATGTCGCTAGTAGCTGAGTTAGTACCTACGTAGTTATCAACTCTGTTACGATCTGTTGAATATAATACGTCATTAACGAAGAAACTAAAGGTATCTGCCTCAGCAGTTAATGCACTAGTAATAGTGTCAGAAACAGCTTTGTAAACAATTAAGTAAGAAGCTTCTTGTGCTGGAGGAGTCCAAGTAGGAGTAGTTAGGTCATTGTAATTACAAGTGTCACCAGAGGCTAAAGTTGGGCAACCAGGCGCACTTAAAGTAGTTACTAAACTAGGAGAACCGCTCGTTACATCCCAAATTTCTACTTCAACATTAACATTAGTTTGTGCTTGAGTACCGTAGTTCAAGATGTTAGAGTCAAATTCTACTGGTACGATTTGATTAGAATTCATGATACCATACTTAGGATAAGCAGCACCATTACTATTGTAAATCATATCGTGGGCAGGAGCACCATTCCAAGTAGTAAAGAACATCTGATTTGCTGGAGGCGTACGTAATTCGATATCGTCAATCATCCAGAAGTAGTAACCATTGCCATTCGCGTTACCAGGAGTACCGTCGAAAATAAATTGCATTACCACATTTGACTGACCGCCAATAATACCAGAAACGTTTGCGATTGCCTCTTCACCATTTAAAGTAGAGGAGTTTACGGCAACAACGGCGTCCGAGAAAAATTCAATAGTGTCATTGTAAGTTACACCACCATCAATGGAAAATGCAACGAACCAAGCACATTGAAAACGACGAGCGTAAGTTTCAAAAGATAATTCTACTTGTGGGTAAAGTGATAAGTCGATAACGTCTGTAAACAAACGACCAGTATGTGGAGCAGGAGCAGTTCCCATTCCCATAGTAGCTTGAGATCCTGTGTTGTCAAGATAATCTGAATCGAAAATCATGAAACCATTTGCTGTTGTAGTAGAAGCTAGGGGATCATTTGTTGGAGGGGTGTTGTTAATTCCTGAGAATGCACCTCTTGAACCAGTAGCATTGCTGATAGCAGTGCTAGGGCCGCGGTATTCCCACTGCGCAGTTGCTGGGGTTCCGATTTGGCTCCAACCTGTTGGAATTCCATTGGCGAAATCTTCGCTCCATACAGTAGTAGAAGCACCATTATCTGCTTGAGCAGATTTAATTGCACGCTTAGCAGGAGCATCTTGGGTTTCTGGAACAGGGTCAATCTGTGGAAGACCTTGTGCATTAACCGCAATAGCAGAAGCCAAGCTAAAAAATAGAATAGCTGTTTTCTTCATGTTTTTAAATTAAGGGTTATATCGTATTAACACTAGTTTAACAAAAGTAGGCAAAGTTTTACTTATTGACAACAAAAAAGGGAGCTCAAAAGAACTCCCTTTTTAAATATAGATTATAATTATTAGGCTTCCGCTTCCATATAGCTTTCAATTGGCTCACAGGTGCAAATTAAATTCCGGTCACCATAGGCATCATCCACTCTGCGAATGCTGGGCCAGAACTTATTACTATACAGGTAGTCTAATGGGAAAGCCGCCTTTTGACGACTGTAGGGTAAATTCCATTCATCTGCTGTAACGAGCTGCATGGTATGCGGCGCGTTTTTTAAAGGATTGTTCTCCTCATCTTCTAGCCCTTGGCCAATTTCTGAAATCTCCTTACGAATGCTAACCATCGCGTCAATAAAGCGATCGAGCTCATCTTTGCTTTCGCTTTCAGTCGGCTCAATCATTACCGTACCAGCTACTGGGAAAGAAACTGTAGGGGCGTGGTAACCGTAATCCATTAATCGCTTAGCAATATCGGTAACTTCAATCGCTGCCTCTTTTTTAAAGGGACGGCAATCAATAATCATTTCGTGTGCAGCGCGATTTTTTTCATTGGTATATAGCACCTCGAAATAGCCGTGTAAACGCTCTTTTACGTAATTAGCATTTAAAATGGCATACTCAGTGCTCTGTCTTAATCCTTTTGCGCCAAGCATTTTAATATAGCCATAACTTATGATTAATATTAATCCGCTACCGAAAGGAGCGGCCGAAATAGGTGAAATAGGGTGTTTACCACCAGTTTTCACAAATGGGTGTCCTGGTAAAAACTGACTTAAATGCTCCGCAACACCAATGGGACCCATTCCGGGGCCACCGCCACCATGAGGAATAGCAAAAGTTTTATGCAAGTTTAAGTGACATACATCAGCGCCAATTTCCCCCGGGCTGGTTAATCCCACCTGAGCGTTCATATTGGCACCATCCATATATACTTGTCCTCCAAAATCGTGAATAATTTGGGTGATCTCTTTTACTCTTTCTTCAAATACTCCGTGGGTAGAAGGGTAAGTAATCATTAAAGCGGCAAGATTGTCTTTATGCTTTTCTGCTTTTTCAAGAAGATCATCCACATCAATATTACCATTGTCATCACACTTAGTAACTACCACTTTCATACCGGCCATTACGGCTGAAGCAGGATTGGTACCGTGGGCAGAACTAGGTATAATGGCAATATTACGTTGGTCGTCGCCGCGTGATAAATGATAAGCGCGAATAACCATTAATCCGGCATATTCACCTTGTGCACCACTATTGGGCTGCATGCTCATAGCATGAAAGCCTGTAATTTCAGCTAGATCGCGCTCTAAATTAGAGATTAATTCGCGGTAGCCAATGGTTTGATCGGTGGGAGCAAAAGGGTGAACGTTTGCCCATAAAGGCCAACTAAGCGGAATCATCTCGGTAGCCGCGTTCAACTTCATGGTGCAGCTTCCTAAAGCAATCATACTGTGATTAAGCGAAAGATCTTTACGCTCTAGCGACTTTAAATAGCGCATCATGTCGGTTTCGCTGTGGTAACGATTAAAAACAGGATGCTCTAGATAGCTTGTGGTTCTTTTTAAATCGGGAGGGATTACATTAACCTCAAGTAATTTAGGGCTAGGATCGGTCATTTCTTTTGCTTCCGCAAAGATGGCCAACAATTCTTCTACCGCTTCTAAATTAGTGGTCTCGTTTAAACTGATGCCGATCTCATGATGACTGATATAACGAAGGTTGATTTCCTTTTCTATGGCTCTTCTGCGAATCTCTTCTTTATCAACTTGGCCTAATTCAATACGTAAGGTATCAAAGAAGTTTTGGTTAACCTGATTGTAGCCCAAGCGGTTTAAGCCTTCACTAAGGGTTACTGTGTGGTAGTGAATTTTACTGGCAATATTGTATAGCCCCTTTGGACCGTGATAGGCAGCATAAGCCCCCGCCATTACCGCTAATAAAACCTGAGCCGTACAAATGTTCGAGGTAGCTTTATCGCGTTTGATATGCTGCTCTCTAGTTTGTAAGGCCATTCTTAAAGCTCTATTTCCTTCTTTGTCTATCGTTTGTCCGATAATACGACCGGGAATTAAGCGCTTGTAATTTTCAGTAGTGGCAAAATACGCCGCATGCGGTCCACCAAAGCCCAAAGGAATACCAAAACGTTGGGTAGTTCCTACAACCGCGCTGGCCCCCCATTCTCCTGGAGGCGTTAATAAAGCCAAGCTCATAATGTCTGCTGCCACGGCAACTTCCACATTATTAGCTTGAGCGTTGGCCATGAATTCTTCATAGTTGAAGATTTCACCATCCGCCGCTGGATATTGAATCAAAGCGCCAAAGTAGTCTTCGGATAAGTTTATATCGCGGTGATCTCCAATTACTAATTCTATACCTAAAGGCTCAGAACGCGTTTTGATCAATTCAATGTTTTGATGCAAACAATGGAAAGAGATGAAGAACTTATTGGCATTGTTTTTTTTCTTTTCTCGGCTACGGCCGGAGTAAAACATAGCCATAGCTTCTGCCGCTGCTGTGGCTTCATCCAATAAACTGGCATTGGCAATAGGCAAGCCTGTTAGGTCGCTTACCATGGTTTGGAAGTTTAATAAAGCTTCCAAACGGCCTTGGGCAATTTCTGCTTGATAAGGTGTGTATGCCGTATACCAACCTGGGTTTTCTAAAATGTTTCTCTGCACTACACCTGGCATAATAGTAGGGTGGTAGCCAAGTCCTATATAGGATTTAAACACTTTATTTTTTCTGGCTAAATCGCGAATGTGATTTAAAAACTCATTCTCGGTCATGGCCGGACTAAGATTTAATTCGTCCTTCAAGCGGATGCCTGCTGGAATGGTTTCGCTAATCAGTTGTTCTATAGAGCTTGCCCCAACCACTTTCAACATTTCTTCAAGGTCATTCTCACGTGGCCCAATGTGTCGGTAGGCAAAAGAATCAGTATTCATATCCGAATCGAAATAAATTGTGAATATTCGCACAAAAGTAACATAAAGCCTGTTCTTATGTTTCGCACATTAAGCATAATTTTACAGCAATAATACAAGGGTCTATTTTATTGAAATTTCTGATTGCATTATATCGCTCTAACTTCTGGGTAGGCTTGGCGGCTGCAGCCTTAACTTACCTCAGTTTTGGTCAGGAACTCACGCTCGATTATATACTTTATGTGCTCTTTGTTCTCTTTTCTACCATGAGTGCCTACAATTATATGCATTGGGTGAAATCACTAAACACCTATCGCGAGAAAAAAAGCTTGGCGCAAGAAGATCATCCCATTGATTGGGCATCTTTTAGCCGTGCCGCTTTTGCGGGAATTTTGGCAATGGTCTTATTGTTTTTGCTAGGCTCCGTCACGCTCATCTACTATCTGTTTCCAGCTATTTTAATTGCACTTTTATATCCTTTGGCTTTTCCTCATCCCAATCGTGCTTTCAGTAGTTTGCGTATGCTGCCTGGCTTGAAGCTATTTCTCATCGCTGGTTCTTGGACCTATCTTAGTTTCGCCATTCCGTATTGGATGCAAGGTGGCGTGGATATCGTGTTTTTTGGTTGGGAGTTTTTAATGCGTACCCTACTGGTGATGGGCTTAACCATACCTTTTGATATTCGGGATTTAGGTCAAGATAAACCCTCCATGCGCACGGTACCGCAGGTTTTCGGCAAAGATAATTCCATTGGACTCGCCATCTTAGCTTTGTTCCTTTATCAAATTTGGACTTTATTCCAATTCTTTTCCTTCGGGCAAGCTTGGTATCAAAGCCTTGCCGTTTTGTTGGCTTTGGAAGTGGGCATTCTGATGATTAAAAATTTAAGATCAAATTCCAGTGATTTTCAGGTAAATTTCTGGATTGAAGCGATACCCATAATACTCCTCATTTTTAGTCAAATTGCCGCCTTGGCATTTGGCAATTCCTATTTTTGACAATCAATTAGCACTATGATATATTCCAATACCGCCGCTGGCGCATTAGAAGCAGATCAGCAAGATCCCATACATAAATATCGATCGCAGTTTTTATTTCCCCAGCACAATGGGAAAGAGAGCTTGTATTTTACAGGTAATTCCTTGGGTTTACAAGCGCGTAAAACCAAAGAACTTCTTTTAGAAGAATTAGAAGATTGGCATAAATACGGCGTGGAAGGTCACATAGAAGCCCGTCGTCCTTGGCTTTCCTATCACGAGAATTTCAGTGATAGTCTCGCGAAAATTGTGGGGGCAAAATCTACGGAAGTGGTTGCTATGAATGGTCTTACCACCAACCTACATCTTTTAATGGTGAGTTTTTATCGTCCGCAAGGCAAGCGCACCAAAATTCTGTGCGAAGGCAAGGCTTTTCCTAGCGATCAATATGCTTTAAAAAGTCAGTTGCGTTTTCACGGTCTTTCGCCAGATGAGCATTTAATTGAAATTATGCCTGATCCGGAAACTGAGCTGATAGATGAAGAACGCATTATTGCGGCCATTGATGCGAATAGAGATGAATTGGCTTTACTAATGATTGGTGGTGTAAATTATTATACCGGCCAGTGGTTCGATATGCAACGCATTACCGATGCGGGAAAAAGAGCCGGGGCGATAGTTGGTTGGGATTTGGCTCATGCCGCAGGTAATGTTCCCTTGCAATTGCACGAGTGGCAAGTGGATTTCGCCGCTTGGTGTGGTTATAAATATTTAAACTCGGGTCCTGGTGGAGTTTCAGGTGCATTTATTCACGAAAAGCACCACGGACAAAAAGAGATCCCTCGCTTTGAGGGCTGGTGGGGCCACGATAAGCAAAATCGTTTTGCCATGCCCGATGAATTTGTACCCATTCCTACCGCGGAAGCTTGGCAATTAAGTAATGCTCCTGTTTTAGCCATGACGCCACTTTTAGCTAGTCTTGAGCTTTTTGCTGAAGTAGGTATGGATCAGTTACGCCAAAAAGCGCTGAAACTTACCGCCTATTTAGAGCAGGTTGTTAATGATGTGCGTGCTAATACAGGAGTGGACTTAAAGATTATCACACCTACCGAGCCACACAGAAGAGGAAGTCAGTTATCTATAATCTTGCCTACTAAAGGCAAAGAAGTGTTTAATAAACTAACCGCACACGGGGTAATTGCCGATTGGCGCGAACCCGATGTAATTCGTTTAGCGCCGGTACCGCTTTACAATTCCTTTAGCGATGTGTATGAGTTTGGGCAATTGCTTGAAAAATTTTTAAAAGATTAATATGGAAAAGAAAAATATATCTATCGCGGGTGCAGGTTTAGTAGGATCTTTATTGTCTATTTACCTGGCTAAGCGTGGTCATAAGGTTGATGTTTACGAAGGTCGTCCTGATGCCCGTAAGAAAAACATCGGCGGCGGGCGTTCTATTAACCTCGCTTTAAGCGATAGAGGTTTAAAAGCCTTAGCGGGTGTTGGTCTTGACCAGAAAGTGCTCGATAAAATGTCTATTCCGATGTATCGCCGTGTAATGCACGATAAAGAGGGGAATTTGTCTTTTCAACCTTACGGTAAAGAAGGGCAAGCCATTAATTCCGTTTCTCGCTCGGGCTTAAATGCCATGTTGGTAGAAGAAGCCGAAGCAAATGGGGTTACTATTCATTTTGAGCAGCGTTGCAAAGGCATCGATTTAGAATCGGCCACGGCTCGTTTTGAGAACGCATCTGGCGAAAGCCAAGAAGTAGAAGCCGACCTATTATTTGGTGCGGATGGCGCTTATAGTGCCGTACGTAAGGCGATGGTGCGAACCGATCGTTTTAGCTATTCACAAGAGTATATCGATCATGGCTACAAGGAGTTAACCATTCCTCCTGGGCCTAAAGGCGAGTTTTTGATGGAGAAAAATGCCTTGCACATTTGGCCACGCGGTAATTATATGCTTATCGCTTTGCCTAATCCTGACGCGAGTTTCACCTGCACTTTATTCTTCCCGTATGAAGGGGAGCCTTC
Organism: uncultured Schleiferiaceae bacterium; assembly: GCA_963974215.1. Lineage (GTDB taxonomy): Bacteria > Bacteroidota > Bacteroidia > Flavobacteriales > Schleiferiaceae > Croceimicrobium. Next base: position 86,593 of record CAXBBL010000010.1, on the reverse strand, counting down.
TTTTTCAAGTTTGGATAGCCTGGCAAAGGCGCGTGCCTTTTTTGAAGAGCAATTTACAGATGCTTTGGCTTTGATGCCAGATTTTGATGACGAGTGGGAAAATAATCCTAATTCTTCTTTAATGATTGTGCGCTGTTTCCCTTGGACGCGTAACGGCAAGGTGGCCCTTATCGGAGATGCGAGCCATGCTATTGTTCCCTTTTACGGACAAGGAATGAATAGTGGTTTTGAAGATTGTACCGCCTTAAGCTGTTTAATGGATCAATACGGTGATGATTGGGCTGCGATGTTTAAAGCTTATGAAATAGAACGCAAACCCGATGGCGATGCTATTGCCGATTTAGCCATGCGTAATTTTGTGGAAATGCGCGATTTAACAGGCGATGCAAATTTCCTTTTACAGAAGAAAATTGAGGCTAAGTTTTCGAAGAAATATCCTACCAAGTGGACGCCCCTTTATTCTTTGGTAACCTTCTCGGCCGATGTGCGCTACTCCGAAGCTTTAGCTTTAGGGAAAAAACAAGATGCCCTCATGGCGGAAATTATGGCCATGCCTAATATTCACGAGATTTGGGATAGCGAAGCGGTGGAAACCAAAATGCTCGCTTTAGCAGAGAAGCTTTAAGCCAAAATAGCTTTAAACAAAAAAGAAGACTCATTTTCGAATGGGTCCTCTTTTTTAGTCGTAGTGAAAACGGCATTTTGCAATACGAACTTCTTCTTCTGTAACTCGGTAAATTAAGCGATGTTCTTTGTCAATACGTCTTGACCAATAGCCCTGATATTTGTGTTTTAGAGCCTCTGGTTTTCCTAAACCTGTAAAAGGCGTTCTTGAAATATCTTTCAAAAGCTCATTAATCTTTTTGAGGTTCTTCTTATTTGTTTTTTGCCAGTATAAGTAGTCAGCCCAAGATTCTTCAACAAACACGAACTTCATTCCTCGATAAGATCTTTTGTGAAAGAGTCAGCTTTGTTTAATTTTTTAATCGCTGCATCAAGCCTTTTTTCATTAGTCAAGGAGCTTAGCTCGTGCTGTGTGGCGTTTAAAGAGTTGTATTCATCTAAGGAAATAATAACTACCCCCGAACTTTGGCCTCTATTAATAATCAAGGTTTCAAAGTCATCAGAAACGGAGTCAAGATATTTCTTGATGTTTTTTCTGAAATCAGAAATAGTTGCTACAAGCATTTTATTGTACTTTATTTTGTACAAATATAAGTACAAATTAGTGGTTTTCCAAAAACAAATGCCTGGTCACTTGAACGTTAATTTTCACTCTTTTCTAAACCTACTTCACTACTACTTTTTCTTGTCCAATCAATTCACCTTTGGCATTGCTAATCTTTAAGATATAAAGACCTTTTGCCAAGCGATCGGTGCGGAAACGGAAACTGTTTACTCCGGCTAAGGCTAATTCTTCTACCTGAAAGAGCGGGCCATTTTTTCCATCTAATTGATAAAGGTTAAAATTGAGAAGTTCTTCTTTTTCTTGTTCAATTTCTACTCTAAACCAATCGATACTAGGATTGGGACTAAGCGAAATTTTTGGAGAAGCTTCTTCCTTCAGGCTGATGTCGCTAATAGGGGTTTGGTCCCAGTTTGGGCTGCGTAACTTGGCTAGAACAGTCAAGGGTACTCCTTGTGGACTAGCTTCATAACCTGTGGCCCAAATTGTACCGGTGTCGCCGTAGGCTAATTGGTTGCCAGTATAATCGCCCCAACGCTCATAAGTGCGATCGCCATTACTGGAGATGATATCAATATAGTCGCCGCCTTCTACAATTTGTGTTCTTTCGCTGTAGCTAGAATCGTTATCAAAAAAGATAGCGGAAAAGCCAGCATTTAGGCTGTCGCCCGAATGGTTAAAGGTTAAAATCGATTCAACTTCTGCTCCCGATTTCCCCGTAAAGGTTACCTGGGGATAGCCCACGTCAATAGGATCAAGGTTGATAATTTTAAAATAACTATTGGTTTTATTAGCGCTTCTTAAGTCGATGATACCGTGGTAAAAACCGGCGTTGCCCGTTGGTGTAATGGTGTTGCCCACATACTGTATACGTTGATTAAACATAAACCCGCCCTGAATTCTGCAATCATTGCAGTCGAAGGTATGGTTGTTTTTCTGACGGGCCGAAGGAGGTAATCCATAATTGGTTTCCGTGGTATAAACCTCCAAGTTTAGCTGCGGGTTACCCGTTGCTTTGTCGTCGATTTTGGCTACAAAAATGCTATCGTTAAGTGGGTCCAAAGCACGGCTGCCCAAAAAGTAGGTCGGAGCGGGAAGTAATTCCTTACCATTATCAATACCGGTAAAACTGAAAAGATTTTTACCGCCATATTCCAGGTTGTAATAGTAATGCTCCGTTAAAGCGAGCGAGTCGTAGCCTGCCTGTTTACCAATTTGACGAATGGTAGTTTGCACATAGCCACTGTTATTAGTTGAGCCATTGTAAAAAGTGTTCATGGTAATAAATAGGTCATCCTTGTTTACCGTAATATGCGGATAGTCGCTCCAAGTGCTATCGTTTAAAGGGTTGCCATTTATGCGGTAAATATTAAAGCCATCGGCCAAGTCATTACTTTTAGAGAAGCCAATAATAATGGTGCTATTCTCCCAGGTGTTACCACTGAGGTAGAGCACAATAAAACGATCTGATTCGGGATCATAAATGGCGCGAGGGTCGTATTTACTGCCCGGTAAAAATTGGGTGGGACGGTAAAAACGGAAAAGGGTTAACTCGTATAACAAACTATCTTTTACATAATCGTAAGCTCCGATGGTAGAGTTTCGTACTCTTAAAATTTGCTGATTGCGACCAATAGCAAAATCATCGTCATTAGGAACAGATCCACTGTAGTTATTACCGTTTAAGCTATCCAAAACCTGGGGTTTAGGAGTGGTTTTAGAAACTTTGAAAGACGAGTTATTTTTAAATTGCGGTACCTCTGTGCGCTCAGCCTTTCTTTTATTGGCGATTTCACGATCGAGATGTGCATTGGGATGCGGCATTTCTTCGGCCTGTAAAATAGGGGAGTAGTCTATTTCTGTGTTATTTGGAACGAAAGAACCAACCGGAGTGATATTGTTGGACGTTTTAACTTTATAGCTAAATTGAGCACTGCTAAAAAAAGGAAAAAGGAAGATTAAACAAAAGGCTATCTTTTTCGGTAGAGTACTTATCTTCGTCATGTGCATGCTTTTGAAATTTAACTGATTAACCCACGTTTCGCCACGTGTACCTATATAAATTAATTTGAAAAAAAAATATTCCAATATTCTTTTCCGGCTCAGCTTATTGCTTTGCTTTTTTGCCAGTCAGCAGATAAGCGCGCAGTTTTACTACGGAATACGACAAGAGTACGGAAAAAATCGGGTTCAATTTAACGACTTTGATTGGATATTTCTGCGATTCGAGGCCTTTGATGTTTATTTCTACCGCGGCAACGAAGAATTAGCGGAAAATGTGGCTCGTCTTACCCATAAAAACCTTCCTCGCATCGAATCTTATTTGGACGCACCCTTAGATGAGCGGGTGCAAATTTTGGTCTTCAATAACCTTTCCGATTTAAAGCAAAGTAATGTCAATAGCAATGAGGAAGACGATTACAATACTGGCGGAGTAACGCGAATTAGTGGCAGTAGGCTCTTTGTGTATTTCGATGGCGATTATCAAAACCTTGAGAAAACCCTTAAAATGGGGCTAACCGAAGTAGTTCTCAGCAATTTTCTCTACGGAAGTTTCACGCAGTCTCTGGCCAACTCAGCCTTGTTAAACCTGCCTTCTTGGTATATGGAAGGGCTTATTTCTTACATGGGCGATAATTGGAATAGTGACATCGACATTAAGGTGCGCGATGGTTTTTACAGCAACCAGTATAAAAGAATAAACTCTTTAACTCAATTGGATGCGCGCTACGCGGGTCATTCCTTTTGGTACTTCATCGCCCAGACTTACGGTGATAAAATTATTCGCAATATTGTTTACATGTCCGTGGTTAATCGCGACATAGAAAGTGGCTTTCTTTATATTTTAGGAAAAGAACTGGATGAAATTACGGAGGATTGGAAGGCCTTTTACGCTGATCGATATGCCAGTACCAAGGAGGTGAATTTAAAAGAGAAGACAAGTTTAATAAGGGGGAGGCAGAATCACGAAATAACCAAAATTGTTTCTAGTGCCAACGGACGTTTTATCAGTTATGTAGATCGACGCTTCTCTCAGTATAAAGTTTACGTTTACGATAGAGAGACGGATAAAAAGGAGAAGGTATACAGCGGTGGCTATCGCATTGCGCAAAACACCGATTATAGTTATCCGCTTTTAGCTTGGCACCCAAATAATACCAATCTGGCCATTATTACGGAAGAAGAAGGTGGCACCAATTTAAGCATCTACGACAGTGAAAAAGAGGAACTAACTACCAAACCCTTTTTTCGTTTCGATAAAATAATTTCCTTCGAATATGCCCCAAATGGCAAGCAATTTTTATTAAGTGCGGCTAAAAATGGTCAATCAGATATTTATGTCTACACCATTTTAAATACTAAAATTCAGGCGATTACCAGTGATGCTTACGATGATTTACATCCTACCTTTATATCTGGCGGAAGCCGAATTGTCTGGTCCTCTAACAGGCCGGTTGATACGCTTTATCCGCGTTCTGATAAGATGTTTAGTACCGAAAATTTAGATTTATTCGCTACCGATAACCGTGAGTTACGCGATGATACAGTGGCGATCTGGCGCCTCACGAGAAGTTCTGAGATCAATGAAATAGCTGGCGAAGAATTGGCCCCCGGCTTAGTTGGTTTTTACAGTGATCGCAGTGGTATTCGCCGGCAACATGCCGTAAAAATTGATAGTGCCATCGCTTATGTGGATACTACCACACATTACGATTATTTCTTTAGTGAGTATCCCTTAAGGGAAAATGAGTTTAGCTTGGTGGATGCGACTTTTAGTAAAGAAACTGGCCTAAGCCACAGTATTTATCTGCAAGATGGGCGCTATCGCATCTACGAAAATGACTTGTCCTTGACCAATCTTAATTCCACCGAAGCGATTAAAGTAAAGTCGAAAGATATTCGCCTCGAAGGAGATACCCCGGTAGAAGCCGTGGAAGATGATGCTATAAAGTCACTCGAGACTCTGTACTATCCAGGTGTAAGTCGCAGTCAATTAAGCATTAACATCTTAAATTATAATTTTCAGGGTCAAAAGAAAACCGAGGAAACTAAAAAGGAGGAAAATGAACCTAGTAAAAGAACTTTATTACCCGCTCTAGATCCTGAAGATGTGATTGCGCAAGCTGATGATGAAATAGAAATTCCTCCGGTAAGAAATTATTTTCTGTCCTTCTTCAAAGACAATTTCACCGTGCGCTTTGATAATATGTTTGATAATCCGCAGTATCAGCCCTTTACGGGTTTTGTTAGTGGAGATATTTTAAATCAAGGATTCAACATGAACTTTAAGTTGGGTGCCATGGATTTAATGCACGACTATCGTCTTGTTGCCGGCGTGCGTACTACCTTTTCACCATTGCCGGGTACTTCTCTGGCTCCCAATGCCGAGTTTGTTTTGGGTGTAGCGGATTATAAAGATCGCATAGACAAGTTTTATACCTATACCCGTCGCTCTCAAGTTCAGGTTTTAGCGCTTAGTAATTACCGTCGTTTAATTAATAATGAGTTCAATTACAAGGTAGTTTACCCTTTTAACCCTGTAGCCTCGGCTCATCTTTCGGTGGGGTATCGCTTCGATGAAAATATTCGCTTGGCGACAGACTTTAATCAATTAGATCAGTCCATCAATTATACCGATTACGCAATTGCTCGAGCTGCTTATATTTATGATAATACCCGCAAGTTGGGACTAAACCTATATGCCGGCTTGCGCTATAAAGCCTTCGCTGAGTATTATCGCAATTTAACGGTAAGTCCTAGTGGCTTGTATACCGCGGGGGTAGATGCGCGTCATTATTTAATCATTCATCGCAATTTCATTTGGGCGAATCGCTTTGCTGCGGGAACTTCTTTTGGTCCCGAAAAACTCATATATATTATGGGTGGTGTAGATAATGATTTCTCTCCTAATTTAGATCAGAGTACGCCTATTGCACGCGAAAATAATTACATCTTTCAAACCTTGGTTACCAATATGCGGGGCTTCTTTCAGAATACGCGCAATGGAAACACCTTTGCGGTAGTGAACTCGGAGTTGCGCTTACCCGTAATTAGCTATTTCGCCAATCGTCCGATACGTAACGACTTTTTGCAAAACCTGATGATTGTAGGTTTCGCGGATGTGGGTACTGCCTGGAATGGACCTTCGCCCTACTCGAAAGAAAATGTAATAAACACGATTACCGTTCCCTTGGGTACCGGCGGACAAATAGTTTTAGATAGCCAAAAGGAGCCGATTATTTTAGGTACTGGCTTCGGATTGCGCAGCAGGCTTTTTGGTTATTATGTACGCGCCGATTGGGCCTGGGGCATTGAAGATGGTATCGTTCTACCTAATGTTTTTTATATTTCCCTCAGTACTGATTTTTAATTTTACGCTGAACTTAGGTGTTAACGAATATGGGCTAATCCAGTGGCTTAATGCCAAAGGTTTTTTTCAGTAGGCTCTTCCGGCCGATGCGTTTGGTGATGAAATCCTTTTCCAAAGACCAAGCGCGAGCAGGACTGTACTCGCGTCCGTAAAAGATAATTTGTAAGTGTAATTTATTCCAAAGCTCTTTTGGGAAAAGGCGTTTGGCGTCTTTTTCAGTTTGTTCCACCGATTTGCCATTGCTAAGGTTCCAGCGATACATGAGGCGGTGGATGTGGGTGTCTACTGGAAAAGCTGGGAAACCAAAGCCCTGGCTCATTACTACTGAAGCTGTTTTATGGCCTACCGCTGGTAAAGCCTCTAAGGCTTTGAAATCGGCAGGGACTTCTCCATTATAATCATTGATTAAAATTCGACTGAGGCCGTAAATGCCTTTTGATTTCATAGGGCTGAGGCCGCAAGGACGGATGATAGCTTGAATTTCCTCTTGGCTTAATTTGGCCATATCATAAGGATTGTCTGCCTTAGAAAAGAGTAAGGGGGTGATCTTATTCACGCGCTCGTCGGTGCATTGTGCCGAAAGCAAAACCGCAATTAGGAGCGTGTAAGGGTCTTTGTGATCTAGCGGTATGGGGGTTTCGGGATATAGATCTTCCAAAGATTGAATGATAAACTCTACTCTTTCTTTCTTGGTCATTTTGATCAAAATTATAGCGAACGAAAATAAGCTTTGTTACCTGAATTCGATGTAAAATTACAGTCTCAGATTTACAAGAAAAGGAAAAGACTAATCTAGATCGTGCAGCTGTAGCGGGCTACAGCAAATGAACTAGATGCAGGATTTTCATTTTTATTGTAAAAACATTGGTGAGTTTTTTCATAAAAGGGATTTTCTGCGCCTTAGCCCTTCGCAATAGCCCGCTATTGCTTCAGCGCTTCGGCTTGAATCCCACTATTTACAAGCGGTCTGAGGCCTAATTTTACATTGAACTCAGGTTTGTTATAAAAAACTAACAGGGTACGCATCTGCGAAAGCAAAAAAAAGCCCCAAACAGTATGGCTTGGGGCTTGAATATTTTGTTGAAAATTGAGATTATTTCGCATCAAACTTAGCCTGACCTTCTTCTAGCCAATCAACATACAATTGGATATCGGGATCGTAAGCGGTGGAGCCGTTAAGGGGTAGCATGCTTTCGTGCCCCAAGATGAGGTATTGCGGTTGCGAGTTACTCTTGAAGTGTTCAATTTGGAAATCGCTCCACTTGTTACCAATGGTGCGGATGTTTTTACCGGTTACCTCGCTCACGTATTTTTCTTCCTCGGCTAATTCTTCACGCTCATCTACGTAAAGTGAAATAAGGACGAAATCATTTTTAAGGCGCTCTAAAACCTTGGGATCACTCCAAACTTGCTCTTCCATTTTACGACAGTTAACACAGCCCCAGCCCGTGAAATCGAGGAGAATGGGTTTACCTACTTTTTTGGCATAGGCACGTCCCGTCTCGAAATCGTGGAAGCAATTGATATTGTGTGGACAATGATCTGGATCGGCTCCGTCAGGAATTTCCTCGGTACTGCTAACAATAGTAGCTGCACCGCCACCGCCAATGCCATTGGGAGATTCGCTGTAGAACATGGGGGGTGGAAATCCACTGATTAATTTTAAAGGTGCACCCCATAAACCAGGAATTAGGTAAAGAGTGAAGCTTAAGGTGATAATGGCTAAAATTAATTTGAAGACCGAAACTTTATCGTTCGGACTATCGTGGGGCATTCTGAATTTACCCAATAAATAAAGGGTTAATAAAGAGAAAATGGCAATCCAAATAGCTAAGAACCACTCGCGTGGTAAAATGCCCGCTTGCCAAACTAAGTCGGCTGTACTTAAGAATTTAAAAGCGAAGGCTAATTCAATAAAACCCAAGACCACTTTTACTGAATTTAACCAGCCACCACTTTTAGGTAAAGAGTTTAACCAACCGGGGAAGGCGGCAAATAGGGCAAAGGGTAAAGCCAGTGCTAGGCTAAAACCAAACATACCAATAAGGGGCCCTTGAAAGCCACCGCTAGCTGCTTCTACCAACAGGGTGCCGATAATAGGACCAGTACAGGAGAAGGAAACCAGCGCTAAAGTGAAGGCCATGAAAAAGATACCTACAATACCGCCTTTATCAGAAGCTTGGTCGGTTTTATTAACCCAGCTACTTGGTAAAGTGATTTCGAATGCACCGAAAAAGCTAATGGCGAAAACTACTAGAAGCACAAAAAATCCGAGGTTAACCCATGGATTGGTGGAAAAGGCATTAAGCGCATCGCTTCCGAAAACAACGGTAATGAGCAAACCTAAAAGAGTGTATAGAACTATAATCGCCAAGCCGTAAATTATGGCATTGGTAATTCCTTTGGCGCGTGTTTTACTTTGCTTGGTGAAAAAGCTAACCGTTAAAGGAATCATTGGGAAAACGCAGGGTGTAAGTAATGCGGCTAGCCCGCCTAAAAAGGCAAGAATAAAAATACCAAGCATGGAACGACCGCCTTCTTTTTCAGTATCTGAGTTTATTTCGCTGCCTGCTTCGCTGGCAACAGGCTCGTGATTTTCTTTTTCTTCGGTGTAGTCAATTTCTAGTTTTTCGCCTGGTACTTCGGTAGCATCCACTTCAAGCTCTGCCTCTTCCTCCGCTGCTTCTTCTGCAATATTTGGATCGTTCTGGTTGGGATTATCGTCTGCGCTAGTTTCAACCACATCGGGTACGGGTTTTTTAGCGCCTTTAATTTTAAAAACATGATCGGTGTATTCCGGCGGTAAACATGTGGCTTCGTTACAAGTTTGGTAAACAAATTCGGCCTTTATTTCAAATGGTTTAGTACTTAGCTTTTCAATAACTTGTTTAAACACAACAGTACCTTCGTGGTAACTTAGGGTTTCTTTAAAGTTCGGGTCGTATTCAGTATGCGGTTTAGGTTCAACCACCGAGCCTACAAATAAATAATTTTTACTAGCGGTAAAATTAAATTCTGTGCCAATAATAAAGGATGTATCTGGCGTGTTGATAGAGTAAACGTGCCAGCCTTTATCAAGACTTACAATGGCGCGTAATTCTACTTTATTGTCCGCTAGCTCTTTGACTTCAAAGCTTAAATCAACGGGTTCTAATATCTGCCCTTGAGCAAGAAAGCTTAGGCTTAGAAATGATAAAATGAGAATGAATGACCTCATAGGTAATGGGAAAATTATAAAGTGCGAACAAAGTAAATGGTTTTGGTCGAATTAGTCACCCTATAACGATGATCAATACGACATCCTACCAACCAAACAATGTCGGATCCACTGCAAAGAACATATTGTTCTTTTTTGGCGGGGCCGCTTATTTTAATGTCATTTAAATAGTCGCTCACCTTTTTGCTTCCTGACAAACCCAAAGGTTTAAATCGGTCGCCCGCCTGCCATGGGCGTAAAAGTAGAGGGAAGCTTAGTTTGTCGAAATCCAATAAGGCGTCTTGGGAACGAGGAACAGCGGGGTAGTTTTCTAGGGCTAATTTTTGAAATTCTAATTTGGCGCTGCTTTTTGTGTAGATTGAAATTTGGTGCGATTCTAAATCATTAATTTCTTTTTTAGGACTTAAATAGTAGTGCCCTTCTCGATGAGTCAGGGCGAAATTTTCGCTTTCCAAGCTTTTACCATTTTCGCTTTGCCAAAGATTTTCTAAACTAGGAAAATCCCAATTGCCCTTATCGTCCAACCATAATCGCAGTAAACTAGACCAGTATGATTTTTCTCTTAGTGACTCTGTGTTTAAGATTTCCTCCGGCGAATTAAGCTGCCCATGTTGTTCTAGCTTCTCTTGCAAAAGCGCATCAAATGCTAAACTTTGTTCCCCTAAAAGTGCAATGCTGCGCCCCGCTTTTGGCAGTAGGTTCGCTTCAATTTCCTTCCATTGCGGAATTAGTTTTAGGCGGTATTTGTTCCGCTGGTATTTTTCACTTGCGTTAGATGCGTCCTCACGCCAGCTTATTTTATACGTATTTGCATAGGCTTCTAATTCCGCACGGGTCAAGCCCAGAAGGGGTCTTAAGTAGAAATCACGTTTTTGGGGAATGCCTTTTAAACCTTTTAAACCACCACTACGGGTAAAATTAATTAGAAAGGTTTCTAAATTATCGTCGGCATGATGGGCTGTAAGTACGGCCCTAAATTTATGTTCAGTTTGCAGTTCCTTGAAAAAGGAATAACGCAGTTCGCGCGCTGCCTCTTGAATGGAAAGCTTTTTTTCGTGGGCAAATTTCTCGGTTTCGCATCTGCGTAAGTATAAGGGTACTTGCTTTTGTACCGAAAAATTTCGGCAAAATTGCACATCGCCCTCCGAGGCTTCCCCACGCAACTGAAAATTTACATGCGCTAATGAAATTGGGTATCCAAGAGCGATAAGAGCGTGACTTAAAACAGTACTATCTAAACCGCCACTAAAGGCAATTAAGAGCGGGTCGTTAACCGTCAGACCGAGTTCTTTTAAAGTAGTCGCTAGTTTTTCAATCATGGCTTGAGGCGATTACTTTTTCGGCCTTTAGCAGGCATTCGCGGTATTCTTCCTCGGCATTACAATGTATGGTAATGGCGCCGCCCACTTTTACTTCGGCTCTTTTTAAACGGGCCGAATAGAGGATTGAGCGGATGATAACATTAAAATCGGCATCTCCATTTGGGTTGATGTAACCCACTGAGCCCGAGTATAATCCTCGGTTGAAGTTTTCATGTTGGTCGATAAGTTGCATGGCGCTAATTTTGGGCGCCCCTGTCATGCTACCCATTGGAAAGGATGTTTTTAGTGCATCGATAAGGTCGTATTTGTCGGCCAGTTCAGCGCTAATTGTGCTAATCATTTGGTGCACGGCATTAAAGGTATAGAGCCCAAAAAGCTCCTCTACTTTCACAGAAGCTTTGGCAGCTGTGCGACTGAGGTCGTTGCGTACTAGGTCTACAATCATCACATTTTCCGCCCTTTCTTTTTCCGAAGCGAGCAGTCCCTGTTTGCGGGCTTCGTCTTCTTTTTCGGATTTAGCGCGTGGCGCGGTTCCTTTAATCGGTTGCGATATTAATTTCGAGCCTTGCTTTTGCAAATACCTTTCGGGGGAAAAGCATAAAAGGTAGCGATCTTCCCAGCGATAGAAGCTAGTAAAAGGGGCCTTGTGTTTATGGTTTAATTCTAAAAAGAGGGCTAAGGGATCTATTTCTTCCTCGGCGTACCAAGCTTGGCAAAAGTTGATTTCGTAAATGTTTCCCGCTTGTAACTCGTCTTTCAGGTTAGCGATATGTTTTAGGTATTTAGCTTTGCTTAGGCTGGCTTTAAATTTAGGATGAGTAGAGTAGCGTGCGATCTTATAATCTTGCAATGCGGCGGATAACTGCTCGGTATTTTGGTATAAATAGGACTGGCAGATTAAACTATCCTCTTGGGCGATAATTAGCGTTTCGGGGACAAAGAAAGCTAGGTGGGGCCAGTTTAAGGCGTCGCTATTGCGGCTTTGCAAGTTTTCGATTTCATCTTTTAAAGGATAGGCTAAATGGCCTAAGAGCCAATCTTGCTGTTCTTCTTTGAAATTACGGAGCTTGTCAAATGATTGCTCGGAACTTTCCAGGGCTACTTTGTTTCCCCAGCCTAATAACCAGCTAAATTGACTGTATTTATCGTGATAGCCATTAGAGTCTAAAAGTTGGCAATGCTTCGACTTTGCTGCCAACTGCAAAAGTTTATCTTGCTGGAATATATCTTTGGCAAGAGGAAAAGTATAGCGTGTTGTCATTAACGCAAGTACTCTTTGAGATAAACTTTCTTTAATAGATTTTGAATAATCTTAAGATTGATGGGTTTGGTAACATAGTCGTCCATGCCATCGTCCATAAATTTTTCACGGTCACCTTCCATGGCATTGGCGGTCATAGCAATAATTACGGGTCTTTTGTCGCCGTACTTTTCTATTACCGCCTTGGTGGCTTCACTGCCATCCATTTCTGGCATTTGAATATCCATAAAAATTAGGTCATAGCTCTGTCGTTCAAGGGCAGTAAGAACCTCTAAACCATTGGCAGCAATGTCGGTATTATAACCCATCTTCTGCAGGGTTAAGGTCGCCAGCTTTTGATTGACAGCATTGTCTTCCGCTAGTAAAATTCGCAGAGGGTAGTTTTCACCTAGATCAGAAAGCAGGACTTCACGTTTCTCATGAATATCGGCCTTTTTGATTTTTGAATCGCCAAAAATTTGATGCATGCTACTTAAGAGCTGTGAATGCTTAATGGGCTTAGTGAAGTAGAAGCTAAAAAGTTCTTCTTTTTCTTTTTTGCTAAGATCCGGGTAGGCTGAGCTTAATATTATGATAGGCAGATCGGGTTTGGCTACTTTAAGTTTACGGGCGAGTTCAACTCCATCAAGCATTGGCATCTCGAAATCTACCACCACCAATTCAAAATCTTGCTTTAAAGCAGTTTCCAAACCAATTCTGGGGTCACTTTCTTGGAAAACGTGAATGCCCCAATTTTTAAACTGCGTAGCTAAAACCCGCAAATTCGTGTGATTGTCGTCAATTACCAGTGCATTGCGATTTCGAACTGAGTTAAGCATTTGCGTTAACTCTTTGTCTTGTTGATTGCGTGCCCGAGTAGCGCGAATAGTAAAGTGGAAGGTAGACCCTTGACCGGGCTTACTTTCAACCCAAATTTGTCCTCCCATTAAGGTGGTGAGCCTTTGAGAAATAGCTAGTCCTAAACCGGTTCCGCCGTATTTGCGCGTGGTCGAAGAATCGGCTTGACTAAAGGCTTTGAATAATTTCTTTTGCTGATCTACACTCATGCCAATTCCAGTGTCGCGCACCGAAAAATGAATGATAAGATCGTCGTTTTCCTCTTCTTCCAAAAGGGCTCTTACCTCAATTTCACCCCCGTCGGTAAACTTGATTGCATTGGAAATAAGGTTGATTAAGATTTGTCGTAAGCGGGTAATGTCGCCTTCAATATAATTGGGAATGCTAGCGCTGATGGAGTAAATCAGTTCTAGGTCTTTCTCGGTTATTCTATTGGCAAGCAATTCTATCGCTTCTTCAACACACTGTTCTAAAGAGAAAGGATAAACCTCCAAACTCATGTTTCCTGCTTCAATTTTACTGAAGTCAAGGATGTCGTTAATAATGGATAAAAGCGTATCTCCCGAAAGGCGAATAGTATTTACATAATCGAGTTGCTCTTTGTCTAGTTCGGTTTGCAACAACAAGGAAGTCATACCAATTACACCGTTCATGGGGGTGCGTATTTCATGACTCATGGTGGCTAAGAACTCACTTTTTGCCGTAGCCGCTACTTCTGCCGAATTCTTGGCTTCTATTAGTGCTTGTCGCGATTGGGTAGCTTCGATTTCAGCCCCAAGCCAACGTGACATGAGTCGTAGTAAGTCCAGGTCGTTTTCGGTAAAAGGATAAGGCGATTCATCCGGTCCATTAAAGTTAAGCGTGCCAAAAACTTCATTATTTACATAAATGGCTGTGCCGATATAGCTCTTAATGTTAAAGCTATCTGTATGATTAATGTGAGGAGGTGCATTTTTTAAAGTATTGAAGCAGATAGCTTCGCCTGTCTTAATGATTTGCTCAGACAGCGTTCCTTTGATCGGCAGATTTAGCAGCTGGAAGGGTAAAAGATCACCTTCCGAATACATGTCAATTGCCTCATAGCGACCTTCGTCTAAATGGGCTTTTGACAAAATGCCGTTCGGTAGTTTAAAACGCTGAGTGCCTAACTCGAGGAAGAGACGGACTTTTTCCTTAAAGCTAAGATTGTTGTTGGCCGATATCGAATACAATTTGCGAATGGCTTCTTCATTGCGACGTAAATTTCTTTCGGCATTGCGTTTTTCGGTAATGTCAATTAAGGTCCATACCACACCACGGGTAAAATTGTAACCGCCGAATTCGATAATACGCTTTTCGCCATTTTTACGGTATATAGGGAAAAGGAAGCCATTAATTTCTTTTTGGGACAGAAAGGCTTGATATTGCTCGTAGGTTTGATCTGAGTTTTTCCGGTAAATTTTCTCAAAGAACTTATCCGTTGAATCAAGCTCTTCTGGCTTATAGCCTAAAATTTTACTGGTGGCATTATTAATCCGTAACTTATCTTCCTGTACCAAGATTGCTCCCACGGGCAGATTGTCGATTACGCCTAATAATTCATTTTCACTTTCTTCCAAGCGCTTTCTGGCTTGTTCTAGCTCTTTCAGGCGGTGGGTTAACTCACTTTCGTTAGATGCTAAAGCTGTACGCTGCCTCTGCAATTCAGTGCTGTACTCTTGCTCGTCTTCTAATAATTGTTTTAGCTTTTTACTAGCATCCTTCTCAGCCTTAAGACTGCGCAGTTTTTCATCGTGCTCTTTACTATGCTGTTGGAAAATAGGTAGGAAAAAGAGAATGGATAGGGTAACCAGAGTTAAGGATAAAATTATAAATGCAATGGCGCTTACTTTCTTGGCACGCTCAGCCTTGTAGTTTTCATCCAATCGATAAAGAACAACAATTTGCTCAAGATAATTGAGCAGGTCATCGCTTTCCTTTAAGAGAAGTACAGCAAATTTTTTAGCCTCATCACTATTTATTTCTCCATTGCAATAGCGTGCAATTTTATTAGCATTGGCAATATAATTTTCACGCAGCTCTCGCTTGCGGGCATGAAGAGAGTCAACTTTGGGCCTGATATTATCGGAAATCAAGCTGTAAATTTCGGGTTCTAGTAAAGCTTGATGCTGCTGATTAAAGGTCTCAATGCTATTTTTTAGATCATTACAATGACCTTGTAATTCAGATACTTGGCTGTATTGGGTTATGTTTAGCGCTTCTTTACTAAGTCTTTGCGATAACATTCTCTGTCTACCGGCTAAATCAAGGCGTAAGGCATCTTTAGAACGAACAGCATAAGCCTGTTCTAAAAAAATGTAAAAGATAAAACTTAGGAATATTATCAGTAAAATATAACTAAGGTAAGCCCACTTTAAATTACGCATGCAAGAAAGAGTATTCGATACTAAGCTACAATATTTCTAGCTTGTTCTTTAACCTGAAAAAGGCGAGACCTAGCAAAGCCTCGCCTTTCGAGTTGTATTAAACGTGTAAAGCGCGATTATCGGTGGCTGCTAATGCCGCTTCTTTAATGGCTTCTGCGAAAGTTGGGTGGGCGTGACTCATACGAGCGATGTCCTCGGCTGAAGCCCGGTATTCCATGGCAACTACCCCTTCTGCAATTAAATCGGCTGCTCTGGGTCCTATCATGTGGAAGCCTAAAATCTCATCCGTATTTTTATCAGAAATGATTTTAACTAAACCGTCGGTATCACCGCTGGCGCGTGCACGACCTAATGCACGGAAGGGGAAAGATCCCACTTTGTAGCTAATGCCAGCTTCCTTAATTTGCTCTTCCGTTCTGCCTACACTGGCAACTTCTGGCCAAGTGTAAACTACACCCGGAATAAGATTATAGTCGATATGTGGTTTTTGTCCCGCCATGGTTTCTGCTACAAAAACGCCTTCTTCTTCAGCTTTATGAGCTAGCATGGCGCCCTTAATTACATCACCAATGGCGAAAATATGCTCTTTGCTGGTTTGCAGCTTTTCGTTTACTTCAACCTTGCCACGATTGTCGGTTTTAATGCCAACATTCTCTAAACCTAGGCCTGCGGTATAGGCGCTTCTGCCTACCGCAACTAAACAATAGTCGCCTACGAATTTTACTTCCTGGTCTTTTTTGTCGGTAGCGCTAACGCTTACTTTTTTACCATCGCTGCTAACGTCGGTAACTTTATGGCTGAAGTTAAACTTAATACCAAGTTTTTTCAATGACTTGGTAATTTCTTTACTCATCGCGCTATCATAACCAGGAATGGCTTTGTCAAGGTATTCAATTACGGTTACTTCAGATCCAAGACGTGCGTAAACACTTCCTAACTCTAAGCCAATCACACCAGCGCCAATCACAATCATTTGCTTAGGTACTTCCTTCAGGTTTAAAGCTTCGGTGCTGCTAATAATCCGTTCTTTGTCGAATTTGGCAAAAGGTAATTCGGTGGGTTTACTACCAGTGGCAATAATTACTTTATCAGCCGATATTTTGGTTTCTTCTTTATCTTGTTTTATGGCGATGGTATGATCATCTACAAAAGAGCCAAAGCCTTCGAAAACGGTGATCTTATTTTTCTTCATCAAAAAATCAATTCCGTCGGTAGTTTGACTAACCACAGCATTTTTGCGACTAATCATTTGCTCCAAATTAACTTTGGGCGTATCGATATCAATACCGTGGTCTGCAAAAGAATGCATGGCATTGTGAAAATGCTCGCTACTATCTAAGAGGGCTTTAGAAGGAATACATCCCACATTTAAGCAGGTTCCTCCCAAGGTGCTGTATTTTTCAATCAAGGCTGTTTTCATGCCGAGTTGAGCGCATCTAATTGCCGCCACGTATCCTCCGGGTCCTGATCCTATGATTGCTACGTCAAATTTATCCATTATTGAGATTGATGAGTTTTGTATAATGCAACAAAATTAAGCAAATGTAAAAGAGTATTGGATTAAAAAAGTATTTTCTAATGAAGTGATAACTCTGCTCTAACTAGCCTAAATTTCTAGTTGCTAGAGGCTAAATATTTAAGGGCTTAGTCTCAAGCGTAAGCAAGGTATTTCTAAATTCGCAGAATGGTAACTAAGGAGCAAGTACAAGAGCTTTCGCAGAGAGTAGAGTCTTTAAAAGATTATCTACAAATTGAGCAAAAGGAAATTCAAATCATTAACGAAGAAGAGAAAACTGCGGTAGCTGAATTTTGGGAGGACCAAAAAACTGCGCAACAGGTGATGAAAAAAATTCGCGGTTTGAAATTTTGGGTGGAATCATTTAATGATTTAAAGGAGTCGGTAGATGAGCTAAACCTTGGGCTAGAGTTTTTAGAATTGGGTGAGATTAGCGAAAAGGAAATGGACCAGATGCAATCGAAAGCCATTAAAACTTTGGAGTCTTTAGAATTTCGCAATATGCTATCTGGTGAAGAAGATCAGCTGAGTGCGGTTCTGCAAATTACAGCCGGCGCAGGTGGTACCGAAAGCTGCGACTGGGCCAGCATGCTAATGCGTATGTATCTCCGCTATGCCGAGCGCCAAGGCTATAAAGTGAGCGAGCTAAATTATCAAGAAGGCGACGTAGCGGGTGTTAAAACGGTTACCTTAGAAATTGAAGGCGATTACGCTTTTGGCTACCTGAAAGGCGAGAATGGCGTGCATCGCTTGGTGCGGATTTCACCCTTCGATAGCAATGCAAAACGACATACTTCTTTTGCCTCGGTTTATGTTTACCCTTTGGTAGATGATTCCATAGAAATTGATATTAGTCCCGCCGACATAGAATGGGATACCTTCCGTTCGGGTGGTGCTGGAGGACAAAACGTGAACAAAGTGGAAACGGGTGTGCGCTTACGTCACGCTCCCTCAGGTATTGTAATTGAAAATACGGAGAGCCGCTCGCAATTGCAAAACAAGGATAAGGCTTTGCAATTATTAAAGTCTCAATTGTATGAGATCGAAATTGAAGCCAAAAATCAGGCCCGCGCCGAAATTGAAGCCGGTAAGAAGAAAATCGAGTGGGGGAGTCAAATTCGTAACTATGTGCTTCATCCCTATAAATTAATTAAAGATGTGCGAACCGCGCATGAAACCTCTAATGTTGATCAGGTATTAGATGGCGATCTTGATGCTTTCATCAAATCGTATTTAATGAGTAAAGGTCAAAGCCAAGATTTGCAGGATAGTTGATAGGCGCCCTTAACTGCCTTATTTGGCCTTAGCGTAATCGGTAGTTTGAAATGTCGGCTTACTACCTTACATTCGAGCAATCGATTATATATTTTGAGCCTAAATAAGATTCTTCCTTTCCTCTTGGTCTGTCTAAGCTTTTCAGCGAAAGCTCAGCACATGGCTTTTGTCGAAAACCAAGGGCAATGGCAAGGCGATTTCGATTATTTATTGCGCAATGGCAGTGACTTCCTCTTCTTTAAATCGGATGAGGTAAGAGTACAATTGCTTGAGAAACATAGCTCGGGTGAGGAAATTCACCACCATCAGAATTCTGGGAAAGTGCTTCAGGGACACGTATACAGCATGCAATGGTTAGGTGTTAATCGAGAGGCCAAAGTTACCCGCACCATTCTCGAAGGGGCGCCCTATTTAAACTATCTCAAAGGGAAAAACCCCGCTCAGTGGAAGTCAGGCTTACGCCAATACCAGGAAATTGTTTACCATGATATTTATCCCAAAATTGACCTCCGCTACTATCTCAGTCCAGCAGGAGTTTATAAATACGATTTCATAGTTAGGCCAGGCGGAGATCCCAACTCTATTTCTTGGCAGTTTAAAGGAGTAGAGCGCTATGGCTTGGCTGGCGCAGACTTGGCTTTAATTACCAGTGTTAAGAATGTGGTTTATACCGCACCGCTTGCCTTTCAGGGAGGCGATAGGGTAGCAGCGGCTTTTAAACAGCAAGGCGATATTTTCACTTACGCTGTAGCAGAATACGATCCCGACCGAGTGTTGATTATAGATCCCACCTTGGTCTTTAGTACCTACAGCGCCAGTACGGACGATAACTTTGGTTTCTCCGCTACTTTTGGGGAAGATGGTTCGGGATACAATGCGGGAATTAATTACATCTATGGCAATATCGATCGCGGCTTTCCGACTACCCTGGGTGCTTTTCAAGATTCTTCCAATGGGGGAGTGGTAGATGGCGTGGTGGCTAAATATACCGCCGATGGTACGCAACAAATTTATGCTACCTTTTTGGGCGGTTCCCAAAACGATGTGCCCTTTAGCTTGCTGGAAGGACCCAATAAGTCCTTAATAATTTTAGGAGTTACGGGCTCCACTAACTTTCCTGTTACGGCCAACGCCTATGATACCTCATTTAGTGTGGGGGCCTCTAGCGCTCTCAGTATTGGCGGATCACTTAATTTCCCTTTATCCAGCGATATTTTCATTAGTATTTTAGATAGCACGGGTGGGAGTTTGCTCGGCTCTACTTTTTTAGGCGATACCGCTATGGATGGGGTCAACGATCGCCTCGAATTTAATTATGGCGATGCCGCCCGTGGGGATTTGAGTATTGATTCTTTGGGGAATATTTTAGGAGTATCTTATACCTTTTCGCCTAATATTCCGATCGGTTCAGCCTTCAGTAGCTCTTATCAAGGCCAGCAAGACGGGTTGGTTTTTTCTTTTAATAGTGATTTAAGCCAATTGAACTGGAACAAAATAATTGGCGGCAATAGTAATGATGCAGTTTTTTCGCTGCGCTTCAGTCCTAGCAACCGCCTTTTTATAACAGGCGCCACCGAGAGTACGAATTTAGCTTACCCCAGTGCGGGCGTTTATCAAGATACTGCCAATGGTAAAGTAGATGGCTTTCTGGCAGAGCTTAATCCCAGTAACGGCGAGGTGCTAAACTTTAGCTTTACTGGCACCAACGAGCACGATGTTTCTTATTTTTTAGACATCGATCAAAAGGGGAAGATTACCTTATTTGGACAAACCCGTGGCGCTTGGCCGCAAGTAGGAGACAGCTTATGGGGACAGCCTGGTAGTGCTCAATTTTTACAACAATTTAGCCCCGATTTACAATTAAATTTGTCCACTACATTTGGTGTAGGAACCACACTAGCGACTAATATTTCTCCCACGGCATTAATGGTGAGCGAATGCGGCGACGTGTTCCTTTCGGGCTGGGGTGCTGGTTATGGTTCGCGTCGAGGCGCGATGACCATTCCTAGAAATATGCCGGTAACTCCAGATGCCTGGCGCGATTCTACCGATTTCGGGGACTTTTACTTTCTTCGTTTAGATGCATCTTGGAAACGTTTGGAATATGCCACCTATTTCGGACAATTTGGAAATGGTCCCGATCACGTAGATGGTGGAAGTAGTCGCTTTCGCAAAGATGGGTCAATCTTTCAAGCGGTTTGTTCTTGCGGAACAGATAGTAGCGGTTTCCCTACTACGGTAAATGCTTTTGCACCCAAAAAGATGAACCGAAATTGTAATATGGCCATCTTTCGCTTTGATATGGAGGCAGATTCAATTGATGCTAATGTGGAGATTGCCGATGGCTATGCCGATACCGTTTGCTTCCCCAGTCAGGTGAAATTCGATAATTTAAGTTTTAATGCCGATTGGGTTTTAGTGCAAGGTCCTGATGGAGTTTTGGATACTCTTCGTCAGCAATCCTTTAATGTCGCAGACAGCGGATTAAATCGCTACACTTTTTACGCGCTCGACACCAATTGCTTTTTAATTGATAGTACTTTTATCGATATCTTTTCATTCGGTACCGAAGTGCAAGCCGACTTTACCATTGATTACGATAGTTGTGATCAGAGTGCGGTAGTCAATTTTCAAAATCAATCGCAGGGCGCCGCTCAATACCGCTGGTTTTTTGGCGATGGCGATAGCGCAAGTTCGGGCAGTCCTAGCCATGTTTACAGTCCAGGCGATTATGATATCCAAATGATTGCCATCGACCCCATCTGCGGAAGCACCGATACCATTAGTAAAAGTATTCGCATTGTTCAGTCTAGTTTGTTTTTAGAAATTTCCAGCGATTACCGTCCTTGCGACCTTAGTTACCCAGTAAGTTTGCGCTTGGCGCAGAAAGGTTTTCATCAGTTTGACTGGTACTTGAACGGTCAGCGCTTAAATGAAAGTTCCGATAGTTTGATCTTAAATTTAAGTAGCGGAGGTCTGTACGAAATTCGCCTGCAGGCTACTGATACGATTTGCAATACCATTTTAGAAAGGGAGGAAAGTGTTTTCATTTTTGATGAAGGCTTTAACTTAGAATTACCGAATGTTTTTAGTCCTAATGGCGATGGCTTAAACGATACCTACGGGGCCTTAGTCGATGAACTATCCCTCGATTTTGTGGAAACATCAGCCTTGGAGATTCATGACAGAAACGGAATTTTAGTCTTTTCTGGCGATGGCTTAGAAGAACGCTGGGACGGGAAATTGAATAATTTGGAAATGGCGAGTGGTGTTTACTTCTATCTCTTCAATTATCAAGATATTTGCGGAAATATTAAAGAATCCAAGGGCTTTTTGCACCTACAACGATAAAAAAATTATGCGCTATTTTCACAACCCTCGCTGCCAGAAAAGTAGAGAAGGTCTACAATTACTAGAAGAAAAAGGGCTACAGCCCGAAGTGGTTCTGTACATGACCGACCCTCTGAGTCCCATGGAATTAGAAGATGTTTTGGCTAAACTCGATATCGATGCAGAAGACTTAATACGCAGCAAGGAAGCAGTTTGGAAGGAAGAGTTTAAGGACAAAGAATTAAGCGAAGATGAACTCGTTCTCGCCATGATTGAGTACCCCCAGCTGATGGAACGCCCCATTTTAGTGAATGGCGATAAGGCCGCTATTGGCCGTCCCCCTGAAAACTTACTAGAAATCCTTTAGTCGAAAGGCTCATTGATACCGTAAATGCGATTGTTCCCTTCCATTAATTTGAGGGAAGCTTTTTTAATGCGTATTTTTTCACCTTTTGTCTCAAGCAGACCGCGCACTTCAATTTGTGAGTGATCACCCCAGTCTGAGGGCAGCACTTGCGCATGAAAAACGGTGAAGCTAGTATCGGATTGAAACTCGGCTAGGGGCCGATTAGACCAGTGCAATAGTTCATCATTAGCGAAGAAAGCAATGATAATTTGCGCTTGAGAATCCATTGCTGGCATCTCTATTTCGAATTGAGCCACTATAAAATCTTGCTTGCCTTTTAACTCACTCTTGGCCAGGCTTAACTCCATTTGGCCGCAGTATTCTTTTGCGCTTGTGCAGATGCCCATGCCAGCTAATTCAGTTTTTTTAATGGGACTTATCTTATTCTCTGAATTGCGTGAAAAGTGCTCTAGGGTAAAACCTAAATGATCTTTCTTGCGCATCTGGCGAAAGCCATAACTTTCTATTAAGCTTCCTAAAAATAAGGGGCTAGTATGATCACTTGCCAGCACGATTTCTTGGCTTGGGAAATCTTTCAGATATTTTATCAGGTTCAGCGGATTTTGATAGTGGTAGTTTTGGGCACTCTCATATCCGTCGAGTTGGGCGTAAAAGTCCCATTTTTCCTTGTTTAATTGTAAGATTAAGGCCGAATTATCCAGACCTCGATGGCTTACATATTCGCGGGGATATTTAAATGTGCTTTGATAAGTTAAAGGGTAATGTTCTCTACCTGCGTAAAGCGAATAAAGACCGGTAGACATTAGTAGAAGCAGAGAAACCCATTGCAAGCGCATCTGCCGAAGAGCGAAAAGTGAAAGCAATAAAAGAGGGGCTGCAAAAATGAGGGTGGAATATTGGATCACCGGATTTACGGCGCGTGAGTAAATGAAGCCAATTAAAAAAGTAGCGCTAAACCAAATGACTCCTTCCCAATGTTTAAGCTTTTTGATCTTCCAAGAAGGGAGGAGAAGGGCGATGAAAATAGCTGCGATAAAGAGGTAAGAGAAGTGGAATATATAAGCGCCGTATTCTAAAATAAAGGTATCACTCGGCTTGGCTAGCCAAGATCCAACGCCGCCCAAAGAAAGTTGGTGGAAGAAAATTCCAAGATGCGGTAGGTAGAGTAAAAAGGTTAGTAAGCCACAAAATATCCACTCCAACAGCGACCGACCGCGAGCGATAAAGAGGGCGTGTAAACCCATTATGGCCACCATTAAAAGTGCAAATTGATGGGTATAAGCCGCACCGGCCGCTGCCAACGCAAAGCCTATTAAGTATTTAAAATGAGCCTCTTTATAAAAGTAACGCATCCAAAACCAAGCACTTAATAAGCAGAAAAACAGGCCCACTTCGTAAGGACGAATAATTTGGCCATAATAAATAAAGTACTGACTAACCGCCATTATCGCCCCAGTGTAAATACCGGCCTCTACTTGATTAATTGTTTTTGCAATAGCGAAAACCAGTAAAATGGAAGCAAGAGCGAGCAGACTAAAGGGAAGTTTAAGTCCCCAAAGACTGTAATTTACGAGGGGTGCATAATAGTATAGAAAAGTTTGCACCCCAGCGGGATGTCCTTCAATGAGAACACCTTTTTCGATCAGTTCGCTGAAGTTAGAAAACTCAGTTCTATGCAATGCACTTAGTTCATCATGCGTAAACTGCAACTGTGGGTACTGCCAAAAAATAGTACAAGCCGCCACCACAAGGATAAAAGCCTGCGCGATCTTATTTTGAGGGAGACTAAGCTTCTTCATTTAAGAGATGAATTAAGAAGGCGTATTCCATGGCGGTTTCGCGCAGAGCCTCAAAACGACCGCTCGCACCACCATGCCCGGTTTTCATATTGGTATAGAGTAAAAGCGGATTGGTGTCTGTTTTTGTTTCTCGCAATTTTGCGCACCATTTAGCGGGTTCCCAGTATTGAACCTGCGAATCGTGTAAGCCGGTGGTAATGAGCAAGGCAGGATAGTTTTGCGCTTTCACATTATCGTAAGGCGAATAGGATTTCATGTATTGATAATACTCGTCATTATTGGGGTTACCCCATTCGTCGTACTCCCCCGTAGTCAAAGGAATACTTTCGTCGAGCATGGTGGTTACCACATCAACAAAAGGCACCGCCGCAATCATGGCGTGGAAAAGCTCGGGTTTGAGGTTTATTACCGCGCCAATAAGCAGTCCGCCGGCGCTTCCGCCTAAGCCGCTTAATAATTTTGGACTGGTGTATTTTTCTTTGATAAGGTGTTCTGCGCAAGCGATATAATCGTAGAAAGTATTACGCTTTTTAAGCATTTTACCCTCTTCATACCATTTGCGACCGAGGTACTGTCCGCCGCGCACATGGGCAATGACAAAGATGAATCCGCGGTCTAATAAGCTTAAACGAGTGGAAGAGAAATTGGGTTCGATGGTATGACCATATGAGCCATAGGCGTAAAGCAATGTTTTTTGAGGCTGTCCTTTTTTAAAGCAATCTTTGCGGTAAACTAGTGACATAGGAATCTTAGTGCCATCATGCCCCTCGGCCCAAATACGTTCCGACTGGTAGAGGTTTTCATCATAGCCGCCCACTACTTCCTGCTGTTTTAAGAGCTGCTTTTCTTGTGTCTGCATGTTTATTTCCATCACCGCATTAGGGCTTGTGAGGGAAGAGTAGGAGTAGCGTAGGTTTTCGCTATCAAAATCGGGGTTAATGCCACAGCCTGCGGTATAAGTTTCACTGCCAAAATCCATGTAGTAATCGAGGCTTCCGTCCCAACGTTTTACTCGAATTTTAGTGAGACCTTCTTTACGCTCTTCAATTACTAGGTAATTTCTAAATAGCTCAATACCTTCTAAAAATATGTCTTCGCGGTGGGGAATTACTTCTTCCCAGTTTTCGCAGAGGCTTTTGTAAATGGGGCAGCGCATCAGTTTAAAATTATCCGCCTGCTGGTAATTAGTGCGGATATACCAATGTTCGCCAAAATGAGCTACCATGTATTCTAGGTCCTGCTTACGAGGTTGAATAATGCTGAAATCGTTCTCGGGCTGATCCGATTTTATAAAGCGGAATTCATTCGATAAAGTGCTATAGCAACCGATTAAAATGAAGTCTTCACTTTTCGATTTGTAAACGCTACAAACAAAAGTGGGGTCTTCTTCATGAAAAATTTCGACGTCTTCAAAGGGGCCGTCACTCTTACTGATGAAGTGATGACGAAAAACTTTATTGGGTCGCAGTGTTTCATCTTTGGTCGTGTAAAAAATAAAAGAGCTATCCGCAGACCAAGTGCAAGAGCCGGTGGTTTCTTTAATTTCTCGTTTTAAAACCTCACCTGTGGCTAGGTTTTTAAAATGTATGGTGTAAATCCTGCGGCTCAAGGTATCCACTCCATAAGCCAACCATTGGTTGTCGGGGCTAATGCTTAAGCCGCCAATTTGATAAAAACTGTGCTTGGCGGCTTCGATATTGGCATCAATAAGAATTTCCTCTTCGCCTTTTAGGCTACCTTTTTTACGACAGTAAAGTGGGTGTTCTTGCCCTTTGTTGTAACGGATATAATACCAATAACCATGTTTTTGGTAAGGAACAGATTGATCGTCTTCTTTTATGCGGCCTTTAATTTCTTGAAATAAGGTTTCTTGTAAATCTTCTGTAACCTGCATGAACGCTTTATGATAGGCGTTTTCTTCTTCTAGGTAGGCAATGGTTTCTGCCTTTTCTTTATCTCTTAACCAATAGTAATGGTCCTCTCGTTCATCGCCATGTGCAAGAAGTGGATGAGGTATTTTTGCCGCTTGAGGAGCTCTGCTTTTTAGTGAAGACATCTTTGTATTTAAATTTAGGCAAAACTACAGAGAAGGAAATACTTAAGGCGCATATTTACTTATATTGCGCTGAAAGATTAAAACAACCGATTATGACTTATACAAAAGGAATGCTGCGCGATGATGCATTAGCTGGTAAGGTGATTGTGATTACTGGTGGAGGTACGGGTTTGGGTCGTGCCATGGGAGAGTATTTTTTAGAGTTGGGAGCCAAGTTGGCGATTTGCGGCAGACGAGAAGAGGTTCTAGCGAAAGCGTCCGAAGAAATGGTGGCAGCCAAAGGTGGCGAGGTGTTTTACAAGACTTGCGATGTTCGTAAATACGATGAGGTGGAAGCTTTCCGCGATGCTGTTCTAGAAAAATACTCGCGGGTAGATGTATTATTAAATAATGCGGCGGGCAATTTTATTAGCCCCACCGAACGTTTGTCTCCAGGAGCTTTTGACGCGGTAATTGATATTGTTTTGAAGGGGACTAAAAACTGTACCCTTGCTTTTGCAAAGGATTGGATTAGCAAAGAACAGAGAGATAAAGTGGTATTAAGCATCACTACCACCTATGCCAATACAGGCTCTGCTTTTGTGGTGCCATCAGCTATGGCAAAAGCGGGCGTTTCCGCTATGACTAGATCTTTAGCCGTGGAGTGGGCGCGTTATGGAATTCGCTTTAATGCGATTGCCCCAGGGCCATTTCCAACCGAAGGTGCTTGGAGTCGTTTGATGCCGGGTGATATACCTGATATGCTAAAGGTGGAAAATCAAATTCCTTTAAAAAGAGCAGGAGATCTGCAAGAGCTTGCTAATCTAGCTGCTTATTTGGTGAGTGATTTCGCTCCCTATATGAACGGTGAGATTGTAACTATTGACGGCGGAGAGTGGTTACTAGGGGCTGGCGAGTTAAACTTTTTACAAGCTGTTCCCGATGAAATGTGGGACTGGATTGGTGAAGCTACTCGAAAAGGAAAATAGAATGAAAAGTCTACTAAACATAGGACCTATGATGCTTTTGCTCGTAGGTCTTTTTTCTTGCCAAAAATATGATGCCCAAGAAAACTTCGATTGGCAAGGTCATCGCGGTGCGAGAGGGGAAGCCCCAGAAAACACTATTCCAGCCATGCTGCGAGCTATGCAGGAAGGGGTAAATACTTTAGAGATGGATGTGGTTGTAACTAAGGATTCGGTCCTCATACTGTCGCATGAACCCTATTTTAATGACGCCATTTGTCTTTTCAGTGATGAGGATAGTTTAGAAAACAACCTTTTTCATTTAAATTGGGAACAGATTAAGGAAATTGATTGCGGCTCTAAACGCAACCCAAATTTTCCCGGCCAAGAAAATGAGTCGGTAGGAAAGCCACGTTTAATCGATGTCCTCAGCGCGGTAGAGGAAGGGGCTTTAAACTTGAATAGAAACAGTCCGAAATTTAATATTGAGATTAAGTCTCGACCAGAATGGGAAGGAGAGTTTCATCCTGATCATAAGGTATACGCTCAGTTACTGCTAGATTTTATTAAAGAATTAGGATTAGCTGAAAGGGTGAGTATCCAAAGTTTTGATCCGCGTGTCTTGCAGTACATTCACGCAAAGGATCCAGAAATAAGGTTGGTTTACCTTACGGAAGATGCCGATAAAATCCCTAGTGAACAGATTAATGAATTGGGCTTTTACCCAGATGTGTACAGTTGCTATTACCCTCTATTAAAAGAGCATCATCTAAGGCAATTGCAAAGCCAAGGAATAGAAGTGATTCCCTGGACGGTAAATGAAATTGAAGAAGCCAAACGACTTATTGATATGGGGGTAAATGGAATTATCACTGACTACCCAGCCAAGCTTATCGGCGCTTTAGGCTCTTTAGATAAGACTCAAACTGATTAGCCCTATCGATGTCGCCCATGCTTTTGCAAACTTTAATGGTAAGCTGATAAACATCTTTAGCTTTTTCTCGATCGAAATGATTGGCAATCCAAAGTAAAAGTAGTGATTCGGCCGCTTTAAGAACAGTGGCATCTTTGTTTTCAGAGAGCAAGCGTGCTTGTATGATAAGCGCTTTTTCTTGTTCCTCTTTAGGTGCGAGCTTGTAGTTTTTGTAAAAGTCAATGTGTGCTTCGTCGCTCCAGGCGCTGCGGTTATACCAGTTTATGCTCATTTCTTCACGCGCGCTAGGCCTTCCATGGCTGGTTGATACATCGGTAACTGTTCGAGAGCTTTACGGTAATCTTTTTCGGCATTTATAACATCCCCCAACATTTCAAAGCTATAAGCTCTACCGTAGAAAGCTTTGTAGTTGTTTCTAGGTTGGGCCTTTATGGCCTGTGAAAAATAGTTTCGAGCGTCACCGTATTCTTTTAAGTCGATAAATATTACTCCTAAATTGTAATAGCTATCACTCATTTTTGGATCTATTTGCGTGGACTTAGTATAAGCTTCTATAGCTTTGTTAGTTTCGTTTTGTGACTGATAGTAAACGCCCAATTTGTAGTGTATGTCGGGTCGGTTTGGATCGATGTCTAAAATGCGCTGATAGTAATAAGGGGCTAAAGTGTCGCCCATAGCAGCTAGGCTTACCCCCATCATATCAAGGGCCTCAAAATAATCTTGTTTTAACTCAGTCGCTTTTTGAAAGTAGTTGAGCGCAAGAGCGGTGTCTTGTTTAAAGTTGCGGATGACGATGCCCTTATAAAAATAGGCAGGAGCATTATACTCATCAATCTTTAAGACTTCGTCTAGATAGCGTAAAGCCTTTTCGTGCTCGTTAATACTGGCATACATTTGCCCCAGTTTTAAGCGGCAGTCAATGGCGGTGGGGTCCACCTTTGCACAAAGTTCCCACGAATTTTTAGCCGCTCTGCTTTGGTTCTTTAGCATTTGAATGTCGCCAAGTAAAACTAGCATCTCTGGGTTTAGCGAGTCAATTTCTTTTAGTCTTTGTAAATCAAAGATGGCTTGGCGCTGATCTCCCTGATTGTAATTTATTCTTGCCCGCATTAATAAAGCCCGCACATTATTAGGTTCTGCCTTTAAAATAATATTGAGAGAATCTTCTGGGTTTACTTTGTTGATGCTCTTTACCTGGCTACTATCGCTAGTTTTAGACAATTTACTCTCATCAGTGGAATCAGTGCCGGGATTGTTACAGGCTAGAGTAAATAATGCAAGAACAAGAAGGGTTAGCGCTTTTTTCATAAATGCAATTAGGGTCAAAGATAGGGGTATAAAAAAACCAGAGTGAGGAATCACTCTGGTTTTACAAAATCTTAACTATTTATTGCCGCAACAATTTTAGCTTCTATTTCGTCGGATAGTTCGGGGTTGTCTTCCAGTAATTGTCTTACAGCGTCGCGACCTTGTCCTAGTTTGGTGTCGCCATAGCTAAACCAGCTACCCGCTTTTTTAACAATTTCTTTCTCTACACCAAGGTCAATGATTTCTCCAACTTTAGAAATACCACGGCCGTAAACAATGTCAAATTCAGCTTGACGGAAAGGAGGAGCTACTTTGTTTTTAACTACTTTAACACGTGCTCTGTTTCCTGTTACACCATCTGCATCTTTGATCTGAGAAATTCTTCTAATGTCTAAACGCACAGAGGAGTAAAACTTAAGGGCATTACCACCGGTAGTTGTTTCGGGATTGCCGAACACTACGCCAATTTTTTCACGTAATTGGTTAATGAAGATACAGCAGCAATTAGTTTTACTAATAGTTCCGGTTAATTTACGCAATGCTTGCGACATTAAACGAGCTTGCAGTCCCATTTTGCTATCACCCATTTCTCCTTCAATTTCACTTTTGGGAGTAAGAGCGGCTACAGAATCCACAATAATTAGGTCGATTGCGCCAGAGCGAATTAGGTTGTCAGTTATTTCTAAAGCTTGCTCACCATTATCGGGTTGCGAAATGATTAATTCTTCGGTATTAATACCCAAGTTTTCGGCATAGGTTCTATCGAAAGCATGTTCTGCATCGATAAAGGCGGCGATGCCTCCTTGTTTTTGAACTTCTGCGATAGCGTGCAGGGTTAGGGTCGTTTTACCAGAGCTCTCTGGTCCGTATATTTCTACTACTCGTCCTTTTGGATAACCACCCACGCCTAGAGCGATGTCAAGGCCTAATGAGCCGGAAGAGATGGTTGCGATTTTTTCAACGGGAGAATCCCCCATACGCATTACGGCACCTTTTCCGTAGGTTTTATCAAGTTTGTCGAGGGTAAGTTGTAAGGCTTTTAGTTTAGCATCTTTCGGGTCGCTCATGTGTCGGATCTTAAATTTTGGAGGACAAATATAGCCAACCCACCTCGGCTTTGATTCAAAAAAAAAGACTTACTTGTTTAAAAGTAAGTCTTAATCGTTTATTACGGTTTAGAAACTAAATTAGTCTCTCAACTCTACAGTCTTTCCGCTTTTAGCCTCTAGCATTTCGCGAAGTCTTTCAATCTCTGCAGTTGAGCGATTGCTAATTTCCTCCTGGAATGAAGTGGTAATGTCCTCTAACTCTTCACCACTGAAGTGAGAAAAGAAATGAACTGAAAATGCAGTTTTAAGGCCACGATCTCCTCTTACAGAAATTTGTTCCTTTAAATACTGCGCTACTTGTTTAGGCGTGTACGCCGATTTAGGTACTCTAGACATGTTTAAGTGAAATTAAATTAAATATTTAAATGGCCCTCTCCATTTAAATACAGGAGCAAATTTATATAAATTCGATAATAATTCTAAATAAAATATGTAAAGTATTTTATTAATTAAACCAAGCTTTGTAAAAAAACCTTAAAATTATGCTAATAAAAACCTACGGCAGCGCGGTCTATGGTGTTGATGCTTCGACGATTACAGTAGAAATAAATATTGATCAAGGTATAAACTTTTATTTGGTAGGATTACCGGATTCAGCTATAAAAGAAAGTCAACATAGGATAGTAGCCGCTTTGAAAAACAATGACTTTCGCTGGCCAGGGTTCAGAATAACTGTAAATCTGGCTCCCGCTGATATAAGAAAAGAGGGATCGGCTTACGATTTACCAATTGCAATTGGAATTCTTGCTGCATCTGATCAAGTGTTTTTTCCTGATTTAGATTCTTTTATTATTGTAGGTGAGTTATCATTAGATGGTGGTTTAATGGCTGTAAATGGTGTTTTAGCGATAGCCTTACAAGCCAAAGTTGATGGCTATTCGGCTTTGATTCTTCCAGCGGTTAATGCACGGGAAGCAGCGATAGTAGAGGGCATAGACGTTTATGCCGCGAAGGATTTAAAGGATACTGTTGAGATACTAAAGAATAAAGAAGCCTTTTCACCTATTAAAGTGGATTCAAGTAAAGAGTTTGAGGTACATTTAGAAAACCCTTCTATCGATTTTTCTGAGGTAAAAGGACAAGAGAATATTAAAAGAGCTTTAGAGATTGCCGCCGCCGGTGGACATAATGTTCTATTAATTGGTCCCCCCGGAGCTGGTAAAACTATGTTGGCGAAAAGAATGCCTACTATATTACCTCCTTTAAGTTTAAGTGAGGCTTTAGAAACAACCAAGGTTCATTCTGTAGCGGGTAAGCTTGGTAAGAATGGCAGCATTATCGCTCAAAGACCCTTTCGCTCGCCCCATCATTCTATTAGCGATGTCGCCCTTGTTGGCGGCGGAAGTTTTCCGCAACCGGGCGAAATATCACTAGCGAATAATGGTATTTTATTTCTGGATGAATTACCTGAATTTAAAAGAACCGTTTTAGAAGTGATGCGGCAACCAATGGAAGATCGCAAGGTAACCGTAAGTCGTGCTCGCCTGTCGGTCGATTTTCCTGCTTCCTTCATGCTGGTTGCTTCTATGAATCCTTGTCCTTGTGGTTATTATAATCATCCTACCAAAGAATGTGTTTGTGGACCAGGTATGGTACAGAAATATTTAAATAAAATTTCGGGACCTTTATTAGATCGTATCGACCTACATGTAGAGGTGACGCCCGTGGGGATTGAAGAAATATCCTCTAAGCAATTAGCCGAGAAAAGTGTGATAATTAGAGAAAGGGTGATTAAAGCACGGAATATTCAAAATGAACGCTTTGCTAAGTTGGAAAGTATCCATGCCAATGCCCAGATGGAGTCTAAACAATTAAGGCAAGTATGTGAATTATCTAAAGAAGGAATGGATTTACTGCGGGCCGCCATTGAAAAATTAAATTTAAGTGGAAGGGCTTATGATCGAATTTTGAAAGTGGCTCGTACCATCGCAGATCTTGATAATAGTGAGGATATAGAACCTAATCATCTAGCGGAAGCGGTGCAATATAGAAGCCTAGATAGGGAGAGCTGGGTGAATTAATTTAATTTTTTTTTGAGTTCTTGTAATTTTCGTGTCCTTTATCCTACCAATAGGGTAAATTTAAATCATGAAAAAAGTACTTACACTTATCGTCCTCTTGTTTACTGCTTTGTTCGCATCTGCGCAAAGCGAAAATAGAAAATCTTTATTGTGGGAGATTTCTGGTCCGGAAGGAAAAGTTTCCTATCTATTTGGGACTTACCACTTACTGGGGTCTGATTTTATAAATGAGAATCCAACCCTAAACAAAGTTTATAGTAGTGCGAATAACATTGTGGTAGAAACGGTTATTGACTCGGCTCTGCTTCCGCAGATGGTGCAATACTCGATGATGCAACAATCGATAAAGGGCATGCTAGATTCTGCGGATTATCTTTTGTTAAAGGAAAAGGTTGAGCCTTTGGTAGGTGCACCTATGGCACTTCTTGATAATATGAAACCTATGGCTTTAGCCACCATGCTAACTTTACAAATGGCAAATGTTGAAACTCCAGACACTTTTTTATTTAAAGGAATGCCCATTGATCAATTTTTTGCCACTGACGCCAAAAAGAAGAATAAAAACATTCATCCATTGGAAACTATGTTAGAGCAAATGGAGCTTTTATTTAATAGTGAAACAATTGAAGATCAATTGGAAGCACTGATGTATATGGTTAAGGAGCCAGAGGAAATGCAGGAAATGACGCAGAATACTATTCAAGCCTATATCCAACAGGATTTGGATGCTATGGTAGATATCTCAAATGATTACGAAGAAGATATGGGTGACATGACCAAATTATTAGATGAGAGAAATGAAAATTGGATTCCAAAATTAAAGCCTCTACTGGCCGAGGGCTCTACCTTTATTGCGGTTGGTGCTCTGCATTTACCGGGAGAATTAGGTTTACTAAAATTATTGCGAGATGAAGGCTATACTTTAAAAGCCTTGCAACTTAAATAGACTTTCTTGTGAAAGAAGATTTGGAGAAAAAATTTGTCGCTTTACTGGAAGAAAACGCCGGTATCATTTATAAAGTGACGCGTATTTACGCCCACAATAGTGATGATGCTGAAGATCTGCGACAGGAAGTGATCTATCAAGCCTGGCGCTCTTATCCTCGTTTTAAGGGAGAGAGTAAGTTTTCTACATGGCTCTATAAAATTGCTCTGAACACAGCCTTAACACATAAGGCTAAAGAAGAAAAACGTAGATCAGTTCCAGAACAAACAGCGATTCGCAATAGCGACACTTTAAGCGATTCAAAGGAGTTACTTATTAAATATATACGTCAGTTTAATGATGCAGAGAAACTAATAATAATGCTTCACCTAGATGGATATAGTAACGACGACATAGCGCTTATCGCGGGAATTAGTAAAAACCATGTGGCTGTTAAGCTGCATCGCATTAAAGAAAAATTAGCATTAAACCTTAAAGAGAAAATTAATGGAAATTAAGAGCTCTTGGCAAGAAATGGACAAGGAAGAGAATCTTTTGCTCAAGGGAGATATTAAAAAGGGAATGCATCTTAAAAAAGAAGATGTAATTCGCAAGCTCAATAAAAGACTGGCTTGGAAAATTGCTTTTACCGCCATCTTTACTCCCTTCTACTTTTTGGCCATTTTCATAGTTGCATCACTCATAGGCAAAGCCCTATTCACCTTTATCGGTCTGTTTCATATTTTAGGCCTGATCTTTTTTATTAGGCAATATCGGATTGCTAAAGCATTTGATCCGAGTCAAATGAGCGTGAAGGAGGTGTTACAAGGTTATTTAGAAAATATTCATAAGACGGTACGCTTAGAAGAAAGAGCGGGTTTGTTATTATACCCATTTGCTGGGAGTGCTGGCTATGTATTTAGTTTGTCTCAGGCAGGAAGAATGGACGAAGCCATGGAAAAGCCAGAAATCTGGTTGATATTACTAGTGACCTTACTAATAATAACACCCATAGCACATTACTCCGCTAAGTGGCTCAATAAAAAGACCTTTAAATCGTATACCGATCTTTTAGAAATGAGATTGGCGCAATTGGATGAAAATTAAAATAAGCCTCTGACTTTAGGGTCGGGGGCATTTTTTGTCCACTCCAATGGTCCGTCGCAAAGAATTTCGATGAGCATGGTTTCACGACGATCACCAAAATAAGTCATCAGAGTTTTTTTCCAGTAATCATAATTGTCCTCATCGTAATATTTACAGTCGTAGGTGCAAACGATTATATTCTGCTTATTAATCAGAATTATAGTAGGAGTAGCGTACTGAAAGGTTCTAACCGGACGTGCGGCGCGAATACTTTTCCCCTCAATAAAATTGTCCATCCAATTTTTAAGTGCGTACTGACGATCTAGTTCGGTCTCGTAAAAGTAAAAGTTGAAGTAAATTTTTCTTTCCGTGGTGTAGCCTAAGGTGTTTTTAAATTCTTCTTTACTCTCTAAACGGAATTTATCGCTCCACATAAAGGCCTCATCTTCAAGTCCACCCATTTCTCGGGAAGGAATATTTAGATAATCCTTTTCGTGACTATCGGCATGATTACTTACAAATAGGCTAATTTGACTTTTTAAACTATCGCTTAAAGCTTTGGTATTTTGGGAGAAGCCAGTAAGTGAGACTAAAATGCTGAAAACTAAAAGGCTTATTCGTAAGCTCATATGCTAGATTGATTTTTACTGATTTAAACAAAGGTCATTAATATTTTATTGTTGGGAGCAGAGGCAGCCACAATCTTAAACTTATTTTTGACCCATGGTCTTAAAAGTAATACGTCTCATATTGTTGTTTAGTTTGCCTACCACCTTTTTGCCAGGGCAGATTGTGAATATTGAACAATTTCGCAGTAGTGCCGATACCAGTCGTTGGAGCTTTAACGAGCAATTCAATTTCGGTCTCCTGCAAAATACCCAACGCTTAATGAGCTTTAATAATAGCTCGGGATTACAGTTTCAGCAAAATAAATTCAGGGCCATATTTCTCACAAACTTCAGTTTTAGCAGTACCAATAATAATGATATTGAACGCAGTGGTTTCTTGCACCTACGTTTTGAAAATAGCATTAATAAATATTGGAGTTTTGAGTATTTCGGTCAAGCCCAGATGGACGTTCCACTTAAGATCAATCAAAGATATTTACTGGGTGCTGGCTTGCGAGCCTCTCTGCATAAGCGCAAGAAATTGAGCTTTTATACCGGGCATTTACTAATGGCAGAATACGATGAAGAAATAGAAACTGCGGCTCAGCATCAGGATTTACGATTAAGTTCCTATCTCAATCTTAATTGGCATCCTTCCACAGATTTCAGCTATTTGTTCATTGCCTACTTTCAGCCGCGCGTGGATAAATTCGAGGATTATCGAGTCTCCCTGCAGGGGCAATTGTCCTTTAAGATTTGGAAATCTTTAAACTTTACTTTTAATGTACAATATGCTTTTGATGCCTTTCCAGTGGCTTTACCCAATATTCCGCAGCAAACTTACAAGCTTAGTAATGGCATCAGCTTGAAGCTTTAAGCAACATAATTGCGATCTTAAATAACGTGAATTCGACAATAAATTAGAGCCTCAGATTTTCAATGGAAGGAAAAGACTAGTCTGGATCGTGCAGCTGTAGCGGGCTACAGCAAATGAGCTAGATGCAGGATTTTCATTTTTATTGGAAAATCCGTTTAGGCCCCTTCTAAAAAGCGGCTTTCCACGCCTCAGCAGCTCACAATAGCCCGCTATTGCTTCGCTGCTTCGGCTTGAAACCCACTATTTACAAGAGGTCTGAGGCCTGATTTTACGTCGAACTCACGTTAAATAGGCAGCCAGTCACCTTGTTTTATCAAAGCTTTTAGTTCGGGCGGCCAATCGAGATTGTTTTCAGTAAAGCGGTCTAACTCATCTCTACTTTTCGCAGAAAGTAGTTCTTGTATTTCATCTAAAATAACATCACTTATGTAGATAGGGCTCTCCACCAAATTATCGCTTTGGCAGATAGCAATAACTTGATAGTCATGGGCTTCATTAAGATCTTTTCCACTTAAAGTACACTGGTGATTGTGGTATCTTTCACTAGGGCTGATACCAGCTAGAGCTAAATCCATCATTTTTTCTCGCATAAACAAATCAATCCTTTGACGAGATTCTTGGCTAAGTTCCGCTCGGGCACTTTCCATGCAAGGCATGCAAAGAGCAAAGTCAAAAAGAACCTGAGCTTCCTCTTGATCAGGATAGTTTTTATAAACTTTTTGAATGCCGTAGGTATCAACTTCAAGTAGGTTTACCCCGCAAATTTTACAATGCTGGTGAGCTTGCTGATTATCTTCGGCATAAAGGCTTGAAGGGATTTTGTTTTCATCCATGGTGCTAAGGTACTAAGCTGAATTTGATTGAAAATCGAATGCCTTAATTTAGCTCGAACTTCTTTTAAGGTGAGATGATAAGAACCAATTAGTCTATTGATTTTCTTTGGGAAGGATAATAGTAAAGCAACTGCCTTTATTTAAGGTGCTGCGAACACTTATTTCTCCCTTCATTTTCTGAATAAACTCTTGACAAAGTAGAAGCCCTAGGCCGACGCCTTTTTCTTTTGCCGTGCCCTCCTTAATTTCACGGCCTTTGGTAAAGAGTCGCTCAATTTGCCTTTGATCCATGCCTAAGCCATTGTCTTCTATTTCAATATGAATGGACTCTTGAAACTCGTACGATCGCAGTTTTACCCAGCCATGTTGAGGACTAAATTTTATCGCGTTGCCAATAAGATTGCGCAGGGTAAGTTCCAAAACTTGCTTATCGGCTAAAACTTTTGGATCCTGATTATTAACTAGAATATGGATGTTAATTTGCTTTGCTTTTGCAAGACTTTCCATCGTGTCGTTTACGCGATCGGCAATTTCTTTAATATTTACTCCCTCAATGGTATAAGCTTTGGCTTCGCGACGCGACCATTCTAACAAATTATCGAGCAGTGTGCGACTGCCGCGCGTTAGCTTTAATAATTCCTTTTGTAATTCTTTTTGAATATCGGCACTAATTTCATCTTGCTCAAGCACACTCATAAAGCCCTCAATGGCATTCAGAGGATTGCGTAAATCGTGACCAATAATGGAGAACAGTCGGTCTTTTTGCTCATTTAAATCACGCATTTCCTGCAGCTGTTCATGTATTAGAAGATTGCTCTTTTTTAATTCTTCACCTTCTGCGGAAGCCTTATCTGCCATAGAGCGATAGGCGGCCATTAATAAGCTGAGACCAAAAAACAACACTGCCGTAAATAGCAGATAGCCAATGAAGTAAATAAAGTGCAGTGCAGTTATTTCTTCGCTTTTCAGAAAGATGAAATAAATACCTAAAAGGGTGAAAAATAGGTAGTAGATTAATTTCCAACGTTGACTAGGAGCGCAAAGTTGGGCTACAAAAAAACCTATAATGAGACCGTAAAAGCCCGGACTGCTTATCCCATTAAAGTAACTAAAGCTAAGATTTGCAGTGAAACTAACCGATAGTATAAAGACCCATTGACTGTATAGATTTTCTCCTCTTCTGAAACCTAAATAGTAGCTAGTGGCAAAAATTAAGGAAGAAGTAAGCAGGCCTAGTGCCAATTTGTTATTGCCATAGATAAAAATACTGATACATAATATAAGCATGGCCAGACTAGAGAAGAGACTAATGCCGTTTAGAAGGCGGCTTTCAATCGGTAGCTCTTTGTTACTTCCAATTAGCTTGTTGAGCAAGGCTTTGTTGAGCATTGTTGCATTGCATTGAGGGATTAAAGTTACGCTTTAATGCTCTTAACAGTGAAACTAATGCATACAAAATAAGAGGGACAAGTTTTTAGGTCCCATTTTGTGTAAACGTGAATTCGACAATAAATTAGAGCCTTAGATTTTCATTTTTATTGGAAAATCCGTTGAGGCCCCTTCTGAAAAGCGACTTTCCACGCCTCCGCAGCTCACAATAGCCCGCTATTGCTTCAATGCTTCGGCTTGAAACCCACTATTTACAAGAGGTCTGATGCCTAATTTTACGTCGAACTCACGTTGTAAAAAAAATCCTCGCTTTTGGGCGAGGATCTTTCTCTGTATAGAGGGGTATAGATAGGGACATGTTGCTTACCTTAAAGGTTTTCCCTTTTTCGATGCTCAAATATCTTTCAATTTAAGGGCTTATCCTTTTAAATTCGATTAAGGGCCGAATGTGTTCGTTTAAGAGTAGGTCTGACATTTAAGATCAATTCAAAGATGAATTGTTATCGGAGATTTAGCATGAAGCACCTATAAATTGTTTTTTGAAAACAGTGGTTTTCTACGCCATCTTGCGAAAGCACCTAAAGCAAAGAGCCCAGTGCAATCATAACACTGGGCTCTTCTAATCAATCGAAATAATTTTTTCTAGTAAATAAATTTGCTTTCACGGTTGCCGGCTTCGTCAGTAAACCAGTTTGTATTAAGGCTGCCGCCAGATACGGCCCAAGTAGAAAAGTAGCTGTAAGCATCGTTTATCGGGCTGTATTCCACAGGGTAGGCAAAGCTTTCAGCAATGTTAATTGCCCATGGTAAACCGTTTGCTGTTTTGTAGTAATATTCGCTGCCTGCGTCACTTGCGTCGGCTTCGGTTCCGAATAGATTTAGATCAGCTAAATCGGTAGGAGTTTTGTCTGCTAAGTGAATTTCGCGACCTCTTGTGCCATTAGCGAAGATAAAGGCATTATAAGGAGGCAAGCCTATATTAGCTTGTAGCTGTGGAGTTTTAAAGTCGATTACATTAGTCACGGTAGCAGGCGCAACAGTTGTTTCGTTTTTAATGGTATTGATGAATCTAGTGCCTTGATTTGGCATTACATTAAATACATTGTCAAAAGCAATAATGGTCGCGTTGGTTTGACCTTGTTCGGTGCCATTGCCATTAAGGCTGATTAGCGCTTCTTGTAAATCTTGGCCACTAACGGTGTTAATTGCATTAGATGCTAAGTTTTCGAATTCAAAGCCAAAGCCATTTTTAAAACCTGCACCAACTGCTCTTACGGTCCAATCTGCTTCAACGGATACCAGTTTGTTATTTCCGTCTAAGATGTGGTCAACTTCATAGTCAATTACCATGTCGTTAAAGTCGTAGTCTCCTTGTGAAGGCCATAGATCTTCGTAAGCTAGAGTTCCAGTGTAAGTGTTGCGAATCGCGCGGCTAGCGTCACAGGGGAAGTCATCAGCATCATCAGATACACCATCGTTATCGCAGTCTTTCTTAGGAGTGATAGGGGGAACGCCCGTCACGTCTACGTTAGTCCAAGGATTAGCGGTGGCGTAGAAAATAAGGTCGTTAAAATCGTTGTCGCTATGACCAGAACGCGTTTGGTCTTCAAAGCCATTAATTAAAAGCTCACGGGAATAATCAACAAACTGCACCGAGTGCTGACGCAAGCTAGCATTGGTTTCCATGGTGTTGAAGTCAATACGTGAAAAGTATTTTGTAGCATTTACATTTACATTAGTACCAGTAAAAGCATTTTGAAATAGTACCCAGCTGATGGTTTTTCCAGCAGGGAAAGTGCCAAGTTTTACTTTATCACCAGCTTGTAATTTCCCCTTTGATCCGTCTAATGAAGCATTGGGAAGAATGATAAAGATTGAGTCGATATCGCTTTGACTAGCGGGAGGGTTGTTGCTGTCGAAAACATAGTAGGCCAGAGCGTTTCTGTATTCCGCCCCTTCTCCTAAAAAGGTCACCCAAACATCGCTAGTTCCTGTGAGAACAACATCTAACTCATTGCCTGTAGTTAGTAGATTGGGGTTACTGTTAGGGATAGAAGTACCTTCAGGTAATGTTGCATTAATATCATTTAATAAGCCTTGACTAATGGGGTCTTGGTCTGCTTCTAAATAGCTGGGAAGACCAGAGCTTATGCCAGAGCTAAAACCACCCATGTAATAGTAGTTTTCGCTTATAGCGATGGGAGAGCTGCTGCTGGTTTTACCAAAGTTTAAATTGCGTGCTGCTGGAGTGCCGCCGAAGTTTAAATTGATATTTTGGTTGGAAGGTACTAATGCTTGATTGTTGAAGCCAATACTGTGTACTTGCACAAATACCTCTTCTTGATAAGCGGGAATGCGAATGGGCATTTCTACCATACCATCTGCATCGCTAATGCCTGCAGCTAAAAATTTACCACCTTGATCAGGGCGATTCGTGTAAAAACTAACACGAGTACCAGCAAGTGGTTGATCTTTAAGGTTTTTAATAGAAATTGAGGCCTCAATTTCTTGGGCGGTATTAAATGAGAAATTTTTCGGAACCACCAGACTAGCGATATCATCACTGAGATTAGTATGGCTGTTACTAAGGGGAGATTGGTCTTGATCTTTAGCACAAGAGAAGGCTAAAAAACTAGCGGCTATTAAGGTGGGAATTCTGTATTTCATCTGATTGATTATTTCGTTTCGATGGATCAAAAGTCGAAATTGAGCAATGAATTAAGAGAAATAATCGATGAACGAAAAGATTTCTACGTTGAATCGATGAACTGTATTTTTTCCTCGATGAAGTTAAAGGAAAGTGCTGTTTAGGATTGACCTTTACTCTTGTCAGGCCAAACCTCTTTAATAAAACTGCCTAAAAAGACTCTTATAGCTTCGGCATTTTTTGAAATTACGTTGGCAATTCCCATCTGCATAATACTGCCAAAAATTTGCTTGAAAGGATTGTGAGTAGAGCCGAAAAATATTTTTTTAGAAAAGTAGCCAGTTATCAAGCCGATAATGGTATCGAGACCGTCTTCTTTCAGATTGGGTTGATGAATTATTTCATCTATTGTACTTTTTACTAGGTTAAGCGGTTTAAAGTTTTCTGCAACTATTTTAAATTGCACTTTAAGTTGCTCTTCCTCTTCTTTTTTTATTTCTTCTAGAAGGGCGATCGCTGCTTGAAGCTTCTCTGTTTCGTCAACTGTCTTCATAGTAGCTTATCTTAAGAGACTTGAAATAATAGAATTGCTAATACGCTTTTTAAGGGATCGGTGAAAGAATAAATAAACGATTCCACCGCAGAGCCCATAAAAGCCCGCCATGAAGAAAAAGCCGTAATAGAGTTTGCCGAGCAAATCTCCTAGCCACAAAGAAATGCCAATATTCAAGAGGCTTATAAATGTGCTGAATAGAATTATAGCTAAAGCACGTGAAGCTAATGCAGACGAAATACTTGCGGTTTTACTAACTGTTTTTAGGCGGTAAAGTTCAAAATTGGTCTTTGCGTAATTCTCCGCTTTTTCAAATAAAGGTTCTAATCCGAAGGCGTTATTTTCCATTTCAAAATTTCAAAAAAAAAGCACATTAATCTAGCTGAGGTGAATCAGGTAAATTAATGTGCCTTGTATTAGTTTATTAATCTAAAGGTTTTTCTTGGCTTATTTCCTTTACCTTCGATTTGGCTTTGTCGTAGGCTTGACTTACTTCGTCTGTCTCCTTCTCAATGGTGCTAGCAATTTCATCCATTAGATTTGAAAATTTCGTTTTTAAATCATTGAGGGTGTCGTTGCTTTTGTTGGCGATTTTAGATCTAGTCTCAGATCCTTTGTCGGGAGCGAATAAAACTCCTATTGCTGCACCTAGACCTAGGCCTGCTGCAATTCCTGCTAATACTTTCGTGGTGCTCATGGTTTTGATGTTTTATGTATTTTAATTAGGTTATTTTCAAATATAAGGTAAAAATCGCTCTTAAATGTTATAATTTAAACGAAAATACTTGTATATTTCCTTCATTTTCTCTATGCCGATTTTGGATTTTATACTAAGTCTTAAGCATGAAAAAAGGCCTCTTCTTAAGGCCATTTTTTTTATTCAGACTATTTTTTAAATTACTTTAGTTAAGAGTTATAGAGTGGAAAAGTTCCTAGTTGAAGATAGCAAAGTGTTGCTTCGGTCATATGGCCCGCTCTTGCTTCACCACTTCGGCTAAAGAACCCCAAATAATAAGAGGTCTGAGGCCTAGTTTTAAATCGATTTCAGGTTGTAATTATTGTCCATATCACCTTAATTTGGAAAAGGGGAAAGGTATCAATGGCGGAAATTTATATTTCCAGTTAAGCTTCAATAACTTCCATTACCAACCTAAAGCCTACCCTAGGGTCAGGGGCGGAATAATTTTGGCTAAGGTCGATGTAGCATTCTTCAAGGGTGTTGTCCCAGCTGCCACCTTTTATTTTAGCGTCACCAGTCATTTCGGCGGCATTGCCTATAATGTCGAAAAGCCCCAAATTATTGCTTTTGTATACGCCAATCTTGGTTGTGTAAAAACCTCCATCGGCCGCGTGGTGGAATTTTCCAGAAGTATAATCTATCATTTTTATATTGGTAAGCATGCAGTCCATTTGTCCGTTTTCATTGCTGAGGTAAGGAAAGTTTCCATACCAAGGTAAACGGTTGCCAATGAGTGGGGATGAAAAAGATTGCCATTCCTTTTCGGTCGGCAAGCGGAAGATTACTTTTTTAAATTCGCGCTTTTTGCTGCTGTTGTATTTTTCGGTGAGCCACTTACAGTAACTTTCAGCTGCGTCTTCGCTAATATTTACCACAGGATAATTATTGTACGCGGGGTGGTTGTGGTACTTTTCAAACATCGGTTCATTATGTGATTTTGCCAGTTTCGTCCGCCATTGGGCGGAGTCGGGTTTGAGCTTTTGTGTTTCTTCTCGACCATGCTTTTTCAGCCAATCGCCAAGGAATTCCTTATAATCCTCATTGCTCACTTCGTATTTCGCTACCCATAAATTGGGGTTGAATTTCACAAAGTCATCGGTGTTTTGGGCTGTTAAATTGCTGATGCCAAATGCGCTCAGAATAAGCGCCATGGTGAAGATAGTTTTTTGCATGAAATGGTGGCTTAAATTATTTTACTAACGAGACTATTCAAATTGTATTGTAGTTATTCTTTTACCCGTAGTGAGGTACATTGGGTACGATACTAAGAATCGCGTGCAATAGTCCAGAGGTAAAAATAAGTCAGGCCACCTTTGAAAAGGCGGCCCGCTATAGTTTAAAATAGGAAGGAAAATATTTGATAATCAGCAATGAGCTAAGCACCATTTTTGCGTAAGTAAATCGGCAGTAAAACTATGTTTTATTAGCGCAAGTGTTTTGCTTATAAATTATTAAGTAATTGGGTAAGCTGCGCTTGGGTTATGGTCTGAAAGTTCATCACTTCTAAGTGATTTTGGCTGATCGTATTCTGCTGAATAGCGTAATTGTAATTGCCCATGTTATCAATATTTATAGCAATAAAAATGGCATTTATTCCCACGGGCATTTGGTAGCCGCCATTTATAAGAAAATCAGGTGATTGAAAGTTGTTTACCGGAACCATTGCATTTATACTAGGTAAATAAACCAAAACACGCGTATTTTGAAAAGTCATGTTTGGACCCACCCTTATCGTAACCTCGGTTAAGGGCCTAGGGTCATTATAAAAATAATCGCAATTAATAAAACGGAAAAGTCTTCGTAGCTGAAAGCCATAAAGCGAGTCAACCCGTTGGTTTACACCAGATGTATCAATGGTTGTATCAATCACGGTTACGTTTTGCGCTTGCCAAGCTACTTGGTTGTTCGTATCACGGCTATTCGTCGCAAAAAGCTCCATGTTGGGGTCTAAGCTGTCGGTTGGGACCTCTACGCCAATCTTGGCGCCATTGGCCAAACGCAAGTCTGCGCCATTTTGCTGTACTTGCAATTCAAAAGAACCTCCGCTACTTAAAATTTGGCCGTTAGCAACAGTAGGAGCATTATTGAAAATTAAAGCAGACGGGTTATACATTTCACGCAAGCTTAATTCTACCGTGCCACTAATGGCTTGCCCACTAGGATGCACAAAGGCGTTCGCCGGAATTTTAAGTACGGTACCAGCATCACCTCTAATTTCCTGGGCTTGGTTCGCTTCAAAAGTATAGGTCTGCAAGGCTTTACGTCCTGCTTTAAAAAAATTGTTTAGCTCTTCTGCTGAGTTAGGCGGGTTTACAGAATTCACCTCAATTTTTGTTTCATCTTCTGGTGTGCAAGCAGAAACAACTAG
This sequence comes from uncultured Schleiferiaceae bacterium, assembly GCA_963974215.1. Classification (GTDB taxonomy): domain Bacteria; phylum Bacteroidota; class Bacteroidia; order Flavobacteriales; family Schleiferiaceae; genus Croceimicrobium. The sequence continues at coordinate 42,310 of CAXBBL010000010.1, read as the reverse complement.
GCTTAGAATTAGGACGCTAAAGCTCAAGATTTTCATCTTTTTCATAGGGTATGTTTTTCAGATTTGGCTCAAGATGTCCAAAAATGGCTCAAGACCTAGCAGCAATATGTAAACGCCAAGCATTATCGCGTAAAGCCTAATTTTTAGCAAGGGCGAAATGCTAAAATCGAAAACTAAGTAAGAATATTTGCGAAAAACCGCCTCCATTTAATTGTTGGTAAATGCCGATAAAGTACTGGCTAGAAAACCAGCGGATGTAAGGAGGTATAAGAATGAAATGGAAAACAAGCTCACTCCTGGTGACTAGCCCTTGTCAAGCCGTGTGCTCTGTAGAACAGCTTCTATTTTTTCTAAAGCAGCCAAGTGTAATTGTGGATTAGTAATAATTTAACGTGAATTCGACAATAAATTAGAGCCTCAGATTTTCATTTTTATTGGAAAATCCGTTTAGGCCCCTTCTAAAAAGCGGTTTTCCACGCCTCAGCAGCTCACAATAGCCCGCTATTGCTTCCCTGCTTCGGCTTGAAACCCACTATTTACTAGAGGTCTGAGGCCTAACTTTACGTCGAACTCACGTTAATTTACTGAAAATACTAGGAAAAATGTTGAGACAGCAAATCGGCTCTTTTCGAGCCGGAGTGAGGGGTTTGCGGGCTTTGGAAATTCTTTCACAAGTTTTTGTTTAATATTCTTGAGTAAAACTTAAACAAAACCATTTAAGTCATGTTTAACAATAAATTAACATTAAAATTGATTGACTATGTTGTTAGATGTACTCGTTATTCCAAAGGACGATCCTATCGCTTTTACCTTTTTTACGGGGTATATGGCAATGTTAGCGGCCTCAGTCTTTTTCTTTTTTGAGCGTGGTAGTGTAGATGAAAAGTGGAAGCTTTCTCTCCTAGTATCGGGGTTAATCACCGGCATCGCTGCAGTCCATTATTATTATATGAGGGACTATTACGTTGCTACAGGCGAAAATCCAACGGCATTGCGTTACATAGACTGGACTCTTACGGTTCCGTTAATGTGCGTTGAATTTTATTTGCTGACCAAAGCCGCGGGAGCCAAACTCGGCTTATTATGGAAGCTGATTTTCGCATCAGTGTGGATGCTGGTAACTGGCTACATAGGGGAAGCTTTCAACCCAGAAGGTGGTAGCACAAGTCACTCCGTATTGTGGGGCTTCCTGTCAACATTGGGCTATTTATACATTTTGTATACAGCCTGGTATGGTGAAGTAGCAAAGTTGGCGGCTAAAAGTGGCAACGAATCTGTGAAGACAGGTGTGCGGACTTTAGGTTGGTTTGTTCTAGTAGGTTGGGCCATCTATCCGATTGGATATATGTGTATGCCTGGAGGCTGGTTAAACACTGGTTTAGGCTGGGAGTCTAGCAACGTGGACTTATTTTACAATATCGCAGATGCGATAAATAAAATTGGTTTTGGCCTAGTGGTTTATTCCATTGCCGTTTCTTCTAAGAAAAAGGTGGCAGCATAAGCACGTCTTAAAATAGTTACAAAACTAATTAGGGGTGCTGCTGTCTAGTAGCCCCTTTTTTTTTATGCTCAAACCAAGATCCATTTTTGTTTTCTTAAACGTTTTCCATTGGCTTTTGCAGCTTATTATAGGAGATATACCTACGTGGATGCAAGTGTCTTTGGCTGCTTTTTTAATTGCGCTGGTCGGTATTCCGCATGGGGCCATTGATCATGTTTTATTTGTTAAGAATACCAAAGCAAGTCCTTTGTTCTTTTATGGATTCTACCTCGCATTGATAATCTTGATTGTTTTTATCTGGCTGTTGTTCCCGAAAGTGGGTCTAGTTTTGTTTTTAATTTTATCTGCCTATCATTTTGGGCAATCTCAACTAAGCTCTTATAATAGTATTCCTGCTTTAATGAAAGCCCTCCTTTATTTCTTGTGGGGCAGTTCTATCTTGTCGGCACTTGTGGTTTATAATCAGGTCGAGATTTTCCATATTTGTGGTGCGAGTAAAGATTTATTGCAGCTGTTGGTGGTTTTTCAGTCGCCCGTATTTAAACTCCTACTCCTTTTTAGTACTCTCTGCTTTCTGCTTTTCTTTACTCGATTCGCAGGAAGAATCGGCTTCCAGAATGTTGCTGTTGAGCTCTTCGTCTTAGGCCTGATTCATTTGTCTTTTTGTACACAATCTATCTTGATAGGTTTTAGTATATATTTTGCGACGCTCCATTCTATGGAGGTGCTGCAGGAGGAGTTTTCCTTTTTAAAATCTAAGTTGTCCAATTTCAACTTTCTTTCTTTTGTAAGGTTACTGATGCCTTATACGATTTTAAGCCTCTTGGGTATATGTTCTCTGCTACTACTGTCTTACTATACCTTTCTGCCTATGAGCGGGACTTTGATTATTTTTATTAGTATTTCAGCTCTCACATTGCCGCATTCGGTAGTGATGGAGCAATTTTATAGCGTATTAAGGAAAGGGTCAAATGCCTAGGACAGAGGATTAATGATTTTTTAGCGAAGCCTCTATTGGGGATTTGACGTATTAAAGCTTCAAGGGCAAGTTAGGATTAATATGGTTTCAGCTTTACTTTAGCTTTTCCTATGTGCTAACAGTAATAATTTCAACAAAAACAACGATCAAGGTGATTAGTATAGACCTTAGTAATAGACCTAAGAAATCTACTCCACTAAGCCAGTGACTTAAGATTAGAAAGCTCAGGATAAATTTAAAGAGCCAATTATTACTGTTTTTTTCATATGCTTCAAAAAGGGTGATTTCGGGTTTGTGTATTCAGCCAATCATGTCAATCCTGCGGGGTTTCGACATGGTTGATATTTATCTAAGCTATCATTTTTGGGATTAAGATCCAAAATTAAGAAAGGTCTAATATTGATAGCCACGGGATTTATCTCGTGGTACATTAGATTTTTTTGCGCATAATCTATCGTTATCCTCCAACAAAAAGACATAAAAAAATCCGGTAGATTTTCATCTCCGGATTTTTTTGTGGGCGATACTGGGTTCGAACCAGTGACCCCCTGCTTGTAAGGCAGGTGCTCTGAACCAGCTGAGCTAATCGCCCCGTTGTTTTGGGAGTGCAAATATAAGAGGGTTTTTCGATTTTGCTATAGCAGTAACCAAGAAAAATAAAATAAATTTCTAAGACATTGTTTTTAAGGGAATTATTTTTCTCCTTCCCCGAAAATATAGCTTTGAATAGCTTCTCCTTCTTGTTTGAAAGCCCGTAGCATTCCAGCTGTATTAAAGGATATAATGAAATTCCCGTCCTTATCGATGCCAATTACTCCGCCGTCACCCGCGCCAGGTTTTAGAACCTCATGTAGTACCGTGTCGGCGGCTTTCTGACTGCTAAGGCCTTGAAATTCGTAACGCGCGCTAATTTGATAAGCTACTGCATGACGGATGAAGTACTCGCCGTGCCCGGTGCAACTAATTCCCACCGTAGCATTGGAGGCAAAAGTGCCAGCGCCAATGATAGGTGAATCGCCAACGCGACCATATCGCTTATTCATCATACCACCAGTAGAAGTACCTGCTGCGATATTGCCTTGACGATCTCTTACTACGCAACCCACCGTGCCCATTTTAAAGTCGCGGATACTATCCAAGGCGCCTTGATGACCCTTTATACTTTCGTGGATGCCTTTCATACGCTGGGTGATGAAATAGGAGGGATCTACTTGAGTAAGCCCATTTTGCAGACTGAAGGTATCTGCGCCAGCGCCACTGAGTAAAACATGTGGCGAGTTGTTTAGCACCGCTAAGGCAGCGGTAATTGGATTTTTGATGCAGCTAAGTCCGGCAACGGCTCCCGCATTACCGTTTTCGCCATCCATAATAGAAGCGTCTAAAGAAGCGCGGCCTTCATAAGTTAAAACCGCTCCTTTGCCGGCATTAAAAAGACTGTCGTTTTCGAGCTGTTGGATAACGAGGCTTACTACTTCAATTGTGGCTGTGCCCTTTTGCAAGGCACTATCGCCAATAGCAATAGCTTGGCGTAAAGAATGATGAAAAGCGGCTATTTGTGCCTCAGAATAGTTTTCTGCTTTAAGGCCATTACCCGCTCCACCGTGGATGATAATCTGATAGTTTTCGGTTTGGGCCTGAAGGTTTAGGCTAATTAGCAGAGCAAAAATAATTCGCAACATAGGGTGTTCTATCGAAATTTGATGTGCGAATATAGCTTTTTAATACTTCATAAATGCTTGACTGTCAAGAAATAGGACCTTTACAAAATGGCCAATTCTTCCTGCTTAATTTTATCGGGCCATTGTTGATGGCAAAGCGATTTAAAGCGCTCGTTCATATCTTTGGAGCAGCCGCTCAACTCTATGTAGGACCGTTCATCTTCGGGATAGGTGTGCAGGGCTAAATGACTTTCGCTAAGCAACCAAATGGCAGTATAACCTTGCGGTTGAAACTGATGCTCGCTAAAGCCTACAATGCCATAGCCCGCCTCGCTCAAGAATTTATGCAAATGCTCTTTTAATAGACTGGCATTCGTTTCCAAAAGCCAAAAGCGTAAATTGTAAATGCTAGTTTTTACCATTTTCCTTTAATATAAATCCCAATTGCCTTTCAGGTAATAACGGTACAAAACAGGGTTTTGAATTTGGTTTATCGCAATGCTATCGTGCGTGGCTTCGTAAATGTTCTTGCCGAAATTACACATCATTAACATCGCATCTTGATTTAACCAACGCGTGGGAATCGTAAACTCCATTTGCTCTAAAGTACCTTTTAAATCTTTTTCTTCGGGCCAAGATTTTACTCCCATCACCCAGCCCCATTCGCCTAGTGTTATTACTTGGTTATGCATTTTTTGAGTGGTGAACCCCGCTGCGGCCATGGTTTTGTCGATGCATAAGAAGGCTTTGGTCGCATAATAGGGACTGCCGGCTTGGGTTAATAAAACCCCGTGTTTTTTTAGTTTTAAGTGACAAAGCTGGTAAAATTGCAAGGTGTACAAACGGTTTAATTCGACCGAGCGAGGATCGGGTAAATCGACAATTATCGCATCGTAATAGTTCTCGCCCTTTTCCATAAAATTGAATGCATCGGTATTGATGATTTCTAATTTAGGATGGTGAAAAGCACCTTCGTTTAGTTCGTGTAAAATGGGGTTGTATTTTCCCATATTGGTCATTACCGAGTCTAAATCTACCAAGGTGATTTTCTCTACGTCAGGGTATTTTAGAATCTCTCTTACCGCACATCCATCACCGCCACCGAGCACTAAAATATGCTTACGCTCTTGAATAATATTTAGCGCTGGATGGATTAATGGTTCGTGATATTTGTCTTCGTCAATGGTGCTAAGTTGTTGGTTTCCATTAATGTAAAGCCAATAGTCGTTTTTCCACTGGGTAATTACAATGCGTTGGTATTTGCTCTGCTTCTCAAAAACCACTTTGTCTTTGTAACGGGCTTGTTCGCCTTGTAGGATAATGGGGCTCGCATAATAGGCACCGGTGCTAATCATTGCGAAGACGATAACGGCAGCCAAACTTATCAGGCTTTTAGCCTTAATTTTTAAAGCGTCTTTAACCACTAAAAACAAGAGGATGGCTACTACAAAGTTTACCATTCCCAGTATAAAAGGGGTGTAGGTTAAACCTAAGATCGGTAAACCGACAAAGGCGAAAAACAATCCGCCCACGAGCGAACCTAAATAATCTTTTTCCATAACGCTGGCTACATTGATGCGCAGCGATTCGAACTCTTCGTTGAGGCGGATTACCAAGGGGATTTCGAGACCGATTAAAATCCCAATGAGAATGCTCAGTCCGTAAATAATAAAGCCCACGTATTCGGTGTAACCTGCCGCGGTATAAGCGAAGAGGCTGGCGAATGAAACCAGAATACTGAGGCTAAATTCAATGGCGATGAATTTAACTAAAAGGTTTTCGTTAAAGTACTTGCTAAACCTGCTACCCAATCCCATGGAGAAGAGCATTACCGAAACGATGAGCGACCATTGTGTGGCCGAATCACCAATAAAATAGGTGGCGAGGGTAGACAGGATGTATTCCGCTACAATGCCAGAAAGTCCTGTGGCAAAGAGCGCAAGTTTTAAGACGGGAGAGCGTGAAAGTTTCAATTTAGATACACCAAATTATAAGCATAGATCCGCCAATATAGCCTAAGGCCTCTATTAGTGCTGCGCCCGAATTTGGGGTTTCTTGATTCGCGATTTCATCACTTAAATTCTGTCCCGGCAATAAAATCTTATCTACCAAAGTGCGAATAAGCGGTAAAATGATAATACCAATACCTGCTTCGTAGCCCACTTCCATTAGCGTATCCACCCAGTTATCGAAATTACCCATCAGGCCATTGCGAATTAAATTACCCATTGCGATAATTAGTCCCGCATAGGCAATGCCCGCGGCCACATTGTCTTTTTCAATTTCCTCGTGAATATCGTAGGGTACTAATTTGTTGTAAAGGGCGGTGCTAATTAAAATTAGAACTTGGCCCAAAACCCAGTAGAGTAGGGCGGTATAAATGCCAAAAAGCAAGTTGCCACTTTCACCAGTAATAGCGCCGAAAATGATTAATCCCGAGCCCAGATAATTGGCGCCTTCGATAATGCCCATCCCGGCATTGCGGTCTTCGGTAATTTCCTTCCAAATCGAAAATTTAGAAAGGGTAATTTTATCCATGATGGTAGAGGAAAGGTTCAAAAGGATAATGGCGAGCAAGCCAAAAATTCCCATATCCACCAAGTCAACTATCAGTCCATTTGACTCGCCGTAAATGGCGCTACCTACCGCTAGGATTAGTCCAGCGAAATAACCTACATAGGCAAAGCTGAAAGCGAGGTTATCTTTTTCAACCAGTTCATGGCTAAAGTTAATTTTACTCTTGCGCAGCTTAAAGGCCCACTTTCCAATAAAGAGTAAAATAAGGGAGCTACTAAGGTAAATGAGAAAAAGCAAAAAGGAGTTAAGCCATTCGTTTGCTACAAGTTCGGTTGTCATATTGCTATTGTTTTGCTTAATTATTTTCCACCACCAAATCCGCGTCCTCGACTGCTAGAACTGCTGCGATAGCGTGAAGAGGAACGTGAGTTTCTGCTGCTTGTACGGCTGCTACTGCGTTGTACTTTGCTGCGCACATTTTGTTTGAAGGTAGTGGGTTTGCTGTTCCAAGTAGAGCGACTGCTCCGATTGCTGGTGTGGCTGCCATTAGTGCCAAAGCGAGTGCCACCGTTGGAGTTATTACCGTAATAGGTTCTGCCCGAGGGATAATAATTGCGACGATAATCGTTCCAGCCGCCACGGTAAATAGGGGACATACCGTAACCTAAAACGGAACGCAGCATGGCGTATTTGCCGTAGAATTCCCAAAAGCTATTGCCATCCGAACCTTGGTTCCATTTTCCGTACTTCTCGTTGCCAACATAATTATTATAACCAGGAGGTGCTACTTTCTTTTCCACTTTCCCATCTACTTTAGTGATAAGCGCCATGCCCATATTGTCGATATTGCTATTGAAATAGCTGTCGCTCACTTGCAGCCAATCGGTAGTTTCTGAAACTAAGGTGTCGTTGAAGCTGTCTTCTTTTAAGATGCGATACTGATGCAAATACTTTTCGCTACTCTCATCGTAGTTCATGTCGTAAAGCATAATGCTGTAGTTCGGCACTTCAGTCATTTTTTTTACTAAATCGTCGATGGGGTTTTTCTCGTAAACCGGGGTATTAGGTCCGCAAGCGCTAATTAAAAATAAGCTTGCTAAAAGACTGAGATAATGATAGATGCGCATGGTTCTTATTTTCTTGGAAGAATATCAGAAATTTCGAATTCGGAGATTACCTTCCCCCAAGATGCCTCGAAGGAACGTTCGCCCCATTGTTCAATGGTCAAATTTAAAGTTTCATCTTCGTTATAGTAGTCCCAAGCGATGAATTCTTGCCAATCGTCGTTTTTACTTTTGGTCATGTCGTTAAAATAGCCCGGCGATTCTTCATCTAGGAAATAGCTTTTACCCTTGTAAATTATGGTTTCGGGTGGGGCTGAGCCATCGCTTATATTTTTGGCGATTTCCGCTCCTAGTTTGCGCATAGGTACTTTTTCACACCAGAGCAATTCTATTTCGTCGTCCTCATCTACCGAAAGGTAAAAGCTGTCCTTACCATCGGAAACCTTGTATTCTTTGCTAAATTCTTCATCGCCCCAGTCGTATTCGTATTCGCCAGTAACTTCCCAAGTGCGTAAATCATATTCGAAAATATAACCCATGCTTAGGTCTAGAACGGTGCGACTGAAGGGTTTTGGTTCTTCTTCTTTTTTACCAAAAAGATTTTTAAATAGACTCATTTTATGTTTTCGTTTTTAAGTTTTCAAGTAATTTAGTTAGCCAGGCGATCAGGACTGGTCTTTTTTCTTAGCAATTAGTAAAAGTGAATCTCCAGTTTCAAATTCTTCATATTCCTCTAGCGTAATGATTTTAAAGTGATCTTGAAAAAGAAGCGTTAGATTTTCAGCACTATAGTAGCTCACAAGCAGCCCCTTAAAGTTCTCATTCCCTTCGCCTTTCCAAAAAGAATGGCAGATAATTCCGTCTGATTCCAGTAAATCTGCTTGTCGCAAGATGGACTTTTTTAGCTCTTCTTCGTGCAGATGATGCAGAACCTTATTGGAGTAAAGGCCTTGGAATTTACGCGTAGTGTCCAAACTTACCGCATTCAAGTTTAAAAATTCATCTTGGGGAAAGCGAAGCTTGAGCAGGCGTATGAATTCAACGGAAAAATCTGAGCCGACCGAGCGGTACACTTCTTTTAAAATTTGAAAATCGCTACCAGGGCCTGAGCCAATTTCAAGCAACAAAGATCCTTGCGGGAGATGCTTTTTTAATTTTTCAATTAGGCTTCTCCCATTAATATCTTGGGCCGCTGCAATGTACTCTGCTACCGATTCTTCAGTTTGGTAAAATTGATTCTCCATCTAAATATTCTTTATTTAGGCAGGTTTGTGGGTCCTTGAAAAATCTTTACTAATTCATCTAAGGCAATTCCTGCTCGCTCCATTTGTTCTATAATCGGTGCAATTTGATTACCACCGAAACTCTTCATTTTTTGTTGTCGGCTAAACACTGCAAGGATTTCTTCTTTTCTTTTTTTCTCGTCTTCGCTCATTAAATCCAAGAGTTCCTTCAGTTTTAAGAAATTGAATTCTGCCGCCGAGCTTAAACTTTGCGATTCGTTTTCATAATGCGAAAGGATTAAGGTTTCTAACTCTTCTTCATTCATTATCGGACTCAGTTTCTCTACCATTTTATTCATATCGCGGTAAGAGCCTTGCAGTTTAAATGGAGGTTCCGTTCTATACTCTTCCGCTTGTCCAGCCGAAAGAATGTACTGTTTGTTTACTTTTAAAATTACCGCTCTCAATCTTAGCATTTTCTGCAAAATCTGAAGGTATTCTTTTATTTCTTCTCCACTGTGCTTTCCTTCTAAACTTATCTGACTGGTGTCGCCACTTTCAATCGCTTGGACCAATATTTTGAAGTCTTTGCTGTTTTGATCTTTCAGTTTTGCAATGCTAGGATTACTGCTCAGGCTGTTTTCTAAATAGCTATTTTCAAAGGCTTCGGCCTTGCCGCCTATAATATCTCCGAGGTTGTAAATATCGGCTCGGTTGGATAGCATATCGGGAATTTGAAACTTATCGCCACTTTCGGTATAGGGGTTCCCCGCCATTACGACTGCCACTTTTCGGCCACGGAAATCGTAAGTTTTGCTTACACCTTTGTAGATGCCTTCTATTTTGCGTTGCGCGTCGCAGAGTGAAATAAATTTCTGCAAAAATGCGGGATTACAATGCTGAATATCATCGATATAGATCATAACATTATCGCCCATCTCAAATGCGAGGTTTAGTTTTTCCAGTTCTTCACGTGCTGCAGAATTTGGCGCTACCGAAGGGTCAATAGCGGTAACTTCATGACCAATAGCAGGACCGTTTATTTTCATAAAAACCAATCCCAAACGGTTGGCGATATATTCCATTAAGGTAGTCTTACCATAACCTGGGGGGGAAATGAGTAAAAGCATTCCCATTAGATCGGTACGTTTATTGGCACCCGCAGCGCCCATTTGCTTGGCAAGGTTATCGCCGATTAAAGGCAGATAAACTTCATCCAATAATTGGTTGCGAACAAAAGAACTCATCACCTTGGGTTTGAATTCTTGTAAGCGTAATTCCTTTTTCTGGGCTGCTAGTAAATCCTTTTTCAATTTTTGAAAGCGCAGAAAATCCTGCACCGTGGTGCTTTTAAATCGATGCAGCTTCTCCATAAAATGCGGGTAGTGAAGCATTGTTTGTCCTTTTTCAAGAGACGGGTGCTCTCCTTCTAGTCCTTCTATTTTTTCGGAGAGTATCACTTTTTGATGCTCATCTAGCGCAAGCGTTTTATCCATTAAAAGGACGCTGGCCTCGCGCATTACCTCTTCCGAAAAGGGCTTGCTTGTCCCTTGGTTTTGGTAGGCTTTAAGCCAAGATAGGATCGTTTGAAAGCTCTTTCCTTTATTGCCTTTTTCGTTTTTCAAAGACAATTCATAGTCTTTGGTCCAGCGGTTCTTTTTTAGGTGTAATTCAAACTGCTCACTTAAATCCCAAGCGGAGAGGGAAAAGGCTAGCTTTTGCTCTGAACTTAAAAGATGGAATAGGTAATGAGCGGCATCTTCTTGTGCTTTGTCATCTACCCAATCTAGCTGAAGCGGAAGGGATTGAATATCATTTTTTAGCTCGGCAATACTGTTTACGAAGCTTTTACTTTGAGGAAATATTTTTAGAATGCTGCGAATAATACGCATATTCTCTTCCCATTTTTCACGCAGTTCGCTCGATATTTCGCGTTTCCAAAATAAGTAGGCGAGGCATCTCGCATTGCTACTATAACGTAAAAGTCCGATGCTAAAATGAAGTTTCAGTAAGGCTTTTAAAATGAGCATAGCGTCTTTATCGTGCACGCCTTTTACATAACCTTCATCGTATTTACGGCCCATTTTAAGCTGCACGTATTCCTGTAAATCGCTGTCATTAAGAAGATGCAATTCTTCCAGAGTTTTAGTTTCTTCCTCGTTCTGGCCATGTTGAGCTTCCAGAAAAAGGTGATAAGCTAAATACTCAGCGCGATAGACTTGGGCATTTTCACTTTTCAGGCTTTGGTCCCACACGCTGCGGGTTGCTTCAACGGCCTCAGATTGCAAGGCTTCAAAAAAGTTAGTGCCACTAATATGGTAGTAAAGATTCTCGTCTTTATAAACAATGCTGAGGTCGATGCTTTGGGTGTTTACATTAAACTGATGCTTGCCCAGTTGAATGATATTTTCGCCCTTTACAAAAAGTTCCTGCTTGTCTTTGCTTTGTCTTAGGGCATCTTCGTAGCTGGTTTTTAACTGACTAAGAAGGTCATCGGCTTTCACCGAATCGCCTAATGATAAAAGTTGTTCGGCGATGCCACGTACTTTTTCAATCATTAAATCGCTAGCAAAGAAGGTGCGCATTTCGCCTTCGTTCTTAAGCTTGGCTAGCCTTTTTTGGATGCCGTTAATGATGCGACCGCCCGATTTTTGTAGACTAAGCGTTTGTTTGTTTAAGGCTTCATTTAGTTGAACTTTCTTCGAGTCAAAAGCACTGTAAAGCTCTTCCCTTTTTTCGGCAATGATTTCTATAAACTCATCAAAGGCTGCGAATTTCGCTTCCAATTCCTCCAGCTGTACCATCAACTTATTGAGGTATTCATCGCACTTTTCGGCTGAATCAGCCAAGTTGAGGTAATTGGTAAGGCCTTGGTTGATGAGTTTTATTTGTGACTTAAACTCTGCTTCGCCTTCGAGACTAAGTAATTCTTTTTTACGGTTTTTAAGCTGAGCGCTGATGCGGTTAAACTGCGCATAGAGCGTAGAAATGGCGTCAATGATTTTAACCGACTGAGTGGCATCGTCAATTTTTAAATTACCTACGATTTCAATCAAGAGGTCGAGCTCAGCTGAAATTTGGACAATGTCTTCTGCTAAGCGATTAAGCTCTGTTACTTTTTTAGCTTGGTCAAGCTCCTGCTTAAGTTTTTCCGTTTTTAATTCATAAGGTTCTAGCGCTTCCTTGCGAAGAAGGTAATTCAGAGTGGCTTTCGATAATTGATCGTTCACCGCACTTAGCTCAGTTTCTAAGGCTTCAATGGCGGTAAGGTCGCTGTAGCGCAGATCTTTTAAGGCAATTACTTTCCCTTTATTCTCTCTCAGCAGGGCAAGGCGATTAACGTATTCGTCAATATTTTTAGCCTGACTATTTTTTATTTTAGAAATGGCTTTATGGGCTTCTCCCATTACGCTCGCACTTTCCGCTGCTGTATGGGCTTTAATTTTTAGAACCTTCTCGTATTCATCAATGGCTGCAGTGGCTGTGCTTTTTATGGCTTCAATGGGTTTGGAGATCTGTTCTACTTCGGCATGGTTAATCCAATGGTAGGCATCGATAATGCCAGTACTTTGCTTGCTTAAATCGGTGTATAAATTTGCGTAGCGATCATCTTTGCCAATTAGCTTAATTAGTTCACTGCATTCGCTCATCAAACGCACAATTTCCTTATTGCCAATTTTATAAAGGTAGGAATCGCTTTGGGCTTCGACCACGTGGTTAGGCGAGTAGAAGGGGGTTTGCCAAATTTGGATGAGATGTACTCTTTTTTGTTCCTCTTCGGCCTTAAAGAAAATAAGTTCGCCGCTTTCAAATAGCGTATAGCCATTGCAAATTATAGGCGTGGCAACCTTCTGATCTATAATGTTATAATTCAGTAAAATATAAATACCACTTTCGGCTTGATAAAAGATATAGAGGTAATCCTCGCCATTTTGAGAGGCTATTTTCCGCTCAAAAAGCATATTGTTGAGCTGAATATCGAAGAGCTTCACTTCCCCCGTTTGGATATAATAACCCTTGGCGAAAATGATCCCCTGGTTATCGGGCAGTAGAACACAAGAATCTTCCAAGGCGTCCATGCGAGCACAGGCTTGAATTTTCTCATTATATACTATGTAGCGAAAATCCTTTTCTTGGTAGGGTTTTACTTTAAGAGCGATGAGGTTGCCAATAATGGCAAAGTAAATTTCCGCGTCATCTAGCGTTTGGTCTTTGTCTTCAACGGGTTCGCTGTAAATGCCTTTACCCGTATCGGTATTGTCTTCAATTTTTAGCGTAAGATCGCCACCGGTAGTTTCAATAAAAACGCGATCCTTGATAGAGATGTGAGGGTGTAAACCTTTGCGATGCATATCGCGGCTGACCTTTTCCCAAGTGAATTCGTGCTGTTGAGGGTATTTAAATTCATGGTCACTACGGTTGCCGGCGTATTGATATTTACCATCAATAAGCGACCATTTGAAAGTTTTAATATCATTAGCGCTTTTTCCTACTCGAAACACCATAAAGATGGCATTGCCGATGCGGGCAAATTTGCTAAAAACCGTTTCGCGGTAATATTGGTATAGATTGGCAAAGTCTAGTAAAAACTGCTCATTATTAAGCAGTGTGGATTCACAGAGCTTAAAGTTTTGGCTTTCCTCCTGAAACTGATAGGTGCTAAAAACATCATTTACATGGGTTTCGCTTTTCAGGCCCATGTGTACATTATAGCCGAACCAAAAATAATTGTCGCCGATAGGAATAATATCACGGGCTAGGCAGTTGTTTTCCGTGCTAATTCTTTCCGTTGCTTTCAGCTTGGTTTCGGTGGCTCCGAAAACGTCTTTGCGCGCCGCGTTTAAGCGTTGTAAACGCTCTTGTAAATCGGCAGAATGATTACGCAATCGGTCACGAATTACTTCATAACTACCTATTTCAATATTTACTTCTTGATTTTCTTGAGCCATACAAAATTAGCTTGAAGCGGTTGATTTTATTTAGAAAGAGCGCGCCGTAAGACGCGCTCTAGTTGGCTTTTGTTTAGTCTTCGATGATGCCAAAATCGTCAGCGCTGCTATTGCTCAAATTGTTTTGTTTGGCAAAATTCAGCATTTGTTCCAGCACGCTGCGCTTCTTGCTATCGTCGGTACTATTAATGAGTCGGGTAAGGAAAGAAGCCACACTAAGGTTTCTAAGGTCCTCGGTACTAATGCCCGATTCTTTTACAATACCCCGTACTTTTTCTAGTAGGCTTGCGCCAGATGGGTCATTAAGAAGCTGATCTTTCACTTGGGTAAATACGACCGAGTTATCAATGCGACGGTCCATAGATTTTCCAGAAGTGATGGCGCCTACTATCTTGTCGAAGAAGACGTTTTCACCCCCAACGATATCAATTTTAGCACTGCGTAATGCTTCTGATAAAACTTGAGCTTGGGCATCGGCAATATCTTTCTGGATATGAATACCAGCTAATTCTACCGATTTGTCTTTATCGAGACGTAGTTTAAACTCTTCGTGATCTTTACCAGCATCATTCAAGGTTTTCATGGCTTTAGCTTTGCGGTCAATTCCTTCCGCTTCCGCAGATGCTTTTTCCAAATTCACTAGCGCTTCGGCTAGACCTTTTTCTTTTTCCGCTTCCGCTTTCTTGCGAATTACTTCCGCTTCGGCTAAGCCAGTGGCTTGATTAACTTCTGCGGCTGATTTACCAATTCTTAAATCGGCTTCCGCTTGGGCTAAACTCTTCGCTTCAATACCGCGTGCCTCAGCAATCGCTTGATCTTCAATAACAGAAGCTTCTGCTTCCCCTTGTTTCTCGCGCGCTTGGGCTTTGGCTTCTAATACACGGGCTTCGGCTAATCCTGCTGCGGCAAAACGAGAGGCTTCGGCTTCGGCTAAAACTTTAATGGCTTCTGCTTTTTGCACCGAGCTTTGTTGTTCAGCATCGGCATCAATGATTTTCTGCTTGGCACCAAACTCAGCGGCTGATTTAGCGGCTTCCGCCTTTTTAATTTCTTGCACCAGTGAAGCTTCTGCTTCTTCTTCGGCTTTAGTAATAGACACTCTTTTTAGTCTTTCCGCTTCTGCGAAAGCACGGGTGTCTTTGATGCGCTCTTCTTCATCTACCACAGTTTTCTCAATGGCTACCCGCTCACGAATTACTTCTTGAATGTTTTTCTGTTCGGTTTCAATCGCTTTTTGTTTTTCTATTTGCGTAAGCGTAACAATGCGTTCGCGTTCTGTAGCTTCTAGCTGACGGTCTTTTTCAACTCTTTCCGTTTCTACAACTTCGGTGCGCTCTTTATTTTTGGCGGCCACAATTACTTGGCGCTCTTTATTTTGCTCGCTTACCTCAATTTCTTCCTCGGTAGCAATTCGAGCTCTTTCCGATTTGAGTTTTTCCTCTTGGTTTACTTTTTCAATTTCCGCTTCTTCGCGCGCCTTAACATTAGCTATTTCGCGTTTCTGTTTTTCTTCGCTTTCAGCTAATTGCCTTTCTAAAACCAAGATTGCTTCGCGGGCTTCAACATCTTGTTGCTTAATTACCTTTTCCTTATCACGCTGAATGAAGTTGGCTTTAACCGCTTCTCTCGCAGTGATTTCGGTAATCTTTTTAATCCCTTCCGCATCTAAAATATTATTGGGATCCAAAGATTCTAGAGGAGTTTGCTCTAGGAAGTCGATGGCGGCATCGTCAAGGACATAGCCATTTAGGTCGGTGCCAATAATGTCAATAATCTCTCTTCTAAACTCATCGCGCTGGTTGTATAAATCAACGAAGTCGAATTTTTTACCTACGGTTTTTAAGGCTTCCGAAAACTTAGCGTCAAAAAGTAAGCGCAAGGCTTCTTTAGAAGAGGCGCGGCTGCAGCCTACGGATTGGGCAACGCGTTTTACGTCGTCTACCATTTCGTTAACGCGTACGTAAAAGGCCACGTTTATATCGGCGCGTAGGTTGTCTTTACACACTAGGCCATCTTTGCCTTTGCGGTCGATGGTAATGGTGTTTAAAGAGATGTCCATAATCTCCACTTTGTGAAGAACAGGAATGACCATCATGCCATTGAAGGACACTTTTATACCACCCACACCGGTTTTAACTAAAGCTTGGCCTTGGGAGGTTTTGTAATAGAAGCGGGAGAACATGGCGATAATCCCGAAAATTAGAACTACGGCTACAATGATTATCACCATGTAGGTTTGCTGAAAAATTTCCATAAAGAGAATTAAAGAATGATTGGTTTTTAGCTAATGCTGAGGTGAGGTTCTACCAGGTAAACTCCTGGTTCGTCGAGCTTCTCAATAAAAAGCACTTGTTCACCTTTAAGTACAGGCTGGCTTTTCGGACTGCGGATATAGAGTCTTAAAAAACTGCCTTGATAGTTGATTTCGGCCATGCCTTTGTTGAGGTCGGAAGCAGGGCTGATAACTGTGCCTATTTTGCCAATAATTTCCTTCTTTTTACTGTCTTCATTTAATTTTTCGAAAAAGCGAACGAAGGGTGTGGTTAGCACTTTAGAGATTAATAGGCTCAGAAAGAGCAGAGGTATAAAACTTAGTAGTCCGAAGATAAAGCTTTCGATGCCTAAAAAGTTATTGATGTTAATGCTTAGCAGCCATAGCGGAAGGCTGACAAAGCTTAGCCAAATCATAAAGGGGATGCGGCCGAGGTTGAAAAAGACGAGAACATTATTTAACCAAGACACATCGCCCGAGACGTCTCCCTCAATCTCAAAATCTGCTTCACCATCAATGTCGATATCGAAATCTAAAAACTCGGTATCTAAAAGACCAATAATTACTATTATCCAATAAAGGAGGATGAAGAGGAGCAATCCCGTGGGGATGGCATTGGCTCCGTTGAAAATGAGATTAAGGAATTCGTTCATGATTTATTTTTTATTCACTTTTACTGTCGTCGGCTTTGTTCATGCCTAAGCGTGCTTTTAATGCGGCTAGATCATCGCTGGCCTGGCTAGAGCTGGCGCCGTCAAGGGCTTTGTCGATTTCTTCATCAATCGAGCGGCTTTCATTGGCAATATCGCCGTAGCTTTCAGCAAGCGCTTCTTCTTGCTCTACTTTTTCTTTCATGCGCTCTAGCATGCTAACGGTACCTGAGCCATCAATCTTAGACATTTGCTTGTTGATATTCACAGTTGCTGAGCTAACTTTAACTCTGGCTTTCAGGGTTTTAAGCTCATTTTCGTATTGACTAATTTGCTGACGAAGTTTTTTGATATTCGACTCCATGGTGCTTATGTTGCCATCGAACTTGTTTTTATCTGCTAAAGAGCGTTGAGCCTGTTCTTTGTTTTCGTTTTTCTTAACTAAGGCTTCGTTGGCAAGACGTTCTGCTTCCACCATTTCCATGTCGCCTTTTTCGGCGCGTTCTAGCAGCATAATCGCTTTCTTTTCGTAGTCCTTAGCCTTGCTTTCGAAATTGCTTTGGTCATTGCGAGCACGAATGCTTAGCGCTTTGATTTCTGCCAAAGCGTGCAGTGCCTTGTCTAAATCCATTTTTAAATCGCGGATACCCTGCTCCGTCATTTTAATAGGGTCCTCCAGTTTGTCTAGAGCTGAATTGGTTTCGGCTTTACCGATGCTAAAAAGTCTTCTTAAAATATTCATTGTTGTTTTTTTTAATGTTTTGAAAATTTGATGAGTTCGTCGGAGTATTCGCTTAAGAGCATGCCTAAGCTATTAATAGACCCTTCTAATTCGTTTGCGTCAAGGTTTTCGATTTGTAAAGTATCGCGGAAAATAACGCGATTTCCACTTTCGTCTAGGGCAAAAGCACCGTGCACAATGTCGCGGTTCTTTATTAAGAGGTTTTTAAGGATTTCCTTATCGTCGCTTTTTAGCTCGAAGAGAAATTGCTCCATAATTAGAATCGGATCAGCACAAGCTAAAACCAAATTGCTAATACCTGAAGTCTCATCTTCAATTACTAAAATTTCTTCCTCTTCGTTTTGATATACGATGCTAAGGTCTAGGTCTAGAACAAATGATTTTACCTTGTCGAAATAGCTTGTCATTGATTTTAAGTTTTAATATTTAGTATTCTTTTTCCTGCGTTTTACGCTTTCAATATAATGCAAATTTCCGTGGAGGTGGAAGATTTTCAACTTCTTTGTAGTAATTCATGATAATATTTTTAGTTTTACAAGGCTAAAGTACTAAAAAAATTAGTTTAGCCAAAAATATTAGCAATAAATTTTTGCAGATATGTCAAGCATAGGAAAAAACATTAAGAAGATTAGAGGTGTTAAAGGGTTGAATCAGAGTGATTTTGCTGACTTATTTAATCTTAAAAGAGCTAGTATTGGTGCTTATGAAGAAGGTCGGGCGGAACCGAAATTGTCTACCATTATAGAAATAGCTAATCATTTTGGCATTTCGGTGGATGAATTACTAAAGAAGGACTTGTCAGTAAATGATCTCTATCATTTCGATATCTTCCGTAAGGATTTGATTAAAGGAGCAAAACATAACTTGCGCCCTAGTAAAATCCCTCCCAGTCTTCGCTCTATTCCGCTAATTACCCAGTTTTTAAAATCAGAATATCTAGCCGACCGTGAGGCCTTGTTGCAAATGGCTCAGCTGAGTTTACCGCTAGCCAAGGGAGGAGATTACCGGGCCTTTGAATTAGCAGATAACAGCATGCTAGAGCAGGGTGTGGGTTTTGGAGCGGGTGATATTATAATCGCTTATAAGGAGTCTTCCTTTAACTTAAGTAAGGCAGAGCAAGGGAAGATTTATCTTTTTGAAACTGCTGAAGATTGGAAACTACGTCGTTTAACGAGCCTTAAGAAAGAGCTATTAAGCATAAGTGCTACTTCACGTGATTATTACCAAGAGGAAATCCCGCCCACTGCGATAGTAGATTTGTGGCAGATAGAGCAAGTGATAACTAAAAATATTAGCAGCGCAGGTGCTTTTCAGGAGCAAATCGATCTACTGAAAAGTGAAATCTCGAAGCTTTCTAAATAAAAATGACTTATGAAAATTGAAATTGCCAAGCTTCTTGAGGAGATGGAGCGCTCGATAGAGGATCAATATTTATCGCGACAAGAACGAAGGGATTTAAAGGCATTACTAAAAGAATTAAACTTTGATGATGCTAATAATTCTTGGTTGCTGAGTAAATTTAGAGATCTTGCTTTAGAAGCAAGTGCTGATACTGAATCGCAGCATCTTTTAAGCTGGTTTTACGAAGGAGCTAAATTAGTTTTAGGCTCAAACGGAGAGAGTAAAGAATTTAAAGGTCGCGCTTATTTTAGTCCAGGCGACGCGTGTAGAGATGCGATATTATATCAACTGGCAAACGCGAAAACCTCTGTAGATATCTGCGTTTTCACCATTAGTGATGATATTATTAGTGAGGCTATTTTGGCGGCGCATCAACGAGGATTACGAGTGCGGATTATCACCGATAATGATAAGGCTTTTGATATGGGCTCGGATGTGGATTATCTGCATCAAAAGGGAATTCCGCTCAGAACCGATCACACGAAAGTGCATATGCACCACAAATTCGCCCTATTCGATAGTGCCTTTTTAATAACGGGCAGTTATAATTGGACCCGTTCTGCGGCAAGCAGCAATTACGAAAACATTGTAGTATTAGAAGATGCAGGTTTGATTCGCAGCTTTAAAAATGAATTTGGCCGTTTGTGGACTAGCCTGGCTTAGTTTAGATTTGGTCGATGGACTTTAAAAAATCGGCCACCACAAAGGTGCTTCCTCCCACAAATATGAAATCGTCGGCATGGGTGTTTTTTTGCGCTTGCTGATAGGCTTCCTCTACCGATGAATAGCTCTTGCCCGCAAGGCCAAGCTTTAAGGCTTCTTGTTTTAAAGCATCGGCATCTTTCGCACGAGGAATAGAGGCCGCGCAGAAATAGTAAATGGCACTCTTGGGCAGTAAACTTAAAATTGTTTTACTGTCCTTATCGCCCACCATTCCCCAAACCATATGAAGTTGACGGAAGCTATTGCTTTTAATTTGGTCAATAAGTTCGCGCACTCCGGCTTCGTTATGGCCCGTATCGCAGACGGTTAATGGGTTTTCTTGAATAATATCCCAGCGACCGCGCAAACCAGTAAGCTTGGTTACGGAGCTTAATCCTTCTTGAATATGGTCTTGTAAATTGAAACCTAGTTTTTCAGCTAAACGGATAACCATTAAGACACCCAGCAAGTTTTTAGCTTGGTATCTGCCAATTAAATCGCTGCTATATTTACTTTGCTGATAGGTGATTTCCTGCAGTGCAAAATAAATTGGGGCCGATACTTCGTATGCTTTGGCCTTAAATACTTCTTTGGTTTCCGCTTGAATTTCACTGATTACCACGGGCCTATTGGCCTTGATAATACCAGCTTTTTCTACTGCTATCTTTTCCAGGGTATCACCTAAAAACTCAGTATGGTCGCAGCCAATATTGGTGATTAAACTGATTAGGGGATCAATAACATTGGTGCTATCCAATCGACCACCCATACCCACTTCAATAATGGCAATGTCAACTTTTTCTTCGCGGAAATGATGAAAGGCAAGGCCAACGGTCATTTCAAAAAAGCTAAGTCCTAATTGACTAAAACTGTCTTTATAGCTATCTACAAAATCACAAACTTTTTCTGGGGCAATACACTCGCCATTTATCCGAATGCGTTCTCGGAAATCTACTAAATGGGGTGAAGTATAAAGTCCGGTTTTATAACCAGCTGCCTGAAAAATGGCGGCCAACATGTGCGAAGAAGAACCTTTCCCATTGGTGCCCGCCACATGTATGCTTTTAAAGGAGTTTTGTGGTTCCCCTAAAAGTTTCATTAGGGCGATAGTATTATTTAGATCGGCTTTGTAAGCCACTTTGCCCACGCGTTGATACATGGGTAATTGCTGAAACAACCAGTCCAGCGTTTCTTGATAACGACTCAAGTTCTTTTGAAATTATAAACGATATAACCAGATTGTTGATCGGGTGCGCTGCCATCTGCTTCCCAGGTGGTTTGCATAGCGGCTTTTTTAGCCTGCTCGTATAAACAGCTGCTAGTTGTGGTAGAGGCTGCTCCTCCTGGAATTCGTTCGCCCGCAATAGCTCGGACAACTTTTCCGGATTGGTTTACATAGATTTTCACCACCACGCGACCTTCATCGCTGCAGGGGTAATTGGGTTTGGGTTTAGCTAAAGCGAGACGGTTTCCCAGTAAATAGTTTCCGTCGCCATTGCCTCCACCACCGCCGTCGCCAATGCGATTGCTGGAGCGAGGGTCGCCATTTTCTTTACCTTGATCGCCGCCACCTTCGGTTACGCCTTCTCCACCAGATTGTGAGTTTTTAGTATTATCTAAAATACTTTGAAGGGCATTGGAAGGTTTAGGGTCCGGCTTTTCAACGGGCTTTTCTTCTTGAGTTTCTGTGGGAGTATCTGTTTTTTCCGGCTTGTCCTCTTCCTCTTTATTTTGGCTTTCCTCGCTGGCACTTATGCTGGGCGCATCCTGCCAATCTTGGGTTTGCACACTTTCTTCAGCATTGGAAGTACTGCTGGTGGTGCTGGGACTTTCGTTGCTTACCACCGCTTCTTGGCCAAAACCGTCTTCGGCATAACCAAAATTAATAAGCACGCCCGCTTCGGGTTTGGGGTCGTAATAACTAAGACCTAGGAAAAGAAATAAAATAAAGAGGATGCTATGGAAAATTAGGGTTCCAATCAGTCCATTGCGTTGATCTTTATCTTTAAAATAGCGCTTCATCTTAATTAGGGTCTGTGGCCGCGATTATTTTCAATTTATTGCGGTAGGCGATATCCATAACATCTACCACCATATCGTAGGGCACGGCTCCATCGGCGCGAAGCAATAATACGGCTTCGTCCATGTTTTTGACTTGCTTGAGAATTTCGTTTTGCAATTCACTCGCGCTTACGATGGTGTTGCCTACGGAAATTTGCTTGTCAGCAGATATGTTCACTACTACATCTTTGCGCTTTACCGATTGTGCATCACTTTTAGGTAAAACGAGATCAAGGGCACTGGTGGTCACTAGGGTAGATGCGATCATAAAGAAGATAAGTAATAGGAACACAATGTCCGTCATACTACTCATACTAAATTCGGCGCTTACCTTGCTTCGGCGATTCAAGTCCATATTAAACGGGTTCGTTTAGTAGATCGAGGAACTCCGTGGCTCGCACTTCCATATTGTAAATGGATTGATTCACCTTACTTACTAAGATATTGTAGCCTAAATAGGCGATAATTCCCACCGCTAAACCTGCCACGGTAGTTGTCATGGCTGTATAAATTCCTTCCGCTAGCATTTCAATATCAATTTGTCCGCCAGCCGCCGCCATTTCGTGGAAGGCTAAAATCATCCCGATTACGGTTCCTAAGAAACCAATCATGGGAGCAGCTCCAGCGATGGTGGCAAGGGAAGGAAGGTTTTTTTCGAGAAGCGAAACTTCCAATTTGCCGGTATTTTCGATGGCGGTACTAATATCTTTTAAAGGTTTGCCGATGCGTGAAACGCCTTTGGCAATCATACGTGCCGCGGGGGTGTTCTCAGATTGGCATTGCGCTAAGGCAGAGTCGAGGCGGCCATTCATAACATTTTCTTTAATGTTATTCATGAAATTAAGATCCATTTTATTGGCCCGCTTAATCGCGCCCCACCTTTCTATGAAAATGTATACTGCAATAATGGACAGGATAAAAAGCACGGTCATAATCAGGATTCCTCCTGGTCCACCACTGCTTACTAGTTCCCAAACGCTTAAGGTTTTTTCAACGGGTTCTTCGCTTAAAGACTCTTCTGCCGGAAGGTTAATTTGAAGAAAAGGTACTTTCATAGATGTGCTTGTTAATGCCGTAAATATAACGGCCTACAAAGCACCTACGTATACAAGGCTGAGAGAGAAATTAACAAATTAAAGTTTAAAGCTTAAAGATTCGCTCCGGCAAATGGTTTTCATAGGCCAAAGCGAATCTTTACGTAGCTTTATAAATTGTCTTTTTTTACTAAAGATGGAAAATACTTTCTTGAATGATGTACACTACTGCACCGGCTAAATAACCAAATACGGCTAGAGCACTGATGCGACGAATATACCAACCAAAGGAGATGTTTTCTAAGCCCATTACGGCAACACCAGCGGCGGAACCGATGATTAAGGCACTTCCACCTGTTCCTGCGCAGTAAGCAAGGAATTCCCAGAAAAGCCCATCTTGTGAAAACAAACCGCCCGTAGCCGCTTCAATATCATACATCCCCATACTCGCGGCTACCAAGGGTACATTATCTACAATGGCCGAAAGAAGGCCTATAATTAGACTCACCGAGTAAACCCCAGTTTCGGTATCGGTACCAATACTATTGTCAAGGGTGTTGGCTAATTCGCCCAGCTGACCAGCCGATTGTAAACTAGCAACGGCCAATAAAATTCCTAAGAAGAATAAGACACTGGCCGTATCTACCTTGCGTAAAACCCCTATTACGGATAGGTTGTAGCGCGCTTCACGATTTTTAGTATGATGCATTAATTCGGTGATCAACCATAAAACCCCCAAGCTCATCATCATTCCCATGAAAGGAGGAAGGTGAGTGTAGGTTTTGAAAATCGGCACAAAAAGTAGTCCCAATACACCTGCTGTGAAGACAATATTTCTTTCTCTTTCGGTGGTTGGGTTAGTGAAATGTTCTTTACTGCTGGCACGCAGAGGACGTTTTACGTTACCTTTCATTTTAAAGCTGAGAATGAAAAGGGGTATGAGAATCGCGAAAAGCGAGGGAATGATTAGTTTAATAATTACGGCTGATGCGGTGATTTGTCCACCGATCCAAAGCATCGTTGTGGTTACATCTCCAATAGGGGACCAAGCGCCACCTGCATTGGCTGCAATAACCACCATCCCAGCAAAAAGCCAACGATCTTGCTGATCGTCGATGAGTTTTTTAAGTAAGGATACCATTACAATGGAAGTAGTAAGGTTATCTAAAGCAGCAGAGAAGAAGAAGGTAAGAATACAGATAATCCACATCAGCTTTAAGCGACTGGTGGTTTTGATGCGATTGGTTATTACGCTAAAGCCTTCGTGGGCATCGATAAGCTCTACGATTGTCATGGCGCCCATTAAGAAGAAAAGGATGGAGGCAATTTCCCCCAAATGTTCTAATATTTGAAACTCGGTAACGTAATGTTGGGTGACTTCTAGCGGAGCGGTTATGCCTTTTTCTTCGGCAAACATTTCTAAAATGAAATGTGGTATTGCGTTAAAGTCTACAATTCCTTCAGCCCCTAATACGTAAATAGCCCAGCAAAGTGTACCCGTGATGAGGGCAGAAGCGGCTTTATCAACATGAATATTATGTTCTAAGGCAATTGCTAGATAGCCTAAGACAAAAACCACAATCATTAAAGTGTACATACAAGAGTTTTTTTTGGCTTAAACCAGTTGCTTTAAGGCAATTTCGTAAGCAGTTTTTGTAATTTCTAGTTTAGAGGATTTTAAGGCATAGGTGTTTTCTAAAGCCTTCTTAATAACAGTAGAGGTATCGTCAAAAATTGCTTGGTCATTTAACTCTATTTCATCTTGCATTAAGTAGGCGAAAACACGTGCCATGCCGCAGTTGGAAATAAAATCGGGAATACAGTTTACTTGTTGGTCGGCATATTCGGCAATAGGTCCGTAAAAAATTTCACTATCTGCAAAAGGCACATTGGCGCCCGACGAAATAATTTCCAGTCCATGCTCAACCATTTCATCTAAATTACTTTTAGAGATCAATCTGGAAGCGGCGGCAGGAATAAAGATTTCAGCACCAATGCTCCAGATTTTCTGATTGATTTCCTCGAAAGGAATAAGATTATCGCTCACGAGGAAATTTCCTTCGCGTGCATTGTATAGGGCTACAATTTCTTCGAGGCTAAAACCAGCTTCATTGATTAATCCGCCAACGCGGTCAATGATACCCACAATTTTAGCACCTTCTTTGGCAAGGTAGAATGCGGCTGCTGAAGCTACATTTCCCCAACCCTGAATAATAACCCGTTTGTTTTTAAGCTGGCCGCCGTAAATAGTATAGAAGTGACGTACAGATTCTGCCGTACCATAACCCGTAATTAAATCGGCTACCGTATATTGATTGGCTTTCCCTGGCGTAAGTTCGCTAGCAGCTACGGGTAGTAGAACGCCTTTTTGTAACTGGGCGATTTTTTGAGTTTTACTGCTTTCATTGGGCTGAAAGTGCCCGATTAAGACACCTTCTTGTGGGTGTTCAATTCCTAGTTCTCGGGTAACGGGAATAACCTCGTGAATTTCGTCCACGTTTAAATCACCACCTGTCCCGTAATAGTTTTTTAATAGGGGTTTCACCGCTTTATACCAGCGCTCTAATACGCCAGCTTTGCGAGGATCGTTAGGATTAAAATTTATACCACTTTTGGCGCCACCAATGGCAGGACCTGCAACGGTAAACTTGATTTCCATGGTTTTAGCAAGACTGAGAACTTCATGTTCATTAAGACCTTCACGCATACGGGTTCCACCGCCAGCTGCTCCACCACGCAAAGAATTGATAACCACCCAGCCTTCGGCGGTAGTTAAGCTATCGTGCCAGTGAAAAACAATTTCTGCCGCTTTCGCCTCGTATAATTTTAATAAGTCTTTCATGCTTTGTTTTAATTGGGCGCAAAAGTATAAAATCAGGAGGCTTTTATTACGTAATTACCAAATAGAATCGCCATTATAATCTGAATTTCGCAATTAAGCTTATTTCCTGTCGAACTATGGTTTAAAAATGCGTCCACTACAGTGATCCTTTCTTGCGCCAGTTACAGAGCTCAATATATTTACCTTATTCTCTAAAGCTAAGAGGCCTAGGTAGGCGAAAATAAGGGCTTCCTTAAAGTTTAAAACTTCCTCTGGTGCGAGTATTATTTTTTTATTGCTTAAAAAACGGATACGGTCTATCAAATGTTCATTCAGTCCGCCGCCACCGCTTATAAGGCAATTTTGGATATTATTGGCAATGAGGCAATTGCTTATTTGTCTAGCGCTGTGTTCGCTTAAGCTAGATATGATTACCTCTAGGCTTAGTGCTCTTTTCGCAATTAAGGGGAAGATTTCTTTTTGTACCCATTCTATACCCAAACTTTTAGGAGGGCTTTTTTGGTAGAAGTCTAAGGCATCTAGTTCGGCTACTAAATCTTGATCAAAGGGGAAGGTGGCGGCAATAATACCGCCGTCATCGTAGGGTAGTCCGAGTTTTAGGCAGTAAAAATTGAGTGCAATATTTAAAGGGCAAATGTCAAAAGCTATTCTTTGCCCATCTTGGTCAAAGGAAATATTAGCAAAGCCTCCTAGGTTTAAACAAGCTTGATGTTGGGCAAAAAGATCTCGATCGCCAATGGGAACTAAAGGCGCACCTTGCCCGCCTAAAATTACATCGCTACTGCGGAAATCAGCGACGGTGGTAATGCCAGTTAAGGCGGCTATTTCTGGGCCACCGCCAAGCTGGTAGGTTATTCCTTTGTGCGGTTGATGAAACCAAGTGTGTCCGTGAGAGGCTATAAAATCGACTTCCAACTGATGGTCATCGATAAACTTTTTACTGGCTTGCGCCAGATAAGTTCCATAGTTATGATTGAGTGCCAATAAGGCTTCTGCAGATAGTTTTTTATAGCGCAATTTTTCGTGCCACTCGGCAGAATAGGGGAGTGTCATAGCTTTATTGATTCTAAAGTGCCAGGCTTCATCCTGCCAAAATTCTACAGCACATAGGTCTAGCCCATCTAAAGAAGTTCCAGACATTAAACCTAATGCTTTGTATAAATGCTTTCTATTAAATTTTTCGCTCATAAAATGTACCTTTGCGGTCCTTTCAATAAGCTACAAGATTAACTAATATTTGTTATGAGATTTGAACTAACAGAAGAGCATTTGATGATTCAGCAGGCGGCAAGAGATTTTGCCCAAAATGAGTTGTTACCAGGAGTGATTGAGCGCGACAGCAAACAAGAATTTCCTGCTGAGCAGATTAAGAAGATGGGAGAGCTCGGTTTTATGGGGATGATGGTAGATCCTAAGTACAATGGTGCTGGGTTAGACACAATCTCATATGTATTAGCCATGGAGGAAATTTCCAAGGTGGACGCCTCTGCTTCGGTAGTGATGAGTGTAAACAACAGTTTAGTATGCTGGGGTTTAGAGAAATTTGGTACTGAAGAGCAAAAAGAAAAGTATTTGAAGCCTTTGGCGGCAGGAGAGAAGATTGGTGCGTTTTGCCTTTCTGAGCCCGAAGCCGGTTCTGATGCCACTTCACAAAAAACGACCGCAATTGATAAAGGCGATCATTACCTACTAAATGGTAACAAAAACTGGATTACTAATGGAAATTCTGCTTCTGTTTATTTAGTAATGGCCCAAACGGATGTTGAAAAAGGTCACCATGGTATTAACTGTCTTATCGTAGAACGCGGAATGGAAGGTTTCGTAGTAGGCAAGAAAGAAGATAAAATGGGTATTCGTGGATCTGATACGCATTCTTTGATGTTTCAAGATGTTAAGGTTCTCAAGGAAAATAGACTTGGTGATGAAGGCTTCGGTTTTAAATTCGCCATGAAAGTATTAAGTGGTGGACGAATCGGTATTGCCGCTCAAGCTTTAGGTATAGCCAGTGGAGCGTATGAATTAGCTTTAAAATATGCTAAAGAACGTGTTACTTTTGGTAAGCCAATTGGCATGCATCAAGGAGTAGGCTTTAAGTTGGCAGATATGGCTACTGAAATTGAGGCGGCCCGCTTAATGTGTTTAAAAGCGGCTTGGTTAAAAGATCAAGGAGAGAACTTTGATAAAGAAAGCGCTATGGCTAAACTTTTTGCTTCAGACGTAGCGATGAAAACTACAGTAGAAGCAGTACAAGTTCACGGTGGTTATGGTTACGTTAAAGAATACCACGTTGAGCGTTTAATGCGTGATGCTAAGATTACCCAGATTTATGAGGGTACTTCTGAAATTCAGAAAATTGTTATCTCGCGCGCTGTTTTAGCAGACTAATTGAGGTACTTACCATATAAGAAAAGCGGTCTTCATGTTAAAATGAGGCCGCTTTTTTCATTATTTAATAAGGTGTATTCGACGTAAAATCAGGCCTCAGACCCTTTGTTAATAGTCGAGTTCACGTTAAATAGGCTTACAATAGATCTGCTGCTTTTTCGAGCTGCATGCTTCGGCTCCCTTTAAGTAATATCATTTTACCGCTTGGCTTATTTTCTTTGAGAAAGGTAATTAAATCGTTGGTGCTTGAAAAACGAAGGGCCTCAGACTCGGTCTGCATAAAAGCCTCACCCACTAATAGTACTTTTTCAAAATCGAACTTACTTGCTTTGTCCGCTGCCCTTTGGTGTTCTTCTTCAGAATAGACTCCTAGTTCAAACATGTCGCCTAAAATGACCCATTTCGCCTTGTTTTCTGTTTTTAGGGTAGCAAAATTTTCTAACGAAACCTGCATACTGCTTGGGTTAGCATTGTAATAATCACGTAAAAGTAGATTTGCTTTTCCTTCATCTAACTGAGAACGATTATTACTGGGTTTATAAGATTCAATTCCTGCTTTGATAGCCTTTGGGCTTAGCCCGAAATAGGAGACTAGGCTAATAGCGATGGAAATATTATTGAAGTTGTATTGCCCAGTTAATTGTGAATGGATTACTAAGCCAGAATATCTAGCACAAATAAAATTGTTGTTGCTTGAAGTAGTTTCAATGATAAAGTCAGCTTGCTCGACTGTGCCAAAGGTTATTTGAGTAAGGCCTTTACTCTTTTCCATTTGTATCGGATCATCGAGGTTTACTAAAGCCTTTTTGTTATGCTTACGCAGATGATCATATAGTTCGCTTTTACCTTTTATAACGCCTTCAACTCCGCCAAAACCTTCTAAATGAGCCTTGCCATAATTGGTTATTAGGCCTATATCAGGTAGGGCTAGAGAACTTAAAAATTCGATTTCTTTTTGGGCATTGGCTCCCATTTCTATAACCGCTATTTCATGCTCGGAACGAATACTCAATAGGCTTAATGGCACCCCGATATGATTATTTAGATTACCCTTAGTGTAGGCAACTTTATATTTTTGTTGGAGGGCAGCAACAATTAGTTCCTTGGTGGTGGTTTTTCCGTTGCTACCCGTTAGGGCAATTACAGGAATGGTCAAAG
The DNA here is from genome assembly GCA_963974215.1 of uncultured Schleiferiaceae bacterium. Taxonomy (GTDB): domain Bacteria; phylum Bacteroidota; class Bacteroidia; order Flavobacteriales; family Schleiferiaceae; genus Croceimicrobium. The sequence continues at coordinate 13,172 of CAXBBL010000010.1, read as the reverse complement.
ATTTACGATGAAAAAGGGCCAAGCTTTGAAGACATTCTAAGACGTCTTCAACAAGAATGGTTCGGTCTTCTAATTGCGCTTTAGGGTCATCGATTACACAGTGGCTAGCTCCCTTAGCGATTGCTTGTTTACAATATTGGTTACCATCGAAAGTGGGGCCTTTCAAAGCAAAGTAAATTTGATCGGCCTCAATACTGCGTGTGTCTGTAGAGACTCCTTCAGACTTTAAAAATAATTGATGTATTTGCGAAATATTCATAAAAAAAAACCCTGACGTTTATGTCAGGGTCAAATATCTTAATTATAACGATAACGTTTAAACTTATCTTTCTTCGGTTTGCTTCCACGTTTCTCTCGGTCTTCATCTTGGTTCTGGAATCCAACTCGATCCATAGCACAGCGGAATCCAATAAAGTCTGTAGCCTGATCCTCTTCTAAGAAGCGACGGGTACCAGGGCTTAGCCAGTAAGCATTGTCTTTCCAGCTACCACCTTTATAAACGCGTGTTGTATTTCCTACTAAGGTCGTTTGAGAGTAATCATACATTAAGGCTTCACCTTCTTCAGTTTCTTGGTCGTAATATTGTGAAGATTGCTTGTCACCATCGATGTAATCACGGTAATCAGACTTCTTGTAGTTACGACGGTTCAAGTTTTCTTCTTCCGTTACATCTCTTACAGGAAGCTCACCTGGCAAGCGTACTAAACTCGAATCGCTACCATATTGTGGTTCTTGTAAAACCTCTAAGGCACCTAAACCTTGGTAATCTTGATCCCAAGTTTGGAATTCGTTTCCACGGAATGGGTTCAAACCAGTCATATCTTCTAAAGAAAGAGGACGGTAAACATCTAATACCCATTCGGCCACATTACCTGCCATGTCATATAAGCCATAGTCATTAGGTGGGTAAAACTTCACTTGCATGGTAGTGGCCGCTTGGTCATTTAACCATCCACCTGTACCCATGAAGTCACCTTTACCACGCTTAAAGTTGGCTAACATATCGCCTCTATTATCCTTGTCTGGATTTCTAGAGGAACCGCCATTCCAAGTAAATTTATTTGCATCAACTACGCGATTGTAAACTCGGTTACCAGCATTACCGTAGGCCGCATATTCCCATTCCGCTTCAGTCGGTAGGCGATATTTAGGCAATAGGATACCATCTTCAATTCGAACCGGACGACCTTCATCGCCATAAGCACTGTTCGGGTTGTTATCTCTTAAACCTTTTTTGTTTTGTTGGGCGTATTCACCGCTCTTGTATAAATAAACTTCTGTGTTAAAGTGATCTGCATCAGACTGATCTGGAAATTCATTGAAAATTCCTTCACGGATCAGAATTTCTTCATTCACACGATCCGTTCTCCAAGAGCAAAATTTCATCGCTTGAATCCAACTTACACCTACTACAGGGTAAAAATTATAAGCAGGGTGGCGGAAGTAATTTTCTACGTACATTTCATTGTAAGCCAACTGAGTTCTCCAAACAAGGGTGTCCGGAAGTGCGGTACGAAGGATTTCTGGATAATAGTCAATATCAAATACACGACGAATCCAATAAAGGTATTCGCGATAATCTGTATTGGTAATTTCGTTTTCGTCGATGTAGAAAGATTGCACCGAAACCTTACGGGGAATGTTATCCCAATCTTGGTATACGTCTTGTTCTACACGACCCATGGTGAAAGTACCACCTTCCACAAATACTAGTCCTGGGCCAGTTTCCTGACCATCATAATCTGTGTTTACGCTGAAGCCCCCATTGTCGCTATCATTGTAAGCCCAGCCTGTTGCATTACTTTTATCGCCACCGCAGGAGCTTAAAAGAAAGAGCCCCGCCAATGCTGGGCTAATGCTGCGTATAAACTGAAGTTTATTCATATGCTTGTAATACTCTTTAAATATCTAAACTAAAACTTAGGACAATTTATTGCCTTGGTCTTCTTTCTAATTGTTCTACAAGGGAACCTGTAGTTCAGAGAGATTTCATGTGCACCACCAAGGTCATTATTTAAACCAGAAACGGTAAAGTCGTAACTATAACCTACACCCCATTGTCCTTCAAGAGGAGCATAACCTAGTAAAATCACTAAGGCATCTGGATTGAAAGAACTTACTCTGTAACCTAAACCACCACTAATGTCTCCTCTTGCGAAAGATATGTTCGAAGTAAGTTGATTATAAGGACCCTGATTTTGATATACAACATTAGGGAGAAGATAATTTTGAAGGTCGGTGTACAAACGCTTACGTCCTAAGGGAATAATTAATCCGGCGTGTGCAGCAATTTTAGTGGGTAACTTATCCTGAACAAAGAATCCTACGTCGGGTGCCGTTAAATGCGAAGCCGCAACACCGAAATAAAATTTCTCGGTGTAACCAATAAGTCCAGCACTTAAATCGACTACTCCAGCAGTATTATTACCTGGAGGGACCTCACTAGACTCTCTGACAAAACCAAAGTAAGGATCAATTTGATCTGGGAAAGTAAAGCTGTTCCAGTTTAGGTTGATTTGACGATATCCAGCCTGAAAGCCAGCTAGGATAGTAAATTTACGAGAAGCCTTTAAATGATAAGAATAGGCTACCGCAACATCTGTGGTAGCAAAGGCACCATCACCAGCTTCATCTTGCATTAGCATAATGGCCAAACCACCATTTAAACCTTCAACGTACTGATCGTAGGTCGCACTATAGGTTTGGTAAATGCTAAGTACAGGGTACTGATTACGATAATTTAAACTTACCCTAGGACACTTTGAAGTACCAGCGAAGGCAGGGTTCAAGTAAATAGGGTTAGCGTAAAATTGACTAAAATGCGCATCTTGCGCCTTAAGCATAGAGCCTAGGCTAAAAACGAAGATCGCCGTAAGGGTTAGTAGTTTCTTATTCATACTCTCTTGAGAGTTTCGGGTACAATGATACAAATATTTGATAATACATCACCAACTTTAACATCATCTACCCAGAAAAAATCAATTTTTTTAGGATCAATAATTATAGAACCAATTTTCGCAGCTAAAAGTATATAATCTAATTAGGAATGCGCACTTTTTACTGCGATCTTTCGTTAATCTTGCAGTTAATAATATGAATTTTAGTGGATAGGATGCGAGGACTTTACCGATTTACTTTTGTTTTTCTAGCAATGTTGTCATTGTATAGTCTTAAAGGTCAAGATAATAAGACTAAAACATATACCATTAACTGGTTAGATCCAATAGCCGTTGGACCTGAAGAGCTTCAGAAGCAAATTTATTTCAAGGGCGCTGATTTTGATCAAGAAAACCCAACAGTCCCAAAATTTTGCCGTCAGGCACCGCAAACTTGGCCTAAAAATCGGGGGCTGCGATTAACAAATCTTAAATGGGAGGCAATTCCGAACGATCAGTTAGCTGCGCTAAGCCAATATAACTTTAGCTCACAACCTGAAATTGAATTAGCGAGAGGTTTCTCCAAAGAGACAGGCGCCCAATTAAGCTTCTGTTTTTATCCTTTCGGATTAAGAAATGGGGTGAAGAGTAGATTGGTTTCTTTCAGCCTCCAGTCCACGGAGGAGGTGTTGCCGGTACTTAGCGAGAGTCAGTCTTTCGCAAAACGGATAGCTAATTCCCTTTTAGACAGCGAGGGTTGGCATAAAGTTTCAGTGGCTGAAACCGGAATTTATAAAATCACTCCAGCTTTTTTAAGCGCAAACAATATTAGTAGTACCCCGGTAGCCATAAATTCTATTAAGGTTGCAGGTAATGGAGGGGGAATGCTAGCAGAGGCTTTCACTGCCAGTCGTCCAATTGATTTAGTAGATCAGGCGCTTAAGGTTAATGATGTTAATGGAGACGGCTTATTTAATGGAGACGATTATATACTCTTTTATGCCCAAGGCCCTCATCAATTCTCATATAACACTGCTGGCGCTAGATATGATTACGTAAATAATATCTATCGCGATTTAAACTATTACTTCATTAATGTCAATGGCAGCGGCGGAAAGCGGCCAACATCACAGGCAAGTCTCAGCAATCCGCAATTACAGGTTAATTCTTTTGATGATTATGATGCGGTAGAAGACGATAACGTTAACCTAGTAGGGACTGGACGGCAATGGTTTGGTGATGTTTTTGAATTCACTTTGAGCTATAATTACAGTTTTAGCTTCCCTAATATCATAACTACTGAGGCAGCACAGCTCCTAGTAGACGTAGTTGGTCGTTCAAGCTCCGGGAATACTTCAATAAGTACAAGGTATGCAAATCAACAAATCTTAAGTAATGCTATTCCAGCCTATCAAACTTTTGGCGACTACCCAAATTATGTAGAACGTTCGCAAGAGCGGACAAGCTTTAATCCGCAAGGGGCTAATATTACCCTAAACCTTACCTATGACAACAGTGCTAACCCTAGCGCTGTGGCTTGGTTAGATAAAGTTGTGATTAATGTTCGACGCCGGCTTTCATTTGCTGGGATCTCTAACCTGTTACAGTTTAGAGACGCTCGGTCAGTTGCTACTGGGAACCGCGTGGAGTATAGCATCGCGCAAGCACCCGCTAATCTCACTGTTTGGGACGTGACTGATATTTCAAGTATCTCTGAATTGGTAGGTTCGTATCAAACAGATGGAACTTACTCCTTCGTGGCAGATGCCAGTAATCTTAAGGAATATGTGGCTTTTACGGGTGGTAATTTTAATGCCCCCACTTATGTAGAGGCGGTTCAAGCCCAGAATCTTCATGGTATGCCTATTCCCGAAATGATTGTGATTAGCCATAGCCGATTTTTAACGGCAGCCGAGGATTTAGCCAGTTTTCATACCGATCAGGAAAATGTGGTATCAACGGTCGTTAGCCTAGACCAAGTATATAATGAGTATGGCAGCGGCGGAGCTGATTTGACCGCTATCCGTGATTTTATTAAAGACTTATACGATCGTTCGACCAATAATCGCTTTAAATACGTATTACTTTTTGGGGACGCTTCATACGATTATAAGGACCGTCTTAGTGGAAACACGAATTATGTTCCGACCTATCAGGCAAACTTCTCCTTCTCCCTAGGTTCCTCCTTTATAACTGACGATTATTTCGCCTATATGGATGTGGGTGAAACTACCAACAATTTTAGGGGTGCGGTAATGGACTTGGGCTTAGGCAGAATTCCGGTGGAAACCTTAAGTCAGGCGCAAGCCTATGTCGATAAAATCAAACGCTATGTTCAAGGAGAGAATCGCTTTGGTGATTGGCGCAATCGCATCTTATTAATGGCGGATGATGTAGATATTCTGTGGGAGCGATCTTATTTTGTGCCGAGTTCAGAATCACTGGAGCGAAGGGCTAAAATAAGTTCAGGTTCTTTTAATGTAGAAAAGGTGTATCTCGATGCTTATCAACAAGAAACCACTACGGGTAGTCAGAGCTATCCCGAGGCCCGTCGTGATATGTTTCGTAAAGTGCAGCGCGGTTGCCTGATTACCAATTATGTTGGGCACGGTGGTGAAATTGGTCTTGCTTCTGAAAAATTACTGCAATTATCGGATGTCACTTCTTGGACGAATAAAGATGCTCTGTCTTTGTTTTTAACCATTACTTGCGAGTTTACGCGCTTTGATGATCCCAAGCGTGTATCAGCGGGGGAGCAATTATTACTTAATCCCAATGGTGGAGCGATTGCTTTGTTGTCGACTACTAGAGTGGTAGGAGTGCAGGGTGCCGTAGACTTGAACGAAGCGATATTTGATACTATCTTGGCTCGACCAAATAACATGCCCCAGACATTGGGACAGATTATTAAAGCAGCAAAAAATGATCCTTTTGTAATAGGACGCGATACCAAGACTAAATTCTCTCTCATCGGTGATCCAGCCTTGCGTTTGGCTGTTCCTTACTACGACGTGAATACTACTACAATAAATGGTAAGCCCGTAAATTCGGCGCTGCAAGATACCGCTAAAGCGCTTTCTTTGGTTGAGATTACAGGTGAGGTAGCTGATCTAAACGGTGCTAAGCTTTCCGATTTTAATGGTATTTTGAATGTTAGTGTTTTCGATAAAGTAACGCAGCGTCAAACTTTAGTTAATGATGGCGTAGGTACGCCAGTGAGCTTTAAGGACCAGAATTCCTTAATCTACCGAGGGAAAGTTCAGGTAAGCAACGGCGATTTTAGCTTTGACTTCAGAGTGCCACTAGGTATAAACTATCAGTTCGGGAATGGAAGAATTAGTTATTACGCTTTTGATGCGCAAGAACGAGATGCTTCTGGTTTTTACGATAGCATAGTTGTGGGTGGATACAACGAAAATGCCCCAGTAGATAATGTGGGTCCCGAAATAGAATTATTCATGAATGATGCTTCTTTTGTAAGAGGTGGAATTACAGGAGAGTCGCCCTTTATTTATGCACGCTTAGCTGATTCGGCGGGTATTAATACCGTTGGAAATGGAGTGGGGCAGGATCTTCGAGCGGTCTTAAACAATAAAACAGATCAGCCCTATATATTAAATGAGTTTTATGAAGCCGATCTTAACTCTTACCGCTCTGGCGAATTGCGCTATCAATTGTTTGATTTAGAACCTGGTGATTATACCATTGACTTGCGGGCTTTCGATATTTACAACAATCCCACCGAGGTAAGTACCGATTTTATAGTAGCAGCAAGTGCTGAGTTAGCGCTTAAGCGGGTCTTAAATTATCCCAACCCCTTTACTTCTTATACCGAATTTCAATTTGAGCATAATCGAGCTAATCAAAATCTAGAAGTTCAGGTGCAAATTTTCACCGTTTCGGGGAAGCTCGTGAAAACGATAAATCAGGAAATTAATTCCTTAGGTAATCGCGTAACGGGAATTAAATGGGATGGACTGGATGATTATGGCGATAAAATCGGGAAAGGCGTATATATTTACCGATTAAAAGTGAGAAGTCAGCTCGATAATAGTCAAGCTGATGAATATGAAAAGCTAGTTATTTTACGTTAAGCCCCTTAATTATTATTAATCTATTTTTGCCAACCGATAAAAACAAATGATGAAAAAATATATAGCGTGTTTACTCGCTTTAACTATTTCAGCAGGAAGCTTACAGGCCCAATTTGGCGGCCTAGAAGGTGATGGAAGTTATTTTGAATCTTTAAGAACCATATCTACAGCAGTGCCTATTATTGCGGTTTCACCAGATGCACGTGCGGGTGGAATGGGCGATGTGGGCGTAGCTACTATTCCGGATGTAAATTCGATTTATTGGAATACAGCCAAATTAGCCTTTCTCGAAGAAGGTACTCGCTCTTTATCTTTATCCTATACTCCTTGGCTTAATCGCCTAGTTAATGATATTAACCTAGCGCACGTCTCTTATGCTTTTAAGTTCGATGATAAGCAAGGATTAGCTTTAGCGATGCGCTATTTTTCACTGGGCGAAATAAATTTCCGTGATGAAAATAATAGCCCACAAGGTACAGGACAGCCCTACGAGCTTACCCTTAATGTTGGCTACGGTCTTAAATTAAGCGATTACTTTAGTATGGGAGTGGGACTGCGTTTTATCTACAGCGATCTTACCAATGGTTTGCAAACCGCCGGAATTGAAACAACTCCCGGTTCATCTTTAGCAGCAGATCTTGGCTTTTATTACCAAGGCAAACGCATCAGTATGGGAGGTGGTCAATACCAAAGCTTCTCTGCTGGATTGAATGTTAGTAATGTAGGCGGTAAAATTTCTTACGGGACTTCACAAGAGTCTGCCGACTTTCTGCCAGCCAATATGCGTTTGGGAGCGGGTTACCATTTAGAAATTGATCGCTATAATAAGTTTTCCTTTTACGCGGACTTAAATAAACTTTTAGTGCCTACTCCACCCGTGCGAGATGACAATGGTGAAATTACGGCCGGGGTAGATGATAACGTTTCACCTTTTGCAGGGGTTTTTCAATCCTTTAGTGATGCTCCAGGTGGTTTTTCTGAAGAGTTAGAAGAAATCATTTATAATGTTGGAGTAGAATATTGGTACGATGGTAAATTCGCTTTCCGCGGAGGATATCAGTTTGAAGATCCTGAAAAAGGAGGGAGACAATACTTTACTATCGGATTAGGAATTCAGTATAATGTTTTCGGGCTAGACTTTGCCTATTTAATTCCAGCTTCACCTGTTGTAAGGTCTCCTCTAGAAAATACTTTACGCTTCAGCCTGCTCTTCAATTTTGAGCAAGCCCAATAGAAAGAATGAATAATACAGGCGATATTAATATCTCTTGCCAATTGCAAGAGTTTCAATTTGACCAACTAAGTATTGCTTGGCAAAACTTGGTAAATAGAGCTGATGAGGCTCGTAAAGGTAGTCATTCACCCTATAGTAATTTTCAAGTAGGGGCAGCTCTACTTTTAGAATCTGGGGAAGTAGTTATCGGCTCCAACCAAGAAAATGCGGCTTATCCCAGTGGACTTTGTGCCGAAAGAACCGCCTTGTTTTGGGCGGGAGCCAATTTCCCTTCACAAAAGATATTGGCGATAGCTGTTACGGTGCCAAATCGTGCCGAACATATCCCCTTCCCCTGTGGTTCTTGTTTACAAGTGCTTTCTGAATATCAGCACAAACAAGAGCAGCCTATTAAAATATTATTGAAACACCCTCAAAGTCAACAAGTTTACTTAGCAGACGGTGTGCAAAATTTGCTACCTTTTGCATTTGAGAAAAGTCACTTGCCAAAAGACTAAGAGGCTGTTAGCTTTTTATATAAATTTGCGCCCGCACAAACGAACATAGATAATGGCCAAGAAAAAGATTACAAAGCAGGTATACCTTAAGTGGTATGAGGAGATGCTATTTTGGAGAAAATTTGAAGATAAGGCTGCGGCGCTTTATATACAGCAGAAAATCCGTGGTTTTCTCCACTTATATAATGGTCAGGAAGCAGTTCTTGCCGGGGCCGTTTACGCCATGGAAGAAAACGATAAAATGATTACCGCTTATCGTAACCACGTTCAGCCAATTGCTCTAGGCGTAGATCCGCGCAAAATCATGGCAGAACTTTGCGGAAAGGTAACTGGAACTTCTCAGGGTAATGGTGGCTCGATGCACATGTTTTCTAAAGAACATAATTTTTACGGTGGTCACGGTATCGTTGGAGGTCAAATACCTTTAGGTGCTGGCCTTGCTTTCGCAGATAAGTACAAAGGAAATGGGGGTGTAACTTTATGTTACATGGGCGATGGAGCCATTCGTCAAGGAAGTTTTCATGAAACGATGAACTTAGCCATGCTGTGGAAATTACCGGTTGTTTTTATCGTAGAGAATAATGGTTATGCCATGGGGACCTCGGTAGCTCGTACGGCAAATCATAGCGATTTGTACAAGTTAGGTTTGGGTTACGAAATGCCATGTGAGCCAGTAGATGGTATGGATCCAACAGTCGTATATCCTGCCATGCAAGAAGCAATGGATCGCGCACGTAAAGGCGATGGCCCTACTTTATTAGAGATGCGTACCTATCGATATAAAGGCCACTCCATGAGTGATGCCCAGCATTATAGAACTAAGGAAGAAGTAGCGGAATTTCAAAAACGTGACCCCATCGGTATCGTGCACAAAGTATTACAGGATAAAAAATATGCTACCGAGGAGGATTTCAAAGAAATTGATCAACGCGTAAAAGACCTAGTATCGGAATGTGTGAAATTTGCGGATGAGTCAGAGTTCCCTACAGCAGACAATCTCTATAAGAACGTTTATATTCAAGAGGATTATCCTTTTATCAAAACCCACTAAACAAGATTAAATGGCAGAAGTAGTAAACATGCCGCGCCTTAGCGATACCATGGAAGAAGGTACGGTGGCGCAGTGGCATAAAAAAATAGGCGATAAGGTAGAAGAGGGAGATCTACTAGCTGAAATCGAAACCGATAAAGCAACGATGGAATTCGAGGCTTTCCAAGAAGGGGTGTTGTTACATATCGGCGTTGAAGAAGGAAATACCGCTCCAGTTGACTCAATTTTAGCGATATTAGGAGAAGAAGGTGAAGATATCAGCGACCTATTAAGTGGTGATTCCTCTTCTGCGGAAGCAGAAACTGAAAATAAAGCAGAGAGTAAAAAAGAAGATAAGTCTGGAGACAAGAAAGATGAAAGTTCCTCTTCCTCATCAGAAGCATCGGAAAAAGAAACTAGCTCAAATGAAGCGCAAAACGATGGCGGTAGAATTAAAGCTTCTCCTTTAGCCCGCAAGTTGGCGGAAGATAAAGGGATTGATATCAATCAAGTTAAAGGATCAGGTGAAGGTGGTCGTATTGTTAAGCGCGATGTAGATGAGTTTAAAGCTCCTTCTGCCACAGCTTCTTCTGTACCCAAAGTTAGTATGGCTTCTGCTGGTGCAGCGCCGGATGGTATGTCTTACGATGAGGTGAATGTTTCACAAATGCGTAAAACAATCGCGCGTCGCTTAAGTGAATCAAAATTCTCGGCCCCCCATTTCTATCTTACCATGGATATTGATATGGATAATGCCATTGATGCGCGTAAGCGTATTAATGCTGTAGCTCCGCAGAAAATCAGCTTCAACGATTTCGTAATTAAAGCTTGTGCGGTAGCGCTTAAGCAACATCCGGTTATTAACTCTAGTTGGGCAGGGGATACCATTCGCCGCAATCACGAGATTAATATCGGCATGGCGGTAGCGGTAGACGAAGGCCTATTGGTACCCGTTATCCGCAATGCAGACCAAAAAGGCTTGGCTACTATTAACACGCAAGCCAAAGAATTTGCCGGCAAGGCGCGCGATAAGAAATTACAGCCAAGCGAGTGGGAGGGTAATACCTTTACTATTTCTAACCTAGGTATGTTCGGCATAGAAGAATTTACGGCTATTATTAACGCTCCGGACGCTTGTATTTTAGCGGTTGGTGGTATTAAGCAAGTACCAGTAGTAAAAGATGGAGCTGTTGTGCCAGGTAATGTTATGAAGGTCACCCTTAGCTGCGATCACCGTGTGGTAGATGGCGCTAGCGGTGCAGCTTTCTTAAATACTGTTAAAGACATTTTAGAGAACCCATTAAATATGTTGCTCTAATCAGTAAATAATCCACTAAGCCTCGGTTAGTACCGGGGCTTTTTTATTTCTATAGATATGCAAACAGTAGTAATAAGCGGCACTAGTCGCGGAATAGGTAAAGAGTTGGTATTGTTGTTCGCTCACGCGGGCTTCGAAGTTTATGCCTTAAGTCGTAATAAGCAGGCCGTTCTTGCTTACGCAGATGGGCATCCAAATATAAAGGCATTGGAAGTGGATATAAATAACTGGGAGTCTACCATTGCTTCAATTAAAGAGGAGTTAACTACTATAGATATTCTTATTCACAATGCGGCGGCCTTCATTAATAAGCCCTTTTCAGAGATGCGCTATGAAGATATGCAGTCGGTATACCACACTAACGTAATGGTTCCCTACTTTCTTAGCCAGGGTTTAATGGATAGTATGCCAGCTGGGAGTCAAATTTTAGCCATTAGTAGTGTTGGTGGAGTAGGTGGTAGTTTGAAATTTCCGGGGCTTTCGGTTTACAGTAGTTCGAAGGGTGCCCTCAACATTATGGTAGAATGTTTGGCCGAGGAATTACGTGATCGCAAGATTTTTGTGAATGCTTTGGCCTTGGGTTCTTCCGAAACGGAGATGTTTAAGGCGGCTTTTCCCGACTTATCAGCAGCATCTCAACCCTTGGATATGGCTAATTATATCTATAATTTCGCATTAAACGCGGTTCCTTTAGTAAATGGGAAAACTTTTTCGATTAGTTCGCAAAACCCATAAGGGTTAGGTGAAGGTTGCAAGTGTTCTTCTTAGCTGCTGATAATTAGAGTCTTTTACCTTCGTTGTTTTGCTAGTGGGATGGATCACTGAGGTAGGTACAGCTTTTCAAGAGCATCTTTGTCATAAAAATTATTAAAAGAGGGTTGTCAATAAGAAATCTCGTCTTATATTTGCCGACCCATTTCGGAAGGAATGTGGCCTTGTAAAAGGAAGTTCTTTGGATAGTATTATAGGTTGTGATGAGGCGGTTTTCACCGTTGAAAAAGCACTTAAAATTTTATCAAAATAATTTCAAAAATATGGTGTTGATTGTAGAATTAGTTTTTACATTTGCACCCGCTAAAAAAGCAAGAGAAGTTCTTTAAAATATTGATAAGGAAAGCACAAAAGGTAAAATAAAGCTCGTTAATTTTATTGAGTACTTGAGGATACAAATGATCTTACAACGGAGAGTTTGATCCTGGCTCAGGATGAACGCTAGCGGCAGGCCTAACACATGCAAGTCGAACGGTAACAGGTCTTCGGATGCTGACGAGTGGCGCACGGGTGCGTAACGCGTATGCAACCTACCTCTATCAGGGAGATAGCCCGAAGAAATTCGGATTAATACCCCATAGTATTACGATCTGGCATCTGATTGTAATTAAAGCTTCGGCGGATAGAGATGGGCATGCGTCCTATTAGCTAGTTGGCGAGGTAACGGCTCACCAAGGCAACGATAGGTAGGGGGCCTGAGAGGGTGATCCCCCACACTGGTACTGAGACACGGACCAGACTCCTACGGGAGGCAGCAGTGAGGAATATTGGACAATGGGCGAGAGCCTGATCCAGCCATGCCGCGTGCAGGAAGACTGCCCTATGGGTTGTAAACTGCTTTTATACAGGAAGAAACACTGGTATGTATACCAGCTTGACGGTACTGTAAGAATAAGGACCGGCTAACTCCGTGCCAGCAGCCGCGGTAATACGGAGGGTCCGAGCGTTATCCGGAATTATTGGGTTTAAAGGGTCCGTAGGCGGGCTGTTAAGTCAGAGGTGAAATGCTGCGGCTCAACCGTATGCACTGCCTTTGATACTGGCGGTCTTGAGTTATAGTGAAGTGGCTAGAATATGTAGTGTAGCGGTGAAATGCATAGATATTACATAGAATACCGATTGCGAAGGCAGGTCACTAACTATTAACTGACGCTGATGGACGAAAGCGTGGGTAGCGAACAGGATTAGATACCCTGGTAGTCCACGCCGTAAACGATGATCACTCGCTGTTGGCGATATACAGTCAGCGGCCAAGCGAAAGCATTAAGTGATCCACCTGGGGAGTACGCTCGCAAGAGTGAAACTCAAAGGAATTGACGGGGGCCCGCACAAGCGGTGGAGCATGTGGTTTA
>CAXBBL010000009.1:0-221366 GCA_963974215.1 uncultured Schleiferiaceae bacterium | reverse complement strand
TAGTGGATTGGTGTTAGGAAGGCTGAATATAGAGTTCTGGTTCCGCCAGCTCCACAATTTTAAAACCCGCACTAGCGGGTTTTTTCTTTTCTAGCCACTGCACAAGCTTGCTTGTAAGCAGAGGTGCAGTAAAGAAAAAAACGACGACGAAGGAGGAGGTTTTTAAAATTGGGTACAAGGAACACCATTACCGGGCTCTGCCTAAGCAAACCCCGCCAGCTCCACAAAAACAGTATTGAGCAAGAGTAATGAGCATCGAGCGAGTTAGTCTTGAGCAATACTGTTTTTCCACTTTATACTCTTGCTCAAACTCTTGCTGACAAATAGCAAAGAGCAAGATTGAAGAGCATACAGAAAGGTAAATCCAAAATTATCGTCAATCCCCTCACTACTCTTGCTAAAATTCATCGAACATTTTTTCTCGACTAACCCAGCCTAGAGGATCTGTTTATTCCTTCCAAAGCGCGATTTATTGCCCCTTTTAAAATAAGGGGTTCCGTCTACTTCCGCCCAAGGCAATAATGTAGAATCTCTAGTGCTAATTTCTTTTACCACATACTTACGCTATTTTAATAGCTACTAGTGTAAAGCACATGTTAATTTATCAAGAAACTAATACAAATTAATTTATAAATTGCAAAGACTTAAATTACTTGCGCAATCCTTAAAAGGGAATCCAGGCTAGCCGCGACTGGCACATAAAGGCCCGCGCCTAAACCAACGGATACACCTACCCAGTAAGGCGAAGCCGCGATTCATAGTTATTAGATAAGTGAATATTCATTAATTCCAACAGAAGAGATATCTCATAAAAAAAGAATATACTAGTGAAAATTTAAAGGATTTAAAGGAGACATCTCCGAAAAAAAGGGGAACACACTATTTAAATTGAAAAATTTAATTTTTTACCGATGAAAAAAACTTTACGAATTTTAATGATCGTTGCTAGCTTTGCCTTAACCAGCTGCACTCATCAAGTAATGGACTTCACTATTCTAAGTGCCAATTCCAACACTCTGCAATTCGACAAAACATTAGGAATACCTACTACCGGCAAACACCTTACCTTTTTAGGTATAGGAACCTCGGCTCAAACCGCCTTTCGCCGCGCCTTAGTAAATGCCGGCCCCGAATACAATCTATTAATAGACGGTTCTATTACCATTAAAGATAACTTCTTCACCTACGGTTATGTAGTAGAAGGTACCGCTGTTAGTTCACGCAAGCTTATTAGCCAGCTGGGAAGAGAAGGCTATGAGGCGTTTTTGGCCGAGCATGAGGTTGTGTTGGGGGATGAAATGGATAATAACTAATTAAGCAAGCGAGGTATAATCGCATAGGTAACTAATCCAAACCTTTTTAGGGGGGATAAGCGCACCTGTGCACATATACATACATTATCCACAATATTACACAACTTGAAACAGAAATTTCTCATAATTATCATTGTTATAATTTCTTACTCCTGTGATTATTTCACGGATCAAAAAGTTTTGGTGATTGACAGAACCACTAAGATGCCATTGGACTCTGCGGAAATTCGAATTGGAACATACGACTTTGTAACTGATTCCACTGGTTTCTACCATATGCGAAAAGTAACTGAGAATCTTACAAAAAGAACTATTAAAGTAACAAAACATGGATATCTGAACTTCGAATTAACTCTTGAATTTGATGATGATCAAATCATCTACAAGCAAAAAGCAGATTCAATTTACAACTTCAGTAAAAATGCATTTTCGGTTATAAATGATACACTAATTGTTCACTTACAAACCGAATAACATGAACGAACGTCCCAATCTTCTAGTCGTCTGTGGTCGTAATAAACGAAGAAGCAGAACTGCTGAACACATATTTAAGAACGATCAACGTTTCAACATACGCTCAGTTGGACTTAGTCCAAAAAGCGAACGCCAAATTAAAGAGCGTGATATTGAATGGGCAGACCTGATATTTGTAATGGAAGACGGTCAAGGAGGACGAATTTCTGGAACATTTAGGCACTTAGAACTTCCTGAAATTGAAGTTCTGCAGATCGAGGATGAATACGAATATTTAGATCCAGAGCTAATTGAAATGTTAACTGATCGGATAAACTCAACGTTGGAAGTAGTCTATAAAATCTAAAAATAGTATCAAACATTCAGCATGGAATCATGGCGGGTCAGTGCCAGCCGACACTTTTCTGCTTACAGGATAGCACGCCAAATCACAGATTTGGCAGGTGTATTGATCAAAATTGGGTTGGCCAAATCACAGATCTGGCTATATTGTACTTGAAAGTTTTACGATGTCAAACCGCCACGATTCATACTGTGGTATTACCCGCAAAATGAAAAGACTACTCCTAATAACTTTTTCAATCCTTTCACCTTTTAGCTTTTGTCAGCTAAAATCAGTGATAATCGACGGCTCGACGAATGAGAGAATTCCGTACGTAAATATTTGGGTGGAAGGTAAAGACATTGGAACAACCTCTAGCTTAAAGGGCGAGTTTAAACTGGAAATTGATAATCCCGAAATTATCGTTTTCTCAGCTATCGGTTATGAAACAAAGAAAGTACCTTCTGATTCAATTAGAAGCTTTATAAAGCTTAAGCCTGAAATCACCAAGTTAAATGAGGTAATCGTAACCGCCAAAATGGAAAGTAAGGATCTCACTATAGGAGATTTTAAAAAGCACAAATTGAAAGGCGGCTTTGGCTCTGGAAGCAAACCATGGATTGTAGCGAGGTACTTTGAGCACAAGGAAATATATAGAGAAACCCCATTTCTTGAAAAGATTGAAATTTTAACTAC
Source organism: uncultured Schleiferiaceae bacterium (assembly GCA_963974215.1). GTDB lineage: Bacteria > Bacteroidota > Bacteroidia > Flavobacteriales > Schleiferiaceae > Croceimicrobium. The sequence goes on along the minus strand of CAXBBL010000009.1, from coordinate 218,561 downwards.
CAGTTATGGCGATGACTCTAAATTTAACATAAGACTACACAGCTTAAATGATGAAGGAGAGCCGGGTCCTTATCTTTACGATAAAGGTATACTGGGAATCGCTAGGAAGGGAAAAAAATATACCGAGATAGATATATCAGAGTTGAATATTACATTTCCTGAAAATGGCTTATTCATAGCAATGGAGTGGCTAATCCTAGCTGAAAATAAGATTGAGGATACTTATATCATGTACGATTCAGATAAGGAGGTTAAAGAATTCAACTACAACCCTACAGTTGGAGCGGTCCCTGCTGAAACCAATGAAAACTCATGGGTTTATCATAAAGGCAAGTGGAGTAAGTTTAGGCCAAGAAACCCGGAGATGCATCATAAAAGATACCGCGGTAAGTATAATCTTCTTGCAATGAAGCTAACATTAAGTAATTAAAAATACCCTAAACAATAATTAAGATAAAACTAGAGCAAACGTCGTTTAACACAAGTTTTCAGCGCTGAGAAAGCTTTAGTATCCGTGAACAGATTTGCAGCTCTAAAACACCTGTCGATTCATTAACAATGACTTTTACTCTGTCAAGAATCTGCCAATTCACAGCAAAATAAAGCTAAAATAAAATTTCAAAATATTGAATTTCAACATATTACAAAACACCCCTTTTTCGAACCCCACCAGCCCCATAAAACAGTACCGAGCAAGAGTGAAGAGCATACAGAAAGTCAGTACCGAGCAAGAGTAAGGAGCATACAGGAAGTCAGTTACGAGCAACAGTCATGAGCATACAGGACGGTGATTTTTATAACTATCGTCAATCCCCTCAATACTCTTGCTCAAACTCTTGCTGAAATTCACTTGCGAGCAAAAGCAAGCAGCATAAAAAAGGTAGTACAGTCACAGGTAAAGTATGGAGAAACCTTATCTATGCTTCTGCCCATTCACGCCTCACAAAAAGTATACAAAGCATCAGTCTACTATCACAAACTCATTATCTTTGACCCTACTTGGTTTCAGTACAAAATCTGTGCTCGATGTAAAAGTTAAACCAAGAGGACATTCGGTTTTACTCTGTGGATCGAATAATCACCAGGAATGTTTTAGTGGCTGATCCGCTCAAAGAGACCCTAGTATCGGGTTTCAATTACTGTTCTTCCAATAGTCATAAACTTATTAATGCTATCTTCCTAGATAGTATGACACGTGATACCAATTTGCTCATTTTAGAACCCAAAACTGCCTAATTTCATACAACTTGAAAAAAATAATTGTTGTCAATTCTACTAAAAATTGGACTTTCGAAATCAATAATGACAGTGTTAAAGTTATTGATGCCAAAAGTTACCTTACGCAATCGAAGTACTTTGAAATGCGTGATGTAAGGGTTTTCAATCTTTGCAAGAACAGCAAGTACCAGAGCACGGGATATTATGTTTCATTGCTTGCCGAAGCAAGAGGTCAGAAGGTTATACCTTCCATCACGACTATCCAAGATTTCAATTCACAGCGCCTGCAAAAAATCTTTACAGATGAATTGGAAAATGATGTTCAACAGAGTTTGAAAAATATAAAGTCTGATCACTTTACCTTAAGCGTCTACTTCGGGAAAAACACGGCTAAGCAGCACAATAAGCTCGCAAAGAATATCTACAATCTTTTTCAAGCTCCCCTCCTACGCGCTGAATTCGAATTCAAAAACAAATGGATTCTAAAGTCAGTCAAAATTATTAGCATGCCCGATATTTCTGAAGATCATAGAGCTTTTGTAAATGATGCAGCTGCTGAATACTTCTCTAAAAAACGCTATGATTCAGCCAGGATTATTAAAACGACCTACGACCTTGCCATTTTGGTAAACCCCAAGGAAGAGTCTCCCCCCTCCAATCCTGCCGCCATTCAAAAGATGGTAGATGCAGCAGAAAATCTTGGCTTTTATGTAGAAATCATCGATAAAAACGATTTCAACAGAATTCCGGAGTTTGATGCCTTATTTATTAGAGAAACGACCTCTGTAAATCATATCACTTATCGTTTTTCGCGAAGAGCTCATGCGGAAGGTTTAATCGTGTTTGATGACCCTACCTCAATTCTTCGATGCACCAACAAGGTTTATCTAGCAGAATTGTTAAGCAAACACAAAATACCCACTCCCAAAACCTTGATCATCCATAAAGACAATGTCAATGAGGTTGAAGCTTATTTGGGACTCCCATGCGTCTTAAAAAAGCCTGACAGTTCCTTTTCCCAAGGTGTTGTCAAGGCCAAAACTTCTGAAGAGTTAGCCACTCATTTAGCGGATATGCTTCAAAGCTCGGACCTGATAATAGGGCAAGAATATTTGTTTACCGAATACGATTGGCGAGTGGGAATTCTGAACCAAGAGATCTTGTATGTCTGTAAATACCATATGGCGAAAGGCCATTGGCAAATCTATGATTGGTCTACCCAAGAAGATGAAAATTATGGCGGTGTTGAAACCATTGCCTTGGAAAATACGCCCACTATAGTTTTAGAGACCTCATTGAAGGCAGCCAATTTAATTGGGGATGGACTGTATGGGGTAGATGTGAAGTTTCATGCCGACAAAGTGTATATCATAGAAATAAACGACAATCCGAGTATTGACGCAGACTTCGAAGATAAAATTTTAGGAGATGAGCTCTATCGTAAAATTATGATGGAATTTAAAAGAAGGCTTGACGAATCTAAAAAAATGTAAGGATGGAAAAACTGAATTACCTTGCCTTAGGTAAGGGTTTTGGCGTTGAAATGGAATACATGATCGTAGATAAAGACAGCTTAAAGGTCTTAGCCATTTCCGATTTGCTGTTGCAAGATGTATCTGGAGATATAACTGCCGACTTTGAGAATGGCGATATGGCCTGGTCCAATGAATTAGTGCTTCATGTATTAGAAATTAAAACAAACGGTCCATCGCCTACTTTAAAAGGCCTATCTGAAAAGTTTGCAGAAAATGTGCGCATGGCGAATGAGCTGCTGTCCAAGCATAATGCTATCCTATTGCCCAGTGGAGCTCATCCATGGATGAATCCACTGAGTGAGACTAAAATATGGCCTCATGAATACAATGAGGTTTATGCCTTATACGACAGAATATTTGACTGCAAAGGACATGGTTGGTCAAACCTGCAAAGCACACATATCAATTTACCTTTCGCAAACGATGAAGAGTTTGCGAAGTTACATGCCGCGATCCGATTAATTTTACCAATTATTCCGGCATTGAGCGCAAGTACCCCTATTCTAGATGCATCCTATAGCGGAATCAAAGACCATCGTTTAGAATATTATCGATTAAACCAAAAGAAGATTCCCAGCATTGCAGGAAAGGTTATTCCCGAAAGAGCATTTAGCCAAGGTGATTATGAAAGTCTCATTTTTGAGCCCATTCGCAAAGAAATGGCAGTGTATGACACAGATAAAATTCTGAGCAATTACTTTTTAAATTCAAGAGGCGCTATAGCTAGATTTGATAGGATGGCTATTGAAATTAGAATAATCGACATTCAAGAGTCACCAAAGATGGACATAGCAGTTTTGGAGCTTATTGATGCCGCTATCAACTACCTCATTTCTTTGCAAAGCGATTTTTTCCAGCGTCAAAAAGCTTGGGGCGAGAATGATTTATCGGCCATTTTCCGAGATGTGATTAAAGATGCTGAAAATACTAGGATAGCAAATTCTCGCTACTTAGCGGAGTTTGGCTTTAAAGGCGAATCAGCATCTGCCATTGAGCTGTGGAAATTCATTATAGATCAGACCGACTTTAAAAATGATGCTATAGAGGTCATTCTAAAAGAAGGAAGTTTAGCTACAAGGATATTGAAGGCTGTAGAAAATGACTTTTCAGAGTCAAATCTTAGATCCGTCTATAAAAAGCTGGGGCAATGCTTGGCGAAAAACGAATCCTTTAGCTTGCAATAAGTTGAAAACAAAACTCATTATCAGCTGCGAACATGCTGTGAATACAGTTCCTGCAAAGTATAACTCATTTTTCAAAGGCAGTGAGTCGGTTCTCAACAGTCATAGAGCCTACGATATTGGAGCGATAGAATTATATGAGACTTTGGTGCAAAATCTAAATCCAGATTATTGTAGTAGAGGAGCTGTAAGTCGATTACTAATTGAGTTGAACAGATCATTGCATCATCCTCAGTTATTTTCTGACTTTACAAAATCGCTAAGCAAAGAGGAAAAAGAAGAATTAATAGTAAAGTACTACCGGCCCTATCGCACTGAATTAGAGGGTTTTATCACATCGAATATCAAAAGTAGTTTCAACATACTGCATATCTCCGTCCATAGTTTTACCAATGAATTAAACGGAATAAAGCGCAATGCCGATTTGGGAATTTTATATAACCCCAAAAGTGCTTTGGAAAAGGAATATGCCAGAACTTACAAAAATGAGCTAAGCACCCACCTTCCTGCATTCAGAGTGCGCTTTAATTATCCCTATTTAGGAACTGCAGACGGATTTACCAGTCATTTGAGAAAGAAGTTCCCGCAACAATACGCAGGAATTGAACTGGAACTAAACAATAATTATGCGGCGGCTAAGAGTTTTAGAGAAATTCAAATAAAGCTAGAAAATGCATTAATTTCTGCAAAGCAAAAATCGATTAACCTGAATTCCCAAACCTTCTAAACCAAAGCCAAAAATAAAGCTAACTCCCAATAAAAAAGTCTACTTTCGCACGCTTTTTTGAGGGTCAGAAACAGTACCCAAAAGCACTGAAAGTTATTTAGAGATACCTGATATGAAAAGACTAAACGAGTACAAGAAATTATTTGCAGTAGAAGGCAATTTAGACTTAAAAGATCTGAAGCTTAAGTACCGCAACTTGGTGAAAGAATGGCATCCCGATAAATTTCAGGCTATAAATGAGAAGGCACTTGAGGCGGAAGAAATGAGCACCAAAATTATCGATGCTTACCATTTCTTAGTAAGTATCGCTCCCGAAACCCATGCCAACAATAAAGCGGAATATCAAGAAACCATCGACAAAGGCGGAATTACCAATATTCAGTATAAAAATGCGCTCCTAGAAATTACTTTTATAGATGGTACTGCTTTTGAATGCTTTGGCGTTCCAAAGAGCGTTTACCAAAAATTATTAAATTCAGATAAGCAGGTGCGTTTTGCTAAAAGAAACATTTTCGGTCCTTTCATTTTCCGTAAATCGAAAAAGGCCAACGCTGTTGAAGCTGAATAGATGCGCTCCTAATAAATTAGAGTTTTTATTGCTGGGCTGAAGCGAAACTTTGACAGAATACCTGATTTTAGAATGAGCTAGCAGCTTATTGGTAAATTCATAGAGAACTCATCTGCAGTAGCGATTTAGCTTTTTATTTAACGTGAATTCGACAATAAATTAGAGCCTCAGATTTTCAATGGAAGGACAAAACTAGTCTGGATCGTGCAGCTGTAGCGGGCTACAGCAAATGAGCTAGATGCAGGATTTTCATTTTTAATGGAAAATCCGTTTGGGCCTAATTTTACGTCGAACTCTCGTTATTTAAGCACCCTCTTCTTTAGGCAGCCATTTTATAGTTACCCTTTTCTTACCCCACTCTCGCGCTAAGGAAACATCGGTCCCCATGTAAATATCGATTTTCTTGGTCCAACGACCATTCATTTTGTCTAACACTTTATAAGTTCCAGGTAAACCGCTGATACTAATTTCCATGTTGTGATAAAAGCCTGAGTCGAGCAAATCACGAGAAATCGCCACGGCTTTCATGCCAGGAATTAGGGTGTCACCCCAAGCTGTTATCGTAGGCTCGCCTGAAGTTTGCGACTTGGCCGAGTTATATGCCGTAGCGCTTACCTCCATCGTTTTGCTTTCCGGACCACCGCAAGCTGCAAGAAGAATTATAATTCCCATAAGAAACAAACCAACCTTATATTTCGAATACCTCATATTTCTGTCTAAAAGCTAAGCTGCTTATTTGTTATCTAAGGTAAGACTAAGCAATTAAAGGTGCTTTCAAAGCATCAAAAAACGAATGAAGGTCAATATTCTTGCATAGCTCTTTTCTTTTTTTATCTTTTTGAGATGATGAATATCAATGGAAATGTTTTTTTTATTGCTCTTATACTTCTCTTTTCGGCTTGTAACCAGGGCACTAAAAACGCTGGAAACGACGACGGATTATTAACTCGCAATAGTAATGAGGCACCCTATAAAGTAACCCAAGATTTAGAGGAAATTAAAGAGGATGGCGTTTTACATGCCATTACCATTTATAGTTCAACCAGCTATTTCCTTTATAAAGGAATGCCCATGGGCTTTGAGTATGAACTACTTTCTCGCTTAGCTGAAGACTTAGGTCTTGAATTGAAAATTACCATCGCCGAAGATATTGACGACCTTTTTGAAATGCTTAACAAGGGTGATGGCGATTTAATTGCCTATGGTCTAACTATTACTGAGCCTCGTAAGCAACTGGTTAGCTTTACTGAAAACCACTATGTAACCCATCAGGCATTGGTGCAGCGCATGCCCGCTAATTGGCGCTCACTACCTGGCTATAAAATCGATAAGCAAATTATATCTAACACCTTAGAACTAATTGATGATACGGTCTGGGTGCGAGAAAACACATCTTATGCCGAGAGGTTAAAAAATCTACAAAACGAAATTGGCGCTGAAATTCCCATTGAACATATTGAAGGAAATATCCCTACCGATGAAATTATTAGAATGGTAGTAGATGGCGAAATAGATCGCACTATAGCCGACTACAATATAGCGGCCATCAACAAAACGTATTATCCCATATTACACGTAGATACCCGTATCTCCTTCTCCCAACGCATTGCCTGGGCGGTTCGACAGAATTCACCCGAACTATTAAAGGCCATCAATAACTGGATTAAAAGAGAGAAAAAACAAGATGATTATTATGTCATCTACAATAAGTACTTCAAAAATACGAAGTCTTTTCGCGGCCGGATACAGAGTGACTTCTACAGTAAAAATGGAAATAAGATTAGTAAGTATGATGATATAATTAAGGCAAATGCCTCTACCATTGGCTGGGATTGGCGTTTCCTTTGCTCTCAGGTATATCAAGAATCGCGCTTTGATCCCACAGCAAAATCTTGGGCCGGTGCGGGTGGTTTAATTCAACTGATGCCTGCCACGGCCAAAGAGGTAGGGGTTAGTAATAGCTTTAACCCTGAACAGAATGTTAAAGGCGGCGTAAAATACTTACGTAAGATGCGTGCGAAGTTTGATGCCGTAGAAGACTCTACTCAAAGGGTGAAGTTCACCTTGGCCGCTTTTAATTGTGGCGCAGGGCACGTTTTCGACGCCATGCGCCTCGCCGAAAAAAATGGCAAAGACCCAAATGTGTGGGATAAAAACGTAGAAGAGTATATCCTAAAACTAACGAATAAGAAATATTATTTGGACGAGGTTGTCAAGTACGGATTCGTAAGAGGCACCGAACCCTACAACTATGTAAAAGATATATTTCTACGTTATGAGCATTACAAGAAGTTTATTGATCCGAAAGGATAAAAAGCTAGCCTTGAAATTTTTAAAATCCAATTTAACCCATGCTCAACTATAAACTAAAGCGCCACTTTCACAATGGTCTAATGCCTAATTTAACATTGGACTCAGGTTTATAAATAAACAGAGAAATTACCCTTTAGGCAAACACCACTTTCTAATCTAAAAATAAACCTCTATTAATTTTAGACAGCAAATAGGGGTTATGCTCAATCACCAGAATATCATTGGCCTTACTTAGCTTTAGAAGAAGGTCATATAATAAATCAATGTCGGCATAATGCAAGCCAGTGCAGGGTTCATCTAGCACAAAAAGCTCGGCCTTAGCACCGCTTAGTAACCAATCTAAAAGCAGCAAACGTTGCTTTTCACCCGAAGAAAGTGATTGTACCTTTTGGTCTAAACTTAAATGCGCAAGGCCTAGATCTTCCAGTTCCTTAATCAACTTTAAGTTGCTCTTGTTTAAATCTGACTTATTGAACCACTCACTTAATTCAGAAATATTTAGACGCAGTACCTCCGCCATATTTTTTGAATAGACTTTATAGCTTAAAACTTCTTCATTATAGCGATTTCCTTTACAATCTTCACACTCTTCCATAGCATTGGCAACGATATCTAGACTTGTTTCAATATAACCGGCACCCTTGCAAGTGGGGCACTGGCTGGATTTCGTTTTATACGAAAAGGTCTGCGCTTTAAGCCCCGTTTCTAAAGAGAATACCTTTGTAATCAATTTTAGAAAATCTAGGTACGAGACTAAAAGAGTATTGGCTTGCGTGCGTAGTTTCTTAGTTTCGAAATAATGTGCTTGGGTATAGGCTTTTGAGAATTGAATAGCTTCGCAGTTAACTGGCTTGTTTTGGTTAATACTGGGAATTAAAATATCTTTTACCAGAGTGGTTTTACCCACCCCAGACTTTCCACTTAAAGCGGTAATACCTCCCACCGGAATAGCTAATTTATCTTTTACCAAGCCGTGCTTTGCCACTTTGGAGAGGGTAATTTGCTCGCCTCCCATCTGCCATGTAGGCTCAGGAGTGGCTTCCTTTAAAAATGGATGTATCTCCGCTTGAGCGAGAAAACCCTTTAAACCTCCTTCATAGCTAATATAGCCTCCCTGCCTTCCTGCCTTTGGGCCTAGCTCCACCACGTGCTGCGCCGCGTGAATAATTTCTTTGTTATGTTCAATTACCAGCACGGTATTGCCCTTCTCAACTAGGTCCTTTAAAATTTCAATTAAGTCGGAAGTATTATCATTTGATAAACCCGCCGATGGTTCATCTAACAAATAGGTAATCCCTTTAAGCGGACTATTTAGCTGTCTTATAATTTCCACTCGCTGGTTTTCGCCCCCCGAAAGAGTAGGCGATTTTCGCTTTAATTGGAGATGATCAATATGAAGTTGTTTGGCTCTAAATAAAGTGTTCTGTAGGTAGTCGGCAATTTTTTCGATTAACTGAATATCCACCGAATCGGCACTGGACTTAAGATCAAGCCAGTTTTTCAACTCATTAAAATTCATCGATTTCAGATCGTAAATAGACTTGCCGTTTAGTACGATTTTCAGTCGATCCTTCTTCAGTCCACTGCCTTGGCACTCCCCACATTCTTGCTCCGAAAAAAGCGATTTTAAAGAAGCGACATTTTTATTCGTACGTGTCTTATAGTATTCATCTCGCAGATAATGGAAAATCCCTTGCCACTTCATTTTCACCCTTTGTCTACCCTGGCGTGTCTTGGTGCGAAATACCCATTCTGCTTGCCACTCATCTTCCTCAGCGCCTGCTAAAATTATGGCCTTTTGAGTTTTAGATAAATCTTTAAAGCCCGTCTCGAGGTCAAAACCATACTTCTTTCCTACGGACTTTAATATCGCCATGTGCTGGCCTTCAGGATCACCGTAATACGCCAATGCTTTATTGTGCTGCAAAAGCCCCGAAGCAATACTCTGATTTTCATCCAAGACTATTTTATTGTAATCAGGTAGCAGCTCTTGCCCGAAGCCATCACAGACCAAGCATTTACCTAAGTCATGATTGTCTGAAAAATGACTGGCCGATAGTTCCGTTCCCAAATACTGGGCCTTGCGGGAGAAAGCAAAACGTAAAATTTTATCGATACCTGTTTGCTTAGCAATATCCGAACGATAAGAATAGTTTTTCTGCTTACGCGAGATGCATATTGTAGGACTTAAACCATAAATGTGATCCACTTCCAATTGATAATTTACCCCTACTCTAGATTGCTGATAAGCAGAAAACTGTTTGGTCATTTCCTGCAAGCCAAAGCCATGCAAAGTGTCGATAACTAAAGAAGATTTACCCGAACCAGACAAACCGGTAATAACAGATAATTTTTGCTTTGGGAATTTTAGATTTAAGTCCTTGAGATGATGCGTTCGCGCGCCTCGAATGTCTATCCATTTCGTGTTTTGCGTAGACTGGCCTTGCATTTCATAGGCATCTGCCAAAAGCGCATTTTCCACTAAAACATCGCAGTCTGCTTGAAAAAGTCGATGGTTTTCAATACAAATTATACCGGCAGTTTGCTTTTTTAAATGGTGTAAAGCTTGCAAAAGTTGCTTCACATTATGATGGTGTAAACCAATGCTTGGCTCTTCTAAAAAGAGTAAGGTATTAGTCGACTTTTTAGCAAAGTGTTTCGTCAATTTAATCCTTTGCGCCTCTCCACCCGACAAAGTATTAGAAGGCTGACCAAGCTTAATGTAGCCCAGCCCCAATTGAATCATTAAAGCCAATATTTGCTTAATTTCCCTTTCGGAAGAAAAGAAGGCTAGAGCATTTGTGATACTTAGGTTATATATTTCTGCAATGTTCTTTTCATGCCAATAAACTTGTAAAACTTCGGGCTTAAAACGTTGGCCATTGCAAGTGGGACAAGTCTGATTGATGCTCCCCAATAAGCTCATGGATAAAGTAATAACCCCAGCTCCGTCGCAGGCATCGCATCGGCCACTCTTATTATTGAAAGAAAAAGCGCCTTTGCCTAAATTTAGTGCTTTGGCTTGCTCTGTCTTGGCTAGTAAGTCCCGAATTTTATCGGCTAAACCCGTATAAGTTGAAGGATTACTGCGCGGGGTTTTACCAATGGGCTGGTCGCTTATGCGGGAGAAATTGAGGGCTTTCCTTTCGCAAAAACCCAATACCTGAGTCATCAGCTCTGGTGTTTTTCTACTAATTACACTGAGGCTATGGGCCTTCGGTTCAAAGTTTTCTGCGGCCTTAATAGGGGGCTTATTTTTTCCCTTATTCGTTTCAGACCCCACTTCTTGTAAAGCGGCAAGAGTGGGACTTTGTATACCTTTCTTTTTTAAAAAATCGCTAATAGTGCCATTAAAAACTAGGGAACCTCCTTCTGCGCCAGCGGCCGGACCGAGCTCCACAATCCAATCCGCCGCTCGGATAAAATCCAAATCATGCTCCACCACCATTACCGTATTCCCCTGCTCAATCAAGCGCTTTAAAATACCTAAAAGGTGTTCTTGATAATCTGCTGACAAACCAATAGAAGGCTCATCGAATACATATAAAATGCCTTGCAACTTGCAGTGTACCTGGTTTACCAATTTAATCCGTTGGGCATCGCCAGAAGAAATATTGCTACTTGGATCGCTTAATTTATACTCCTCCATACCCAGCCGAATGAGATCCAAAAGCTGCGTCTGGATTTTTTCCACTAATGCCTTCTCGCCTGCGCTTAAGTTCGGGATGTGTAAAGCATGATATAAGTCTTTCAAGCTAAGATCCAGCCAAGCGGAAAAGTTTTTATCCTGCCACTTATATTTTAAATGCTTGGCCTTAATGCGGGCACCCTTGCAGCTCGGACAAGTTTGAGAGCTCACGAATTTGAGAATATTAGCATTGCGGTCGCGCCTTAAAATATCCTTCATAATTGGCAGCATCCCTTTATAAAATCCTTCTTCACGCGGCTTGGCCTTTATTCCATCCCAGCGCAAGCGCGACTCTAAAGTATGCTTACCGTAAAAGACTTTAATGCGTTCGCTGCCATTTAAAACCACCTCTTGCTGCGCTGAGCTTAAGTCCTTCCAAGGAATATCCACGCTAAAGCCATGCGCCTGGGCCACCTTATTTAGCTCATCAACGGTAATTTGTGAATACACGATATAGCCATTGGGCAAGGTGGTGGTTATCGCTCCTTCCCTCAATGTTTTGTTCTCATCGCCCACTAATTTATCCAAGTCGATGTACTCTGCTTCACCAATGCCATTGCAAATTGGGCAGGCCCCTTTCGGGTGATTGAAAGAGAAAAGTGATTTACTAAGCGTATCTGCGGCAGCGTAACGAGCAAACAATATTCTAAAGATGGAACTCAATTCTGAGAGCGTTCCGAAAGTGGTATTCGTGGACTGGAAACGTTTGGATTGCTCCACTTTTATTACCGGCGGAAGATCCTGGATTTCATCCACCTCAGCGGTGGGAATTGATTGTCCGTTTTGTTGATTGAAATTAGGCAAGCTTTCTAAAAAATAGCGATAGCCTTCATTGGCTATTACTCCCATTGCCAAAGATGATTTGCCCGAACCCGATAAACCCGTCACTACAATAAGTTGATTTTCGGGAATCTCTAAATCTATGTTCTTGAGATTATTTTGGTGGGCATTAACTATTCTCATATAGGCAATTCATTATTCTAAGCTTGTGGGGGAATATACTAAGCTCAGTTCGACTAAAAAATAATGGCTTATGCTTTCAACCTGAGTTCGGCGTAAAATTAGGCCTCAGGTTCTCAGTAAAATAAATAGACATGGCGCCTGATTTATTGCGGAGTTTTTCTTCTTGCGCATCTACCGAGAGTGAGGCAAAACCAGCCGAATAGTTAGCTTTTTTGATCTTCGGAACTCATTAATACCTGTCCAAAAGAAACATCTTGCGCTGCCAAACATAAAACGGTAGTAGGTAAGTTCTTAATGCGATCTTTCATGCTGCGGTAATAGCCTTCAAATTGGGGCCCAGGAACTGCCATGCCCAAGAAAATTAAATCGGCAGAACGCGAGGAACTACTTAAAATATCATCGAAACTGCGACCATTAGCTGCGATTATATCAATTTGGGCCTTAATCCTTATATCGTGTAAAATAGCTTGCAGATTGCTTTCAGCCTTGGCTACCCCTTGAACATCTTCTACTACCATTTTAATGCAAATACTAGCTTGACGCCAATCTATGCTTTGTTTTAAAAGATAAGATAGAATCATCATTAAGCCGCCGTTACCCTTAAGTCCACCCCACCAAACATCGATTTTAGCTTTTGCTCCAAAAGCTTGCTCGCCCTCACCGTGATGTATTATGAGAACATTGCGCTTCATTTCATAAAAGCGCTCTACCATGCTGCAAAATTCACTGGTATTATCTTCCTGATTAGTCTCTCCTAATATTATAGTATTGGGCTCCAGAGCACCCAAACCATAAGCGCTTATCAAATTTACCGCCCCTTCAAAACGGTTCTTAGAAGGATATACTTTAACCAAGCCTTCCACCCCGCGCTTGGCCATGTACTCCCTAATATTTTGTTTTAAACTTTGAATGCGCTTCTCTTGCACATTCTCATCTGATAAAAAACTGACAACTGTTAAAATACCCTGATTTTGGGTGAAGCTATTGGCAAATTCAATTAGGTACCAACGCCGTGTCGGCGAGCCCGCCAAGACCATAGGATTAGGGCGCCAGTTTTTGGCATCCTTGCCGTCATCGCTTAAACGAATGAGAATTCTACGGATAATTGCCATTTTAACTCCCCTATTTATACTACCCCAGGAAGTTTGCATTTGCCGGCGTTTAATCCAGAAAAACAAAAGGCCAATAAACACGAATGTGATTAATGCCGCCGAGAGGTTAATGAGTAACATCACCGCAAAACAGGAAACAGCCCCCGCTAAAGAAAAAATCCAACTAACTTTAAAGGTCGGCCGAAAAGAAGGACTGCCTAAGAACTTCTCAGTTCCAGCAGCGATATTTAAAACGCCATAAGTAGTTAAGAAGAACATTGTTAAAATGGGGGCAATTGCGTTTAAATCACCTAGCCAAACTACCGTTAAAACAATTGCCAAGGTGAAAATGGTACCGTAGCGAGGCGTATCGTACTCCCCCGATCCATGGCCTACCCAATTTAAGAATTTGGGTAACATATTGTCTTTCGCTAAAGCTTGCAGTACGCGCGGTGCTCCCAAAATACTGCCCAATGCGCTAGAGAGAGTTGCTCCCCAAACTCCTATTAAAATAGAGTCACCCCAAAATGAAATTTTGCGCATTATTAAGGGATCGGCCACTAAGGTTTTTGCATCGGCAGAGTAGGCCAATAAAACAGGCAAGGTCATGTAGATTAAGTAGCCCACACCAATCGCCGCAAAGGTGCCACGCGGTATCGATTTTTTTGGGTTTTTTAAATCGCCCGACATATTTACGCCCGCCATAATACCGGTTACGGCTGGAAAAAAAACCGCAAAAACCGTCCAGAAGCCAACACTCGCTTCCTTTCTCACGCCCCAAAGTTCTATTTTAGTTTCCTCGATTGGACTCCCAAGAAATAAAGCAATTAAGGAAATACCAATGCCAATCATAATTACATATTGCGCACGAATAGCCGCTTTGGCAGAACCTAAGGCGATGCCAGTAATTAGTATGGCAGTTACAATCCCTAACCATTTTTCATTTAAACTTGGAAATACGGCGACCACACTTTCGGCAAAACCAACGGTATAGAGTGCCACGGAAAGCGCCTGAGCAAAATAGAGGGAAACACCAATGGCACCACCCGACTCTATTCCCAGCGAGCGGCTAATCATATAATAAGCTCCACCCGTTTTTACTTTTTGATCGGTGGCAATGGAGGCAATGGACAAGCCGGTAAGAAAAGTAATACTGGTAGCCAAGGTTACTATCAATAAAGTTCCTAGCAGTCCGACATTACCCACTACCCAACCAAAACGGAGGTACATTATTACCCCAAGAATGGTAAGTATAGAAGGTGTGAAAACTCCACCAAAAGTTCCTAGGCCTTTGGCCTTGTCGGTTTTAATTTTATTGCTGGTTTCGGTAGACAATGAAGTGGGAAAGTAGCTATTTTTTTAGGTTTTCAGCTTTCTTAAGAACGATAGCTGAATTTTATATTTTTCAAGGAGAAGATTGCGGCTGTAGCAGTATTGAGCAAGAGAAAAATCAGTACTGAGCAAGAGTATTGAGCATACAGGAAATCAGTTGTGAGCAAGAGCATAGAGCATACAGAACACCCATCAATATCAATTCCGGCTAACACCCTCAATACTCTTGCTCAAACTCTTGCTGATTCAAAGTATTAAGCAATTACAATAGGCCATTAGATACTAGTGTTCCATATCTTAACCATTCCTAAAACCTACCTGTCATATGTTTGATTTTGAGAAATTAATCGTCTACTCAAAAGCTAAGGACTTTAACAAAAAAGTCCATGCCCTTTTTGTTTCCACAAAACTAGACCGTACCACCAAGCACCAATTAAGAAGAGCATCATTTAGCATTATGCTGAATATCGCGGAGGGATCTGGGCGCTCTACTAAACCTGATAAACGAAATTTCTTCGTGATATCCCGTGGCTCAACCTTTGAGTGTGTTGCAATTATCGATTACTTAAAAGATATTGGTTCCGTTTCCAATGAAACCTTTACAGATTTATATAATGATCTTGATGAACTATCAAAAATGTTATTTGCTATGATTAAGAGCCTCAAATGAATAATTAATAAACAAGCGCAACATCAGTATTGAGTAAAACAAACATCAGTATCGAGCATAGAGCATGCAGAACACCCATTAATACAATTCCGGCTAACACCCTCAATACTCTTGCTAAAACTCTTGCTAAATATCATCCTCATATCAGGAAATTGAAACCTGAAATTTCATTTTAAATTCACCCATCTGCATAAGCGAAAATTTAATGCTCGGATTTTGTTACAGCGGTAGTGATCAATTCTATTAACCTTATACAAATTTCCTTGGTGCTTTATTTTCTATTAAATTGCTGGCATTAACCTAGCAAACCTGCATGAAAAAATTGATTCTTATAATATCTTCCCTCTTTTTTCTATTTATCGCTTATCAGTTTTTTATTCGTTTTAGCGTCTGGCATTTCAAAGGACTTAACTCCGACCATGCCATTCACATTTTAATGGCCGAGTCATTTGATTGGAGCAAAGACTGGTACTATTGGGGACAAAATAGAATAGGAAGTTTCATCCCCATGTTGGGGCATTAATTATTTGTTTAGGGGGGGGATTCCATCAGCGCGCTGAGCTTAGCGCAGATCAGTATAACAATAGGCATTCTTTTCTTCTTAAAAAAACTAATTCAAACACGCTTTAGCTTCTTAGCCCTTGTAACTATCACACTAGCACCCATTTATCCCTTTTGGATGCAGCTTTCTCTCGGTCATCCTTATCTATCGCAATTATTTTTCAACCTCTTGCTTCTCGTTTGCTTCTACTCCGAAAAACTGAGCACGCGAAACAAAGCCCTGATATTGCCCTTAGTAGCCGTCTTATCCGTTTGGGCTTCCGAACTTTCGGCGGCCTTTCTTTTAGCACTCGTCTTAGTGGAATTTAAAGCACTCTTTAAAATTTTAAAAGAACAGCCTATTTGGTTAAGCCTTTCTTTTCTTCTTGGTCTTTATTTTCTTTATTCCGCTAAAAATGCAGCGGTGACTATTCCATCTTACTCCACCCTTTTTGCCAGCCCGGCTGAAATTTTTGAGGAATTAATAAACTTGGGCAAGAGTTTTTCTCGCATCTTATTTTTCGATAGCAACAAACCTTTCAATAGTTTATTAAGCTGGGCTTATATAATCCACCTCAGTCTATTGGCTGTGTTTTGGAAAAAATTTAAACTGACTTTCTCGTCGGCCAGTACAGTATTCCTCCTCGCCGCCTTACTCTCTTTTATTCTTATCCTTTTATCCAACTGGAGCAAAGAAATGGGCAGTCCCTTGCGCTACTATACCTACAGCTATATTTTACTAGCCCTCGGCAGTATCACTTGCGTAGATGCGCTTGCCCGGAAGTTTCCGCTTTCACAAGGAATGGCAGCCATAATTGCCGCCTTTACCTTAAACGCTTCAATACAGTTTAACAATCGCTTCGACTCGGGGGCTTATGATCGCATTACCCGCACCCAAAGCGAAATCCTAGTATCTGACTTAAAGCAAGAATTCCCCCACGAAAAGTCCATTTCGCTGATCGGTTCCTACTGGAACAGCTACCTAATTGATGCCCTATCTAAAGAGGTAATTAGCATCCCCCGTGAAGGTGATCTAATTCGCGATTACCGCAACCTAGACCAAGTCCTCGCTAATCGCTATTTTATAATTGTCGCAAATGAATGGCTAGATGACTTCCCGACTGAGCTGCATCAGCATGGAGTTAATTTACAAAGATTGAAGGTCTATCCCAATTTAGGTGAGATTCGCTACGCGTTATATGAACGTACTGACAAATAATGATAATAGCTTGTTCGCCTTGTGAGTAATGACATATATTTATCTTCCGATGCAATATTGCTACTATGAAAACTACCCACCTCAGCCTCTTCCTCCTTTTAATCTTCTTTTGTATTACCCATACCTCCTTCGCTCAAGCGGATCACTTTTCCTATGAAAACTACGTAAACGAACAAGGCGATTCTTTGCCCTATCGCTTATTAATTCCCGATTATGCTCCCAGCCTAAAATACCCCTTGGTCATTTTCCTACATGGTTCGGGCGAGCGCGGCAATGATAACGAAGCGCAACTTACTTGGGGCGTTTTAAATTTTGCTTCCGATTATAATTTAAAAATGCATCCCGCTATCGTTATTGCGCCCCAGTGCCCCGAGAAATTGAGATGGGACAATTTATCGGAGAAAGAGATGACACTGCAAAAACAGCCTAGTAAAACCTTAGAGTTGGTTATGGAGCTAATTACCGAAGCAAAAAAGAACTTAGCAGTAGATACCAATCGCATCTATATTACCGGCCTGTCCATGGGCGGTTTTGGCACCTTCGATGCGATTAGCCGTCACCCCAATGTCTTTGCTGCTGCGGTACCCGTTTGCGGAGCGGGCGACCCCAAGCAGGCCGCTAAATTCGCCCATATTCCAATGTGGATTTTCCACGGCGCCTTAGACGATGCCGTTTCCCCATCCTACTCACGCGATATGTTAATGGCTCTCAGTGAAGCAGGCGCATCTCCAGGCTATACCCAATATCCAGAAGTGGGACATTTTGCCTGGATTGCCGCCTATAGCGACCCCATGATGATGCAATGGTTATTTCGTCAAAGCAAGGGCAACTAAATTAGTTGCCTACCTTATTTTTAATCCCCGAAAATTAGCGGTAGAAGCAAAAATTCTCCCTTAATAAAAACTACTTTGCCAAACTGATTTAAAGGCCTTTGAAAATAAACATTCCACTGGAAAGTATTCCTACTGAACAGCTTCCAGTTCTTGAGAAAATTATCGACGATCTAGTAGAAAACGGCTTCGCGATAATTGATGATTTACTTTTAACCGAGCAAGCCTTAAGCATTAAAAACCGCTTATTAGAACTCAAAGCAGAGGACGAGTTTAAAAAATCGGGTATAGGTAAAGCTGTGCTGCATCAAGTAGACGAAAGTATTCGCGGCGACTTTATTCGCTGGATAGAAACGGACGATTTACATCCCAGCATAGAATGCTATTACCAATTTATCGAAAACTTTATCGCTTTTGCTAATCGCTCGCTTTACCTCAATCTCAAAGATTTAGAAAGTCACTATACCTTTTACCCGCCCGGTAAAGGGTATTTAAAACACCGCGATCGCTTCCGCGAGAAGCCACACCGTGTTTTGTCGATGGTATATTATCTCAACGAAAACTGGCAACCGGGCGACGGCGGCGAGTTAGACATCTTCGACCAGCGTATCAAAAAACTACAAACCATTGCCCCGCGCATGAACCGTCTGGTAGTTTTTAAAAGTGAAATGGTCCATGAAGTTCTACCCAGTATTCAGCCACGCTATAGCCTAACCACCTGGTTATTGGATAAAGAAAAAGAGCTCAGCTTCTTATAAATAAAAAAGCCACCCTTCTAATATGAAAGGTGGCTTTTCAATCCTCTAGAGAGAGAGAGGTTAAAAATCTTAAGCTTCAACTGCTTCAGCTACTCCTAGCTGCACTTCACCTTCTAATTTTATTTCGTCTGAAACTAGTAAGTTACCCGCTTCGTTTACCACGTGGAATTTAAGACCAAAATCCTTACGATTGATCTTACTCTTAAAAGAAAATCCCGCCTTGGTATTTCCCCAAGGATCTACCGCAACGCCACCAATTTCTACCTTTAACACAACGGGCTTAGTTACATCACGAATCGTCATTTCACCGTGCAATTCAAATTCGTCGCCGTCTACCTTCTTAATTTCCGTTCCTACAAAAGTTAAATGAGGAAAAGACTCGACGTTAAAAAAGTCATCACTTTTTAGGTGATTGTCACGGTCTGTACTGCCCGTAGATATACTGCTTACATCAGCAGTAAAGCTAAACTTACCGGTACTAAAATCATCCCCTTCTGTTTCTACGCTTCCGCTGAAAGACGAAAAATTACCAGTTACGGTAGTAATCATCAAATGCTTGGCTTTAAACTGAATATTAGTGTGCGCAGGGTCTAAGGTCCATTTTTTGGTATTCATCGTATCTATTTTTTAATTAATTGATGTTCAAACACTGATGCAAATATACAATTAATGTTTAAACATCAATATCTTTTTGTAAAACCTTTCGGTAGATGCCTGAGCTGATCAACTTCTCTTCTAAACGCACAATTTTCCTTAACTCTAAAAACTCAGCCGATTTTTCTCGAACTTGCCTCCTCATTTTAAGCTATGCATCTCTCCCCCGTCGAAAATTTTATTTTCAAAAGTCCCAGTCCGGCAAAAGAAATTATGGATTTCCTGCACAACTACTTTCTCAGCAAGGGACTTAAGTCGAAAATCTCTTACGGCCTACCCTTTTACATTGGCAAGAAGTGGATTTGCTATTGCAATCCCCAAAAAAGCGGCGGTATTGAACTCTGTTTCACCCATGCTCATCAGTTTACCGACCCCACGGGCCTGTTGCAAATTCGCGATCGCAAAAGAATGAAAGGTATTTACTTAACCAGTTTAGAGTCGCTTCCGCTAGATGCGCTCGAAGAGATTGTTGCGGCAGCGATGGAATGGGATGCCAGGAATTGAGAATTTACGGACGTGGCCATTGAGTTCGCGCTGCAAGATGCGTTAAGGGGATGAATTGATGATATTTCACCGCAAGCAAAATATAGACTAGGTAGCTTTATCCATAATAGACTAATTAATAGGGTTTTATAATTAAAAAAGACCCTGAAACAAGTTCAGGGTGACCGTACCTTTTAAATGCAACCAAGGCGCGGCAATCTCTACTGTAAGGGTCATGCTGAGAGAAGAGTTTTAGGCTTTAAAACCAAGAAGATTTGATGACATGTAGCCCGTAATCAGATAAACGAAGACTCATATTACAATTTAGTCTGATTCGTTATTAGTAGGTCATCCGGCCTCAATTACGAGCGCCAAAAATAAAAATGAAAGGCTTAGCAAGTTGGGAAGCGATTGAAATGAGCTCGCCCACCGAGCTTGACTTTCATGAAGATTTTTGAAGAGAGGAATTGGAGCCTTGATTTTTTTAGGCATGTATAATATCTCTTATTTGAATGCCTGAGCTCACTTCGTTCGGTTCCTTCTTTTTTGATTATGCAAAAAAGGAGTCTAAAGTATCTTGAGAATGCTTACTCTATCGCGAGGTGCCCATTGAAAATCAACGCATTAAAAAAGATGTCATGGGTAACTCGTTTCAGCATCTCATTAATTAACAATCTAAAAAAACCAGATTTCTACTATAATGTCATCCCTTCGGGATTTATGATAGAGCATTACAAATAGACTGGTTCTTCAAAGAGATTTTTTTGATTAATTGTGCGACTCCCATGATTGATTCTCCTAAAACCAAAAAAGACCCTGAAACAAGTTCAGGGTGACCGTACCTTTTAAATGCATCCAAGGCGCGGCAATCTCTACTGTAAGGGTCATGCTGAGAGAAGAGTTTTAGGCTTTAAAACCAAGAAGATTTGATGACATGTAGCCCGTAATCAGATAAACGAAGACTCATATTACAATTTAGTCTGATTCGTTATTAGTAGGTCATCCGGCCTCAATTACGAGCGCCAAAAATAAAAATGAAAGGCTTAGCGAGTTGGGAAGCGATTGAAATGAGCTCGCCCACCGAGCTTGCCTTTCATGAAGATTTTTGAAGAGAGGAATTGGAGCCTTGATTTTTTTAGCCAAGAGAGCTTACTTTTAATGGAATGGCTGAGCTCACTTCGTTCGGTTCCTTCTTTTTTGATTAAGCAAAAAAGGAGTTTAAAACATCTTGAGAAACTTCACTTTATCGAGAAGCAGGGTTAAGAAACGGAATCACTAAATGAATCTGTCATGGCTAAACGTTTTAGCATCTCATTAATTAAAAAACGAAAACACCCATTCTACGCATCTGGCGAAAGCCACCAAATACCCCAAACAAAAAAGGCGCCCCTAATGGAGCGCCTTTCAAAGGTTTTAGTATTAAAGCTTTACGCCTCTTTTTCTCTCCGTTTCCATCAGGAAAATTTTTCTTAGACGGATAGAATTTGGCGTTACTTCTACGTACTCATCACCCTGAATATATTCCAAAGCTTCTTCTAATGAGAATTGAGTGTGAGGAGCGATACGCATTTTATCATCCGCACCGGAGGAACGCATGTTACTCATTTTCTTGGCCTTGGTAATGTTGATGGTAAGATCTCCGGGACGGTTGTTCTCACCAATTACCTGACCTTCGTAAATCTCAGAGTTTGGCGCTACGAAAAAGCGTCCGCGATCTTGTAAGTTATTGATAGAGTAAGGAATAGCCTTACCAGTTTCCAAAGATATTAAAGAACCATTTTGACGCCCTGGAATCTCTCCTTTAAAAGGTTGGTAATCCTTAAAGCGATGCGACATTACGGCCTCACCTGCGGTGGCAGTCATTAAGTAACTTCTTAAACCGATAATCCCACGCGAAGGAATTTCAAACTCTAAGTGCATGCGGTCGCCTTTCGGTACCATTTGCGTCATTTCACCTTTACGTTGCGTAACGGCTTCAATCGCTTTACCACTTACATTTTCGGGAAGGTCGATGGTTAAATCTTCCATTGGCTCGTGCTTGCGCCCGTCAATTTCACGGAAAATTACCTGAGGCTGACCAATTTGCAATTCGTATCCTTCACGGCGCATGGTTTCGATTAAAACCGAAAGGTGTAAAACACCACGTCCAAATACTCTAAAGCTATCGGCCGTACCCGCACTTTCTACGCGTAAGGCTAAGTTTTTCTCAAGCTCCTTCATTAAACGATCGTTCAGGTGACGAGAGGTAACAAATTTACCTTCTTTACCGAAGAACGGAGAATCGTTGATCGTGAAAAGCATACTCATGGTAGGCTTGTCAATATTGATGGTAGGTAATGCTTCGGGGTTTTCGGCATCAGCGATAGTATCACCAATTTCAAAACCTTCGATACCCGTAATCGCACAGATTTCTCCGCTTTCTACTTTGGCTGCCTTACGTTTTTCGAAACCGTCGAAAATAAATAAGTCTTTTACCCTCGACTTCACTTTAGTGCCATCGCGCTTTACCAAGGTAATTTGCTGGTTTGGCATTAAGCTTCCGCGGTGTACTCTACCAATGGCAATTCTTCCGATGTAAGAAGAAAAATCTAAGCTGGTGATAAGCATTTGTGTAGTTCCCTCATTCGGGGTTGGGGCGGGAATATTCGCTACGATGCAATCCAATAAAGGATTAATATTATCGGTAGGGTTCTTCCAATCTTCGCTCATCCAGCCATTTTTCGCACTACCATAAATGGTGGGGAAATTAAGCTGATCTTCAGTCGCCTCTAAAGCAAACATTAAATCGAAAACCATCTCATGTACTTCATCAGGAGTACAGTTGGGTTTATCAACTTTATTAATAACAACGATAGGCTTAAGTCCTAATTCAAGGGCTTTTCCTAATACAAAACGTGTTTGTGGCATGGGGCCTTCAAAAGCATCTACTAAAAGTACAACGCCATCGGCCATGTTTAATACCCGCTCTACTTCTCCACCAAAGTCACTGTGACCAGGTGTATCGAGAATATTAATCTTGATATCTTTGTATTGTACGGAAACGTTTTTGGATAGAATGGTAATTCCTCTTTCCTTTTCGAGGTCATTACTATCCATCACTAATTCTCCGGGGGTTTCGTGATCAGCAAAGGTTTTACAGGCTAGTAGCATTTTGTCTACTAATGTCGTTTTCCCGTGATCTACGTGGGCAATAATTGCTATGTTTCGCAAATTCATAATTAAGCTCCTAAAATGGGCGGCAAAGCTACGGAGCTTAAATGCTTTTTTTATAAATTATTTACGATAATACTATCTTACGTGTAATCGCCTGACCTTTACTACTTAAACGCATCAGGTAGATACCCTTAGCCAAATCATTTAAAGGCAGTACAGCATTGTCTTTGCTTACCTTTTGAACCTTCTCTTTTTGCCCAGTAAGGTTATAAATTTCTACTAAAATATTTTCGGCTGGCACCCCAGAAAAGTGCAAAGATCCCTTGTTAATGAAAAAATTAATCCCTTCGAGGCTTCTATTTTGTCGTAAACTGAGTCCAGTTTGACTTGCATTGAGTGCTAAATTGCGTGCTTGAGCATCATTACTTCCTTGATAAATTAGCGAGCTATCTACCGGAGAGTAAACTAAATAACGCGGTGTACCAGTGGCGAAAAAATACTGACTACTATCAATAAAAGTGTAGATATCCGACCAGCCATGCGTGCTTACCCAATTGTTCAGCATGTTGCAGCTAGGGATAGAAGAGCTGTAGGTATTCGTCATGGCGCCCCACACCGCAACTTGCTGTTGATTATTGGTAGCCCACGCCCCCCAAGCGGGCGCACGATTTACACAAATGGAACAATCAAAACCTTTGGAAGCTACAATTAAGGCTTTGCCGCTGGCTAAAACATCGTAGATGGAGTTACCATTATTATTGCAGTCTTCGACGGTACGATTCATTACCTGTCCCTGCAGAAATAAGAGCGAAATTGAAAAAACGAGCGTAAGGATTTTCTTCATAGGAATGAATTTGGCTTAAAGATACTAAAAACCATTACATTAAAAATAATTGCTTTCTTTTTGGTTTCAATTAAACATTTACCAACATTTCCTCACCGTAATGAGCCAATAATTTGGCCCAATCGCTTTGATCATTTAAGCAGGGCACCAAGGTAAACTCCTCGCCTCCATGATGCAAGAAACTCTCGCGAGCTTCCTCACCAATCTCTTCTATCGTTTCTAAGCAATCGGAGACAAAGGCGGGACAAAGCACCACTAATTTCGTGACGCCATTCTTAGCGAAGTCTTCAATCGTTTTGTCGGTATAAGGAGTAAGCCACTGTATTGGCCCGAGTCTACTTTGAAAACTAGTGCTGTATTTTTTCGCATCTAAGTTTAACTTTTCGGCTACTAAGCGGGTAGTATCGACGGTTTGATGACGGTAACAAAACTGCTGCACTGGACTATCTTTTTGGCAACAATTGGCCACATTTAAGCAATGTGCTTGTGAAACATCGCCCTTTTTAATTTGGCGTTCAGGCACACCGTGATAGCTGAATAATATTTGATCGTAATCGGCTGGTAAAGCATCCTTAAGCGACTGTGCCAAAATTTCTACATAGGCAGGATCATTATAGAATGGCTTTTTTACTTTCATCATAAGATGGGGGAAATGCTCTTCCACCACTTCCCGCGCTTTCACTACCACCGTTTCATAGCTACTCATTGCATAATGTGGATAAAGCGGAATAAGACTGATATTCTCCAAGTCGGGATTTTCGTCTTGTAAACCTTTAATTGCCTCATAAATAGAAGGAGTACCATAACGCATTCCTAAGGCAACAGGCAGTTTCGTTTCCTTTTGCACTGCTTTCTGCAAGCGCTTGCTTAAAACCATTAAGGGCGAACCTTCGTCCCACCATATACTTTGATAAGCTGCCGCTGATTTTTTAGGACGGGTATTTAAAATTATCCCTTTGATTAAAAACGTGCGAAACCAATGCGGGAAATCGATTACTCTTTCGTCCATTAAAAATTCGCCCAAATAGCGGCGTACGTCTTTTACAGCATAAGAATCAGGTGAACCAAGATTCACTAAAAGGATTGCATTTTTCATTTGTATTTTGCTTAGCGGTGGAGTAAGTATTTTTTAGGAGTAACGCCAAATTTCTTACGGAAAGCCGCGATGAAGTGACTGGGATTGGTGTAGCCAATTTGATAAGCGGCTTCGTTTACTTTAACATGATCCTGCTCTAAAAGTTGGCGCGCCACATCCAACCGATAGTCGTTGAGATACTTGAAAACCGTGGTGCCGTAAATATTTTTAAAACCTTCTTTCAAACGGTATTCGTTTAAACCAATTTCTTTGGCCAATTCCGTAATAGTGGGAGGATCGGCCATTTTTTCAAGTATTATTTTCTTCGCCAAACGGATCTTTTTCACATTGTCTTCATCCTCCAAAAAAGGACAAGCTTCTACATCTGTTCCTTCCTTGCGATTGAAAAATAAAGCCAAAAGCTCTAAAACCTTGGCGTGTAAAAAAACCTTTTCCGCCGCACCATGTACGGGCGATTGAAAAACCTGATTAACCGCCACCATTAGAGAAGGTTCAAGCTCCGCCTCCGAATAAAACTTCTTATTTACATTATCGGGACTTATAAATGCAAGCTCTTCTGAGCCCTCAATAAAAAGTCGATGTAAATTTTCCACTTTAATGTAAAGGAAAAGCGCGCGTGAATTCTCCTTCAACTCAATTTTTAGCGGCAGGGCCATCAAAGGATTATAAAAAAGTAGACACCTCCCCTTTTTCAGCTGCAGCTGATAGGCACCTTGATGAAACTGAAAAGACAGCTCGCCTTCTGCCCCAAAATAAAACTGAATCAGGCTTTGATCAATATCGCGTTCTATCTCTATGGGGTGATTTTCGCGGTTATCTATCGAAACCAAAGAAAGCCCTTCATTAATCGGGGTATTTTTAATTCGACATTTTGAGGTATTTATAGCCTCATTCAAGAACTTAAAATTGATTTCCATAATGCAAAAATAGAATATGACAAATATCATAGCATCAAAAGGGTGATATTATTTAAGCTTGCAAAGCATTAGCGTGATTTTAATGAGAATCGTTCTAAATAGAGCTATTCGATTAATCGGGATATTTTTCATCCCAAATGAGGTAGAAAACTAAGCACTAAGTGGGATATTTTTGCCCCAGATTTATGAAAGAATTTGAAGTAAGCCGTTTTGCCAATTTCTTTTTAATTGGTATTGACCACTCAAAAGCAGATGTGAAAACGAGAGAGCTCTTCACCCTAAATGAGGAGAAGGCTAATCACTTATTGCATGAGTACAAGCAAGGTGGTGGCGATGGTATGCTCATCCTTTCCACCTGTAACCGTACAGAAATTTACGCTTTCGCGAGTTGTCCTCGAGATCTTATCGCCCTATTCTGCAAGTACAGCGGCACAACTAAGGCCCATTTCGAGCCTTATCAAAATATACAACAAAACCGTGAGGCTATCAATCACCTATTTAGAGTAGGCTCTGGTTTAGAGTCTAAAATTTTAGGTGATTTCGAAATTATCGGTCAGATTAAAAAGTCGTACCAGTTTTCCAAAGAACAGGGCGGCCATAACGCCTTCCTCGATCGCTTGGTAAACAATGCGGTACAATGCTCCAAGCGCGTTAAAAACGAAACGGAACTCAGCACTGGGGCTGCCTCGGTTGCCTTTGCCGCTGTTTTACAGTTGAAAAAATATTTAGAAACCAATCCCAGCCCCAAGGTTCTGCTTTATGGCATGGGAAAAATGGGACGCACCACTTGCGAAAACTTGGTAAACCAAACCGGCATTAGCGATATCCGTCTAGTCAACCGTACCGAAGAAAAAGCGGCCCGCCTAGCCCAGCGTTTTGGCCTACAATATTTAGACATCAATCATCTTGCTAAAGGTCTCAATGAGGCTGATATTGTGATTGTTGCTACGGGAGCAGAGCATCCGACCGTATTAGCAGAGCATTTTCAAAGCAAAAAGCCGCGTCTTTTACTAGACCTCAGCATGCCTCGTAATATCGAAACATCGCTTTACGCAGATGCCAATTTTCAGGTAATTGATGTAGACCATCTTTCCGAGATCGCAGAAGAAAGCATTCGTAATCGCCAAGCGCAAGTACCTTTAGCCGAAGGGATTATCGAAGAGCAAATTACCGACTTCTACCTTTGGTTAGAAAGTCGTCGAGTAGCACCAACCTTACAAGCTTTGCGCGAGAAGATGAACGATTGGAAAGATAAGGAGTTGAAAAACTTAATGAAGAAATTCCCTGAAATGCCCACGGATCAAGCAGACGAATTTGCCGCCCAAATCCTCAATCGCATTACTGGGCAGTTTGCTCGTCAACTTAAAGCAGGAGGCGACCTCAACAGCGACCTTCGCACCATTCATCATATTTTCGAGCTTTAAGCTTATGAATACAATCCGCATCGGCACCCGCGACAGTAAACTCGCTCTTTGGCAAGCGGAAAAGGTGAAAAGCCTACTGGAAGCCGAAGGAAACCCTTGTGAGCTCGTGCCGCTGAAGTCGGCTGGCGATATCGACCTCAAAACTCCTCTCAATCAATTTGGGGGCACTGGAATCTTTACCAAAATATTAGACGATGCCTTATTGGATGGCCGCATTGATATCGCGGTGCACTCCATGAAAGATTATCCCACGCAAGCACCAGACGGTATTCGCATCCAAACCGTACTGGAACGCGCTGAAGCAGATGACATTTTAGTGCATAAAGGTCAGACCGATTTCGGAGCTGAAAAAGCAATAATCGCCACCGGAAGCATTCGTCGTATTGCCCAGTGGAAAAGTCGATATCCCCAGCACGAATGCACCAACTTAAGAGGTAATGTGCAAACACGTTTAGCCAAGTTGGAATCGAATCCTTGGCAGGGCGCAATCTTTGCGAAAGCAGGATTAGCACGCTTGGGACTTTTACCCGAAAACTACATGGTTCTCGACTGGATGATTCCCGCACCAGCACAGGGAATTATTGCCATAACTTGCTTAGAAAAAGACAGCGAAACGCAAAATATTCTCAAGCAAATAAACCACCAGCCCACAGCGATTCGCGCCAAAGTAGAACGCGATTTTTTACGAAAAGTAGAAGGTGGCTGTTCGGCCCCCGTAGGAGCTTATTCTACCATAAAAGGTGAACAAATTCACCTGATTGCGGGTATTTTTTCTTTAGATGGACAGAAAAAAGTTACCTTGGAAAAATCAGTAACTTTAAATGAAGCAGAAGAGCTAGGTAGCAATTGTGCTATTGAAGCACTTGCTCAAGGAGGCGCTGCCATTATGGAAAGTTTAAAGAATGAAAAATAAGGCTACCGCGAAACATATTTTTGCTACTCGCAAGCTGCCAGAAGAGGCAGCACAAAAACTTATGGATGCTGGTTTCCAGCTCGATGAATTTGATTTCATCCAAGTAAATACCCAATACGACGAAGAAAGCTTCCTTAAACAACTCAACAACCCGGCTAGTCAAGCAAGAATTTTCACCAGTAAGAACGCCGTGCGCGCTTTAGCAGATCTGCTTAGCAAACACCCCATAGAACTAAGCAAGAAAAAGAATTTTACGGTGGGCATCAAAGCCACCGAGCGCTTAGCTGAGCTGGGAATAAAATCTAATGTTCGCTCCGATAATGCCATGATTCTCGCGCAAATCATTGCCCGCAATGCTGATGTAAAAGCAGTAGATTTTTTCTGTGGCGATCAGGCCCTCGACGATTTACCCGAATACCTAGCGAGCAAGAATATTAAGGTGCATAAAGAAATTGTGTACCATACGGATATGGTGCATGAAAAAGTAAGCACCGAGCTTTTTGACGGACTCATTTTCTTAAGTCCTTCTGCCGTTTACAGCTTTTTCAAAAAGAACAATGTCAACTGTAAAACGCCGGCCTTTTGTATTGGTGCCACTACTGCTGAAGCCGTTCGTCGACGTTGTGATAACCCGCGCATTATTGCTCACCAACCGTCAATTATCGGTGTGGTTGAGCGCGTGATAGAATATTTTCAAGACTAATATATTATCCTTTCATCTAAGATGACAATTCCTAAAAA
The DNA here is from genome assembly GCA_963974215.1 of uncultured Schleiferiaceae bacterium. GTDB lineage: Bacteria > Bacteroidota > Bacteroidia > Flavobacteriales > Schleiferiaceae > Croceimicrobium. The sequence continues at coordinate 189,703 of CAXBBL010000009.1, read as the reverse complement.
CGATCTTTTCCTACAAGCCCTTAGAGGTGAAAAAGTAAGCCGTCCTCCCGTATGGATGATGCGCCAAGCCGGACGCTATCTCCCTGATTTCATGAAACTTAAAGAGAAGTACAGCTTTTTCGAAAGAGCCGAAAACCCAGCATTGGCCACCGAAATTACCGTGATGCCTATTCATCAAGTAGGACCCGATGCTGCCATTTTATTTAGCGACATTTTGGTTATTCCGCAGGCCTTGGATGTAGAAGTCCAAATGATTCCCGGTAAAGGTCCTTACCTCCCCAATCCAATTCGTACCCCCGAGCAAGTAGATGCGCTACCCGATATCGATGTTAAAGACCGTTTGCATTATGTGTATTCAGCTATCGACTTAACTTTAGAAGCCCTCGAAAACGAAGTGCCTCTTATTGGATTCGCGGGTTCGCCTTGGACCATCCTTTGTTATATGGTAGAAGGACAAGGCAGCAAAACCTTCGATAAAGCGAAAGAATTTTGTTTCGTTTACCCCGATGCAGCCCATAAATTATTACAGAAAATAACCGACGTCACCATTCGCTACTTGCGTCATAAGCAAGAAAGAGGAGTACACGCGGTGCAAATTTTCGACTCCTGGGGTGGCTTGCTTTCTCCCCAAGATTACAATACTTTCTCTCTCCAATACATCAAGCAAATTGTAGATGCCTTACACGAGCAAACACCCGTTATCGCTTTTGCGAAAGGTTGTTGGTTCGCTTTAGAGCAGATGGCTACCATGCCCGTTGCAGCTTTAGGCGTGGACTGGACTATCACCCCACAAATGGCGCGTGAATTCACCAGCTTTCAAACTACCTTACAAGGTAATTTCGACCCGGCCCGTCTCTTATCTCCTATTCCCGAAATAGAGCGTTTGACCAAGCAAATGATCGACGATTTTGGCACTTATAAGTACATCGCCAACTTGGGCCACGGCATTTTACCTAATATTCCTGTAGATCACGCGAAAGCCTTTGTTAACGCGGTAAAAAACTACAGCTAAATGAAGGATAGATTTACCGCTTTCGTACGCGGTTTACAAGATGAAATTTGTGCCGCCCTCGAGAAAATTGACGGCCAAGCAAAGTTCCAAGAAGACCTTTGGGAAAGACCCGGCGGCGGTGGCGGACGCTCACGCGTTTTAAGTGAAGGCCTTGTTTTTGAAAAAGCGGGCGTAAGTACTTCCGTGGTACACGGTGAAATGCCCGATGCGCTCAAGAAAAATATGCAAAGCGAAGGGGATACCTTTTTTGCCTGTGGGGTGAGTTTGGTTATCCATCCGCGCAGCCCCATGGTACCAACCTGCCACGCAAATTTCCGCTATTTCGAAATGTATAATGCCAAGGGCGAGAAAATCGATTCGTGGTTTGGTGGGGGCAGCGACCTTACGCCTTATTACCTTTTTGAAGAAGACGCCAGTCATTTTCACCGCGTGCAAAAAGAAGCCGCCGATAAACACGGGGCTGAGCTTTATCCGCTTTATAAAAAACAGTGCGACGAATATTTTCGCAATCACCACCGCAACGAAGGGCGTGGAATTGGTGGTACTTTTTACGACTATTTAAAAGCTAACGAAGAGCGCAGCGAGGAAGATTGGTTTGCTTTTAGCCAGTCTATGGGTAATAGCTTTCTTCCCTCCTATCTACCAATAGTGGAAAAGCGCAAAGACTTAGAATACACCAAAGAACAACGCTACTGGCAAGAATTGCGCAGAGGGCGTTATGTAGAATTCAACTTGGTGCACGACCGCGGTACTCTATTTGGCCTCAAAACCAACGGGCGTACCGAAAGCATTTTAATGAGCTTACCGCCACGCGTGCGCTGGGACTACAATGTTGAGCCAGAAGCTAGCAGCCCAGAAGCGAAGTTAATCGCCGTTTTAAAAGAACCAATTGATTGGATCAACTAAAAAAACAACATGTTACAACGTCCACGTAGATTAAGAGTAAACCCCGCCATGCGCGCCATGGTGCAAGAAACTCAGCTACAAGCTTCCAACTTTATCGCACCACTTTTTGCCGTAGAAGGCGAAGGCATTAAAAGTGAAATCAGCTCCATGCCGGGCTATTTCCGCTACAGCCTTGATCTTCTAAAGGAAGAAGTATTAGAGCTGGAATCCCTAGGAGTAAAATCGCTTTTGCTTTTTGTAAAGGTAGAAGACGACCTAAAGGACAATGATGGCGAAGAGGCTTTAAATCCCGATGGCTTGATGCAGCAAGCCATTCGTATGATTAAGGAAACCGTGCCCAACTTGGTTTTAATGACCGATGTAGCGCTGGATCCTTATTCTTGCTATGGACACGATGGTATTGTGGAAAATGGCGAAATAATTAACGACGAAAGTGTTGGCTTTTTAGCCGACATGGCTATCAGTCACGCCCAAGCTGGGGCAGACATGGTTGCTCCCAGCGACATGATGGATGGAAGAATTGGTGCCATTCGCATCGCTCTCGATACGGCTGGTTTTGAAAACGTCGGTATTATGGCCTACAGCGCTAAATATGCCTCTTGTTTCTATGGTCCTTTCAGAGATGCGCTCGATTCAGCTCCGGTGGATATGGACAATATTCCTCGTGACAAAAAAACCTACCAAATGAATCCCGCCAATGCTAAAGAAGCCTTGCGTGAGGTGCAGCTAGACCTCGATGAAGGGGCGGATATTGTGATGGTAAAACCAGCCATGGCTTATTTAGACATTATTCGCCAAACCAAAGATATCAGTAGCGTTCCCGTAAGTGCTTATCACGTAAGTGGCGAATACGCCATGATTAAAGCTGCCGCCGAAAAAGGCTGGCTCAACGAAGAAGAAGCGATGGTAGAATGCTTAACCGCTATAAAAAGAGCGGGTGCCGATCTCATCGCTACCTATTTTGTAAAAGACATTATTAAATATCTTCAAGCCCAAGGCTAAGATTTTAAAAACTAAACATGGAAACTCAGAAAAGTAAAGAGCTTTTTATAGAAGCAAGTAAATATATTCCCGGTGGTGTAAACTCGCCCGTGCGCGCTTTTAAATCCGTTGGTGGTGACCCCATTTTTATGGATCACGCCCATGGCACTTATCTTTTTGATGCTGATGGTAATCGCTACATCGATTATATCGCCTCCTGGGGACCGATGATTATGGGACATGCTTACGAGCCTGTTATTGAGGCAGTACGTGAGGCTGCATCCCGCTCTACGTCTTTTGGAGCGCCCACCGATATGGAAATTAAATTAGCTAAACTTATCGTAGAAGCCATTCCCAATATAGAGCGCATTAGAATGGTAAATTCGGGTACCGAGGCCACCATGAGCGCTGTACGTTTGGCGCGTGGTTATACCAAACGCGATAAGTTTATAAAATTTGCGGGAAACTATCATGGCCACGGCGATAGCTTCTTAATTAAAGGTGGTAGCGGCATGGTTACTTTAGGTCACCCAAGCAGTCCTGGTGTTACCAAGGGAACAGCCAAAGACACGCTCTTAGCAGAATACAATGATTTAGATTCCGTAAAAGAAGTAGTAGCCGCTAATAAAAATGAAATTGCGGCCATTATCATTGAGCCCATTCCTGGCAATATGGGTTGCATTTTACCCGAGCCCGGCTTTTTAGAAGGCTTGCGCGAGATTTGTAATGAAGAAGGTGCGCTTCTTATTTTTGATGAAGTAATGAGTGGTTTCCGCCTTGGTTTTGGTGGCGCCCAAGAAGTAACCGGTGTACAAGCAGATTTGGTTACCTACGGAAAAGTTATTGGCGCTGGATTACCCGTGGGCGCTTACGGAGGTCGCGCCGATATTATGGAATATGTTGCTCCGAATGGCCCAGTTTATCAGGCGGGAACTCTATCGGGTAACCCCATCGCCATGACAGCCGGATATACCCTTCTTAAGCATTTAAGAGACAATCCTGCGGTTTACGATAAATTAGCGAAAACCTGCGAGGCCATTGAAAATGGACTACATCCTCTTTTAAAAGAAAGTGGCTTAGATTATCAGATCAACCGCATTGGCTCTATGATAAGCCTTCATTTCAGCGCCGAAAAAATTCGTGATTTCGAATCTGCGAAAAGCGGTGACAACCCCCACTTCAAAGCCTTCTTCCACGGCATGCTCAAACGCGGAGTCTATCTACCGCCGAGTGCCTACGAAAGTTGGTTTTTAAATGCCGCCTTAAACGACGATGATATTAAACAAACTCTGCAAGCGGCCAAAGAAACGCTCGCAGAAATGACCGTCTAAACAGAATCCCCATTTGATTTTTCATTTGGGGATTTTTTCTTTCGTAAGCTAATTCCTTTAGCATGTCAGAGCAATAATTCCGTTCTTTGGTGAAAATAAAAAATATGCGTTTTTATCTACTCTCGCTCGCGCTATTCGTCTCCACTTTGGGCTTTTCACAAGGTCTCGCTTTCGAGCGCACTTACAATTATCACACCTTAAAATTCAATCAAGGCGGCAGCGAAGTAAATGCCTACGAGCCCCTATCGCAAAGGATATTCTCTAGCAATGTGGCGGAAAGTAAAATTGACATCCTAAAAATTAGCGACCTCCGTAAATCGTATCGCGTGGGCCGCATCGACCTATCACCCTACAGCGGCTCGGTAAATAGTTTAGCCGTGCAAGGCAATGTTTTAGCGGTTGCTCTAGAAGCGAATTTACCCCAATCTAATGGTAAAGTGGTCTTTTTCGACACCAATGGAACCTACCTTAATCAGGTAGTCGTAGGCGCCATGCCTGATATGATTTGCTTTGCGCCTAGCACTCAATATATTTTAGTCGCCAATGAAGGAGAGCCTTCCGACGACTATACCATTGATCCTTTAGGAACGGTAAGTGTGATCGATTTTCGTTCGGGCTCTGCCACAGTATTAACGCAAGCCGATGTGCATTCGGTCGACTTCACCCGCTACGACACTATTCCCTATGATCCTAGTATTAACATCTATGGAAATAATAGCTTGAGTTCGTTTTCACAAGATGTGGAACCCGAATACATTGCTATAGATCCCACTAGCACTAAAGCTTACGTTTCTTTGCAAGAAAACAATGCCCTAGCCATTATCGACATCTTTACTTTTAGCCTCGATACGGTTATCGGTTTAGGCTACAAAGACCATAACCTAGCTGGCAGTGGCTTCGACGCTTCAGACCTTTCGAGCAGTATAGACATTAAGCCTCATTTTAATGTTTTCGGCATGTATCAACCCGATGCCATCAAAGCTTTCGCTAAGAATGGGAACACCTATATTATCAGCGCTAATGAAGGTGATTCGCGCGAGTACAGTGCCTACAGCGAAGTAGAGCGCGTTAATAATGTTAACCTCAACCCTATTGTTTTTAATAGTCCTTCTACCTTGCAACTCGATTCTGTATTGGGTCGCTTAAAGGTAACGACCACATTAGGGAATAAACGCAATGGATTTGTACACGACTCGCTCTTTACTTTCGGAACCCGTTCCTTTAGTATTTGGAATACGCAAGGACAATTAGTTTGGGATAGCGGTGATGATTTTGAGCAAATTACGTCTCAGGCCTATGCGGCTAATTTCAATTCTAATAATGACAATAATACGAGTCGCAAAGATCGCAGCGACGACAGAGGTCCCGAGCCCGAAGCCCTTGCCATTGGCGAAGTTGACGGTGTTCTTTACGCTTTTATCGGTTTGGAGCGCATGGGGGGTATTATGATTTACAATATCGATAATCCTCTAGCACCCGTATTCGATTCCTATATTTTAGAACGCGATTTCTCGGTCGCTCCCAACGACACGGCAACCGGCGATCTAGGCCCCGAACACATCACTTTTATCTCTGCCCAAGATAGCCCCAATGGCATTGCCCTTTTGGCCGTTTCCAATGAAGTTAGTGGTAATTTAAGCCTCTATCAAGTGGGCCAAGGTATTGGCATAGATGAGCCATTAATAGAGAAAACGATAGAATTATATCCTAATCCTTCTACTGGCATTTTTCACCTCAGCGAAAAGCAAAGTTTACAGATTTACAACAGTGAAGGCCAACTTATTAAAGAAGTGCAAAACGAAAGCGAAATAGACCTTAGCCAAGAGTCCGCTGGTTTTTACACCATAATAAACCAAGCAGGAAACAGTTTGAAAATTATTAAAAACTAATGCAAAAAAACGTTTTCGGCGAGAGCCTTATTAGCTGCAGCACGGAACCCCTTACTGGCTATTTTAGAGACGGACAATGCAGCACCGATGATTCCGATTTCGGTGTGCATGCCGTTTGCGCAGTACTAACCGACGATTTTTTAGCCTACAGTAAAGCGCAAGGCAACGATTTAAGCACGCCCATGCCCCAGTATAATTTCCCCGGTTTAAAAGCAGGCGACCGCTGGTGTGTTTGCGCCAGTCGTTGGATGGATGCCTTCAAAGCCAACTGCGCACCTCTACTGGTTTTAGAAGCTTGCCACGAAAAATTATTAGAATTTATCGAATTACAAGATCTGGTGCATTTCGCGCATATCGACCACTAATAAACGCCTATGCTTTACCGAAAGATTCTACAGTTTTATAAAGAGTTAGATCTCGACGAAAGTCTGCTCGATAAAGAAACGAAAGTGATGAATCCCTATCAGGAAAACGGTCCTGAAGTAAAGCGCATTTTAAGCGAGTTTTATCAAAAATATTATAGCGATACTAAGAAGCGTCATTTAATTTTAGGCATTAATCCCGGTCGTTTGGGCGCCGGTTTAACCGGTATTCCTTTTACCGACACCAAGGCTTTGCGCGAAGATTGTAAGATCGAAACCGCCATTGAAACTTCGGAAACATCGGCGGAATACGTTTATACTTTCATCCGTCATTTCGGCGGTCCTGAAAAATTCTACCAGCGCTATTTCATTGGTGCTGCTTGTCCGCTAGGCTTCACCCATCTCAATAAAAAAGGCAATTGGGTAAATTGGAATTACTACGATTCAGCGGCACTCTACCAAAGTGTGAAAAGCTTCATGATTGAGCAGCTTAAAAAGCAAATTGAACTCTGCGGCTCCAACGAAAAAGCTATTATTTGGGGCAATGGTAAAAACTTCAAATTTCTCAACGAAATCAATAAAGAGGAAAAGCTTTTTAAAGAACTTATTCCCTTGGAGCACCCGCGCTACATTATGCAGTACAAGCGCAAGAGTATCGATTTGTACTTAGAAAAGTACCAAAAGGTTTTTAGCTAAATCATTTCTCTTTTCTTCGCTTTCGCTAGATGCGCAAAGAAGGTGAAATAGTCTCCGAAACCTGAGAAGATTATTGCGGAAATTATTTCAAGCTAAGGCCCAATTTTACGTCGAACCCAGGTTTTCAAGAAACGCAGTAATAATATCTTGAGCATGTTGGCTTAATCTTTTCAAAAAAAAGAGACCTCCTCTGTCACATTTCCCGAAAGCTTGTCACTAAAGAATAAAGACTCCCAATTAAGGGTACTTTAAAATTTCAAAAACATGAAAGACTTTAGTAAAACCAAACAGCTTCTAAGCCGCACCTTTATCATCCATAGTCTGGTTTGGGCAGCGGTAATGATCAGCTCTTATTTAATTTTAGGCGAAGACTACCAAAAAATAAGTCTTATTTTGTTGATGGGCTTTTTCGTGGAACTATTAAGATATGCTTCGGTGAAGAATACCTTAGTGAAAGCGGAATCCAAAAAAGGGTAAATTCAGCTTAGACTTGAGTTCGGTATAAAATTAGGTCTCAGACATCATTAAACATGAGCGATTCTCAAGCTAAATTTGAGCAAGTACTAATTGATAACCAAGACAAAATCTACCGTATTTGTCGCATCTACGCTGCCCCACCCTTAGAGCCGCAAGATCTGTTTCAAGAAGTAATTTTTCAGATCTGGAAATCCCTTCCCTCCTTTGCGGCTAAGTCTTCCATCGACACCTGGGTGTATCGAATTGCCCTCAATGTTTCCCTACGCTCCAAAATGAAGCTCGAAAAAAGCAATACCCAAACCACCACTTTTGAGGCGATTAGCATCAAGCATCTTGAGGCTGAGGACAGCAGCCTTGAAGAAGAAAAGTTTCGCTTCTTAAAAGAGTGCATTGCTCAGCTAAATGCTAGCGACACTTCCCTTATTGTGCTCTACCTCGATGAGCTTTCCTACAAGCAAATAGCGGAAATCACGGGCCTCTCTGAAAATAATATCGCCGTTAAAATGAAAAGAATACGCCAGCGATTATTTGACTGTATTGCACCTAAAATCCAATAGCATGTTAGAACAAGAACTAAAAAACATCTGGCAAGGCTCTTCCAAAACGGCGCAGATAAGTATTAAAACGCAGCAGTTAATCGAAGAGTTTGATTTGAGGCTAGCTGAAGTTCAAAAGCACATCCGCCAGCGCGATATTCGAGAAATTGCAGCATCGTTTTTCGGTATTGTTATTTTTAGCTTTTTCGCCTATGCCATTCCCTTTCCCTTAACCCAATTCTCTTGCTATCTATCCATCCTTTGGTTTGTCTTTGTCATTTTCCGCTTTTGGAAGTCCAAAAAGCAAAATAGTATCGAGTCGCTTTCCTTGTCGCTAAGCGAACAACTAGCTTATAAAAAACAGCTTATGCTGAAGCAGGTGAAATTATTGGATTCGGCCGCTTATTGGTATGCCGGCCCCTCTTTTATCACCAACTTTCTATTCATTCTCGGGCTGGGCAACCCTATTGACTACCAGTGGGATAACCCCATCGCCGCAAGACTTTTACCCTTAAGCCTAAATGGCAAAATAGTAACCCTTACTGGGCTCTTTATTTTTTACCTTTTCATTGTATGGCTTAATAAAAAAGCCGCTCGCACCGATCTCAAACCCATTTTAGAAAATATCGAAACTATTGAGAAGGATCTAGAGGCGCAAGATTGAAGGCGCTGCTTTAACAGGAAGTTTTGGTTACATCATAGTGGGCTAGAGCTGCACGATCCAGACTAGTCTTTTCTTTTTATTGAAAATCTACGGCTATAATTTTAGGTCGAACTCTTTTTGGTAAGGTTTTCTGCAGGAAATAGTTAGAGTCTCAGGCCCTTGTTTGCGGCTTATTTACTTAGAATTGTACCCGATAATTAATTACTGGAAGTAATCCATTCATATAAAATACTTCTACACTATCATTTTCCGCATTATAGGTCTGTCCCCAAACATTTAGTCGATTAGTCACATTTTGAAGGTTAAGACTAAGCTTCCAAGACCAATTAGCGTTACTTTTTTGGTAAGTGACTCCAAGGTCTATTCTCATATAATCTTTTAGCCTTTCATTAAAAGCGTTTTTATAATCTAGAATAGCTTTACCAAGATTTGCTGAAGCATCGAGATCATATGGAATGAACCGATAGCCACCACGCCATATAGTGCGAAGGTTTAGTCCTAGTATTTGATCCTTGTCATTCCCGACAGTCCATTCTTTGCCGCCTAAAGCATTAAATATATAATTAGAATTAAATCTTGTGTCTCTAGCTTTAAAACCAGGTATAGTATATTTGGATTCAAATAATGAGCTTGTGAAAAGAAAATAATAAGCTTGGCTAAAGTGTTTCTCTATGCTTAGTTCGATTCCATAGTTTTCCCCATTTCCAAGATTGCTATAATTTTCATTTGTGATCCCACTGCCGAAATTGAGCAAACTTAACACGCCAGTAGTATCACCTTGTCTTACTGGAACATCATAAAGGTACTGATAATACAGCTCTAGCTTTAAACTAAGATTTTTCGCTAATAACCAACTGTAACCGCCCACTAAGTGCAAAGCTTTAGTCAATGCCAGGTTCTTGTTTGGCTGAGTTGAGATTCCATTTTCATTTTTACTTGCCAAATAAATACTCATTGGTTCAAGACGGCTATGGAGGCCAGCACCAAAACTTAGTTTATGAGCATCGTTCACTTGATAGTTGAGTCCAAATCTGGGTTCTAGTGCATTCTTGTTGTTAAGTAAAAAGTGTGTGTAGTGAAATCCACTATTAATCTCTAGCCGAGTATTAAATCTATGCTGCCATTGGCCATATACTCTAAAAACATAGCTATGGCCATTTTCGTTAATAACAGTATTTAAGACTCCCGTATCATAGTTTAGGTTTTCTTCTTTCAGCGCATATTGTGGACTTTCAAGGTTAACACCTGCACGCAAAAGATTTTTTGCACCTATTTTGTGATTAAAATAAGAGTTTAGTCTTATGCTGGCATTTTCAAAGCCTTGATTACTAACAATACTTGAAACCGCATTAAAATTTAAACTATCCTGTATTTTGTTAAAGCTACTGTAAGAGACTGACAGCACTGTTTTGATATAGGATTTTCGATTTTTTAAAAGATAGTTATGATTTAATCCAAGAATTCCAATTTTATGCTTTTCTGTTTCGCCAAAGCGCTGGCTTCTAAATTCCCACTTACTTGTATCAGCTTCAGCTGTAATTCCCGCAGAACTCATCGCACCAAGACCCCATATGGCAAAGCGACCAAAACTTTCAGTTGGTAAGTTTAGTTTAAAAGAAATGTCTTGAAAACGAGGGATTATATCTCCTGAGGTTACATTAATTCCAGCCGCCGATAACATTTCTAATGTTGAGTATCTATAATTTATCAGGTAACTTGCCTCCGAATTTTCTTTCAAGGGTCCTTCTGCAGAAAGCTGTGCTCCTAAAACTCCAAGCTGTACTGAATACTCACGTTTATCATAGTTCCCATTCCTTAGTTTTAAGTCAAAAACACCGGATAGGGCATTACCATACTCTGCAGGAAAAGCAGCAGTATAAAAATCAGAGTTTGCCAGAACTTGAGTGCTTAGTGCACTAACACCTCCACCGGCGCTTCCTTCACCATCGGTAAAATGATTTGGATTAGGAATCTCTACCCCTTCCATCCGCCAAAGCATACCTCTAGGGGAGTTTCCTCTTATTACCAGCTCATTACCCTCATCATTAGAACTGGCAACACCAGCAAAAGATTGAGCAGTTCTTGCTGGATCACTTATACCTGCTGCAATGCGTGATGTAGACTCAACGCTAAGCTGACGAGCACTAACACTTGCCATTACATTTATAGCCCTATTTTGATCTGATTTTGCAACTACATTAACCTCGGCTAGTTGGGTTAAGCTTTCTTTTAAGCTGATATTGATAACTGCCTGCTTGCCGCTTTCTACAAGTATTTGTCTTGCGGCCGCATCTTCATAACCCATATAACTAAAGAATAAATCATGTCTTCCAATAGGCACATCTTTAAGTATGAAATGACCATTAACATCTGTCATTGTGCCTAAAGGCGGATCTGAATCAGCGAGAATTACGCTAACTCCAATAAGAGTTTGCTTGGTATCTGCGTCTAGTACTTTCCCTTTGATGGATTGAGTTAAATTTTGAGAAAAGGCAAGTGTGCTCAATCCCAAAAAGAGACTCAAAAGTAATGGCCTAAAGTCCACCTGGCTTAATTTGGTTTGGTGCAGTAAAAATAGTTTTTTAAGCCCACAATCATAGGGCCTCTAGCCAGATGGAAATATTTTGCAGAAAAATCATTTACCAAAACCAATACTTCTAGCCTTTCTTAATTAATTGCAGTGAATCTAAACCTGAAGAATTTACTTCTAAGGACTGATTGTTAAATTTACCATCATTAATGCCCAATTACCATGGAGAAGGGATATAAAAATATCGGTTATCTTTTTTTGCTTTTTATTCCTTTGACCTTCTTAGGATTTTACAAAACTTATTTTGTTGTTAGTCCCGAGTTCAAAGGATCGGTTGATGTTTACACTCATCTCCATGCCTTGGCCGCTTCTTTGTGGATTCTCCTCTTAATTGGGCAGCCCCTGCTAATTAGGGCCAACAATTTTAAACTGCATCGTCTTATCGGCCAGTTATCCTACTTTATTTTCCTTGCTTTAATTCTATCCTTTATTCCCCAGATGATTAAAGAATATAGCAAAGGACTTTTTCCTTTAAATGCTACTTTTGATATAGGGCTACTTCTTTCATTCTACTTGCTAGCTATTAAGAATAAGGATAAAATCGCTAAGCACATGCGCTACATGATCGCCACCGCCCTTATTTTTATTGGGCCTACTTTGGGGCGAATTATCTTCTTTCTGCTAGAACTTAAAGAACTAGGCCCCTTACATCTGCCCTATCTTCTAATAATTATTATTTTAATTGCGCTCATTCTTTGGGATCATAAAAATAAGCGCGATTACCAACCCTATTTAGTATCCCTGACCGCATTTAATATTTACATTATTGCGCTTTATAGTATAGATGTGAATTTATAGCAGCTCTTTCAATAAACGAAGGCTTTTGAAAAAAAGAAATAAAATAGCAGTCGGCTTTCTTCTCGTAATCCTAACGGGCTTAGTAACCTGAGTTCGATGTAAAGTTAGGCCTCAGACCTCTTATAAATAGTGGGTTTTAAGCCGAAGCGGTGAAGCAATAGCGGGCTATTGTGAACGGCTAAGGCGCCAAAAACTGCTTTTTAGAAGAGGCTTACAAGTTTTTTCCAATAAAAGCGAAAATCCTGCATCTAGCTCATTTGCTGTAGCCCGCTACAGCTGCACGATCTAGGCTAGCCTTTTCTTTTTATTGAAAATCTGAGGCTATAATTTTAGGTCGGACTCAGGTTAGTAGTACCTCAAAACCTCAGTATGCCCGTAGTTGAAGCCTCAAAATCAGATTATCACCCCGATTCATTTTGGTATTATCCATGGGGAAAGTCCATCACCCACAAAGGCGTTGATGTCTTCCCTAAAGAAGGAACGCGAATAAATTCTGCCACGGCAGGAATCGTATTATATGCTGGGCAGATCAGTATGGGTGGTAATTTCGTTCTCGTCCTCGGCCCGAAATGGCGCTTGCATTATTACGCTCATCTTAATGAAATTAAAACCTCCGCTTTTTCTTTGGTTAGCAAAAAAGATGAAATCGGTACTGTAGGTAGCAGCGGTAATGCCGCGGGCAAAGCGCCTCACTTGCATTATTCTATTGTCACGCTAATTCCCTACCCTTGGCGAATGGACCAAGATCGACAAGGCTGGCGAAAAATGTTTTACCTCAACCCCATTGAGTATTTTGAAGAATAAGTTTTTATACCTATTATTCAAAAATTATGACCAAAGATTATCAGTATAAATCACTCGATTTTGAGACCCTAAAACACTCAAATTCAATACCCCCAACATTCCCTTAGAAAATATTCAAATTCTAAATTTTATAGTATCGATTAATAGTTAAAATCCTTCTCGCAATCATTTACGGTGGTGTTGCCTCGATAAATAGTACACTTTTGATGTATTACTAAAAACCTATTTCATGAAATCATACTATTTCGCTTTCTTGGCCACTCTACTCTGTAGCTTTTCCCTTTCCTCTCAAAGTGCATCGATTTCAGTTACCCTTACTGATTTAAACTCTAATCCCATTGATGGTGCGGCTATCTTTTTTATTCCAAAGCATATTCAAGGTGTAAATGCCCAATATCTAAAAATGGTAGATGTGATCCCAGCCTATACCAACTCTGCTGGCATAGCGGCTTACCCCTTAGGAAACCTCCGAGTTGGCGACTCCATAATGGCCTTTACCAAAGATTGTAATAACAACTATCGCACAGCCTATTTCGTCCACGGGCTTACCAGTCAAAACGACACGATAAGTGTTTTCTGCCCTCCTAATTCTTGTCAAGCGCATCTAAAATTCACGGTAAAAAACGGCTTCGCTTCTACCCAAGCCTATGCCTTAAGAGACTCCGCTGCGGTAACAATACCAGGCAACCGAGTGCGACATTCCTTTACTTTTAATGGACAAAATTTTGTGCAACCATCCATGGGCAATCCCAATTACGATTCGATTGCCATTCCATTAACTAGTCTGAGCTCGAGAATTTTAAATGCCTGTTATGCCCGCACCGATAGTGCTTGTACTCAAAGTTGCGACACTATTCCAGTCGCCCCTCCTCTCTCTTGCAATACTTTCTTACAAATAGACACCGTAAGCTCCAACTTTGTCCAGCGAAGCATTTTATTTCGCCCATCATTGGTTACAGCAAACGGATACTCAACAACCTATACCATTGATTTTGGGGATGGTAACTCTATCACTACTTCTGCCGATTCAATTGTGCATACTTATGCGGCAGATGGTACCTACCAAATTTGCCACACTTCAACCACTATAAGAGCTAGCTTCAACGATACTTGTATTTCAACAAGATGTTTCAGCTTCACATTACCTTTCAATCCCCTAAGCTGCCAGGCTGCCTTTTATATTGATACCTGGAAAACTGACATCAACGCCAGGCAAATACACTTTACTGCTCATCCTAATTACTCTGGGGGATCGACGGTTCGCTACTCTTGGGACTTTGGCGATGGGCAACAGTTAAACAATTCAACGAGTCGGCATGCCTTTCACCAATATGCAACAGATAGCAACTAGAATGTGTGTCTAACAATAACCACTACGGGTTCTGGCTACACTTGTGTAGATACAAAATGCGATACAATAGCAGTAAGCCCAAATACATGGCCACTCCAATGCAACAGCCGCTTTGTAATCGATACGGATACTACCCAGCCAGGACAAATAACTATTTTGGAACTATCAAGAGTAAATCTTGGTGCAAGCATTTCATCTTGGTTATGGGACTTCGGAGATGGGAACACCTCTAACACTCGCTTACCCACTCACACCTATGCGCCCGTTGCCGCGAGTTATATCTTATGTTTGACTACGGTTTCGGTAAACCACGGCGATACTTGCATGAGTACATATTGTGATACGATTGGATTTGATGCGAATGGTAATTCAGTTTTTAAAGAAGGGATGGCCTTCACTATTAATGTGCAAGACCCGGGAAACATCTCCTTAGAGGAAGTTCAAAAAAGTGATTTTAACCTTTATCCTAATCCTAGCCAAGGGGAAGTGACTTTAAGCTGGGAGGATCACATAAGGGTAAATAATCTTAGCGTATATACTTTAGGTGGAAGGAAAGTGAAAGAGATCTTTGCTCCGAACTCAAATTTAGAATTCAAAGGACTGGCCAGCGGCACCTATATTATTTTGCTTAACACTGATAAAAAGCCCATTGCATTAAAGCTAATGGTAAAATAAATCCTTTTCGCATTGGTAGCGCTACTATTACGTAGCGCTACCATTTTTTTTTAAACTGCTTTTTCATACAGTAGGAATAATAATGCGAAAAAGGATATCGAGTGAATTTAGGAGGACCTTTGATGTGAATTCAAGATTATCTAAAGCCCCGTGACTGCCCACTTTATTGAAAGTATGAAACATTAAAATAAGGTGAGTTCGACGTAAAATTAGGCTTCAGACCTCTTGTAAATATTGGGTTTCAAGCCGAAGCAGTGAAGCAATAGCGGGCTATTGTGAGCTGCTGAGGCGTGGAAAGCCGCTTTTTAGAAGGGGCCTAAACGGATTTTCCAATAAAAATGAAAATCCTGCATCTAGCTCAT
The DNA here is from genome assembly GCA_963974215.1 of uncultured Schleiferiaceae bacterium. Lineage (GTDB taxonomy): Bacteria > Bacteroidota > Bacteroidia > Flavobacteriales > Schleiferiaceae > Croceimicrobium. Next base: position 174,269 of record CAXBBL010000009.1, on the reverse strand, counting down.
TTGCTGTAGCCCGCTACAGCTGCACGATCCAGACTAGTCTTTTCCTTCCATTGAAAATCTGAGGCTCTAATTTATTGTCGAATTCACGTTAAAATAGGGTCGGACTCTGTTTATTTTATGCACCATGACTAAATTGCATGAAATTCAAGCATGAAACAGGCTAAAGATGAGCCGCAGACCTTATTAAAATAAGCATGAAACTTTACACTACCATTCCTCAAACCTTGAAACCATTCTACCATCTAGAATTAACTAAATTCCAAGTTGCATACAATGAAGGTAATTTGAACCAAGCTTGGAGTCATCTAGAAAGAGCTCATATTATTGGACAAAGGTACCCTTATGCACATAGCTATGTGCACTGGAAAATGCTACTTTTCGGCATTAAAATAAAAAGTATAAAGGAAATCTTTGGTCAAATTCCTCGGCTGCTAGTTGGTGGAGTAAAATCCTTTGTAGGGAAAGTTCCTGTAGGGAATCCAGGAGGTGCAAATGTTGCGCCGATGAAAGCATTTCCTATTGATGCTGAATTACAAGCCATATTCATCAAAGCAGGTGTGAATTAAAGTGACTTCGGCGTTAAATAAAGCTTAATCAAGCCCCTCTTCTTAATTTTGAATTCGATTAATTTATCCTTAACTCCTTCAAGGCAAATAAACATCTTCGCCTTTCGTCAATACAAGAGTCTGTTTAAAAACCTCGCCTTTTTTACTGACAAATAAATAAGCCGTATCGCCCGCCTGCACTTGAGATTCGCCGAGAAAATTCCAAAACTTACTGCCTTCCCAAAACTTTAAGTCTCCGTTAGAACTGAGCGCTACCTTACCATCCTTCATTACTAAACTATCTAAGGCAAAATTATCGGGATTAGCCTGCAAGACAATCGTGTAGCGCTGTTCTATTAATTCCCTTTGGTTTCCCGGAAGGTTGAAGTGAAAGGAAGTTTGTACAATTTCTAAATCGGCAGAAGCAAATTCCTGCGTTTTTTTAACTGCGCAGGAACTACTTAATAGTAAGGTAATGAATACGCTATTTACTGCTTTACGCATAGCTTAGTCACTTGATTGGCATCAGAATCAAACTGCACTAAATACAAGCCCTTGGGCCAGCTTTGGGTATCAATTCTAAATTTACCCGTATTGCTAATGCTTTCCTTGAAAACCACTTGTCCACTGCTGTTGCTCACTTTTAGTAAAAGCGCATCTGCCTGAGAGCGCTCCCACTCTAATTCTAAAGTTTGATTAAATGGATTAGGAAAGGCCGAAAAATCGTTCTCGTTTAGATTCTCTGCCATGCCAATACCCGAACCGCTTAATACCACAGAGTAATCTTCTACCTCACCTACAAAATCGCCGCAAGAAGTGGGAATACCTAAGCCGCGCTGATTAAGAACGCGCATTCGTAAGGTATCCGTCCCTAGCCAAGCACGCGTGGTGAAAGTGGCAATACTTTGCTTATTGGGATCAATGGAAGGGAAAATTATACGTTCGTCGTCATCAAAATCACCGTTTTTATTATAATCAATCCAGGCATGTACCGAATCCTGATTGGGCGCATTGCGCAAGGCTACTAAAAACTGATAAGTAGTTTGCGCATCCAAAGCAATATACTCGTTTGTGAAATTTCCATAGCCCTCTTTAGCACTCACCTTTTGATAGGCGCCCAAAGAAATATAATCGATATAATTTCCGCTGAAAGCAGAGCCGGTGCCAGAAGCATTGCAATACGTAAAAGGTTTTACGGTGTAGCAGAAACGAATAGTTTCGGAAGTATCGTTCGCTGAGCCAACGGCATAAATTTTAAAATAGAGTTTCGTGCCAATGGGATAATTAATTATGGGACGAATACTTTGCCAGGTGCTGTCGCCAGTGTTTTGCATGGCCACTAAAGAATCTAAGCTCATATCCGAATCAGACCAAGTAGCATAAACCGAACTTAAGTTACCACCATAGTTAATTTGAGCATTAATATACTGGTCTACTCCAAATTTGGGACTCACAAAACTCTCATCTTGACTAAGAAAGCTGTAATTGATTTTTGGGTAAGCCGCGCGGCCTACCAAATCGGTTTCCCACATACCTCTACCCCAAGTTGCGGCGCGTAAAGTATTACTACCAAACAAAACTTCTAAGTCTTTCACCGCAGTATTGGGCAAGCTCGTATTATATAAAGTCCAAGTTCCTCCTTGCATAGGTTTGGTAAATACACCTATTTCTGCACCCGCGTATAAGTTAGGGGTTGAGCTATGATCTATCGCTACGCTAAGAATGGGCATATCACCAATACCCGCATCGGTAATATTGGTCCAAGTGGAACCTTGATCAAAAGTGATATAAACCTTTTTTAAATCACTATGGTAATTACTATAGCAAAGCATGATAATAGAATCGCTGTGTGGCGCGAAGGCTAAATCACTAATATTTCGTTGAGGTAATCCGATATAGCGATTGGTAAAACTTTGCCCTCCGTTGGTACTGATTTCTAATTTATTATCAGTTGCAATAGCAATTACATCGGCATTATTGTAGGCCACTGCGGCCCGATCTATTACTCCACTAGCGAGACTGGTTCCCTGGTTCACCCATGTTTGACCAAAATCGCTGCTGCGGTATACATCTTCTCCAAAGGAATAAATAGTCATCGGTTCGGAATGGGCATAAACTAATGGTGCTTCCCAAGCACCCGATTGTCCAGGTGGCGTGGCCGCTTGTTGACTTAATCCAGCATCGAAAGTTAAACGACGGGTGCCAAATTGCACGCTACCCATCATATAATCAGGGTTTAAAGGATGAATAACTCCGTCCATTCCATCGGCCCCGTAAAACTCGAGCCAGTGGTTGGTTTTGCGAATACTGGTGCCATTATCTTGTGAGCCACTGATATTATGTAAGTTATGGCTTTGCGCCACCCCTAAATCGTAAAACTCGCGGATACCGGTGCCTTCGCTGAGACGTTGCCAGTTTGCTCCATCATCGCTGGTTTTGGCCAGATAACCATCAGTGCCAATATAAAATTCGCCGTTAATGCATTCTATTTCTCTTAAATCGGCATGCACATATTGGCTACCCGAAAAAGGACGATTGCTGTTATTATGCGCCCACCATGCTACCTGCTGAAAATTACTTCCACCGTCATAGCTGGCATAAATATCTAACATGCCATAAACCATAATAGCGGTATCTTGATCATTCACCGCAAAGCCATCACAAGTACCGGGAGGGTTGGTCATAAAGGTAAAGTTAGCCCCCTTGTCGGTAGATTTCCACACCCCATTACCACTGGCGGCGTATAAACAATCTGCGCAAGCGGGACTAACCGCAATTTGCACCTTAGCGTTATTATTACCCACTAAAGTTGCAGTATTGGTAAAAGTTAAACCTCCATCGTCTGAGCGTAAAATTAAATCCTGATTAGTACCCCAATAATAATCATCATAAATATAAACGACCTGATCATCGCTAGGGTGAAACTTAATATCAGTAATATCATCATTGTTACGCAGGCGAGTGAAGGTTTGCAAATCGTCGGTACTGCGGTACAATCCTCGTGAGGTGCCTACAAATACCAAGTCTTTTACGCGCGGGTGATACGCGATAATATACACCTGGTTGTTGTCTCCCAAGCCACCCCAACCTAAAGCAGTGGGTGAAAAATTACTTAAAGCCCAAGTAGCTCCCGCATCGGTTGAGCGGTAAATTCCATGACTCGTACCGTTGCTAGCATTGCGCACATTGATTAAAATAGAATCGGGATTATTGGGATTAACCGACATGGTATTTACGCCTGCGGCCACCAGAAAATCAGTAGACGAGCTAGTCCAAGAAGTTCCACCATTCATACTTTTCCAAAAGCCACCCGAGCGCGAGCCCAAATAAAGTTGTTGCGTATTGCCAGGGTTTACATAAAAGCTTTCTACCCTACCAATACCCGCACTGTAGTGACCAGAAATACTGTCTACTCGGTAAGGACCTAAATCGCGCCAAGCGGTACTAGTATTGGTTTTCGCATTTCTCTCTTGTACTTTTCGCCAAGCCTTTTCTACAAAATAAGGATCAACATTACTGCGATCGCCGGTCGGTGCAAATTTATTTTCGTTGCTGTTTTTCCACCGCTCGAAACCCTTATGTCCTGAGCCTTCTTCTTTTCCTTCGGCGGCGAAATATGCCTCTGCTTCCGCGCAGATTTCGTAGAAATTAAAACTGTAGTCGTAATACTTCGCTTTAAAAGCCTGACCATTGGCTATTGTGCTAGCCAAGAAAAGGCCTAACAAAAGGGAGAATCGGTTCTTCATGCTTCAAATATAGAAAGCAATTCTCAAAATAAACTAGAGTACTCGTTTGGGATTACTCTTTTCTAAATACTCGCCGTAAATTTGGATAGAATATGAGTCTTGATCCCGAATACATCCGCAAAATTATACATATCGACATGGATGCCTTTTACGCTTCGGTAGAACAAAGAGACAATCCAGAACTTCGCGGAAAACCAGTGGCTGTTGGCGGCTCACGAGAAAGAGGCGTTGTTGCGGCAGCCAGTTATGAAGCGCGCAAATTTGGCATCCATTCGGCCATGGCCTCTTCACTCGCTTTTCGTCGCTGCCCCGAAATAATTTTTGTCAAACCCAATTTCGCTAAGTACAAAGCTGTTTCGCAGCAGATACGCTCGATTTTTCACGAATACACCGATTTAGTAGAACCCCTTTCGCTAGATGAGGCCTACTTAGACGTTACCGAAAATAAAAAGGGCCTCGTTACCGCTACTAAAATCGCCAAGGAAATTCGTCAGCGCATTTGGGATGAAACCGAATTGCGCGCTTCCGCGGGGATCTCCATCAATAAATTTTTAGCCAAAGTAGCCAGTGACATTAATAAACCCAATGGTCAAAAAACCATTCTGCCCGAAGAGGCGATTCCCTTTTTAGAGGATTTACCGATTGGGAAATTTTACGGTATTGGCAAGAAAACCGCCGAACGTATGAAGTTTCTGGGTATTCACCGCGGTAAAGATTTAAAAACTTGGACCAAAGAATTGCTGCACCAAGAATTCGGAAAATCGGGAGAGCACTTTTATGAAATAGTACGTGCGCGACAAAAATCGAAGGTCATTCCTAGCCGAGTGCGTAAATCACTGGGCGCAGAAACCACTTACAGTAAGGACATTGTGGGCGAGGAGCACTTGAAAAAAGCCCTGGCGGAAATATTTAATATTTGGTATAAACGCTTGGAGCTGGCAAATCAGGCCGGAAAAACTATAACCCTAAAGTTCAAAGACAATCAATTTAGGACCAATTCGCGCAGTATTAGTTTAGAAAAGAAAAGTTTAGATCGAGACATTCTTTGGCAAAACGCTCTTCACCTGCTAGTAAAAGAAGAAATTACCGAACCTATTCGTTTACTTGGTCTCAGCCTCTCAAATTTTAGCGAGGATAAAGAAATTAAATATCAACAGCTCACGCTCAATTTTTAGCTTTGTAAAAATTTTATCATGAAGAAGTTATTCAGCCTTTTGTCCCTTGCGGCCATTTTAGTTCTTAGCGCTTGCGAGGAGGATACCCTAAATGACTTTTTAGGCAACGGTACCCTTAGTGACAGCGAAATTGCGGAAGGATTAAAATCTGCCTTGAGCGTTGGCACCGATACTTCAAGTGCTAAATTAGGGGCTGAGGATGGATACTATCAAGATCCTTTAGTGAAATTGCTATTACCTATCGCCACTCAAAATGCCATTGAAACTTTTAAATCGAAGCAGTTTAGTGTTGGCTTTCTCACCATTAGTGGTAATACCGTTTATAATGGCACCAGTATTTTAGGCATTACTATTCCCGGTTTAAAATCCAAAGAAGACGAATTGATTTTAGGTATCAATCGCGCGGCCGAAGCCGCGGCCAATCAAGCTGCCCCCATTTTCATAGATGCGATAACTGACATGAGCATCGCTGATGCTAATGATATTTTATTTGGAGGCATTGATACCGCTGCAACCGCGTATTTACGCAACACCAGTTACAGTAGCCTCTTCAACACCTACGAACCGAAAATTGACAATGCCCTACAACAAGTAACCGTGGGTGGCACCAGTATTAGTCAGAGATATGAAAATTTTGTAGCCGACTACAACAGCACTTTAGCCATTGGTATCCCTGGCTTTGGTACTTTAGGTTCTCTCATGAACTTGCAAAGCATCTCGGTTTCCGATCTGTCGGCTTATTCTACTAACAAAGGTTTAGATGGACTATTCCTTAAAATCGCCGAAGAAGAGCAAGATATACGCACCGATCCTTTAGCGCGTATTAATGATATTTTAGTAAAAGTATTTTCTCTCCTAGATTAATGCGAAGTCTATTCTTTATTTGTTTAATTCCCCTTTGTTTCTGCGCATCTGCGCAAAGCGAAGAAGATTATAGCGACAGTGATTTAAGGACTTTCCTTTTGATCAATCGAGAGCTGCAAGAAGCTAAATTGGCCCAAAATATTCAATTCGACAGTGTATTTGCTACTCTCCCCATTGATGCACAATTATGGGATGAAATGCAATATGACTATCATAAATTAAAAAATGTGGATAGCCTCAAAGCGCATTACAGCGCTAAAGAGTTCGAGGTATTTTATTACCTTATGTCCTATCGGAAAAGTCAACGCGATAAGTTCCCTTCTATCTTACATGCGATCGAAGATAAATACGGAATGAGCGATGATTTCTTTCAGCATTTAAGCATGCGCATCCAAAACATCCCTTCTTTAAGGGAGCGCCTTTCTAGCATTCAAATTAAAAATTAGGGATTCAATTATGAAAACCATTGGGATTATTATGGGAGGCTACTCGGCCGAATTTGAGGTATCAATGAATTCGGGGCAAGTGGTATATGAAAGCCTACAAGGAAGTGAATACCGCCTTTTCCGTGTAATTTTAGAGCGCAGTAATTGGCGCGCACTAGATGATGAAGGCAAGGCTTATCCTATTTTAAGCGACGATTTTAGTTTTACTCTTGGCACTGAAAAAATAAATTTCGACGGCATCTTTAACGCCATACACGGGCACCCCGGCGAAGACGGTCCTTTAGCTGGATATTTCGATATGCTGAGAATGCCTTATAGCAGTTCCAAGCAATTTGCTAGCGCTTTAACTTTTAATAAGGCCGAGTGTAATATTTTACTTTCTTCTTACGGTTTCAAAACGCCAAAAGCGATTTTCCTGCATGGTTTCGAAGAAATTAATGAAGACGAAATTCTCAATCAAGTTGGACTACCCTGTTTCGTGAAGCCTACTCGTAGTGGTTCTTCCATAGGGGTGAGTATGGTTAAAGACAAAGCCCATCTAGCGGAAGCGATTAAAACTGCCCAAAGTATAGATCACAAAGTATTGATTGAGGGCCAAGTAAAGGGCTTAGAGCTTGCCTGCGGTGTTTCGGATCACAGCGGTAAAATTTCCGCTCTGGCTGTAACGCACATTAAGCCTAAAAATGAATACTTCGACTACGAATCAAAATACAGTGGTGCCTCCGAAGAAAAAACGCCTGCCGACATCAGTGCGGCAGTGTACGAAAAGGTAATGCGCATGAGCGAAGAGGTTTATAAATTATTGGAATTAAGCGGATTGGCTCGAGTAGATTATATTCTCGAAAACGAAAGTGATCCAGTTTTAATTGAAGTAAATACCGTCCCCGGCTTAAGCAAACAAAGCTTATTACCGCAGCAAGCTTTGTACGCTGGCATTAGCCTACACGAACTTTTCGGCGATTGCATCGCCAATACCCTAAAATCTCATCTATGAAAATAGCAGTATTCCCTGGTTCCTTTGACCCAATCACTTTAGGACACCTCGACATTGTGCAGCGCGCTTTACCTCTTTTCGATCAGATAATCATTGCCGTTGGCAGCAATGCGACTAAAAAATATAGGTTCGAAAAAGAGCAGCGTATCAACTGGATTGCCGAAACTTTTAAGGATGAGGCTAAGGTGATCGTAGACTCTTACCAAGGTCTGACAATCGAATATTGCGAAAGAAAAAATGCTCAGTTTATTTTACGTGGTTTACGCAATCCAAGCGACTTTGAATTTGAAAAAGCCATCGCACAAACCAACCGGAAATTAAAGAAGGATTTGGAAACTATTTTCTTATTGACGGCCTCTGGACTTTCGTCGATAAGTAGCAGTATTGTGCGCGACGTTATGCGGAATAATGGCGATTACACTCAATTTGTACCGGCGGCAGTGCGGATTTAATTACCATTCGCCTTGCTCCAAGGCTTCTAAAACTAAACGGATATTACCATAAGATTGGTCTTTTAGCTCCTCCACTTTAGCCGAATCACACCAAATTACCTGAGAAATATCTTCTTCTAATTGAGGCTTTAGCGGCGTGCTTTTATCCAGCTCCATCGCGAACCAGAAGCTGCGTTTCAAAATCGGCTCGCCCTCTAATTCGTAGTAGTGGTAAGTAGTGGGTAAAACGCCAATTATCTCAGGTTCGTCTACGCCGCATTCTTCCATCACTTCGCGAATCGCGCCTTCTTCTTTGCTTTCGCCTACTTCTATTTTCCCTTTCGGCAGATCCCAATGTCCATAGCGATAAATCATAAGTAAATCTCCTTCAGGACTTTTTATAGCACCACCGGCAGCGTCAATAATTCGAAACAAAGATTTAAAAGACTGCCACATTTTCGGCAGATCAAAAGACCAGATGTAAACGCTGCTATTCTCGCTAGAAGCCATGCTTTTAACTAAGTTTCGCAACTGCTCCGTTCCTAAATAGTTTATCGCTCCTTCTTTAGGCGTATCGCTAAGAATTAATAGACTTTCCTTAATGAAAACTTTATACATTTGGCCCATGATTTTAGATGCACAAACCGCTCGCAAAACGGCCACTGAGCTTTTGCAAATTAAGGCAATAAAACTACAACCCGAAGATCCCTTCACTTGGGCCTCTGGTTGGAAATCACCAATTTATTGCGATAACCGCGTGACACTCAGTCATCCGCATTTGAGAAATTTCTTAAAACTACAATTAGCTGAAGCCGTAAAAAAACTATACCCCGAGGTGGAGTATATTGTTGGCGTTGCTACTGGAGCGATTGCTATAGGCGCTTTAGTAGCAGATGAGCTAAACCTTCCCATGGTTTATGTTCGCCCCGAACCGAAGAAACACGGCCGCCAAAATCAAATTGAAGGCGACCTAAAATCAAACAGCAAAGTGGTGGTTATAGAAGACCTTATTAGCACGGGTGGTAGTAGTTTAAAGGTCGTAGAGGTCTTAAAAAATAGTGGAGCAGAAGTAATGGGCATGGTCGCCCTTTTCACTTATGCCTTCCGCATTGCTGAGGAAAATTTTGCTACAGCAAATTGTAATTTACATACGCTTAGCGATTATCCACACCTGATTAGTCAATTACAAGAAAGTGGCGCCATAGATCAGGCAAGTTTTGATACATTAATCAGCTGGAGAAAAGACCCAGCTAACTGGAAAATTTAATATGGAATTCTCATCCGAAAAAGTTCAAGTAAATAAAAGTCCAGAAGAGCTTTTTGCCCTTTTCGACAACTTAGAAAACATGAAGCTTTTTATGCCAGCTTCGGTTGAGCGTTTTGAAGCAGACGAAAACACCTTTGTTTTTGGTTTAAAAGGTATGCCCGATGTTCGCCTTTTAGTAGACGAAAAAACGGTTCCTTCCATGATGAAATTTAAAGCCGCAAGCTCTAAATTAGATTTCACTTTAGCTTGTATGGTTGAAGCAAATGAAGAAGGCAGTCAAGTGCATTATGACTTTGCAGGCAAATTTAACCCGATGATGAAAATGATGGTTGAGCGTCCTCTGAAAAAATTTATTGAGGATTTAGCCAATGCCACCGCTAAGCTATAAGGTGAGTTCGATGTAAAAGTAGGCCTCAGACCTCTGATAAACAATGGACTTTAAGCTGATGCGCTGAGACAATAGCGGCCTTTTGCAAAGAGCTAAGGCGCAGAAAAACGCTTTTCTGCATGGGCTTATCAGTGTTTTTTTTTTTAATACAAGTGAAAACCTGAGACTACAATTTTACGCCAAACTCTGGTCTATAATTCTAGCCGCTGCCCTAGCTTACTCTCCTAGCTTTTCAATTGAAAGCTAATTTCCTTATGTCGGAATAGCTGAAAGGATCCATCCTTAAATTCTACCAGTAGATTCCCTTGGGGGTCTACTCCGCGGCAATGAACCCAGTGCTCCTTATCCTGCCAAATTATCGGTACACTTTGCTGGTTGCCATAAAGTCGTTGATTAAAATCTCTTTGCTGCAAAGCTTGTCCACCTTGTTTCAAAGCTAGGTACCTTCTATTTAAGTGACTAAATAGCTTCGGATATAATTCAGAAAGCGAATATTCCTTTTCACTTATCTGCCTAAGCGAAACAGCACTACTATTTTCAAAAGAAATTTGGTTTACATTTAGGCCAATTCCCACCACACAATATTCAAAATTGCGCGAGTTTAAAGAACTTTCCAATAAAGTACCCGATAGCTTTTTCCCTTCCAATAAAATATCATTGGGCCATTTTATTTGTGCCTTATAATCCATTTCCGCGAGGAAGTCACAAATTGCAAGACAGACTGACATAGTAAGGCGATAGCTTTCATTAAGCTTTAAGAATTTCGGATAGAAAACCGTGCTAAAAAGCAGGTTATGTGCCCGTTCAGATTCCCAACTATTGCCAAATTGTCCACGGCCCAGTGTTTGGTATTCGGTAGATACGACAAAACCTTCAGGAACCTTTTCCTGATTTAATTTGTTTTTGATTGCCTTATTGGTACTATCTGTTTCAGGTAGATGAATAATACTAATTCCGACCAATTTCGTATTCATAATAGTATTAAAAGGCGCAAGCGTAGGCTTGCCAAGTTTACATTGTTTAATTTTGCAACGAAAATAAAAGTATTTAATGGCGAAAGCGAAATTTCCCGACTTAGTTTCTAAGATAATTGAGGGTATGGAAAACCTCAAAGCTAAGGGAATAACCATCCTTGATTTAAGGAATATTGAGAACTCTATCTGCTCTTTCTTTGTTATTAGCGAAGGAAACTCCAACACCCAAGTTAAAGCCATCAGTCATTCGGTGGAAAAAGTTGTACGTGAAGAACTAAGCGAAAAACCATGGCACGTGGAAGGTCTAGAAAATTCTGAATGGATTTTAATGGACTACGTAGACACGGTAGTACACGTTTTTCAATCTGAAACGCGCAAATTTTATGACTTGGAGAGTCTTTGGGGCGACGGTGAAATAACTCACATTGAAGAAAAATAGAGTAAAGGAGCACGAACGAAAATGGAAAAGAAAGAAGATAAAAATAAAGAGCAGCTGCGAAAATTAAAAGAGCAGTTCTCAAGAGGTTCTGGCGACAAACCACAAGGTGGAGGACCCAATGACCCTAAAAAGAAGTTCAATTTTTACTGGATATACCTAGCCATCTTTTTAATTTTTATTGCCATTCAAATAATTGGCAGCTTTGGCAGCAGTATCGAAAAAACTGATTTTGCCTCTTACACCCAAATGCTTTTGGCTGAAGATGTAAGTGAAGTAAAGATCATTAACGGTAACCAAATTCAGGTGTTCATTAAAGAAGAGTCACTGGAGAACAAAGAGCGTTATAAAGAACTAAGGGATAAAGGTATAGCCAACAACCCGCGTGGCCCGCAGTATACCTTCCAAATGCCCTATGAAGCTTACAAAAACAACCTTGACGATTTTTACGAACGTCATGAAGAGCTTGACGATAAACGCATTATTGCCAGCCACGAAGAGCGTAAAGACATTTGGGGCGATGTAATTGCTTGGACCTTCCCGCTTATACTAATGATTGGTATTTGGATTTTTATCATGCGTCGTATGAGTGGCGGCGGTGGTGGTCCTGGTGCACAAATCTTTAATATTGGTAAATCCAAAGCACAGCTTTTCGACCAAAACACCAATGTTAAAATCACTTTCAAAAATGTAGCGGGCTTAGAAGGTGCCAAAGAAGAGGTAGAAGAAATTGTGTCATTTCTAAAGGAGCCGGAACGCTATACCTCTTTGGGTGGTAAAATTCCCAAAGGAGCCTTATTAGTTGGCCCTCCCGGAACTGGTAAAACCCTTCTTGCGAAAGCAGTAGCAGGTGAAGCGAAAGTGCCCTTTTTCTCCCTATCAGGATCTGATTTTGTGGAAATGTTTGTCGGAGTGGGTGCCTCTCGCGTACGTGACTTATTTAAGCAAGCAAAAGAGAAATCCCCTTCTATCATTTTCATAGATGAGATTGACGCCATTGGTAGAGCCAGAGGAAAAAATGCCATCTCGGGCGGAAACGATGAAAGAGAAAATACTCTAAACCAATTACTTACCGAAATGGATGGTTTCAGTACCAACCAACACGTAATTGTGATAGCTGCGACGAACCGTGCCGATATCTTGGATAAAGCCTTAATGCGTGCGGGCCGTTTCGACCGTCAGATTTACGTTGATTTACCCGACTTAACAGAGCGTAAAGAAATCTTTAAAGTACACTTAGGTCCACTTAAAAGCGATGAGTCTTTAGACAGCGAATTCCTTGCGCGTCAAACTCCAGGCTTTAGTGGTGCTGATATTGCCAATGTTTGTAATGAAGCTGCGTTAATTGCCGCTCGTAAAAACAAGAAAGCCATTGGTCAGCAAGACTTCCTAGATGCGGTAGACCGTATTATCGGTGGTTTAGAGAAGAAAAATAAAATTATTTCTTCCGATGAGAAAAATAAAATCGCCCATCACGAAGCTGGTCATGCTACCATTAGTTGGTTATTAGAACATGCGTCGCCTTTGGTTAAGGTTACCATTATTCCTAGAGGAAGATCTTTGGGGGCCGCTTGGTATTTACCGGAAGAAAGACAGCTTACTAATACAGATCAAATTTTAGATGAGATGTGTGCCGCTTTAGGCGGAAGGGCTGCCGAAGAAATTATTTTCAATAAAATTTCCACCGGTGCTTTAAGCGATTTAGAGAAAGTAACGAAGCAAGCGCGCGCCATGGTAACCATTTATGGTTTAAATGAAAGGCTTGGAAATATCACTTATTACGACAGTCAAAACGGCAACGACATGGGCTTCACCAAGCCTTACAGTGAAGAAACTGCTCGTATAATTGATGAAGAGATTAGTAAAATTATTGAGGCTCAATACATTAGAGCCAAAGAAATATTAACAGAGAACAAAGAAAAACTTGTTCAACTGGCCGAGCTCTTACTCGAAAAAGAAGTTATTTTTAAAGAAAATCTGGAGAAGATTTTTGGTAAGCGTCCTTGGAAGTCGCGAGACGAAGTTATGGAAGCTGAAAACTTCATAAAAAAGCCCAAGGAAGTGAGCGAAGAAGAGCCAAAAGCAGAAAGTGCCGCGGAAGAAAAACCCGAAGAAAGCACCTCTGAAAGCTAAATCTTCTCCTGCCTTTAATTAAGCCATGGCAGAGTTTAAAGAGAAAAAAGGACTATTTGGTCGTTTCATAGATATAATCAGTGGCAAGCCCGCCGAGGATGAAACGAATAAAAAAGTTGAAGTAAAAAAAAGCCCCCCTCTCGTTATTGACGAAGAGGAGGGCTTTGACTTGGGCTTTGTTAAGCGATTTACCCATTCGGGTGGAAAGTTCCTTTATTGTGACGACGAAAACGAGGCGTATACCTATATCCGCCTCATCATGGAGGAGTCTGGCCTAGGAAAGGTATATTGTAAAAATGAAAACCTCATTTCCATTCTGCGTAAAGCGAATGTGGAAATAAGTGAAGACTTTTTAGATTCTGATGCCTTTTGCTCCGAGTGCGAATACTTAGTCGCCTTTAACGGAGGTATCATGCTTTCGGCCAATCAGCTCAAAGGGAAAACCCTAGAACAACTACCTGAAACTTTTATAACCATTGCGCGTACTAGCCAAATTACCGACAAGCTGCGTACAGCCTTAGCCGGAATTAGAGTGAAATACCAGGATAATCTTCCCTCGCAAATCACCACCATCAAAGGTCCGATTAAACTCGACGACATTGAAGAAAATGATACAGGTAAAATTTGCAGTAAGGAAATTTACCTTTTGCTATTAGAAGATCAGTTGTAGGATGCGGAATTTGCTTATCAGAGCGGCTAGCGGTAGTGTTTATGTAGCCCTAATATTAGTCTCCACCTTTTATTTAAGTTGGGGCGGTTTACTATTAGCTACTTTATTAGGTTCTTTTGCCTTAATTGAATGGCAGCTTTTCAAGCCTAGCGGTGTTAGCGTTAGATCGGCCTCCTTTGCTATTGCCATTTTAGTATTAAGCCTCTATCTCTTTGGTAATTTCCCAGGGGAAGTGATTTCTGAAACCCGCTTATACCTCGCACTTATTCTAGGCTTAAGCCTGATGCTAGTAAATTTATGTTTATTAGCCTTCGATCAAAAAGATGAAGGTTTAAGTCAGCTTTTCCATCATATTGTTGGACTGGTTTATATTATTCCGCCTCTTTTAAGTCTAGCCCTACTCGCCAAAGAACCTTGGCTTTTAGCTGGTATCTTTATTATGATTTGGTCCTTTGATAGCTTTGCCTACTTGGTGGGTCGCTTTCTGGGGAAAAACAAAATGATGCCGAAAATTTCTCCCAAAAAAACCTGGGAAGGTTTTATCGGTGGGCTTTTCTTCGCCTTACTTAGTGCCTACCTTTTAGACCAATTTAGCGGAGTGGACCTAATTAGTACTTGGCAATGGTTGCTACTTGGTTTTATCGTAGTTATAAGCAGTACTTTTGGCGACCTATTTGAGTCAGCTCTAAAGCGTTCGCATGACTTAAAAGATAGCGGCAACTTTATGCCCGGTCATGGGGGAATTTTAGACCGCATTGATAGCTTACTATTTGCAATGCCCTTGGCTTATTTGTTTATTGAATTGACCCAACATTTATAATATGATCCGCTTACACAAAGAAGGCAAACGAATTTTACTGCAGTTTTTGATTGGTCTGTCCGCTATTAACTTTATTAGTTTCTCCTTTATTGCTAATGAAATAGTGCAGAATATTATTCTGGTAATTAGCCTTATCATTTACATACTCGTTCTGCAGTTTTTCCGCAACCCCAAGCGCTATACGCAGCCTGAAGAAGGAAAAGTTATTGCTCCGGCAGATGGCAAAATAGTAGCGATTGAAGAAATTGAAGAGACCGAGTATTTCAAGCGAAAAATGCTGCAAATTAGTATTTTCATGTCCCCACTAAATGTGCATGTAAACCGCTACCCTATTTCGGGGAAGGTTAAATATTCACAATATCACCCCGGTGCCTTCTTGGTGGCCTGGCATCCAAAAAGTAGTACTTTAAACGAAAGAACCGCCGTAGTAGTTGAGAACAGCCAAGGGGTTGAAGTAATGCATAAACAAATTGCAGGAGCCTTAGCCCGCCGCATTATTAACTATGCTAAAAAAGGTGACCTAGCTTTGCAAGGAACTGACAGTGGATTTATTAGATTTGGCTCTAGAGTAGATGTAGTGTTACCTTTAGATGCTAATATTCTAGTAAAGATTGGCGATAAAGCCCGAGGCGGCGAACAAGTTTTAGCGGAATTAAAATAATACGCGATGAGAGCAGCAGATTTACAAGGTGAGTTTGATAAATATGTGAAGATTGGTAATGACCTTCCTCCACAGGGTGCTGACGATATGTTAATTGCTTATGCTTATTTCAAGCAAGCCACAGTAGGGGATTTAGAAGGACCCCGACCGACCGAGTCTAGTAACGTAGTGCAAACCTTTAAGCATGATGCTTGGAATAGACTACAAGGCATGCCAAAAGTTGAAGCAATGCAACGTTATATCCAAACTATCAAAGAATTAAAAGCCAAGCTTGATAAAGAGGAAAGCGACTCTTAAGCGCCCGCTTCTTTAGCCCAATTTAGAGCAATTTCTAGCTGCTCGTCCATATTGATATTACTATTATCAAGTAAGCGCGCATCCTCAGTTTGCACCAAAGGGGAATCTTCGCGATGCGTGTCTAAATAATCTCTTTCACGCAGGTTTTCGGCAACATCCTCAAGACTTACCGCCTCCTTACTATCTTTCTCCTGCAACTCTTGAAAACGTCTTTGCGCTCTAATCTCAGGACTGGCGGTCATAAATATTTTCAGCTCTGCTTGGGGTAATACAACCGAAGCAATATCCCTTCCATCCATCACTACCCCACCTACATCAGCCATTTTCCGCTGAGCTTCCACTAAATAGCGGCGAACTTCCGATATTTCTGCCACCTTACTTACCCAACTGGCAACTTTATTCTTACGAATAAAGGGTTCTACATTGATATCATTTACAAAAAGATCCGAACGCTCTACACTTTCATCATAGCGAAAATCTAAAGTCAGGTCCGATAGCATTTCTACCAGCGCATCTATGGCAATGGAGGAGGAAATAATACCGCGCTCTTGAGCAGAATAAGTAATTCCTCTATACATAGCACCAGTATCTATGTAGCGATAACCGAGTTTTCTAGCCAGCGCCTTAGCCATAGTACTTTTACCCGTAGATGAATAGCCATCAATTGCAATGCTTATCCTTTTTGCCATTATATTTCTCTTAACTCGCCGGAGGAACTAGCTCTCTTTTTCTTTTCTTTTGATTTAAAAGAAGTGAAATTGGTTCGTATAGTAACCTGATTCGCACTTCCCGCAATGTGATACATATTGCGACTATAGTGAAAATAAAATTTATAGATTTTAACACCACCTCCTACTGAGAACCCAGCGACGGTGCGTCGAGTAGCTAAGTTTAGCTCTTGTCTTTTTCTAAAATTGTAGCCAAATTGAATATTAAAAGATTCGCTAGGCGCAAACTCCAGACCGACCACAACATGTCGGAGTAAATTATTCCAAATACTCGGGTAATTCTCTTCCACCTCACCTGTAAATTGGTTAAGGGTAAACTGATTAGGATCGCGATAGCGCAAATCGAAAGTTTCTAATTGCTCTAAGGTAATCTGCCAGCGCAAAGGCATATGCTCGAAACGATTGGAAATGCCAAATTGCAATTCAAAGGGTAAAGGCTCACGTGTATCCGAATAAGCATCGGCCTGAAAGCCAGCATTGCGCATCACCAAAGCCATGGCAATTCGGTGCTTGGGAATATGATAGGTTATCCCTGCATCCCAGGCTAAACCCCAAGAATTATAACTATCGTAAACAGAATTTATAAACTTCATGGTGGCTCCGAAACTCCAAGTGCTATCTAGGTGATAAGCATATCCAAAGTTCAGGGCCATATCATTAGCGGAAAAGGTTCCTTGTCTGATGCCAATAACATTAGACCGATCAAATTCACCGTAATCGAAATATTGTAAATGTGCGAAAAAGGTTCCGATACTATCGAAATGCCGCGCATAAGCCATATCTAAAAAGCCGATATCACTAACGTAATCTACCCCGCTAAAAGTAAACTGCCCCGACATTTCTTCACGCAATAAAGAAGGATTGTAGAGGGCGAAATTTAAATCTTCGGCTGTATTAGCAATAGCATTACTGCCCTGCCCCGCTACTCTTGCCGAGCCAATACTATTCAAAAATTGATAGGTTGACCGGCCACCAAGTTGAGCCTGAATACTAAAAGTAAAAAAAGTAAAAGCGCAAATAAATAATACTCTCCTCATGAATGGGCCTAAGTTATAGCTATCAACGAATATTGCCTAGGAATATTTCGAGCGAAAATAAGATTAAAGCATATTACCCCTTGTTGTGAAAGCCAATAGATTTACTCTCAACCTTCAATACCTTAGGGTTTTTCACTAAGTCTTCACTTAGCGCAAATTTTATAACATCCATCATTTTATCTACATAATGAAAATTCAACCCTTCTAGATAATCGGGACGGATTTCTAGAACGTCTTTTTCATTTTTACGACATAAGATGATATGCTTGATTTTGGCTCTTTTAGCTGCTAATATTTTCTCCTTAATTCCACCTACTGGCAGCACCTGCCCTCTTAAAGTAATCTCACCCGTCATAGCCAACTCACTTTTCACTTTTCGCTGGGTAAACAAACTGGCCAATGAAGTTAAAATACTAATCCCCGCCGAAGGTCCGTCTTTGGGAATGGCGCCTTCTGGAAAATGAATGTGAACGTCATATTGTTCAAACAGACGATAATCTACTAAAAAGTCTTCCGCATGTCCTTTCAAATAAGCCATGGCAATAGTAGCCGACTCGCGCATAACATCTCCCAAGTTACCCGTAATAGAAAGTCTACCCCTTCCTCTGCTTAAAGAAGATTCGATATAAAGGATATCGCCACCCACAGGCGTCCAAGCTAAGCCTGTAACTAGACCAGCTATGTCATCATCTTGGTAACGTTCTTTGCTAAAACGTTCGGCACCAAGAATAATAGGGATGTCTTTTATTTTCGGAACGTGAGTATATTCTTGCTCCATGGCCATGCTTTTCGCAGCATAGCGCACCGACTTAGCGATTACCTTATCTAGGCCGCGTACACCCGATTCGCGCGTATAGTGTTCGGCGATAAACTCCAAGACCTTTTTCGAAAGCTTAAAGTCTTCCTTCCCTAACCCGTGGTCTTTTAACTGCTTAGGCAAAAGGTGTTTCGCGGCAATTTCTACTTTCTCTTCGATTGTGTAACCATTAATCTCAATCACCTCCATGCGGTCGCGTAAGGCGGGGTGAATAGCTCCAATATTATTAGCCGTAGCAATAAAAATCACCTTACTGAGGTCGTAACCGATTTCTAAGAAATTATCGTAAAAGCTAGAGTTTTGCTCTGGGTCTAGTACTTCTAGCATGGCCGAAGCAGGATCACCATGACCACGTCCAGTGGCTAATTTATCGATCTCGTCCAACACAAAAACAGGGTTTGAAGCCTCTGCCTTTTTAATACTTTGTAAAATCCTTCCAGGCATGGCCCCAATGTAAGTTTTGCGGTGTCCGCGGATTTCTGCTTCATCGCCTAAACCACCTAAAGACATGCGTACGTAGGGCCTTCCAAGCGCTTCTGCCACCGAGCGACCTAAGCTGGTTTTACCTACTCCAGGAGGTCCGTGCAAACATAATATGGGCGCTTTCATATCGCCTTTCAACTTCAATACGGCTAAATGTTCGATTAAGCGTTCTTTCACCTTATCGAGACCATAATGATCGCGATTTAAAATTCGTTCTGCCCGCTTAAGATTGAAATTATCCTTAGTTTGATGGTCCCAAGGTAAATCCAACATCAGCTCCAAATAATTACGTTGGATGCTAAATTCTGGTACTTGGGGATTGATGCGCTGCATCTTATTTAGCTCCTTCTCAAAAAGAGTCTTCACTTTTTCGGGCCATTTCTTAGCCTTGCCCTTTAAGCGCATTTCATCAATTTCTCCCTCGGTAGAGGAACCACCTAGCTCTTCTTGAATTTGACGTAATTGCTGCTGCAAAAAGTATTCGCGTTGTTGTTTATCGAAATCCAAGCGCACTTTGTCTTGAATCTCATTTTTCATTTCCAGCATCTGCGACTCCATATTAAGGAGTTTCAGCACTTCATTCGCACGGTCTTGCAGTTTATCCTGCTCTAGCAGATGTTGTTTTTTGTCAACATCGGCATTCATATTATTGCTCACAAAATTGAGCAAGAAGGTATCGCTGTCTATATTTTTAATGGTAAGGGAAGCCTCATTGGGAATTTCAGGTGATTTCTCAATAATCTCTAAGGCAATATCCTTAACCGAGTCCATGAGGGCCTTAAACTGCTGATCGCGTTTGGCTGGTTTTTCCTCATCATATTTGGCCACCTTGGCTATTATATGAGGTTCTTCTTTTACAATTTCGGTAATAATAAATCGGCGCAAGCCTTGAATAATAACAGCCGTATGACCATTTGGTAATTTGAAAAGTCGCACTACGCGGGCCACCGTTCCAACGCGGTATATATCATCAGCCCCAGGCTCTTCTTGAGCACCATCAAGCTGACTCACTACCCCTAAAAGTCCTTTATTTTTATTAACCTTATTCAGCAGGCTAATCGATTTATCCCTACCAGCAGTTATCGGTATCACTACCCCTGGAAAGAGAACGGTATTGCGTAAAGGCAAGATGGGTAGCTCTTCTGGTAACTCCTCATTTTTAAGAGACTCTTCGTCTTCCTTGCTCATCAGAGGGATGTATTCACCCTCGTCTCTCATTACGCCAAAATGTAAATTATCTATATCGGTAAAGTCTCTAAAACTCATATCATTGCTTTGTTAAGCCATCAAAATTTTTGCAGGCTTGATAGGGTGGCACAAAAGTCAATTGATATGCCAATTGCGATTACTAACGATACTGGGTCGTTTTGTCAAAAATAGCCTGCAAAATGTCACGCTCTACTTCATCGAGAGTGACGTTGCGGCGGGACATTACTAATTCAGCCGTTTTCATCGCCTTATCGAATTTGTATTCAGTAAAACCAGCCGATCCACCCCAAGAGTAAGAAGGAATGAAATTACGTGGAAATCCGCCACCATAAATATTAGCGCTTACACCGACCACAGTACCAGTATTAAACATGGTGTTGATGCCACATTTAGAATGGTCGCCCATAATAAGTCCGCAAAACTGTAAACCCGTCTTGCGAAAGCCATTTTTTGGATAGCTCCACAATTTTACTTCTTCGTAGTTATTTTTAAGATTGGAATTGTTGCTGTCTGCGCCAATATTGCACCATTCTCCTATAACCGAATTTCCTAGAAAACCATCATGACCTTTATTGGAGTATCCGAGGAGCACCGAATTATTAACCTCTCCTCCCACCTTGCAATGTGGTCCAATGGTGGTAGCGCCATAAATTTTTGTGGCCAATTTTAAGGTCGAATGCTCTCCAAGCGCCAAAGCTCCGCGGATAACGCTTCCTTCCATTACTTCAGAATCTACCCCTAAATAAATTGCACCTGATGTGGTATTAAAAACTGCACATTCGGCTTTAACACCTTCTTCCGCAAAAAAGCGCTCGCCAATAATGGTATTGGTATCTGATATTTTCGCACTTTCTCTACCGGCGGTGATTAGATCAAAATCTAATTCCAATTCCGACGCAGTGAAACTAAATACGCTGTGTGGTCCTTCCAAGTAAACTAAATTGCCCTCATATTCGAGTGCCTCAATATCTTGTTCTAGATCCTCCGGAAATGCGGCGGCGCGACAAGCGATAATAAGCTCGTCTTTTAATAAGGCCTCGCCAGAATCTAATGACTGAACTCTTTCAATCAAATCGAGACTTGGGCATATACTGCCATTGATATAAATATTATCACCCTCTTCTTTCAAGGGGAATTTTGTACTTAAGTAGTCGGCAGTGATATAGGAAGCGCCACTGCTAATGCCTAGATGTTTTAACCATTTTTCTTCAATGGTTAAAATCCCCAATCGCAGCTTAGCACTCGGTCTAGTAAAAGTAAGAGGCAAGAGATCGTCGCGATTGGCGTCGTCGAAAAATACAATATTCATGGGCAAAATTTAG
The DNA here is from genome assembly GCA_963974215.1 of uncultured Schleiferiaceae bacterium. GTDB lineage: Bacteria > Bacteroidota > Bacteroidia > Flavobacteriales > Schleiferiaceae > Croceimicrobium. Next base: position 152,826 of record CAXBBL010000009.1, on the reverse strand, counting down.
GCTTGCAAGATAAATGAAGGAACATAAAAAAACCCCTACTCTTGGAAAGAATAGGGGCCGAATATTTTAAAGCGTTTCGCTTAGGATTGGTTACGACCTTTGTAACGGTTGCGGAATTTGTCAACACGACCAGCAGTATCAACCAATTTAACTTTACCAGTGTAAAATGGATGAGAGGCTGCAGAGATTTCCATTTTTATAAGTGGGTATTCAACACCTTCAATCTCAATTTTATCGCGGGTTTCAGCGCATGAGCGGGTGATGAAAAACTCTTCAGTACCCATGTCTTTAAAAACACAGGGACGGTAATTTGAAGGATGAATGTCTTTTTGCATATCTTTTTAGGTTTCGTTGGCTGGGATTTTGCCCAGTCCAAAATGGCTGGCAAATTTACTGCAAATATTAAGTTCACGCAAGTCCTCCCTTTAAATTCTATTATAAGGAATAAATGTGCTCATTTTTAGAGGGAAGGCTGTACTTTTGGGCTTCAAAGATCGTTAAGATTTTATGCTTAAAAAACTATTTATCCTTCTTGTTTTGGCGCTGGTTGGCTTTAGCTCATGCCGAAAAGAAGACAACATTATAAGTTCCAACTTCTCCTTGCGCTACTCGAGCGACACTGTATTTTTAGATACGGTTTTCGCGGGCATTGGCTCCAGCACCTATGAACTTAAGGTTTATAACGACAGTAGGGAAAGTATTAGCATCCCTACTATTCGCTTGAAAAACCAGGCCTCGCCTTTTCGCTTAAACATAAATGGCACCGCCAGCACCAATCTCAGTAATGTGGAAATCCTCCCTGAGGATAGCATTTATATTTTCATCGAAGTTACGGCCGCCATAAATACGGTCAACGAAATGGTGGTGAGCGATCAAATAGTATTCGACTTGGCGGAAGGAAGCGATGAAGTGGAGCTCGTTAGTTTGGCCAAAGAAGCTATTTTCCATTTTCCGACAAATTTCATTGTTATCGGATCTGGTAACAACCAAAGCGTTATCCCCTACTCTATTATTGATTGCAATACCATTTGGGACAATACCATTCCGCACGTGGTTTATGGGTACGCAGTGGTGGATAGCGGTTGCACGCTAGAAATCGCTCCGGGGGCAGATGTTCATTTTCATGAAAATAGCGGTCTTTGGGTATTTGCTAGTGGTATCCTAAAAATTGCGACCAATGCCTTGCCTGGACAAGGTGATTCAGTAACTTTTAGTGGTGATAGATTAGAACCTTTTTACGAAGAAGTACCCGGTCAATGGGGTGGCTTACTGGGAGGCTTATACATTGGACAAGGGGCAAAGGCTGAATTAAATAATTTGGTTTTAAAGAATGCCGTTAATGGCCTACGTTGCGATAGCGCCCTCTTCCCCGATCAATTATCAATTACCAATTCCTATATTCTAAACTCTTCTCGCACAGGACTTTACGCTGGGTACTCAAATATAAAGGCCGAAAATCTCGTCATCGCCAATCAAGGTCTTTATGGCTTTTATGCATTCGGCGGAAACTATGACTTTAAGCACTGCAGCTTTGTCAATTATTGGAATCTTTCCACTCGCCAAGAGTCGACTGTGGTGCTTAGTAACTTTCTAGAGTTTCAAGATGCGAATGGCCAAGTGCAAAGAATAACGAGAAGCATTGAAAGCGCTTACTTCGGAAACTGTATTATTGACGGGGTAAATCAGCAGGAGCTGCAGTTTGTTAAAGATGATAATGCCCTCTTCAACTTTCAGTTTAATCATGCTCAATTAAAGTTGAGCAACGATTTAGAAGATCGTGGCTTTTCCATTAATGATCCCAACTTTATCAATGTCCTGGTAAACAATAATGCCGACTATGTAAATCCCGCTGTGAATAATTATCAATTGGACAGTCTTAGCCAAATGGTTGATCAAGGAAATACCAATGATGGCTTTGTTGTACCCACTGATATTCTCGGCTTAAGCAGAAATTTCAACGGATTACCTGATTTAGGAGCATTTGAGAGACAATATTAAGCTAATGATTAGCAGTTAATATTTTGTTTGGGTCTTTTGACTATTGCTTCACGAAACAGCAAAGCTTTTTGAAATCTTAAGGTTGCGGAATAGACTTCAGTAAAGGGACCAATTTCAAAAGCCAATGTTTTTCACAACAAAAGGGTCCAGACCTTGGCTAAGATTTAGGATCCCAAGCGGACAATTATTGCTGATAAATAATTGTTGAATAGCGAATTTTTAGCTTTTCACAGAATAGCGTAAGAGTAACTAAACATCACGCCCCAATATTTATCATTGTCGGTAACAACATTAGGAGCGGTTTCTAATATTCCATCCATTGTATCGCCACCAACCGTGCTATAGCGCAATTCTGCGGTGATGATACCATTGTATGACACACGATATTTAACCCCTAAACCTACAAAAGTATTCATGCCAATATAGGCATCGGACTCAATTTCAATATTCTCAGGTACTAAACCATCAATTTGTAATTCAGGATTCCAGCCTGCTACGCCTATCCCCCCCTTTAAAAAGATGCTGTACTTTTGCTCCAGATGATATTTCCCAAAACGTATTAAGTGCACTTCCGTGAAAAGATTTCCTGTAACTAAGCTAGTGTTTACACTAAAGCCGCGATTAAAATTATCGTGATTTGCATCCGCTGCGTTTAAACTTCCAAAAGAAATCTCGCCACCCAAACCGAACCAATCGTTAACGTGGTATTTGGCAAAAAGCGAAATCTGTGCATCAATTTCAGCAAACACAGCATTAACCCTACTCGAATTAGCAATCTCATTGCTCATATTTAAAGTGCCGATGCCGGCTCCAAATTCGTAGTATTTAGTTCTTTTAGTTTGCGCATCTAAATTTAATCCAAAAAGTAGGGCTATCAAAAGTAGGGCAGAGCTGTAGTTTCTCATCATTGTTTATCTCTTAAAAAAACAAGGTTTATATCATCACTACCTGCTTCATCAAGGTAGTATCCCGCTAAGTTAAACTCTTTTAGAACATCTGTGCTATTAATTCTATTCTGTATGATAAAATTTGCCATGATCCCCCTAGCCTTTTTAGCGAAAAAAGAAATGATCTTATACTTTCCTTTAGAATAGTCCTTGAACTCGAAGTTTAAAATTGGATTGGGAATTTTAGCGGCTTGAAGCGCTTTAAAGTATTCCTTACTTGCTAAGTTAACGATGGGCTCCTCGGGCGGAACATTCTCCTTAAAATATTGAGCCAGCGTTTTTCCCCAAAAATCGTAGAGATTCTTTTTCCTCGCAATTGTAATGCTGGTTCCCATTTCCAAGCGGTAGGGCAAAATCGAAGTATGGGGTTTTAACAAACCGTATAATCCCGATAAAATCAATAGTCGATCTTGTGCAAATTGCATATCCTCTTCCGACCAATTTTCCGCTTCCAAACCTAAATACACATCGCCTTTAAAGGCTAGAACTGCCTGTCGGCCTTGCATTATTTCCTCGGACGACCAATCTTGATTGCGTTGGAAATTTTGCTCAGCGAGGTTTTCACTAATACCTTGTAAGCGCATAAGCTTTTTGGCGCTTAGCGATCGTAGCTTGTGATTTACCTTTTCTGCTTCCGATAAAAACAAAGGAGGCTCAGTGGAACCAATTTGCAAGTTGCTTGAAAAATCAAGGGTTTTTGCGGGACTTATTACGCTTATCATAGTCTACAAATATAAAAAGGCGTGATGTATAAACACCACGCCCTTTTTAATAAGATTGAAGGAAATATTATTTCTCTACGCGTAAATTTTCTTGCGCTAACGACCACTCTCTATGATTGGCTATACTGTTAGCTTGGTAATTTACCTCGTGTAAGGTTTTACGATCCTCTGACCATACAAACCAGGCACCCTCCTTTTGTCCTTCTACATAAGTAGCTTCAACTCTAATTTCTCCACTTGCGCTGTACTCAGTCCACTGTCCGTGTGACTTTCCATCCTTGAAAAAACCTACTTCTTTTATTTGATCTGAATTCTCAAAATAACGAGTTACTTTTATTTGATCTCCTACTTTCTCATAAACTGAAGTAGACTGTGCTTGAGCGCCAAAGGCCATTAAAAATCCTGCTACCACTAAATTAATCATCGTTTTCATGTCTTCAAGCTTTTAAATTCTACTCTACAAAGATAGGTAAAAATTTACATTCTGTTAACATTGAGGTAACATTGAGAGTGTTAAATTTTACAAAAGACTGATAACGTGATGTTTATATGTTAATTTAAGATTAAGAAAGGCCGCTGAAAAGCGACCTTTCTTAATAAAATGAATCAAATTGACTTAGTCCTTCGCTAAAAAAGGATACTTATAAGAGGTAGGTGTAACAAATGTTTCCTTAATTAATCGTGGACTAATCCAGCGATAAAGGTTTTGTTTCGAACCTGCCTTGTCATTTGTACCAGAAGAACGGGCACCACCAAATGGCTGTTGACCTACTACTGCTCCGGTAGGCTTATCATTAATATAGAAATTCCCTGCCGCATTGCGCAAAGCTTTAACGCCAACTTCTAAGGCATAGCGATCATTGCTAAACAAAGCACCGGTTAACGCATAGGGAGAAGTTTCATCTACCAACTTTAAGGTTGCCTCATACTCATTTTCTGGATAAACATAAATTGTAAGCACTGGTCCGAATAGTTCTGTTTCCATAGTTACATATTTAGGACTACTCGTAACAATTACGGTTGGCTCAATGAAATAGCCTTTCGACTTATCATAATTTCCACCCGCTACGATTTCTGCATCAGCATCCTGCTTAGCACCATCGATATAAGAAGCCAGTTTATCAAAAGAGCCTTCGTGAATTACCGCCGTAACGAAATTTTCAAAATCGCGGGGAGAACCTAATTTAATTTCCGCTAAATCTGCTAATAGTTCTTCCTTAACCGCTGGCCATAAGTTACTTGGAATATAAGCTCTTGAAGCAGCCGAACATTTCTGTCCTTGGAATTCGAAAGCGCCACGGATAAGAGCAGTACTTACTTGTTTGCTGTTAGATGATTTATGGACCATCACAAAATCCTTTCCACCGGTCTCTCCTACTATTCGTGGATAAGTGCGATACTTGGTAATGTTCTTGCCTATCTCGGTCCAAATATTTTGGAACACGGTAGTTGAACCCGTATAATGCAAACCGGAGAAATCAGGATGAGAAAATACAATATCAGCCGTTTCTTGTGGATCCGTGAAAATCATGTTGATAACACCATCTGGCATTCCCGCTTCTTCAAAAATATCCATCACCACTTTGGCTGAATAAATTTGGCTTAAACTAGGCTTCCAAACCACAGTATTACCCATCATGGCCATACTCGCTGGTAAGTTTCCTGCAATCGCAGTAAAGTTAAAAGGCGTAATCGCAAAAGTAAAGCCTTCCAAAGGACGGTAATCTACCTTATTCCATATGGCACTATGCGAATGAGTGTAAGGTTGCTCCTGATAGATTTCGGTGGCATATTGCACATTATAGCGCAAGAAGTCAACTAACTCGCAGGCTGCATCAATTTCTGCTTGAAATATTGTTTTACTCTGTGCGATCATAGTGGAAGCATTCAGCTTTGCACGGTAAGGACCAGCCGCTAAATCTGCCGCCTTCATGAAAATCGCCAAGCGGTTAGACCACTCCATGCTTTCCCAAGCCTCCTTGGCATCCAAAGCTGCTTTTATCGCTTCATGCACGTGATCGCTTGTTCCTAAATGAAACGAACCAACATTGTGAGCGTGATCATGAGGAGGTAAAACACGCATAGTATTACCTGTGCTTACTTTTTTACCATTAATAACCATTGGTATATCAATAGTTTCCGACCACATTTTATCGTATTGAGCTTGAACTTCTGATCTTTCTGAACTACCAGGACGATAGTCTTTAATAGGCTCGTTAATTGCAGCGGGAACTTTATAAAAACCCTTTTCCATAATTATATTTTTGAGAGATTTCTTTATCGCCGCAAAGGTAAGATAAAGCTTAGAACCTGAGTTCGGCGTAAAAAGATAGTCTCAGATTTTCAAGAAACGGAAAGAGCAATCTGGATCGTTCAGCTATAGAGGGCTGCAGCAAATGAACCAAAGGCAGGATTACCGAATTAATAAAAAAACACGGCTAAGCCTCTTCTAAAAAGCGTTTTTCTCCGCCTTTACCCTTTGCTCTAGCCAGCTATTGCTTCAGCGCTTCGGTTTAAAACTCACTTTTTACAAAAGGCCTGATTTCATATCGAACTCAACTTATGAGCGTGTAATTAAATGGCCCAAGGATCCGCTCCCTTAGCAATTACGTATGGTAGGCTCTCTTACGATCCTTGAGCTCCACCTGCACTTGTATAATTTCAGGATGCTGTCGTTCATGACTAAAACGCAGACCACTGAGCTTAGAGCGATACCAAGCGCCGGTGTCTATATACCACGCGTTTTCTTTAGGTCGATACAAGGGTTTATCACCGCGCACTACCGTGTGACCAATAACCTGAAACTTAGGCAGCAACTTAAGTGGCTTGCGATTGATCAACACATTGTCGGGGCTATTGATATCAAAAGGGTCGAGGGCGTCTATAGCTACACCAGCGTGACTGATAAGTAGACTATCGTTTTCCCAGCTTAAAGGCAAGAGACGCAAAATATTAGCTACCTCACTTTCTGAATACTCAAGCTGGTCAAATTCTTCCAATAGTTTAAGGTAGGCCGGGTTTCTTGACTTCTTGCGAAAGCAATCCAAGAACCACTGCTCATGATTACCGCGAATCAAAAATATCCGATTGGGGAATTCACGCTTCTTTTTTAACAAGTAACGTAAAGTCTTGGCAGAGTTGGGGCCCTTATTAATAAAATCGCCAACCAACACCAATTCATCCTTGGCAGGATCCCAATATGTGTTTACTAAAGATTTTAAGGTATAGTAACAGCCATGGACATCGCCTACTACTAAAACCGCCATTACTGGTTTTTAAGAATTGATCATAACTGGCATAACCAGCATCAAAATGTCTTCCCCTTCTTCTAAACTATCGGCTGGTAAAATAATACCCGCACGATTAGGCGCTGACATTTCTAAATTAATTTGATCGGACTCTAGGTTCGAAAGCATTTCTGTTAAAAAACGTGAATTAAAGCCAATCGCCATATCCTCGCCTGTGTATTCACAGTTTAAACGCTCATCAGCTTTATTAGAGAAGTCCACGTCTTCGGCAGAAAGCTCTAATTGCATACCCGCAATTTTCAACCTTACCTGATGAGTAGTTTTATTAGAGAAGATCGCTACTCTTTTCGCTGCTCCTAAAAATTTGGTGCGCTCAATTTTAAGCACATTGGGGTTTTCCTTGGGGATAACAGCCTCGTAATTAGGGTATTTACCATCAATTAAGCGACAAGTGAGAATAATATTATCAAACTCGAAGCTCGCATTGGTATCATTGTAAACCACTTTCACTTCATCCCCCAAACTATTTAAAGTAGATTTCAAAATGGTAAGAGGCTTACGGGGCATAATAAACTCTGCAGTATGATCGGTAGTGCAGTCCAAACGACGGTAGCGCACTAATTTATGAGCATCTGTGGCAACGAAAGTTAAACCTTCGTTAGTAAATTGAAAGAACACACCCGACATTACCGGACGCAGTTCATCGTTACCAGCGGCGAATAATGTTTTATTAATTGCGGTCGCTAAAATTTCACCTTTAATAGAAGTGGTGCTTACGTCTTCCATTTCTGGTAATTGAGGGAATTCCTCACCCGAAACGTAAGCTAAACTATAACGACCATCATTTGAACTAATTTCAATGGTACTGCTCGACTCATCGCTAGTAAAAGTTACCGGCTGAGCGGGCAAAGCTTTTAAACCATCTAAAAGCAAGCGAGCGGGAATTGCCACTACACCATCTTCATCGCCCTGTACATCCATACTTGCGCTAATGGTCGACTCAAGGTCGGATGCCATAATCTGTAAATTAGATCCGCTAAGACTAAAAAGGAAGTTATCTAAAATGGCGAGTGTATTATTATTGTTTAATACACCACCAACAATTTGCAATTGCTTTAGTAAGTCTCCACTTGAAACGATGAATTTCATAGGTATAACAATTTGATGCTAAAATTTATGGGCAAATATAGGGATAAACAAGTGCTGCCTATGATTGCCACTGACAAATTTATAATTCCGAATTTATAAAATAGGATAAAGGCTTAATCACCTTGCGCAATCCATAATATTGCAAGAGTACCATACGATCGTTATTAATAAAGCCGTGCAGTCTATCTGGATCATACAAAGTTGTAGGGTCATTAAAATCAATCGTTTGCGATTCCCCTTTAATTTTGTAGGCACTAAAACCAGTTAATTTCCCGTCAATATCCTTTACCATAATGGTAAAGGCGGGGGTACTTGATTTTAAAGAATCTCGGCGAGCGTAAATAGGATCTGAGGGAATAATTTCTCCTTCATAAGAAAGATTTTTAAAAGCACCTAGAAACATGCGCGCCTTTGCCACCGAAACATCCGACATTATTTCACCGTCACTGGCGCGTATAAAATAAATGCTATCGGGAGAAAACACTCTTAGCGTATAACTCGCATCGAGGGAATCTGGAAATATAACTTTAACCTCCTTAATATTGCGAGGATCCATACGCACTAAATCTCGGCGCTTCCACAGATAGGTTTCTGTAAAAAACCTACTAGAGAGGAAGCCATTAAAACCAGGAATATGCACTGCATAAGGAGCATCCGCCCCTTCAATCATCATCCATGTTCCCATTTCATCGTGGGTTGGCAATCCTACAATAATGGTTTTGTACAATTCCCCATTCTGATAAATTTCCACCCGTTTACCTAAAACCTCCAGGTGTTTCAGCACCTCTGGTCTAATTCGTTCTGTAGAGAAATTGCGCATCTCCATACGATACAGAGTTTCGAGAATAATCTCCATCGCATCTGGTCGTGCAGGATCTTCTCCGTCAACCACCCAACCATCACTTCCACGGGTTAAAACCGTTCTGGAAGGGGTCTTATCACTTAAAATAATTTTAGTAACAGCTGCCGTATCCTTTATAGAGAAGGAGTAATTTTCCGGCCCTTCCAAGGTGCTATTACCTGTGTTTTCACTGATTAGCCATCCCGCCACAGCGAGTAAAATAATAAAAGTGACTAAGTATATAAGGTTCTTTTTCATCTTAACTTTTTAGATATTTCTTTTTGCGCCACCAAGTGTTTAGCATCGCCATTAACAAGAGCAGTATTACGGGAATTAAAGTGTTAACCAATTGCCAAAAGAGTCGTTCATCCTTAACTTTTTCCAAATCCAAAAGCCTAATCTTCAATTCGCGCGAACGAATGGCTATAAGACCCTTATCGTCTAACATATAATCTAAGGTGTTCACCAAAAAATCTTTATTTCCATACTGAGTATTAGTATATTGATCATAACCTAGAGGCAGCGGTGCTCCTTTGGGAATATTAGGATTAACCACATTAAACTGATTGAGTATCATGTCGCCATCAGCCACCACTAACATCTGATTTTTACTGCTCTCTTCTTTAATTTTTAAATTCTCGGCGCCTGCTTTAGGACTTAACCGGTTTTTAAAAACGGAGGTAAAATTCCCTTCGAGAAGAACAGCTAAAGGAATGCCCGCTTCACGGAATTGACCGCGGGGTGGTGGATTATAGAGCTTTGCTAAAGATACAATATGCGGGGTTGCCAAACGAGCGGAATAGGGCGAGCTTTTTAAAAGAACCGTTTTTGTAACGCCCACTGCCATAACAGTATCGATAGAACTAGCAAATCGCAGCCAAATAGCATTGAGATCTTTCGCAATTGGATGGCTTACTTGGGGCATTACCATCGGGAAATACACCCAAGGACGAATCTTTTTCTGATCATTTACCCCGGCGCCTACTAAGTCGGTAACCAAGTCGGTATTTACTCGCACCCCATATCTAAAGAGCATATCATTCAACTGCAGACGATCAAAAAGCGGCAAGCTCATAAACTGCGAAGCTTCACTTAAACTATCCATGGAGGCCGCCGCGGCATCTAAAAGCCAAATAGTTTTACCGCCGTTCATTATAAATTGATCAAGGAGGTATTTATCTAAATCGGTAAAGGCTTTTTGAGGCTTAGCAATAATCATCGCATTAAAGCGGTTCAAGCGCGTTTGCTGCTGGGCAATGCTAAGGCTTTCGCCAGATGAGTCAGACTTAAACTCGCGAATATCAAATAAATCAACGCGATAATTGGCGCTGATGTCTTTCGCGAAATCGGCTATTTCACGCGGACCTAATTCCCCGTGACCTTGCAGGAATCCCACCAAGGGCTTATCATCCGAAACTAGGCTCCGAATAGTATTCGCCAAGGTAAACTCAAGGTTTTCAATACTGGTATTTATCTGATTTTCGGGCGCCGCTCCCAACTGATCTAAAAGCAAAAGTGCCGAAGCCTCTTTTTCACCATAGTTTAAAATCGCTCCCGGAAAAATGGTTTTTACCGAATTACCGTCGCTATTCTTAATACTTAATTGATAAGGCTTTAATCCCTTAAACTGTAATTGTTGGTAGAGTTTATTCGTCTCTTCCTCGCTGTCATTGGCACTGGGATCTACAAAAGTGTACTGAATATTAGGATTATAAGCCCTAAACTCATCTAACATCTGTTTTGTCTCTGTTTCTAAACGCTGAAAGCCCGCGGGGAAATCACCTTCTAAATAAACCTTCACTAACATAACATCTTGGACCTCCTTCAAAAGTTCAATGGTAGCATCGGATAAGGTATAGCGCTTTTCTCCCGTAAGGTCGATGCGGAAAAACTTGAGGCCACCTATAATATTCACCAAAATAACAATGGCAATAAAAAGGGCAAAACGACTAATATCTCTTCTCTTTTTATTCATTACCACTTTCTACTTTGAATTACCAATCGCGTTGCGGCCATAAAGATGGCAATGAGTCCGATAAAATAAAAGAGGTCGCGGCTATCTATTACCCCCCGGCTCATTGAAATATAGTGTTCATTAATGCCTAGCTTTATTATGAGCAGATCCAAACTACCGAATAAGGCAAATTCTGAAATTTGATCAAATCCATAAAACAAAAAGAAGGAAAGGAACATAGCTAATAAAAAAGCCACAATTTGATTATCGGTTAAGGAAGAAGCAAAAAGACCAATACTTAAAAAGGCTGCCCCTAAAAATAGAAGGCCTACATAAGAACCAAAACTCCCGCCACTATCAATATTACCAGGGTTTGCTCCTAATAAATAAATGCTAACATAATACAGCACGGTAGGCAATAGAGCAAGAAAAAGCAAGAGCATTCCCGCCCAAAATTTTGCCAGTATTATTTGAATATCGGTAATGGGTTTAGTGAGCAGAAGCTCCATCGTCCCCGCCTTTTTTTCATCGGCAAACATGCGCATGCTAATGGCCGGAATAAGAAATAAAAATACCCAAGGAGAAATGGTAAACAAATTTCCAATGGAGGCATATCCACCATCGAGCATATTAAAGCTCCCCGGAAAGAGCCATAAAAATACGCTATTGATAAGGAGGTAAACCATTATTACCAAATAGCCCACAATGGAGCTGAAGAAGCTACGCACTTCCTTTTTTATAAGTGAAAACATTTACAAAGATTCTATTTGTTCGGTACTCCAAGCTTCAGGTTTTGCCGAAAAAAGGCTTTTGGTATAAGCCCAAACTCCTTTAAATAAATCGGAATGGCGATAGGCTTCGAGCTGCGAAGGCTCTTGCCACCAGCTGTAGGTAAAGTACACGTTTGGATTTTGTTGATCTTGTAATAAAATTAATTTTTCACAACCTTTAAAAGCTCTGATTTTGGCTTTATTTTTTTCAAAATTAGCAAGGAAGTTCGACACTTCGTCTGCTTTAAAAGTCATCTTCACGATTCTTGTAATCATGTGTAGCTTATTGTTACTGTATCCAACATCCCCAAACCCAAAAGGCTATTTGCCCCATTAATTTCTTTGCTCTGTGGGTCGCGAAAAGCAATTTCCAGCAAACCTAAAGAATTAATAAGGGCTAGCACGCCATCTTGAGCAATATCGTGATAAGCTGTTGCTATGCGTTTTAGGCTTCTGTTGCGGGGTAAATTAATTTCTATGGCTTTGCTTTTTTGTGCTTCCAGCAGATCTTTAGAGTCGATATTAGTAATAAGGTTGCCATAATTATCGATAAAAATAATGTGCCCCTGCACCAGCTTACGCTGTAAATCAACCTTACCTCTTAAATTACTACCCTTCACCAATTCTCCTAAGGAAGTTTGTGGCCCTAATAAAGAAGCTGCTCCTCCTCCCGCCAAATGTGCCGCGGCTCGTGCTAAAAAATCGCGACCAGGAAATTGAGTCGAGCGCTGCTCACCAATTTTAATTTGATGGAATATCAAGTTTTGCGGATTGCGATCAGCGGCAATCATGGTGAGAATACCATTATCGGAGGCCACAAAAAAGTGTCCGTCCATTTGCATCACATACCATTTTTGGCTGGGACTATTTTCGGCCGTAAGAATTAAATGCACCGTTCTTTTAGGGAAGCTATCAAAGCTATGCTTCACTATAAATGAGGTTTCTACGATGTCACCTGGAGGTAAATCATGGCTAATATCACAGAGAATCAAGTTGGCTCGCTCTTGATATAACACGCCTTTCACGATGGCCGTGTAGGGATCTTTTGTCCCATAATCGGATGTTAATGTAATTATTGCCATAAAGTGCCGCAAAGGTAGTAACCTGAAGGCGAGTTTAAATTAGACACGAAGAATTTCAACAAAAAGAATAGACTAGGCTGTGCGCCAAATCTGTAGCGGCTTGCAACAAATGTTGCCGTGGAAGAATTCTCAATTTATTCGAAAAAAATAATACTGACCAGCGTTTATCTGGCCCTAAGAATAGACCATTATTTCTTCACCCTGGGTCTTAGTACTAAAAAAGACTACCGCTAAATTTTTTATCGCACTAAAGTATGTAGAGCGAACGCCCCTTTTTTTATTGTTATTTTGTATTTTAAATTTAGATAATATCACAGGTCTTTTTAGGCCTATCAAAAGCAGAGTTTTAGCTTGAGTGAAAAAATTGTAAGAGTAGACCAAGTAGATCCTATTGAAGTGTACGGCGCTAATAATCGCTACCTCAATATCATCAAGACTTATTTCCCCGCCCTTAAGATTATTGCGCGCGGAGATCAAATTAAGGTCAATGGAGAGGAGAGTGAAATGGCTCGTTTTGAAGACAAAATTGCCGAAATTATAGCGCATTTAAATCGCTTTAACTCTTTAAGCATTAACCAAGTAGATCGCATCATGAAAGATGAAATGAAGGAAGAAAGCGATAAAAAAGGCAGTGCCGATTTAATCCTTCATGGCGTTAACGGTCAGGCTATTCGAGCCCGCACCTTAAACCAGAGGCGCATGATTAAGGCCATGGAAACGAATGACGTAATGTTTGCCGTTGGTCCGGCGGGAACCGGGAAAACCTATACCGCAGTAGCCCTTGCCGTAGCCGCCTTAAAAAACAAAGAGATCAAGAAAATTATCCTCACTCGCCCAGCGGTAGAAGCAGGTGAAAATCTAGGCTTTTTACCAGGCGACCTCAAAGAAAAATTGGATCCTTATTTACAGCCTCTATACGATGGCTTACGCGATATGATCCCGCCCGAAAAGTTGGCTTATTATTTAGAAAGCGGCACCATTCAAATTGCTCCACTCGCCTTTATGCGCGGAAGAACCTTAGATCGAGCTTTTGTAATTTTGGATGAGGCCCAAAACACCACCCGCAGTCAGATGAAGATGTTCCTTACGCGAATGGGGGCTAGTGCCAAATTTATTGTTACCGGAGATGTGAGTCAGATTGATCTTCCGCGCAAGCAGGCTTCTGGCTTAAAAGAGGCTTTGCGAATTTTAGGAGATATTAAAGGCATCGCTAAGATTTTCTTGGATGAAAATGATGTGATTCGTCACCAGTTAGTAAAAGACATTATTAGAGCTTACGATAAAGAAGAAAATGAGCATGAAAACATTAGTAAAAACTAATTACCAGTTCCCTACTCAAACCAATCTCTATAAAGGGAAGGTTAGAGATGTATATAGCCTTGGTAACAATCTTTTAGCGATGGTTGCCAGCGATAGAATTTCGGCCTTTGATGTGGTTCTGCCCAAAGGCATCCCCGGCAAGGGACAGGTACTTAATCAAATTGCTAATTACTTTTTAGATGCTACCGCAGATTTAGTTCCTAACTGGAAAATTGCGCAGCCCGACCCCATGGTAACCGTCGGCCAATTAGCCGACCCCTTTAAAGTAGAAATGGTAATTCGGGGCTATTTAACGGGGCACGCTTGGCGCACTTATAAATCGGGCTTGCGAGTGCTTTGTGGTGTTACCCTTCCCGAGGGAATGAAAGAAAATCAGGCCTTTCCCAAGCCCATCATAACTCCCACCACCAAAGCCGATCTGGGCACCCACGATGAAGATATCAGTCGTGAAGCTATTTTAGAGCAAGGTATAGTTAGTGAAGCTGATTATTTAGTTTTAGAAGACTACACCCGTAAACTCTTTAAGCGCGGACAAGAAATGGCCGCGGAAAGAGGACTTATTTTAGTGGATACCAAATATGAATTTGGAAAAAACTCCGCCGGCGAGATTATCCTTATTGATGAAATCCACACCCCCGATAGCAGTCGCTACTTTTATGCCGCTGGTTATGAAGAAAGATTAGCCCAAGGACAAGCTCAGAAGCAATTGAGTAAAGAGTTCGTGCGCGAATGGCTAATGGAAAACGGCTTTCAAGGCAAAGAAGGACAAAGCGTTCCTGAAATGACGGAAGAGTTCGTGCTTTCTGTTTCACAGCGCTACCAAGAATTGTTCAATGCCATTACTGGTCAGCAGTTTATTTGGGACGAAAATCCTAACATTGAAGACAGAATCTATACAAATACGGTTAACTATTTAAACAGCTAACATGAAGAAATTACTTTTCGCCTTAGGTCTACTAATTAGCTTTAATGCTAGTGCTCAATTTGATTTTGGCTTAAGAGCTGGGGCTAGTCTTAGTAGTCCTCGCATTGAAAATTTCGAAGGGAAAAGCACCATTAGCGATTTTGAACAAGATGCCACGGAACTTAGCTACCAAGCGGGAGTTTATGCTCGCTTTAAAGTAATGGCTTTTTTCGTGCAGGGGGAACTTTATTTCACACAGATTAATCAGTCTGCTCTAGCCTCCTTCACCTCCTTAAATGCGCCACCTAAAACCATCGACCTCAGCTTTAGCCGAATAGATTTACCTATTCTTTTAGGCCTTAAGATGGGTCCCATTCGAGTTATGGCCGGCCCTAAATTTAGCAGCAATTTTAATGATGTTTCTGGCAATCTCGAAAATGACCTAAAAGCAGCCAGCCTTGGCTACCAAGTGGGTATTGGCGCAGAGTTCAGCAAGTTGTTTATTGATTTACGCTATGAAGCTGGTTTAGGAAATTGGGCCAATAGCGTGTTAATTGATAACACTAGTTACCAATCGGATATTAGAACGACGCAAATAATGCTTTGTCTGGGTTTTGAATTGTTCTAATTAATTTTACGTGGAACTCACTTTAACCAAAGTAAACTCGCCCGTAAGAATCCCCAGTCGTAAAGCTTGGTTATAGCTTTCTTCGCTTTCGATTGGAGTCATTAGCTTTTCAATTCGATCGGCATGCGCCAATTGATCGTTTAGTTTATAATAAAAATATCCGCAAAGTGCTGAATCTCGCACCACAAATACGGTGTGTTCGGCACTATTGCGACCTCTCCCTTTGAATAGCGCATCCACCGGGAAATCGGTTAAAACTTGGCGAACCTCCTCACCCTTTTTACCACGAGCAATACGCTGATACATGCGCATGGCACGTTCACCCGCTTTTAAGTTAGAAACCGTTAACCAAGGTTTTTTCTTACCCGCATCTTCTAAAGGGACAAGACTTAAACGGGGTGGATTTTCACGCTTGTCGGCAAAAATGCCATATTTCTCTTTGGTTGAACTAGCTGAATTGAAAGGAGGCTTAGCCTCTTTTAGTTCAGCTTCTCGCTTTACTTTGGCAATTAACCAATTACCTACTGGCTCTATCTTTAAGTTATGTACCTCCTCTTGTAGTTTGAGCGACTTGGCAGAACTGCTTAAAAAGAGACGGTTTATGGAAGCTTTAATATTATCAGAAGCGCCGAGATAAAGTAATTTTCCGTGGCGATCATGCAGGTAAAACAGTCCACGGTTATGTTTGATGGATCGTTGTAAATCGTTGATTTTATCCTTTAGATAATCGTTTTCTAAGATACTTTGCTCAAAAGAGCTAATCCCCTTATTACGATCTTTTTCTCTTAAAATCTCGAAGAGCTCTAAAGTGGCGCGGGCATCACTTTCCGCCCTATGCTTATTAGTGCGACTTAGGCCTAACTCATCACACATTTTATCTAAGCCGTAGCTTTTTAAATTCGGGATAAGTTCTTGCGCCAACTTAATGGTATCTAAAGTTTTTCGTTCGAAAGCATAGCCCAAGCGAGCAAATTCCTGCCGAAGCATGCGATAATCAAACTCGACATTATGCCCCACTATTACTGCATCTTCTGTGATTTCAATAAGACGCTTAGCAACTTCGTGAAAACGCGGTGCGCGCAATAGCATTTTATCGGTAATCCCTGTCATTTTAGACACATAAGGCTGCACCCCGCGATGAGGGTGAACCAAGCTAATTAGCTGGTCAACAATTTCTTCGCCATCGTATCGAAAGGCTGCGATTTCAATCATGGCCTCCTTTCCAAAAGGACCACCACTAGACTCAATGTCTACAATACAGAACATGCCACGAAGTTACATGAATAAATCATTAAGAAAGAAGAACTGAAAAAGATATAGCTTTACTTTGTAATTCTATGAGACAATGGCTTCGCAGCATAGCATTCATTTTTTTAGTGCCAGCCCTAATGCTGGGGCAAGAAGCATCAGATAAACCTCCGCCGCAGATTATCAAAGCGGTAGAGCAAAGAGCCGCTAACTTCGCACAGTTCAGTCGCTATTCGGCTCAATTTTTCGAGACTTGCTACGCTGAAATCCACAGTGTTCCCTACTCTATCTGGCCTCTATCTGGGACTCTAGTTCCAGATAAAAAAGACACGGGTATCGTATATCGCAGTCAAGCCTTAATTAAGGCGCTGTATTTTGACGATTTCCACTTTGACCAAGACGTTCTTATAAAAAGGGAAGCTGGCCATTTACCCATTCCCAACTGGCAACAATTGCCAGGCTATGGCTTCAGTTTACTTCAAGAACGCATCTACCTAAATCAAACTTTCGACCGCGGTTTTATTAGCCCTCTCAGTAAAAAAGGCCTCAAAATATATAGTTATCAGCTTATTGATTCTGCTTTCGCAGATGGCCAAGAACGCTACAAGATTTCTTTCCAACCCAAAAAAGAGGAATACCCCGGATTAAGGGGCAGCATCTGGTTACTAGACTCGATATACCTTCCTTTAGAGAACAATTTCGTCATATCTGCTAATAATCAATTAGAATTATTAGACAGCATCTGCCTTGAGCAAAAATACCAGTGGGCAAATGGAGAATATAAAATGCTTCGGCAAAATATTGCTTTACACATTAACCTCTTCGGCTATCGCGGATCCTATCATATTGATCATGAATTCTCGCAATTCGAATATTCTACTGCAATCAGCGCCAATCAATTCGATGCTTTGGTTTACCATCAAAGTAAAGATGACTTTAACTTAGACACTAACTACTGGCAAAATTTAGCCAGCAAGCATCAGCATCAAAATTATTACGATAGCTTGAGTTTAGAAACACCTTTAGCCAAGCAATTTCGCCTCTATGGCCGTCAGCGCTTAGATCCTGAAAATTTTGCCCTTTATAAAAACCTATACCGCCATTATACCCTGCGTCATAAAAATTGGTACGCCGATCTTCCTGCTTTCTATCGCAGCCTTGGTTTCAATGCCGTGGAGGGACTTTACAGTAGATACGTATTTAAGCTTGGCCACATTAAAGACCAAGACGAGTGGTATTTACAGAGTCAGCTGCGTTATGGTTTGGCCGACGACCGCTTAAAACCTAGTTTTATTTTGGCCCATAATTCGGGCAATATAAAAAGCCGCAGTTTTATGCTGAAAGGGGGAACTGATTATCGGCAATTAAACGAAGACGAACCCATACTTCCTATTTTAAACACTACTTATAGCTTACTGCTAGCGCGCAATTACCTCAACCTTTTCGGTAAAGATTACCTTTCTTTTGAATACAATAGCCAACCCGCTGTTGGCTTTTCTTTTAGCAGTAGCTTAGAATATGCGTATCGCTACCCACTCTATAATAATACGAATTTCTCCCTCTTTAAACCCGAGGCCGATTTTGATGATAACAATGATGATTTTGCCGAAAATATCTCTACCCAAGGTTTCAGAGCGCATCAAGCTTTAAGCTTCGAATTAAACTTGAGCTACCAGTTTAAACAGCTCTACGAAGTGCGCTACAAGCAACGCTTTCAAGACTTATACGGTGGGCGACAAAATTTACAAACAAGAGCACCAAAATTGTATTTCGATCTCCGCGCTGGCATACCCACCGCTTTTAGTGAAACCAACTATATTTTTCAGCGCATTGGTCTACAAAATAGTTTTCGTTGGGGAAATATTGGCTTGTCGCAATTCGACATTAGTGCCGGTAGTTTTTTACATTCAGAGAACCTGCCTTTTATCGACTACCAACATTTTGACGGGGTGCAAGTCTTTTTCCTTCAACCTAGCGCCGATCGCTCGGCTATGATTAAGCAGTTTAGCAGCTTACCCTATTATAATTACAGTACCAATGAATCCTTTGTAGAGCTTCACTTCGAGCATAACTTCGATGGAGCATTGCTTTCGCAAATCGACTTTATTAGACCCTATAAAGTGCACAGCTTAGTTGGTTTTAACTCTTTACACCTGAAAGATAGGCGCGCCTTTATCGAGTTGTTTTTTGGACTGGACAATATCTTTAAAGTTTTAAGATTGGAATTTGTTGCAGGTATTGATAACTTCGAAGCACTGCGACCTGCAATGCGTATTGGCTTTGATTTCAACTACGATTACTACAAACGAAACCGCTGAGAATAAACCAACTAAAGTTGAAATAAAAACGTAGATCCAACAAAGACCCGATCATGAAGTACTTACTATTAGTCTCTCTAATTTTCCTTCTCGGCTTTAGCTCCTGCCTAGGACCCGAATACGACAAACCCTATCTTTACGAGTCGGCCTACACTCCGATTCTTATGCAGCGTGAAGATTTAGAGAAGTCTATTAAATTAGACGGGCCGAGAGCTATCAAAGACTTCGGGAAAATTTATATTAAAGATAGCCTTCTCTTCATCAATGAAAAATACGAGGGCATCCACGTAGTTGATAATAGTGACCCTAGCAATCCTGAAAATCTGGCCTTCATTGTTATTCCGGGCAGCATAGATATTAGCATATTAAATGATGTCATTTACGCTGACAACGCTGTAGACCTTGTTGCCTTTCGATACAACGGCAGCGATATTACCCTCTTAGATCGCAATCGAAATGTTTTCCCCGAACTAGTGCCTCCTCAAGGAGAACAATACTATTTCAATTACAATATAAATCGCCCCGAAAATACGGTGATTGTAAAATGGGTTCTAAAATGAAAAAGATATATAGCCTTCTCATCGGCCTCAGCCTTTTAGCCGCCTGCACTTCCAACGAGTCGTCCATCGGGGATGCCTCTACTGGAACGGGACAAGGTGGAAGCTTAGCGCGTTTCGCCATCGCAAACGGACATCTCTTCTCGGTAAATAATAATCAAATGCAAGTCTTCAGTCTCGCCAATCCTGAAAACCCAGTTCAGATTAGCCAATTTTTTCTCAACGCTACGGCGGAAACAATTTTCCCACGCGATAATTCAACTCTTTTTATTGGCACCACAACGGGTATGTTTATTTACGATATAAGCAATGCACCTAACATTCGTCTAATCAGTACTTACAATCATATAGTAGCTTGTGACCCCGTGGTTGCCAATGATCGATACGCCTACGTAACCCTTCGCAGTGAAAGTAATAATTTCAATTGCTTTAGAAGTGTTAACCAGTTGGATATCATCGATATTCAAGACCTTAGCCAGCCTCAGATCATAAGCAGTTTCCCTTTGATTCAGCCGAAAGGCCTAGGCTTATATGGTGATACACTGCTAGTTTGTGACAAGGGCCTTAAAGTCTTCGATGTAAGCAATCCAAACTCGATCCGTTTACTAACTGCTGATGAAGATTTTGATGCGGTAGATATCATTCCCAATGGCAATTTGATGATTACCGTTTCAGAGACCGGCTTAAAGCAATACCGTTTTAAAAATGGCCAAATAAACTTCTTGAGTGCCCTATGAAAAAGTTGAACGCCCTGCTCTTCGTATCCCTTATCAGTCTGCAAATATCTGGACAAGCACTGCCGTTGAGCGAATTTAATCCTAAATTCTGGGAGGTAGGCTGGGTTTCTAGTGATATCTTTATTGGTACCTTTTCGGCCGATGTAGTGCTGGGTTTTAGAGAAAATCAAGGCATCGGTTTACGAACAACATTTACCCAGGATTACTTCCCAGACGACTTCTACGGTTTATATGACAATAGTAATTTCATCTATCGCGGTGGAATTTTCCATAAATTATACCTAGCCGATAAACGTAACCGCCATATCACTTTAAGGCATGGCCCGCGGATAAGTGTGAGTGAATACTCCTTTCAAAAGGAAGGTTGGATTGAATTTTATAATTCCGGTAACAGACAATATCGTTTTGGCACTATTAACTTAACTGACCAAAATATTGAACTGGGTTATGAATTTATTGTTGGAATTCAACAACGCTATAATAGCATGTTCTTTTTAGAGTACTACTTGGGCGTGAGCTATATGGATTATGTGAGCACCAATTCTACCGAGTACACCTTAAATGACTTACGATCAAATGATTACAGCTACGGCTACTATTCCGAATTTTTACCAAACCAATTTCAGCTACTATTAGGATTTGTTATTGGATTGCGGAAATAAGCTTAATTCCGACCCCCAAAAATTTTTGTACCTACTCTTATCATATTCGACCCCTGTTCTATGGCAAGGGAATAATCGCCACTCATTCCCATGCTGAGGATATTGAATTCATCGGCACCTAAAAGTGCTTGGGTACTTTTATAAAAACTGGACAAAGCACTAAACTCTCGTATTAGTTGCTCTTTATCATCCGTAAAGGTAGCCATTCCCATTAGGCCTCTAACTCTTATATTAGGATAGGATTCTTTTAGATTCTTTTGAAACAAGGACTCTGCTTCGGAGTAGTCAAAGCCAAATTTGCTATCCTCTTCTGCGATATGAATTTGTACTAAACAGTCAATTACACGCTCACACTTGGCCGCTTCCTTATTCAAGGCTTTCAAGCGCTTTTCCTTATCCATGCCATGCACTAAAGAAACAAAGGGGGCCATGTATTTAATTTTATTATCCTGAACATGGCCGATCATGTGCCAAAAAATATCCTTCGGCAAAGCCTCATACTTCTCGGCCATCTCTTGAATCTTATTCTCACCAAAATGTCTTTGCCCCGTTTGATAAGCCTCCTCGATGGCTTCGATTGGCTTTGTTTTGGAAACAGCAATTAGTTGTATCTCCTTGGGTAGATTTTTCAATAAGGCCTGTAAGTTTTCAGCTATCATCTGTATAAGGGTTTTAATCTGAGTTCAGCCTAAAAATATAGCCTCAGGTTTTTAGCAAAGGTTGTAAAACAAAAAAGCCTCTCCAAAAGGAAAGGCTCTTAATGTGTTCGAGAAAATGATTATCCAATAGAGTTAACGTGAACCGTTAAGCTAGACTTTAAATTTGCTGCTTTATTGGAATGAATAATATTCCTTTTGGCAAGTTTGTCAATCATACTTAATACTTCAGGAAGACGTTTTTCGGCTGCTGCCTTATCTTCTTCTAAACGAAGTACACGCATTGCGTTACGAGCAGTTTTATGCTGGTAGCGATTTAAATCTCTTTTCTTTTCGTCAGAGCGAACTCTTTTTAATGCCGATTTGTGGTTTGCCATATCTTTTATATTGCAGCCCCTAGGAGAATCGAACTCCTCTTTCCAGGATGAAAACCTGGCGTCCTAACCGATAGACGAAGGGGCCTTATGTGTACCGTTTATTTTGGGTTTGCAAATGTAAGAGCATTTTTAATTTCTGCAAACCCCTCTTCGAAAAAAATTAACTTTTATTTCATTTTTATTCTAAAGAACTAAAAAACAGACACTTAAATTTAAGTCCTATTAGTAGGCTCGAGCGAAAACCACTCTTTGCAGAGAGTCTTTACCACTATAAACGCACTTACCGGGCTGTTTATCACCTTCTAAAGGAATACATCGGATAGTTGCTTTGGTCTCCGTTTTAATCTTTTCCTCTGTTTCTACCGTTCCATCCCAATGCGCTAATACGAAGCCACCCGCCGTAATCTTCGCTTGGAAGTCTGCCCAATCGTCTACCACATGCGTGTTGTCCTCTTGAAAAGACCGAGCCTTTTTAAAGAGGTTAGCTTGTATCTCTTCCAGAATTAACTTAATTCTCTCTTCGATGCCTTCCATTGACTCAACCGACTTGCTCATATTATCTCTTCGTGCGAGCTCCACGGTATTATTTTCTAAATCTCGAGGACCCATTGCAATTCTCAATGGAACACCTTTCAACTCATATTCGGCAAATTTCCAGCCGGGCTTATGCGTATCGCGATTATCAAAGTGCACCGAAACGCCAATCTTTTCTAAGTTTTGTTTTATCTCTTTCGCTTTCGCAGATATCTCCACCAATTGATCCTCGCCTCTATATATGGGCACGATTACCACTTGATAAGGCGCTAAGTTTGGAGGAAGCACCAGACCATTATCATCTGAATGCGTCATAATCAATGCTCCAATCAGGCGAGTACTCACGCCCCAAGATGTGGCCCAAACGTATTCTTCTTTCCCTTCCTTTGAAGCGTACTTAACATCAAAAGCCTTGGCGAAATTCTGACCCAGGAAATGACTAGTACCCGCTTGCAGAGCCTTACCGTCCTGCATCAACGCCTCAATGCAATAAGTCTCCAAAGCCCCAGCAAAACGCTCACTTTCAGTTTTGACCCCTTTTATAACGGGAATAGCCATAAAGTTCTCCACGAAGTTGGCATACACCTCCAGCATTGTTTCCGCTTCTTCTAAAGCCTCTGCCTTAGTAGCGTGAGCAGTGTGTCCTTCTTGCCAAAGGAACTCGGCCGTACGAAGAAACAAGCGCGTACGCATTTCCCAACGCACAACATTCGCCCACTGATTAATTTTAAGGGGTAAATCACGATAGCTCTGCACCCACTTGCGGTAAGTATCCCATATAATGGTTTCAGAAGTCGGTCTTACAATAAGCTCTTCTTCCAACTTCGCATCTTCGTCAACTATCACCCCCTTACCATTGGGATCGTTTTTAAGGCGATAATGCGTAACTACCGCACACTCTTTAGCAAAACCTTCCACGTGACTGGCCTCTTTCGAGAAAAACGATTTTGGTATAAAAAGCGGGAAATAAGCATTTTGATGTCCCGTCTGTTTAAATTTAAGATCCAACTCTGCTTGCATCTTTTCCCAAATAGCATAGCCATAAGGTTTGATCACCATAGAACCTCGCACGGCACTATTCTCCGCTAAGTCGGCTCGAACTACTAGTTCATTGTACCACTTAGAATAATCCTCTTCTCTTTTCGTTAGTTTCTGAGCCATTAAATTGTATCTTGGTATGGAGTTTGTTTTATTACTGTTGGCAAAGCTAAATATTTAACGAACTCCTAAAAACGCATCGGTCATGAAAAATTTACTTAGTTTATCAATATCACTTTCCATTCTGCTTTTTGGCTGCAGTGGAAGTAAAACAGTCGTAAACAATTATGAAGATGGGATTTATTCTAGTCCTGCTTCTACACCAGCTCCTAATTCTGCTGCGCAAAGTAGTGAAGAGTTTAGCTTAAACGACGTAAATCCTAGTGAAAAGGAGAATTCAGAGGACTTCGATTACTACAATCCTGGCGACAATAATAACAGTAGCCAACAATATAGTACGGGTGGCGATGTAATCGTTAACAACTACTACAACCAAGGTTTCCGCAATCCTGGCTTTAACAACAACTTCTACTGGAATAGTTGGGGCTGGAACAACCCATACCGCTTCAATTCATGGGGCTTCTACGATCCAATCTGCGACCCGTGGTATAATGGAGGCTGGGGATGGAATGTTGGCTGGGGATACGGCGCCGGCTGGGGATGGAGATCTCAATGGGGCCCGAGCTATTGGGGCGGTGGATGGAATTCCTACAATTCATATTGGGCTGGTTACAACCAAGGCTTTTACAATGGTGTAGGTGATTTTCGCTACGGCCGCAACAGAATATATACTGGTGCAAGAGGAAGTTTTGGAAGGAATGGCTCTTACAACATAAACTCTGGTTCAAGAATTTCTAGACGCAGTGCTTATGCAAATACCCGCTCCTTCAAAAATAATGGCTCTAACCGCAGAAGCAGTAGCTCAGCATCTAACCGCAACACTCGCTTTAACAATGCTAATATTGTTTCGAGAGAGGCAAGAACTAGTCAAAGAGTTAGCAACAGCCGCAGTGCTGCCAGCAGCAACAGATACGCCAGTAGCACTTATAACCAAGCAAGAGCTACAACCGATAGAAGCAGAAACGTAAACACTTCAAACGGACGAGCTACAAGTACTAGAGGAACCACCACGAGAGGAACTTCCACTGAGAGAACCCCAAGTAACAGATCAAACTCTAATGTTAGGACTAACTCAAGTGATACAAGAACTAATAACTCGGGCAGAACTAACACGAATATCCGCAGTCGCAGCGAGAGAAACAATAGCTTCCAACAAAGATCGCAGAGCACTTCTCCAAGATCAAACAGTTCTACCCGAAGCAACAACAACTCGAGCAGATCCAATAGCGGTGTAAATAGATCTAACTCTAACAGTAGCAATAGATCCTATACCCCTAGCAGGTCTTCGAATCGCGGTTCATCAGCGAGCCCATCAAGATCGAACAGTAGTAGTGGTGCAAGTCGCTCTAGTGGCAGCAGCAGAGGTAGCTCTAGCAGCTCTAGAGGCTCAAGCAGAAGTAGTTCAAGTAGAAGCAGTTCAGGTAGAGGACGATAATCGCAGAATGAAAATGAAGAAATTAAGCATCCTTTTAATGTGCACTTTGGCTTTAAGCAGTGTGCATGGTCAGACGGCGGACGACATCGCCCTCTTCAATAAAACCGGATTAAACGGCAGCCCTCGATTCACTGCAATGGGGGGCGCCTTTACCTCCCTGGGCAACGATCCAAGTGCGATTGGAATTAACCCGGCTAGTGGCGCCGTAAATAACTTTAGCGCTATCAATTTTAGCTTTGGTATTAATAACGAAAGTGCCCGTCTCAGCAATTTCTATGGAAATGATAAACTAAATAATGATTTAGGTTCCTCCTTCCAAAACTTTGGTTTAAACTTCGTTTTCAAAGGCAATAAAAACACCCGTTACAGTTTAGCCTTAAACGTAAACAGACTAGCTAATTTCAATCGAAATTTCAATATCTCTGGTCTCAACAATGAATACACCCTAGGGGAATACTGGGCCGATGAATCTGCTGGTTTAAATCCAGATGTGATTAGCAACGACGCTTATGCCGCTTGGCAAGCCTTTCTTCTAGTACCGGACAGCAACGGCAACATAATGCAAAACGGTTACGCTTACGGACAAATGATCAACGGGGAATTGGTAAGTAATAGCGATGTAAGATATAGTGTTGATCAATGGGGATCTTTTAATGAAACGAATGTGGCCTTCGCGGTTGATAAGGGTTCTAAACTTTATTACGGCTTTTCTATAGGCTTCCCTACTCTTAACTTCCGGAGAGAAGAATTCATCACAGAGGACCTTCTACAATCAGACAATCCTCCCTATAGCGCCAGTAGCTACACTTATCGTAGACTCAATGATATGAATGCCACCGGCTTCAACATGAAATTAGGATTAATTTTCAAACCTTTAGAAAACATTAGGGTAGGTCTATCCTACGAAAGCCCAAGTTGGTACACCATAAATCAGTTTTACGAAACAGACGTTAGCGCTCGGTTTACCCAAGAACCAGAAGTAGGACAAGGAACTTTAATTAATAGCGATATTTTAGAAACTGGCCTTTATGCCTATCGGTTACGCACCCCTTCCATTATTAGAGTCGGACTCAGTGGTGTTTTATGGAAAAAACTTGTCTTAAGTGCCGACTACCATAGACAAGGGCTAGGCGACAATAGATTATACACGAATAACAGAAGCTTCAATATAGACGAAAGCCTTTTGAACAATGATTTTCAGCCGGTCTTAAATGAATTACTCAACACCGAAAGAGAAACCTTTGCTTTTGGCGCCGAACTAAAGTTGCAATCTTACTTTTTAAGAGCAGGCTACAGACTAGACGAAAGTGCCTATTTATCTAATTACCAAAAAAGTACTGCGCGCGACTTAACAAGCATTAGCGGAGGTATTGGTTATAACCGTGGACCTTGGTCTTTCGACATCACTTATGTTCAAAGTCAACAAGATTTTACCCAAGTAGGCTACCGTGGATTTGACGAAAACGGAGATTCCTTCGAAGTAATTGATGACATTTTAGTAAGTAGCGTAAATCACAATGTAATTTTTGGAGTAGGCTTTAAATTCTAAAGAAACTCAATCCCAGTATGCCTCTTGTTTTACCCTAGACAAGAGGCTTTTTCGTTTCTGAACTTAAGCTAATTGCACCTAGAAAATATGTGCTATCTGCGGCTAAGTTTATTTTGATAAATTCGAGGCGATATTTTTATGCTTTAAATCACCCCTCAAAAGAGATCCAAATAAATGAAGTTAAGATCAGCACTAGCCCTGGCTATTGGACTTATTTCCAGCCTTTCCGCACAAGAACCAGACTTATCAAAAACCAGCATTAAAGGCCTAAGCTTTCGCGAGATTGGACCCGCACTAACCTCCGGTAGAATTGCAGATATCGCCGTAAATCCTAATAATTTTAATGAATACTACGTTGGCGTTGCCAGTGGAGGCTTATGGAAAACCACAAATCACGGTATTACCTATGAGCCTCTTTTCGATGGTGAAAGTTCCTACTCTATTGGCTGCGTAAGCCTTGACCCCAGTAACAGCAATGTTGTGTGGGTGGGAACTGGCGAAAACAACAACCAACGCTCTGTCCCTTTCGGAGATGGGGTATATAAAAGTAAGGATGGCGGTAAATCTTGGAAAAACGTAGGCCTTAAAAATTCCGAGCATATCGGAATGATTAAAGTTCATCCCAATAATTCAAATATAGTTTATGTTGCTGCTTACGGACCTTTATGGAGCGCCGGCGGAGAAAGAGGTATTTACAAAACTACCAATGGAGGCGAAACTTGGGAAGCTGTTCTTGAAGTTTCTGAAAACACTGGTTTTAACGAACTTCACTTCGACCCAAGGAACCCAGATATTCTTTATGCCGCGGCTCATCAAAGACGCCGTCACGTTTGGACATATGTAAGCGGTGGACCTGAAAGCGCCATCTACAAAAGTAAAGATGCAGGGAAAACTTGGCAAGAACTAAAGAATGGCCTGCCCGAAGATAAAGGAAGAATTTCCCTTGCCATTCCCACACAAGTGCCAGACCGAGTATACGCCATGGTAGAAGGTCACGGTTTTTACCGCTCGGATGATCGCGGCGCTTCCTTTCAAAAACTAGATGATTACAATACGAGCGGAAACTATTATGTAGAAATTGTAGTAGATCCAACCAATGCCGATGTTATTTACAGCATGGACACTTATATGCATATTAGCAAAGACGGTGGCAAATCTTGGAACCGCGTTTCTGAAAAAAACAAGCATGTAGACAATCATTGTTTGTGGATTAACCCCAATGACCCCGGTCAATTAATAGCCGGCTGCGATGGCGGACTTTACGAAAGCTACAACTACGGCGAAAGCTGGCATTTTAAACCCAACTTACCGGTAACTCAATTTTACCGCGTTGCCCTAGATAACGACCGTCCCTTTTATAATGTATACGGTGGAACTCAAGATAATTTCAGCTTAGGTGGACCCAGCCAAACTATAAATTCACGCGGCATTGTAAATTCCGATTGGTTTGTAACCAATACCGGCGATGGCTTTGAAAGTCAAATTGACCCCACAAATCCCAATATTGTTTATGCGCAAGCTCAATATGGCTGGTTGGTTAGATACGATAAGAAAAGTGGCGAAAGTGTAGGAATTAAACCCACTCCTGCAAAAGGTGAAAAAGCCTACCGCTGGAATTGGGATGCTCCTCTTTTAATTAGCCCCCATAATAACAAACGCCTTTACTTTGCCGCCAATAAGGTGTTTCGTAGCGAAGACCGTGGTAACAATTGGTCGGTTATTTCCCCTGATTTAAGTCAGCAAATTGATCGCCATAGCTTAAAGGTTATGGGCGAAATACAATCTATTGATGCTATTGCCTATGATCAGTCTACTTCGGTTTACGGGAATATTGTCGCTTTAGATGAATCCCCTTTAATTGAAGGACTTTTGTATGCAGGCACCGACGATGGCCTTATTCAAGTTAGCCAAGATGGCGGGAAAAACTGGACAAAAATAAGCACCTTCCCTGGCGTGCCAGCCAACACTTATGTAAACCAAGTTTTAGCCGATTTATATGATGCTAATGTGGTATATGCCCTTTTTAATAATCACAAAAATGGCGACTTTAAACCTTATGTTTTAAAAAGTGTCGATCGCGGCAAAACTTGGACGAATATCAGCAGCAATTTACCCGAAAGGGGCTCCGTTTTTGCGATGCGCCAAGATCACGTAAATAAAGATTTGTTTTTTATCGGAACTGAATTTGGGGTACACTTCAGCGCTAATTCTGGCGCATCTTGGCGTGAACTAGAAACAGGCCTGCCTACTATTGCCGTGCGCGATTTAGAAATTCAGCGCCGTGAAAACGACTTGGTTCTAGCTACTTTCGGTAGAGGCTTTTACGTGCTAGACGACTATAGCCCACTGCGCGAGTACAGTGCCGCCACTTTCGACAATAGCAGCTATCTATTCCCCATTAAACCCGCCTTGGTGTTTTTTGAAGCATCTCCCTTAGGTTACGGCAAAAAAGGATTTATGGGAGCCAGTTACTATGCGGCGCCCAATGCCGACCGCGGTGCAGTTTTCACCCTTTACTTAAAAGACCTTCCCGAGTCTTTAAGCGCTAAAAGAAAGAAAACAGAAAGTGACGCTAAAAAAGCAAAAACCGATATAAGTTATCCAAATTTAGAAGACTACCGCAAAGAAAAAGAAGAAGAAAAGAATTACTTACTTTTTGTGATATCGGATAAAGATGATAATGAGATTCGTCGTTTTACCGCTAGCCCCAAAAAAGGCGTAAACCGCTATAACTGGGATGGACGCTTAGGAAATCGCAGTTACCCCTCAAGTAAAGGCGAACCCATTACTAAAGCCGCCGCCGCTAATTTTGCTGCACCGGGCGAATATAAAGTAGAGATTTTCATTAGCGATAATGGCACCTTGCTACCACTTAACCAAAAAGCTAATTTCAAATTAAACTGGTTAAACAACAACACTTTTGGAACCGAATCCTATGAAAAACTTCTTACCTTCCAAGATAGCATTGAGACGATTCGCAGAGAAATGGTGGCTCTCAATAGCTTGCATTCAAAATTAGAAAAGCGTTGTGGCGAGCTAAAGGCTTTAGCAAGAAACACCCCTTCCGCTCCCCTTACTATCTTAAATGATCTGCAAAAAATCGATAATGAATTAGCCCTTTTAGATCGCCAGATGAACGGTGATGCCTTGAGAGCTGAACTGCAGTTCGAAACCGCTCCTTCACTGATGGATCGCTTAAGCAGCGCCGTTTGGAATAGCTATGCTACCAGCTCATCTCCTACAGGAGAACAGCGTAAAAACGTACGCATCTTAAACCAAGAGAAACTGCCTTTGCAGACTAAAATAAGAGAGATTGAAAAAGAACTTTCTAATTTCTATCGTATTCTACTGAACAGTGGCGCTCCCTATTTAGATGGAGAAATGAACTAACATTATTTCATGCACTACTCTAAAGCCCTTTGATTAAATCGAGGGGCTTTTTTTTGGTGTATCATCTGTCCTTTTTTTTCGCTTGCGCAGATGGTTTTAATCGTAGCGATCCTTGCAAAATTGCCTAGCTAGGAAAGCCAAGGAAGTGAACATCCTTCCTTACTTTTTGTCTTACCTTTGCTGCCTTAAAATTATTAGGCTCAATCCCTAAGATATAGAACGTGAATACAGATAATAACATAGATTCTCAGGACGAGAGAGGCGATATGCATTTTGCCAGCGGCAATTTGGAAACGCCACTAAAGAAAGACGCTTTTGCTCTTTCGAACGAAGAAAAGATTGCTAGTATCCAGGAAAACTTCCGTCAAATAATGGATACCTTAGGTTTAGACCTTAGTGATGATAGTCTTGCGGGAACCCCAAAGAGAGTTGCAAAAATGTTTGTCAACGAAATTTTTGGTGGCCTGCACCCCGATCGCAAACCCAGTGCTAGTACATTCAGCAACAAATACCAATATGGTGAAATGCTGGTCGAAAAAAATATTGTTGTTTACTCGACTTGCGAACATCACTTTTTACCCATCGTAGGTAGAGCGCATGTGGCCTATATTTCGAAAGGCAATGTTATTGGCCTCAGCAAAATGAACCGCATTGTAGATTATTACGCGAAAAGACCACAGGTACAAGAGCGTTTAACCAAACAAATTGTAGCGGCCTTACAAGATGCTTTAGGCACCGACGACGTGGCTTGCGTAATGGACGCTAAGCACCTTTGCGTAAATTCTCGTGGTATTCGCGATATCGAAAGCAGTACCGTTACCGCCGAGTTTGGAGGCGCATTTAAAGACGAAGAAAAAAAGAGAGACTTTCTCGATTATATCAATCTAGACACCCATTTCGGGGCCTAATTGTAATTTAAATTTCCATGGCACTTTACGAGGAAAACGACTTATACATCAGCAATTCCATTTCAAGGAAAAAAGAATTATTCACCGCACTTAACGCCCCAAATTTAGGACTATACGTTTGTGGGCCAACAGTTTACAGCGATGTACATTTGGGCAATTGCCGAACTTTCATTTCTTTCGATTTGGTTTACCGCTACCTTACGCATTTGGGCTATAAGGTGCGCTATGTGCGAAACATTACTGATGCGGGTCACCTAGAAAACGATGCCGATGAAGGAGAAGATAAAATAAGCCAACGCGCCCGCTTAGAGCAGCTGGAACCGATGGAAATTGTGCAAAAATACACCTTGGGTTTCCACGGGGTAATGTCACAGTTTAATGCTTTTCCACCTACCATCGAACCTACCGCTACCGGTCACATTGTGGAGCAAATCGACATGATCCAAAAGATTATAGACGAGGGCTTTGCTTATGAGAAAAACGGTTCGGTTTATTTTGATGTAAAGAAATACAACGAATCCAACGACTACGGCAAGCTATCGGGACGAAAGATTGAAGAGCTTATCAGTGGAACGCGCGAATTAGATGCACAATCCGAAAAAGAAAGCCCTCTTGATTTCGCCATTTGGAAAAAAGCTTCACCCAGTCATATTATGCGCTGGAACTCACCCTGGGGCATTGGCTTCCCAGGCTGGCATTTAGAATGCTCAGTAATGAGCACTAAGTATTTAGGGGATGAATTCGATATTCACGGCGGCGGAATGGATTTAAAATTTCCCCATCACGAATGTGAAATCGCCCAAAATAAGGCTAGCACGGGCAGTGAAGGCCCTCGTTATTGGATGCATGGCAATATGCTTACGCTCAACGGACAAAGGATGAGCAAAAGCACGGGCAATACTTTATTACCGCATGAGCTATTTACCGGTGAAACCGACAAATTAGAAAAAGGCTTTGCCCCTACTATCGCACGCTTCTTTATGCTGCAAGCTCATTATGGTTCGCAGCTTGATTTTAGTAGCGACGCATTATTAGCGGCGGAAAAAGGCTATCACCGATTAATGGCGGCCTATCGTAAACTTGCTAGTTTAGAGCCATCTGCGGAAAGCACCAGTGATTTTAAGGTGGCAGAATGGCGCAAGGCTTGCTATGCGGCCATGAACGATGATTTCAATAGCCCCATTTTAATTTCGCAATTATTTGAAGCGACTCGCACTATTAATAGCTGGGAACATTCGGCACCCTTAAGTGCTAGTGATTTCGAGCTTTTACAAGAAAGCATGCGGGCCTTTATTTTCGACGTTTTAGGATTAGAAGATATTGGGGCACAAGGCAGTGGTCAAAAGCTAGATGATGTAATTAACATTTTACTAGAGCTCCGCAAACAAGCCCGTGCCGATCGCGATTTTAGCTTAAGCGATGCGATACGCGACAAACTTGCCGATGCAGGAATTGAAGTTAAAGACGGTAAAGACGGCAGCACCTATAGTATTAGTCTTTAAGGTGAACACCCTTAAGAAAATACTCAGCTTTCCCTTTATCGTATTGGTAAGATTTTATCAATATGCAATATCACCGCTTACACCGGGAAGTTGCCGGCATCACCCAACTTGCAGCGAGTACACAGTAGAAGCAATAACAATTTGGGGGCCATTAAAAGGCACCTGGTTAGGAATAAAAAGATTATCTAAATGTCACCCTTGGGGAACGCATGGTTACGACCCCGTTCCTCAAAAAAAATCAGCAAAATGAGAAGAAAACTCCTTCTAAGCCTTTTGGCTTCAAGCCTATTTGTAGCTTGTAATAATGGCTCTACGGCCGATGCCAATTCTGATGAAAATGCGGTTCAAACTGAAAGTACCGACAGCAGCATGGCAAAACTAGCCTATGAAGGCGAAAAGCACCTCACTAATATTCGCATGCTAACCAATGGTGGCGATAATGCAGAAGCTTATTTTAGCTTTGACAACAGCATGGCAGTTTTCCAAAGTAATTACAGCGAATGGGGGGTTGATTGCGATCAAATCTTCTATTTTAATATTGAAAATGACGACCTGATTAGCAATACCCCTAAAATGCTTAGCACGGGTTTAGGTAGAACAACTTGCAGCTATTTCCTACCGGGCGATTCTACCATAATTTACAGTAGCACGCATCTAGGTGGCGAGGCTTGCCCGCCAGAACCGGGAAAAGAAGAAGGATATGTTTGGCCGATTTATGAAGACTTCGACATTTTCGTAGCCGATCTAAAAGGCAATATCATTGACACCTTAACCACCGAACCAGGTTACGATGCCGAGCCAACCGTTTCTCCCAAAGGAGACAAGATTGTCTTCACCTCTACTCGCTCGGGCGATTTAGAACTGTGGACCATGAACATGGACGGCTCTGATAAGAAGCAAGTTACCAATGGTTTAGGCTACGATGGCGGTGCCTTCTTTTCTCCTGACGGCACTAAACTAGTATTTAGAGCTTCCCGTCCCGAAAGCGAAGAAGACGTGGCAGAGTACAAAGATCTTTTAGCGCGCGGTTTGGTAAAACCCTCTAATATGGAACTTTATGTTTGCAATATTGATGGGAGTGAGTTAACCAAAGTGACCGACTTAGGCAATGCCAATTGGGCACCCTTCTTTCATCCTTCCGGCGAAAAAATTATTTTCTCCTCCAATCACAAGTCGAGAAGAGGTTATCCTTTTAACCTATTTATGGTAAATATTGATGGCAGTGGTTTGGAACAAATCACCTTCGATGAGCAATTCGATGCCTTCCCCATGTTTAGCCCAGATGGAAAGAAACTTATTTTCTCATCCAATCGCAATAACGGTGGCACCAGAAATACCAACCTTTTTATTGCCGACTGGGTAGACTAAAATACAGTATTTATAAAAGGTCTGAGGCCTAATTTTACATCAAAATCAGGTCTTTATACTAAGCCTCCAGTTTCTGGGGGCTTTTTTTGTTTGAAACGTGAGTTTAAAGCCGCGCTATGCGACTTATGTCACTCAGCCCCAAAAGCTAACAATTGTCATATTTGAACCTGCAGGTCTGAACTACTTTAGCTAAAGAAATCATAAGCCATGAAACATTTAGTAATACTAGGAGCAGGGACCGCAGGAACCATGATGAGCAATCACCTTGCGAAGACTCTCTCTAAAGAGTGGGACATCACCATTATAGACCAAAGAAAAATACACCATTATCAACCCGGATACCTATTTATTCCTTTTGGTACTTATACCGAAAGTGATATTGTAAAACCGGTGAAGAAATTCCTTCCTTCTCGAGCCAAGTATATCCAAAAACCCATTTTAACTGTGGATAAGGATAAAGACTTAGTTCACCTAGAAGATGGACAAGCCATTCCTTACGATCTACTAATAATCGCTACTGGTACCGACATTGCTCCTGAGGAAACGCCTGGCATGGCTGGTCCACACTGGCACAAATCAATTTTCGATTTCTATACCCTAAATGGAGCGGTGAAATTACACCGGGCTTTAGAAGAATGGAACGGCGGACACCTGGTAGTGCATATTACGGAAATGCCGATTAAATGCCCGGTGGCTCCTTTGGAGTTTACTTTTCTAGCTGAATCTTATTTTCACGAGCGCGGCATGAGCGACAAGGTGAAAATCACTTTTGTAACGCCCATGGACGGAGCTTTCACTAAGCCCGTTGCCAGTGATCAATTAGGCCACCTATTAAAAGACAAAGGCATTGATGTGGTACCTAACTTTAATGTGATGGAAATTGATGGGGATGCGAAAAAACTCATCGATTACGAAGGCAAGGAAGTTAGCTACGACCTCTTAGTTACCGTTCCTACAAACAAGGGTGCAGACTATATAGAACGTTCTGGATTTGGAGACGAATTAAACTTTGTTCCTACGCATAAAGGAACGCTGCAATCGAAAGTAAAAGAAAATATCTTTTGTATTGGCGATGCTACCAATATACCCGCTTCCAAAGCCGGTTCTGTAGCACACTTTGAAGGTGAAATCCTAATGGAAAATGTAAAACGCTTTATCGAAGGACGTGAATTAAAAGATGAATTTGACGGACACGCCAACTGTTTTGTGGAAACAGGTCATGGCAAAGCCCTCCTTATAGACTTCAATTATACGCATCAACCCGTTTCTGGCACCTTCCCTTTCCCTGGCATAGGACCATTAACCTTGCTAAAAGAAAGTCGCATGAATCACATGGGGAAATTAGCCTTTAAATGGGTGTACTGGAATATGTTAATCACTGGCCGACATATACCTTTTGTTCCCTCTAAAATGAGTGAGGCTGGAAAAAATTTCGAAGAAGTACAATCATAAAAAATAAGAATCATGGAAACTACAATTGCTGGAAAACAAGTAAAATTAAACGAACAAGGATACCTAACCGACCTCAACGAATGGAGTCGTGAAGTAGCCACAGCTCTAGCCGCCGAGGAAGGAGTTGAACTAGGTGAAGAACATTGGCCCGTGCTAGAGTACTTGCAAAGTCAGCACAAACAAGAGGTTCCTTTAACCATCCGTAAAGTTGGAAAAAGCGGTATTGTCGACATTAAAGGTTTTTATGCCTTATTCCCTGGCGGACCGCTGAAAAAAGCTAGCCGTATTGCCGGAATCCCTAAGCCTGCTAGCTGCATTTAACCTTTAAAAAAGACAATCATGGAAACGCAAGAATTAGAACAAAACGCAGTAAAAGTGAAGCCTGCTAAAGTAAAGAAGATGATGTTGATCCTTTCCAAGGCCACCATCGATAATGTTTACGCCTGCTTTATTCTGGCCAATGGCGCCAGAATGGAAGGAATAGAAGCAGAAATATTCTTTACCTTTTTTGGCCTCGAAGCAGTACAAAAAAAGAAAATAGAACATCTGCATGTGGCTACCGTTGGTAACCCCGCTATGCATATCCCTACCCTTTTAGGCGGATTGCCCGGTATGGAATCTTTTGCCACTAATATGATGAAAAAGGAAATGGAAAAACTCGACATCCCACCCGTGGGAGAGTTCATCGAAATCCTTGAAGCCAGTGGCGCGAAACTATGGGCTTGTAAATTAGCCATGGATATGTTCCATTTAAAAAGGGAAGATTTGGTTGACGAAATCGCCGATATAATAACGGTAGGCGATTTTTACGAAAAAGCCTCTGGTGAAAACACTCACCTTCTCTTTATCTAAGATCGCTCAACTTTAAGTTTATGGTTAATGATGCCGTCGTCTTTCGATAGAAAGGCGGCGGTTTTTTATTTTCTCGTCTAGTAATAAGCTTAATTTGCTTTGCTATCTTTGAAGCCTATGCTGAAAAACATACTTATCCTTAGCTTCTTGCTGCTTCAGTTTGGGCTTAGCGCCCAGAAGCGTACTCTTGAATTCACCTTTAGCAATACTGATTTTCACGCTAGTACGGACGGCTTGCTTAGCCAAGAATTAGATTGGCCCGATAGTATTGAATACGGTTTTTTAGGCCTTTCTGGCTACAGCCTCGATCTCGAGATCCTAGAAGTGGAAGCACGCTTCTCCATTAAAGGCCAATGGCAGGAATGGAAAAAACTGGAGAGTGGGCATAATAGCGAGGAGAGTTCGCGCCAAACCTTTGTTTTAGAACCTTTCGAAGAAGAAATTGAAGCTTGGCAAATAAAAGTAAACCAGCCCTTTAAAGGCAGTTTAGAAATGCGCTTTTTTGTCGCACCCACAGAAAAAAAAAACCTTGGTATAAATTCTGGCGGTGCCGAAACTAGCACTTGCGCTTGTCCTGCACCACCCCAATGCGATCGCAGCTGCTGGTGCCCGAATAACGATTGCACCCCACCTGTTTATAGCACAACCGTTCCTACTCACCTAATTATTCACCATTCAGCCGGCTTCACGAATTATAATGATTATCAGTGGGTAGTTAACTACTACTGGGATTTACATGTAAACACCAATGGTTGGAGTGATATCGGTTATAACTGGCTCGTCGATCCCAACGGAGTAGTTTACGAAGGCAGAGGCTCTGGTAATTTAGGAGCCCATTTCAGTTGTTTAAATGGGGGCACCATAGGGATTTGTGTCATCGGAAATTACATGACCAACACGGTTAACCCTCTTGCTTTAAGCAGCCTTAAAGAATTGGCTTTATGGGAAGCCTGTCAGCATAATATCGCTATTGCAGATAGCAGTTTACACGGCACTTCCAATTTAGTTTTAAAACATCTTTCCGCTCATCGCGATGCCAATTCCGCCACGGTTGGCTGCCCCAAGGGAACCGCTTGTCCCGGCGATCTTCTCTATGCCATTATCGACAGTCTTGCGCTAGACATGAGTGTAAGCGCCTGTTATCTTTCTTCCCCGGAAATTACCTCCCCAAGCTTTTCTGTTTTTCCAAATCCTGCTTCTAATGAACTACAGGTTAGTGCAGAAAGCGCGTCTTGGACTCTTGAAATAATAAATATTAATGGTCAGGAAGTGGCTAGTTACCAATCTAGCGAAAGCGAGAAAAACATAAAGCTAAACCATTTAGCGACCGGTATTTACCAATTAATTTTTACCAGCCCTAAGGGTACAGCTTTTCAAAAACTACAGATTAAATGAGAATACTACTATTCGTTCTTCTATCGCTTGGCGGCCTTCAAGCCCAAGATTTAAGAGCTTACCAAATTTATAATGCCGCGGGGGAAGCCATTTCTTTCCAGCAGATGGCGAATGAATTAAGCGAAGCCGATGTGGTATTATTTGGAGAACTGCATAACAATCCAATCTGCCACTGGCTCCAATTTGAACTCGCGGCAGCCCTTTATGAAAGAAACAACAAGCTTAAGCTGGGCGCGGAAATGTTCGAACGTGATAACCAGAATGAGTTGAACCTTTATTTACAAGATAGCATTGATGCTGCCGCTTTAGACAGTTTGGCGCGTTTATGGCCGAATTATGAAACGGATTATAAGCATTTGGTGGATTTCGCGAAAGAGAAACAAGTCGAATTTATTGCTACTAATACGCCCCGAAAATACGCCCGTATGGTTTTTAAAGGCGGCTTTGAAAGCTTGGATACTTTAAGTGATGAAGAAAAAAACTGGATTGCTAAATTACCGGTGGCTTATGATGCGGAATTGCCAGGCTACAAGGCAATGTTAGAAATGATGGGCGGCCACGGCGGTGAAAACTTACCCAAAGCACAAGCGATTAAGGATGCGACCATGGCCTTTTCTATTTTAGAAAATCGTAAACGCGGCGAGCTTTTCTTGCACTTTAACGGCGACTACCACTCGAAAGATTTCGAAGGAATTCAATGGTATTTAAAGGACGAGAAGAAAAGGCTAAAAGTTAAAACTATTAGCACTCAAATTCAAGATAGTGTGGATAGTCTATCAAGCGAAAGCGCGGGTCATGCCGATTATACGTTGGTAATTGACGCACAGATGACGAACAGTTATTAATGTTTTAGATATTCCCTCGGCTTATCATTGAGAAATGACTTTAGAATAAAATTTACTAGGTGAATTACACTGCGGAGGTAGCTTTATGATACCTTAATCACTAAAGGCAGTAAAAGCTATTTTATTGATCTCATTGGCTATCCAGGTATGTTCAAAGAAGCCTTTCCAATAGAACGCTACAAAACCTTAGCGCGCATAGGCATTAAAAGTCTTCCCTTAAATTTCCGCTATTGGCAAAAAGACAAAACGGCTGCCTTAAAAACAATAAAGAGATTTATTGTTTAGATTTTTTTCTCATACCATTGCATTCGAAATTGTAGCTTTTAAGCGAATGAATATTATTTATCATTGCAGCGTGTTTTCAAAAATCATAATGGTTTCTGCGCTCTGTTTATCAAATTTGCAAAGCCATGCTCAAAACTCGACAAAGGCCTTAAAAATAGACTACCAAGTGCTTATGCAGAAGGAAGACAAGGCTGTTTCAGCTCAATTGTATATTTATTCAAAAAGTGCTTATTATACCACCAACTACGATGATTCTATTACGCAAGCCTTAGGAAGTTCTAGTGAAAGCATACTAGATACTTCGTCCGCCATGCAAATGCGATATAACAGGCCGTCTGATTCTTTCTATTATACTGCTAAAATGAAAAGGGTTCACCCTGAAGGAGTTCTAATTGGAGAAAAACGAAAAACAATCGAATGGAATTTTATTGATTCTACCAAAGTTATAGATGGTCACCCATACAGCTTGGCTGAAGGTATCTTTAGGGGACGTAAATATTTAGCTTGGTACAACCCTGAGATTGACGCAAACAAACTCGGACCATGGAAGCTACACGGGCTACCCGGAGCTGTCATTTACGCCTACGACACGACTGACTACATTTCTTTCCGTGCTCTACAGGTGAAATTTATTAGTGAAGATGACGACTTAAAAGCACTCGTGTTACCTAAACTTACTATGGTTAGCAGAGAAGAACACCGCGCGTATGTAGAAGAATTTTGGAAGCAGCTTGAAAACATTCAGGCTCCGGAAGGTTTCACCTACGACTTAAAAGCTACAATAGACCGTATTGAAAAGGAATAAGTTGATTATATTTATTAGTTCTATGGCTTTAAAAAGAAAAAGTAAATGAGTTCAAAAGTTCCAATAGTTAGTCAAGTGGCTTGGTTATCCATTATCCCTCATCTATTGGTAATGGGACTAATAATGTTGATTTGTTATCAATTTAATAAAACCAATTTCATTCTATTTGGTGCCATAACCTACTTGATACTATCACAAGTCTTAAGAAGAACAATAGCGATTGAACAAAGAAAAGGAATGGTCAAGGTCAAATCAAAAGATTATCATAACGCAATTCCTCACTTTAAGAACAGCTATAAATTCTTCACAAAGAATGATTGGATTGACAAATATAGATTTTTCACTCTATTGAGTTCCGGAAAAATGTCTTATCGCGAGATGGCATTAATTAACATAGCATTTTGCTATGGACAAGCAGGAAATGGTAATTTATCGAAAGAATATTACGAAAAGACACTTACAGAATTTCCAGAAAGCGGAATGGCTAAGGCTGGACTAAGTTTGTTGAACTCAACGAGAAATGAAAGTAAATAAAAAAACGCTATAGAACCATAGTTAAATAATCATAGTTACCCTCCAGGACAGCAACGATTTTTAGCCAGAGCATATGGTTTTATTTAAAAAAATAACCGGGTGAACAAACCAATAAATTATAGTGGATTCCTAATTATACTATTCGTTTCTATCTTATTTTAAACCTTTATTTCAAACATGTTAATAACAGCAGAACACGACCATAATTATGTGAAATCAATTGCCATTCCATTTTAAATATTTACCTTATATAATTTTAAATTCAGTTATTTTTATAAGTTTTATCATCTCAGTAATAGCAAACCACAAGAGGGATATACTGTATCTCGTTTCAGTAATGCTATTTTTAATACCCATTGGGGTATTAATAACAACAGGATAAAGAAAATGAATTGAAAGAAAAACAACAACTAACAAAGGGACAGCTGCATGCCCTGCAAAACAAGCACATAACTAAACCGTCTCTAGTAATCAGAAAAAATAGCATGAAATTTTTCAGTATAACATTTTTAGCCATTTCCATACTAAGCAATTCTTTTGGACAGAAAATAGAAAAAATCTATCTCAATAAAAATGATAGCACTTCAAACCTCTACCTGACAATCTCTCCTCAAGAAATTAAGGGGTACATGTTTCTAATACCAAGTTTCTATGAATCACCCGAACATGTAATGGAACAAACCGACTTGCCTATTTTAGCAGCCGAACACGGTATCCTCACAATAATTCCGACATTCAAAACAGGATTGGCATCCTTTGGGATAGATAGCTTAACTCAAGTTTCCTTTAAAGAAATCCTTGAAGATGTTCACAACAGATATGATCTAACAAACTTGAAGTTTTATCTTGGAGGTTTTTCAATCGGAGGAAGCTGTGCCCTAAAGTTTGCCGAAGACGCAGTTAAAGACGATTACAAATATCGACCTGATGCAATTTTTGTTGTTGACCCTCCGCTAGATTTTATACGGTTTTACAACTCCATGAAACGCACTTTAAGAATTGCCCCTGATTCAAAACTTGCAAAAGAAGATATCTATTTTATTGACAGAATAGAATATGAAATGCAGGGTTCTCCTACTACTGCTTTTGAAACCTACATTGAGAAATCTCCATATTGCTTTACCGATACTAACCAGACAGCTATTAAGCATTTAGTTAATATACCCATACGGTACTATACTGAACCTGAGTTGGATTGGAAAATGCAGGACTTTGGTAGCGCTGATTATTCTGACATAAATGCATTGGACGGTTCTTGTATGATTAATGAATTATTGCTTTTAGGCAATAAAAATGCAGACTTAATACTAACTAAAGACAAAGGATACCGAAGACCAAATCATAGAAAACAGCCTCATTCTTGGAGCATCATTGATGATGAGGAACTAATTCAATGGCTACAGAACTTGAAGTGAAAATACCAGTATTCTTCTGAGCTATTCCAATTTGACAGTGGAATTATTGGATATATTAATCAACCATAAAGATAAAATCTATTTTTCCAAATTGATTGGTTATCCTGGTGTATTTATAGAGGCTTTTTCACTAAAACGATATAAAGCCTTTGCAAGAGTCAATTTAAAAAAGAATAAAAGACGCTGCTAATAGTTTATATCGTTTTATTAAATAAATTACAACCACCCTTTTAACTAACTGTTAAAACCTATTTACATCACTGTTTATTAAATACTTACTTAAAATTAATAACAAGCATAGCTGTTTTTTTATTGCCATTAATTGGAATAATAAACTGACCTTTCGAATCCATAAAAGCTAGTTTAGACAGTGGCATAACTTTAAATTCACGGCAGCTAAATAGTCTGTTGATGATTCTTTCACCATTAGGATCAAACACTTCATGTCTTAAGGGACGATGAAATTTTTTAAACGTTACTTTAAAAAAAGTAGAATTAATGTAAAAGAGATGCAAGCGCTCCCCGTTTAAGGCCATTGCATAAGAGTTAAATTTTCCACCATCCCTGAATGTAACCTGTAACTTCCGAATAAATTTAGTCCAATTAACCTCGTTTTCACCGAAATAACTCAGAGAAAGACCAAGATTATAATAACTTACCTTTTGTACCTGATCCGGTCTTTCTTTTAAAACAGTATTAACTTCGAAAACTCGTTCCGAAATAATATAAACCCCACCGCCTGCAGTGCATTTTACTTTAGGCCGCCCAAACGCTTTAAACTTAGCAAGCGAGCTTCTAAGTGCAAGATCTTTTTCAAGACTATCGCTATTTAGCTTTACAAACTGAAATGGATAAACACTATCCTTTGCTGGCGAGACTCTGAGGCAAAGTACTTTCTTTGGAGAGCCACCTTCAATGCCGTATACATTTG
This sequence comes from uncultured Schleiferiaceae bacterium, assembly GCA_963974215.1. GTDB lineage: Bacteria > Bacteroidota > Bacteroidia > Flavobacteriales > Schleiferiaceae > Croceimicrobium. The sequence continues at coordinate 110,350 of CAXBBL010000009.1, read as the reverse complement.
CGCCGATAACCATATCGCCATTAACAGCATTTTCCAAGTCCATTCCATGAATGAAATTCTCACCTAAATCAATTTTATAGGTAGTAGCGTTCATTTCCCCAGCCTCATACCTTCGGCACCACAATTTGTAATTAGCTTTATTTCTAGAAATTTCCTCACGCTTTGAATTATAAACCTTCAGGAGAATGTCTATTTTTCCATCATTACTAAGCGTCCAATCTTTTAAATCAGCTAACCTTGAAGTATTTGCAACTTCATCAGAATATTTGTAAAGTAATTCCCAGTTTGAATTAAAAACATAAGCATCTGCAAGCAGTTTCGCCTTGTCCTCATCAAAGTCAGAGGTGTGAAGTAAAGCATAATGCGACTTATCCTGGCTGATTTTTAATTCGAATTTGCCATAACCAAAGTCTTGAACAAAAGCCTCATCGAAAAATAAAACTCTTTGATAATCTTCGCCTGGTTCTAGGGTTTGCATATTAACCATAAACAGATCAATGGCTACAGACTCACCAAAAGCGGTAGATATAGTTGCGATACAAAGATCTCCTTCAGCATTAGAACAAAAACCTAAAACTTTATAAGTTCTATCAACGCCTTTTCCAGGAAAAAAGGCATCTGATTGTTGTAACAGATTGTAATTAGAATCAAATTTTTCTAGAATCAAATCATATCCACGGAGTGTCCATTTATTTTCCTTTGTTCTAAATGCGTAGATATTATCTCCATGCTCGAAGAAACCTCCAGTAAACTCGGTTCGGATAGACCTTTTATAAAAAGGGGCTGGATCTAGCTTGAGGTACTCATTTTCAACTGGCTCTTGGGCTATCGCCGTAAAAAAAAATAAAATCAACAGTATGCTCACAATGGTCTTAGATCTCATCTATCTTGGTGTGTTTGGTTTTTGCAATGAAGTAAATATAAAGTCTACCTATATAGCAAGCTTAAACAAATGAAAAAAAATGCAATAATAATCGACTACTTACAGACTTATTATAATCTACCCCTTAAAAAACTCCCGCAGTGCCTCCTGCACCAAATCAGCTTCATAACCTCTAGATTGTAAATAAGCCCGCAGTTTTAACTTACGCAGAAATTCGTCTTTGCCCTTGGTTAAGGGCCAACGTTTTTCGCATAGCTGCATTAAGTTTGCCCAGTATTTCTCGGGATCGATTTCGGTAAAAGCTTTCTTTAAGACATAGTCGCTCAGTGAATGCGGGTATAGGGCCTGCTTAATTTTATAGCGGCCCCATTTTTTAATGGAGTACTTACCCCTAACGAAAGCTCGTGCAAAGCGTTCTTCGTCTACAAACCGCTCTTGAATTAACTCGCTTAGGAGAATTTCGATGGTATCGCTATTAAAGCCATAGGTATAGAGCTTGTCGCGACATTCTTGCTGACTGCGTTCGCGGTACAAGCAAAAGGAACGAATTTTTTCGCGTGCCTCGTTTAAGTCATAAATATGTTGTCCATCATTGCCCACTGCCCGCCTCTAGTTCGTGGTCGATGCGCAGAATGGTACGAAAGGCCACAAACTTATTTTGAAATTTAGCACCATGCTCCGCTTGTAATTTAGGGGCATATACTTCGCGGTAAAGTTCTAAAGTTTCGAGGTCGCGCACGCGATATTGAATGGAATAGGTAATTCCTTGTTCCTCTTCTACCATTACTTGGCAAAGGCGATTATCTAAAAACAGACCGGTTGATAATACATCGGGAATATGAAATTCCTTCATCCATTTCAACCATTCATCGTGCACGTCGGCTTCGATATTTACCGTAACATTATAGATATACATAGACTAATTTAATTGGTCGCCGCGCAAATTTCGGTAGCTATTGCGTGCCTCCGCAGCAAAGAAACTGTCGCTATACTCAATAAAGATTTTTTCGAAATACTCCATGGCCTTCTCGGTATTGCCGTTTTGGTTAATCTCCAATTTGGCCAAGCGGTACAAAGCATCATCCGCTAAAATATCTTTACTGTGATCCTTTACAATTTTCAGCCAAGCCTTTTCTGCTGCGGGATAATTCTTTTGTTTGAAGTAAATATCGCCTTCCATCAATAGGGCCTCATCTAAAATTGGATGATCGGGGAAGGCCACATCGCATAAACCTAAATAATATAAGGCAGAATCCAGTTTTTCACGATAAAAAAGCAAATCCGCTTTTGCGTAGGTCTCCAATGCTTCGGTAGTAGAATCTAAGGCCATATTATCGGTAATCAGCAAAGAATACTGCATGGCATCATTGGCAATTAATTTGGAAGTAGATTCCTTCAATATTTTAAAAATACCCTGCGACCACTGGAAATCGCCAACGTAATAGGCCGCCTTCGCGCGTTTAAATTTAGCTTCCTGACCAATGGGAGAGCGCTCCAAAAGTTTTTCGGCCTTGCGATAGTAGATAATAGCATCCCAACGCTTTCCTTGATAGAGTAACAAATCTGCATAAGCGATTTGCCCCCGAGCTATATCTTCAGGACCCAGAAATCCTTTGGTAAACATTCCTTGCAAAATTTGCGCGGCCGTATCTTGCTGATTTAAGCGGTAGGCATAAATGTCTGCCAAGCCCAAAATAACTTCTCCTTGGTATGGATCACCATTAAAAGCACGGCGATACTTTTCATATTCTTGAGCTAGCATTTCCCAATCTTTAGGCTCTGCTTCGGCTTTTTGGCTTTGCTCCGCTTTGCGGGCAGAAAGGTATCCAAGCACCGCTCCTTGGTAAAAACCGTCGGCTTCACCTTTATCCATCACGTATTGATAAATGGTGGCCGACAAATTATACTCTTCTGCATTAAAAGCGATCTTCGCCAAGCTGTTTAACTGGCCGGGAGCAATAGCATTGCGACGATCCAATGCTTTTAATTGTAGAAAGGCGCCTCTAAAATTATTCTCTTGGGTGAAAACGTGAATTAACAATTCATTTAGTTGAGGGGCTCCTCCCGCCTGAATCTTTTTAATTAACTCCTCCTTTAAATAAAGTGTGTTTTCATCATCGGGATTGTCGGCCGAAATGCCTTGCGCCAAAAACATTTTAATGGTAGCCAGATAACCGGGGGTGCGTTCTACCATAGCGATGTAATTGTCGTACATCTTTTTGATATCACCCAACTCACCGTAGAGCTGCGCCATCTGATAATCAAAATTTAAGCGCGACTCTTTCTTCAGCGCCTCTTCGTAGGCTTGCAAGGCCATCTTGGGATAACCTTTATCTTGTAATGCCCTACCGTAAAAGTAAGCCTGATTAGGCTGCTTCTCGATAATCTCTAGAATGTCTTCAAATTTCCGCTCCGCCTTGCGCTCTTCCTTGGTAAGGAGATAAACCGACAGTTCATCCACATCAAAACGATTTTTTTGGCCGGGAATCCGTTTCGACCAATCCTTAGCTAAGTCGACGGCATTATCATAATCTTCCAATGCCAGGTAGCAGGTTAGGCCCATTTCATAGGCCTGAATATTGCGGCTGTTCTCCAGAAGATCTTTTAAAAAATCGAGTGCCTTTAAATATTCCTCCTGCTTAAAATACTGACCCGCAATTTGTAAATCGCTATTGCTTGGCTGAATCGCTTTATCAAGTTCTTGCGCATCTACCGAAAGGTAAATGAATAGGCAGAAAATGATATGGAGGAATTTATTCAAAAGCTTATTCGTTTATACTTAGAGCGGAAATACTATCGGCCATGGCGCGGTATTTTTCCTCGGTCATTTCCCAGATTTCTTGCGCCCTAATAGTAGGCTCTATGCGCTTCATTGCCAACATTTCAATCTCAGCAAGGGCTTTTTGTTCATCCAGTAAATACTTACTTGCTGTAGCCGTGTCAATCACCGCGTCGCTCAAACTTTTACGCAAAGAGAGTAACTGTGACTGACTGAAATTCAATTTCTTCTCAATTTTTGCTTTATCGTTCATGTACTTATTGAACGGAATGTAAACCAATTCAAAAGGACCAAGTTCTGTAGTCCAGTATTTTTTATCATTCTGATCTGCTTTCGGACCATGCAATACTTTACTCATTGCTTCAATTTCTGCTGCTTGCGACAATATCGCCGTGCTGTCAATTAAAGCATAACGTGCTTGGTATTCTTTTAATTGAACCAAAAGGCTATCCACCACCGCAATTTCATCATTATACTCTTGTGCCGGACCATTACAAGCCATTAGGCTTAAAGCCAAGATGATTATATTAAATGCGTATTTCATCCCTTCAAATATTTAGATTGTTTTAAAACCAGTATACGATTGCAATGCTTCTGGAATGTGAACCTCACCGCCTGCTTGATGATTTTCTAGTAAGGCCGCCACTATGCGTGGTAAGGCTAAGGCGCTACCATTTAAGCTATGCGCAAGATGCGTTTTCTTATCCTCTCCGCGATAACGAATTTTCATTCTATTAGTCTGGAAGGTTTGGAAATTCGATACGGAACTCACCTCCAACCATCGTTTTTGCGCAGCCGACCAAACTTCAAAATCATAAGTCATGGCCGAAGTAAAACCCATATCGCCTCCGCATAAGCGCAAGATTCGATAGGGTAAATCTAGCTTTTTCAATAAGCCCGCCACGTGATCTACCATTTCTTCTAAAAGCTCGAAGCTCTTTTCGGGTAAGCTTAAACAAACGATTTCTACCTTATCGAATTGGTGTAAGCGGTTCAATCCCCTTACGTCCTTTCCGTAGCTTCCAGCTTCTCTGCGAAAGCAAGCGCTATAGGCCGTTGATTTCAGGGGTAATTCTTCCAGTTCTAAAATCTCATCTCTAAAAATATTAGTAATAGGCACCTCAGCGGTAGGTATAGCATATAAATTATCTTCAGTCATGTGGTACATCTGCCCCTCCTTGTCGGGAAGTTGTCCCGTGCCATAAGCGGAAGCTTCGTTTACGAAAAGTGGCGGTTGAAACTCTTGGTAACCCGCCTTCATATTTTCATCGAGGAAGAAATTGATAAGTGCTCTTTGCAAGCGTGCTCCCTTTCCTTGATAAACAGGGAAACCCGCACCGGTTATTTTCACACCGAGGTCAAAACGAATTAACTTTTTTTCTTCGGCAATCTCCCAGTGAGGTTTGGCATCTTCACCCAGATCTTTGATTTCGCCCACACGGACAATTTCTTCGTTGTCTTCGGCCGATTTACCCGCAGGGACCAAATGAAAAGGAACATTAGGCAATTGCACCAAAAGTTCATCGAGCGCATGACGTAATTGTTCTTCCTGGGTTTGCAGATCCTTGGTTTGTTCTTTCAATTCAGCCGAGCGCTCTTTCAGCACATCGGCCTCCGCGCGTTTACCTTCCTTAAATAATCCTCCAATGGTCTTACTTATTTTATTAGCCTCCGCTAGGCATTGGTCGAGATCATTCTGCGCTTGTCGCCTTTGCTGGTCAAGATTAAGAATGTCTTTAATATTTTGTTCTGCATTAATACCTCTCTTTTTAAGGCCAGCTATGGCCTCCTCGCCGTTTTCACGGAGGTAAGAAATTTGGAGCATAGTATTTATATTTTTGGAAGGGCGAAGTTAATCAATGAATAAAGCAGATAGCTACTTCGCAACGTATTTTTAAGGCTGAGTTCAGTCTAAAATTATAGGCACAGATTTTTAGTAACCTGAGTTCGGTTAAAATTACAAAGCACAGTTTCAAAAAAGTGTTTGGATATGAGGCTATTTTTCAAAGAGTTATCGAGATAACTCGCGAATAAATAACGAAATAGACAGACTCTTTTTTGAAATCTTTTTGAAGAAAGCCTTCTAAACAGCCATCTTTACCCTTTCTCCTTTTGATTTGGCCCGCCAAATCGGCAAGCCTGCAAGGCTAAATCTCACTATTTATAAGGCTTCTGTGCAAAGTAATTTTAATCGAACTCAGGTTAGTAGAACGAAATGACTAATTTGAATCGTGCCGCTGTCGCGAGCTAAGCTTTTAAGCGAAAAAACCCCTTACCGAAAAATCGATAAGGGGTATAAATTTATAATGAATAAATCTATGCAGTAGGATCTACTGAAACGTATGATTTATTGTTTGCTTTCTTGCGAAATACAACGGTACCATCGGTAAGAGCGAAAAGAGTATGATCTTTTCCCATTCCTACGTTAGTACCTGGATTGTGGCGAGTACCGCGCTGACGCACGATAATGTTTCCTGCGATAGCTGCTTGACCGCCGAAAATTTTAACACCTAATCTTTTACTTTCTGATTCACGTCCGTTTTTTGAACTACCGACACCTTTCTTATGAGCCATGGCTTAAAATTTTTTAGATTATAATTACCAGATTCTTAACTAGCCTATTGCCGTAATTTCGATTTGCGAAATGTACTGACGGTGACCGTTCATCTTCTGATGACCTTTACGTCTTTTCTTTTTAAAGATTAACACCTTGTCTGCTCTAAGGTGCTGAACTACTTTAGCATCTACTTTGATGCCTGCTATAACCGGGGCGCCAACTTCTACCTTACCGTTATTGTCTGTAAGCATTACTTTATCGAAAGAAAGAGTTTCTCCTTCTTCAGCTTGCAGACGATTAACGTAGATACGTTGATCTTTTTGTACTTTGTACTGATGCCCTGCTATCTCTACTATGGCGAACATATACTTATTTTTAGGGCTGCAAATTTACAACAATATCCTTTTAATTAAGGCATACACTCTAAAAATTTATTCAGAATCTACCATCCGGCGCCTCTGGTCTCCCAAAATTATTGCAAATCCTAAGCAATTTCACAAAACATTAACAATAAAAGAAGGCCCAAAACAAGTTGAATCCTTCCTATAAGTTACTTATTTCAAATTTTATATCTTAAAATTGCAGCGGATTTAATTTAAAGCGAGATAAATCTTATGCACAAAAAAATTCTCAGCCTCTTTTTAGCCTCCATTGTGGGAAGCGCTATGGCACAGAGTAAGATAAAATTTGAAGAGTATGACCTGGATAATGGTCTACACGTTATTCTTCACGAAGACCACAGCACGCCTATTGTTGCGGTATCGGTTCTTTACCATGTAGGCAGTAAAAATGAAAAAGAAGGCCGTTCAGGTTTTGCCCACTTTTTTGAGCACTTGATGTTCGAAGGCTCGCCCAATATAGAGCGTGGAGAATACATGAAAATTGTATCCGCCAACGGTGGTACTTTAAATGCCAACACTTCTTTCGATCGTACTTACTATTACGAAATTCTTCCTTCCAATCAATTAGAGTTGGGTTTATGGCTAGAAAGCGAGCGTATGTTACAAGCCAAAGTTGATATCGAAGGCGTTAACACCCAGCGTGAAGTAGTAAAAGAAGAAAAGCGTTTAAGAGTTGACAATCAGCCCTATGGATCTTTCCAAGAGAAAATGTTTGGCACGGCCTTTCAAGGAAGTTACTACGAAATCTCTCCCATTGGAACGATGGAAGACTTAAATGCTGCTGAGGAAGCTGACTTTAAAGACTTCTACTCTACCTTCTATGTCCCCAACAATGCGACCCTTTCTATTGCAGGAGATATAGATATCAAGCAAGCCAAAGAATGGATCAATAAATATTTCTCTACCATTCCAAAAGGAACCAAAGAAATTCCTCGTCCAACCGAAAAACCAGCACCCCTAAGTGGTGAAGTAGTAGACACGATTTACGACAACATTCAATTACCAGGTGTATTCATCGGTTACCGTTGCCCAGAAAGAGGAACCAAAGAAGCTTATGCCATGGACATGATTTCTACCATCTTAGCCGACGGCCAAAGTTCTATGCTTTATAAGTCAATTGTAGATAAGAAACAATTAGGTGTAGTAGTACAAGCCTTCAATTTTTCTTTAGAAAACTCTGGTTTATTTATTGCCTTTGGTTTAGCTAATCCTGATACCGACTTAAATGACTTTGTACAAGCCATAGACGATGAGGTTAACAAATTAATTAATGAAGGGATTTCCGAAGAGGATTATACTAAAATCCAAAACCAGATTGAAAACGATTTCGTCTCTCGAAATGGTCGCGTGGCTGGTATTGCCGAAAGCTTAGCCGATAACCACGTATACCTTGGTGATGCTAACCTTATTAATACCGAAATTAAAAACTACCGCGATATTTCTGCCGAATACATGCAAGAAATAGCCGCGAAATATTTAAAACCTGAAAACCGGGTTGTTTTAAAATACTTACCACAAAACGCACAGTAAAAGCATAATTTAATATGAAAAGAATAATAGCAAGCCTACTAATCCTGCTCATTACTGTATCGGGATTTGCCCAAGTAGACCGCAGCATTAGACCAAAACCAGCTCCCGCCAAAGAAATTGAACTGGGAGAGTTTAAAACTTATACTCTTGACAACGGTCTTAAAGTTATCGTTGTTAAAAACGATAAACTTCCCCGTGTATCTTTTAGCCTCGTAGTTGATCGTGATCCCTTTTTAGAAGGCGACAAAACAGGTTACATTAGCCTAGCGGGAAGCTTAATGCGCAACGGAACAACTAATCGCACGAAGGAGCAATTAGATAAAGAAATTGACTTTATTGGAGCTACCTTATTTACAGGAGCAACCAATGCTTATGCCAGCGGTTTAAGCAAATACAGCGAAGAGATTCTAGGTCTTATGGCTGATGTAGCTTTGAATCCCTCATTTCCCCAAGAGGAGTTTGATAAGCTAATTAAACAATCTTTGTCGAGTATTGAATCGGCTAAAGAAGATCCTAATTCTTTAGCAAGCCGCTTGTTCAACTCTAGCATTTATGGTTTAAACCACCCTTATGGTGAATTAGAAACTGAAGAAAGTATTAACAATATCACTCTAGCGGATTGCCAAAATTTCTACCAAGAAAACTGGAGTCCTAATAAAGCTTATATGGTAGTGGTGGGTGACATCAAACCCAAGAAAGCTAAAAAGCTTATCGAAAAGTATTTTGGCGCTTGGGAAAGTAAAGAAGTGGCGAAAAGAGATTTTGAAATGCCAGCTAAACCAGCCGCTAGCGAGGTGAAAATCATTAACCGCAATAGCTCTGTACAAACAGTATTAACCCTAGGAAACACGATTGACTTACAACCGGGAAGCCCTGATATCGTAACTGTTCGTTTAATGAATCAAATTCTTGGTGGTGGTATGACAGGTCGTCTATTTCAAAATATCAGAGAAGATAAAGGCTATACTTATGGTGCCAACTCTTACTATGATAGCGATGAGTTAGTAGGTTACTTTAGTGCTAACGCGAGTGTGAGAAATGAAGTGACTGATAGCGCAGTAGTGGAATTCATCAAAGAATTCAAACGTCTTCAAACCGAAAAAGTAGGTAAGCAAGAGTTACAAGATGCTAAGAACAACATTATTGGTTCTTTTGGGAGAAACCTAGAAAGCGCTCAAACTATTGCCAGCTTTGCTCTTAATATTCAGCGTTACAACTTACCGGAGGATTACTACAAAACCTACATCCAACGTTTAGAAGCGGTCACCGCTGAAGACATTATGGCCGCGGCTAATAAGTACATCAATGTAGACGCGCTTACCATTACTGCCGTGGGGAAGGCAGCCGACATTGCTACTAGCCTTGAGAAATTTGGCCCGGTAAGCTACTACGGCTTTGATGGCGAAGAAACGGGTCCTCCCAGTTTCCCTGTGCCCGCTGGCGTAACGGCCGAAAGTGTAATCAATGGCTATATTAAAGCCATTGGCGGTCAAGAAAAATTAGATGCTGTAAAAGACATGAGTATTATGATGTCAGCCTCTATTAGCGGTATGCCAATGGAAGCGCAAGCGAAAACTTTAAAGAAGCGTCCTAATCTATTTTTAACTGAAATGACTGTTGCTGGTTTTGGCACTGTGCAGAAAGTAGTTTTTGATGGTAAGAAAGGGGAAACTTCTGGCATGCAAGGATCCACTGTTTTGGAAGGTGAAGAGCTAGAAGAAATAAAAAGTCAGGGTGCTTTTTTTGGCGAAGCAGACTACTTAAGCAATGGTTATAAATTAACCCTAGTAGCTATCAATATGGTAGATGGCGAAAAAGCCTACACCTTAGAAGTAGATAAAAATGGCGACATTTCTACCGAATACTATTCTGTAGAAACAGGCTTAAAGTTATTAGAGGAAGCCTCCATTGAAAGTCAGCAAGGGGAAATGACTGTTTCTCAAAAATACAGCGATTACCGCTCGGTTGACGGAGTAATGATTCCTTATCAAATTAATATTAGTCAAGGTCCTCAGCAGATCAGCATGACTACCACTGAAGCGAAAATCAATTCCGGTTTAAAGAAGTCTGACTTCAAATAAACCTTCGCTTTCTAAAAATTTAAGCCACCTCTCGGGGTGGCTTTTTTTATGCTTCTTTTTTAAGCCTCCTTTTACGAATCCTTTCCGCGGGACTACCTTTAAAGTTGACTAAATATACGCCTGCTAAAATACAGAGCATACCGCCCAAGTGCTCGGCACCAATGGCTTCACCGTCCCAAACACCCCATAAAAGCGCTACCAAAGGAATGGCATAAGTAACACTAGCCGCAAATAGCGAAGTCGTTCCTTTAATGAGGATATTAAACACGATAATTGCCAAACTGCTTCCCACAATTCCTAAGAGCGAAATATAACCTAAGCTTTCCCAAGCTGCTGGTGCAGACTGCATCACATCAATAAAATCGGTGCTAAACAAATAGCCCAAAGCCAATGGCCCTACCGCAGTTAAACTAAGAAGGGTTATAGACAAGGCATCCAAGCCAGGCAATTTGGTATTAATTACATTAATGCTTATCGCATAACAAACGGTAGCGATTATAGGATAAATCCCGTACGACAAACGATCGAAATCAACTTGCAAGTCGGGTAGCAGCAGCCATAAAGCACCCGCAAAACCAGCGAAGATACCCAGAGCGCCAATCCAAGAAACTTTAATCTTAAACCAAATTAAACCGATCATTAAAGTAAAGAGAGGTACCAAAGAATTGAGAATCCCCACCAAGGATGAATCCAATTTAGTAACTGCCAAAGGAAATAATATATAAGGAATACCATTTCCGAAAAAACCAACGGCCACCAGAGCCCACAAGTATTTACGCTCGTATTTCTTAAAACGATTTAAGGCCACCAAAAGAGTAAATAGCCAGGCGGTTGCAATGCGTATGAAGCCAATTTGGCCGTAGCTAAAACTCTCTAACCCTCTCTTCATTAAAATAAATGAACTGCCCCAAGTAAGGGCTAAAAGAATAAAAAGGGTCCAAGCCTTTAGCGGACCAATGGTGTTTTCCTTCATGCTTCAAAGGTATCATTTGCTTTATACCTGAGAACGGCGTAAAATTATAGTCTCAGATTTACAAGAAAAGGAAAAGACCAATCTAGATCGTGCAGCTGTAGCGGGCTACAACAAATGAACTAGATGCAGGATTTTCATTTTTATTGTAAAAACATTGCTAAGCCTCTTCTAAAAAGCGTTTTCCTGCGCCTTTGCCCTTTGCAATAGCCAGCTTCAGCGCTTCGGCTTATAACCCACTATTTATAAGAGGTCTGAGGCCTAATTTTACGCCGAACTCAGGTTTTATATCCTTTCCCTACTATATTTGCGGCCCATAGAATGCGTCAATTAAAACCCAAATATTTCTTAGCTCTCTTACTAGGCCTCAGTCTAATGGCGCCCTATTTCACTAATTTCATCTGCTTTAAGCAAAGCCAAATTGCGCATAAAAAAACGGTGAAGCAGCATTTCAACGCCACCTTGAAATTTGAGGATTTAGAAAAATTCAGCTTTAGTCCAAAGGAGTTTATGAATTTAGACTGGGATGGCGACGACGAATTTTATCTCGACAAAAAGAAATACGATGTATACAAAATAGAGCAAAAAGGCGATAGCCTAATTGCCTGGGCTTGGTGGGATCATGAAGAATCGCAGCTGGAAAAACGTTTCCATCGAATGTTGCATCAGCATAAAAATGAACCTTTAAGGGATAAGCCTAGCCTTAGCCTCGACAAACTTTCTAAATATTTAGCCAGTCAAAATTTCCGCTCTACTCTTTTCGCTTTCGCAGATGACTATCCAAATGATGGTAAAGTTAAAATATGCCAGCCTTTTGTTGGAATAGATTCCCCTCCTCCTCCAAGTTTTAAATGACTACTGATTAAAATCAAATTCATTTAAAACATTCCTCATGAAAAAAATTATATGCTTAGCAGTAATAAGCCTGCTAAGCTTGGGCGCTTATGCTCAAAACCTTCTCATCTTTGATGCAGAAGAAGGACAGCCACTCGAAAGAGCCACGGTATCCATCGATTCAGATCGATTAAGTGGACTTATCACGAATGATCAAGGTGTGGTTAATATTGATCCTTTAAAAGGAGAAAAGTCCATTCAAATTTATTCCCTTGGCTATATACCTAAAAACTTAAGCTACGCAGAATTAAAGGCGCAGAATTTTAAGGTTGGCCTTATTGCCGAAGTTTTAGCCCTCGATCAAGTAGTGGTATCCGCCACGCGTTGGAGTCAATCTTCACGGGAATTACCGATAAATATAAAAACCCTCAAAACCAAAGACATCTATTTCAATAATCCCCAAACCAGTGCCGACCTTTTAGGAAGCAGTGGCGAGGTGTTTATTCAGAAAAGTCAGCAAGGTGGAGGTAGTCCCATGATTAGAGGTTTCGCGACCAATCGCTTGCTGATTGCGGTAGACGGTATTCGGATGAATAATGCCATCTTCCGCTCAGGGAACTTACAGCAAGTAATTTCTTTAGATCCATTTGCCATTGAACGCACCGAAATCTACTTCGGCCCAGGGTCAGTAATTTATGGCTCAGATGCTATTGGTGGCGTGATGAGTTTCAGCACCTTAAAACCACAGCTAAGTCAAGATACCAATACATTAGTAAAGGGCTCTGCCTATAGTCGCTTCGCCTCGGCCAATCAGGAGCGCAGTCAGCATTTTGATATAAATGTGGGCTGGCAAAAGTGGGCCTATCGCGCCAGTTTAAGCTATTCTAATTACGGCGACTTACGCATGGGCTCGCAGGGTTCCGATGAATTACTAAGGCCTTGGTCGGTGCAGCGAATTGATAGTATGGATCGCGTTGTTCGCAATACGGATCCCGAACTACAATTAAACACGGGTTTCGAGCAATTCAATACGCTCCAAAAATTACTTTTTAAACCTAATGCAAATTGGGATTTTGAGTATGCCTTGCACTATTCTACCACAAGCAATTACGATCGTTTAGACCGTTTAATTAGAACGAGAAATGATATGCCGCGTGCAGCCGAGTGGTATTATGGCCCGCAAGTTTGGCTGATGAATAAGTTGGAAGTTAATTATCGGAAGAAAACTTGGTTAGCGGATAAAACCACCCTTCGCTTGGCCCAACAAAGTTTCGAAGAAAGCCGCAATGATCGCGATTTCCAAAGCCCTGACTTATTTAGAAAAACAGAAAATGTTCAAGCCTATTCCTTAAATTTAGACATCCTCAAAAGACTGAGTCTCCGCCACAAAATATTTTATGGCTTGGAAGCCGTTTATAATGATGTGCAATCGAGCGGTATAGTAGAAAACATTGTTACTGGCAATATCGCGAATGCTGCCAATCGCTATCCTCAAGCCAATTGGCAATCCTATGCCGCCTATTTAAATCACGAATGGGAATTGAACGAGAAATTCACATCGCAGTTAGGTTTACGCTACAACCACTTTAGGGTAAACAGTGATTTTAGTGACAATCTCGATTTCTATCCCTTAACCTTCCGCGAAAGCACATTAAGCACGGGTAATTTAACGGGAAGCCTAGGTTTTGTTTACCGCCCTTCTGAAGCTTGGAAATGGCGCCTAAACTTTGGTAGCGCTTTCCGTGCTCCTAATGTAGATGACATTGGAAAAGTCTTCGATTCTGGTGACGCTATTGTAGTGGTTCCCAATCCCGACTTAAAAGCAGAATATGCTTATAATGCCGAATTCGGTCTTGCTACGCTTCTTGGTGAAAGCCTAAAAATTGACCTAAGTGCCTATTACACCTATTTAGATCAAGCCATGCTGCGACGTCCTTCCCTTTTAAATGGCGCCGATAGCATTCTATACAACGGCGAATTAAGTCAAGTTCAATCGGTGCAAAATGCTGCAAGCGCCAATGTATATGGGTTTCAGCTGGGGCTGGATTGGCAAATTGACAATCACTTCGTTTTACGCAACTCTTTTAACTGGCAAAAAGGCGAAGAAGAAGATCAAGATGGAAAGATAGGCCCATCGCGCCACGCCGCACCCATGTTTGGTATTAGTCGTTTAAGTTTTGAAGAGAAGGCTTTGCGTTTAGAGCTAAATCTGCAATATAGCGGTGCCGTAAAGGCGGAAGATTTAAATTTTGAAGAAGCCGGCAAAGCCTATATCTACCAGCTAGACGAAAACGGAGAAGTATACTCACCTGGTTGGTACACCTTAAATTTTAAAAGCAGCTATCAGTTAAATGAAAGTTGGAGTATTAACGCCGGAATCGAAAACATTACCGATCAGCGCTACCGCCCATACAGCAGTGGTTTAGTAGCGGCGGGACGAAATTTCATTCTCGGAGTTCGAGCTCAGTTTTAAAATTAGGAACACACATCGAATTAGGGCGGTCTTTTTAAGGCCGCCTTTTTAATTTACTACCGACCTAAACCTTTTTTAGAATTATTCTGTCAAATAAGAGCATTTAAGAAGATCAACTTGCACTAATTTTGCCCCATGAAAAAATGGTTAATTATCCTCAGCCGCATTGAGATTGTCCTCTTATTCTTGGTAATAATTGCAGGCAGTGTGGTGCGCATGACCGATTCTGGCATGGGTTGCCCCGATTGGCCTAAATGCTTTGGCCATTTAATTCCGCCTACTGATAGAGCGCAACTAGATTGGCAAGCCAACACGGAATTCCATAAAAATCAAATTATCATAGTTAACGAGGCGCTTTACACTGCCGTAGATGCCTTTACTACTGGTGAATCTTATAATGCAGAAAATTGGGCGAAATACACCAAACATGATTATGCCTTATTCAATCCGATGCACACTTGGATAGAATATATTAACCGTCTTTTAGGCGCTTTAGCTGGACTGCCGATGTTGGCTCTTTTCTTTATCAGTTTAAGCATTGTGCGTAAAGACTGGCGCTATTTCGCCTTGGCCTTTGCTGGACTTTTTATGTTGGGTTTTGAAGCCTGGTTAGGGAAATTGGTGGTAGATGGCAATTTGATTCCAGGCAGCATAACTATCCACATGATGGGTGCTTTAATTTTAGTAGCTATCATGCTTGTATTTAACGGCTTAGCCAGTAGGGAAGATATGAAGCCCGTTCTTTACCGCAAGCCATTTCTGAGCTTAATGTTAGTGGCCTTGGCATTTACGCTTTTGCAGATTACGCTTGGAACACAAGTACGCGAATTAGTAGATGGCTTGCATCAAAGTGGGGTGGAACGTAGCGAATGGATGGGGCAAATGGATATTTTCTTTTACATCCACCGCAGTTTTTCCATTCTTATTTTAGCCTTAAACGTTTACCTCTGGTGGACAAATCGCAAAAACAATATGGGCTATTGGCAATGGAATTGGATAATAGCTCTTATAGGTCTGGAAATATTGCTGGGAATAATTCTCGCTTATTTCGACTTACCGAAATTTGCGCAGCCTTTGCATTTACTTTTAGCGGCAGTAATCTTTGCCTTTCAACTTCATGCGATAATTCATTTAGCCTTAAAAGGGCAACTAAGTCTTCTAAAGACCTGATTTCGACCTTAACTAACGTGAATTCGACAATAAATTAGAGCCTCAGATTTTCAATGGAAGGAAAAGACTAGTCAGGATCGTGCAGCTGTAGCGGGCTACAGCAAATGAACTAAAGTCAGGTTTTTACTTTTTTTGAAATAACCTGTAAGCCTCTTCTAAAAAGCAGTCTGCGGAATAATTTTGCTTAGGCTAAAAACTTAATCACTTTCGCTAGGATCCTGTTCTTCATAAAGAATATCCATTGCTTTAAAGCTGTCGTTTAAATTCACCTGCAATTTAACTTGGGTAAAGCTGATGCTTGCCCCAAATATGGAGTTTAAATTTTCATTAGAAAGGTAGCAACGAATTCCTTCCGATTCTAAACGAGCCTTAATTACATAAGCTTCATTTACGTTATCGAACTCGGCTATACTGACTAACTCTGCCATTTTAAACTTTCCATTAAGTGTTGCATTTCGCCGAGCATAAACTCATTAACGGGCTGCAAGGAGTCTGCATTAGGACTTGCATAATAGTACAAAACTCCTCTTAAAAAATGCTCAGTGCTATCCGTTACAAAAAACTGCATACTGGTAGCGGCATTGCCCTTTAGCTGAAAGAGGATGCCGTAAACATCATCTTCTTCATTGAGGAAAAGTTTTTCTTCAATACCATCGGCTTTAACCGTATGTTCATAAGCTAGGTTATGACCTTCCGCTAGCAGTGTATCTAAATTAGAATCGGTTACTTCCTTATAAGTTAGTTGCAATGTTGCTTTAAGACTAGGGTATTTTAAATCGTACCAGCAGTTTTTCTTCGCTACTATTCTTGCCTGCTTGTTATACTCAAAACTAAACGCACAGGGAAAAGATGTTGCTTGATATTCTTTAGCCGGTGTAGCTATTCTAAAATAACCTTTGGGCTTAGGACTAAAGTTCTCATCACAAGAGCTAATTCCTAGTGCCATGATAGCAAGAGCTGTAAAAATACCCGTCTTAAACATCTTCATCTAAAAGAGTTACTTTAATTCGCTTAATCCTTCTGCCTTCGAGGCTTTCCACTTTGAAAAGGTAGTTCTTGAATTTAATTTCTTCGCTCACCTCTGGGAATTTACCTGCTACCTCTAAAAGAAAACCTGCTAAGGTATCTGCTTCCGCCGCCTGCTCGGCAAAATCGCTTTCTTCGGCATCTACTACTTTAAAGAAATCGGTGAGGTGAATTTTGGCTTCAAAAACGTAGGTCTTTTCGTCGAGTTTAGAGTAGAATAACTCGTCATTATCAAACTCATCACTAATCTCTCCCACAATTTCTTCAATAATATCTTCTAAAGTTACAATTCCCGAAGTACCACCATATTCATCCACTACAATAGCCAAGTGAATTTTCCGCTCTTGAAATTCGCGCAGTAGGTCGTCAATCTTTTTATTCTCAGGCACAAAGAAGGGTTCTCGCACTAATTCCTGCCAAGCAAAATTGCTACTCGCGTTAATATGAGGCAGCAAATCTTTCACATAGAGAACACCTTTAACCTGATCGAAATTCTCTTCGTAAACAGGTATACGTGAATAACCCGACTCGAGAATGCCCTTCATGATTTTTCCATATTCCCAGCTGATATCTACGGCCGTCACGTCAATTCGGGGTTTCATAATTTGCGTAACATTGGTAGAGCCGAACTTCACGATACCGGCTAATATTCTTTGCTCTTCGTCGCTACTCTCTTCGTTTGAGGTTAACTCCAAAGCTTGACTTAAGTCATCTACCGAAAGGTTTTCTGATTTATGCTGCAGGCGCTTTTCAACAAAGCTACTGCTGCGTACGAGTAAGAAACTAAGAGGCTTGCTTATCCGGCGCAGGACGAACATGGGTTTAGACATAAACAGTCCGAAGTTTATCGCATTTTTTGTAGCGTAAACTTTTGGCAGCACTTCACCAAAAAGCAAAATTAAGAAGGTAATGGCTATAACTTCAACTGCGATTTTCAAATTAGGAGAATCGCCAAAATCGAAAAAACTATCACTTAGGTACGATGAGAGGATTACGATCCCCACATTTATAAAGTTGTTCCATATTAGAATGGTCGCCAAAAGGGTTTTTGGCCCTTCTAACAAATTACTTACTGCGTCGTGACCAGCTTTGTCGACATCCTTTAAAGTATCGAGATCACGCGGTTGAATGGAAAAGAAAGCTACTTCAGAGCCACTTACCATGGCGGAAGCAAAAAGAAGGAGCACCAAAATAGATAAGGGTACTAAACTTAATGGTTCAAAGGGTTTTAGAATATCTAAAAGAAACAGTAAACTCGAGGGGTCAGGGTCCAAATTGTGGGTACTTGGTTAATAATCAAAAAGGTAAATCGTCCTCATCTTGGTTTGGCTCTGCTGCAATATTCAGGTTCGAACTCGATGGGTCAGATTCTCCATAGGATTGAGGTTTGCTGGGAGCATTGTTACTTAGATCGCTTGGACCGGAAGAACGAGAGCCCAGCATGATAAGATTATCAGTAACAATTTCCGTTGCGTAACGTGTTTCTTTGCTTGCGGGGTCTTGCCAACTGCGCGAGCGAATGCGACCTTCTATGTAAACTTTGTCGCCTTTTTTAAGATATTTCGAAACCACATCCACCAAACCACCGCGAGCAATAATAGTATGCCACTCGGTCAACTCTACCTTTTCGTTTGCTTTATTGGTGTAAGACTCTGAAGTTGCAATAGGAAACCTAGCTAAAGAACCGCCATTATCGAAATGTTTTACCTCGGGGTCTGTGCCTAGGTTTCCGATGAGTTGTACTTTATTTAATGATCCGTTTGCCATAAATTCTAATTCTTATCAAATATAGGAATTGAGAGGTAGAAATCTACCTGCAAAATTAAAAGGGCAAAGTTAGCTGTTTTTCATCCAAGAACTTGCGTAAGGGGCGCGGAAATGCCAAATTATCTAAAGCCTTTATTGGCAGTTGTTCCAGCCTTGTAAATGAGTCTAGTCCATTAAATTCCAAGGATTTAAAATACCATACTTTAATAAATAAAGTCTGATGCGAAAGTTTGTGGAGTGGTAAGGTATAAACACGATTCAAGGTCCAAGACTGCGGGGCTAGTCCTTCCTCTACTAAGTGCGAATTCATCTCTTCCTCATCCCAAGGACTATCCGATTCGATTAAAGGAAATTGATAGAGTCCCTGCCAAATACCAGTGTCGCGTTTTTCGACAAATACTTTTTCTTGATTTTCTAGGAATAGATAATTTAGATGGCGCTCTCTATTGTAGGTTTTCTTCTCCTTAAAAGGCAATTCACTTACGCTACTATTTTTAAAGGCAATACAATTTTCATTAAAAACGCAATCTGCGCAAGCGGGGTTTTTAGGAACACAATATTGGGCGCCAAATTCCATGATTGCCTGATTATGGATTGCTGGATTCTGTGGATCAATAAAATCATCTGCTAATTTCTGGAAGAGCCTCTTGCCTTTTGTGCTATTAATTGGCGTGTTTTCGCCGTACAACCGACTTAAAAAACGGAAAACATTACCATCAA
Organism: uncultured Schleiferiaceae bacterium; assembly: GCA_963974215.1. GTDB lineage: Bacteria > Bacteroidota > Bacteroidia > Flavobacteriales > Schleiferiaceae > Croceimicrobium. The sequence continues at coordinate 91,159 of CAXBBL010000009.1, read as the reverse complement.
CAACCGCTGCCTTGATATTAAATGCAAAAGATGCAATGGCCGCTGCGGTGTAATCACCCACCCCTTTTAAGCTCTTAATCTCACTCAAAGTAGATGGGAACTCACCTCCGAATTCAGCCACTAATTGCTTGGCACTGTGGTGCATATTTCGGGCTCGACTATAGTAACCTAAGCCCTCCCAATCCTTTAATACTTTTTCTTGAGGGGCATCAGCTAAAGCTTTCACATTAGGGTAATTAGTAATAAACTTATTATAGTAAGGTAAGCCCTGATTTACCCGAGTTTGTTGGAGAATTATTTCACTCAACCAGATGCGATAAGGATCATCAGTTTTACGCCAAGGTAAATCCCTTTTATTCCACATATACCATTCGCGAAGTTTTGCTCTAAGTGATGTTAAATCCAATATATTTGTTTTTGAGTGCTTTAGGCTATAAAATAAATCCAATTAAGCCTTTCGAGGTTCTAGAAAAGTACTTTATATTTGCAGCCCTCAAAATTAGAGTTTTAACGTAAAAAATATACACAAATGACAAAAGCTGACATTGTAACCAGAATAACAGACAAAACAGGAATGGAGAAGTCTGATGTACAGGCCGTTGTGGAGTCTTTTATGAAGGAAGTCCGCAATAGTCTAGAAACTGGCGATAATGTGTACCTAAGAGGTTTTGGAAGTTTCATTATTAAGAAGCGTGCTGAGAAAACAGGACGTAATATTTCTAAGAACACCACTATCATTATTCCTGCACACAATATTCCTTCTTTTAAGCCAGCGAAAACTTTCGTTGACTCTGTAAAGAAAAAAGTGAAAGTAGGTTAATCAGACCATGAAAAAAGGGCCCGCTATATTAGTACTCTTAGTTATCCTTGTAACAGGAGCTGTTTTTCTATTACCAAAAACAGCTGTGCAAGAAGAAACTCCGGTGATGGAGAATGAGAATGCTGAGCACAATCATAGCGGGGAGAAGGGCTTTGTATCTGTGGCTGATTCACTAGTTGATGATGCCCTAAGCAAACTGGAATCGGGTGAATTGCCTCCTATGCAAGCCGTTATGGCCATAGCAGACGTGGCAGAGAAATTCCCAGACAACGTAAAAGCAAATTTCACCCTTGGGGTAATGAGTATGCAAACGGGTCAATACTCTAAAGCTTTAAATCGCTTTAAGACCGTAATTGACCAAGATCCCCTAAATGGAGATGCCTACTTATTGTATGCCCGTTCACAAATGTTTCTAGGAGATAGCACCGCGGCTAAGTCGGTGTTGGAAGACGCACTAGCTAAACTTAGCGACGAAAAAACATTGAAAGCCATTCGCGATGAAATGGCAAGTATTATTAACAATTAAAATTTTTGGTTATGCCAAGTGGTAAAAAAAGAAAACGTCATAAGATGTCAACGCACAAACGCAAAAAGCGTTTACGTAAAAACCGTCACAAGAAAAAGTAACAGTGGAATCTTTTAGAATCTACTGATTTTTTTAAGCACCTTATCTTAGGGTGCTTTTCGTGTTTCTGCATAATCATTCCTATACGAGTATAGGAGTAAAAAATAATAAGGTGAGTACAGAATTAGTTATTAATTCTCGTACTGCCGATTCTGTAGCTGTATCGCTACTCAAAGACGGTAAGCTATCTGAGTTACATTACGATAACCAGGTGGACTTTTCTGTCGGTGATGTATATCTGGGCAAAGTAAAGAAAATTGTTCCCGGCTTAAATGCGGCCTTTGTTGATGTGGGTTATGAAAAGGATGCTTTTCTTCATTACCACGACCTAGGCCCGCAAATAAAGTCCTTAAACAAATTTACTCGTCGCACGATTACAGGCAAGCAACGTTGGTCTTTGACCGACTTTCAGCCTGAAGCCGATATTGATAAGAACGGCAGTATAGATTCTGTTCTACGCGAAGGACATACCATATTGGTACAAATCGCTAAAGAACCTATATCTACCAAAGGCCCACGCATTACTTCGGAAATCTCCCTCGCGGGCAGATACGTAGTTTTGGTGCCTTTCTCTAACCGCGTAAGCGTTAGTAGTAAATTACGAGATAAAGAAGAGAAGGACCGTCTAAAAAGACTAGTCCTCAGTATTAAACCCGGCGGTTTTGGCATAATAGTTAGAACAGCCGCCCAAGATTGTAGCGTTGCCGACTTAGATGCGGACGTGCAAGATCTGGTGGGCAAATGGAAACAATTACATCGCAACGTACAGCGCATGAAGCCTCCTAGTAGAGCTTTACGCGAACTCAACCGAGTTTCAGCATTATTGCGCGATGTACTTAATGATTCCTTTAATAGCATTGCGGTAGATAACCCCGAGCTCTTTAACGAACTTAAAGAGTACATGCGCTCTATAGAACCTGAAAAGGAAAAAATTGTAAAACTCTACCAAGGGCGTTTACCGATATTCGAACAATACGGAATTGAAAGACAGATAAAAAGCAGCTTTGGCCGGTCGGTAAGCATGGGCAAAGGTGCCTATCTTATTATCGAGCATACCGAAGCCATGCACGTTATCGACGTTAACAGTGGTAATCGCACCAATTCTGATGAAAATCAGGAGGCGAATGCATTGGCCGTGAATCTCTCAGCTGCAGAAGAAATTGCACGTCAATTGCGTTTGCGTGATATGGGGGGAATTATTGTGGTTGACTTTATTGACATGCACCGCAATGAGAACCGTAAAAAGTTGTATGAAAAACTGAAGGAGGAAATGGCTACGGATCGTGCCAAACATAAAATTTTACCGCCCTCACGTTTTGGATTAATTGAGATTACTCGCCAACGTGTTCGCCCAGAAATGGACATACAAACCCGCGAAGAAAATCCTGATGGCACTGGAAAAGTTGAAGCTCCCATTCTTATCGTTGATGAGATTGAGAATCACCTAGACCTAATTTCCCAACAGCAAAGTTCAAAACTAATTTACCTACACCTGCACCCCTTTATTGCTGCTTATCTTACCAAAGGCCTCTTTAATAGTATCCGAAGAAAATGGGCAAAAAAATACGGCAAGAACTTGAAAATCACCCCGCGCGATTCTTATAAATTCTTGGAGTACGCTTTTTTCAACGATAAAGATGAGAAGCTCGAATTTAAATAATGCTTCGCAAAGCCCCTATTTTAAAGGGAATTAGTAATTTCGAATTATAATCACAAGCATGAAAAAGACATTAGCAATTTTAGGAGCTGTAGTTCTACTTGGCTCTTGCGTAAGCAAGAAAAAGTATACCGAGCTACAAGGACAGTATCAAGAAATGGATGGTGAACTAAGTAAAACACGCATGGAGCTTGCCTCTTGCTTAGATAACCGCAAAAATGCCAATAGCGAAATTGAGTACCTTAAGAAAACTAATTATCAGTTACTTAAAAATGTAGGCAACATGTCTACTTTAACGAAGAAGGAATCTGAGAACTTAGAAAAATCTTTGGAGCAAATTCGCGAAAAAGACTTGACCATTAGCAGCCTACAAGCCGCTATCAACAAGCGTGATTCTGTAACCTTTGCTTTAGTAACAAGCCTTAAAGGCGCTACTGTTGGTATTAACGACCAAGACATTAGCATAAACGTGGAAAAAGGGGTGGTTTACGTTTCTATCTCCGACAAACTATTATTTGAAAGTGGTAGTTCTAAAGTAAGCTCTGCCGCCAAAGAAGTCTTAGGTAAAGTGGCTAAGGTTTTAAAATCACAGCCCTCTTTAGACTTTATGGTAGAGGGTCATACTGACAACAAAGCAGTCCGTAACGGTGCTGCTTTCCAAGACAACTGGGAGCTAAGCACTGAACGTGCAGCCTCGGTAGTGCGGATCTTAGAAGGAGACTTCGCCATTAATCCTAAAAGAATTACCGTTGCCGGTAAAGGTGAGCATGCCCCTGTAGCATCAAATGAGAGTGCTGAAGGTCGTGCTAAAAACCGTCGTACCCGCATTGTTATCCTTCCAAAACTAGATGAGTTTTATAGTCTCATTGAAGATGGGATGAAAAAAGCTAAATAGAGGTTTTAAAACGCTATTAATAAAGGCCGTCTGCGAAGACGGTCTTTTTTTTTGACCCAAGCCGAATAATTCGCATGGTTAAAAACTACATCCTAAACAAGAACTTAGACCTTGCAAATAATGCAAGATTACTCCAAACAAGTACTAAGCTGAGAACGACCTAAAAAAGCTTCCCAAGGCCTAATGCAAAAGACCTAGAATTGGTACCTTCGGGCAAAATAAATAATTGATCATGAAAAAATATATTCTTCTCCTCTGCGCTATAAGCTTCGGGCTTAGTGCGCAAAATGAGGTAATGACACCCCAAAAACTGTGGGAACTTGGCCGGGTAAGCTTAGATGCGGTTTCCCCAGATGGGACAAGCTTTGTTTACGGCGTAACCTATTACGATACCGAAGCAAACAATGGCAACCGCGACCTTTACCTTATGTCAGTTAAAGGCGGTGAAGCACAAAGAATTACCGACATGCCAGGAGGAGAATACGGTGCTCATTTTGTTGGAAACGATATTGCCTTTAATAATGGTGGGCAATTACACCTTTACAAAATGGTTGACAAAAGCATTAGTGCTTTAACCGATATTGAAGGTGGCGTATCTGGCGCTAAAGCCTTAAAAATGCCCAATGGCAATATTCGCATCATCTTCTCTAAGTCCTTTAAGAATTCTAAAACCTCTTCTGACCTCTACCCCGACTTACCCAAGGCAGAGTTTAAAGTTATTGATGATTTAATGTATCGACACTGGGATAGCTGGGACGATCATGAGGGATCTTTGGTATGCTTTACCGATTATAAAAATGCCTCGGCTACTTCCTTCGAAATTCTTATTCAAGATAATCAGTTTAAAAGTCCTGTTCCCCCTTTCGGAGGATCGGAAAGTTATGTACTTAGTCCTGACGGAAAAACCGTGGCTTACGAATTAAAGGCATTAAAAGGAAAAGACTTCGCCGAGCAAACCAATAGCGATATTTACCTAGTTGACCTTGCCACTAAGGTTACTACCAATATTACCGAGGGCATGATGGGTTATGATAAAAATCCACAGTTCTCTCCCGACGGCTCTAAAATAGCGTGGTTATCGATGGCCACCAATGGCTACGAAAGCGATGTAAATGACTTAGTCGTTATGGACATTAAAAGTGGTTCTAAAACTCACGTTTTAAAAACACTTAACAAATACGACGAGTTAACCTTTCAATCTTTTGCTTGGGCCAACCAAAATGAAATAGTTGCCGGCGTACCCATCGGCGGAAGCAACCACCTTTTTGAAGTTGAATACAAGAAAGGTAAATTAGAGCTAGAAAGAATTTCGCAAGGCGATTACAATTACAACCATTTCGAAATTGCCAAAGGCGGTTATGTGGTGGAACGACAGGATATGAATAATGCCACGGAAATTTTCTTTCTAAAAGAAAATGGTAAAGCTTCCCCGCTCACTAGCGTTAATAAGGCCATCTATAGCAATGTGAAAAAAAGCAAAGTTGAAAAGCGTATGGTTAAAACTACCGACGGCCAAGACATGCTTACTTGGGTTATTTACCCACCCGATTTCGATCCTAATAAAAAATACCCCACTCTACTTTACTGTCAAGGTGGACCCCAAAGTCAGGTTTCTCAATTCTACAGCTTCCGCTGGAATTTCCAATTAATGGCGGCTCAGGGCTATATTGTAGTAGCCCCTAATCGTCGCGGTTTACCTGGATTCGGTAGAGAATGGAATGAAGCGATTTCTAAAGATTGGGGCGGGCAAGCCATGCGCGATTACCTCAGCGCAATTGACGCAGTTAGTGCCGAGCCTTATTCGGATGAAAACAATCTAGGATGCATTGGTGCTAGCTATGGTGGCTATTCCGTTTATATGCTAGCCGGTATTCACGAAGGGCGCTTTAAGAGTTTCATTTCGCACTGCGGCCTTTTCGATTTGGAAAGCTGGTACCTCAGTACCGAAGAAATGTTTTTCGCCAACTACGATTTAGGCGGTCCTTTCTGGGAAGAGAAAAACGCTGAAACTTATAATAAATTCGACCCTAAAGATTATGTGCAAAACTGGGATACTCCCATCTTAGTAATTCACGGCGGCAACGACTTCCGCGTTCCTATTAACCAAGGAATGGAAGCTTTTCAAGCTGCAAAACTGCGTGGTGTTCCTGCACGCTTTTTATATTTCCCCAACGAAGGTCACTGGATTTTAAGTCCGCAGAACGGCTTGGTATGGCACGATCAATTCTTTAATTGGTTAGATACTTATTTGAAGTAGCACTCAAGTTTTTACCATTTTTCCAAACCCCGGCTTACAGTCGGGGTTTCTTTTTTACGGTTCATTCTGGAATTTCTACGGTTCATAGTTTCTGTTTTGGCAAAAGGAGCTCCTCTTATAGTTTAGCCAGCAAATCAAGAAAAATGAATCGCTCAATTCTACTTTTTATTCTTCTAGCGCAAAGCCTTCTAGCTCAGAATACTTTTAGTGGTAAAGTTTTAGATACCAAGCAAAACCCTCTAGCGGGCGTAAACATCTATCTGCTGCAAAGCTATAATGGCACTACTACTAGCAAAGACGGAACTTTCAGTTTAACGGACCTGCCTAGAGCAGGCAAAATAGAAATTAGCATGATGGGCTTCGATAGCCAATTTATCGACCTCGAAAAAACAGATTTCCAAAGCCAGCTAACCATCATTTTAAAAGAAAGCTTCAACACTTTAAAAGCGGTAACCATTACCGCTGGCAGTATTGAAGTGAGCGATAAGCGTCAAGCCATTGTTTTAAAACCCCTCGATATTGTTACGACCTCTGGGGCCTTAGGCGATGTAATTGGTGCACTCAACACTTTACCGGGCACTAGTACTAATGCCAACGACGGCCGCCTTTTCGTGCGTGGTGGCTCTGCCGATGAAACCGCCCTTTTTGTAGATGGTTTGCGCCTCGGCAGTGCTTACGGTTCTAGCCTTAGCGGTATTCCCACTCGCGGTAGATTCAATCCTAATTTATTTAAGGGCAATTTCTTTAGTACTGGCGCTTACTCGGCCGAATATGGTCAGGCTTTGTCTTCAGTTTTATCGCTTTATAGCGTAGACATGCCCATTCGCAGCCAGACAGATTTAAGTGTGAGTAGCGTTGGCGCCTCCGCTGCACATACCGAAGTATGGGAGAATCAATCGCTTAGCACTAATTTGTCGTATACCAATCTTAGCCCTTATATGAACTTGGTTCCGCAAAACGTTCAGTTCAATACGGCGCCACAAGGACTTGATACTGAGCTTTTGTACCGTAATAAAATTGGTAAAAACACCTTCCTTAAAGGATTCTATTCTTATCAAAATTCGCGCTTGGCGGTAAAACGTCCCCAAATAGACAAGGAGGAATTGGAATCTACTTCTTTAAAAAATGACTTTCATTATGCCAATCTTAACCTAAAGCACAACTGGCAGAAAAAGCATTTGCTCAATGCCGGTATCAGTTACACTAACAATAGCGACCATATTCAGCTGGATAGTAGCAAGATTAAAGCGAATAATCAATTAGCACATCTTAAAGTCATTTACCAATACTTCCCCATGCCGAGGTTGAAAATTAAGTCGGGTTTAGAGAGCATTCATGAAAACCTAAAGCAAGGTCTAAATGGTCAAAGCAGATTTTTTGAGCAAAATTTATACGCCGCTTTCGCAGAAGCCAATTATCACTTCAATAGCGATTTAGTACTGCAAATTGGTTTACGTAATAGTCTTAGCCAAGGTGAAAACAGTTTAATGCCTCGCTTTTCATTAGCGTATCGACTCAATGAAAAATCGCAATTAGCTTTAGCTTATGGCGATTATGTTCAAAATCAAAATCCCAGCATCCTTATAAATCAGAACAATCTAGCCGCCGCCTCCGCGCGCCACTGGGTTTTAAACTATCAGTTTGCCACACAAGATTTAACCTTTCGCCTAGAAGCGTATCATAAAAAATACGACCAACTTTTGCGTTTTGATGAAAGCTATACAAGCAACGGTGAAGGCTACGCACAAGGCTTTGACCTCTTTATTAGAGATCGCAAAAGCATCAAAAACTTAGACTATTGGTTTAGCTACTCTTTTATCGACACTAAGCGTCACTGGAAAAGTTTCAACGAGCAAGTGCAACCCAGCTTCGCGCCCAAGCACAATGCTTCTTTAGTAGGTAAATACTGGATTAGCAAACTTAACTCCCAAGTAGGAAGTAGCTTCAATATTAACGATGGCTACACGTATGAGAACCCTAACTTGGCGGGAGAAATGGAGTCTAAAACCAAAGCCTTCAGTAGTTTAAATATTTCTTGGAGCTACCTACCCAAACCCAATCTAATTATCCATCTCGAAATAACCAATGCCCTCGGTCGCGAAAACATTTTTGGCTACCAGTACAGCGCCAATGCCAATGCCAACGGAAGCTATAATGAAATGGCCATCCCTCAATCGGCCAAGCGTTTCATTTTCATCGGAATATTCTACACGCTTAGCAGCGACAAAAAAGCAAATCAGTTAAATAATTTATAAATCAATTTTAATCTTTCAATCCAAATTATCATGAAAAAAGCAATCATCATTTTCCTAGGACTTTTCTTAAGTGCCAATCTTAGCCTTAGCGCCCAAAGCGATTTTAAAACGTATATGCAAGAAAGCATTGCTTTATACGACAGCGTTAAAACCCTAGCCGACTATCAAAACATCGCCAATCGCTTCGATCGAATCGCGAAAGCCGAAAAAGAAGAGTGGCTGCCAAATTACTACGCTGGTTTAACTTATGTTTATATGAGCTTTGTGCGTGGTTTAGAAGACGATAAAAGAGATGAGTATTTAGACCAAGCTTTAATTTATGCCGAAAAGGCGGGTGAAATTGCCGGCAATGATGTGGAAATTACCGTTCTCACTGGTTATATCTATATGGCTAAGGTAAGCGTTAGTCCAGCTTTGCGCGGAATGACCATGTCCAGTAAAGTTAGTAGCTACTTCGAGAAAGCCTTGGCAATGAGTCCAAACAACCCACGTGCTAACCTTATGCTAGGTCGTTGGAAATATGGTACCGCTCAGTTTTTTGGATCCGATACGAGCGAGCCTTGCGCTTTAATGCAGAAAAGTTTAACTCTATTTGAAGCTATTGGTGACGACACTGGGATTATGCCAAACTGGGGTAAAAATCAAGCAGTAGCCATGGCAAAAAATTGTAAGGGAAATAATTAATTTGCAGCATGCGTAAAATTCTGGCTATCGACTACCAAATCATTCTAAAGTGGATCGGCATAAATGCCCTAATAGCCTTTAGTATACCTCTTTTTTATACTGGCGAAAGCTATCTTTCAATTGAGGGCTGGGGTCAAATTTGGGATGACATTCTATATGGCTTTATGATGTCGGTTGGAATTAGCATCGCTGTCGGAATCAACGAAAAGTATTTAGACCGCGTCGCACCTTGGTTGGAGAATGCTAGTAAAAGATTTTTCTTAGAAATAATTGGTGTTACCCTTCTCGCTTTTAGCGCTTCTTATTTGATGAATGTCCTATTTTACACTCTTTTCGACAAAATCGATTACAATAACTTCCCGTGGAAGACCATGGCTATTTACGCGCAGTATCCACTGTACGTGGGATATGTAATTACTGCTTTTTTTGTTTCCAAAGGATTCCTTACTCGCCTTAAAGAAACAGCAGTAAGAGCCCAAAAGTTAGAAACGGAACGCTTTCGCGGAGAAGTACGCTTGTTGAAAGACCAGTTAAACCCGCACTTTCTATTTAACTCCTTTAATGCACTAACCAACATGGTGTATGAAGATGCCGATCAAGCAGCGGCTTATATTCAAAAGCTTAGTAAATTTTACCGCTATGTGCTAGAAGTTCAAAGTGAAGATTTGGTAACGCTGGCGCAAGAAATAAAATTTGCGCGAGACTATTGGGCCCTGCAAGAAGGGCGCTTCAGCGCAGATGCCCTAGAACTGGAAATTGATCAAAGCACTATAAATGCCGAGGCTTTGATACCTCCCATGACTTTACAATTATTATTGGAAAACGCTATAAAGCACAATCAGCTTAAAGAAGATTCCCCTTTAAAAATTAAAATTCACCAAGAGCAAAACCATATTTTGGTAAGAAACAATCTGCAAAAGCGCCTTAGCCCCGCCGAAAGCTCAGGTATTGGTCTTAGCAACATTAAAGAACGCTATAAATTACTGCGTCAGAAGGAAATAGAAATTAGCGAAAGCGCCGATTATTTTACCGTGAAACTCCCATTAATCCTTGACTAATATGCACGTACTACTAATTGAAGACGAAAAACCCGCGGCAAAGCAATTGGAACGCCTCTTAACCAATGCCTTGCCCGATGCCCAAGTACACGGACCATTGGAAAGCATTGAGGCCAGTATAAATTGGCTGGACAATAATCCCAAGCCCGACCTAATTTTTTTAGATATTCACTTAAGCGACGGACCAAGTTTTAATATTTTCAAGAACCGCGAGGTTGATGTTCCCATAATTTTCTGCACCGCCTTTGATCAGTATGCCTTGGAGGCTTTTAAGGTAAATAGCATCGATTACCTTTTAAAACCCATTGACCCTGAAGAACTTTACAAGGCCATCGCCAAATTTATAAAGCTGCGCCAAAGCCCGGTTTCCCTAGATGGGAATTTATTAAAAGAGCTACTAGAACCGAAAGCCAAGAAGTTAAAAGAACGCTTTGTGCTAAAGCAATCAGAAAAGCTAGTGTTGGTGGAAGTAAAGCATATTGATTTTTTTGTAAGTAGCGGCGGCAGTTCCTTTCTTCAGAATAAGGAAGGAACACAGTTTATTATCGATCAAAGCCTCGATCAAATTGAAGGATACCTCGACCCCGAGCGTTTTTACCGCGTAAACCGAGGTTATCTCGTGGGCTTAAATAGCATTGAAGAAATGCAGTCCTACAGTGGCAGTCGTTTACGCCTAATCTTGCGCAATTGCAAGGATACAGACATCTTCGTAAGTCGCGATAAAACCGCCTCCTTTAAGGCTTGGCTCGATAGCTGATTTCTATTTGTCACCCGCGCATTAAAGCCTAGCTTTGCAGGCATTTAATTTTCTTTAATGAAACTCGAAATTTTTGAGTTAAGCAATGGTATTCGCGTGGTGCATCACCAAGTAAATAGCCCCATTGCCCATATTGGTTTCCTTGTCGCCGCTGGCTCCAGAGATGAGCTTGAACACGAGCAAGGACTAGCCCACTATATTGAGCACTGCCTTTTTAAAGGTACCGAAAAGCGCAAGGCTTATCATATCCTCAGTCGCATGGAAGATGTGGGTGGCGACCTTAATGCTTTCACCTCTAAGGAAGAAACGGTTATTCACTGTTCTTTTCTTAGCGCCGACTATAAACGCGCCATTGATTTAATCTCTGATATCGCTTTTCGAAGTACCTTTCCAGAGAAGGAATGTATTAAGGAAAAAGAGGTGATTATCGATGAAATCCACTCTTATAAGGATACGCCCGCTGATAGTATTTTCGATGATTTTGAAGAGCAGATTTTCCCCAATCATCCTCTTGGAAATAATATTTTAGGGACAGTAGAAAGTGTTAAATCTTTTGAACGTCAGCATATTGTAGATTTTATTGAAAGGAACTACAGCAAAAACCGCATGGTTTTCAGTTCAATCGGTAATATTTCTAAAAACAAGCTAGAGCAACTTTTAGAGCAGCAAATTCAGAATGTGGAATTTGGTTCTGGTGATCGTGAGATAATCAGTCCCGAACTTTATGTTCCCAGTCAGAAGTCAGTAAGCCGCCCCGGTTATCAAACCCACGTAATTTTAGGTACGCGCGCTTATCCTGCTAAAGACGATATGATGCGTCCAATGGCCATCCTCAATAACTTGTTGGGCGGCCCAGGTATGAACTCACGCTTGAATTTGAATATTCGCGAAAAGTATGGCTTCACTTACCATTTAGAATCTTTTTACCATCCCTATATCGATACGGGTCTTTTTGGAATCTATCTGGGCACCGACCCTGGAACCGCAGACCGCACCGTGAAACTAGTAGAGAAAGAATTACGCAAATTACGCGAGCAGAAGTTGGGCGTTTTACAATTAAGCAAAGCGAAAAAGCAGATTTTAGGTCAACTAGCGATGGCGCAAGAAAACAACAATGCCCTCATGCTATCCTTTGGTAAATCGCTGCTTTTCCACAATCATATCGAGAGCTTTGAAGAGATTGTAAAAGACGTAGAAAACACCACGGCCGAAACCCTAATGCAAGTGGCGAATGAAATTTTCCAGCCCGACGCCTTTAGTAGTCTCTACTTCCGTAATACCGAGGTGCAGGAATAAAAAATCCCCGATAAATTACTTTATCAGGGATTATAATAGAATAATAGTTTTAAAACTTAACGATCTTGATACATATCGCTATAATACTTCTGGTAATCACCCGAAGTAACATTATTTAGCCATTCTTCATTAGACAAATACCAATCGATGGTTTCCGCTAAGCCTTCTTCGAAAGTTACCGAAGGAGCCCAGCCTAATTCTTTATTAATCTTAGTGGCATCAATAGCGTAACGACGATCGTGACCTGGACGGTCGGTTACATAGGTAATCAGTTTTGCTGAGGTACCTGGCTCACGCCCTAATTTCTCATCCATCTGCTTGCAAAGCACCTTAATCAATTCGATGTTTTGCCACTCGTTAAAACCACCGATATTATAAGTCTCGGCATTTTTACCCTCGTGATAAACTAAATCGATGGCACGCGCATGATCCACTACATAAAGCCAGTCGCGGGTGTATTTCCCGTCGCCATAAACCGGTAAGGGTTTATTATTTAGCACATTATGAAAAAACAAAGGCACCAATTTCTCTGGAAACTGATTAGGTCCATAATTATTACTGCAATTGGTAATAACATAAGGTAAACCGTAGGTTTCACCATAGGCGCGCACGAAATGATCGGAGCTCGCTTTGGATGCCGAATAAGGAGAATTTGGGTCATAAGAGGTGGTTTCTTCAAATAAACCTTCGGCTCCTAATGTTCCGTACACCTCATCGGTACTGATATGGTAAAAGCGCTTGCCTTCAAAATTACCCTTCCAAGTATCTCGGAAAGAGTTGAGTAAATTAACCGTGCCGATAACATTCGTGCGCACAAAAGAAAGAGGATCGGTGATAGAGCGATCTACGTGGCTTTCAGCTGCGAGATGTAAAACACCTTCAAATTTATGTTCAGCAAAAAGAGCGTCCATCGCCTCTGCGTCAACAATATCTGCTTTTACAAAATAGTAATTAGGCTTGTCTTCAATATCCTTGAGGTTCTCTAGATTACCCGCATAAGTGAGTAAATCGAGATTGTAAATTTCATACTCGGGGTATTTATTTACAAATAATCGCACTACGTGGGAGCCAATAAAACCTGCTCCGCCCGTAATTAAAATCTTCTTTCCACTCATACTTAAATATTTCTAATTTTCTTTTCCCAACGCCAGGCATCTGTCATGGCATCATCTAATGTTTTTTCTGTTTTCCAACCTAGCTCATCATTTGCTTTAGTAGTATCTGCGTAAGCGGCGGTAACATCTCCAGGGCGGCGATCTACAATTTTGTAATTCAGGCTTTCGCCAGAAACGCGCTCGAATGATTGGATTACTTCCAAAACCGTACTTCCCGTTCCCGTACCTAAATTGAAGACCTCATAACTGGAAAGATTCTTAGATCCTAATAATCGCTCCACCGCAATAACGTGTGCTTTCGCTACATCCACCACGTGGATATAATCGCGCTCGTTGGTACCATCTCTAGTTTCGTAATCATTACCGAATACCGACAATTGCTGGCGTACACCCGCGGCAGTTTGGGTCACAAAAGGAACTAAATTTAAAGGTACGCCTAAGGGTGACTCTCCAATTTCTGCGGAAGGATGTGCTCCTACAGGATTAAAATAGCGCAAAGAAATCGCATTAAAATTATGCGCATTAATGGCATCTTTAATGACCTCTTCGCCAATTTGCTTGGTATTTCCATAAGGAGACATAGCCGGTTTAACGGGGCTGTGTTCTGTTATAGGCAGTTCATCAGCTTGACCATAAACCGTGCAGCTGCTGCTGAAAATAAAATTATTGAGACTTAGGTTACGCATCTCTTGCAGGATATAAACCAGCGAACCGATATTATTTTCATAATATTCTAAAGGCTTCGCTACTGATTCACCTACTGCCTTATAAGCGGCAAAGTGAATGATCCCGTCTAAGTCATTATGATTACTAAAGAACTGCTGAACCTCAGCTTTATTTTTCAGATCTACGCGATAAAAACTCGGCCGAGTGCTGGTAATGCTTTCGATACCGTCGAGAACCACTGCACTAGAATTACTTAAATCATCGACAATTACGGCTTCGTGTCCAGCATTTATCAGCTCTACCACAGTGTGCGAACCAATAAAACCTAAACCGCCCGTTACTAGAATTTTAGCCATGCCAATTATTTTTGTCTTGAATAATCCTTGAAATCTTTATGATCCTTTTTATAAAGCTCCTCTTCAGGTAAAGACTTAAAGTATTCGTAAGTAATTTTCAAACCTTCGGCACGGCTCACTTTAGGTTCCCAGCCTAAAATTTCTCTTGCCTTGGTAATATTGGGCTGTCTTTGAGTGGGATCATCTTTCGGAAGATCTTTATAAATTACTTTTTGATCCGTACCGGTAAGTTTGATAATTTCTTCTGCAAACTGCCCAATGGTAATTTCATCTGGGTTTCCAATGTTTACTGGACCCGCGTAATCGCTCATTAATAAACGATAAATGCCTTCTACTAAATCATCAACGTAGCAGAAAGAACGGGTTTGCGAACCATCACCAAAGATGGTAAGATCCTCACCACGTAGCGCCTGACCAATAAAAGCTGGTAAAACACGACCATCATTCAAGCGCATACGCGGACCGTAAGTGTTAAAGATGCGGACAATGCGCGTCTCTAAGCCATGGTAAGTATGATAAGCCATAGTCATCGCTTCTTGGAAACGTTTGGCTTCATCGTAAACTCCTCTAGGTCCAACAGGATTTACATGTCCCCAGTACTCTTCCGTTTGCGGGTGTACTTGTGGATCACCATAAACCTCGGAGGTAGAAGCGATAATTAAGCGCGCCTTCTTGGCCATAGCCAAACCAAGACAGTTATGAATTCCCAAAGAGCCAACCTTTAAAGTTTGGATCGGAATTTTAAGATAATCAATGGGACTAGCGGGTGAAGCAAAGTGCATGATATAATCCAGCTCACCCGGTACGTGAATGAAATTGGAAACATCATTGTGATAGAATTCAAATTCCTTTAGTCCAAAAAGGTGCTCGATGTTTTTCAGGTCACCTGTTATAAGGTTGTCCATTCCCACCACTTGGAAGCCTTCCTTAATAAAGCGATCGCAAAGGTGAGAACCTAAAAATCCTGCTGCTCCTGTAATTAATACTCTTTTCATAATTATAAATTTAAGATTTAACACCGATGCAGTAGTACTCAAAACCAAGGTCAGCCATACGCTGAATACTGAAAATATTTCTTCCGTCGAAAACGATTGGGTTCACCAAAGAAGCTTTAATTTCCTCAAAGTCGGGTACTCTAAATTCGCTCCATTCAGTCACCACTAAAAGTGCATCAGCACCTTTAACGGCTTCGTACTCGCTTTCCGCATAAGTAATTTTATCACCAATCATATGCTTAGCCTCAGGCATAGCCACTGGATCATAAGCGACAACTGAACCACCTGCGGCAATAATCTTATCGATAATTACCAAAGAGGGCGCTTCACGCATATCGTCTGTATTGGGTTTAAAGGACAAGCCCCACATGGCGAATTTCTTGCCTTTGATATCACCATTAAAACGCTTCATCAACTTATTAAAGAGAACAGACTTTTGATCGTCGTTTACATCTTCCACTGCTTGTAATATGCGCATTTCATGACCATTTTCGCGGGCTGTGCGCACCAAGGCTTTCACATCTTTTGGAAAACAGCTACCACCGTAACCAATACCCGGATAAATAAAACGGTTACCGATACGTGGATCAGAGCCAATACCCTTGCGCACTAAATTCACATCGGCACCCATAATTTCACAAAGGTTGGCAATGTCGTTCATGAAGCTAATTTTGGTAGCTAACATGGCGTTGGCGGCATATTTTGTCATTTCCGCGGAAGGCACATCCATAAAAATTACAGGATGTCCGTTTAAGGTAAAAGGATGATAAATCTTCTCAATCACCTTGCGAGCATGCTCCGACTCGATACCAACAACGATGCGATCTGGTTTCATGAAGTCGTTAACCGCAGCCCCTTCTTTTAAGAATTCTGGGTTTGAGGCCACATCAAATTCTAGTTTTAAGCCGCGACGATCTAAAGCATCTTGAATTTCTTTTTTCACCTTGGCGGCGGTTCCTACAGGCACAGTCGATTTGGTAATGACCACTCCGTAGCTATTCATATTTTCGCCAATTTCACGTGCTACCGCTAAAACGTATTGTAGATCTGCGCTACCATCCTCTCCAGGAGGAGTTCCAACTGCAATAAAAGCTGCTTCTGCATCTTTAATTGCTTCGGGTAAATTGGTACTAAACTGCAAGCGACCTTTTTCGTGGTTACGCTGCGTTAATTTATCTAATCCTGGTTCGTAAATCGGTAAAATTCCCTTTTTCAGGTTATCAATTTTCTTTTGATCTACATCAACGCAAACTACGTCAATACCTACTTCTGCCAAGCAAGTTCCAGTAACCAGGCCTACGTAGCCTGTGCCAACGATAACGATTTTCATTTTCGGTTGTTTTTAATAAAATCAACCACGGCCGTGGTGATCTTGGTTAGTTGTTCATTGGTTAATTCTGTATGCATTGGAAGCGAGAATACACTCTGTACCAAAGATTCGGTAACAGGAAAACTTCCGTCCGTATAGCGATCATCGCGATATGCCGTTTGCATATGTAATGCCACAGGATAATAAATCATACAAGGAATTTCTTGGGCTTGAAGATAGTCAACTAAGGCATCTCTACCAATACCCCCGCTTAATTGCAAAGTATATTGATGAAAAACGTGAGTTGACTGCGCATCTCTAACCGGGGTTTTAATCTCAGGTACATCCGCAAAAGCCTTATCATAAAAGTCTGCCGCCGCGCGACGAGCATCACAATAAGTATCAAGATGCGGCAACTTACAACGAAGAATTGCAGCTTGAATGGAATCTAAACGCGAGTTTACGCCGATACGGTCGTGATAATAGCGCACTGACTGGCCGTGGTTGGCAATCATGCGCATCTCCGAAGCAAGGTGATCGCTATTGGTAAATATAGCGCCACCATCGCCGTAACAGCCAAGGTTTTTACTCGGAAAGAAAGAGGTGGTACCAATATCACCCATTGTACCGGCCATTTTGGTTTCACCGTTCTTAAAGGTATACGAAGCACCAATGGCTTGGGCGGTATCCTCCACTACAAAAAGTTTATGCTCCCCCGCGATTTCCATAATAGCATCCATATTGGCACACTGCCCAAATAAATGCACAGGAACAATCGCTTTGGTTTTAGACGTAATGGCCGCCCGAACTTGCTCTGGGTTTAAACCAAAAGTATCGGCATCCACATCTACTAACACGGGCTTTAAGCCAAGAAGCGCAATTACTTCCGCTGTGGCCACATAGGTAAATGTTGCGGTAATAACCTCATCGCCGGGCTTTAAACCCAAAGCCATCATGGCAATTTGCAGGGCATCCGTGCCGTTTGCACAAGGGATTACGTGCTTTGCTTTTAAGTAAGTTTCTAATTCTTGCTGAAATGATTTCACCTCAGGGCCGTTAATATAGGCCGAAGATTCTACCACATCAATGATGGCTTTATCAACCTGAGATTTAATTTTATTGTACTGGCTGAGAAGATCAACCATCTGAATTTTTGACATAAAATAAATTATCTCCCACAAAGATAAATAGCATTAAGCTAAAGCCTATTACTTTTGTAACAATTATGAAAATAAAAATAATTCACTTTTTCATCGCCGCAGGTTTCCTTGCTTTGCCATCTGCGAAAGCGCAAACAGGCTTTGAAAGTAAGCGAGCGTGGCTAATTGGAATAGGTTTATCTACCAATGTTCCATCTGGGCCTTGGACCGATAACTTTAGAGAAAACTATAGTTTAAGCACTTCTTTAGGCCGAAAATTTGCCAATAATATCATTATCAGTGGTGAGTGGAGTTACCTTTTTGGGGGCGAAGTGGATAATCGCAGTGATTTTTTAAAAGCCATAACCACCAGCAACGGGCAATTGCTAAATGGCAATGGTAGCTATGCGCAAATAAATATCAATCAGCGTGGTACCTACTTTAATCTGCAAGTAGAAAAACTTTTTTTCAGTCCCGAAAAGAATCAAAATTCGGGTTGGTCTTTAGGCGCTGGGGCAGGATACGCTTGGCATTGGCTGAACATCGATAATGTGGGTAATGACTCTCCGCAGTTAATTGATGATTATGTAGCGGGCTACGATCGGATGAGCCGAGGCTTTTTAGCCACCCAAAGTATTGGCTATATGTACCTTTCAAACAGCAAATTGATCAACCTTAAGCTTTCTTTTGAGGTGAATGAAATATGGTCGCAAGATGTACGCAAATACCACTACCCCACCGGAGAAATTAGCAATGAAACCAATTTAAATCTCTTGTATAGTCTAAAACTAAAATGGTATTTACCAATTTATTTGGGAGGCAAAACGGAAGAATACTACTACAATTAATTTGCAAGCTCTCTACAACTTTGGCATTCAGCTTTACGGACTATTCATCCGCATGGCCTCGCTCTTTTCACCGAAAGCACGCGATTTCATAAGAGGGAGGAAGAATTGGAGAAAAAACTTTTCAGAAGGAAATGAATCTTCTCAGCCTACAATTTGGTTACACGCTGCCAGCTTGGGCGAAATGGAGCAAGGGGTACCCATCCTAAAGCAACTGAGAAAAGCCTTACCAAGGCATCAATTTCTAATTACCTTTTTCTCCCCCAGCGGGTTTAACCATTTTAAGCAGAGAGACTTAGCAGAGCACATTCTTTACCTCCCACTCGATACACCAAAAAACGCTCGGGAATTTATCGCACTCATTCAACCCGATTTAGCCATCTTTATTAAGTATGAGATTTGGGTGAATTACTTCCGGGTTTTAAAGCAAAAAAACATTCCCCTCATTCTTGCCCCAGCGGTGTTTCGTCCCGAGCAAGTTTATTTTAAAGCTTACGCTAGATCCTTCTTCACACCGATTCTGCGAAACATAAGCAGTATTTTAGTGCAGAATGAGGCCTCCTTGAGTTTATTAGAAAGCCACCATATTAGGGGCGCTGAAATTTGTGGCGATAGTCGATTTGACCAAGCTATGGCCAATAAAACCGAAGACTATCCTTCCGAAAAAATTAAGCAGTTTTTAGGGAAAAGCTTTTGTTTAACTCTTGGCAGTTCTTGGCCGCTAGAAGAAGATATTCTTGAAAAAAGTCTTCCCTCCTTCCCCGATCTAAAGGTCATTCTCGCTCCGCATGATGTAAGCCCCGATAACATTAAGCGCATTGAAACTAAGTTTAGCCCATTCGGACTTAATAAGTTTAGCGAAGCAAAATGGTCTGCAGAAAAATCCATTCTTCTGATTGACAATATTGGACACCTTAAAAAACTTTACCGATTTGCAGATTTCGCCTTTATTGGGGGCGGATTTGGAGGCGGACTGCACAGTACCGTGGAAGCAATTGTTTATGGCATTCCCGTGGCCTTTGGCCCGAAACATTACAAATTTATCGAAGTAAACGAATACTTAAAAAATGACATTGGTTTTGAAATAAAAACCTCCGCTGATTTTTTGGCAATCTTGCGAAAGCTTAAAGACGACCATTACCGCCAAAAACTACGCACTAAAATTGAGTTTTACTTAGAAAGCAAAACCGGTGCAGCAGATAAAATAAGTGCAAAAGCCCTAGAGCTTTTAGAAGCAAAAAGGAATGATTGAGGCTGAAAAAAAGGTTTTACGCAAGGAGATAAGAGCGCAAAGATTAGCGCTTTCGGCTGAAAAGAAATCGGCCTATGAAGCCAATCTTAAAAATCAAACTCTGGCGCTAATAGAGCAGCGCTCCGCGCGGTCTGTTCATATTTATATCAGCTTAAAAGAGGAAATCAATACCCAAGAAATAATTGAATATTGCTGGAGTAAAGGGATAAGAGTTATCGTCCCCGAAACCCTAGCAGCAAGGCAATTGCGTCACCTAGAGTATAGACCGAACGACAAATTAATTACAGGTAGCTTTCAATGTAAGTGGCCTAAGCATGGACTAGAGTACCAAGGGAATTTAGATCTGATTATTTGTCCTGGACTAGCTTTCAGTCTAAAGTGCGATAGGTTAGGATACGGCGGTGGTTATTACGATCGCTTTTTAATAAATCATCCCGAAGCCTACAAAATTGCTTTAGCTTTTCCCTTTCAAGTAAGAGCGAGCATTCCCAGTGATCCGCACGATTGCAAAATGGACCAAATCTTAGTCCCAAATTATTAATTACTCAAAAAAAAAAATGCCTTCCCAAAAAATAGAGAAGGCATTATCAATCGACCTTGGCCAACTAGCGGGTTAAATCGCAATTTTCAATTCATTAGCATAGATAGAGATACGCTCTAATAATAAGTCTTTACGCACTGGTTTTGTGAGGTAATCATTCATCCCAATTTTAAAAACCCTCTGTTTGGTTTCTTGCATTGCATCCGCCGTAACTGCGATTATGGGAATTTGACGATAGGCCTCTCCTAATGCGCCCGCTCTAATTGCCTCGGTGGTTTCGTAACCATCCATTACCGGCATTTGTAAATCCATTAAGATTAAATCGAAGCGCTTTTCTTTCATTTGCGCCAAAGCTTCTTCACCATTATTTGCAATTTGGATACTTAGAAATTCGGAGGACGCCAATAGTTTCTTCATAATCATCTGATTCATAACGTTATCCTCAACCACCAAGACATGCATCTTTCCATCAGTGGTAGCTTCTGGCATTTTCTCTTGGAGATCCACTGCATTTGTATTCTCAACCACAGGTAATTCTAGTGAAAACTCAACTTTCGTTCCTTGCGATTCAACACTTTGTATATCGATATTTCCCTTGAAAAGCTCTATTAAATGCTTAACGATTGTTAAGCCTAAGCCTAAGCCACCATAGCGACGTTTATTATTCAATTTCATTTGATTAAAACTTTCAAAAACACTGTTTAATTCTTCTCTTTTCATACCTATTCCTGTATCTATTATTTGTACTTGTATTTTACTCACTTCAGCTGTCACTTGCGTAGATGATAATTTCAACTGTACACTTCCTTTATGCGTGAATTTCACTGCATTACTAAGGATATTATTTATTATTTGTCCGAAGCGCTTTTCATCACCTTTTAACTTATTGGGCACAGAAGCATCCACTTCACTAATAAATTCTATACCTTTTTTCCGCGCCTCGAGATCCCAACTATCGCAAACCTGTTGTACCACTTCACGCGGTGAGAAACTGAAGCTATCATCCATTTCCAAATCATTCTTTTCAATGTGTTCGAAGTCAAGAATATCGCTTACTTTACTCAATAAAGAATACGATGCACTTTTAATTATTCGGTAGTTTTCCGTTAAGTCTGGGTCACGCGAATCTTCCAATAATTCTGTGGCCATACCCAATATGGCATTAATGGGTGTCCGTAATTCATGACTAATATTTGACATGAAATAAGACTTATAATCATTCATTTCTTCCGACTTGCGCAAAGCTTCTTTTTGCGATGCTTCTTTTTCGCGACGTAGCCTTGCGATCAGATTAGTCATGGATAAGGATAAGAAAACAACCTCTAAGGTGATGCCAAACTTGGCGCTATTTACTACATAGAAGGTATTGGGCAGTATACCTAGGTTATTCATAACGAAACCTAAAAGACCTAGAACCAAAAAGAGAATCCCGATCAAGAAGTAAGAATCTACAGGCTTACGCTTGAAGTGTATATATACAATAGTTACAAGTATAAGTACCAAACTTAAGAAGCCATTCACATTACTTAATGGGTAGGCCAAAGCTAGGCTACTCTCATTTATAAAAAGTAAAACACCTATCGTAGGGATGATCATGTAGAACAATCGAAAAATATGATTAAAATAAGGCGCCCACTTCTCCACTTTTAAGAAACTTTGGGTATATTTTAATAAGAAATAATTAGAAAACAAGGCCGATATTAAAACCATTCTTGCATTTATATAAGACCCAGATGGAAAGACATACTGATAGATAAATCCGTCTAAAGCACTCTGCATTAAAGCGATGGAAATTACATAAATACCATAATAAAGAAAACTATTTTCGCGCAAGCTTGTAAAAAAGAAAAGATAGATTAAAGCGCTAATGGCTAACATTCCATAAAAGCCACCTAAAAAAGCTTGCTGGGTATAATTTGTTTCCCAAAATTCATCAGGGTTTTGAATTTCAAGATTAAAAGCTAAGGTTTCGCCATCACTTTTTAGGTGAAGATAAAATTCAGTTTCACTGCCTGCGGCAAGCTCTATTTTGAAGCTAGTATTGCGATGTGCCAAATCTCTCTCTGAAAACTGCATTTGATCACCACTTTGTTTATGTAACCAATCTCCAGAAACCTTTTGGTATAAGTCGGCATTATCCGTTACCGGCCTTGCCGTTTCCAAATAATAGGTTTTGGTGGTGCTATCTGAATTAATCAAACTAAAACGCAACCAGTAATTATTAGCGGTAAAACCCTGATTTTGATTCGTTGCATTCACCTCTACAAACTGAGCCTCCTCAAGGGACTTAAGTTCCTGGAAGTCTATATTTTCAAGCCCTGCATTATAAAATTTCAATCCCTTAATAATTGATTCATCAGTGGCCGAAAGTGAGACACTTAAGAAGCTTAACGCTAAAAGGAGTAAAAGCCTAAATATTTTCATGTGATTGGTGTTTGTACATTGATTTACGCCAATCTTTAATTCTTGGATTTATAAAATCTAAAAAAAAACACAATCTTAAGCTCTAAACACTAAATATCAGATCCTTAAATTTTAACACTCCCACCCATAAAGCTAGAAAATGCAATGACAGATAACGAAAACCACGACTCAAATACATAGGAGTACTTAAAGAATGAGGACCAACATTCTTAAGCAAAAAGCACCTTATAACGGAATTAAAAAACGAATCTGCCATAGGTAGACCTTAAAATTACCGTAGATCTGCAAATAGCAGCATAGCTCAGAAAAGAGCAATATCAATTTTACCTCACTAAAAAAGTTCAATCAATAGTTCCCAGTAAGTTAGACTAAAACTAAAAGCACAAAAGTCTTTCACATTAAGCTATTAACACTTAAATATTTGAACCTAAACGCCTTACAATCAAAATACTTTCACTTTTTTCTTAAGAATTTCTAAATTATCCAAAAGGAAGACCTTAATTTTAGGGCAGGGAAAAGAATGGTATTAACAGGGATCAAAGTTCGTTTTTTAGTGACTTTAACTAGTTGCTTTATATGCCTATACAGCATGGCACAAGCTCCTTGTGCGCCACAAGTTAATCTGGGAAGCAACATTAATTTCTGTTCTGGGAACACCCTAACTTTAAGTGCTTTTAATCCAAACTCTACCTATCTCTGGAGCACAGGAGCTACTAGCCCAAGCGTTACAGTTAACAGCACGGGCACTTATTGGGTAGTAGTAACAAATTCTTGCGGGAGTGCCACAGACACCATCGACATTCTTACCGCCACACCCTTGTTTTTCAATTTAGGACCAGACCAAACCCTTTGCGCTGGCACACCTGTAAATCTCAATATCCCTTTTCAAGTTGGCACGACTTACCTTTGGAATACCGGTTCTACTTCCAACACTATTACTATAAATAGCGCCGGTACTTATTGGCTACGAGCCACTAATGCCTGCGGCGTTTTTACTGATACCATTACTATTAATTACGAAAGTCCTGCAAATTTTAACTTGGGCCCAAATCGAATTGTTTGCTTGGGCACTAGTGTAAACCTGAGCAGCGGCACGACCAGTGGAACTCGACTTTGGAGTGATGGCAGCAGCGCCAATAGTTTGAGCGTTGCAAGTAGCGGGACTTATTGGGTAGAAGTCAATAATGCCTGTGGCGTTTTCAGAGATACTGTTTCGCTAAACTTTGTCAATAGCAATCAAATTTTCTCTAGCGATACCCTCGATTTATGTTCGGGCACAAGCTTAAATCTCAATAGTAATTTAAGCGGCAGCTATTTATGGAGCACTGGCGCAAGCAGCACAAGTATTTCGGTGAATACGCCAGGATTGTATTGGCTGCAAATTACCGATGGCTGTGTAATTCGCGATAGTATTTACATAGAAGGGGTTCCTATTCCTAATCCATCTCTTGCAGCGGACACCACACTATGCGCGGGTCAAAGTCTTAGCTTGACTGACACTAGCTCTGGTTTTACTCGCCTCTGGAGTGATGGCTCATCTGGCGCAAGCCTAAACATTAATAGTGCGGGAACCTATTGGCTGAGATTGGATAATGGTTGTCAGTTTTACTACGACAGCATTACGGTTGGTTTCACTCCAAACTTTGTAAACCCGCTGGCTGACACTAGTTATCTTTGCCCGGGCAGCTCGCTAAGTTTTAATGCAGGCAACACGGGTGCAGGCACAAATTATCTTTGGAGCAACGGCGACATTAGTCAGAATAGCATCTACAGCAGTGTGGGTAACCACTGGTTAAGACTAAGTAATTCCTGTTTTACCGATACTTTTTACTTTGTAATTCTCGCTGATTCTAGCTTGAGTGTAAGCCTTGGACCCGATACTATAAGTTCCTGTTCGAACAATTATAACTTGCAATTACAAGGCGCTTCTTTAAGCGATAACATTCTTTGGTCTACCGGACAAAGTCAGTCCTTAAACATAAACACAAATAGCAGCGGCCAATATTGGGTACAGGTCAGTAATGCTTGCGGTACATCTAGTGATACGGTGAATTTACAATTGGTTGCGCCTCCACTAGGAATTGCTCAAGATACTTTACTGCTTTGCTCTAACCCCGGATCTTCCTTGCAAGCAAGTGCTATAAATCGTCCTTTTACGCATTGGCTTTGGGATAATGGCGACACTACCCAAAGCACTATTTTGCATAGCAGTGGCTATCATACTGTAATGGCTGCAAACTTTTGTGATACTATTTACGACTCCGTTTATGTCAAAAGTGTTTCATCGCTCAACTTCAGTTTGGGACCCGACACTACTCTATGTCCGGGCGAAAGAATTCGTATTAACCTTTCTGCCGTGGGCGCGGATAGTGTTATTTGGAACAACGGCTCGCGCAACTTGATACGCAACCTTAGCTCTACTGGAACGTATAGCCTCACACTTTATAGTACCTGCGGAATTGAAAGAGATACCTTACAAATTACTGCTACCCCAAGTTTAAATGCTTCACTCACAAACCAAGAAGTTTGCGCAGGTGACAGTGCATTTTTCGATGCCCACCAAGTAGGAGCTTTACATTATTTATGGAACACAGGCGATACCAGTGCAGGAATTTGGGCGAGCAGCGCAGGAATTTATTCGGTAAGTATCTTTAGTCATTGCGACACCTTAATTGACTCCGCACAACTAAATGTAGCTCAGCCCATTGTCTTTAGCTTGGGAGCAGATACCACCATTTGCGAGGGTGATGGAAAATTTATTGACCTAGCCAATTTAAATGCTGATGCAGTTTTATGGTCTAATGGTTCGACTTCCTTCAGTCGAAATTTGAATAATCCCGGAACCTATATCGCCACCCTTAGCAACATCTGTGGAAGCTACAGCGATACGATAACAATTACTCAAACTTTAAAACCTGTCCCGATTTTAAATGACACCACCATGTGCACGGGCACAAGCTTTCAATTAAACGCCAGCCAGGCCCAAGCTAGTACTTACTTGTGGGATAACGGATCTACCACAAGTACCCGCACGGTAAATGGCGCGGGAACCTTTTGGGTAAGTATTCGCAATGCTTGTGACACTCTGATAGACTCGGTAGTTGTTAATGAAGTACAAAGTATTGTTTACGATTTAGGACCCGACACCAGCTTCTGCACGGGTGGCGCTAAAATTATTGATCTTACTATTTTTGTGGCAGACAGTATAAACTGGTCCGATGGCAGTCATCTTTGGCAAAGAACCATCACTAATTCGGGTCAATATATTGCTACTATTTATAACAGTTGTGGCGCTTTTGCCGACACCATCAACGTGCAAGTAAACTTATTCCCTGAAAAGCACTTATCTGACACAACTATCTGCAGCGGCAGCACCATTAACTTAGATGTAAGTCAAGCACAAGCTAGCAGCTATCTCTGGTCAAACGGATCTACCACGAGTGCCATAAACGTTAACAGTGGCGGTGTTTATTGGGTAAGTATTCGCAATGCCTGCGATACGATTATTGATAGTATAAATATAACAGAAGACCTACCCCTACAAACTTTGAATCTAGGAAATGATACTATTTTCTGCTCCGGCAGTTTGACGCTCGATGCCGGTGTTCATTCAAATGCGACCTACTTATGGCAAGACGGCAGCACTGGGCAGCAATTCACTACATCAGGAACAGGCACTTACTTTGTAGAAGTGCAAAACGCCTGCGGAATAATGCGTGACACTATAAATGTATTGGTTACCGGTCCTCCCCAAATTATACTGGGTGATTTCGTACAATATTGCGACAATAATACCTTAACCCTGAGCGCTCAAAACCCAGGTAGCAGCTATTTATGGAGCACGGGCGATACAACTCAAACCCTTAGCATCAATACACCTGGAATATATTGGCTAACTATAACCAATCCCTGTGGTACGGCTAGCGACACCATCACTGCCCAAGTGGAATCGCCACCTCAACTACCCTTTTTACAAAATGACACCCTCATTTGCTTGGGCGATACGATTGAGTTAAGCACAGGTTATCCTAATATGTCTACTTTATGGAGCGATGGCAGTCGAGACTTTCGTCTTGAAGTTGACCGGGCTGGAAATTATTCGGCCATAATCAGCAATTCCTGCGGCAACTTTAAGGATACGATCGCAGTAAGTGTTTGGAGCAATCCTCTGCCTTTTGATCTAGGAGCAGACACTAGTATATGTGCCAATAGCAGCAGCATTAGCATTGGCACTGACGTAGATGCGGTTTCCTACCTCTGGAGCACTGGCGCCACCAGCGATAGTATAACGGTTAGCCAATCGGGGACTTACACTTTAACCACAACTGACTTTTGTGGCTACACTTTTAGCGACAGCATAAACATCGATGGACACAATCCATTAAACATCAACTTGGGTGAAAATCAGACTATTTGCGCAGGAGATAGCCTACTTTTAGATGCCGGTATAACTGAACACGAAGTGGTTTGGAACGATGGCTTTGTGGGTCCGCTGCGCAATGTTAGTGAAGCAGGAGTTTATATTGCGACTAGCACAAATGCCTGTGGCATTTATCGAGATACGATTGAAATATTTATTAAACCCATTCCCAGTTTTAGCGATCAAAGTTTTCTCTTTTGTGAAGATGACTCGCTCCTGGTTAGAATTAGTGAAATCATGGATAGCAGTGATTTCAACTTTAACAATTACAGTATCTACTGGGAAGATGGTAGTGCTTTAAGTGAACGCTATTTTTATGGCGATGGCGATTACACACTGCTTTTCGAAGATTATTGCGAAGCCTATCCCTTATACTTTCAGTTAGAAACGAAGCTTTGTTTTTGCCCCTTGTTTGTTCCCAATGCTTTTAGCCCTAATGGAGATGGGAAAAATGAAGTTTTCGGCGCCACGGGTGATTGCGAAGTTGAGGCCTATTCCATCGAAATCTTTAACCGTTGGGGCGAATCAGTTTTCTTTTCGAGAGAGAAAGACCAGCACTGGGATGGGAAGCACAATGGTACCGCCTCTCCGGCGGGAGCCTATTTTTACAGAATAATATACGAATGGGCCGATCTTAAGCGCGGCTACACGGAAGAAAAAACCGGTACGGTAACTTTAGTACGCTAAAAGTTCTTTCTTAGGGAAGTGGGCTAATTTAATCGCAAGAAAGACAATTAACTGTCTTGGAATTCGTAGATTAGTATCTATACCCTGATTAAAATGGCCAATATTTCAATCTATGAATGGCAAGAGCTTACTGACTCTAACCCCTCTGCAGATTCGGTAAAAAAAGAAGCGCTCTTTAAATTCATTATCTCCTTAGTATTAATTATTGCTTATTTGTTATTTGCTGCTTTACAGGGTCTTTTAGAAGACCTTCGATTAGCAAGTATTCTCCTCCCTCCTAATATTCTTGCTTTAGTGATCATTGCCTTCAGTAAGGAAGCAAAAATCATAAGATGGGTAACCTATATCGCTATTATGATTTTCCTTGCTGAGTTTGCCTTTATAGGGATAAGCTTAGACGACACCAGAGGCTTAATATACTATGTTTCCTTTTCGGTATTATACAATTTTGAACTTGAGCGCCTTGCTTGGAATAAATGGTTGATTATTATTTATGCTGTATGCTCTATAGCACCTATTTTTCTTTTTAACCTGGAAATGTTTTTACAAGTTTCCATCGCCCTAATTTTCTTTTTTATCAGCGGTGTTGTTTATCAAGGCAATAAAAGAAGGCAAGAGATACAGCTACTCAAGGAGAACCAAAAAGCGTATGAAATTTTCATTAAGCACACCCGTTTAATTGAGCATAATGTAATTAACTCTATCTCCAAATTAGTGTATGTATCGGAAATGCTTAAGGCTCGCAATCCCAAACCAGATATAGAAACCCAAGAGCTAATTGAAATAATTGACCAAGAAATTGGTCTGATCGAAAAGGTTATTCTAGAAACCGATAAAGAGTCCTTAAAACAATTTAAAATTTAAGCGATGAGCAAGCTTTTCTTTATTGATGATGAACCCATACTTCTCAAACTCTGCCAGCTTTTTTTGGCCAGAATGGAAAACCTTGAAATAACCTTCTTCGAAAGTGCCACTGGTGCTTTAACGGAGATTGAAAAGGGCAATGTCCCGAATCTGATAATTAGCGATATAAAAATGCCAAAGATGTCGGGTTTTGAATTGGCCGAAATATTAATAAACAAAGGCTTAATAAACAAGATAAAATTCTCGTACTGCACCTCTTTCGCCAGCCTGAAAGATGCTAGCGATGTTTATGGTTTAGAGCGAAAAGATTTATTAGAATTCCCTTTTTATAACAAACCCATTGGGAAAGACATTGTAGGTTTTATTGAAAAGCAACTTTAAGGGTGTCCAAAGGATCTTAAATTTGAAAGCAGTGAGATCAGGTATTGTTTCAGTAAAAACCAAAAAACCCTTGCTAATCTATTGACTAACAAGGGTTTTATCTTTTTTAGATGTGCCTAGAATAGGGATTCAGTAGTCCTTGCTTAGCTAATAAAGGAGTTGTTATGTAACCAATTAAGGGTTTTATATTGGAACAGGTTTATCGTACGAGTTTGTTTAAAAACACAAGGTGGTAATAGTATTTTTGAAATTTCTGAAAAAGCACAATCCTTTTTATTATTCTGGACATACGATTTTGTATGCCTCTTCTGATGTCTTAGGGTTTATGATTTTCAATAATTGGTGAATAACTCCCCTTAAGTGGATTTCGTTCTGTTTTAGCTCAATAACGCAGGCTTCAGTATATCTAAGTTTAACGTTTAGTAACTCAGTATCTATTACTGAAACTTGATCCCTGAGTATGTCGTAGGGATTTATTAATAAGTACTCACATATTGCAATAAAACGCTCTAAGCTCATTGGCGAGTCACCGTTTTCTATCTTTCTGTAATTACTAGCACTCATATTTAAATGTTGAGCAATCTCAACTTGACTGACACTTTTTTCACGTCTTCGATTTTTTAATTGTTTATTTATTAAGGTTAACTTATCCATTTAGAGCACTATTATTCCGCTAAAATAACAAAAATAGTGCGCTTTATGAATGTCGATTGATTTAGTTTTAAACTCTTTTATTTTTCGTCAGTAATCAATCACAAAAACGCATGTACAAGACCTTATTTTGATGTGTTGGAGGATTAAAATATAAAAAAATGAAGCTTTGTGTTTTTTCAAAAATAAAGTGCCAAAAGTTTGCTTTATGCTTGATGCTATTACCGTTGATCACAAGTGCACAAGTTGGTCTAGGGCAGCCAGATGTATGGTTTTACGAACCAGCACCTTCCTACCATGCTAGTAATTTAAAAAAGCAAGCAATTGATTTAATTGGAAATCACCCAATTTTAAAGCAAGACTCAGTAATACGTGCTTTCAATAAAATTCAAGCTTTGCCTGAACGTGGATATAGTATTTTTTTAGTAGTACGTCCGCTTTATCAAAATATTTCAGGGAAAAGCTATGTGCGATTTAAGGGACTAGAGATTACAGATTCCAAAATAATGTATCGAGGGGCGGGGAGAGAATTTAATCCAGATAAAAACAAACCTTTAATCTTATCTGCTTCATTTCCTGCCAGCACGAGAAGAGGAGGTCAATTAGCTCGTCCTGTTATTGACACGACCATGTTTAAAGTGTCTGAAATTATCGCCTACAATCGTCTTTTCTCTAAAGAAGAGCTTCGATTAATGGAGGCTTATCTTTCTCTAAAGTATTCTATACCAACTACAGTGAACGATAACCAAACTTTAAGAAGATACCCAACTGACAGTACAAATAAGAGCTATTGGACCCCAAAACATGATAAGATCTATGATCGCGAAGTTATTGCTCTAGGTAATTTCAGCTTCTCTGGCATTCAGCAAAGTCAGACCGTAGCATATCACGACGATTCTTTAATAGTTGCGCTTGACACCATTGTTCCCTTTGGTCAAATGCCACAGCAATATTTACAAGAAGGAGCTTTTATGATTCTTTCAAAACGGATAGATCAAAGCAGTGTATATGATTGTGAGCTACATCTAAACCAGCAGTTTCCCATTACGGCTTGGCGAATACGTACCAAGAATTTCCATGGAACTGCCGATAGCTTAAGACTTTATTATCCCAGTCATCAAGCTTCTTCCTTTAATGATACTTTAATTTTAACGGATGGATTAGACACCATTAACTTAAAAGTAGAGCAATTAGGCTCTGACTTAAAAATCGCTTTGGCGCTTGCCAATATTTTACCAAATCGACTCTATCGCTTTCGAGTAAAAAGTAATCTTTGTGATGACACCGCAAGTATTGGCTTAAGCCCTTTAGAACCAGGATTAATGGCACTAAATGTAGATCCATTTTTACTTCCTCTACAGGTAAAAGTAAATGCCGTCAATGGATCAACGCAAGTAGATACACTAATGCATGAAACACCGCTCTTAATAAGGCCGGGGTCAGAACAGTATGCTATTTTGGTGGAAAATGAAAATGGTGATTTGCAAAGCGATTTTCTAATTGCAGGTTCAGACACAATTCAACAGGATATTCAGTTTGTAGAATCGGGCAAGCTAACAAACAAGGAATTAGCTTCCTTACAGCAACGAGTATTGGTCTATCCCAACCCAGGCTTTACAGGTGAGGAAGCCTTTTTTGAATTCCATCGCTTTCCAATTGATGAACCAATTAAGGTAAGTGTATTCGACCCCCAAGGTAAGCTGATACACCAAGAAGAACTTAAAGTCATCACTTCATTGCATAAATGGTCCTACACCTTAGGGCTGCCAGGTTACTACAGCTTTGTTTTTAGTAACGCCTCAAAAACCTTTACCAAAAAACTAACCGTTCAAAAACGCTTCTAGATTTTATGAAAACTGATCACATAACTCGTTTTGCCTCCTTGCTGCTGGTTTTTTTCTTTTTGTCTAATGACCTAGTAGCAAGTGCACGTGCATTAGCCAATTGGAAGCATTTACAAATCGGTACCTCTGCTAAAGAAGTTCTATCGCCCAAATATCCAAGCTTAATAAATGCTCCTGCGGTTCACGAGGATGAAGCTGAAGCAGGAGAAAGTCCCACTAAAGCAAGTGTAGCAGTAAAACCAGCACTTGACAAAAACACCTTAGAGTTTCCTGCTATTGAGGCCACAGCACATTTGGGGATGGAGGTAAATATGCCTTTAAATGATCCGAGAGATGATATATTCAATTTTCAATTGCCAGAAGATTTGGATTTCAATAATTGGACTACGGCTTATTTAACTTATGAAGTAAAAGGATTGAAGGATGGTAAAGGCCTTGCTAAAAGCTTAAACTCCAACGAAACCTTTGGAACCAGAAATTTAGAGAAGTCCGATACTTGGCATACCGTCCTAGAAAAAATTAGCCCTCAAGACCTAAAAGGTGGATTAAACTATTTAAGGTTTACCATGCCTAGCACTACAGGAATTAGTGCTGAAGTGAAAAATGTAAAGATTCGACTTTCGGCCCTTCCTGACAATGAAATACAAAGCCCTAGACTCGAAAGGATTAAAACAACGGATTCAGATTATTTTAAATCTATTCCCGCGCTTGATGAGGGCTATGCCTATCAGTTGAGAGAAGTTGAAATGCCCGCTCTACCAGAAGGTCTTATAAATATTACTGGTGGTGCCAAAGCATATCAGCCATCCATGGATGTGGTGAATAGTGCTGAATTTATTGGTTTTAAAATCAATATGTCTTCTCTAACCTCGCAAAGAAGTTTGAGTGAATTACAAGTCTTTTATTTTGATTATCAAAGGAAAGCTTGGCAAGGGGTAGAAATTGATTCGATTGATACCCATGGTGAAATTGCTTTTGTCCCCAATAAAGGACAAACCCAATATTTTGGGGCTTTATTAAAGTCGCCTGAAATGCCTGAAGCTAGTGCTTTTGCACCTACTATGATACAGGATATTAAAGCAGCCAACCCTGCTGAAGGAATGAATTTGATGCAGCCTCCTAGTATTAGTAGAACAGGTGAGGCATGGATATCGTACCCCCTAAATATTCCTTCGGGCAGAAAAGGAATGCAGCCAAATCTTGCCTTAACTTATAGTTCGGATGGTGGAAGCTCTATGGTTGGCTATGGTTGGAATATTTCGATACCAAGCATCGCTGTAGACACGAAATGGGGAGTACCCACTTATGACGACAATGAACAAACTGAACAGTATGTATTTAATGGGCAACCTTTGATCGAAGAGGGAGAAAAGCGCAGTAATAGAAATGATTATAATCGAAGTTCGGATGGTGTAGATAATTCCAGACAGTTTTATTTAAAAGTCAATGGAGCCTTTCAACGTATTACACGATATGGTGAAGCTCCAGAGGCTTATTGGTGGGAAGTAATTGACGGCTCGGGTATGACTACCCGTTATGGAAAATACAATCATACTTATGGGGGAGCTATTAACACCTCAAATGGAGTAATTGAGAAAAACACTAGCACCCCAGGTGAAGATTATGATGCACAATGGTTTGTGACTGAAATTGAAGACAAGGCAGGTAATTTGGTTACTTATGAATATGATAAAATTACCAATTACGATGCGTTAACGAATAATGACCCGAGAGATAATGGTAGAGCCTGGTACATTAAAAACATTTATTATACAGGTGAGTCAAATACCCTTGGAAAGTATAAGATTGAATTTTCTTATAAGTCAGGAGCTCGAATGGATGCCAAGGTGGGTTTTAACTATGGCTTCAAACTTGTCGATGATAAAATTTTAGACTTTATTAGGGTTGTTTACACCAAAAGTGATAATTCTACCAATGAACTAGTTAAGTATAAGTTTAATCATACTTCTAGCTTAACTACTCAGTTTAAGGAAATGCTCATATCACTCGAGGAGTTCCGTAACGGCCAATCTACTGCTTTTTACAAACATGAGTTTGAGTATTATGATGGTCAACTGAATTTTGGCGAAGTTGATGTAAATAATGACCTTGTTAATTCTGATGAAATTATCAGTGTTAACAATATAAATAGTTCACTATTTTCTCAAATTGGCGAAAAAGTCTTAGAGCATACACCTGGAATCGGAAATGACCTTTCACGTGTTTTCTCTCCTTCGCCTTTAGGATCTAATTCTACCCACGCTCACAATGTGCCTTTAAGTTTTGGTTTAGGTTTCACCCCTCCATTTTGGATAGGTTCGGATAAAAATTTCACGCTTAATTTAAAAGCGGGAGGCTCATTATCTTATTCACAGGAAAAGTCTCGTTTTCAAGATGTTAATGGAGATGGATTGTCAGATTTGATTAAAGTTGAAAACCGTGGTTCCAATTCTAAGTTGTACTATTATCCACTAGAGTATACCTCCACAGGTTATCGCTTTGGCGCAAGAAGGAGAATAAATGAACCCGGAATCTTTGCTTCGCGCAGTCAATCATTTAATACTGGCTTCGAAGCATTGGCAGATATTTTAGTTGCCAATGTTTCCTATGGTTTAAATTGGAACATGTCCAGTAGTTTTACAGATAAATATCTTATTGATTATAATGCAGATGGAATTTTAGACCTAGTCAAACCGGGTGAAAATACAGGACGAAGTTATGTCTTTTTTGGAAAATTGGACAATAATGACAATTTAAGCTTTTCCTTACACAGTGCCAACAGCTACAGCGAAATTTTACAAACTAGCCCTTTGCCAGATGTTGAAGTAGATGTTTCTGCAGAGCCGTTTATGGGTTCAGAAATGGTTATGACTTGGGAGGCCCCAGCCACAGGCACAATTGATATTAGTGGCGTTTGTACTCATACTGCGGAAGCTCAAGGAACGGTAGAGATAGCTATTCAGAAGAATGGAACCTATTTGTTAGGAGGATTTCTGCCTGTACAAAATGGCTCACCTGTTACTATGGCCACTTCTGCATTAAGTGTAACGAAAGGAGATAAGTTGTTTTTTAGAATTCGTTCTGGTGAAGATAGTTATGAGGATTTAGTGCAATGGGACCCTCAGGTTATCTACCTAGCACCAAGCTCAATGAGTAATTACCTAGATGGTGCTGGTAATAACTATGGCACCAGTAGTTACACGGATGGTTTTTTACTTTCTGGTCGAGACGGTGTAAGTTTCAATGTGGCTGTGCCTTTCAAAATTGATTGGCCCAGTATAAGTTTATCTGGATTAAGTGATGAAGTTGAGTTTAGAGTGCATATACGCATGACGGATTCAGATGATAGTACAAACAATGTTTATCACACATATTCACACCAACTGCCTTTAAGCGGAGGTACTCTAACACCCACACCAGCAGATTTTACAATTCCAGCTGGAGATCCCTTAAATCAATTATCTACATCCTCAGTATTTACTAGCGCTTATACCAGCTGGAGTGAGGCGAGAAAAGAAGCAACGAACATAGAGATCAGTTTTGAAGTTTTTTCTACTTCAAACGTGAGTTGGAAAGCGATTGATTGGCGACCTGAAGTAGTATTATCTCCCATTGACCCATGTTCGACTTCAGATTCGAATGAAGATTTACCCATACTCTATCCTGTAGTTGATTATCGCACATATAATGAAGCTGTGCTATTAAATGCACCTTACATCATGGCGAGCTTTTCTTCACCAGCATATCGCATATGGCCCAATCTACCAAATCCAACACAAATAGCGCAGGTTTTGGCTCAAACTTACCAAAACAGTCTTTCAGCATATCTTGTAGTTAAAAATAATTCTGAAGCAATTCAAAGATTAAAGGTGGTCTTTTCATCGGGTAGCCCTGCTAACGCTAAAGTATACACAGTAGATGGCGGAGGAGTGATTGGATCACAAATTAATGGCGCTTTATCGGATGTTAATTCTATGAATTTTAATGGTGCCAGTTTAAGTAGTAATATTTTACATATTGAATGGTTTTCTAATAACAGTTTATTGGTGGATCTATTGGAAAATCATAGTAGCGTGGATCTTGTTGACCTTGATGATCAAACGATTGTAGATCAAAGAATAAACCATTCTATTTTTAATATTCAAAAGAGTTTCATTGGTGATCACCATCTGCATTGGGGGCAATTTATGTGGAACGACCTTGATCGTTTAACTAATGATCCAATCTTACCATCGCAATTAGTAGCCCCTACAGAGTCGATGGCCAATAGCAACAATCTTTCTACAAATACCAGCCCTCCCAGCTTGAGTCAAATGCAAGGTATTTTTCCTTCAAGCTCACAACCTGACGTTAAATTTTTTCCTTTAACAGCAAAGCGAGGAGAGAATCCGACCATGTTTCGTACCTACATTGTAGCGGCAACTGCCTACAATTCAGAAAACCCTCAACCGCTTGATCGTTATATTAGCTCTTCTACTCACAGCGGTATTTATGGGAATGAAGGACTTATTAGTCCTTGGCTTTTTACTCAAGATGATCTGCCAATCAACCCTTCTGCTCCAGCGCCTAGTGGCAGCGATATAGCGGTTGCTGTACCTCGTACAACCTCGTCGTTCACTCTAGGGGAAACTTATGCAGCTGGAGCAAATCTAAGCGGTAATTATCCAGTCAATATTGATATGGCATATTCTGAAGACCAACTCTACCCTTCATACTTCAATGAGACAAAAACTCAAATGATGGATATAAATGGTGATGGATTCCCTGATCTTTGGGTTGGAAATCAGACTAATATCCATTTATCTGATCCTCGTGGTGGAATGAACGAAACCGCGACCAATTTTTTAGGATCTCGTAAAACCAACTCTTATAATGCGTTTGGAGCAACAATTGGTGCTGGAAGTGTGCTGAATGAAGGGAATAAGTGGATGGTCTTCGATCAGGATCAAAGCAAGTTGGCCCAAGTTCTGGAGGTTGCAAATATTGGAGCTAGTACCTCTTTCTCCATGGGGAAAATGCATCAAAATATACATTGGTCGGATTTTAATGGCGATGGATTAGTAGATCGCATCAATGAAGGCTCATCAAATACAGATGTATCCTTTAGTACAGGATCTTTATTGGCTTCTCCTATAACGTATCCGTTTACCGATGTATCTGAGACAACTAGTAATACGATAAACCTTGGTTTTAATATTACCCCAACTTCAAAATTCGCAAGCATCCTTCCTGATGTTTTGGCGAAAATGGTTAAAGGAATTAAAACAAAGAATTCGAGTTTTGCGGTTGGTCTGGGAGTTAACAGGACAGCATCTTTTTCATCCGGCTTTTTTATGGATATAAATGGCGATGGATTGGCAGACCGCATTGAACAAGTTGATCTTGTAAATAATGAGTACAAAGTATACCTTAATACCGGCATCTCCTTTGCTTCTCAGAGTATTCGTTTAAGTGTTTTACCAGGGTACTTTAACCAAGGCAATACTTTAGGAATAAATGCAAATGCTTCCGGGACTTTTGGTTTTCCAATTGCAACGACACCAATAGGTAATTTTAAAGGTTCTGTTAATGGGGCCTACTCTTACGCGTTTTCAGTGGCACTTACACGAAGTTCTTTTAGTGACCTTAATGGCGATGGAAAAGTTGATTTATTGACGACCGACATCGACGGAAACCTAAAAGTTTACCACAATCGTTTAGGTAAAGCTCTTAAGCTTAAAAAAGTAACAAACCCTATAGGGGGTAGTTTTGTAATTGACTATAAAACTGAGGGCAATAAGCGCGGTTATTTAACCGCAGAAATCACTTCTCATTTGAGTCCAAATGACGAGGATGTCTTTTGGGACATGCCTATGAGCAAATGGGTAATGGCTAGTCTTGAGATTATTGATCCTTACGATTTACAAGATGCAAATGAAGACCTGGACGGTGTAAATCAGCAGCATTTTAGTTTTCATTATGACGGTGGTGTTAAAAGTCGTAGAGAACGAGATTTTATTGGTTTCTCAAGAATAGAAAAACGTCATGAGTCTTTTACTTTTGATGTTGATCAAAACGAGGTAAAGCCATTTATTGACCCACGCTACCAGACGGACCTCAATTGCTGGAATGCTACATCAGGCTTTCCTTATGTGGAAAGATACTATTCCGAGGTTCAGTTTTATAATGCTCTTATTGATGATGAT
Organism: uncultured Schleiferiaceae bacterium; assembly: GCA_963974215.1. Lineage (GTDB taxonomy): Bacteria > Bacteroidota > Bacteroidia > Flavobacteriales > Schleiferiaceae > Croceimicrobium. Next base: position 53,181 of record CAXBBL010000009.1, on the reverse strand, counting down.
CCCGATCAAAGAAAAATACATCAATATCAGAAAGATATTCTTACTGATCATTTCTTTTTCTTGAACTATAATGTGCACAAGAGTGTAGACGGTAGTGACGGTTGCGTAGGAAATATCTACGAAATAGATCGACAAAAATATTTAATTAGCCACAAAGAGAATCGCTATACTTTTTATCAAGTAGAAACTTCAGGGGTTAATTTAGGACAGGTTTCGGTAGATAATAGCCAAGACTTAGTGGTGGCTGATTTTTCTCAAATTGATGAGAATAGCTCAGTTTTCCCAGCACTAACTGCTACAATGACATATGTTCATCCAGAAATTGATACAACTCAAGTATTTTATAATCTCGGTCCAATCCCTGTTAACTTATTACAGACCACACAGTACACTGCAGACTACGACCGCTATTATAATGTAATTCAATATCGCCAAGGACATGGTAGTGCTTTAGATAATTATACTGAAACCTTGGTTAAAAGTTCCACTTACACAAAAATTAAAGAGGTTGATGCTAATATTGGGGTAGAACTAAGTAATAGTTTTACTATTAATAACCCTTTTGGCTATGCAACCGAACTTGTAAGGACAAGATTTTTTGTAGATATCCCACTGGGTGAAACTATGGAAATCACTGGTCCTGATGTGATTATCGAATTGCCATCAAGCTTCGAATTATTCGTGAATAATGGCCAGTTTTTTATTAAGAGAATTACCTTTATTGCAGGCAGCTGGGATGCTGTCTGCATCACAGACCCTGGTGAGATATTAAGTAACCCAACTAATTTGACAATCACTGGGCCAATAACTAATAGTTTCTTTCTGCCAGGTGTAAAGGCTTGGGCCTTAGAAGGTCCTGCTGGCTTTGAAGATGATACTTTATTCTTGCCTATGTATTTATTAGGCAATGGATCAAGTGGCTGCGGTGTCTCCCCAAACTTAGAAGTAGAAATAGATATTCCAGTAACCTTTAGAAAAGAAGAAATTAAGACCATTAATGTATTTAAAAGAGAACTAACCACCACCATTAATTACGATTTAATAGCTGATATGGAATATTATAGCCCAATTCAAGTTGATGGATTGACGGGCTTTTTAAAGAAACATGAGGTTCGCGCAGGAAGCTCTGCCTCACCCCCAGTTCGCCGAACTCATGCGATAAATGGTGATGGAGTGGTAAATGAAGAATGGCAGATTGACGAAATTCAAAATGAGTTAGTCAGTCAAACTACAGGAAATTTAGCGATCACTAATTTCTCGTATGACTCTTATGGTCAGGTCACTAGCTTAGTAGGGCCGGCGAACCACATGGGGCAGAGAATGACATTGAATTACACCTATGACTCCTATCTGCATCAAAATATTGAAGCTGTCAGTAACTCTTACGGAGAAAGTATTTGTAATATTTACAGTAAGGATGGTAATAATTTACTAAAACAGACCAATGATATTAACAATCATCCAATGGCTTATCTTTATGATGATAATAACCGCGTTGTAAGTATATTTGGTCCAAATGAAATTTACAACTCTGTTTCTCCTCCTGCCATTCATTTTGAGTATTATCCGGAAGGTATCGAAACGGGTCCCAATGCACCATTTGAGCGAACTATTCCGGTAGCAATAACCTACCATAATATTAATTCTGGAAGTGGATATGTAACTCCCACGGGAAATATTAATTGTAATAGCTTGGTTGACTTAGAGAGCAGGGAATTGTTGTATCCAATGTTTGCTCCTCTAAGAACTGCGACCTTTCTAAATGGACTTGGTCAGGTTATTCAAGTTAAGAAAGATGTTTCTTGGTCGGATGCAGGTATTTTTGCTCGAAATGTAGAGGTGAGTGGTATTACTAAGAAAAATCTGTATGGATGGACCATTGCTGAGAGATTGAGTTTTTTAGATCTTGCTCCTGGCGAATCACCTCTTACCGATATGGGAGAGTTAATTCTTGAAAATACCATTGAAACTTCCAAAATTCACTATGACTACCTTGGCAGAGTTGATGAAACTAAGGTTCTATCAGAGTCAAGTACGAATGACCCTCATGTTGCAACAGGTTATAATTACTTTTGGGATACGAATCTTGAACTGTTTTCTCATGAAACGATCAGTCCTAGCCCGATAGATCAAAACTCTAGGGTATTTTTAGACGCATTAGGTAGGCAAATTGAAATGTGGCAAGGAAATGCTACGGATGGTTGGGAAACCACTTCTTTCAATTACGATCCGTTGGGTCAAATGCTTGATTATACATCCCCGGCCAATGAAACTTCTGGTTATACCTATGATGAGTTTGGTCGAGTTACAGAGGAGGTTCATTCTGATAGGGGAGCTACAGTCAGCTCCTATGATCTTGCAGGAAATGTTATTCAAATCACCAATGCAGCTTCAGAAAGTATTGACATGACTTATAATTACAATAGGTTGATTGAAAAAGAGTACTCGCGGACAGGAGCTGCGAATAACGTAGTTTTTACTTATGGTAGTTTAGGGGATGGTAAAAATGGAGCTGGTAGAGTAGTTAGAATAGAGCAAGGAACAGATTTTATCGTTCAAGATTTTAATTACGACTTTTTAGGTAATCTAATAGAAGAAAAGAAAAACATAAGGATTACCCAGGCTGGTCCTCAAGAGTTTATCACCTCTTTCAGATATGATACTTGGGGACGAATATTGGATATGACTTATCCAGATAATGAAGTGGTAACTTATGGCTATAACCAAACAGGTGATTTAATTACGATGGAAGGTGAAAGACCTGGTTATATGGCTCACGACATTTTAAATTCGGCCTTATATGATGGCTATGGAAATATGAGTTCTTATGAATATGGAAATCAAGCGAAAACTAATTTGACCTATCATAATAAAACGAGACGGTTAACAAATAGTGAAGTTCAACTTTCCATTAACGGTGCGTCTCAAACCATGCTTGATAAATCGTTTCAATACGATGATATCGGTAATATTGAAGAGATTACAAATAACGCAACTCCAATAACTACCGCCAGCGGAGCCCCTATTGGTGGCGCCTACAAGCTTGAAGGAATAAGCTATAATCATTTAGGTCAACTGGAGCAAGCAAGGTTGAAATACGGGAGCACCAGTTCAGGTCTGGGGAGTTTAAGTATTGATCAAACCATTTCTACAAACTTCTTTTCAGCTGGGCGATTAGCTTCTAAAACAACCATTGATAACATCTCTGGTGCTGCAGCAATAAGCGACTTAGACTATAGTTATAATCCCTCGAAAAGACATCAAATTACGGCAGTGTCAGACCAAATAAATAACATCACTAAAGATCACAACTATACCTACAATGCCATGGGCTCAGTTGCGGAGGAAACGTACACTGAGGTTGACGCAGGCAAGACTACGGTAAGTCAAAAAACTAGTTACTGCTGGACTGAAGATCAAAAGCTGGCAGGTGTTTTAATTGAAGATTTGCAAACAGAGACCTCAAGCGCTCATCATTATTTATATGATCATACTGGCAACCGTATTATGAAATCCAACATATACTCGGGATTAGTAAATGTCAACAGCAATTCTACCCTAAGTTTACCTATGGATCCTCCTACGGTGTATGTGAACTCTTACTTTATTGCCACTCATTATTTGGAGACTGTTTTAGCAAGCAAGCACTATTACATGGGCGCCCAAAGAATAGCTACCAACCTTATTAGCAACCCCTTTGATCATGATAACCCAGACCTAGAGTTAATTCAAGCACCGAACGAAGAAGATATTGGCTATACTGCAATAGGAACAGGTGCACCTCAGGATTTGATGGCTACGCTTGACTGTTTGTATGGGGAGCCACTGAGATACACAACTGATTATCTTTACTTGCAGAGCATTGGTCTGGAAATGGAGTTTGTAGATTGCAACGCCACATTGGGAGAACCAAATGATGAGGGCGGTGGAGGCACCGATCCGCTGGAAGGACAATCACTTTGCCAATGCGAGCAAAGCACCTACTTCGCAGGTTTAAATGGAGCTAATTGCGATGAAATTGAAGTTATGTACTTTTATCATCCCGATTACCTCGGCTCGGTAGAATTTATAACAGACATGCGCGGCGAACCCTATCAATTTTTCTTAAATACGCCTTGGGGCGAAAATTTAGAAAACCAGTATGCTAAAAACTATACTAGCTTTAGCAGTAGGTTTAGGTTTAATGGTAAGGAATGGGATGAGGAGACTGGGAACTACTACTACGGGGCGAGGTATTACGATCCGAAGATTAGCGTGTGGTTGAGTGTGGATCCGCTGGTAGGGAATAATCCAAATTTAACGCCATATAATTTTGTGGCTAATAACCCAATAATATTTATAGACCCAACGGGGTTGGATCATGAGTACTCCGTTGATACAAAAGGGAAAGTTACCAAAGAAAAACATGTTAAAGGTAGTACTGAAGATCATTTACATACAAAAGAAAACTGGGATAAAGGAAAAAAAGATGCTGGAATTACTGTAAAGGACCAAGAGTTATTGCCTCAGCTTTCTACCAAGGAACCAAACACGGAGTTTACTGATCGTAGATATGTAACACAAGACTTAAAAGGGCATGTGGCCAATACTTCAAATTCTAAGGAAGCAGAAAAGGTTTTTAAATTTTCTGCCGACAACTCGGATATTGAATGGAGCCTTCAAGATTATACTGACGGAACTTCGGCTGTTGGAAAGTCCTATGAAGGTAGTTCAACAGTAACAGGTGGCATGAACCCAGAAAATAAAAATAAGGTTGTATCTAGAGATATTCATAGTCACGGGGGAACAAACCCAAAAGTTGATTATGTGCCTTCAGGTAGAGATTCGCAGCGTGCGAAGAATTATATTATAAAAAATCCTAAAGCAAAAGTATATTTATATATGCCCAAAAACCCGAATTCTAATGCACGAATACTTGACCTTGGAAAAAATAGATGGGTTAAAAATTGGTAACTAAAATAATTAATTATACTATGAAACTACTTTTAAAAAACATATGTATCCTATCTATTTTTTTTACCATTATATGTTGCAATCATAAAATTATTAACGAAGATGTTAAGAAATCGATTGTAGGTTTAGATTTATTTACTTCTGGACAAGAGCCTAAGAAAATTTATGGCACATTGTCAAATAATCGAATAATCATGAAATATTATTCGATTTCTGAACATGAATTTTACAATGCTATAGAAAACACAAAACATAAAATAAGTTTTTTATCAAGTGAATATTATTTAGGAGAAAGGTTTAACACATTAAGCAAAAGAAATGGAGATACCTTGAGGTTAAGTTTGAAAAACGACTCAATACTCATAGATACCCACGGATCTCATCCAGTAAAGTATTTTTATGAAAACAAAGTTGGAAAATTCCATATGGTAATGAAATTTTCATTTGAAGATGCCAAGACATTATTTATTAGTGATAACTGTAATAATGTGGTCTCAGATATTGTTAATGTCGTATCAAATAATGATGGTGATATGATTTTTGCTTCATCTAATGAACAAGAATTTACTTGGGATAGTACACAAGTAGTAATAGCCCGAATTAATGACTGTCAAATTGATACGTTAATAAATTATAACCCTCATTGGTTTTCAAAATTCACATTTTTTAATAATAAAAATGAAATATATTTAGCACATACTGAAGTTGAAAATAATGGTGATTATACCGTAACCCCAGTAAAAATGGAGATTAAATCAAAATAGTCTTTTTGGGTAGTGCTTACCCCCTAGAGCACGCACTCAATTCCATTAAGATATTCTTCTTTCAAATGCTATCCGTTTGATTTTAACCTTACATGGTATTTCTCTGATTTTCTTTAATATAACGATTTAGACGTATTGGCCCAATAGGTAATCTGAACAGGGGTTTTAGTTAATCTAACCTCTTAGTTTTGCGTAAATATTAACTTAAATAGGCCTAGAAGAAAATAAAGACTTCTATAGGTAGAGTATGGATAGGATATCTAAAATGGAGGAGTATTATGATCTGAGTTTATATGGAAATACAGAAACGGGTAAAGATCCTGAAATTGTCTACTACTACTACTACTACTACTACTACTACTACTACTATCTTTCTTACGGGGCAAGGTATTACGATCCTAAGATTAGTGTGTGGTTGAGTGTGGATCCGTTGGCTAGAGAGTTCCCTCATGTTTTACTATACAATTTTTCCCTCAACAATCCTTTAAATCTTGTTGATCCCGATGGAATGGCACCAACAAAGCCTAGAATCTCGGGGCCCTTTTCTACAACAAACGGATTGGTTCAAAAATCTACTACTGGAGTTTCTGCTCACCTTGTGACACCAAGCGCCAGAAGGACTTTGGAGATGGGGCGCGATGATTTTTATATGACACCGGTTGGCTGGTTTTTTTGCTGCAGCCGACCTTCTATATAGTGGTTACACTGGGAGTAAAAGCAGCACACAGCTTTCTAAGGGTGTTGCAATAAATACCACAGAGAAGATTTTGAGTACTTACGGAACCGACCTAGGTAAGTCTGCAGCAAAAAATGGTGGCACAGCCCTTGGTCTCTTCTCAATTTATGCTTCTGCCACTAAGCCAGATTCTAGACTGGAAACATTAGAAAACTTAACCTTTAAAGTTATGAAAGCTGCCTTCAATGCGGAAGATGTAATTAGTCAAAAAGGCGAAGCGATCAATTTCCCGAGACAAAAGAATCCAGAGGATGTAGCTAATCTGTTAAATGCAACTTATAATGTTCTTGACGCGATTTTAAAGCCAGAGAAATTTGATTTAACAACCTCGCAAGGCAAAGTGGCTGCTTTCAGGCATTTACAACAAAATCTTTCGTCAAATAAGGAACAAATAAACGAAACGTTATGAAGGTACTTAGGTTGTTGATTGGGTTTAGCATTTACGCTAGTTTGGGCTCCTGTGATGAAAGGGAGCTTTATGGTAGCTGGCAGTGCGTAGAAATAAGAGATGCGGTCCTTAAAGAGGGTCCCCTTTCAGATCAGGCTGATATTGATGCTTGTAGAGAAGTAATTACCTTCGATAAATTCCATCGGTTTATTACGGAAGGTCAAATAAGTCCAGACAAACTTGTATCATACTACCAATATGATCAACGGGGGGAGCACTTGAAAGTGGGCGACAATGAAGATTACCACATTATCAAATTAACCAGCGATACTTTAATTATAATGGATACAATATTAGATGGCCAATTGAAGTTTGTAGATAAGCGTAAAAGGGTTTATGCAAGAATCCACTAAAAGATCATTTTATTATGTGCTTTTTTTGGATAAGCATTTTGTTGGTGGCGGGCCTCCTATTTGCTCTTGTAGGCTACCGGAATCACGGTCCTTTAATCGAGAGGTATAATTTAGGGCAAAAACTAAAAATTGGATTGGTGCTGCTTTTGGTTATTTCGTCTTTTTTAACATACTATTATGGTTCTAAGTATTATAGCGAAAAATAATACAGACCTTCTAGCCTTTGAAAAATCAACTACAGGTGCATTATCTTTGTTAACATTAAATCCCTACGTTATTAACAAGCCTTTGGAAGATACACTGCACGCTGTTATGCCCTAGTCTGGCAGCTATATCAATCGTTTGGTTTTGAATACCCTTAGAAGGCATATCATACTTTAGTGACCCAACTGACATCCTTCTTCCTTCTTTGCCAAAGATTAAAAGACCAAGCGGGTTAGAGTAAGAAATTCCTAGAATTTATAGTCGGAGTGCTCACAGCGCTAAATTTGCCTTTTCTCTTTGTAGGGGCATTGTGCGTCGGGCTCATAAGGTCAAATGATATCGCTATTGACTTTTTCAAGAATGATCCAACAGACAGCTTATCACGATGCACCACAATGCACCCAAATGAAGCATTTGTTTCAGTATAGTTTCAGTAAAAACCAAAAAACCCTTGCTAATCTATTGACTAACAAGGGTTTCGATTTTGTGATTGTGCCCCAGGCGGGACTTGAACCCGCACGACCGCAATGGTCACGGGATTTTAAGTCCCGCGTGTCTACCAATTCCACCACCAGGGCGAACCTAAATAAAAACCCCTCCTTGGAGGGGTTTTTGAGCGGGAGACGGGATTCGAACCCGCGACCCCGACCTTGGCAAGGTCGTGCTCTACCAGCTGAGCTACTCTCGCATTGTGCTAATTTCGCAATTAGACTTCTTAAAAGAACTTCCCTCCTTGCGTTTGGGACGGCAAATATAATATGATTTTCAAAAACCACACAACATTATAGACCAATTTTTTTCTTTATTTCATTTAACTTCATCAAGGCCTCCACCGGAGTAAGGGTATTGATATCTAAATTTTGAATATCTACTCGTATATCTTCTAAAATCGGGTCATCTAACTTAAAGAAGCTCAGCTGCATATCATCTTTGGCTTGCTTAATGGCTTGCCCAGCGTCCTTGCCCTTCGCCCGACTACTTTCTAATTCGGCTAGTATTTTTTCGGCACGATTTAAAACTAAATTAGGCATACCTGCCATTTTTGCCACGTGAATTCCGAAACTATGCGCACTGCCACCTTGCCTTAATTTACGCATAAAAATGATTTTATCGCCTACTTCCTTTACACTCACATTATAATTTTGGATGCGCTCGAACAAATTCGCCATTTCGTTTAGCTCGTGGTAATGGGTCGCAAATAATGTTTTTGCCCGGCTTGGGTGTTCATGTAAAAACTCCGCGATGCTCCAAGCGATGCTAATACCATCGTAGGTACTTGTACCACGCCCTATCTCATCAAGAACCACTAAACTCCTTTCAGAAAGGTTATTCAAAATACTAGCCGTCTCATTCATTTCTACCATAAAAGTAGATTCACCCTGAGAAATATTATCAGAAGCCCCCACGCGCACGAATATCTTATCGACCAATCCTAATTCGGCAGCCTTAGCTGGCACAAAAGAACCCATCTGCGCAAGCAAACAGATTAAAGCACTTTGCCTTAGTAATGCAGATTTACCCGACATGTTAGGGCCGGTAATCATTAATAGTTGTTGTTCTTCCCGATTTAACTCTAGGCTATTGGATATATACTCGGCTCCGCTAGACAAACTTTGCTCAATAACGGGATGGCGACCCTCTGTAATGGAAATACTAGTCCCTTCATTAATACTGGGTAAATGGTAATTCCGCTTCTTGGCTAATTCTGCGAAAGCGGAAAGACAATCGATTTGAGCCAGCAAGCGGGCATTGGCCTGAATTTGGGCTAATGACTTACGGCATTCATTTAAAAGGTCTTCGTATAGACCTTGTTCTAGACTGACAATTTTTTCTTCAGCGCCTAAAATTTTCGCTTCATACTCTTTTAGCTCAGGGGTAATATAGCGCTCAGCGTTTACCAAAGTTTGCTTACGAATCCACCCTTGCGGAACTTTATCTTTTTGACTATTGCGCACCTCTAAGTAATAGCCAAAAACGTTGTTAAAGGCTATTTTTAGGTTTGTGATTCCAGTTGCTTGACTTTCCCTGTTCTGAATCCCCAAGAGCTTATCCTTACCATGATAAACCAATTCGCGTAATTCGTCTAAATCGGCCGAAAAACCTTGACGCATTACTTCCCCTTTATTGAAATTATTGGAAGGATCTTCCTTTAATCTATCGGTTATGGTGGCTATAAAATCCAAGCCCGTCCACAAATTATCGCAAAACTCTTTTAAATAACCATCTACGGAAGTGCCTAAACTCTTAATTTCATTAGAAAGCATAATACCCTCTTTTAACTGCAAGAGCTCCTTGGGCAAAATCTTACCGGTGCTAAGCTTTACCGCTAAGCGTTCCAGGTCATTGATTTCCGCCAAATGATCGCGGGTATTATCTAAAAGATCGATATTCTTATAATAGGTATCTACTACCGTTTGACGCTTTTCTATCTGAGCTAAATCTAATAGAGGCATCGCCATCCATCGCTGCAGCAACCGCGAGCCCATGGGAGAAGCGGTGAAATTTATTACGTCATATAATGATTTTCCATTGGGCGCATTAGAGTCGAAAATTTCTAAATTACGAACCGTAAAGCGATCCATCCACACATAATCGCGGTGATCAATTCTACTAAGCGAGCTTATATGTTGCAAACGATTGTGCTGGGTTTCCTTCATATAATGAAAGACCGCTCCACAGGCAATAATCGCTTCGCGCAGATCCTCAATACCATAGCCTTTCAAGGAACTTACCTGAAAGTGACTCAATAAATTCTGCTGTGCAAAATCCTCTTGAAACACCCAATCATCTAATGAATACGAATAATGTTTACCCTGATACAATTCATGGTATACATCGCGTTTAGTGCGCGAATAAATGATTTCCGCTGGTCTTAAACTTTGAATCAGCTTATCGATATATTCATGACTTCCTTGGGCCACCATAAGTTCCCCGGTAGAAATATCACAAAAAGCAATACCCTGCATGCCACCGGTAATATGGATCGCACAAAGGAAATTATTACTGCCACTTTGCAAAACCTGATCGTTGGTGGTCAAGCCGGGAGTAACCAATTCTGTTACACCGCGTTTTACTATATTTTTCGTTTGCTTAGGATCTTCTAACTGGTCGCAAATCGCTACGCGTAATCCCGCTCTCACAAGTTTCGGCAGATAAGTATCTAAGGAATGATGCGGAAAACCAGCCAGTTCGGTTTTAGCCGCAGCACCATTCGCCCGTTTGGTTAAAACAATCCCGAGAATTTTGCTTGCGCGGATGGCGTCCTCACCAAAGGTTTCATAAAAATCACCTACCCGAAATAATAGCAAGGCATCAGGATGCTTAGTCTTTATCTCGTTATACTGCCGCATTAAAGGCGTCTCTTGCTTACTTTTCGTAGTCAATTAAAGTACTTTTGATCTTTGGCTAAAATACTATAAGCTATGAGAAAGTTACGCATGAGCGAGCTAAATAGAATGACTGCGGAAGAATATAAAGAAAGTGAGAAGCATCCTTTCAGTATTGCCTTAGATGATATTCGCAGTATTTTAAATGTTGGTTCTGTTTTCCGCAGTGCTGACGCCTTCCGCTGCGAGAAAATCTACCTTGGTGGACTTAGTCCCGAACCCGTAAAAGAAATGCGTAAAACTGCTCTAGGAGCTACAGATTCGGTAGCCTGGGAGGCAATGCCCAATGGTTTGGCTAGGTTGGCGGCGCTTAAGGCAGATGGTTATCAAATATGGGCCGTTGAGCAAACTACCAATTCTATTATGCTTAATGATTGGCAACCCAATTTAGGGATGAAGCAAATTTTCGTTTTTGGCAATGAAGTCAGCGGTGTAAGTGATGAAGTCCTCCGCTTTTGTGATGGTGCTATTGAAATCCCTCAGTTTGGGACCAAGCATTCCTTAAATATTTCCGTTAGTGCTGGCATAGTACTTTGGGATTATATTCGCAAGACTTTATAAACTATGCTGTTTTAAATCAAAATCCGATATCGACTTATTAGAAGATATTCCAAAACACTCCTTCCTAACAGCAATATTCCACGCCTACCCTTCTTAAAATAGCACCTTACTATTTCATAGTTTCGGCTCGGGCCCCGCCATTCAAACGAAGAAAGGACTTAATCCCAAGTAGAGTCAGGGCTAAAATAAAAAAGGCTCCCATTTTGGGAGCCTTTTAAAATATTTAGATCTAATCTTATTTTACAGATACGTCAACTCTACGGTTGATGTTTTTGCGCTTATTAGCTAAAGGATCGGTCTCACCACTTGATTTGGTTTCGATACGAGAAGCATCTACGCCAAATTCTTGCGTTAATTCTTTAGCTACAGCATCAGCACGACGCTGACCTAAAGTTTTATTGTACTCTTCTGCACCCGTTGCATCACTGTGACCAGTTAATACAATTTTAACATTAGGGTTAGCTTTCAATGCACTTGCAATTGCGGCTAATCTTAGGTAGTTAGCATCAGTAACAGTTACACTGTTAAAGTTAAAGAATACTGAAGGCATGTAAGCACCTACACCACCACCGCCACCATTGGCAGCACTGGCAACAGAAATACCTTTGAAGTTTACTAAAGCGCCTTTAGGAGTGTTTGGCTCAGCATCCATATGATCACCAACACCATCACCATCAGAATCGATAGTACGACCTTCAGAATCAACTTTAGCACCTTTAGCTGTGAATGGATCAGCATCCATGTAGTCAGGAATTCCATCACCATCACTATCCATCGGGGCACCGTTAGCAGCAACGTTAATACCAGCTGGAGTAGCGTTATCTACGTCGAATAGATTACTTACACCGTCACCATCATCGTCATTGGTGAGTTTACCGTAGTTATCCTTAATCTCTTTAAGGTCAGCAAAAAGACCTTCGTAAGGGCTGTAATAAACGATGTTTTTCTTCTCTTTATCTCCGAAGTTATAAGTAGCTCCTACACCAAAGTAACCGAAGAAATCGGAGTTCACACCTTTATAACGTGCATCCCCTCCGTCTAATAAAATAAATGTGTTACGATAAAGAATGTCAAGATCCCAAGTTTCGTTCAATTGACGCTTGTACCATAGTTTCAATGGCAAAACAGTTGTAAAAGCTCTCGCAGAAGTTAAGGCATCTCCACCTACCGTTGAAACTTGCATACCTGTATTGTCATAGCCAGTAGCCGCTAAGTAAGTTGCACCTAAACCAAGTGTAAAAATCATTGCATGCTTTCTTTGGTATTCTTTACCATATAAAAACATATTGGTTAAATTGAAAGCTAAGCTGATATCGCCATCCAAGTAATCTCCTTCAAAATAAAAGTTTCTATCGGTACCAGAAGTTTGGTGAAAACCTCCCGTTCCAGAAACACCAATCATAGGAGAAAACCATTTGGTTAAGTGGCCACGTACGCCGATTTCAAAACCACCAACACCACTAGGGGTTGCATCAGTCTTGTCACCGAAAAAATAGCTAGCCGCATCTCCTAAAGAAGCAGTAGCTCCAACATTTAAGCCTAATGACCAAGTACGAAAATTACTTTGGTGAGCTTCTGTAAGGACCACCTCTTCATTCTGAGCGGTTGCAGAGAGACTAAAAAGAGCAAGTCCGAAAAGTAAATTTATTCTTTTCATAAATATAAGTGGGTTATGTTTTGCATCAAATTATGCTCTGCAAAGGTACTAAAAGTGACCGAAACTCAAATTTTTTAAGCCAATTCTAATTTTCAAAAGCAAATATTTTCACTTTCCATTATAAATATTTCTCCAGAACCACGTCAACCACCCGTTCTACATCACTTTCAGAGTATAAGAAATCAAAAGAGTCCGCGTTTAAATCGATGATTTTTGAGTGCCAGTTTTGTTTGATAAAACTAGCATAACTTTCATTTAACCTTATCAAATAGTCATGACTCATATTTTCTTCATAAGAACGACCTCTTTTATCAATATTAGCTAATAATGACTCAAGTGGGCGATGAAGAAAAATCAACAGATCAGGTTGACGGACCTTACCTAGGGCCATTTGCCAAAATTTACGATAAAGCTGAAACTCTGCCTCTGGCAAATTACTTTGGGCAAATATCAAACTTTTAAAAGGGGCATAATCGGCCACTAAATTGGGTAAAAACAGATCTTGGGTGGTAGGTAAATTACTTAGTTGATGATAACGATCTGCTAAAAAGGACATTTCCACCGAAAAAGCAAATCGCTCCTTATCCTCATAAAAACGGCCCAAAAAAGGATTCTCCTCAAATTCTTCCAAAACCAAACGCGCATTAAGCTTTTCCGATAAAAGCTTGGCTAGTGTTGTCTTACCCGACCCAATATTGCCTTCTATGGCAATGTACTTCCCTTCAATCAAGCTTGCGCGCTTTAACATTATCTGTGCAGTTTTCTAAAAGATAGCTAGTAGATTTTAGCAGAACTGGATGAATAAAACCTGGGTCTATCTCCACTAAAGCTTGCAAAGTAAAGGCACGTAAATGTAATCTGGGGTGGGGCAAGACAAGTTTATCAGAATTTAACTGTAAGTCGTCCATAAATAGAATGTCAATATCTAAAGTCCTGTCAAAATAGGCACCCTCAACCTTAGGCTCTGCTCTTTCCCTGCCAAGATTAATCTCAGCTTGCAAGAGTTTTTCTAAAAGTAAGATGGGACTTAAAACCGTCTCCACCTTCCAAACTTGATTGAGAAAAAGATTTTCACTCTCCATTCCCCAAGGTTCACTTTGATATAGACTAGATTTGCGTAAAATGGTAAATGAGTCTTGTAAAAGCTCCTCTGCCCTCTCAAAAGTTCTACGCACATCGCCTAAATTTCCGCCAAGCAGTAAATGTGCTTCTCTTTTTGTTTCTCGCAAATTGAACAAATACTTAATATTGCTGTATAATCGCAAAACTAAATATAATCAAATGAAATCCTTCCTTAAAATGTTACTCGCCTCCATCATTGGTGGCGCCATACTCCTCTTCTTGATATTCCTGCTTTTTGCTTCTATCGCTTCTATCAGTAGTCCTGAATTGGAGATTAAAGATAAAAGCATTCTCCGTATTGATATGAATGCCACTTTTGTAGATAGAGCTCAGGACAATCCTTTCGCACAATTCGACCCGCTTTCAGGTAATCCCGAAAGAGCAAATGGACTTACTAGCATTATCAGCGCTTTAAAGGCGGCCCAAGATGATCCAAAAATTATCGGTATTTACCTCGATGGCGGCGTACCCCTAGCAGGAAACGCGACGCTAAAAGAAATTCGCAATGCTCTTATTGATTTCAAATCCTCTGGGAAATTCATATACGGTTACAGTGAAATACTTACTCAAAAAGGCTTGTACTTAAGTTCCGTGGCCGATAGCTTTTTCTTAAACCCAGAAGGTATTTTAGAGTTCTCTGGTCTTAGCGCCTCTGTAGCCTATTACCGCCAAGCACTGGAGAAATTAGGGGTAAAGCCCGTTGTTCTTAGAGCCACTGGTAATAAATTTAAAAGCGCAGTTGAGCCTTACCTTTTGAATGAAATGTCCAGCTCTAACCGCATGCAATTAAGCGAGCTACTAAATTCTTTTTGGGGAACTTACCTCGGTGACTTAGCCGAATCGAAAGGGATTAGCATCGGCCAGTTGAACCTTACGGCAGATAGTCTTTTAACAAATGTTCACGCGGCGGCAGACTTAGGCCTCATTGACGGATTGGCTTATTACGATGAGATTCAAGATTTACTTATGAGTTCTAGCGAAAGCGAAAAATTTAGCGCGGTGAACTTTATTAGCCCCGCTAAATATGCCAAACAACTCGATTTAAACGGCAATAGCGAATACAGCGATCAAAGAGTTGCTGTTATTATTGCACAAGGCGAGATACGTGGCGGTGAAGGTAGTGAGTATATTATCGGATCTGATCGTATTGCGGCGGCGGTGCGTCAAGCGCGCTTAAACGACAAAGTAAAAGCAATTGTTTTAAGAGTTAATAGCCCTGGTGGCAGCGCTTTAGCCTCGGAAGTAATTTGGCGAGAAGTGGACCTGACCAGAGCCGAGAAACCCGTAATCGCCTCAATGGGTGATGTGGCTGCCAGCGGTGGTTACTACATCGCTTGTTTTGCGGATACCATTTTAGCTCAGCCCAATACCGTAACCGGAAGCATCGGGGCCTTCGGACTATTTTTCACTGCGCAAGACCTCATGAATGAGAAACTGGGAATTAATATCGAAACGGTAAAAACTAACAAGCATTCGGATATCGGCACCATAGACCGCGATTTAAGTCCTTCAGAACGTAGAATCTTAATTCGTCAGGTTGATAATATTTACGGCACCTTTAAAAGTAGAGTTGCTACTGGTCGTGGTTTAGACCTTGCCTTTGTAGACAGCATCGGACAAGGAAGAGTTTACTCTGGCCTTAGAGCAAAAGAACTTGGACTGGTAGATCTTATTGGTGGATTAAGTGACGCCATTAATATTGCTGCCGAAAAAGCTGGTTTAGAAGAAGGCTATTCCGTGGTAACCTATCCCGAATTAGAAGATCCATTACAAGCCTTTATTAAAGAATTCTCTGACCAAATGGGTGGCGCCAGCATCAAAGCTGAATTGGGTGAATTTGCCCAATACCTCGAGCTTATTGAACAAGCTCAAAGCCGCAAGGGCATGCAAATGCGCATGGAATACGACTTAGTAATTGACTAAGTTGAAAAAAACGCAAATCATTAAACATAAGGAAGCCGGAATCATGTATTTGATTCTGGCTGCTTTATTTATTGCGGCCTTAATAACTTGTAATTTAATCGCTAATAAGTTCGTTAGCATCAACCTCGGCTTTAAAACTTTTATCGTGTCGGCCGGCGTTATTCCCTACCCTCTTACCTTTTTAATTACCGATATTCTTTCTGAAGTTTACGGTCGAAAAAACACTAACCGCGTGGTTTTCGCCGGATTATTCGCTTCGCTTTTAGTTTTGTTAATTCTTTATTTAGGGCATGTTTTTCCTGCCATTAGCAATAGTCCGGTTAGCAATGAGCAGTTCGATCAGGTTTTCCAAAGTTCAAGCCGAGTGATTCTGGCTTCCATGTTGGCTTATTTGGTAGCACAATTTATTGATGTACGCATCTTTCACGCGATCAAGAAGAAAACCAATGGCAAATATTTATGGTTGCGAAATAATGCTTCCACCATTTTTTCTCAGCTAGTAGACACTATTTTAGTGACAACTGTATTATTTATCGGCGTAGAAAGTTTCGCTTTT
This sequence comes from uncultured Schleiferiaceae bacterium, assembly GCA_963974215.1. Lineage (GTDB taxonomy): Bacteria > Bacteroidota > Bacteroidia > Flavobacteriales > Schleiferiaceae > Croceimicrobium. The sequence continues at coordinate 36,518 of CAXBBL010000009.1, read as the reverse complement.
ATTGGCGGCTTGGTTAAAGATGGGTGGCTATTTAAAGCGCTTTTCGCTGCTGCAGATACGCTTTTAATCTACCCTTTAGTCTACCTTATCCGTCGCTATTTCAATTTACAGAAAAGTGAAGAAATCGAAATCTGGTAAAAAATGGCTTTTCCGCATCCTAAAGATTGCCTTAGTAATAGTGGCGAGTTATCTTTTGTGGCTTAAGCTAGATAAGTCTCAAATAAGAGATTTCGAATTAAGTCTCGATCTTAACCGAAGCCTAGTAAGTCTTTTCCTTTTTAGTTTACTCTGGTTTTTGAACATCACTTTTGATGCCCTTGCCTGGCAAAAAATTCAGGCGTTGATAAGCCACATTAGTGTTAAAAAAGCCATTTGGCAAAATATTAAGTGCTACGGTTTAGCCTTTATCACGCCCCTCAACAGTGGCGAAATTCTGGGACGTTATATTGTACAAGAAGATCAGGCCCATCGTTCTAAGGCGCTTTTCCTGACTTTTTGGACACACGGCCCGAAACTATTTGGCAAAACAATAGTGAGCTTATTAATAGCCAGCCTTTGGTTAATTAATGCCGGGCAAATTGCCTATACTTTGCTTGCTCTTACGGCTACCTTATTTAGCTTAGTTATCTATTTCAGTCTCGAAAAAATCATAAGCTCTTTGCATCAGCGCAAGCTTTTCAAATATCCATTAGCCAATTACCTAATTAAAGGAGAGCCCGGTTTTAAGCTAAAAAGTTTCTTACTCACAGTACATTCTTTTCGCTTCCTTATTTTTTCGGCACAACTACTGGTCTCCTTATACTTTCTTCAACCTGATAGTATTAATTTGGAAATTCTTTATGCAATTCCCCTTTATTATTTTCTATCGGCTGTAACGCCCACTTTTGCCGGATTGGACTTCTTAATTAAAGGAGCACTTTCTTTTTACTTCTTTAGTTTCTTTAGTGATGAGTCTTTGGTATTCGTAATCGGTAGTACTTTAGTTTGGTTCTTTAATATGGCCATTCCTTCTTTAATCGGATTGGCAAGTTTAAACCGCAGTGAATTAGCACGCATCAAGCGAAAGCGAAAGAAACCCTAAAACCAGTGTGAGCGCGGACGTTAAAAACTAAACCTCCTTGGAAAATTAAGTATTGACCCCGTATCCCTTTTAATACCGCCTCAGCTTTAGCTTCTTTATCTAAATTAAGCGTGCTAATCTTCGTGGGCCATTCCTCAACAGGATAATTAAATTGATACACTTCATCTTCGCCCTCTGCAAAAAATTGTTGCATTTCAGCTGAAAGACTTTCTTTTACCTTGAGCTTTTCCTTTACCAAATCAATCGTTGGAATTTCATTCTTCAGCATCTTACGCCAAGGTGTTTTGTCGCCCATTAAACCTTTCAGCGCTACTTCCATTTCACCCGCCTGAAATCGATTTTCGGTACGTGCTAAAACGATTGCGTCGGATGCCCCTTGATCAATCCAGCGATTTTGCATTTGCTGGGCGCGGGTTACCCCCACTTTTAAATCGCCACCATTGGCCAAATACACGATATGCTCTTGCAGCTGATAGGATTTTTCAAAAGCTAAATCGCGGTCCTCAATATCTAAATGTGCCTGGCTTAACTCTGGCCTAATAATGCTCTCACCCGCCTGCGGCGCCGTAAAAAAACAGTTCTTACAAAAGCCCATTCGAAATAAGTCAGCAAACTTATTTCCGCAATTAGAACAGTATTTCTCATTAAGGAATTCTATCGTAATTTGGCGACCAATTAGTTGATTAAGCCTGATAAAATCATCATCTGCTTGGAGTATATATTGTACCTTTTCATCATCTTGCCAAGCGGGCATTTTGCTCAGATTAAGCTCGAATCTCATATTCTAAAATTTGTATCGCTAAATTAGTAGTTCTTATGAAGCTTGCACTAGTAAATTCATTTTTAAGTTGGCGTATGAAAAAGCGCTTTCACCAGTTGGAGCTTTTCATGAAGTATCCACACGAAGTGCAAAGTGAGCTATTAATAGAATTAATAAGCACGGCAACCAATACAGAGTTCGGTAAAAAATACGGCTTTAAAGATATTTCCTCCATCGACACCTTTAAAGAAAGAGTTCCCCTCCATTTTTACGAAGACATTGAAGCGGATGTAAATCGTCTGCGCCAAGGGGAACAAAATATTTTTTGGCCAGGAGAAGTAAAGTGGTTTGCTAAATCGAGTGGTACGACCAACAGTAAAAGCAAATTTATTCCCGTTAGCGAAGAAGCGATAGAAGACTGCCATTTTAAAGGCGGTAAAGATCTATTGAGCATTTATTGCAATCTAAACCCCGAAACCATGGTTTTTGACGGGATGAATCTTCGCATGGGCGGCAGTACCTTTCTCGACAATCAGGAGCTGAAAAGTTACTATGGTGACGTGTCGGGAATTATTATCGAAAACCTCCCTTTTTGGGTAGAAATGCGCAGCACGCCCAACAACAAAATTAGTTTAATGACGGAGTGGGAGTCGAAAATAATTGCCATGGCCAACACCTCCTTACGTGAAGACGTTACCAGTCTGGCAGGTGTTCCTTCTTGGATGCTTGTATTATTGCAGCGCGTTTTAGAATTAAGTGGCAAACAAAACATCGCCGAAGTATGGCCGAATTTAGAGCTCTACATGCATGGCGGTGTAAACTTCGAACCCTACCGCGAGCAGTACCGCGAAATAATTGGCAAAGACATAAACTACCTCGAAACCTATAATGCCTCGGAAGGCTTCTTTGGCATTCAAGACCAAAAAGATAGTAGCGAAATGCTTTTGATGCTCGATTATGGCATCTACTTCGAGTTTATCCCGATGGACAAATACGAAGGAACCCAGTCTAAAACTATTGGATTAAGCGAGGTGAAAATCGGCCCCAGCTATGCCGTGGTAATTACTTCCAATGCTGGCCTTTGGCGCTACATTATCGGCGATACAATTCGCTTTACCAATACCTCTCCTTATCGTTTTAAAATTACCGGACGCACCAAGCATTTTATCAATGTTTTTGGAGAAGAGCTCATTATTGAAAATGCCGAAAAAGCCCTTAGACAAAGCTGTGAGAAGCATAATTGCCAGGTTTTAGATTTTACCGTAGCCCCCATTTTTATGGAAGGTAAAAATAAAGGAGCCCACCAATGGCTCATTGAGTGGAGTAAAGCCCCTGCTAATCAAGCCGACTTCGCTGCCGATTTAGACAAAGCCATCTGTACTATAAATAGCGACTACGAAGCCAAACGCTACAAAGGCCTTGCCCTAACCAGTTTACAACTTATTGAAGCACGGCCGCGATTATTTTACGACTGGCTTAGCAATAAGGGAAAACTAGGAGGTCAAAATAAAGTTCCGCGCCTTAGTAACAGCCGTGAGCATATGGATGAACTCTTAAAATTAAATCACTAATGCGATTGCTGCTTCTGTTATTTCTTTTCAATTGCTCTGCTACCTTATCGGGGCAAGGTTTGCAATTAAAACTTATAAGCAGCGAAGTCACTCCCACGGCAGATGATTTGAAGGTTGACCCCTTTGGAAACATCTACTATCTCAAAGGCAACGAAATAATTAAACACCCAGCAAAAGGGCAACAAAACTACAGCTACAGCGATCCACGCTTAGGGTTAATAAATTTTTTCACCTTAATTAACCCTTTGCAACCGCTGCTTTATTATACTGATTTTAATACGATCCAAATTCTCGATAATCGTCTGAATTTTAGTCGCAGCATAAACCTTCTAGATGCCGGCTTTATCGATCCGAGTTTAGTAAGCTATACTGCGCAAAGTCAAATTCTCATCTACGATCAGGTGAGCGATCGCCTCAGCATTTATGATCCTGAAGCGGAAAAACTCCTAAACTTTAGTCCTGCCATTAACCAGATTAGCTCAAGCACTCGCCGCCCTTCGCTTTTACTAAGCAGCTACAACCATCAAATCCTCCATCTGCCCCAAAGCGGCTTCCTGCTTTTCGATGCCTTGGCTGCCTTTCAAAAAAATATTCCCTACACGGAGCCTCTTGTGGACGCCGACTTCAACAATGAATTACTCATCTGCCTAAGCGAAAGCGGAATATTAAGTCTCATCTCGGTGAAAACCGGCCAAAGACAAAACCTAATCTGCCCCCAAACGGAAATCAAAAGGATCATTCTACACAATCGCTCCCTTTATTTGTGGAAAGCAGGCATGCTATACCTTTATAAACTCGAATAGCAAGCTGATAATTTAGCCGAAAAACTTAGCTTTGTGAGCTTATTAAAAAACGACTATGCACATTGCAATTTCAGGTAATATTGGCTCGGGGAAAACTACGTTAACACGCTTGTTAGCAAAGCACTACAAGTGGACCCCTCACTTCGAGGACGTAGAAGACAATCCCTATCTGGACGATTTTTACCGCGAAATGCAGCGCTGGTCTTTCAACTTGCAAATCTTCTTCTTAAACAGCCGCTTTCGTCAGGTTAAAGAAATCCGCGAAACTGGAAAAAGCATTATTCAAGATCGTACGATTTACGAAGATGCCCATATTTTCGCCCCCAATTTGCACGCCATGGGCCTTATGCCTAGCCGCGATTTCGAAAATTACCTTTCGCTTTTCGAACTAATGGACTCTTTTGTGGAGGCCCCTGATTTATTGATTTATTTACGTGCCTCTATTCCCACTTTGGTGGACCAAATTCAAAAGCGCGGCCGCGATTACGAAAACAATATCCGCATCGATTACCTCAACCGCCTTAATGAACGTTACGAAGCGTGGATTTCTGGCTACGACAAAGGCAACTTGCTAATTATCAACGTTGACGAAAATAAATTCGCTAACAATCCGGAAGATTTAGGCAAAATCATCAATAATATCGACGCCGAGCTTAACGGCTTATTTTAACTATCTGATTTTACTTTTATTTGGGCGGCAACCGGGCTTTTTGCTCCAAGTCCTCGCCCTAATACTCCCAGCTGCCTATTCTGCCGCTAGGCTTCCTGTGGTCGCCTGCCACAGAATTGCGCAGGGGCATTAAGGCTGTGGGCTTTTCACGACAATCCCTGCCGCGGGCCTCGCGACTTCCATGCCATTAACATTTTAAAATCAACAACTTTCAGTAGACCGCATCTACCACAGTGAGAAAAAATAGCGCCTTGCATTTTCTACTTACCAAGCTTTGGGGCCAATGGGCATAGACAAAAAAAGAGGCCATCTAAATTAGACGGCCTCTTTCTATTTATAGATCTTAAGTAATCTTAGTTCATACTAAGGCTCGCTAAGATTTTCTTTTCATTTATGATGTTGATCCCTAATTTAGAAGGAATTGCATTCCCATCAAGGATAATATAAGCCTCACCTTCAAAAAGACCGCCTTCACCTAAAGACAATTGCTCAGCTCTAACTTCAACGCTCCTAAATTGTGACTTTAATAAAGTGCTCGTTTCTTTACTACTTAATTGCATGCGTAGGTTAACTACATTCTCTTCTGAAGCGAAGTCGTAGCTGAATGACTCGGCTGAAATAGTACCCGTCATTTCACTGTTAGGGCTGCTAAACTTCACCTGAGCGGCATTAGTACCTTCGAAAGCATAAACCTCTCCAGCGCTAATCTTCACCACCTCATCCATATAGGCATGATCGCTCATAGCAGCATCACCAACATGAATATGAGGAGCGATTACCAAAGAAACGATAGACATCAGTTTAATTAAGATGTTCATAGAAGGACCAGAAGTATCTTTAAAGGGATCACCAACGGTATCACCGGTTACAGATGCTTTGTGCGCTTCAGAACCTTTGTATTCCATTTTACCATCAATCATAACGCCTGCTTCAAATGATTTCTTAGCGTTGTCCCAAGCACCACCAGCATTGTTTTGGAAGATTCCCATTAACACACCACTCACGGTTACACCAGCCAATAAGCCTCCAAGCATTTCCGCTGAAGAAGTTTCTTCAAAAACGCCCATAAAACCAAAGCCAACTAAAAGTGGAGTAATCAAAGCGATTGCACCCGGAAGCATCATCTCGCGAATAGAAGCTTTCGTAGAAATCTCTACACATTTTTCGTATTCTGGCTTAGCCTTATACTCCATAATACCTGGAATCTCTTTAAACTGACGACGTACTTCGTGTACCATTGCCATAGCGGCACGACCTACTGCAGAAATAGCTAAAGAAGAGAAGATAAATGGAATCATAGCTCCTACAAATAGCATGGCTAAAACGGGAGCTTTATAAATATCAATGGCATCAATTCCAGCAATACCAACGAAAGCGGCAAAAAGTGCTAAAGCAGTTAATGCAGCGGAAGCAATAGCAAAACCTTTACCAGTAGCGGCAGTGGTGTTACCTACAGCATCTAAATTGTCGGTACGTCCGCGCACTTCCTCAGGTAAACCGCTCATTTCGGCAATACCTCCCGCATTATCTGCAATCGGTCCGAAAGCGTCAATGGCCAACTGCATCGCAGTAGTAGCCATCATACCGGCAGCCGCGATAGCCACACCGTATAATCCAGCAAAAGAATAAGAGAAAATAATACCGGCCGCTAAGATTAAAATTGGAATTACAGTAGACTGCATACCCATAGCTAAACCACCAATAATGTTCGTAGCATGGCCTGTAGAACTTTGCTGCACAATAGAATTTACCGGCTTTTTACCCATGGAAGTATAAAACTCCGTAACTAAGCTCATTAAAGCACCTACAATGGATCCTACCAAAATTGCAAAGAATACATCTAAAGGACTAAACTCATAGCCTCTTAAAATCATCGATTCTGGTAACATCCACATGGATAGTGGATAAGACGCGATCACCACAAAAATAATAGAAGACCAGTTCCCCATGTTTAGGGCTTTCTGCACCGAGCTATTTTCGTTGCTAATGCGCACGAAAGCCATAGAAATAATAGAGAAGATAAGACCTAAACCAGCAATTACCATGGGTAATAAGATTGGGGCCATTCCACCAAAATTGTCAGCACTGTCAATTTCTTGACCTAGAACCATGGTAGCTAAAATTGTGGCTACATAAGAACCAAATAGATCAGCGCCCATACCAGCAACATCACCTACGTTATCACCTACGTTATCAGCGATAGTAGCTGGATTGCGAATATCATCTTCGGGAATTCCCGCTTCTACTTTACCTACTAAGTCAGCACCTACGTCAGCTGCTTTGGTATAGATACCACCACCCACACGGGCAAAAAGTGCGATAGACTCCGCACCTAGAGAGAAACCAGCTAATACTTCGATCGCGGTTTTCATTTCCGCGCCATTAATAGCCGCACCTTCTGGCACAAAGTAGTTGTAGAAAACGATAAATAAAGATCCTAAACCTAAAACGGCTAATCCCGCTACACCGAGGCCCATAACAGAACCTCCCGTAAAAGAAACTTTCAGGGCTTGCACTAAACTAGTACGGGCAGCCTCAGTAGTACGAACGTTAGACTTGGTAGCAATGCGCATTCCGATATATCCTGCCAAAGCAGAAAGAATAGCACCAATTATAAAGGCAATTGCTATTATAGGGCTAGAGTGCTCTACTAAGGTTCCTGAGTAACCCAATAAGATGGCAGCTATCACTACAAAGTAGCTCATCACTTTCCATTCGGCCTTTAAAAAAGACATCGCTCCGTCCGCAATATAGCCTGCCAACTCAGTCATCTTTTTATCGCCTGCTGCTTGTTTAGTTACCCAAGCCGATTTCACTAGCATTACTAGAATCCCTACCAAACCTAGGGCAGGAACCAAATACATTAACCAGTCGTTCATAGTTGTTTGTTGATTGAAAATTAAATTCTTAACAAGGGGCGCAAAAGTAAATTAATTTAGCTTTTAGCCAAATGTCTAATTTGAAGTAAATTAGACTTGCTTAAAAAAACTAAACTGAGCCCTTTCTATTTATAGCTTACTTTTTTAACCGCGGCAATAATGCGCGCTGCATTTGGTAAAAACTCATTTACCAAAGTTGGAGCATAAGCCATAGGCGTATCCGCGGTATTAATTCTAATGATAGGAGCATCTAAATAATCGAAAGCATGTTCTTGACAATGCGTAATAATCTCGGTGGAGATATTTCCTAAAGGCCACGCCTCTTCAACGATTACCATACGATTCGTTTTCTTGAGCGATTTTAATACAGCTTCATAATCGATTGGGCGAACCGTGCGTAGGTCGATAATCTCACAGCTAATACCTTCTTTAGCAAGTTCATCCGCTGCTTTATCGGCTTCTTTAATAATTTTCCCAAAAGAAACGATGGTAACATCCTCACCCGCGCGACGGATATCCGCCACACCTAAAGGAATGAGATATTCTTCTTCTGGCACGTCCATCTTGTCGCCATACATCTGCTCGCTCTCCATAAATATTACGGGGTCGTTATCGCGAATGGCGCTTTTCAGAAGTCCTTTCGCATCGTATGGGTTGGAAGGAACTACTACTTTTAAACCTGGAGTATTAGCAAACCAACTTTCAAAGGCCTGACTATGAGTGGCACCAAGCTGTCCCGCAGAAGCGGTTGGCCCTCTAAAAACGATAGGAATATTAAGTTGACCGCCGCTCATTTGGTACATTTTGGCCGCGTTGTTAATAATTTGATCAATGGCAACCATCGAAAAGTTAAAGGTCATAAACTCGATAATCGGTCTTAAACCATTCATCGCAGACCCCACGCCGATTCCAGAAAATCCTAATTCTGCAATTGGAGTATCAATAACCCTCTTGGGGCCAAATTCATCAAGCATTCCTTTGGAAGCTTTGTAAGCGCCGTTGTACTCGGCTACTTCCTCACCCATCAAATAAATGTTCTCATCGCGACGCATTTCTTCGCTCATCGCTTCAGCAATTGCCTCTCTAAACTGGATAATTCTACTCATTGATCATTCTTTTGAGGCGCCAAAAATACTAATTAGCAGCTAAAGACTTCATTTTTTAGCAAATCTAAATAAGATTAAAAATTTAGTATGCATGCATAAGGTTTTGTCCGCGGGTTTTTTATGGTTATTTTCGCGCTTTAGACACATTCACTTCTCAAAGAATATATTATAAATTATGAAGGTATTAGTTTGCATTAGTCATGTACCCGATACTACTTCTAAAATCAACTTTACTGCCGACAACAGTGCTTTTGATAAGAATGGGGTACAGTTCGTAATTAACCCGTACGATGAATTTGGCTTAACCAGAGCCGTATGGTTAAAAGAAAAGCAAGGCGCCCAAGTTACGGTGCTAAATGTAGGAAGAGCAGAAACTGAGCCTACCCTAAGAAAAGCATTGGCCATCGGTGCTGATGCAGCAATTAGAGTTGACGCGGACCCAAGCGATTCTTTTTATGTAGCCCAACAAATAGCTGCAGTAGCGAAAGAAGGAGCTTACGATTTAATTATTGCGGGAAGAGAGTCTATTGATTACAACGGTGGCCAAGTACCTGGTATGGTAGCAAGCATTTTAAATCTTCCCTTTATCAATGCCTGCGTTGGCATGGAAGTTAGCGACAGTGAAGCTTCTTTAATTCGTGAAATTGACGGAGGAAAAGAAAAAGTAAAAGCCAGTTTACCTTTAGTAGTTGGCGGACAAAAAGGATTAGTAGAAGAAAAAGATCTTCGCATTCCTAATATGCGTGGTATTATGCAAGCGCGTAGTAAAGCTTTAGATGTGCGCAGCCCACAAGAGGTTGAGGTTAAAACAAATACTGGCGCATTTTCTAAACCTGCACCCAAAAGTGCTGTTAAAATGATCGATGCCGATAATGTAGCCGAATTAGTTCGCTTACTGCACGAGGAAGCAAAAGTTATTTAATTAAAAAAGAAGAAACATGTCAGTATTAGTATATCTCGAAAATTGGGAGGGTCAATTTAAGAAAAACACTTGGGAAGCTGCACTCTATGCTTCTAAAACTGCCAGCATGCAAGGCACTGAGGCTATCGGTGTTGTGATTGGCAATATTAACGAATCAGCTGAAGAAGCAGGTAAATTTGGTTTATCTAAAGTTTTGCATCTTACTGATGCAGCGCTTGCCAGCTTCGATGCTAACCGTTATGCTCAAGCCTTCGCCAATTTGGCTCAAGAAAATAATGCCTCTACAATTATTATTAGTGGCACCTTTAATGGCAAAGCTTTAGCGCCTGCCTTAAGTATAAAGCACAATGCGGCACTACTTAGCAATGTGGTTGATTTACCCACTAATGTTAGTCCCCTTACTGTAAAGCGCGGTGTGTTTTCGGGCAAAGGATTCAACGATTTAAGTAGCTCTGAAGCTAACAATATTATCCTTTTCGTTCCCAATTCCATTGCTTTGGAAGAAGGCAGTGGCGCTGCAAGCGTAGAAAATGCCTCCTTCACTGCCGGCGATGAAAAAACCGTAGTGGTGGAATCGGTTGACCGCGTAAAAGGAAAAATCCCATTACCCGAAGCAGAAAGAGTAGTAAGTGGTGGTCGCGGTTTAAAGGCCCCCGAAAACTGGACAATGGTGGAAGAATTAGCCGAAGTACTAGACGCAGGAACGGCTTGTAGTAAACCTGTTTCGGATATGGATTGGCGTCCGCACAGCGAGCACGTTGGTCAAACGGGTATTGCCATTAAACCAAACTTATATATCGCTATTGGTATTTCTGGGGCTATTCAGCATTTAGCGGGTGTTAGTGCATCTAAAACTATTGTAGCGATAAACTCCGATTCTGAAGCGCCTTTCTTTAAGGCCGCAGACTACGGAATTGTAGGAGACGCTTTCCAAGTGGTTCCTAAGTTAACTGAAGAATTAAAGAAATTTAAGGCGGCTAATTAATGGAGCATATTAGGCTCTTTGTAAAAGGATTATCATACAGTCAAACCCAGTCTGGTGCCTACGCCCTCGTACTTGGGGAAGAAGGTGGTGAACGCAGGTTACCTATTATTATTGGTGGTTTTGAGGCCCAAAGTATTGCCATTGCCATAGATAAGGATATGAACCCGCCGCGTCCTTTAACGCATGACCTTTTCAAGAATTTCTCAGACGCTTTTAAAATTCATTTAAAGCAAGTTGTTATTCACAAATTAGAAGATGGAGTATTTTACTCCATCTTAATTTGTGATCAAAGCGGAGTAGAACAGGTTTTAGATGCGCGCACTTCTGATGCAGTTGCTCTAGCCATTCGTTTTAATGCCCCTATATTTACCTATGCCGAGATTTTGGATAATGCAGGAGTAATCTTAAATGAAAAAACTTCTGGCTCTAAATCTAGCAGACTGGATACTAATACTGAAGAGGAAATTAGTTCCGCAACAGGTGGCAAAACCAGTTCCTTGCAAGGTCAAAGTTTAGAAGACTTAAATAAAAGTTTAGAAGAAGCCGTCCTTAATGAAGATTATGAGCGTGCTGTAAGAATACGAGATGAAATTGATCGCCGCGAAGCGAAATAATTAAGCCTCTCGGCATTCGCAAGTCCTTATTTTCTATTTTCGCCCTCATTATGATGCGTATCAAAATTCTTCTTCTATTGCTTCTCAGCTTGGGACTCGGAAATAATATTCGGTCTCAGTCCATGGAGGGAGATTGGCAGTTCCAAGCTATTTTAAATAATGCCGGTGATTCTCTTTTTAAGATCTCATCCACGGATATTTTGCGCTTTGCAGCAGATAGTTTCAATTACCAATTGGCGTCTAAAAATCTTCAGGCCTCAGGTAAATTTAGTCAGATTAGTGATCGCTTAATTTTTAGCTATCTCGCGCCAAGCGATACCCAAAGAACTTACACCTTTCAATTACAAGGTGATAGTTTATTAAGCTTAGAAGAAAGCGAAATTCGCTACCTTTTTAAGCGCCCAAAGGTGAAAACGGGCCTGGGAGCAAGTTTGCCTTTAAATTACGATTTTAGTGGGAAGTCTTTTGACCTAGCCTCTATGGGGCGCGGACTTTTAGGACTTAGCGTTTTATTGGCCCTTACCTTTTTTATGTCGGCCAAGCGCAAATCCATTGATTGGGCTTTAGTGTTTAAAGGACTAATCATTCAATTCATTTTCGCCCTAGCTATCCTCAAAGTATCCTTTATTCGCAATGGTTTTGATTGGCTTAGTGAACGCTTTGTAACGCTTCTCGGTTTTACTGAAGTGGGCGCGCAGTTCCTATTTGGTGAACTTATTAATGAGTCCAGTTCTTTAGGTTACATCTTTGCCTTTAAGGTATTACCGACTGTAATTTTCTTTTCTGCTTTGACCAGCCTATTATTTTATTACGGTATCATGCAAAAGGTTGTTTACGCTTTTGCTTGGGTAATGAAGCGTACGATGAATCTTAGCGGTGCTGAAAGTTTAGCAGCGGCTGGGAATATTTTCCTAGGCCAAACTGAATCGCCTTTACTGATTAAGCCTTATCTCAATAAAATGACGCGCAGCGAACTACTCTGTATTATGAGTGGCGGTATGGCAACAATAGCAGGTGGGGTACTAGCGGCATATATTGGGTTTTTAGGGGGAGATGACATAGTACAAAGAACCTTTTTCGCGAAGCACTTACTCGCCGCCTCGGTAATGAGTGCTCCTGCAGCTGTGGTCGCAGCCAAGATTTTAATGCCCGAAACCAAAGAGGTAAATAAAGACATGCGCATTGGCAGTCATAATATTGGCGATAATGCTCTTGAAGCCATTACCAATGGCACTACCGATGGTTTAAAGTTAGCGGTAAACGTAGGAGCGATGTTATTGGTGTTTATCGCCATTGTTGCGATGATCAACTCTTTTCTAAGTGATTTTATTGGTGATATCACCGGTTTGAATATTTGGGTACAAGAATTCACCAATGGTCAGTATACTGGCTTCTCTATGGAGTTTATTCTAGGTTACACGCTTGCCCCAATTACATGGCTTATGGGAGTTGCCAATGAAGATATCTTTTTGGTAGGACAACTTCTAGGTGAGAAAACCATCCTTAATGAATTTGTAGCTTATGTATCCTTAGGCGATCTAATGGCAGAAGGTAAATTCAGCTCAGAAAAGTCCATCATTATCGCCACCTATATTCTTTGCGGCTTTTCAAACTTTGCGAGTATAGGTATACAAATTGGCGGTATAGGCTCTTTGGCACCATCCCGTAGAGGCGATTTATCACGCCTAGGCTTCCGCGCATTAATCGGCGGAACCATGGCGTCATTATTTACGGCAGTAATTGTAGGAATGCTTATCTAAGGCTTAGCGAGCGCTATATCATAGGCCTTTTCATAGTGGCTACGTAATAGTTTCCAGTCAAATCTCTCTGAGAAATCCTCGGCCTTACTGCGTTGTATAATACGGTAGCGCCTATTGTGTTTCACAAAGTGCCACAAGTAAGTAGTTAGGTCATTAATCTCTTGCTCACGACTGCGTGCCTCGCGCTTTAGAACAAATATACCATGATCTTCATCTGCGTCTTTCATACCATTTACATAACGTCCAAAACCCGATAAGTTTGAAGTTACTGTAGGCACACCACGGGCGATACATTCTAGTGGCGTATAACCCCAAGGCTCGTAATAACTAGGGAAAATCCCCAAATTACATCCGCGAACAAAATCGCCATAATCAATCCCGAATAATGGATTGGTACTTTTTATAAACTGAGGATGGTAAACTACCTTCACTTTATCTAGAGGACTGTTAAACATTTGATTTTTACGCATGAAGCCTAAGATCTCATCGCCTCCGTCATCTTCTAAATTATGGGTAACAATGATCGGCCATTTGTCGTTTTTCCAAGACTGTATGGTTCTTCTAAAACGCAATTTCCAGTAATCATCTACCATATCGTTTAAGGGTGGTAAGCGATGTTCTTTATCCGAACTTAAGGCTGCCTTAAAGAGACGTTCGCCAATTTGTTTTTCAATGGACTCTACATTATTCTGAATTTCACGCATTACCCCGCGCGATTGCAGCACTTCGGGATTGATAGACCATACATCTCTTTGCGTTACCACAAACATTACCACGGTGGTAGACATTCCAGCCTTTACCATTTTCTGATTTAATCTACGCAGGGCTTCGAGTGTAATATCATAGCCCTTATTGCTAAACTCGTATCTACCAGAAGTAAAGAAGTACAAGGTATCGTCTAAATCAAAACTGTAACTATGAAAGAAATGGCCCATGGTAAACTCATGGAGTTTTTCTTTGAACTTTTGGTGTAGATTCTGCACCTCATGCATAGCCACAAAGCGCTTAATATTTAAACCATTGGGGGTAATCTCGTCTGGCTTTTTATCTAGCAAATGCTCGCACTCTAGCGCAGTCACCTCACTTACAGTGGTAAAGCCATCGGCCATTTTAGCCGAAAGTCTTTCAATTTGTACTATAGGTAATATCCCGAAATGACGTGCCTCCTGCTCCCAGCTATAGCTAGGTAAGTCGTGATAAAAATCGGGCTTAGTCATAGCTAAATAACGACCCAGCATAGTGGCATGAGTAGTAAATACCGTTTTACAAGCTATACCTTCTTTTCTTATTTTCAAGATGGGCAAAGAAGCCATCCATTCGTGGAAGTTAACCAGCAATTGTTGCTCTCCCATTTCTTCGCTTAGGTAGCGTAGGAACTTAAAATTGATTTCTGCCCACAATATCATTCGCCCAAGAAGCTCATTGTTCTCGTCTTTCTCAATACCAAAATCTGAGTGTAAGCGATCGCGATAACTATCTAAACTATTGAAACCAAAATCAGGCTTAATCAAAACTACCTTGGGTCTTCCTGTTACCAACCAGCGACCGTAGACAACTTCACAACCTTCATTGGCTAGGCGACTTACCGCTCGACCGACAGGACTTGAAACATCAGAAATCAAATCAATTTCCGCCGTAATATTTGGGCTCTCTAAAGGTCCTAAAAGGCAATAATTATCGCCCCACTTTTCAATCATGGCAGGCACTTTAGAACGGATAACCGTATAAATACCGCCAATCTGGTTACATACCTCCCATGAACATTCTAAAAGTAGTTCTGACCTTGACTGATTGAGCATAAAATAATTTTCCGTAAATATGAATCAAATTCATGTAAAACCAAAGGTCAAAATTCATTTCCTCCAATTTAGCTTTTCGTTCCTTTGAGGATAGGTTTTCTAGAATAAGGAATATCTTTGAAGGAATTTTCTAATATGCAGCAATATCATCAACTAATGCAGCACATCCTTGACCAAGGAGTGCTAAAAAGTAATCGCACGGGCATCGGAACACTTTCGGTATTTGGCTACCAAATGCGTTTTAATTTGCAGGAAGGCTTTCCCTTAGTTACTACTAAAAAAGTACATCTAAAGTCAATCGTGCACGAATTAATTTGGTTTATTAATGGCGATACCAACATTCGCTATTTAGTGGAAAATGGTGTTAATATCTGGAACGAATGGCCCTTTCAGAGTTATCTAAAAAAACAAGGAAAAGAAGAAGAGCTGCCCAAATATTCTGCCGCATGGACAGAAGAGTTAAAAAACTTCAAAAGCCGCATAATCGAAGATTCTGATTTCGCTAAAGAGTGGGGCGAGCTTGGTCCTGTTTATGGAAGACAATGGCGAAACTTTGAAGGAGTAGATCAAATTACCCAAGTAATTGAAGATATTAAAAACTCTCCCGATAGCCGCCGTTTATTAGTAAGTGCATGGAATCCTAAGGACATTCCGGTTATGGCCAAGTCCGGATTACCACCTTGCCATACCCTTTTCCAATTTTATGTAGCCGATGGCAAATTGAGCTGCCAACTTTACCAGCGCAGTGCAGATGTGTTTCTTGGCGTACCTTTTAATATCGCTTCTTACGCCCTTCTTACGATGATGATTGCCCAAGTTTGCAATTTAGGCTTAGGCGATTTTGTGCATACTTTAGGTGATGCACATATTTATGAAAATCATTTGGAACAAGTTAAACTGCAACTCTCTCGTACACCAAAGTCCCTTCCACAGCTTAAAATGAATACTGCAGTAAATTCCATTTTTGATTTTAAGTATGATGACTTTAGTTTAGAAAACTATAATCCTGACCCGGCAATTAAAGGCCAAGTGGCAGTTTAACTTTTGATAGCATGAAAAAAACACTCCTGCTCCTTCTGTTTTTTGCTCCAACTATTTTCTTTGCACAAGGCCCACCTATAAAATATTGCCAGACTAAAGACTGTGATAAAAATGCACTAAAGGACTTACTACTAGTTGCAGAGCATGACCTTTACGAAGGGCTAGGCTTTAGCTATAACGACAGCGTCTTCTTTGAGGTTGAAGCTCAAAAAGACAGCATAGTTTTTAAAAACAATTATGCTTGGGTAAGTAAGCAAACTCTCTCGTTTTATCAGCAGGTACTTTCTAAGCAAATAGATTACGATCGCTTGGAAAGGAACCAGACCTACTCAGTTTACTGGACCCAAGAACCTATTTTTACAGACACAGTCACCCCAGAGCTGAGTGAAATAAAGAGAGTACCGCAGGCATTTGCAGCCAAAGGATTTAATGCTAAAGGTAAAAAGGCCGTTTATCAGTATTATTATAGTGCCTACCTAGAAAATAAGCTAAATGAATGGAATTTTAACGATGAAGAGCGTATCGAAGCTAATCTTATTTTTAGTCAAGGAAAGTTAACAAGAGTAAATTTCATTTATCCCCCACTTTCTGACAAAAGAGGTCTAGATCTAGCAATCTTCGCAAAAGCAATTGAAGCCAACCTTATTGAGAATACTTTAATACCCGAAAGAGAAGCCTATACTTTAAAGTTTAAAAGCAACTTCGCAGCACTATCCCAAGATAATAAGCCTAAGAATTTTCTTAAAAAGCAGATTCGCTTTTTTGTTGATAATAAATTATGGCGACCTTTAAAAGCATTTATCGCTGAAGGCAATAACTCGGAGGGAGAACTGATAGTAATTGATACCAGCGGAAATCGCAACAACTACTATGTTTGGCAAGAGCTGGAAGAAGTACTTAAGAATGGGGAAATTAGTAAGCGCTGGTGGAAAGTAATTCCCACTGCAGAGGACGTAGAAAATAGTAACACTAAGAAAATAGAAAATAAGGATTTACGAAAACCCTGCGTTTATTCAGGCTGTGACCCCAATGACTCGCTGGAAAATCTTAAACGTTGCACTCAAAATAAGTTGATGATTCATGTTGCTGAGAACTTCGAATATCCAAAAGATTTGCGCGATGCGGGGGTTCAAGGCAAAGTTTTTATATCCTTTACCGTAGAAAAAGATGGGACCATTTCCTCTATTGTGGTTCCAAGAGGCGTTTCAGAAAAGTTAGACATAGAATGCATCAGGGTTATTAGTGAAATTCCTATAATGAAACAAGCTGCTTTTGATGGAGAAAAGTTTGTCCGTATGTCGTTTACTTTGCCAATAAACTTAAAATTACAATAGAATCTTTCTTAAATTGATTCACTAAAATAAGCTGGATGAATATCACCCTTATTGCCGCCATGGCGGAAAACAGAGTAATCGGAAAGGATAACCAATTAATTTGGCATTTCCCGGATGACTTAAAGCACTTCAAGCAGTTAACCTCTGGTCATCATGTAATTATGGGCCGAAAGACCTTCGAAAGTGTTGGTAGACCACTGCCCAATCGGACTAATATTATTATAACCCGCCAGGACGAATACAGGGTGGAAGGTTGTTTAATCGCCCATAGCATTGAAGAGGCCATTTCTATGGTAAAGAATGATGAGCGACCCTTTATTGTAGGCGGGGCTGAAATATACAAGCAAGCACTAGATTTTGCCGATACAATAGAGCTCACCATTATTCATGGCAACTATGAAGGCGACAGTTACTTTCCCGAATTTGACCTTGGCATATGGAAGTTAGCAAGGGGCGAAAAAAAAGAGGCGGATGCTAAACACATCCACCCCTTTGAGTTTTTGACTTATAAAAAGATTGTTTCTAACTAACTTTAGCTAACTGCTTTTAAAGCGTTTAAAGACATTTTATCCATGCGAGTGCTTGCGTAGTCTTTGTCTACTACTAGTTTGTAACCTTCCTCTGCTTCGCCTGGTAGTTCGAACATGGCGTCCGTTAGAATGGCTTCGATAATGGAGCGCAAACCACGCGCACCAAGTTTGAATTCCATAGCTTTTTCAACAACGTAATCTATCGCTTCTTCGCGGAAATCGAGTTCTACCTTATCCATACCTAGCAACGCTACATATTGCTTAATTATGGCGTTTTTAGGTTCGGTTAAGATAAGCTTTAAGACTTCTGGCGTAAGCGGATCCAAATGCGTTAGAACGGGAATGCGACCAATTAACTCGGGTATTAATCCAAAGCTTTTTAAATCTTGTGGCGCCACATAACTAAGCATATTAGTAGTATCCACTGAATCGCGATCCTTCGATCCGTGGAAACCAACGGCGCGAGTATTAAGTCGGCGCGCGATATTGCGTTGAATACCATCAAATGCACCACCGGCAATAAATAAAATATTGCGCGTATCTACTTCAATAAACTTTTGATCCGGATGCTTTCTGCCCCCTTGTGGTGGAACATTTACTTTGGTACCTTCCAACAGCTTTAGCATTGCTTGCTGAACCCCTTCCCCACTTACATCGCGGGTAATAGAAGGGTTATCTCCTTTTCGCGCAATTTTGTCAATCTCATCTATAAAAATGATACCGCGCTCGGCGGCTTTTTGATCATAGTTTGCAGCCTGAAGAAGACGTGTTAAAATACTTTCCACATCCTCACCCACATAACCTGCTTCGGTAAGTACTGTCGCATCAACAATAGTGAAAGGCACATTAAGCATACGGGCAATGCTTTGGGCTAGCAAGGTTTTACCCGTACCCGTTTCTCCTACCATCATGATGTTAGACTTGTCTATTTCTACCTCATCATTTTTAAGCTCACCTTTATCCTTACTCAACCTTTTATAATGGTTGTAAACGGCCACGGCTAGTACCCTTTTGGCAGAATCTTGACCAATTACATATTGATCTAAAAACTGTTTTATTTCCTTGGGCTTAATGAGTCGCATAGAGCGAGAAAGCTCTTTACGCTCTTGCGTGTCCAGCTCCTCTACCACGATACCGTATGCTTGGCGAATACAATGGTCACAAATATGACCATCTATACCCGCAATAAGAACATTGGTATCTTTCTTTTCTCGTCCACAAAACGAACAAGATAAATTTTCCTTGTTACTGCTCATATTATAAAATTCGGTACAAAAATAGTGAATCCGTTCTAGAGCGTTCCAGAACGGATTCTAAATTAATCGATTATAATCTAAACGAGCTTAATCTTTCTTACGTTTGGTATCTAAAACTTCGTCGATCATACCGTAGTTTTTAGCTTCATCAGCATTCATCCAGTAATCACGATCCGAGTCATCGGAAACTTTTTGGAAGTCTTGACGTGAGTGATTAGCGATAATCTTATACAATTCTTCTTTCATTTTAAGCACCTCACGCACGGCAATTTCCATATCGCTAGCCTGACCTTGTGCACCACTCATAGGCTGATGAATCATTACACGGCTATGCTTTAAGGCCGATCTTTTACCATCTGCACCAGCGCATAAAAGAACCGCACCCATGGAGGCAGCCATACCTGTACAAATAGTAGCTACGTCAGGATTAACTAATTGCATGGTATCGTAAATACCTAAACCCGCATAAACTGAACCACCCGGGCTATTTAGGTAAATCTGAATGTCTTTGGTAGAGTCGGATGATTCTAAGAACAAGAGCTGCGCTTGCACAATATTGGCAACCTGATCATTAATTCCTGTTCCTAAAAAGATGATTCTATCCATCATCAAACGCGAAAATACATCCATTTGCGCGACGTTCATTTGACGTTCTTCAATGATGTAGGGAGTTAGCGAAGATTGAAGGTAATCCCCAACATGCATCGAGTTAAGTCCGCGATCTTTCACGGCATATTTTATAAATTCTTTTCCGAAATCCATATTTGTTTTTTTTTGAAGAGTAATAATAACAAAAAAGGCCCGACAATGATCGGGCCAGTTGAAAATTATGACAGTTGTGCAGTTTTACTTGGCGTAAAGCTCCTTAACAAACTCGTCGTATGTCAATTCTTTCTCCTCTATCTTAAAGCTAGATTTGAAGAATTCCAACAATTTACGTTCAAAAAGCTGATCGCCAATACGCTCTGCTTCCTCTCTGTTACCCAGAACATTGTGAGCAATCTGATCTAAATCTACGCCTTCTGGCATTTGACCATACTGCGCCATTTGTTGCATCACCAACTGCTTGGTGAACTCAACCAATTCTTCGTGGTTAACTTCAATTTTATTTTCAGAAATAATGCGGTTCTGCATAATTTGCCAGCGCATATCTTCTTTCATGTTGGGGAACTGCTCCTCCACTTCTTCTTCACTTAGCGGCTTCTCACCAGAAGTACGCATCCATTTCTTTAGGAAAGTTTCTGGTAAGTCAAATTTGGTTTTTTCCAAAAGACTTTCCTTAACATCCATCAAGAACTTGCGATCTGAATCGCCTACAAAAACTTTCTCTGCGTCTTCTTTGATGCGTGCTTTAAACTCCTCTTCACTTTTAACCACGCCTTCGCCAAAGATTTTGTCAAATAGCTCTTGGTTAAGCTCAGCAGGAACAATTTTACTAAGTTCGGTTAAAGTGAATGAGAATTTGTAGCTCGATTCGGCTAATACCTCCTCATCAACTTTAAGCACGCCCGCTAAACGGAAATCATCTTTAAAGGATTCCTTAGAAAACTCCACTGAATCACCCACGGCTTTGCCAGTAAGCTCTTTTTGAGCCTTATCTGTAAAAGCATCAAGCGCTAGTGTGGTATTCACATTAATACCATTTTCTTTTCGACTTCCGTCTTCAGCTAGCTCTACAAAGTCACCTTTAAGAATAGCATCCTTTTCTATAGTCTCTGGATAAGACATTGTGCCAAAACGTCGTGCATAATCGGTAATATATCTGTCAACCATAGCCTCATCGGCAACTACCTTTAGGAAAGGCATTTTGCTGCGCGCAGAAATTTTCAATTCAAAGCTAGGGGAAAGCCCTAATTCGTAGTTAAAATCAAAATCACCTTGCGAATCCCAGTCAATATCGTCTTGCTCAACAGGAAGGGGACTCCCTAAAATATCCAGTTCCTCTTTTTTGATGTGATCAAAAACCGACTGCTGTAAAATTTTATTTACTTCTTCGATAAGTATCGACTTACCAAATTGCTTTTTTATCAGACCCGCAGGCACCTTACCGGGGCGGAAACCAGGGATATTTGCTTTTTTGCGATAGTCTGACAAAGTATTATCCACTACTTCGCGGTAATCTTCTTCCTTGATGCTAACCGTAAGGATCGCATTTAAATCGTCTGTTTTCTTGGTAGTTACGTTCATAAAAACCCGCTTTCTAATATCATTTTTAAAAGGTTGGCAAAAGTACTAATAAAATGCTGCGATGCCACTAAATATGAATTAATTAGAAAAATAGCCCTTTGTTCTTACTAAATTTATCCGAAGAATTCGAATGATTAAGATATTATTCTATTTTTACATCATTGAAACTAACGCTAAATCAAGCAATTCCCTTAAAAATGAGAATAATCTACAATCTTCTTATTAGCTCCTTAATACTTACGGGAGGACTATCCGCTCAAGATAAGCTTTCTGGAAACTTTGCAATTGGGTTAGGAATGCCGATGGTTGAACTAGACCAAAGTAATTACATCGGTTATAAAACTAACTTGGCGGTTAACGCTGGTATAGGTTATCAGTTTGACGCTTCCTCTCGCTTACGCGCCGATGCCCTTGCAGCACAATTCAACGGAAACAATGCTAATTTCTTTTACCAAACTCAAATGTTTGAAGGAAGTATTTCCTACGAATACAATATTGTACACCTATTTGATCCGAAATCGAGTTTCAAGTTAAACGGAAGAGCAGGTTTAGGAGCAGGCTTAATGAATGCCAATTTATATGACATTGTTACTCGTCGCAGAGCAGCAGAAGTACCAAACCCAGCTGCAGATGGCCGCACCTACTCTCTTAATACTTTTATCCTTTTAGGAGTAAATGCTGGTATTCCCTTAACCAATAAACTAGATCTTACCGTTGGCTATGCACATCGCGTATTATTATTTCAACCTTGGTTAGATGCCTTCAATTCAGAGTCTTTTGACATGTATGGATTTGTTACCGCCGGATTAACCTATTACCTAAAATCGGATCGCGATAAAAGTAAAATTGAGGTTGACCCCAAAAAATATGCTGCCTTGAAACAAAGTGCTGACAGCGCAGAGACGATCAACAAAAACTTAAGTCGTCAAGCCGAAAAGGTAGCAACTTTAGAAATGAGCAATCAGGAGAAGGACATGCAAATCGATATGCTTAACCAAAAAATTGATAGTTTAAACACAATGCCTCGCGCTGCTGTTGCAGATGCCGCTAATGAGAATGCTCGTTCAAGTTCAAGCACTTCGGGTACCACAAAAAAAGCAAGTACCGACCTAGGTGCTGAAATGTATCGCATTGTGATTGTTTCTTCACCTTCTGAAGCTGGAGCGCAAAAATTCATCAACCGCAGCAAATTAAACAAGGATGACATGGAAATTGCTTACATAGCCAAACTCGATACCTATCGCGTTATTTATAAGTCAGCCAACAATATTGATGATGCGAAAACCTACCGAGCAGAAGCCAGAAAATATTATTCAGACGCTTGGATCGCCAAGTTCTAAACTTAAAACGAAAGCCGCTTTTTAGCGGCTTTTTTTATTTCATACCTTTGCCTCGATGCAATCGATAAAAGCACTTATTAGTAGTTTATTAATACCCGTAATTTTATGGGCCGGCATGGGATTTTCCCTTAACCGACACTACTGTTTAGGCATGCTAGTAGACGAGGTATGGTACTATGTTTCGGATGAGTGCCAACCAAATCATAATGATAGAGAAACTAGTTGCACCGAAAGCATTGATGAATTTGGCTCCTGTTGTTCGGATAAGTGGCTTTCCATTGAAGGCCTTTCGGTAAACTCCAAAACCGCTGAACAACAGGCTTTACAAAACGTCAAATTCAAAGATATTAAGCCTGT
The DNA here is from genome assembly GCA_963974215.1 of uncultured Schleiferiaceae bacterium. Taxonomy (GTDB): domain Bacteria; phylum Bacteroidota; class Bacteroidia; order Flavobacteriales; family Schleiferiaceae; genus Croceimicrobium. The sequence goes on along the minus strand of CAXBBL010000009.1, from coordinate 13,523 downwards.
ACTAGCTAATGCTAGTTTCTTGAAGCCTAGAACAAACGCAAAAGTTTTGGCTAGAGGGATAGACAAGGAGAGGCGGCTTCCCTCGCAAAATATTATAATTAAATATCATCGTTTCTTAATATAGAAAGTAGCTTTTTCAGAGCTCAAATCTATCTTAAATTAAACATTGATATTATTATGAAAACTTTTTTAGTTAGTCTTATTCTGCTTCTTTCTTTCAATTCTTTAAAAGGTCAAAACGAGCCCGTAAATCTATCTGACAGTGTTATTATTGTCAATGGCGTTTGCGGCATGTGTCAAAAAGTTATAGAAAAGGCCGCCGCTCTTCCAGGTGTTGAAGAAGCTTTCTGGAATAAAGACACCAAGATTCTCAAATTCAAATACAACTCTGATCTTGTGTCAATTGAAAGCATCTACAAAGCAGTTGCCGCTTCTGGATACGACACCGAGTTTCTTGCTGCTCCCGAGGAAGCTTACCAAAGTCTTCACGGTTGCTGCAAATACCGCGACCCCGCCGTATTAAAAGATCACCAATAATGAGAACTTTAATTACTCTATGCCTCCTGCTTAGTTTTACAGCAGCTCGAGGCCAAATAAGTGGTACCATATACTTTCTTGAAGGAGGTGAAAAAATTGCAGCCATTGGCGCTAACGTGTATTGGGAAGGCACCGAAAAAGGAGTAAGTGCCGATGAAAATGGTTTTTACACCTTGGAAAGAGTCCCCGGTAAGAATACTTTAGTAGCCAGTTTCATTGGATTCGAAACCCAAAAGAAAGTGGTAATTTCTCGAATAGGCACTATAAATTTCACTCTAAAAAGTGATGCTGCGCTTCTAGCGGAAGCAGAAGTAAAAGGCCGGGCAAAAGCCACCCAAATTGACTTGAAAGCGGCGGGCTTAAGCTACCGCATCGACGAAACTGAATTGCGCAAAGCCGCTTGCTGTAACCTCAGCGAAAGCTTTGAAACCAATGCCTCAGTTGATGTTGCATTTAGTGATGCCATTTCAGGCACGAAGCAAATTGAGATGCTCGGTCTTGCGGGGAAATATGCTTTGATTCAAAGAGAGAACATTCCCTTCGTAAGAGGCTTAAATGGCATTAATGGCCTGAGCTACATACCGGGACCATTTATTGAAAGCATACAATTAACTAAGGGTTTAAGCTCGGTAATTAATGGCTATGAATCTATTACGGGCCAAATCAATACCGAATATTACAAGCCAGAAACAGCGCCGCGCTTTTTACTAAATGTTTTTGGCAACCAAGGAGGACGTAGTGAAATAAACCTTTTAGGATCTTACAGCAGTGGCGAGCACATTCAACACGCCACTATGCTTCACCTTAGCGCTATACCTTTTAGTCAGGATCGAAATGAGGATGGCTTTGCCGACATCACCAATGGCTCTCAGGTTAACCTGCTTCACCGCATGCATTTCCATAGTCATAATGGCTGGGAAGGTCAACTGGGTGTTAACCTTGTACAGGATAAAAAACAAGGCGGACAGATTGATTATTTGAAGCAGAACGGAGCGGATCAGAATCTTTTTTGGGGATTTGAATCGACCGATGAGAGAGCCGAACTTTTCGGGAAACTTGGCTACGCTTTTCAGGATGAAGTTTACCGCAGCGTAGGCTTTATTTACAGCGCGAGTTATCAAAACCGCAATAGTCAGTTCGGTCGAAGAGGCACTCAGGCAGAGCTCGGCAATTTTTATTTGAATGCTATTTTTCAAGATATAATTGGCACTAGCGCCCATAAATATCACACCGGTTTATCACTTTTAGTAGATGATTATTCTGAAGCTTTAGATAGCGTTGGTACTCAGCTTTACAGCCATCAAAGGCAAGAAATTGTACCTGGGGCTTTCGCAGAATATAGCTTCGAGCCGAATGATGACTTTACCTTAATTGCAGGAATGCGTTTAGATTACAATTCCTACTTCGAGAAGGCCTATTTCACTCCGCGCCTAAATTTAAGGTACGCTGCAGGTAGACTTACTACTTTTCGACTTGGCGGTGGAAGAGGTCAACGAACGGCGAACAAATTAGCGGAAAATAATGCCGTTTTAGCCTCATCTAGGCAACTGAGTTTTGTAAACCAAGAGTTTAGACCCGAGGTAGCCTGGAACGCGGGATTTAGTTTTGATCAGTTTATCCCTCTGGGTAAAAAGCAATTACGCTATACTGCCGATGTTTTTTACACTTGGTTTGAAACAAAGTTAATTACCGATCTAGACTTGAACCCGAACGAGGCCTTTATCTTTTACCAGAGAGGTAGTCGCTCCCTGAGTTTTATGAACCAACTTGATTATGAGCTGATCAAGGGTTTGAATCTGCGCTTGGCTTATAAATACCTTCGCTCGGAAGAGCAATTTTTAGAAGGCTTGAACCTTGCTTATCAAATTCCGGAGCATCGTGCATTTTTGAATGCATCTTACGAAAGTGCAAAAAAATGGAAATTTGACATGAGCATTAACTGGTTCGGCGCCAAAAGGTTACCGAATAGCAGCGACAGTCCAGAGGAGTTTAAACAAAGGGGCTTCTCGCCTTCTTACCTTACGGTAGATGGGCAAATTAATAAAGAGTGGAAAAACTTTGAATTTTTCACAGGTGTAAACAACCTTTTCAACTTCCGTCAGAGCAATCCCATTGTAAATTCAACTCAAGCTTTTAGCCCCTACTTTGACAGCAATTTTGTTTGGGGACCTATTTTTGGACGAAACATTTATGTAGGGATGTACTATAAAATCCCAAAAAAATAAGGGATGTTCCATACTAAATCGGGCATCAGTGATATAATAAACCTAAGACGGCTGCTTAATACAAGGCAGCCGTTTTTTTATTGATGTAAAATTAGCCTAGGAATTAGTTCTCTTCTTCGTAGTAAACTTTGTAGAATTTACGGCCATCATCATCCTGGCCTTTCTCAATCCATTCGCGCTTTCCATGAATATAAATATGAAAGTTTTTGTCTAGTTTTAGGATACTTTTAAAAACGGACTGTTTCTTTTTCAGGGCTTCGGGACTTACCTCAAACTCCTCTTCAAAGTTTAGTGATTTCGGCTCCCTTTGCGCAACATACTCTCTAAACCGATCTGCCACGGCAGGGTCATCAAAAACCTTTTCGGTGTAGTCATCTGGCGCAAGCCTTTCGTTTTCCTCAAAATAACCTTTGGAACGTTCTAAATATTCGCTTGCACCATATTTGTCTAGTACTTCACTTCCTTGTAGATCTTGATCCACAAAACTTTTGGTTAGGCCAATCAGCTCAGTAGTTTTCGAGAATTCAGAGGATCTAATTTCCAATTTCAGGAAGCTTTCAAACCAAAACTTCGCTTCTTCGCCGCGATTAATATTGTCGACCGATAATACTTGAAAGCCGTCTTCACGATCGTTATTAAAGATCAGCGCCGCCTTGTCCACTTTAGATGGACTTATACCTTTATAACTGAAAAGCTCAATAATGTCGCCTTGGTTTTCGGTAAATAAGAAGGGGCGTTTTTTTTCCGATTTAAAGATAGCGATAGCCGGTGCTTCTTGTCCAAAGGCCCTTGCATTTTCGAGATACATCACCAATAACTCTCCACTTTTAACCTTAGGGTGATCCGACACATCGTAAAGCAACTTGGCCAATTGCGCCGATTTAGCCACAAAGCTTGTTGGGCTATCAAAAATATCGCAGAGAACAGAGTAAACGCTATTCAACTTTAGATCAGCGGGATGCGTGAAGCGATAAAACTCTGGGCTCAAAAAGGCCGAAGCAAGGTAGTCTTGCACAATCTTCAGGGTAGGTAAATCGAGACCACTTTCTGACTTACTCAAAACCAAACCCTCTTCTTTTAGCTTATTTCCAACTTGGTGCACCACCAAACTACTGAGTGAATTATCTATCTTTTCGAACATTGCTAACTTATATGTGACAAAGATAGTTTTTGAGTCCTTCGCAGCATCAAATAATGGGGCTTGAACAGTTGCAAGCCTAAACAAGCTCATAAAAAGAGGGGCTTTCTACATTAAGTAAAAAGCCCCTCTCTAAACATAAACCAAAAAACTACAACTTTCTTGATAAGCTACTCCATCCACCACCATTCATACATTCAATACCTGCTTGTTTGGAGATAGCAGTTGCTTGACCACTTCTCATCCCTGAAGCACAGCAAAAAATAATCGGCTTTTCATAAGACTTCAGCTCTTTTAACTTTGCATTTAAGCCTGGTAATGGAATATTTTTTGCTCCTTTAATGTGACCGCTGCGAAACTCTTCTTTGCTACGAACATCCACAATTACGGCGCCTAGTGCGCTCCATTCTTTAATCTTATCACTCTTTGAATTTAAAAAGGAGAAAAATCCCATACACTTTATTTTTAGGCAAATTTGATTTAAAAGCTTGGCTTGGGTGGTGACGTTTATCACCTTGCTGCATTAGTTGTCGAAACTATTATCAACAATAGCTTCTAAAATATTCACCTCCCCATTAACCGGATCGTAAACGCCACGGTGCTTAAGCTTTTCTGTATAAAAGTGAAGGATTACGGCCTTTTCTGAGCCATTGCTTCTAAAGCGATGAAAACCAAGTTCATCATCTAAAAAGCCCATTTCGCCCGTCTTATAATTTTGACTGTACTTTGGCTCGAGCGTATCTACATTTAAATCAAAGTTCTCTAAAACTACTTTTCCCTGTAAAACCTTAAACCAACCGACTGAATTGTTGAAATTATGAATGTCGCCTTCTTGTTCCGGCAACCAGCAGCTCAACACAGCTTCAATTAAATTGCTATCAAATAATCGAACCCTTTGGTAGTGTTGGTCGGAAAACTGACAATATTCGCTTAATTCTTCGGGAGAAAAATCAATTGCTTTTAAGAGTTCACTATAACCACCATACCCAGGGCCAAGACTTAAATTATACTTTAATTGAGCCAAATCTTTTATTGTTTCCATGGCCTGAATTTTACTACAAGGTCCTAAAAAATGCAATAAAAAAATATGACAAAAGTCACATGGTCAAAGTTTTAGGACTAATCTAAATTAACAGTGATTTTATTCCGACTCAGTTGAACCTTGCCTATTTTCTCTAACTGCTTGAGCAGCCGAGAAATCACTTCACGAGAAGAATGCAGCTCCTCTGCTAAGCTCTTATGCGTAACATCAATCTCGTTGGTGCCCTTCGCGATACTTTTATCCTTTAGCAAGTTGAGCAAGCGCTCATCCAACTTTTGAAAAGCAATTGCATCGATGGTGGCTAATAGGTTTTCATAGCGCTCATTATAGGTTTCTAAGGTAAACTGACGCCATTCATCAAATTCGAGCATCCATTGTGGCAAAGACTTTCGCGGTAAACCCAAATATTCTGTGCCTTCTTCAGCTATAGCCTTCACCTCACTGGGCTTGTCTACCATACAGCAATTTAAAGTCATTGCACAAGTTTGCCCCGGGTAGAGGTAGTATAAAAAAATCTCCCCACCTTCATCGTCGGCACGGCTTATTTTAATGGCCCCTCGAATTACTAATGGTATCCATTTCGGATACTCGCCAAATTCAACTATTGGCTCTTCCTTCTCATGCTTAAACCAGCGCGCTTCCTTCGCCATTTTAGCGATAAGATCTTGATTATGAAAGACTGGGAAGTTTTGTTTTAAGATGGCAATTACCTCTTGGTTCTCTTCTTTTGAATCCATATTTTATATTCCAACTGCGGAATTTGTTGTATTAGTTGTATTCTATTTGTGTAAATTTACGATCAATACTGCTATTTCTTGAAAAACTTAAATATTCTATGCCTAATTTTTATTCTCTGCCTTTTTAATTTAGGCCCAATAAACTCATTATTCGCTTCCACTCAATGGTATAGAGATTCAGTCTACTTCTTGGTAGATGATCAAAATAGTTTTTCCATACAAACCATTGATAATGCGCGTTTTGACCCTGTTGGAGATAAAGAATTAAACTTCGCGGATATCGATAAAAACTTATGGCTTAAAATTTATTTAAAACCCAGTGAAGAAAATCGCCGTTACCTACTTATCGACTACCCCTTAATAGATAGCTTAAGTTTTTGGAGCTATGTAGGAGACAGCTTAAAAACTAGTTACGTTACAGGCAGCCATTTACCTTTTAACTCTAGACCTATAAAGGATAACCTTTTCCGGTTTAAAATCCCCCCGAACACCACTTTAATCTATCTGAAGGCCAGATCAAGATTGAACCTACAATTACCCATAAAGATAATTGACCAAAACTATGTTGACACAGTTTTAGCGAAGCGTGATTTCCTACAGGCGGTTTATTTGGGCTTAATGATACTCGCCATTCTCGGGTCTTTAATTATAGGCCTTATAAACCGAGGATCGAGAGTGTTTTTCGCCTATATCGGGCATCTGATTGGCACGAGTTTTATTGTTTTACATATTAGCGGATACGCTTTCGAGTATTTGTGGCCAAACTACCCTTCCTTTAATTATTATGAGCCTTGGATTTTTGGCTTGGGAATTTTCTCAACTCTCTTCAGCATGGAGTTCTTAAACACCCGAATTCAAGCACCTAAACTTAATCGTTTACTTTGGATATCAGTAATAGTCAATTTTTCTGTATTTCCACTTTTACTTTTTGGAGAAATAAGTATTGCCAATCAGATTGTACAAATAGTGGGCCTTTTAGGCTGCTTATTGATGTTGATTGCTGGTATTATCTTATACCTTCGAGGTTATAAACCCGCCCGTTTTTTTATCCTCGCTTGGAGTTTCTTTTTGGTGGGTGTGATGATCACTATTTTAGAACGCCTCTCCATAATTCCGCTTTCAGAATTCAGCCTTCATGCCAGTCAGATCGGTTCTGCTATTGATGTAATATTACTTTTTGCCGCTTTGGCAGATCGGATTAATCTTTTGCAAAAAGAGCGCGACTTTGCAAGGCAAGAAGCCTTTGACGCCTTAGAAAAAAACAAGCTCAGCATAGAAATTCAAAACCAAGTGTTGGAGTCTAAGATTTCAGAAAAAACCAAAGAGCTAGAAATTAAAAATCAAGCCTTGGAGAGGCTTAATAACCAACAAAGCAAAGTACTAAGCATCATCGGTCATGATTTAAAAGGTCCCATTGCAAGCCTCGGCCAAGCTTTAAATTTGATGCGAAACGATAAAAATTTGATAACTACCGAATTTTTAGACATGCTGCAAACCAGCACAATAAACACCTTTAGCCTCTTGGAAAATTTATTAAGCTGGTCTTACGCAAGCGATTCTAGCCTAGAAGTAAAGCAACAAAAAATAGATGTCAAGGCGCTTTGTCAAAACATAATAGCTTTAAATCAACCAACACTGCACCAAAAAAGGATTGGCTTGGATTTCCAATATGAAGAAAATTGCTTTGCCGTTGCAGATGAAAGAATGCTAATGACCGTCATCCGTAATTTAGCCAATAATGCCATTAAATTCTCCCCCAAGGGAGGAATGATTCGCATCACCATTAAGCGATTAGATGACTTTATTGAACTAGAAATAAATGATCAAGGCAGCGGGATAGAACCCCAAATGATTGAAGAACTATTAAAAGGAGAATCTCAAATTAGCAAACATGGCACATCGGGCGAAATGGGTACTGGTTTCGGATTGAAGATAAGCTTAGACTTTTTAAATAAAATGTCTGGAAATATGGAAATTAGCTCAACCATTGGCCATGGATCTTGCTTTAAAGTATTGTTACCTGCCGTTACCTAATTGAGCCGTTGCTTAAACCAACTAATTTATTCAATTCGCGTTATATTTAAGTAATATAAGCTAAACAACTATAAGAATATACTATGAGTGCCATTCGTCTCTGCCGCTTTAACCTGGTACTTCTTTTCTTCATCGGATTTCTCGTCCAAAGTAATCCCGTTTCTGCTTGCAACACCCCAACAAATTTAAGGGCAATTGCATATGGCCCAAATAGTATTACCGTTGCTTGGTCTGGCACTAGCACCACCTCTTTTCAACTGCGCTACATTACCCAAGGAGGTAATATAAATTTTGCACCCGTTAGTACCATAAGCAGTAATCCCTACACTATTACTGGCCTTAACGTGAATACAACTTACGCCATTCAAGTGCGTGAAGTTTGCACCTCGGGATCAAACCCTTGGCCATCTTTTATTTTAGCGACTACCTCCTGTGCGGTACAAGCCGCCCCCTTCACGGCGAACTTTGATGGTGGCGCTTGGGTTGTTGGAAACTTCAACACACAAGGTTCTATAAACTCTTGTTGGCTTAGAACCCCCAACAGCACAGGTATGCTTTGGAAGCCTGGTCCACCTGCCTTTCCAAATGCCACGACTGGCCCAAGCAGTACTAGATCGGGCAGCGGAAAATACATGCAAATTAATCGTGCTGGCTTCACTAATACCTTTCCAGATACTGCAATATTCGAATCTCCTTTGGTAGACTTGGGCCCACTTACGAATCCGCAGTTAAAATTTTGGTATCATATGTTTGGCGGCAGCATAGATGAATTAAAAGTTTACGTTTCAACCGATTTAGGCCAAACTTATTCCTTAGTACAAACATTAAGCGGCCAACAACAAACCTCGGGCACCGATAGTTGGCTAGAGAGCCCAATAAACCTGAATGCTTACGCCAATGATACAATTAGGGTAAAATTCTCCTATTCTCAAGCAAGCACTGGCTTTCAAAATGCAGCCAGCATTGATGACTTTTCTATTGTTGAAGCGCCTAGCTGTGCTAGGCCAACACAATTTTCGAGCACCTACACTACCAGCACTGAAGCCTTTTTCAATTGGACTACCGGTGGAGCCAATAACTGGCAAATAAGCTATGGCGCACCCAATTTTAGTGCAAATTCAGGCACCATTGTAAATCTTAATTCAAACCCGTCTAGCATTTCGGGTTTAAGCCCAAATACCACCTACGAAGCCTATATCAGAGACAGTTGCGGAAGCAGTGATGTATCCACATGGACAGGGCCTATTAGTTTCAAAACCAAATGTAACCCGGTAAGCACGCCTTACACGGAAAACTTTGATGGGTCCAGTTTTACGCCTGGCACAGGCTTTAATAGTATTGGATCCATTAATTCTTGTTGGTCTCGAAGCCCCTTAACACCTTTTGCCTGGGCAACTGGTCCGCCTCAGTTTACGGCAACCACAACTGGCCCGCAGGGAGACCATACTACTGGTTCTGCCAATTATATGTATACCGAGACTATTGGCTTTACAACTAACAGCCCTGGAGCTCAGTTAGAATCTCCTTTAATAAGCTTGGTGGGCTTATCCAACCCGCAGCTTACTTTTTATCTGCATGCCTATGGCAGTGGCATTGATAACCTGAAAACTTACATAAACAATGGCAGCGGCTGGGTTTTGAAGGATACCCAATCGGGGCAGCAACAGAATAGTAAAACTGATAGTTGGAAAGAAATTATTATTAGCTTATCATCTTATGTAAATGACACCATCAGTATTCGTTTTGTAGGAGCGAAATCGGGTAATTCAACCTTATCCGATATTTCCATAGATGACGTAACTATTGATGAAGCTCCTTCTTGTCCTCGTCCTCAAAACCTTGCTTTATTGGGTGTCACCAGTAATTCTGCAGATTTACAATGGCTCAGTGGTGGTGCTAATAATTGGAATATTAGCTACGGCAGTCCTGGATTTAACGCAAATAGCGGGACAATTATTAATAGTAATACTAATCCAGGAACTATTTCAGGATTAAGTCCGAACACCAGCTACGAAGCATATGTACGTGACAGCTGCGCCGTAGGAGATGTGTCCATTTGGACTGGTCCTGTAAGTTTCACAACTGCCTGCGTAGCTGTTAGCGCTCCATACTTTGAAAATTTTGATGGTTCAGCGTGGCTTCCGTCGAGCTTTACAACAGCTGGAAGCATTGATGCATGCTGGAGTCGAAGTGCTACATCTGGATATTTTCCCGCTCCTTTCCAGGGTGCAACTGCCATTGCGAATACTGGTCCGTCTGCCGACCATACTTCTGGCTCAGGTAAATACATTTATAGTCAAAGACAAGGTTTCGGAACAACGAATCTCTTTACCGATTTTATTAGCCCTCAAATTGATCTTGCTAGTTTGACTAGCCCTGAGTTGCGTTTTTGGTACCACATGTATGGTAATGAAATTGACAAGTTGGAAGTGGCAGTTTCAACTGGAGGAGGCTATACTACATTGAGCACAATTAGCGGTCAGCAACAAACTACGGCTTCAGCAGCTTGGCTAGAAAAAGTTATTAATTTAAGCAGCTATCTAAACGATACAATTAGTGTTCGCTTTAGGTTTTTCCGAACAACCAGTAATGCCTTTTTTGGAGAAAGCGCTATTGATGATGTTAGGATCGACAATACCCCTACCTGCCCCAATCCTACAGCCTTAAACGTAAACAGCTCCACCCAAACTTCAATTAATATCGGCTGGACCACTGGCGGTGCCACTAATTGGCTTGTTCGTTATCGCCCTACCGGAAGTACTGGACCTTTCACTATCCAAAGTGTAAGCAGCAACCCATTTACTATTACGGGTCTTAACCCAAGTACTAGTTATGAGATTTTTATTCGCGACTCCTGTGCCGCAGGTGATGTTAGTTTTTGGGAAGGACCAGAACTAGGACAAACAGCTTGTGGGGTAAGTAGTATGCCATATTCAGAAAATTTTGACAACGGCACTTGGGTCGAAGGTCTGGGTGGAACAAATTTCGGTGACCAAATAAACGCTTGCTGGAACCGACCTAGCAGTACAATTACCAACCGCTGGGGCAGTCGCACTAACAACCCTGCTTTTAATAATGGCCCTAATACTGACGCCAGTGGTAGCGGGAAGTTTATCAACTTTGAAGCTGCCAGTGTTGCTGCGACCAATGGAACAATCTCCAGTCCGCAAATCGCGATAATCAATACTAGTAATCCTTATTTGTACTTTAAATACCACATGTACGGAAACGGCATAAACAATTTACAAGTACGTTTAAATACACAGAATAACGGAAATAATATAACCATTAAAACCATTACAGGGCAGCAGCAAACTAGTAAAACAAGCCCATGGCTTGAAGATTCGGTAGATTTAAGCCCTTATATTGGAGATACCATAGTGGTTGTTTTCCGAGCGGAAGCTTTAAATTTCAGAGGAGACATTGCTGTAGATGAGTTGCGCATTGAAAACCTAGGACCTAGTTGTGGGGCTCCGATAAATTTAAGCTTAACCAACGCTACTTATAATAGTATTGACTTTAGCTGGCAAAGCACCAATACTGGCGCTGCTACTAATTTAAGATGGTATCCAGCTGCTGCAGGACCAACCGCAGCAATTCTTGTTCCGAGCGTCACTAGTCCTTACAACTTAGGCGGACTAAGCCCCACTACAGATTACGTGATCGAGCTTTTTGACAGTTGTTCTACCTTGGCAAGCAATAGCCTCATAGATACCCTATCTACTTTAGTGTGTGATACGGTAACCGCCGACTTTACTTTTAGTGGAAGATTTTTAAGACGTCGTTTTACATCTAGCTCCGCAAATGCCGATTCCCTATTCTGGCAATTTGGAGCACTCGATAGTAGCTTCGTGCAAAATCCTACTTATAACTTTCCAACAAGTGGTGTTTATACCATCACCTTAATTGCCTTCAATGATTGTGGCAATTCAGATACCCTTGTCACCTCAATAACGGTCTGTGATACGCTACGGGCGAATTTCACCAATAGCTTCAGCAACGATTCTACCCGCTTCTTTGCTCACCCGGCTAATAATGCGTCGGGATACAGTTGGGATTTAGATGATGGCCTTAGCGCTACTGGCGATAGTGTTGCAGTAAAGTATGGGGATGCTAACACGAAGGTCGTTACGCTAACAAGCTGGAACGAATGTGGCGATACGGTTAGAAATACCCGAAATATACCTGGCTGTTTACCGCCAAAAGCTGATTGGACCTATACCATTCTCAGTCCGATAAATTCAGGCCTACGTGTACAGTTTGACGCTAGCCCAAGCACTGGCGGTAGTAATTATGCATGGGAGTTTGGAGATGGGAATACTGGCACGGGAATTAATCCTATCCACATTTATACGACCCCTGGACTTCAGTATAAAGTAAAGCTTACTGTGACCAATAATTGTGGAGGAATAGATATAAGAGAGTTTCGCCTAAATCAAATTGGTTTAGAAGAGTTTGAAGCTCATGCGAGCGTAAGAATCTATCCAAACCCCGCGGAAACCTATTTAAATATAGATCATGATAGTCCTGATTTAGAGCTTAAAGCCGTGAAAATATTTGACACACAAGGCAAAATAGTGCTATTCCAAGAATTTGTGAAGCAAGATGAACAGACTACTATTAGTTTAAGTAAGCTTAGCCCAGGTATCTATCAGGTAATGTTAGAGAGTAATTATGGCTATTTATTGAAGAAGCTATTTGTTAAGTAAAGTGATTGGGGAAAGGATAGTTCAAAGTCCAATCTAACTTAGTCCTAAAATAAGGTCTCTACGACATAAATAAGATTTAGCTCAAGGCGACAAAAATCATGTTGCTTTGAGCTCTTTTTTTAAGTTGTTTCAGTTTTTTATTAGAACTTTACACTACTAGTAACGGAATGAAAGAGACTTTCAGCCCGACGCATCAGTTTAGACACCCGAACCCTAACTCTCAATCAAGATGATCAACAAAAAGAACCCTAAAATAGACTTAGAAAAGTATCGGGTTCACTTTTTCTTAGTTGGCTTAGTGCTTTCACTTTTAGCGGTAATTTACCTCTTCAATATTCGCTTTTATGACGAAGAAATTGAGGCTCCAAAAACCATTGTCATAGATGGCGATGAAATTGTAATACCTATCACCCGTCGAGAACCACCCAAATCAAGTAGCCCTCCTCCAAAAGACTTGCCTAGTCAGTTAGATATTATTGAAGATGACAGTCAAGTAAATGAAGAGCTTGATATGAGCGCTACAGAAACGGATGAAAGTGAGTATGTAACCGATAAAGACATTCGTTATGTAGAGGGCGATGGACCTATTGAAGTAATTGGTGAAGAAGCCGAGGTTTTGGAAGAACTTGAGGACCCCATTCCCTTTGCTTTAGTAGAATCTGTTCCTGTTTTTCCTGGGTGTGAGAATTTAAGCAATAATGAACAACGCAAAGAATGTTTCCAACAGAAGCTCCTCGAATTTGTAGGAGCTAATTTCAATTACTCGGAAACAGCAAGGCAATTGAAAATTCAAGGCCGAGTGATTGTACAATTTGTGATTGAAAAAAATGGCAAAGTTACAAATGCTCAAATCTTAAGAGGAGTTGATCCGTGGCTAGATGATGAAGCCATTAGAGTAATTAAGGCGCTTCCCTATATTAAGCCTGCGAGCCAAAGAGGGAAAGATGTGCGAATGAGTTTCGTGGTGCCCATCACCTTAAAATTGGCAGAATAAAATTTAATCCATAAAAAAAGGCTGTCTAATAAGAGACAGCCTTTTTTGTTTGGTACAGGCGGAGAGACTCGAACTCTCACACCTCGCGGCACTAGATCCTAAGTCTA
>CAXBBL010000008.1:0-244132 GCA_963974215.1 uncultured Schleiferiaceae bacterium | reverse complement strand
TATTGCTGTTCGTTTTAAATGGAAAAAGACCCTGAAATGAATTCAGGGTGACGATTTTTAATGATGTTTTGAAGGTTAAATCAAAGTCCACTCCTACCGTCATGCTGAACTTGTTTCAGCATCTTATCAATTCATTTTCAGTGGGTTAAAAATAGTAAACTGTATCGAGAATCCGCAGCTGCCGCAGCTTGGGCTTCTCACTATTAATTAATACTACCGCTAATTCGCAGCTGCCGCAGCTCTTTGGACTACAATAGAATTCCAATGGAATTTACTTTACCTACCGAAAACCCCTCTGTGCTCTGAGTCTCCTTTGTGCCCTAAGTGGCTAAATCCCAAACCCATTATTGCTGTTCGTTTTAAATGGAAAAAGACCCTGAAATGAATTCAGGGTGACGATCTTTAATGAGGGTAGATCAAACAAAAAAATGCCTCAAGATTAACAGCTAGTCCTATATAACAATACCATACCTCCAAGCCTATTTATCCCTAACAGCTTACTATATTTGCCGCCATGGATTTTTCATCGAAATACCTCGAGAAGGCAGTTGAGGAAATAGGGGGTTTACCTGGAATAGGCAAAAAAACCGCCTTGCGCTTGGCTCTTTTTTTATTGCGTTCTGAAACGCAGGTAGCAGCTAAATTGGCCTCTAGCATTGTGGATCTTCACGATAAGGTGAAGCGCTGCAAATCTTGTGGCAACTTAAGTGATTTCGAGCAATGTCATATTTGCACCAATCCCACACGCGATAAATCTATTGTTTGCGTTGTGGAAGATATTCGCGATGTTATGGCCATTGAAAACACCGGACAGTATAAGGGTATTTATCACGTATTAGGCGGACTAGTCAGTCCAATGGACGGTGTTGGGCCGGGCGATTTAAATATCACTAGCCTGGTAGATAAAGCGGCTTCTGAAAAAATTAGCGAGGTAATTTTAGCGCTTAGTGCTAACATGGAAGGGGAAACCACTGCCTTTTATATTTTCAAGAAACTGAAGGCATTTAATCTTCCGCTTAGCGCTATTGCGCGTGGCATAGCGGTAGGCGATCAACTCGAATATGCCGATGAATTGACCTTGGCGCGTAGTATAAAAAACCGTCTTCCCTACGAAACCTCCCTCAATCAAAACCGTTCTTAATTGAAAGTCCTAGACCGATTTCCTCTTTTGGCCATTTTTAGCATTTCCTTGCTTTTGCGCTTGGCCTTTTTAGGAGAGGGGTATGGTAAAGAATTCGACGCGTGGAGTAATGCCCTTAATGCCAAAACAATTGCAGAAACGGGTATTTATGAAGTTTCGCGCTTACCAGGACATCCGCTTTACGAACTAAGTCTGGCCGCCCTTTGGCCCATCAATCACTCTTATTTTTTCTTTAATCTCTTAAGCGCTCTGATTAGCGCCGGTGCCGTGGTTTTGGTATTCAGCATTGCCCGTGAGCTCAAGTTGAAGCAGGCTTTTTACTGGTCTTTAGCCTTTGGCTTTATTCCCGTTTTTTTCATTGCCAGCATTTATACCATCGATTATAATTTTGCCCTCTTTTTTATCCTCGCGGCCTTTCTGGCCCTTCTGCGTAAGCAATATTGGTGGCTGGGTATTGCCTTGGGTGTAGCGACGGGATTTCGCATTTCTTCTTTGGGGTTTCTCTTGCCTTTCACCCTCTGGCTGGGGTTTAAGGATTTCCGCAGTCTCTTTAAAATGTACCTTACCGCGGGGCTAGTCTCCATTTTGGTTTTTCTACCGCCCTTATTCACTTACGGATTAAGCTTCTTAGATTTCCACAAACCGCCCTTCCCAGGCTGGGCTAATGTGCTGTATAAAATTAGCATTGGTATTTGGGGGATACCCTTGCTGCTCTTGCTCGTTTGGAAAATTTTACGCCTCCGCAGCTTAAAACTGAATTTCGCCTGGCCCGGGCATTTAAGAGGATTATCCTTTAATTTTGGGGTAGTGGTCATCTTAGTTTTACAAGCGGTGGTTTTTATGCGCTTGCCTTTTAAGTCGGAGTTTTTTTTGGCCGCCTTACCTTTTATTTGGTTGCAATTGGCGGCGCTTTCGCAAGATGGGCAAGGAAAAATATTTCTCTACACCAGTTTAGCCTCGCTTTTATTTTTTGGCCTCGATTACGATAATGTTTACCGCGGAGCTAGCCCGAGTGAAGCCGTGCTGCGTTTTGAAGCGAACGGAAAAAGTATTTTTCTATCTCCCTTACAAGGGCCCTTGAGCTTAGATCAGAGTAAACGTCGCAATAAATCGTTTACAGTCGAGCAAACTATACTCGCCCTGCAAGAACGGGAGCCATCGTTGTTAATAGCGGGATGGTATTGGCCCGAGCTAGTGTTAAAGATGGGCGATAGCGAGCATTTGATCGATCACTATAGCACCAAAGAAGAAATTTTGGAAGCGCAAGAAGCTAATTATCCTATTCTATATTTGCCCGAGATAAATGAGCAAAATCAAATTATTCACCAGCATAGCTTGGCCGACAGTTTAGGTCAGTCCCTCCTTAGCCCATGAAACTTAGCATCGTAATCGTAAATTATAATGTGCGCTTCTTTTTGGAGCAATGCCTTATTTCGGTGCAAAAGGCCTTATCAAACTTGGAGGCGGAGGTTTTTGTGGTTGACAATAATTCGCAAGACGATAGCGTGGCCATGGTGGCGGAGAAATACCCTTGGGTAAAACTGATTGCCAATGCAGACAATCCTGGTTTTTCGAAAGCGAATAATCAAGCCATTCGGGTGGCGAAAGGGGAGTATATCTTGCTGCTTAACCCGGATACAGTGGTGGAGGAAAACACTTTCGTAGATACGCTGGCCTTTATGGATGCGCATCCTGAAGCGGGTGGTTTGGGTATAAAAATGATTGACGGTAAGGGGCATTATCTGCCCGAGTCCAAGCGCGGTTTACCCAGTCCCATGGTGGCACTTTATAAGATAAGCGGTCTAACGGGCCTATTTCCAAAATCCAAGCGTTTTGCGCGCTACTATATGGGCCATCTAAGTACAGATGAAAATCAGGAGGTAGAGGTACTTGCTGGTGCTTTTATGCTGATGCGTCATTCGGTTCTAAAGGAAATAGGACTTTTGGACGAAGATTTTTTCATGTACGGCGAAGACGTCGATTTATCCTACCGCATTATTAAAGGAGGCTATAAGAATTACTATTTCGCCGACAGCAGCATCATTCATTACAAAGGCGAAAGCACCAAGAAAGGGAGTTTAAACTATGTTTTTATCTTTTATAAAGCCATGGTCATTTTCGCAGAAAAGCATTTTGGCGGCAGTTATGCCAAGCTTTTTTCATTAGTGATTAATCTCGCCATTTACTTGCGGGCTTTTTTGGCCATTTTTCGTCGTTTGCTAGAACGCATCGCTAGGCCTTTGGTAGATGCGGCTTTTTTAGTGGGCGGACTTTTATACATAGAAGATTATTGGGAAAATAATCACCGTTTTATTGCAGGGGGCGAATACCCCGATGAATTAAGTCAGATTGCCTTTCCCATCTATATTTTATGTTGGTTAGGCTCTGTTTTCATTAGTGGCGGTTATGATAAAAACCTTAAACTCTCCCAGTTAATACGGGGTATTGCCGCGGGGACCGTGGCCATTTTAGTGGCTTATAGTTTACTGCCAGAAGCTTGGCGTTTTTCACGTGCCATTATAATACTAGGAGCGGCTTGGGCCATGCTAATTCTTCCTATTTGGCGTGTAATCTTCGGTAAGATGCGTGGACGGAAGGTTTTCGCCTCTGCGCAAAGCGACAAACGCATTTTGCTGGTAGGTGGAGCGGCCGAATTAGAGCGAGTTAATCGCCTTGTAAAAGAAAGTCAGTCGCGTATTTCCTACTGCGGTTGGGTAGGAGTAGAGCCCCACTTGAGCGATAAATTTGTGGGCAGCGTAAAAGATTTAGATGACTTAGTTAGCCTCTTTGAGGTGGATGAGGTTATTTTCTGCTCGGCTGATATGAGTGCTAAAGATATTTTCGCGGCTATGGCCAAGCTGGGTAAATACCAGGTCGAAATTAAGATTGCCCCACCCGCCAGTCAATTTATTATTGGCAGTAATTCCATTCACAGTCAGGGCTCGTGGTACACTATGGACTTTAATGCCATTAGTAAACCCGCAAACAAGCGCGCTAAACGCAGCTTCGACTTAGGACTAGCTCTACTTCTTTTGCTTCTAAGTCCGGTATTAATTTTTCTTATTCGGCGGCCCCAAAATTTCCTTAAAAATGCTTTTTTAGTCTTGCTGGCACAGATGAGTTGGGTTTCTTACGCCGATCATAAAGAGAATTATCGTTTGCCAAAAATTAAAAAAGGAGTATTGCCTATTAGTGTTTCCTTGGCAAAAGACAGTCTTAGCGAAAGCACTATTTTACAGCTTAACCAACTCTATGCTAAGGATTACCGCTTAGAAAGTGATGCGATATTGCTCTGGCAAAATTGGCGTTCATTGGGAAATTAGGTATAAATAAAATTAAGGCTCTTCTTTCGCCTCTAAAATTTTTACCTTTGCGCCCTTAAAAAGCTTAAAAATTCACCTCTCAAAGAATTATGGCACAGATTGAATTGACCATGCCCAAAATGGGCGAAAGTGTAGCAGAAGCAACCATCATAAAATGGCTAAAAGAAGTTGGCGATACTATTGAGGCGGAAGAGTCTCTATTGGAAATTGCCACTGATAAAGTAGATAGTGAAGTTCCTGCACCAGAAGATGGTGTTTTAATAAAGAAGCTTTTCGACGAAGATGATGTAGTTCAAGTGGGACAAGTAATTGCCATCATTGAAACCGAAGGTGGAGTAGCAGAGGCATCGGCCGAAGAGCCAGCCGCTAGACCAGAGCCTAGCGAAGTAAAAGAAGTTGAAAAAACAATTGCCAATGGTCAGGCAACTGCTGCGGTGGAAATTCCTCGCTCTAGTGCTGAGGGTAAATTTTACTCACCTTTGGTGCGCAGCATTGCCAAAGAAGAAGGTATTAGTGCTGATGAATTGGAAAACATTTCGGGCAGCGGATCAGAAGGTCGCGTTACCAAAGCCGATATTTTAAGTTATATAGAAAATCGTCCCGCTGAGGGCGCATCTGCCCCTGAGGCAAAAGCAGCTAGCCCTGCCCCAGCAGCCAGTACAAAACCAGAAAGTACCAAAGTAGTTTCTGAGCCAGCTCCTAAAGCGGCGGCCGCGAAAGCACCAATGAGTATTGGCGCCAATGATGAGATTATTACGATGGACCGCATGCGTAAGATGATTGCCGAGCACATGGTAATGTCTAAGCACACTTCACCACATGTTACTTCTTTCGTGGAAGCAGATGTTACCAATATGGTAAACTGGCGTAATAAGGTGAAAGGTGAGTTCCAAAAACGCGAAGGACAAAAAATCACTTTTACGCCCCTTATTATTGAAGCGATCGTAAAAGCGATCAAAGATTTCCCATTAATTAATATTAGTGTGGATGGCGACAAGATAATTAAGAAGGGTAATATTAATATTGGTATGGCTGCGGCTTTACCGAGTGGAAATTTAATTGTTCCGGTTATTAAAAATGCCGACAATTACAATCTAGTAGGCTTAACTAAGCAAGTGAACGACTTAGCCAATCGCGCTAGAAACAATAAACTTAGTCCCGACGATATTAGCGGTGGCACTTATACAGTAACTAATGTAGGTACTTTCGGTAATGTTTTAGGAACCCCAATTATTAACCAACCCCAAGTTGCGATTATGGCAGCTGGTGCGATTATTAAAAAGCCCGCTGTTATTGAAACCGCTGAAGGAGATATGATTGCTATTCGTCACAAAATGTTCTTAAGTCATAGTTACGATCACCGTGTGGTTGATGGTGCCTTAGGCGGAATGTTTGTGCGTCGTGTAGCCGATTACCTCGAGCAGTTCGATGTGAATCGCGAGTTTTAATAGAAATTATGGAATTAAGTCTTAAGCGCCCCATTTGCTTTTTTGATCTAGAAGCTACTGGAACTAGCGTTACTCAAGATCGTATTGTGGAAATTAGCATTTTAAAAGTGTTTCCCAACGGCAATAAAGAGAGTAAAACTTGGCTAGTAAATCCAGGGATGCAAATGTCGGATGAAGTAATTGCTATTCATGGAATAAGCAATGAAAAAGTAGCGAATGAGCCTGGCTTTAAAGAGTTAGCTCATCGTGTTTTAGACTTAATTAAGGATTCAGATTTGGCTGGTTATAATTCTAATCGTTACGATATTCCGCTCTTGGCAGAAGAGTTTTTAAGGGCTGGTATCGACTTCGAAATGGGTAAGCGTGTAGCAATAGATGTGCAGAATATCTTTCATAAGAAAGAGCAAAGAACGCTTTCTGCGGCTTATAAATTTTATTGTGAGAAGGAACTCATTAATGCCCATTCTGCTGAAGCAGATACTATGGCAACCTATGAGATTTTAAAGAGCCAGTTAGACCGTTACGAAGATTTAGAAAATGACATGCCTAGCTTGGCCGAGTTCAGCAATCGCTTTCGGGCAGCCGATTTTGCCGGTTTCATTATTTTCAATGATGATGACGTAGAGTGCTTCAGTTTTGGTAAGTATAAAAACCAAGCGGTGTCGGAAGTTTTGCAGAAAGATCCTGGTTATTATGGCTGGATTCAAAATGCTGATTTCCCGCTATATACTAAAAAGGTTTTAACCGCCATCAAGCTAAAAAAGCGCCTGCAGTGAAAATAATTTGCATTGGTAGAAACTATGCCGATCACGCCAAAGAATTAGGAAATCAAGTTCCTGATGAGCCCGTAATTTTCATGAAGCCCGATAGTGCAATTTTGCCCAAGGGCAATGCCTTTTTCATCCCCGAATTTAGCAATGACGTACATTTCGAATGCGAGGTGGTAGTGCGCATTGATCGTTTGGGGAAAAATATAGAGGAGCGTTTCGCCCATCGTTATTATTCGGAAATCGCCTTGGGTATTGATTTTACCGCGCGCGATTTACAACAAGAATTAAAGGCAAAATCACTGCCTTGGGAAAAGGCAAAGTCGTTTGATGGCGCCGCATTTGTAGGGAAATTCTTCGATAAATCAGATTTCTCCAATTTAGAGGCAATAAGTTTTCAACTAAAGAAAAATGGTAAAATTGCCCAAGATGGTAATACCAGTAACATGCTTTTTTCCATTGACCGAATCATTACAGAGGTCTCTAAGTACTTCACTATCAAGATAGGAGACCTTATTTATACTGGTACACCAGCCGGTGTTGGGGCCGTTAATATGGGCGATGAATTAGAACTTATCCTAGAAGGACGAGCAGCGGGAACTTTGCGCGTTAAATAAAAATACTGCGCAAAGAATAATTACTAAATTGATAATCGCTCAAGCTTGTTATATTTGTGCAACGTCAACACTGCACAAATTATAATTTATATGAAGAAGTTACTACTTCTAGTTACGGGTCTTTGTACATCCTTAGTGATGAATGCCCAAATTGACACTCTTTTTATTGAAACCTTTGAAATCGTGGATTCGGTTACAACCCTTAGTTTGGGATCGGCCACCGATGTTTGGAAGGATACGAATAATGTTTCCGTTTCAGGAACCAAATCATACCACGGCAAGGTGCAAGCACCAGCAACAGGTTCCAATAGTTCGGAAGTCGTTTTTAGAACTAATCCGTTTAGCACGATAGGCAAAACTTTCGTATTCTTAGAGTTCTACCACATTGCTAAAATTAACCAAGTAAACCAGGGTTTGATTAGAGTAAGTACCAACAACGGTGCAAGTTGGACCACTTTGAGCAGTTCAAATGCCACCTATTTAGGCAGTGGTACTTGGAATTCTTCCTCTAACTTCCAGGAGGCCTCTTACAATATCCCGAATCAGGGAATTAATTATTGGTTTGCAGGAACAGATCCTCCCGTTTCGAATACCTGGTGGCAGTATGAAAGATTTAATATTAGTTCATTGGTTACTAGTTCAACTGGTTTTGCCAATGTAATGATTGAGTTCAGTTGTTTTGAGGTATTAAATCCTAACATTGTTGGACGTAATTACGGATCTGGTTGGTGGATTGATAATTTAGTAGTAACTGGTTCAGCCTGTGAGCTTTTTCCACCACGTTTCCATTTCAATTATACACCTGTTCCTTGTTTTCCTGTTCGCCCCACTGGTGGTTTAACGCAGAATGCAAGTAATAACTATAAGATTGGTGCCCGAGTAACAGATACTGTGGCGGGTACCAATAATCCTGCAAACTGGGTAACTGGAATTGATAGCGTTACGGTGTTCTATCGCATAAGAGATGCTGGGGGAGTGGGGCCATGGCAAAACCAAAACCTAGCGGTATCAAATGCTCCTCAATTTGAGTATCAAACGACCCTTAACGGGATAATGATCGGTGATACGGTAGAGTACTATTACAAAGCATGGGATTTAGCTTGTCCAAACATTACGCGCTTCCCTGATTCATTGGCCAATCCACAAAATGCTTATATCAGATTTTGGCCAGAGTTAGGATTACCATTTAAGTGTGGTGCTCCTGATTGTGGAACACTACCAGGCACAATTAGCTCTTTCCCTTGGGTTGAAGATTTCGAAGGACCACTTTGGAGCTCAGGTACAGGCAATGGTGATATGGGAACAGCCCACCGTGGTAATTTCCCTAACGAACAAACTGGTTTGCGTTATTGGACGATTCAACCACCAGAAAATACAGCGGGATATGCTTGGTCCGTGCGCACAGGTGGTACAGGTACTCCATTTACTGGTCCTAACTCTAACCACACACCTTTTGGAGCAAGATATTTATATGCTGAATCATCTCAAGGAGCGTTAAACAGCACTACTTTATTGATAACCCCTTGTATTGATCTTACGCAAACAACTGCTTGTCAAGCTCTCGAATTCTACTATCACTTTTTTGGTGATGATATCGGTGCTTTAAGAATTGATATTGATACAGGTTCTACCAACGAAGCCTGGTATAATGGCTTTTATCGTATTCGTAAACAGCAACAAACTGCTCAAAACGACCCTTGGGAAAGAGCTTTGATTCCTTTGAAAGAGTTTAATGGTCAGTATATTAGAATTCGTTTTGTATCGGCTAAACAAACCGCTAATACTGGAAATGCAGCTCGTGGTGATATGGCTATCGATGATCTAAGAATTTATGAGCCAACTCCTATTGATGCTGAAATATTGGCGGTAAATTCCCCAGTTCTTGGCAAGTGTTCTTACTCATCTACGGAAGCAATAGAAGTGGTGATAAGAAACAATGGCTGTGATAGCTTATTGAGTCTTCCACTTCGTATTCAAACAAATACAGGCGCAATTCTTTCTGAGACGGCTACCCTTGCTTTAAGAACAGGTGATACTACCACCTATACTTTAACTACTACCGCTAACATGGCGGCTTTAGGAAGCTATCAAGTAAAAGTTTGGGCGAATAAAGTAGGCGATACTATTCCTTCTAACGATACAGCTGTAAGTGCAATAATTAATCACGTTGCCAACTTTAACACCTTCCCTTTAGTAATGGATTTTGAAAACATTCCAGTAGGGACTTCTCAAACGGGTACGACCTTATTTACTACCGAAACAGGTCTAGATCCTGCTTATGTATGGAGAGTCGGTGAACGCTATACCCAAACTCGTGGCACTGGACCAAAACACGGTTATTATAAGAAGGGTCAATATTTCTATACGGAAGCTACTAGTAGTACTGGTAATGTATCAACCTATATGGTCACTACTCAGTGTTTAGATTTCACTGGTATGGCTAACCCTACCTTAGATTTCTACTATCACATGTGGGGAGCAAATATTGCGGGTATAGAAATTGAAATTAATGAGCCTGCGACTATGGAACCAGGTACATGGGTAGCTGTTAACGGAAGCAATACTTTGCCAATGTCTTCTAGCTCTACACCTTTAACAGATTATGAGTTCAAACGTGTTAACCTAGGTCCATATGCTAATAAGCAGATAAAATTGCGCATCAAGGCTAGCCGAACAGGTGCTGGTGATTTGGCTGATATTGCTATCGACAAGGTGATGATTTATAACCGTAGTGCAAATGACGCGGGAGTAGAGCTTGTTTTAGGAAACTTTGCCTCATTGCCTGCTGGAGTGCCTGTAACTATTATAACTCCTTCGGTGCAAATGAGAAATTTTGGAACGAGTACCCTTAGTCCTACTAACGTAACAGTATCAGTGACTCCACTCTGTGGCCCTAATGTAGGTGTTCCTGTAACTTATACTAGTACGGCCACTGCCACTCCAACCGCGGGTAACAGTGCATTATTATCAATGCCTAACCTAAACATGGTACTGCCTGCGGGTGACTGTGAGGTTTGTGCTTATACTAGTGTGACGGGTGATAATAATAATTTCAACGATACTGCCTGTCGTATTATCACCGGTTTAGGAACTTACGATATTGATTTTGCGGATAACTTCGATAATTGTGATTATGACGAGTATGGTTTCTTCGCGGTGCAAGGTTATCAGCAATGGGAAAGAGGAGAAGTACCTGCAGGACGTCAATTTTCTTCTCTACAGGCTTCGGATAATATTTGGGGTACTAACATTGGTGATGGCTATTATTTAGATGGAACTCAGGAATGGTTAAGAATCCCAATCTTAGATAACTTTGATACTATTGTTTCTCCCACTATTCGTTTCTTCCAAAACGTAGAAATGGGTGCTGGTGCTGCAGGTGCGATTGAATTCAACCGCGCAGGATGGAAAACTCTAGGAGCGAACTTAGGTTCTTTCCAAGGCGTAGGTCAAAACTGGTATACCGGTCCTTTTGGAACCTTATTAGGACCAACGGGAACAGGGGTAACTGAGGGCTTTACCGGAACGTCAGTAACGGGTAGTAATCCTACGGGTTGGGCTTACTCTGTTTTCCCAATTTCCCAATTGAACTTTGAGCCAAACACGGTACCTTTAAGATTTAGATTCCAGTCTCCCTCTGGAGTTAACACTGCGCGTAACTTAGAAGGATGGGCTATTGATGATTTTGAGATGATTATTCCTCCTCAAAATAGTGCGAGCCCAATAGACTTCTTCTTTATTAATCCGTTGCAGATTCCAACTTTTGATCAACCAATTGATATAGTGATTCTAAACTCGGGCGCTAAAATTTTAGATAGTGCGGAGGTAAGAGCGGAGATTGAAACTGGAGGAACCATTGGTTGGGCTGGTGCTTTTGAAAAAGCTTATGCCCCTCGTTTCTTAATTGAAGGAAATCGTTTCCGTCATAATTATAGCCAACCTTGGAATACCGGCGTAGTTACGGGCAATCATACTTTACGCTTTATTACACGTCGTCCTAATGGTAAAATGGATAACCGTCCATCGGATGATACAACTGAGTTTACCGTAACTGTACTACCCGAGTTTTATTTTGACATTCAAAACGGGGATAGCATTTACTGCAATGATTTTGAAACAGGTAATGGTGCCTTGCCATTCTTAGCTTTAAATACTAAAACCTACGCACGTGGTCAGTGGTCTTGGGAAAAAGGAACGCCCACTCAATTTCCAGGAGCCTTTAGTGGCACTTCATGCTGGATGACTGGCTTAGATAGTAACTACCGCTCACGTGATGAGTCCGGTTTATTTACTCCCGTATTTGTAATTGATACTTCAACTGCATACGAATTATCTTTCGTACATAAGTTTGATACCGAGAAGTACCATGATGGAGGAGCTGTAGAAGTTTCTTTAGATGGTGGACTAAGTTGGACAATACTAGGTTTTGCTAATGAAGCAAATTGGTATAATACCGAGTTTGTAACAGCCTTGGATATCATTAAGCCAGGTTGGACCGATACAGCTGATTGGGATACCTCGCGTTATGTATTCAAATTTGATACTGCAGCGAATCGTGCGGTTTTCCGTTTCCGTTTCGAAAGTGATTACTCTATCCAAAGAAAAGGTTGGGCTATTGATGACTTTTGTATGAAAGCTACTAATGAAAGACCAACTTTTGTAATTGGTAGTAAAGATTACAATCCAGTACCCGATTCTTATATTGGCGAACTTAGTCCTAACCCAACTCGTGACATTACTCATTTACCGGTATTTAACGCACAGGCTAAAATGGTGAGCGTCGATATAGTCAATGTGGTAGGGCAAAGGATGTTTGCAAAAGATTACGACCTAGAACGAGGAAGTTCTCAGCTAGTCTTTGAAACCTTCGATTGGAACCCAGGCGTTTACTTCGTTAACATTAATGTTGATGGTGAACGAGTTACTAGGAAATTAGTAGTTCAATAAGAATTGAACTTCTTTCAATAAATTATAGGCCCTACTTTTTAGTAGGGCTTTTTTTATGGTAAATAACGTGAGTTCAAGGTAAAATTAGGCCTCAGACCTCTTGTAAATATTGGGTTTCAAGCCTCAGCAGCTCACAATAGCCCGCTATTGTGAGCTGCTGAGGCGTGGAAAACCGCTTTTTAGAAGGGGCCTAAATGGATTTTCCGCTAAAAATGAAAATCCTGCATCTAGCTCATTTGCTGTAGCCCGACAGCTGCACGATCCAGACTAGTCTTTTCCTTCCATCGAAAATCTGAGGCTTTAATTTATTGTCGAATTCACGTTAAATATGTCATAATCAAATATTTGGATATGACTGATAGTCAGGAGGATTTTCACTTTTAGGTCAAGATGACAAGCTGGAAACGCGTTGAGCTAAATGGAGTAAATTTTGACTAGAATTGAGAAACACGATACACCATGGACTTAAATAACTTCACTATAAAAGCGCAAAAGGCCATTCAGATTGCCCAAAGTTTGGCGGTAGAGAATGACCACCAAGCTATACAAACAGGACATCTTTTAAAAGGAGTCGCTCAAGCAGATCCGAATATTTTAAACTTTTTTTTAAAGAAGCAATCTATAAATACGGCTAATTTCAACGCAACATTAGATCAAATAATTAAATCTTATGCAAAGGTGGAAGGAGCAAACACTTACCTCGACCCATCAGCAAATAAGGCCATAATAAAGGCTCAGCAGAAGGCGAAGTCTATGAAAGATGAATATGTGGCCTTAGAACACTTGCTTTTTGGACTGCTGGAAAGTGGTGACACGATAAGTAAAATGATGCTTGATAGTGGCTGGGAGAAGGCATCTTACGAAAGTGCGGTGCAAGAATTAAGACAAGGTACGGCTGCCAATTCTGCGAGCTCCGAAGAACAATATAATGCTTTGGATAAATACGCGAAGAATCTAAACAAATTAGCGGAAGAGGGTAAATTGGATCCTGTAATCGGACGCGATGAAGAAATCCGTAGGGTACTGCAAATTCTATCACGACGCACTAAAAATAATCCCATCTTAATTGGCGAACCTGGTGTCGGTAAAACCGCCATAGCAGAAGGAATGGCGCATCGTATTATAAAAGGGGATGTACCCGAAAACCTAAAAGATAAAAAGCTTTATAGCCTTGATATGGGAGCTCTAATTGCGGGAGCCAAGTATAAGGGAGAATTTGAAGAGCGCCTTAAAGCTGTAGTGAAAACTGTAAGTGAAAGTGAGGGACAATTACTTTTATTTATTGATGAGATTCATACGCTTGTTGGTGCTGGCGGTGGAGAAGGAGCCATGGATGCGGCCAATATTTTGAAACCCGCTTTGGCAAGAGGCGAACTGAGAGCCATCGGGGCTACTACATTAAATGAGTACCAAAAGTATTTTGAGAAGGATAAGGCATTGGAACGTCGTTTTCAAAAAGTAATGGTGAATGAACCCGATACAGAAGCGGCCATTTCTATTTTACGCGGCATTAAAGAGCGCTACGAAACCCATCATAAGGTACGTATAAAAGATGAGGCGATTATTGCTTCAGTAGAACTGTCGCAACGCTATATTTCCGATCGCTTTTTACCGGATAAGGCTATCGACCTGATTGATGAAGCGGCCGCAAAATTGCGCATGGCAGCGAACTCTAAACCCGAGGAAATTGATGTGTTGGATCGCAAGATCATGCAGCTTGAGATTGAGCTCGAAGCGATAAAACGCGAAGGAGATACGCTTAGGCAGAATAGCATTAAAGAAGAATTGAAGGATTTAAATGAACACCGCAGTTCTTTTAATGCACAATGGCAATCGGAGAAAGAAATTGTAGATGGTATTCAGAAAGCTAAAGAAGAAATTGAAGCGCTGAAACAAAAAGCGGAACAAGCGGAACGCAGTGGCGACTATGGTACAGTGGCGGAAATCCGCTACGGAAAGCTGCAAGAAGTGGAAGCACGCCTCAAGCAATATGAGGAAGAGGCAGGCAAATTGCAAAATGGGCATGCTTTAATTAAGGAAGAAGTTGACTCCGAAGATATTGCGGATGTGGTAAGTCGTTGGACAGGCATTCCCATCACGCGTATGATGCAAAGTGAAAGGGAGAAATTACTGCATCTAGAAGAAGAGTTACATAAAAGAGTAATTGGACAAGAGGAGGCTATTTTAGCGGTTTCGGATGCCGTAAGAAGAAGTCGTGCAGGTTTACAAGATGAACATCGCCCCATAGGCTCCTTTATCTTTTTAGGAACCACAGGCGTGGGTAAAACCGAACTGGCTAAAGCTTTGGCCGAATTCCTTTTTGATGATGAAAATGCCCTGACCCGTATCGACATGAGCGAATACCAAGAGCGCCATTCCGTGAGTCGCCTAATTGGTGCGCCTCCGGGATACGTGGGTTATGATGAAGGTGGCCAATTAACCGAGGCTGTGAGACGCAAACCTTATTCGGTGATTCTTTTGGATGAGATCGAGAAAGCCCACCCTGATACTTTTAACATTCTTCTTCAGGTTTTAGATGAAGGACGTTTAACCGATAATAAAGGAAGGCTAGCGAATTTTAGGAATACTATTATTATCATGACTTCAAATATCGGCTCGAGTTTAATTCAAGAGCGATTTGACACCATTACCGAAGCGAATAAGTTTGAGGTTTATGAAGATACACGGGAAGAACTGATGCAAGCCTTGCGCAAAACACTGAGACCGGAGTTTCTTAATAGAATTGATGAAAGTATTATGTTCTTGCCACTAGATAAAAAGGACGTGGCGGAGATTGTTCGATTACAGCTCAACTTGCTGAAAAAATCGCTGGCTAAGCAACAAATTACATTAGAAGCTTCTGAAAAGGCTGTTCAATATTTAGCCGAAGCTGGCTATGATCCGCAGTACGGAGGACGCCCCATTAAAAGGATTATTCAAAAAAGAGTGCTTAACGATTTGTCGAAAGAAATCTTGGGCAATAGAGTACATAAAGACAGTCTGATTTTCTTGGATGTAGATGATGCGGGAAGTTTGAAATTTACCAATGAGAATATAGAGCTTGAGGAGATTTAAGTCAAGGTAGACAAGAATTTAGCGCCCAAAAAAAGGGGCAACTGATTTTCAGTTGCCCCTTTTAATTATAAATCGATGTCGTTCTTAGTCTTTAATAACTCTTAAAGTACTTGTAAACTCTTCGTTTTGAACTTCTAAAAGGTAAAGGCCTTGAGGTTGATCTTTAATATTGATTTCCATTTGATTAGCACCAGCATTACTTTCAAAGTCTGCTGTCCACAATGCTCTGCCACTTAAATCACGTAAAGTAAGTTTGGTACTAGCGCTAAGTGGTAGTTGGCTTTCTAAATTGAATACACCATTATTGGGATTAGGGTAGGCGCGAAGGCCATCGGTCCTATTATTTTCAGAAACACTCGACGCAGCATCAAAAGCATTGAAATCATCAATCGCTAAATCGCTACCAAAGTCTGAACCCGTTTTACCGCGGAATCTAATTACAACGGTCTTACCATTATATGGGTTTA
This sequence comes from uncultured Schleiferiaceae bacterium, assembly GCA_963974215.1. Classification (GTDB taxonomy): domain Bacteria; phylum Bacteroidota; class Bacteroidia; order Flavobacteriales; family Schleiferiaceae; genus Croceimicrobium. The sequence goes on along the minus strand of CAXBBL010000008.1, from coordinate 228,347 downwards.
AATCAATTTCTAAACGATTCCAGTTTCCACCTTGATCTCCTGCGATAGTATTTAGCACATTCATATGCCACATAGTACCATCGTATACATCCACATCTAAAGTTCCCATATCGGTGCCTAACATGTGATAGTATATACTAGCCCTTGGGTCTACGGCATTACTCAGGTCAATACAGGGTGTAATTAAAAGAGCTTCGGCACTGTCGCATTGGCCAGAGGCTTCTAAGTAAAGGTAGTTTCCTACGCTCGTTCCAGGGTTATTATCTACGTTGGGACCGGTTCCTTGACTGAAAGTACTTCCTTGGAAAGTTCTCCAATCAATAAAGTCAGAACCAAGGTTTTGACCGTTAACCCAGCCATCGCTCAAATTACAGGTTGTAAGGTTACAATCGGCATCATCTGAACAGAGGCTAAAGCTTTCAAAGTCTTGACTATATGGCAAAGTTTTAGAGGCTGCACCTGGGTTTACTTTACGGATATTTAAGTTAATGGTATCGTTAAAGCCATTACCATCACCACTAGCCTCGATCCAGAAATTATAGTTTAAATAAACATTATTAATAATGTTGATAGTGCTATTGCTAAAGAAATAATGAATTGTATCTCCCGGTGCAATAGTTCTATTTAACGTTTCAGTAAAAATTGTAGCAGTATTGCTGCGCTGATAAGAGAGGTCTAAACTGTTAATGGGGTTTAAGCCTACGTTTTTAACCAACAATCCTACTTTAGGACCCGTAGCATTTACCGCACAATCTTGCACTTCCCCAAAACCTGGTGAAAGTACCATCTCCAAACTTAAGTCATTAGGGATAACACAATTGAAAACCCCCGGGCTTTTGTATACGGCTACCGAACGCTCGCCGATTGAACTATCATTTACAACGGCTGCTACGGCAAACCAATCTTCTTTGTTTGCATCATGGGCCACTGTGATTGTATCATTAACATTATAGGTAATGGAGTCCATATATTTAGCTCCTAATCGATAAACCACGTAACCAGATGCACCGGTTGCAGGGATCCAAGTAAGGGTAATGCTATCAGAACATGCACTTACCACAGTGATATTAGCTGGAACTTGTGAAAGGGTTAAAGGACCAACTATAGCGGTATCGTTATTACTACGAACCCGCACATAGGCGACATCCGTTGGTAATCCTACGGGCGTATTCCAATTAATATGACGGTTGCTTGAAGTAGTTCCTACATTAAACCAATTAACACCACCATCTAAAGAAAATTCAGCAGTATAAGAAGTGTTAATCGGACTATCGAAACGAATAAGTTGACTGGTACCTGCTTCGATCGCAGTTCCTGGAGTTGGGTAGGTCACTACCAATTCATTCTTTTCGTAAGAAGCAATAACATAAAATTTCTGGGTACCAGTGGGGATATTATGACCTTTCACCTTAATGGTAGCGGTTCCACTATTTGGATTTAAAATAGTAACCTGCTCCATATTATTAAGCGAGTCACGCCCAGGCGTGGCATTAGAATTTAAACTACTAACCGTTGGATTTGGATCTAAAACCCATGGTTGAAGAGTTGTTCCCTCAAAATCAACGCTTAAGTCTAAATCATTTACTAAGTCACGCGAAGCATTTGGTGATGCTTGTGGGTCGGCCCAGATTAGGAAAAATTTAGCATTTACGGTATTCGCAGGAATGCTAAAACTAAAACTAGCCGAGTCGTTATTGGCAATACTATCACTATTGAAGCTTCCGTTACTAATTACTTCATAAGCACGGTTCGCATTAATACGTCCATAACCATAAATAAAATCGGGTCCAAGGTTACCTAAATCTTCTGCGGTGTTTTGAATGATACCTTTCAGTAAAACGCCTTCTGCTTCAGCACCGGCATTGATATCTTTATAAGCTTGCATTAAAACAGCAAGAGTACCCGTAACACCTGGGCAGGACATGGAGGTCCCGGTTTTAGTATTGTAGGTACTGGGGCCATTCGCATCAGTAGTACTATAAACGCTGGTTCCTACGGCGCAGATATCGGGCTTAATTCTCCCATCTGAAGCAGGACCGCGACTACTAGAGGAGGCAATTCCATCGGTGCGAGTAAGGTTACCTACGGTTACCACGTTCTTTGCTTGCTTATGACCGCCGGTAATGTTTCCCCAACCAATGCCAGCACCATAATTTGTTGCGCAGCTTGAGTTTCCATTGTTTCCAGAAGAGAAAACATGCAGCATTAGGGGATTATCAAAAGCATCTTTATCCAGCTGCTGCGACCAAGTACTATAGCCTCCATTGCAACCATTACTAAATGAGTTGGATGTTAAACGCGCATTAATAGTGTTATATACATTATCGGCGTCGTTTAAGTTATTAGGGTAATTGCGGTAGAACATGTCTGCGCCTGGCGCCATTCCAGCACCACGTGGATCGCGATTTCCAGCGCCACTAATAGTTCCAGCAGTATGATCGCCATGATCGCTACCAGCGCCACCATTGGCATTTTGGGTAAATCTCCCTTGAAAGTCAATATGGTAATCAATCTCGCCCGCATCATTATGCGCAATCATAATTCCCGAGCCATCGTAGTCTAGACCTAAATTACCACCTTGTAAATAATTTACGCGGTGATTGGTACGGGCGGTAAAATTTTCTGGCTCACCAGGAGCGTATTTTTCCTCAACGTATTTAATAAAAGGCTGGGCGATTAGAGCGTCTAAGTTTTCAGGATCAATTTCAATCTGAATTTTTTCGTCGGAAGCCACCACCTCTAAAATGGTGTACGATAAACCTTGTAATTCGCTCACTATCTGTAAGGCATCTAAACCTTTCCAATACTGAATCCAAACCACCAATTTTTGCTCATTGGCCGACCATGCCCATTCGGGATAGTTGTTTGTATATAAAAGTTGTGATTGCTTCCAAGCGGGATCAATGTTTAAAAGAGTGCCTCCCATTTGGAAGAGTTGCGCCTTGGCATCTGCTAATTCGCTGGTTTTAACTCGTGCAAATGCACTGTGCTTAGGCAAGTATTCAAAGGTTTCGAAACCGTAAAAGTCTTTGGCCAAGACTAAATTCGGATGCTGTACAATAACATAAGTGTAGCCATCATATTTGGTAACATCTGTTATACTAACTTCACTGGGCTGTACGGTTCCAGTTTTAAATAAAATCGGGAAAGTTTCTGTCTGATTTTGGGCCTGCAACATTCCAAAACTCAGGCCCAGCAACATCAGTAGCGTTTTTCTCATAGGGTATTTGTGTAAATTAGGGTGGCTAAAGGTAATCACTTAAAATTAACTTTTCTTTATGACGATATAAACTATAGTTTTATAAAGAGGTGCTTCTAGACGCATGCAATTACCGGCTAAATGTGGAAATAAAGAATTCCTATCGTGTATGCTAGTGGTAATTGGTAGATTTGACCGACGAAAAAAATTTATGAAAAATAGTATCGCCCTCTGTCTGGTTCTTTTATCCTTCGGCTTTCTCAAAGCGCAAGACCAAAGTTCCTCTGCAATCTATCACGAAATAAGTAAACTCGGAAACTCTGCACGCGTGTTGTATTTGGCGGCTCATCCCGACGATGAGAACACCAGTATGATTTCCTATCTCGCCAACGAGCGCAAATACCAAACGGCTTACCTTTCTTTAACAAGGGGTGATGGCGGTCAAAATTTAATTGGCACCGAACTGGGCGCACAACTGGGAATTTTACGCACTCAAGAGCTGATGCAAGCGCGCCGCATTGATGGGGGTAAGCAGTTTTTTAGCCGTGCCTTAGATTTTGGCTATAGTAAAACCGCCGATGAAACCTATCAACAATGGGGTAAAGATTTGATTTTAAGTGATGTGGTGCAAATTATTCGCAAATTTCGTCCCGATATTATCATTACTCGTTTTCCTCCAGATGCTCGCGCGGGTCACGGTCATCATACCGCCAGTGCAGAACTCGCTTTAGAAGCTTTCGACTTGGCGGCCGATCCCCAAGCATTTCCCGACCAATTAGAAAATTTTAAACCTTGGCAGGTGAAGCGAATATTTTGGAATCATAGCGCTTGGTGGGAACCCAAATTAGACAGCCTCGCGGCGAGTGATCCTACTTATGTGAAAATGGATGTGGGCACTTATGTAGAAGAGTTAGGATTGAGCTGTAACGAATTGGCCAGCCATAGTCGCAGTCAACATAAAAGTCAGGGTTTTGGTGTGGCTCTCGCCCGCGGCTCGTCCGATGAGTATTTAAAGTTAATGAAGGGTGAAGGTTGTAAAAGCGATCCCATGGAAGGTATTGCTAGCTCTTGGCAGCGTTTTAATTTCCCTGCTGGTGATCAACTAATTGCGGAAATTCTGAAAGATTTTAATTTTAGTAAGCCTTCGGCTTCGGTAAACAAACTATTGGATTTATTAAAGGCCAGTGAGGCTATTAATGAAGCCGACCAAAGAAGGTACTTTCAAGACCGCCTGCGTAAAATTATCGCCTCTAGCTTAGGCCTGCATGTGGAGTTATTATCGCCTTCGGAATACAGTCTTAGTAATCTAAACAGTAAGTTTAAATTAAGCTATGTATCGCGTTCTGACTTACAATTATCATTACCTAAAGCAGAGAATATTGGCAGTCAATTGGTGCTCGATCCTAGCACCCTCAAGGGGGAAGGAAAAACCCTTTCGGGAGATAACAACTGGTTTATACTTGAGCCGAATGCTGCAAATAGCCTCGAATTTACCTTAGAGAAAGACCTGCCTTTGTCGCAGCCCTACTGGTTGCGAAATCCTTATAAAACTGTTTTTCAATTAGATGAGAATTCTCAAATTGGGCTAGCAGAAAACGAGGCCACTTTAGCTTCGCATCTCCCGCTAAGGGTAGAAGGCCGTTTGTTTTATTTACCCATTTCAGCCATTTTTAAATTTAGTGATCGGGTAGAGGGAGAAATCGTTCGTCCTTTAATGATTACGCCCGATTTAGTAGTAAAGGCTGATCGTAGTAATCTCATTTTTGTGGACGAAGGTTCCCAAGAATTAGCCCTTAACTTCAGAGCTTTTAAGGCGGGTGAGTTTAGCGTAAACCTCCAAGCAGAGGGCTGGCAATTAGAACCGAAAAGCATGCAGCTTAACTTTAAAGATCCGGATAGTCGCTTGATCAAAAAGGTGAAGATTAGCCCTAAAGCCAAAGCTGCTAACACTGCACTTAGCATTAACAATAGCGCATCTGGCGAAAGCCTTAAAAGCCTTTACGAAATAGATTACTCGCATATTGATAAACGCATGGTACTGGAAGCGGCCGATGTAAATTTGGTACGTCTCGATCTGCAGAAGCAGGGAGACAAGGTGGCTTATATTAATGGTGCGGGCGATAAGGTGGCAGAGGCGATTGAGCTGATGGGATATAAGGTGGATATTTTAGATGCGGCAGCGCTTGCTGCCGCAGATTTGTCACAATACCAGGCGGTTATTGCGGGTATTAGAGCTTACAATACGCAAGAGTGGTTATTGGATTACAACGACAAATTGATGGCTTATGTAAAAGCGGGTGGAAATTATATTGTTCAGTACAATACGCGATCGCGCCGTTCGGCTAGTCTCGATTTTGGCCCTTATCCTTTTGAGATTTCACGCAAACGGGTTACCGAGGAAAATGCGGAAGTAACTTTTGCTTTGGCCGATCATCGCTTATTAAACGCCCCGAATAAAATAAATAAAGCCGATTTTGACAATTGGGTACAAGAGCGCGGTTTATATTTCGCCGATAATTGGGATGAGAAATACCAAGCGCCTTTAGCCTGGCACGATAGCGGCGAGGAAGATTTGTATGGCGCCTTAATTATTGCCGATGTTGGTCAAGGTTCTTTTATCTATACGGGAATTTCCTTTTTCCGAGAATTGCCTGCAGGTGTGCCGGGTGCCTTCCGACTTTTAGCCAATTTGATTTCGTATTAAGATGGAAAGTGCTGGGCAGAAACATAAGTGGCGACAGCTCTATACGGGCGTTATTATTTTCCTTTTCGTGGAGATAATTATCTTTTATCTAATTACCGAATACTATCGTTGATGAGTACTATTGATTGGATAGTCCTTTTCGGGACGCTCTTCGCAATTGTGGCTTATGGGGTTTGGCGTACGCGTAATAGTCGCGATTTAAATGACTATTTACGCGGTGGAAACGAAATGAAATGGTTTACCATTGGACTTTCGGTTATGGCTACCCAGGCTAGTGCCATTACTTTTTTAAGTGCCCCTGGTTTAGGTTACGAATCGGGTTTGCGCTTCGTGCAATTTTACTTTGGTCTTCCCTTGGCTTTGGTGATTATTTCCGCCTTTATAATTCCAATTTATTACCGCCTAAAAGTGTATACCGCTTATGAGTATTTAGAGAGTCGTTTCGACTTGAAAACAAGACTCTTGGCAGCATTTCTATTTTTAGTGCAAAGAGGTTTAGCGGCGGGTTTAACCATTTTCGCACCGGCTATTATTCTTTCTACCATTTTAGGTTGGAACTTGCAATTGACCAATCTTTTTGTGGGCTTATTAGTGATTATTTATACCGTTTCTGGTGGCAGCAAGGCGGTGAGTATTACCCAAAAATTACAAATGGGGATTATCCTTTTGGGGATGACTTTAGCCTTTGTTTTGCTCATTATTAAAATTCAAGATTTTACCGATTTATCCACAGCATTCGAAATTGCGGGTAGTGCAGGGAGGTTAGAGATACTAGATTTTAATTTCGATTTAAACGAGCGTTATACCGTTTGGAGTGGTTTAACGGGAGGACTCTTTTTAGCGCTCTCCTATTTTGGTACCGATCAAAGTCAGGTGCAACGATATTTAACAGGTAAAAACATCCGCGAAAGCAGACTAGGGCTGATGTTTAATGCGGTTTTGAAAATTCCTATGCAGCTTTTTATTCTGCTTACTGGAGTTTTGGTTTTTATTTTTTACCTCTACGTAAAACCGCCTATGTTCTTTAATCAGGTGGCCCTAGAAGGATTAAACGAGACCAAGTACAAGGTAGAATTAACGCAATTAGAGCAGCGCTTTGATGCTAATTATGAGGAGATGCAACAAAGCCGTATCGCCTACGAAATGGCGATTCGACAAGAGAACCTTCGTCAGAAATCTCTTGGTAGGGAAGTGTTTTTAAAACGACTCGAAGAAGATAAAGCTATCCGCACTGAAGTTAAAAACTTACTCGTGAAAGCCAATCCTGAGTTTAAGGTAAAAGATACCAATTATGTCTTCCTCAACTTTGTAATGGACTTCTTGCCAGTGGGTGTGGTGGGCTTAATCATTGCTCTGATTTTCAGCGCGGCCATGTCTAGTACTTCAAGCGAATTGAATGCTTTGGCCACTACCACAATGGTCGATTTTTACAACCGCCTATTTCAGCGCGACTCTAATGAAAGGCAGCGACTTTTTATGTCAAAAGTATTCACTGTTATGTGGGGATTTGTGGCTATCAGCTTTGCTTTGGTGGCCAATCTTTTCGATAATTTGATTGAGATGGTGAATGTGCTTGGTTCCTTATTTTACGGAACCATTTTGGGGATATTTTTGGTGGCCTTTTTTATTAAAAAGGTAAAAGCTTCGGCTATTTTTCCAGCGGCTCTCATTGGTGAAAGTGCGGTTTTACTCATTCACTTTGGCAATATTTATCAATGGCCATTTTTCCGCGATTTAAAGATCGAATACCTTTGGTATAATCTTATTGGCTGCGGATTAGTGGTGGGAACCGCCCTTCTGTTACAATCTTTGAAAACCGAAAAGGCTTAACGTTTTTCCAGTAATACGTCGCTAAATTGCTTTTGAGAATCGTAAAATTTCTCGATTACCTTAAAGCCAGTTTCGGCGGCTAAACGATCGAGTTCGGAGGGGCTGTATTTTTTCGAAATTTCAGTATGAATAGATTCAAATTCTTCAAAATGAATATTTTGTGCCACTCCTTCTAAATGTACTTCTTGTGCCTTACGGCAGATGAGATAGCTGCGGCACTCTCCGCTTTGAGGATTGTAACTGGCGTAATGATCAAAACTTTGCAGGTCAAAATTTGCTCCTAATTCGCGATTGATGCGGCTTAAGATGTTTAGGTTGAAACGGGCCGTAATTCCAGTCTTATCGCTGTATGCTTTTAAAATTTTTGCGGGCTCTTTTTTAAGATCAACGCCCAGTAAAAGTTTATCGCCTGTTTGCAGTTTAGCCGCTAAACTATTTAAAAAGCCGGACGCTTTTCCTTGCGGGAAGTTGCCAATATTAGATCCTAAAAATAGCACGAGTTTGGGTTCACCGCTGATTTTTTGTAATTGCTCTAAAGCCTCAAAATATTCCTTCGCCATCGGCTCAACCTCTAATTGAGGCAGCTCTTGGGCTAGACTTTCAGATAGTTCGGCCAAAACATGACTGGAGATATCAATCGGTAAATATTGGAAATCAGCTTTTTGTTCTAAGAAGCTTCGTAATAGAATCTTGGTTTTTAGACCATCGCCGGCGCCTAGTTCTACTAATTTAAAGGGGCAACTGAAATTAAGGGCTTTATAAATTTCTTCCTTGCGCAAATGAAAGATTTCTTCCTCTGCTCGGGTCAGGTAATAATCAGGCATGGCCATGATTTCTTGGAAAATTTGATCACCGATTTCGTCGTAGAAATAACGGGATGATAAATATTTCGCATCTGCCGAAAGGCCAGTAATTACATCTTGTTTAAAGCTCGTCATGCTTTAGTCTATATTTTTAGCCAGTCTTAAGCCGGTAAACTGCCAGCGAAAGTGGGGGTGAAAAAAGTTGCGATAAGTCGGCCGGCTGTGGCCAGATGGGCTCGCAATGGAAGCACCTCTTAATACCATCTGGTTGATCATAAATTTGCCATTGTACTCTTTGGCAGGACCTTCAATCGTTTTAAAACCAGGGTAGGCGAGGTAGGCGCTATTAGTCCATTCCCAACGCTCTCCCCATTTAAATTGTTCTTGTGCTACTTCCCATTCGGCTTCAGTGGGCAGACGCAAACCTTTCCATTCTGCGTAAGCATAAGCCTCGTAATAACTAATGTGGCTGACGCTTTCCGATCCATTAATAGGAACTGGTCCAGCTAAACTAAAGCGATACCATTCACCATTTTTTTGAAACCAATAAAGCGGCGCTTTGATCTGTTCACGTTTAAGCCAATCCCAGGCTTCGGCATGCCAAAAACTAAATTCTTGGTAGCCACCCGCTTTAATAAACTCGAGCCATTCCGCATTAGTTACCAATTTGGAGGCAATGGAGTAGGGCTGTAAATAGACCTTATGCGCAGGCTGCTCATTATCGAAACAGAATTCTTGGCCAGTATAACCAATACTATTTACGCCTTCGCTTATTTCAATAAACTTAGTATCGTCTGTATTGCTGGGAAAGCTTTCTTGAAAGTCGGCTTTATAAGGCGCTTGAAAAGGCTGTAAGGCCAATATTTTTTTAAAGTCGGTAAGAAATAATTCTTGGTGCTGTTCTTCGTGGTTAATGCCTAATTCGATGGTTTGTAATTGCTTAGGGTTTAAATCTGTAGCAAAAAGCTTCTCCATCTGCGCATCTACATAAGTACGATATGCATAAATTTTTTCGAGAGCGGGACGAATTAAGGTACCGCGCGAATGGCGATCAATTCTTTCGCCTAAACCTTCGTAATAGGAGTTGAAATAATAGGGAAACTGCACATCAAATTGCTGGTATTCAGCCAGACCAGGCAAAAGCACAAGGGTTTCGAAAAACCAAGTGGTGTGCCCTAAATGCCATTTGGGCGGACTTACTTCTTCGCTCGGTTGTGCTAAATGATCCTCAGTACTAAGAGGCTTCATTAATTCTACCGTTTGAGCGCGAGTATGAAAGTATTTTTGGGCGAGCTGCTGCTGATTAAGCTGCGACATATTTTATTGGATAGCTAAGGCGCAAATTAGAAGTATTTTTAGAAATTTTGGGAGATTGAGGATAAATTATGTCTATAATTTTCTTGTACTTTTTACTATTGTCTTTCTTTTATCGTAAATTTGCGATGAAAGAATTATCGTATGAAATCAGAGGTAGAGTATAGTAATCAGGATTTAAGGTTGGCTTCACTAGCCAAGGCCTTAGGACATCCTGCTCGCTTGCGGATTCTTACTTTTTTATATCAGGAGGAGTCCTGCTTTTGTGGCGATTTAGTAAAGGAAATTGGCTTAGCCCAGGCGACCGTTTCGCAGCATTTGAAGGAGTTGAAGACTCAAGGTATTATCAAGGGACAGATTACTGGACCGGCGGTTTGTTATTGTATCAATCCCGAAATATGGGAGGAGATGAAAGTACTTTTTCAGGCCTTCCTCGATCATAGTTTACCCCTAAAAGCTAACTGTTGCTAAAACCATTATCATGAAATTATCTGACTTTAAAGCCGCCCTGAAAGAACAAGAATACCCCATTTTTAAACTGGAAAATGGCAATGCCTTAGCGCCGCATTACCATTTAACCGAATTAGGAAAAATCACTAAGGACTATATCGATTGCGGTGGTAATCATCGCCAAGAATCTTGGCTTAATCTGCAACTTTGGGAAGCTGACGATTTTGATCACCGCCTTTCCGCCACAAAGCTATTAGGTATTATTCGTAAAACAGAAAGACAATTGGGCTTAAGTGAGGACTTCGATTTAGAAATTGAATACCAAGGCAGCACCATTGGCCGCTACACTTTAGATAAAGAGGGCGAATCCTTTGTGCTGAAAGCGACCCAAACCGACTGTTTGGCTAAGGACTCATGCGGTATTCCCGATGCGATATCTTTGCCCGTTAAGGATTTGGCTAGCGCGGTTAGCGATAATTGCTGCGGTCCTAATTCTACTTGTTGTTAGGCTAAAAAGGGGAGCGAAATGCGCAGACTAGGATTTTTAAATCGCTATTTGAGTCTTTGGATTTTCTTAGCCATGCTCACTGGCGTGGGCATAGGAAAGTTGTGGCCAGAAATTCCGAATGCTGTGGGAGATCTTAGCAGCGGTAGCACCAATATTCCTTTGGCGATAGGATTAATTCTTATGATGTATCCACCTTTAGCAAAGGTGAATTATCGCTTATTACCGCAGGTTTTTAAGGAGGTGAAAATCCTTTCTTTATCCTTGCTGCTCAATTGGATTATCGGTCCCCTTCTAATGTTTGCCTTGGCTTTGGTATTCTTACCAAATCATCCCCATTATATGGTGGGGATACTCTTAATTGGCTTGGCACGCTGCATTGCCATGGTTTTGGTATGGAACGATTTAGCGGAAGGAAATGCCGAATATGGCGCTGCCTTGGTGGCCCTAAATAGCATCTTTCAAGTTTTTGCCTATAGCTTTTACGCCTGGCTTTTCATCAGCGTTTTACCTCCCTTTTTTGGTTATGAAGGCGCTATAGTGGAAATTTCCATGGCCGAAATTGCTAAGACTGTAGCCATTTATTTGGGTATTCCTTTTTTACTCGGATTTATCAGTCGAACAGCCTTAGTTCCGCTGAAAGGTTTAAAATGGTATCATGAAACCTTCCTTGTTAAAATCGGTCCTATTACCTTAATAGCCCTTTTATTTACCATCGTTTTAATGTTTTCCCTCAAGGGAGATGTGATAGTAGATTTACCCGCCGATGTACTGCTTATTGCACTGCCATTGGTGATTTATTTCGTGCTAATGTTTTTCATTAGTTTTTTCTTATCGCGCACATTAGGAGCGACGTATGATAAGAATGTGGCAATATCCTTTACCGCTGCGGGCAATAATTTCGAATTGGCCATTGCCGTGGCGATTGCCGTTTTTGGGATAAACTCTGGCGAAGCTTTTGCGGGTGTGGTAGGCCCGTTAATAGAAGTACCCGCACTAATTATCTTAGTGCGGGTAGCATTCTGGTTGAGAAGAAAGTTTTATTTCAAGTCGAATTGATCTAAAACACTAAAAATTATTCTTCTGCAAAAATCACATTTTCATTCATGGGCGCGTCATTACTACGGTCTACCGCTCCTTTAGTAGTGGGGTCTTTGGGTAAAGCGTCATCTTCTTTTGAACAAGCACTACAGGCAAGAAGAATAAGGCCTGCAAAAAGTAAATTTTTCATTTTTCGGTAATTTATGTTTTCGTTTACCGAATGTATTGATATTAAGATATTTAAACTTGTTTAATATTGCTATGAAACCCTATACTTCTGTTAAAAATTTATGAACGTAACTCACAGCCATCGCTCCTTCACCTACGGCAGACGCCACTCTATTCATGGCACCAGCGCGCACATCGCCGGCGGCAAAAATGCCTGGCATGCTGGTTTCTAGCGAATAGGCTTCGCGGTTATGCTTCCAAACTCCTTTGTGCTTTTTCAAGGCATTGCCAGTATAAATGAACCCTTTTTCATCGCGGCTCACTAAATCGCCTAACCATTCGGTTATAGGTTTCGCACCGATAAAAATGAATAAGGCCGCTGCCTCATAACTAGCACTTTCATTACGGTCGGAATGATAGATTTGTAAAGACTCCAATTGCTTTTCACCTTTCGCTTCTTCAATCTCCGAAAAGGGCATAAGCCGGATATTATCACTTTGCTCAATTTGCTCAATAAGATAGGCCGACATGGTACTGCTTAAATCGGCGCGACGAATAAGAATAGTAACATTTTTCGCAAAACGCGAAAGGTACATCGCGGCTTGTCCGGCTGAATTACCACCGCCCACAATGAAAACCGCTTTATTAGAACAAGCGCCTGCCTCGGTACTTGCGGCCCCATAATAAACACCCGCTCCGCTTAATAAGCTTAATCCTGGCTTTTCTAATTTACGATAATCTACTCCCGTAGTAATAATGATGGAGCGACAAATAATAGTACTGCCATTGGTTAAGAGGATCTTTTTGTTCAGGTCGGCGGTTTCAATGGCTTGCACCTCTGCTGGGTTTAATAATTCTGCGCCCAGTCGCGTAGCCTGGCTAATCGCGCGGCGCGCTAAATCGCTACCACTTAAGCCTTTTGGAAAGCCTAAGTAGTTCTCAATCCGTGAAGAAGTACCCGCCTGTCCACCTGGAGCATGCTTTTCGATTAACAGGGTTTTTAATCCTTCGCTGGCACCATATACCGCTGCAGCTAGCCCTGCTGGCCCAGCGCCGACAATCACTAAATCATACAAATCTGCGGAAGCATTAGGATTGAGGCCTAATTTACCTGCCAAATCTTCTTTACTAGGTTGGGTGAGAATTTCGCCGTCTTCGAAAAAGATAAAAGGAGACTCTTCTGCTTTAAGATTATTAGTAGCGATGAGACTTCGCGCTTCCTCTTGCTCTTCCAAGCTTAACCAGCGATAGGGGAAAAGATTAGCGGCTAAGAAATCCTTTAGGGCGTGACTTTTAGCGGAGTATTGATATCCCACCACTTTCAATCCTTGGAAACTCGGTTGATATTGCGCTTGCCATTCCTCTAATAGATCATCCAAAGTAGGGTAAAGCTTTTCACTGGGCGGATCCCAAGGTTTCATTAGATAATGATCGAGCTGTACTTGGTTAATGGCTTTTATGGCCGCATCAGTATCGGAATAGGCGGTAAGTAAAACCTTTTTAGCGAATGGAAAAATAAGCATGGCTTTTTCTAAAAAGTCTACCCCTTGCATAATGGGCATTCTTTGATCGCTTAGAAAAAGAGCAACTTCTTCGCCCTTATTTTTTAATTCTACCAGGCTATCTAATGCTTCTTGGGCATTATCGGTACTGAGAATTTTATAGTCGTTTTTATATTGACTGCGTAAATCTTGGCGAATTGCCCTTAATACTTGGGGGTCATCATCTACCGCAAGGATAATAGCTTTCTTCATTTTTAATTAGTTATGGGGAGGCAAATTTCAAATTCTGTTTGGCCGGGTTTAGACTGAAAGCTTAAGCTGCCTTTATGTCTTTGCACAATGCGTCGAGCAAGTTCTAAGCCCATGCCAGTGCCTTTTCCCACGCCTTTGGTGGTAAAGAAGGCATCAAAAATAAAGGCTTGCTTTTCTTCGGGAATACCAGGGCCATTATCGCAAATAAAGATACGAGCAAATTTACCTTTGAGGGTGGTTTTGATGGTGATTTTAGGATGCTCAGTTTCACTCAAAGCGTCAATGGCATTGTCTAAAATATTGGTGTAAACTTGGTTCATTTGTCCGGCCCAAATATTAACCTTGGGTAAATCGGAGCTAAATTGTTTGTCAAGCGAAATTCCATTTGCTCTAATTTTATGTTCCAACATTCGCACGGTACTATTTAGTCCTTGGTGCAAATCTTCAGCGACTTTATCACTGCCTTGATCCATATGGGTAAAGGACTTAATGCTATTTACCAATTCGGCAATGCGTTTGGCTGATTCTTCAATAGTGGAAACCATGGTTTCGGTAGTCATTAAATTATCTACCCAGCGCATAATGGACATAAAGTTTTCTTTACCTGCCCATTGGGCTATTTGCTCTAAATCCTCACCTGAGAAACCGAAGTCCACCAAATTCTCGAGTAAGTCGTCATAGTTCTCTTGCTCTAAATCCTCTAAAACATCGCTTAACTCATCTTCGCGTTCCTGTTTTTCGAGCATACTGAAACTGGGGGCCGATGTTTTTAGCTTGGCATTAATAAAATCATTTACCTGATCAATAGTCTCTCTCTTGAGGCTTAATTCCATCAGTTTTTTAAAACTATCGGGACTGGAGCTAAGGTGTTTTTTAAGTTCGCTGCTACTGCGCGCAATAGCAGATGCGGGATTATTGAGTTCATGGGCTAAGCCAGCAGATAGTTTTCCTAAGGAAAGCATGCGGTCGTTTTGTTGTTGAATGGTGGTAAAAGTGCGAATACGGCTATTCATTTCGTGTACTAAAACCTCGGTAAGCTTATAGTACTCTTTAATTAGAAAAGGGAATTCACTTTTAGGAAAGGCTAAAACAACAGCACTTTCTGTGGCAATGGCGGAAGCGGTGGCTTTGATCATGCGTGAAAAAGGAAGGACTCCAGTAATAGAGCCACTTTCCAATTCGGCGACTTGTCTTCTTTCGTTTTTCTGAATTAAAAAGATATTGAAATGGCCTTCTAAAACAAGTAGCAGATTATCGGCGGTATCGTCACCTTGGAAAAGATACTCATCTTCTTTAAAGTGTAGAATTGAACTTTTGGAAATTAGATATTCCAACTGTTCTTGCGGCACATCACTAAAGATGGGAAAGGTTTCTGTGAGTTTTTCGATGCTTATTTTTGCTTCCAATACGACTATCTTTTGATTGCCCTAAAATACAAAGCTACTTCGACTATAAATTGGAAGATCAAAATGATTTTCATTTTTCCCTTGTCTTTTATTGGAGGTTTCAGATTTGCTTCCCAAGAATCAACGTGACCTTACCTTAATGGCGCTCATTGATCTGCGACCATTCGTTAAAGCTCTGTTCATCTGTGTTTTAATGAATCTCGAAGGGATAAAACTCTAGTAGAAATTGAAGTTGACAACGATAACAAGAATCCCGAAGTTAGCGACACTAGGTCGGTTGGTGATTTTAAGCTTTAGAGTGGTTTATTTATTGCCCTTATGGGGATTTAAGGCAAGTCTCAGTGATAGAAAAAAGGTGCTAACGCATCTGCGCAAGCACCTTGTTAATTGGACTTAGATCGAAATTAAAACTGAATAATAATTCCCACACTAGGTATACGGGTACCATTACCGTTTTCTAAAAACCGGGTATCATAGCGTTGTTCGTTTGCAGGGGCTAGGGGATTTAGGATAATGGGTGTTCCATCGGCGTTGCGGTTTAGAACCAAAAGAGGTTCGCCATCTAC
Organism: uncultured Schleiferiaceae bacterium; assembly: GCA_963974215.1. Taxonomy (GTDB): domain Bacteria; phylum Bacteroidota; class Bacteroidia; order Flavobacteriales; family Schleiferiaceae; genus Croceimicrobium. The sequence continues at coordinate 212,607 of CAXBBL010000008.1, read as the reverse complement.
CGATTGACCTAAAAGGTTTTGTACATCTAAATAGACGTTTAAGGCCCATTTTTCGAAAAACCACTTTTTATCAATACGTATATTTACTCGGTTGAAATTACTGAAGCGATTCTGATTTAAGCGCGACCAATCGGGCAATCCGCGACGGTTAACATCGTATACGCTAACCAAACTACTTGTTTCAACATCGGTGGGGGTAAAAGGGGCACCGCCTAAGAATTGATATTGCACACCTAACTCCCAGTTTTTACCGAATTTCTTGCCGCCTGTCACGGTAATAATATGCTGATTATCCCATGAAGAAGGCACTAAATCACCTTGGTTATCTTCAAATTCTGATTTAACAAGGGTATAAGCGAAAGTTCCAAACCAGCCTTTGTAGAGCTTTTGCTGATAAAGAAACTCGAGGCCATAAGCGCGTCCAGCAGAACTGGAAGTAGCAGGTTCGTTGCCAATTACCCCGAAGTCGCTGCCTAAATTGGCGAGGGTAATGCCTCTTTCCAGTAAGAAGGGATAGTTGTTATAGATCTTGTAAAAACCTTCTAAGCTTATTTTAGCCGACCACGGAAGGTAGTAAGCAAAACCACTCACATAATGCTGGGTACTGATATAGGTCAAATCTTGGTTTACCAAAGTACCGGAGGAGTCTCTAAATCCTAGGGCCGTATTAGGCGGTAATTGGTAGTATATGCTAAAGCTATTGTTCCAACTTAATTCGGGCGTAATATTCCAGGCAAGGGCCAGCTTAGGCGAGATTTGGTTGAGAGGATTAGCGGTATTAGCATTAAAGGTATTGCCATCCATGCGTAAGCCTGCGGTTGCATTAAGGCGCTCATCGAAAAAACTTCGGTTTACATTACCGAAGGCAAAATACTGATAGAGCGTTAAGTCGGTACTATAATTTCGGGGTTCAGCGCCTGGCGCCACTCTTAGATCAAGTTCGGAGGTAATGTACTTCGTTTGTTCAAAACCAAAGCCACTAGTAATCTTCCAATTCTCCTCACGGTAAAAGTTTTCTACTCTTAATTTATTTTCAATCTCTTGCGATTGGTAATCCAATAATTTGGTTTTGCTTTCATCATTGTCTTCATACTTAAAGGCGGTATTATTTAGCATGAAGCGCGAGAGGATTACATTGGTATACGACTTCTCACCAAAGTGCGTCCATTTTGCTCCTACCGAGTAGTTCCACTGTTCGTTTACGGGTAAAAAGGCCAATTGAAACTGCTGGGTTTCGGTTTCATTGGCATCTAAGTTTAACTTAAAATTATCGATGGCTCCCAAACCGATTAAGGTCAATTGGTTTTTGTCGTTAATCTTATACTTTACCTTGTATTGGAAGTCGTTATAAGTAGGAAGGAAGGGCAGTTCAAATAGGGTGAAAAGGAATTGCAAATAGCTTCGGCGTGCCGAAAGAAGGAAAGTAGTTTTTTCACTTAAAGGACCTTCAAGGGTTAAGCCTACTTCCGAGGCGCCCACCTGAAAAATTCCGCCAATTTTATCGCTACGACCATCTTTTAGCTTAATATCTAAAACTGAGCTCAGCGAATTAGCTTTTTCAACGGGGAAGGCGGAAGTGTAGAGATCTACCTCACGGATAAAGTTTACGTTTAATAAACCTACGGGCCCACCGCTGCTACCTTGGGTAGAAAAGTGATTAATGCTGGGGATTTCGATACCATCTAAAAAGAAGCTATTCTCATTAGGTGCACCCCCTCTAATAATTATATCGTTTCTAAAGTTAGGAGTGGATGCAACCCCAGGTAAAGACTGAATTACCAAGGAAATATCTTGGTTTCCACCGGGGTTACGTTGAATTTCGTTAATGCCTAAAGTACTCACAGAAACAGGACTTTCTTCCTTTCTTTGAAAACGATCTTGGGCGCTAACTTCTACTTCCGCCAGGGTTTGGTTACCAGCATCGAGGGCAAAGTCTATTACAGCGGGTTTGGATAAACTTACTTGAACTTCGTATTCGGTAATGTTTTTATACCCTACAAAAGAAGCGGTGATATTATAAAGACCAGGTTCAACATTTAAGACGTAATTTCCATCTAAGTCAGTGGTGGCTCCAGTTGTGGTGCCTTCTATTACAACATTCGCAAAGGGCAGAGACTCGTTATTGATTTTGTCGAAAACGCGACCTTTAATAGTTCCAGTCTGGGCAAAAATGCTCATTCCAAAAGTAAGCGCGATAAGGGTAAGTAGGTGTTTCAATTTCAATTTTTTACAAAAGCAAAACCCTAACCAGCGGCTAGGGTTCACAAAAAGGTTTAAAAATTTAAGTTTTTATTTAGCGATTGGGTAAACCACTTTAGTTAACCATTTGCTAGTATCAGCTTCAACACTGGGATCGGTAACGTATATTTCGAAACCAAGGCCCATCAATTCAGTGCCATTTTGCAGAGCATATTCACTAATAGCTTCATGCGCTTTTCCGGTAAATTCATAGGGACCATAGTAGTCTACAAACAGAGCGTCAGTTGTCGGCATTTCACGTTTTTTAATTTCGTCTTTACCCTCCATCATGGACCATAGTGGGATCGCTATTTCTACTGTAGCGCGACGGGTTTCTTCATTCCATTCGTGAAAAATAGCGAAGGGCGGACGGTTAGAATTTTGCATTTCTTTGCCGAGGTAGGCATTTATCTTTGAAAAGTTTTTACCAAAGTAATCGGGACTCAATTCTGTCATGGCTATGTTTTCGGTAATGCTGTAAAAACGCATAGAATCTAATTGAGAGCGGTAAACCTCAAGCTTTACTTCTTCAACTTTTTCGCTTTCAACAATGTATTTGATATTGGCCAATCCGATCTCAAAACTTTCACCTACCATACCGTCCATGAAAAGACCAAATATGCGAGAGAAGAAACCTAATTCACCGCTAAAGCCCCATTTTACAATAGTGGGACCATCTTGGGAGCTGGTAAAAGTCCACATTCCGTGCGAGGGGTCTCTGCCGTCAAAATTGATAGTAGTTTTGATCGTATCGTAAGGGCTAGCATATTTTATACTTTGTTTGCCTCCGCCAGATTCTTCGCTAGTCCATGAGTAAGCAGCGCCTTCGCCGGAAGTTTGCTCTCCGTATTTAAAAGTCATCGTTGGATCTTGTTGTAACCAAGGGCTCCAAGCTTCCCATTTTTTAAAATCAATTACCTGCGAATAAATTTGTTTGGCAGGAGCATTCATGCTCAGTTCACGACTGACACTGTACTTGGAGGGTAAGAAAAATGAGACAATTAGAAAAATAACAAATAGGGTCAAGAGAACCCCGAGGATAATTTTAACTATTCGCATGTTTTAAGGTAGTTGATTAATAGGCCTCGAAGTTAAATAAAATTTGAAAGGTCCATGTTAAAGCCTCATGAATTAACATTTCACATCGATCGCTTGGTAAACGCTGATTTATAGGCGAGGAGAGGCTAAAAGAATCGGTAGATATAAAGCAGGGTGCGACCGATAATTCAGCTTCAGACCCCGAATGAAAATGAAGATTAAGGCTATAGGTAAGAATTTGCTAAACATTTCGTAGTAAAATCGATAACCCTGCCTGCACTTGATTTACTGTATCCTTTTACCTATCTAGCTTACAGCTCTATATTTTCCGTTTATTGAAATTCTTAGGATTTTAATTTACTGTCGACTCAGTTATAAGCTAAATAGCAAAAAGAAATTAACTTTGCCCCCATGCAAGAAATGGTTTTAATTCTCGATTGTGGATCGCAGTATACGCAATTGATAGCTCGCCGAGTACGAGAGCTCAATGTATATTGTGAAATTCACCCTTACAATAAGCTACCTGAGCTGGATAAAAATATTAAGGGCTTAATCATTAGTGGCAGTCCACATTCGGTAAACGATGCCAATGCACCCGAAATTGAGCTGGGTAAATACAAACAAAAAGTGCCGGTATTAGGTGTTTGTTATGGAGCGCAATTTCTGGCCAAGAAATTTGGAGGAAAAGTAGAACCATCTGACACTCGAGAATACGGTCGCGCTAAACTTAGCGATGTAAATAGGAATACTCCTTTATTGAAGGATGTGCCCTTTGGCTCGCAAGTGTGGATGAGTCATGGAGATACCATATTAAGTTTACCTGATAATTACGAAATAATTGCCAGCACTAGCGATGTGGCTGTAGCGGCCTATCACATTAAAGGAGAGGAAACCTTTGGCATTCAGTTCCACCCAGAGGTATATCACAGTACGGATGGTAAAACCATTTTAAAAAACTTTTTGGTAGATATCTGCGACTGTATTCAAGATTGGACACCAAGCTCCTTTGTAGAAGAAACAGTCGCGCATCTAAAGGACACCATCGGAAATGATAAGGTAGTTTTAGGCTTAAGCGGCGGAGTAGATAGTACGGTAGCGGCGGTGCTTTTATCGCAGGCCATTGGGGATAGGCTCCATTGTATTTTTGTAAATAATGGCTTGCTTAGAAAAAATGAGTTCGCTCAAGTACTAGACCAGTATAAGGGAATGGGCCTCAATGTTAAAGGGGTAGATGCAAGCGATCGTTTTTTAGATGCCTTGGCGGGAGAGAAAGATCCGGAAACCAAACGCAAAATTATTGGTCGCGTTTTTATCGAAGTTTTCGACGATGAATCGCATAAAATTAAGGATGTGGCTTGGCTTGGCCAGGGAACAATTTACCCCGATGTGATTGAGTCGATTTCCGTAAAGGGCCCAAGCGCAACCATTAAGTCGCATCACAATGTGGGCGGACTGCCCGACTTTATGAAACTTAAAGTAGTGGAACCACTTAACACTTTATTTAAGGATGAGGTGCGTAGAGTAGGAGCGGCTTTAGGGATAGATGCGAGCCTATTGGGAAGGCACCCTTTCCCCGGTCCCGGTCTAGCAATCAGAATTTTAGGCGATATTAGCCCTGAAAAAGTTAGAATACTACAAGAAGTAGATGCTATCTTTATTAATGGCTTGAAAGAGCATGGTCTTTACGATCAGGTTTGGCAAGCGGGAGCTATTTTGTTGCCCGTTCAGTCCGTAGGCGTAATGGGCGATGAGCGCACCTATGAGCAAGTGGTTGCCTTAAGAGCAGTGGAAAGTACCGATGGAATGACGGCCGATTGGGTTCACTTGCCTTATGAGTTTTTAGCAGAGACTTCAAATAAAATAATAAACCGGGTAAAAGGTGTTAATAGAGTTGTATATGATATTAGCTCTAAGCCACCAGCAACAATAGAATGGGAATAATTTTCAGAGTTTTAAGTTTATCAATTTTTCTTTTCACTTCTTCTTTTTTGCTTGCGCAAGATGGGCTTAAACACCTTATCCATGTGGTAAAACCAGGAGAAACGCTTTATGGAATCGCTAAAACTTATAATGTCTCAATCGAAGAACTGATGCAGTTCAATGAAGAGATCAATAAGATGAAGGAGATTAAAGAAGGCTCAACTTTATTGGTGCCCGATCGTAGAGCGGCCCTAGAAAAAGAGTCGGAAGAGCCAAGGACAAGCGCTGCGTTAGATACTCCAAAATCTAAGTTTATCTACCATGAAGTGCAAAGACAAGAAACACTGTATTCTTTGTCCAAGCAATACGGTGTGAGCACTGAGGCACTTATTGCTGCAAATCCGGTTATTGAAAAGGAAGGTTTAAAAGCGGGTTTTCTTTTGCGGGTGCCACGTGAAAAAGAAGATGAAGCGCAAGGTTTTGTTGCTCAAAACGATAGTCTTTTTTATTTGCATTCTGTGCAAAAGCAAGAGACAGCTTATAGCTTAGGGAAACAATATAAAATTACGATTGATAGCCTTTATATTTTAAATCCCGAAATTAAGGCGGGCCTTAAACTTGGTCAATTGTTAAGGATTCCTAAAAACCGGTCACGTTATGCAGAAAAACCCATTGCCGCTAAAAGTGAAACTCCGGCGAAAACCATGGTAAAAGAAGCTCCTAAAAAACCTGATACAGTTAGTTCAGACAGTGATTACATGCTGTATAAAGTGAAAGGTGGAGATACTTTCTTTAACTTAAAGCAACGTTATTTCGTAGAGCAAGAGGAGTTGGTAAAGATTAATCCCGAATTGGAGAAAGGCCTGATTGTAGGCAAGTATATTATCATTCCAAAAAAGTTAGAGGCAGCCGAAATCAACTGGCTGGACAAGATTTTAAACAATGCTGAATCTGGCGGAGAGGTTACAGCAGCTCCCCTTTCGGGAGAAACGGTAGGAAAAAAAGAAAGCCTTAATAGTCCGGAAAAAGTGGATACGATTAGTGAAGAAGTGCCGGGCGACAGTCTTTTGGTAGATACTGCCAAGGAATACCGCGTTGCTTTGATGCTGCCTTTCCGTTCTTCTCGCTATAAAGATAGCTTGGATGCTTACAGCTTCTTTCCGCATCGTGATACCGAAATGTCGAGCCAGTTTTATTATGGCTTTAGAATAGCAGCAGACTCTTTAGCTAAAAGAGGAATGCGTTTAAATTTGAAGCTTTACGATACCGAAGGCGACCTATCAGTAACAAAGTCTTATACAGACGAATTATTGCAAAGGCAACTGGATTTGATAGTGGGACCAGCTTATAATAAAAACTCGGAGTACATCGCTGATAAAATGAAGGAGACTGGAGTTCCTGTAATTAGCCCGTTAAGCAAATCAGTGGATATAAAAAATCGCCCGAACTTAATTAAAATGGTTCCCGATGAAGCTGCGAAGGCTTCTACCATAGCGGATTTATTGAATTCGAAATTTGCCACTGCTAATATATTATTTGCACATTGTAGTCAGCAAGATCAAGAGAAGAACGTAGAAGAAATAATGGCGCGTTTAGAGCCCAGGGAGAATGCTTTTGTAATGACCATGTCCGATTGTGATGAATTGGCTAGCACCAAATCACTCAATGATAAACTTTACATGGATGGCACCAAGGTAGTGGTTCTTATGAGTGACGATGCGGTTTTTATCTCCGATATGATATCGAAATTATATGGGATGAAAGATTCGGCTATTTACTTAATTGGCAGCCCCTCAGTATTAAAAAGCCCTACAGTTGAATATAGCTACTTGAATGCATTGCATTTTACCACCTACGAGGTAATAAATACAAACTATGAAAATAGAGCAACCAAAGCTTTCGTAGCGAAATTTAGAAAAGACTTCAAAGAAGAGCCGAATGCTTACGCCTTTCAAGGTTATGATGCAGGTTTGTATTTTCTAGAGCTTCTGTGGAAAAATGGCCCCTACTTTTTAGAGTCCCTAAATGATCAAAAGAAATTAAGCACGGGGTACAAGTTTGAAAAGAGCCCCGAAGATGGAATTAGGAACAGTTTCTTTATCCATAGCTCAATAAAGTCTTACCAGTTGAAACGCTTAAATTAGAAATTGTACTGATTTCTTGTTTTTTTAATTATCTTTAGGACTTAAGTTTCTCATATTTTAATTTAAGAGAGTATATTAGATACTCATGGTGATGAGTTGAATCAACCAGGTAAATCATACTTAAAGCCAAAAAAGAAAGACCGTCTCTTTTAAAGTGACGGTCTTTTTTTTGTGGTAGTTAAAAACCTGAGTTCGACCTAAAATAAGGCCTCAGACCTCTTATAAATAGTGGGTTTTAAGCCGAAGCGGTAAAGCTATAGCGGGCTATTGTGAGCGGCTAAGGCGCCAAAAAACCGCTTTTTAGAAGAGGCTTACAACTCTTTTCCAATAAAAGCGAAAATCCTGCATCTAGCTCATTTGCTGTAGCCCGCTACAGCTGTACGATCCAGACTAGTCTTTTCCTTTTATTGAAAATCTGAAGCTATAATTTTTAGGTCGAACTCTGGTTCAAAGCAATCCTGGGAGAATTTAGTTTTCCTCAGTCTTGTTTAGCTCTTCTTCAACCAAGCCTTGAAGCTTAGTCGCATTTCTTAATTCATCGGCGCTTTTGGCCATCTTAACGGCATCACTAATTTGATCCTTGGCGGCGGTAAAATCTTCTAGTAGATAGGACGTGTAAGCAACCAACATGCGACTTTTAAAGCTCGCTAATCTTTGGTTGGAGAGTTTGGCTGCCTCGTGGGCGGCGACTAAGGCAGGATCAGAATTATTCGCCTCTACTAAATTATAAGCTGCTTCGAAGATAAACTCGGCTGCGCTGTCTGCTGGCTGCAAGAGTTTGCCATATTGCAAAATACCTTGCTTCCAGGTTTCGAAATGACCAGTTTCGAGCCCGTATATATTATAGGTTCCAAAGCTTAATTCTATTGCACTGTTTTTGCCAGCCGGGTCAAGCGCTACAAACTCCTTTACGAATTTCTGGAGAAGTACACTGTCTTTGTTTTCAATAGCTAAATCTAAATTGTAAGAATAGCAAGCTTGAAAGAAATTACTAAAATCGAAATCGCCTAGGCTGCTTTTTAAAGAGCTTTGGTTCTTGTAAACCAACATGGGGTAGGTAGTTTCAAAGTCAACGCCGTAGCTTGCTAAAACCTGTGCCACAGGTTTGGCAAAAAGTTGACTACCGCTTTTGGTGTTGAGAAATTCGAGGGCGAGCTGGCTGGTTTTATTAAAATCGAAATTAAGACTGTAGATTTCTAAGAGGCGAGCCCATTCCGAGTCGCTTAATTGGTATTTATTATACTTAACTAGTAAGCTATCGTATTCACCTTTTTGCTGAAAGGTTGTTTTGAGGTTTTTACTTAAATCCGCCGCAGTTATGTAACCCGATAAACGCTTCAGTACGAGCTCTTCGGAATTCATTAGGAAAAAAGTAGGTGCTTCGGTAAGCTCGAAAATACTGGTATAACGCGCTCCCATTTCTTCATTTAAATCAATGGCAAGACAAGTATAGTTTTGCGAGGCCTTCACCAAGGCAGGATCAGAGAATACGCCATCAAAAAACATCTTCCGAAACTCGCCACCGTCATCGTGCAGAGCCACAAACATCATCTTGTCTCTTTGTTGTACGGTATTAATCACCGCTTGATAATCTTCAATATTTTCTACTTCAATAAACCTAATTTGTGCAAAGGCGGAGAGGCTAAAAAGTAAACTAAAAAGGAGGGTGAAAATTCTATTCATGGTGTTGCAAAATTTTGGCTTAGATAGATATCAAAATTGGGGCCTTTTTTATTTTTTACCCAAAAGGAAACCCCAGTACCAATTTCTTGGAAAGAATGTAAAAGGTTGGCGCGATGTCCTTTGGAATTCATCCAGGCCTCAATACAATCTTGGGCTAGTTTTTTATAACTTTTGTTTTCTATTTTTTGGCCTTGCTTATTGGTAAAGATACCGGATTGATAGTAATATTCTTCATTTTCTGGGATATCGAGGAGGTAAAGCTGCGCGATATTTTCCCCTAAGGCTTGAAAGTTGCCTTCAAAAAGTTGCACCCGATCGGCCAGCTCTCTGCTATTCCTCGGCTTGCGCCAAGAATGACTAAGCTTTTGGGTTTGAGCCATTAATTCAGATTGATGCCGAGCGGCTTGATTAAGGATAGGATTCCAAGCCAAAGTTTCTTTGCCTTCCTTAATTCGTGCCTCATTGCCAGCATGAAAAAGGGCTGCTTCTAAGAGCCGACGATTGAAATTTTTGGGATCAATATTTTCGTGTACTTCTTTAAGTTGCCAGAACTTCTCAGCGTCTATCGTAAACCAATCTTCTTGCGCATCTACCGAAAGGTTTACTAGCAATAAGGATAGGAGAAAGGGGAGGCCTCGCATGATGATGATTTAATAAAGATCTTTTCGGGACTTGGGTCTTTCTGAGAAACGCAAATTGAAACCTTCCAGTATTTTTTGGTCTTCGGGAATTTGATCCATGGGATGCATTTTGCCTTCCGATTTTTTAATGTCAGTGATTTTTTTCAATTCACTGTCTTTAAGGTAAATAATAATATTACTACTCAGGGTCCTGTTCATACCTATATAGGTGCCGTCTTCTTCTTTCGGGTAATAAACCGTTTGGGCATTACCATTTACATAAACGCGTCGCAACTCTTTCTTTAAGAATTTGCCCAACATTTTTCTGCCCTTAATTTGATTGTAGCGTATGCTGTCGCTTTGGCTAACCATAAAGGCATTGCTCAATACTTTAAGGGTATCGGGTTCATTATTGCTGTTTAGCATATAAATGGTATCGCCTGTAATTTGGGTACTATCATTCCAAATAACCGGTGCGCGGTACATTCTAAAAGTGGAGTCGGCGCTGCTGTAACTAAGAGAGTCGCATTTACCTTGCATATCCGAGCGAAAGAAACGTACGTCGTAAAAGATGTGTAATTGTCGGCTTTCCATTCCCAAGGAATCGGTAACTATGTAAGAGTAGAGCGTATCGCCGTGTACGTGTAAGCTATCGCCGCCGTCATCTACAATAGTGTAAAGTGGCTCTTTGGTAACATAGGCGCTATCAGCTAGGCCAAAGTACTCTCCGTAATTGCCGCGAATTAAATAGTTTTCGATGGTATCGTGAATTAATACATTGCCAAAAGCTTCCCCGTACTCTTCTTTTTTCTCGTAGTATAAACTGTCGCCCGTTAGGTATTTGGGGCCATCGTAAATGAAGGCATTTTTATTAAACTGGGCGATATTTTCGATAGTATTATAGCGTCCATTTTCACAGTAAATTTTACTGCTATCGCTAATGATTGTGGATGGTCCGCGAAAATAAGAGATGCGACTTTCGCTGTGATAATCCAGAGTATCGCTATACATGGTATAACGCGGGTTGGTTAGTACAACCGAATCTTTAAAACTAAATAGCTTGCTGCTACTATTGTAATAACCCTTTCTACTGGTTAGGGTGTTTTCATTGTTGCTAACCTTACCTCCTGTATAATAATAGGCTAGGTTGGTTTCGCGATTTAGCTCTAGGCGATCGGTTAAAAGGGTCATTTCTGGATCGCGTAAAACAACCTTCTTGCCAGTAACAACGGCCAATTTTGTTTCTCCCGAATACTCTAAATAATCGCCCGTTAAAAATAAGGTATCCCCTTGATTGATACGAACCTTTTGAAAAGCCTGAATTCTGTTTTCGCTGGAAAAGAGCCAAGCCGAATCGCAGTACATAAGTGCTCCCTCGTGCTCAAAAATAACATCGCCAATCAGGCGGTTCTTACCTTCTGATTTGGTGTAAAAACCTTTGTCTGCCTGACGGATATTTATCTTCTTCGCCTCTTTTTTCTGCCCCAGTAAAGGGACTGAAAAAAGAAGGCTAAAGAGAATAATAAAAATATTAGTCCACCACTTCTTCAAGGATAATGGTTTGAGTACGATTGGGACCAACGGAAAGAATGCTAATAGGGACACCAATTTGATCTTCCACAAATTTGATGTAGTTCTTAAAAGTCGCGGGCATTTGCTCGTAACTATCCAAGCTTGTAAGATCTTCTTTCCAGCCTGGCATCTCGGTGTAAACCGGCTCAATAAGTCCATCTTCGGAGCTATAAGGAAGGTGGTCAATAATTTCGCCTTGATAGTTGTAATGGGTACAAATTTTAATGGTATCGAAGCCGCTTAAGACGTCAGACTTCATCATTATTAAATTGGTAACGCCGTTTATTTCAACCGCGTATTTTAAAGCGGGAATATCTAACCAACCGCAACGTCTGGGACGACCGGTGGTAGCGCCAAATTCGTGACCATTAGTGCGAAGTTCTTCACCGGTAGAGTCAAATAATTCGGTTGGGAAGGGGCCCGATCCTACGCGGGTACAATAAGCTTTAAAAATTCCAAATACTTTATTAATGCGATTTGGAGCAATGCCTAAACCAGTGCAGCTTCCGGCGCAAGTAGTGGTGCTAGACGTAACGAAAGGATAGCTACCAAAGTCAATATCTAAAAGCGAGCCTTGTGCTCCTTCAGCTAATATTTTCTTGCCGGCTCTTAAGGCGGAGTTTAGGTAATGTTCGGAGTCGATTAGACTCATGGCTTTTAATTGGTCAATTGCTTTAAACCAATCCTCTTCCATTTGCAAAAGATCTTGCTGATAATCGTAGTCGTAATGCGAAAGCAATTGCTCATGCTTCGCTTTTAGCGTATCATAGCGCTCTCTAAAGTCTGCCAATTCCACATCGCCAACGCGCAGGCCATTACGCCCAGTTTTATCCATATAGGTTGGTCCGATTCCTTTTAGGGTGGAACCTATTTTGTCTTTTCCTTTAGCGGCCTCTGAGGCGGCGTCTAAAATTCTATGCGTAGGTAAAATTAAATGGGCCTTACGGGAGATGAGTAAAGACTCTTGCAGGTTTAAATTGAAATCCTTGAGTTTATCAATTTCCTTGGAGAATATAACGGGGTCGATTACTACACCATTACCAATTACGTTTTTAGTTCCCTGGTGAAAAATACCGCTGGGGATGGTATGCAACACGTGTTTAATACCATCGAATTCAAGGGTGTGACCCGCGTTGGGTCCACCTTGAAAGCGGGCGATTATATCGTATTTACGCGTTAAAACGTCAACAATTTTTCCTTTTCCTTCATCGCCCCATTGGAGGCCTAAAAGCACATCTACGTTCATGTAATTTTGGTGTTTGGAAGTATTTTAATTCTCCGTTTGATCTTGGTCATTCTCTCTGGTTCCATATAAATAGAGAGAGTGGGAGTTAATAGTAATACCGAATATCTCGGCTACTGTATCTTTAATTTGCTGCAAGCGGGGGTCACAAAACTCTAGTACTTCACCAGTATCGGTAAGAATAATGTGATCGTGTTGTTTGTTGTAAAAAGACTTTTCGTAGTAAGCCTGATTTTGCCCAAATTGATGTTTGCGAACTAATTTAGAATCGAGTAGGAGTTCGATCGTATTATAAAGGGTAGCGCGACTAACGCGGTAATTCTTATTCTTCATTAGAATGTAGAGCGATTCGATGTCAAAATGCTCTTCATTTTCATAGATTTCTTGCAGAATAGCGTAGCGCTCAGGAGTCTTGCGCTGCTTGTTCTTCTCAAGGTATTCTGTAAATACTTGTTTTACAGTAGGAAATTCTTGCTGATTCATATTTTGCAAAGAAAACGGCAAAGGTAATTAATCTCTATCAGCAAATCTCCTTTCTACAGAGCTAACTCCTTCAATCTTTCGTAATTGCACGATTACCTTATCTAAGTGCATCTTATCTTGTACTACCACGGTTATGAGTCCTTCGAATATTCCGTCGTCTCCTGCAATGTTAATACTACGGATATTTACGTGTAAGTCGTTGGAAATGATTTGAGTAACTTTATTTACTAGTCCTACAGTATCAATGCCGCGAATTACTAATACTGAAGCATACTCCCGTTTTTTACTGCTCACCCATTTAGCACGCATCAGCCGAGGAGCGAAATTGGACTGTAAATAAATGGAGTTAGGACAGTTTTTATGGTGCAGTTTAATGCCGTCGGTAGCGGTAATAAAACCAAAAACTTGGTCGCCTGGGATAGGGTTGCAGCATTTAGCGGGTTTATAATCTAATTTCTGTTCGTCGGGACCGAAAACTACAATTTGATCTGCCTCAGCGCTTTCTTTCTTTTGTTTGCTTTCTTCTTTTTTAGCATTATCTAAGTCGGTCTTAGATCGCCCTATGATTCGCTTCCGCAGATAAGAGTAAAATCCTTGATTTTGGTCTCGCATAAATTCCTTTAGCTGACTGTTATCAATAATCTTCATTCCTACTTTATAGTAAAGCTCGGTGCTTGTTTTAGTACCGAAATACTTTACCATTTCCTGCAGCAAGTTTTTGCTGGGTTTCAGTTTTATATAGCGCAGCTTGCGTTCAAGGGTTACTTTACCTTCGTCGGCAATTTGCTTACGCTCACTTTTTAGGGAGGACTTAATATTATTACGGGCTTTACTGGTAACCACGTAATTAAGCCAGTCTTCTTTGGGCGATTGTTTTTGGGAGGTAATAATCTCCACCTGATCTCCGCTTTTTAAACGGTAGTTCAAGGGTACTAATCTTCCGTTAACCTTGGCACCAAGGGTGCGTAAGCCCACGTCGGTATGCACACCAAAGGCAAAATCGAGAGGGGTTGCGTTGGTGGGTAAAATGCGTAAATCTCCTTTGGGGGTAAAGATGTAAATCTCATCGGCCATGAGGTCCATCTTAAATTCATCCACAAAAGAAAGGGCATCTCCTTCATTGTTTTCTAAAACCTCGCGAATGCGATTTACCCATTCATCTAATTTATTCTGTCCACTCGAATCACTTTTGTATTTCCAGTGGGCAGCATAGCCTCTTTCGGCCACTTCATCCATGCGGCGGCTGCGAATTTGTACTTCCACCCAATGTCCTTCCGGACCCATAACTGTGGTGTGTAGACTTTCATAGCCATTGGCTTTCGGAGCCGAGATCCAATCGCGCATGCGCTTGGTATTGGGGCGGTAGTGCTCGGTAACAACAGAGTAAGCCCGCCAGCAATCGGCCTTTTCGTAAACCTTTTCTGAATCAATAATTATGCGGATGGCGAATTTGTCGTAAACCTCGTCGAAACTAACCCCTTGGGTCAACATTTTTTTGCGAATGCTGTAAATGCTTTTGGTACGTTCCTTAATACTAACCTTTAAGCCATCATTGTCAAGATGCTTTTTAATGGCATTACTGAAGTTCTTCAGGTAGCGCAAAGCTTCCGTTTGACTGTTTTTTAGTTTTAAGATTATATCGCGATAGACCTCAGGTTCGGTATATTTCAAACTGAGATCTTCTAGTTCGGTTTTAATATTATAAAGCCCAATGCGGTGGGCCAGAGGAGCGTAGAGGTATAAAGTTTCAGAAGCTATTTTCAGTTGCTTGTGCTCAGGCATGGAATCCATGGTGCGCATATTATGCAAGCGATCAGCCAGTTTGATTAGAATAACCCTTATATCGTCGGAGAGGGTGAGCAACATCTTGCGAAAGTTCTCGGCTTGCAGAGAAATGTCTTGGTTGAAGATGTTACTGATCTTAGTGAGGCCGTCAATTATTTTGGCAATTTCGGTATCGAAGATTCTTTCAATGTCTTCGAGCGTATAGTCGCTGTCTTCCACCACATCGTGAATAAGTGCACTGGCCACAGATTTTGGTCCGAGACGAATTTCATCTGCCACAATTTGAGCCACCGCAAGAGGATGGTAGATATAAGGTTCTCCCGATTTTCGGCGCACTTCTGCATGTGCATCTTTGGCAAGATGAAAGGCCCTGGTCATGAGTTCCTTGTCCTCATCATCCATGCGGTCCTTCATGCTTTTTAGGATAGCCTTAAAACGCTTATCTATTTCTTTTTTTTCTTCTTCTAATTGAAAGTCGGTCATAGCTACAAAGCAATAATCGAAGATAAGTATTTAGGCCCTAAAGAGCGGGGGAAAGTCTTCGATTATTTCGCTTTTTAAACCTTACTTTTCTAATCAGCTGAGTTTGACCTAAAACCAAAGCTCGCCGATAAATTAATGCCTCAGATTTTCAATAAAGACTTTAACCAATGTTTCTCTGATTGTTGCTTTTAAAGCGTTTCATGTCTTCGGGAGATTTTGCGCGGTGTTTTGTTTTACGACCTTGCACCCGTTCTCGCCACATTTTGAAACTACTTTCTTTCATTTCGCGACGCATGATTTTAATAACTTCTTGTTCGGGTAGTCCGAATTGTGCTTCTATGGCATCGAAGCTGGTGCGATCTTCCCAAGCCATTTCTACGATGCGATCAATTTCTCGTTCTGTTAACGCTTTCATAATTTTAAAACCACTAGTTCTATACTTTGTTTAAGCCCGCATTAAATAACGCGAGTTAACTTAGTTTTGCTGCAAAGAAAAAGTGATGCTGAAAGACTTGAAATTTGAAACCGTTGAGGGGGTAAAGTTGGCCATAGCCAAAACTCCCAATGAAAAAGGTGAAACTAATTTTTATGCCTATTTAATTAACAATAAAGATCTGGCCCTACAGAATGTGATGATTACTTCGGAGGCTTTCGAAAATGAGGATGGCAGTGGCCGAACGACTTCTAAACTGCGCCATTTTCACGATTTGATTCCCCCAGGCAAGTCGGCTAAAATTGAAGCGGTTGACCCTTCCGTATTTTCCTTTTACAATCGCTTCTGGATTAGTTTTTATATAAACAATCAAGTATATGATCAGCGTTTGTTGGTTTTGCCTTTTAAGGAATATGCTCTCACTAAAATTGAAGAATTAGAATTAGATGGGGTTCTTGCAGAGGCGCAATAGGGCGAAAGATTTAATTTACGGGATAGAGTATGAAAGGGAATTTGGCGTCCGAATAATTTTAAAGACTTAGGGTTTGGATATGCCTTTTTTGATACCCTACAGATCATAGTATAGGCTATGGCAGATAAGCAGCATGCAAACCCTAAAGCCTGAATTTTGCTTCTTACCACTTAACGAGGATTTTGGCTTAATTGTCGATTTATCGAATGACTAGATTTACTAATAGTGCAATTTTGATCCATCAAATTGAAACTATGAAATCTAAGGTTCTATTATTATCAGCATTCGCCCTTGTGGTTGGGTCTTGCGCCAAAGACAACGAAACTCCAACACAAAGCACACCTGTTTTAAGCGAGAATATTAAGGAGTTACAAATTCCTGCCAATTTTTCTTTTGAAACAGCTAAAGAAGTGCAAGCTTCCGTTAATGTAAAAGGGATTAACGATAATCCGTTATCAGGCATTAAGGTTAGTTTTTATACCGCCGATCCAAGTAATGGTGGAACTTTATTAAGCTCAGGATTTACAACTGGTTCAGGTGATTTAACTATGCCAGTAAGAGTTCCTGCTTTTGTTAGTGAACTTTTTGTAGAAGTACATACAGCCGGTATTGCCACTCAACAAAGGGCAGCTGTTGCTGAAAATATTCAATTAAATTTTGGCGGTAAAGCAGGTAAAAGAGCTTTGCAGTCAAATAAGATGAGTACAGTGGCTGCTCGAATTCCCATAAAAAGCAATTATTACTATATGGGTACTTTCACGACTGGTCAAAATGCGGGAGTTCCTAATTACCTCGAGCCAGTAGGAGATGCTATTAGCCAAGGTTTCTTAGATGATGTGAACGCCTCGCTTCCCGAGCGATTAGATGTTCCCACAAATAATCCTAATTATTTAACTGTTGGTAATGAATTAGATGTAATAATTGATGACCGTAGTGATGTTTGGATTACAATGGTGTCCGAAGGTGCAGGTAATAGAAATGCTCTAGGATATTATGTATTTGATAGCAATAATCCTCCCGCTACTGCCAATGACATCGATTCAGTTTTTATTATCCTTCCCAATAGCTCATTGTTAAATTCGAGTGGTGGTTTAGTGGCTGGTGATAAAGTTAAACTTGGAACTTTCGAAGGGGGTAAAACTATTAGCTGGGTTCTTTTTCAAAACGGATGGACCTCTACTGGCGTGGATGTAGATAAAAGAAAATTTTATTCACGTATAGACTTCAATACGGCAGAATCGGATCCGAATTTACGTCAGCACACCGTGCAATTGGCCGACATTGGTCGCCAGTTGTTATTAAATGGTTTTGAAGACTTAACCCGTTCGGTTCAAAGTGACAATGATTTTAACGATCTAGTATTTTACGTAACTGCCAATCCTTGGGAAAATGTTAATATCGGCGGTATTCCTTCGATTACTCCCAAAACCGATTGCGATAATGATGGTGTATCTGACGACAGTGATGACTTTGTTTGTGATCCACTACGTGCCATCCGCAACACTTACTCGGGTACTTTAGCTTATGAAGATTTATGGCCGGCACAAGGTGATTATGATTTTAATGATATGGTTATCGATTACGAAATTGATCACATCCTAAACGGAAATAACGAAGTAGTAGAAATTGAAGCAGACTGGACCGTACGGGCCATTGGTGCAGGTTTTAGAAATGGCTTCGGATATAGTTTCGATAATTTAGCTCCTGGTACAATCGCTAGTATTACCGGCCAAGATTTAAGTGACGGATTAGTTACTGTTGGTGCAAATGGAACTGAGCAAGGTCAAAACAATGCCACGGTAATCGCTTTTGACAATGTTTTCAATGTAATGCCTAATGCTGGAACTTCTTTTGTAAATACCGTTAAAGGTGAGGCAACGGTTAGTCCAGTTACGCTTTCTAATAAAATTAGTTTTACCACGAGCCAAAACCAGTCTATGGTTGGACTTCCTCCTTATAATGCCTTTATTTTCGCAAATGCCACCCGTGGTCGTGAAATTCACTTAGCCGATAAAAGACCTACCGATTTAGCGAATGTAGCTTTATTTGGAACTGATGCGGATGCAACAAATGCTGCCAATGAATATTCGTATAAAACGGCAAATGGCCTTCCTTGGGCGATAAACATTGCTGAAAGCTTTGCTTACCCTGTTGAGTACACCCCAATAAACGAAGCGTATTCCAAATTTGCAGTATGGGCAACATCTGGCGGAAGCCTCAACACCAATTGGTTTACCAATGAAGCTGGTAACCGTAACAATGAAAAAATTTATTAAGTCATAGTAGATTAGTTTTTGGTTGATGATGAAGAGACCGTTCCTTAGCAGAGGGACGGTCTCTTTTTTTTCAAGCACAGAATAAGAATTTCAATAACTCTCTTCAAACCTGTGTTCGACCTAAAATTATAGCCTCAGATTTTCGCTTTTATTGGAAAAAACTTGTAAGCCTCTTCTAAAAAGTAGTTTTTGGCGTCTTAGCCCTTCGCAATAGCCCGCTATTGCTTCAGTGCTTCGGCTTAAAACCCATTATTTATAAGAGGTCTGAGGCCTAATTTTACGCTAAACTCAGGTTTCAAAGCAAATTAGACATCCCTAAAACATCTTTTTAACTTAATTCTCCCGTTGATCGGAAAGTTGAGGCCACTTATCGAAACATCAAGGTGGTAGCCTTTGAAATTGAGATCTTTGAGTATCAATAAAGGAAAGGAGTTTATTCCACCGATTGATTTAAATAAGTTTCTATCTATACCCCTCTATACAGGAAAAGGCCTCGTTTTCGGACGAGGTTTTTTCATTTTAAGAATAGATGCTACTGGTTTAATTTAGAAGGTTTTATGATTAAGACTTCCACGTACTTACCATTTATCGTATTAATAAGACCATAGGTCGAATGAAGAAGCTAACCTTCCCTAAAATTGAGACCTTTGAGTATCAATAGGAAAAGGAGTTTACTCTGATAATTGATCCAATTAAGTCCCTATCTATACCCCTCTATACAGAGAAAGACCTCGTTTTCGGACGGGGTTTTTTTTTGGTGTATTTCAAAATTATGGCAAAGTTCAGGTTAGACAAATTATTATAATGAACTTGCAAGCGAATTAGCAAGACCCTATGAAGATCCCAGACATACCTGAAAATGAGGAGCAAAGATTAAAGGAGCTCTATAAATACTCACTTTTAGACACGTTCTATGAGGATGAGTATGATCAAATCACTAAAATGGCTTCTAATATTTGCGGTACTCCCATTTCGCTTATTTCCTTAATTGATAAAGATCGGCAGTGGTTTAAGTCTAATATTGGCTTAGGCTTACCAGAGACTCCCCGTGACTTTGCCTTTTGTGCCCATGCTATCAATTCACCCCAGGAGACCTTTATAATCCCCGATTCACGCAAAGACGAACGCTTTTTTGATAACCCCTTTGTTTTAAATGAGCCCAATATTGTTTTTTATGCTGGAGTTCCTTTGGTTACAGGAGATAACATAGCATTAGGCACTTTATGCGTAATAGATAGTGAACCGAAAAATCTTAGTGCCGAAAAACAAGAAGCCTTAGAAGACTTGGCTAGTCAGGTGGTAAAACTTTTTGAACTGAGAAGAAAAACCAAGGAGCTGGAACGTCTGGTTAATGATCTTAACATTAAAAATCAGTCCCTAGAGGAGTTTGCCCGAGTAGCGGCTCACGATATTAAGTCTCCGATTAATAATATCCTGTCATTAAGTGAATACATCAATCAAGAGGAATCTGGTTTAAGTAAGGAGGGGCATGAATTGCTTTCAATGATTAGCACTTCAGCTAAAGATTTGGGGCAGTTAATAGATGGCATTTTACGCTTAAGCAGAAGCAGTGAGCTCTTGAACCAGGAGCGGAGCACCCTAGATTTGCCCGATTTTATTGCTAGTCTTTTAAATATGTTGTGCTTAAGCACTAAAACCGCTTTAACTTTAGATATTAAAGTTGAGAAGGTCTTCACCAATAAAATTGCCTTAGAGCAGATTTTAATAAATCTTATTGCTAATTCACTCAAGTATAATAATGCAATGCAACCCTGGCTTAAGGTTAGTGCAGAAGAGGATGAAACTCGAATAATCTTTTCAGTTTCGGATAATGGGCCTGGAATTTCGGAGAAAGACCAAAAAAGGATTTTTACTATTTTTCAAACTACTACCAATAAGGCAAAAGACGGCACCTCTGGAACCGGTATAGGTTTGGCAACTGTTAAAGCTTTAGTGGAAGGCTTAGGTGGAAATATTTGGGTGGAATCCAAAATTGGTGATGGTGCTACCTTTACCTTTAGCGTCGAAAAAATTTAAATTTAGAAATGCAGGTAGACAAGGATTTTATGAAAATTTGCATCGATCTTTCTCAAGAAAGTTTAGATCGCGGCGACGCTCCTTTTGGTGCTTTGGTGGTCAAAGGAAACAAGATAATTGCCCAATCGGGCAATAACGCACAAAATCGTATATCAGACCACGCTGAGGTGATTGCCTTGCACTTAGCTCACGATGCTTTAAAGAGTTCAGACTTATCCGGTTGCACCCTCTATTCCAATTGCGAACCTTGCCCCATGTGCGCTTTTATGGCGAGAGAGTATAAGGTATCTAAGATTGTTTATGCTTTACCTTCTCCCTTTATGGGAGGACATACTAAGTGGAATATAATGGAAGATAAAGGTCTTGAAAAGTTCCCCCCTTTTTTTGCTGCTGTACCTCAGGTTATCGGCGGATTAATGGAAGCAGAAGCCAAATTGGTTTTTGATCAAACTCCTATGTGGATGTTTGGATCGGATCCTAAGCCGAGGCAGGGAAAATAAATACTTTAGGTGAAATCAATTTTTGGGTAGAATTCATTTAAACTTCCAATTGGTTTTTAAAATTTTAGAGAGAACTAAGGATTACAGCAATGCTGATTAGCCCATTATAGTGTAATTTCGCTAGGGTATATCTAGTTATATAAGAATGAAGCTTCACAATCTTTTCAAAACTGTTCTCTTTTTTGCATTAACATTTACTTATAGCCTTAGAGTTCAATCCCAAGAAAAGGTAAGAACAGCCTTGCATGATTCGCTTTATGGGAAGGTTCAATTTCACCTAAGTAATGGTGATATTGATAGTGCCCTGATGGTTTCAGATCTGCTCTACGAGCATCACTCAGAGCGAGATGACCAAATGGAGATTGTGCGCTCCCGGGTTCACAAGGCGGAAATTTTAAGGTCTATCGCGAGCTTGGATATAGCCTTCGAAAGCTTAAAAGAGGTTCAAGAATTAAATGAATCGTTAGAACCAAGCACTGTGAAATCATATTATTACAATCGCCTTGGGGCCATTGAGTACGAGCGAAAAAACTATGATGCGGCCATAGCAGCAGTGCGGGAATCCCAAAAAATAGACTCTCTCAAAAATTATAAATGGCGAATTTTCTCAAATTTCAACATTTTAGGTGCGATTTACCGTGATCGGGAAGAATGGGATAAGTCGGTTGAAATTCTTCAGAAAGCTTTTGAAAAAGCCAAATCTATGGATGACACAGCAGAAATGTATTCATCCTTAAAAAACCTAGGAATGGCGCAATATCGGATGGGCGATTATCGAGGAGCCATTAATTCCGCTAAACTATACAGCAATTACAATTGGATCAGCTTCGACCGCATGAACGTGAGCGATAACTTTCGTTTAGTAGCCAAGGCTTATGAGAAATTAGGAATCTTTGATTCGGCCTTTATGTCCTTAGACTCGGCGCATAAGCATACCCTAGATGGGATGCAGGCCATTGTAGATAAGCGAACCGATAACTTTAGGATATCCAATGAGTTAAGTAATCAGAAATTAGAAAATTCGGTGCTTCTTTCGGAAAAAGAAAACTCTCAACTGCAAAGCCTGATGCTCGTGGTGGGCCTGATTTTTATCCTTCTTTTAGCCCTAGTATTTTATCGGCAAAAACAGAGCTATAAAAAACTTAATGCAAAACAGCAAGAGCTTAATCAGGAGCTAGAAAAATCCTTAGGATTTAAAAATCAGCTAATTGGTATAGTTGCACACGACATTCGTAATCCCATGTCTTCCTTAACTGGAGTTATTCATTTATATAATGAAGGGCTTATAGGCAGGGATGATTTACAAGATATGATGTCTAAATTGGAGGCATCTGCGGTAAGCGTAAACTTTTTAATAGAAAACCTTTTAAATTGGGTACTTAACCAAAAACAAGCGCTGGTAGCAAAAAAGACGGTTTTTAATCTTTCGGATCTTATTGAAAAGACTCTAAAGGAAGTGGAAGCACAATCAAAATCCAAAGGTTTAAGCATACAGGTCTATGGTTTTACCTCTAATTTAGAAATAAATTCAGATGAGTTATTGTTGGGCTTAGTAATTCGTAATTTGCTCTCCAACGCCATTAAATTCTCCCATGAGGGGGCTGAGATAATTGTTTCCTACACGAAGGTTGAATCTAATCATCATATACTTATTAAGGATTTTGGCGTAGGCATGAGTGATGAATTTTTAAAAAGATTATCAGTGGGCATGAGTGAATCTTCTGTTGGCACTGGTCAAGAAAAAGGTACTGGTTTAGGCTTGGAGTTAAGTAGAGAGTTTTTGATAGCTCTTAACGGTAGCCTAGAGATAAGGTCGCAAAAAGGAAAGGGAACTGAGGTAGATATTCTAATACCTTCTAATTAAGGTTTTGAATTATATCTTAGGCCATATTGTTGGAGCAGAATATCTTTTTTTGGAAATGAAATTTAAGTCTAATTTTAATAGTAAACTTTTTGGTCTTTAAAATGAGCTATTATTTTCTGTAGCGAAGAGGCTACTAAAATTATTCTGAATAAAAACAAAAATTCTTTGGCTATATCATCCGCCTTAGCCCGTTGCCGCTGTAGCTTACACGCTTACAAAAACTTTGTAGTATAAACCTGATGCTTTAAATGTAGTCGAACTCAGGTAAGTAAAATGTATTTTAGCCTTATCATAGACAAGGAATTGATGAAATCTAAGCTTTGGTATAAGGCGCTTGCGACTCTATTCTTTCTTTTCGAATTTTCGGGGACAAAAATTTATGCCCAAAATCTGGAGTCGGAAAGCTTAGAAGATTCTTTAAAGGTGAAATCAAATGAGCATTTTACAGAAGGGAGGATGGATAGCGCCTTGGTCGTTACTGATATGTTATACGCTTTATATGCAGAGCGTGGCGATACGGCTGAGATTATTAGAACTAAGGCCAATCGGGCGGAGATATTGCGTTCGGTAGTTAGCTTAGACTTGGCTTATGAAGATTTAATGACAGTGAAGCTAATAGCAGAGGCGATGGAGACTTCTTTGGTTAAATCGTTGTACTATAATCGTTTGGCAGCAATTCAATATGAACGAAGAGAGATGGCCGAGGCTCTTGCGGCGGTAAAAAAGTCACAAGCCTATCACGCGAGTGGTAAGGCAGAGTGGTTGAACTTTTCCAATTTAAATATTTTAGGGGCAATTTTTCGCGATGAGGCAAAATGGGATAAGGCGATTGAAGTTTTAGAGAGGACCTATAAATTGTCGCAAAATGTAGATGATAATTCGGAAATGTATTTGGCCTTGAAAAACTTAGGCATGACTTATTTCAGAAAAGGTGATTATCGCAATGCAGTAGAAACATATAAGCTCTATATATCTAATAAGGTCATGGGGCTTGATCGTCAAGATATTAGCGAAGGATTTCGCTTTTTAGCACGATCGTATAAGGGCCTAGGTATCATGGATTCGGCTTATATCTTTTTAGATTCAGCCCATAAGCACACATTAGATGGAATGCAAGAAATGATAGATCACAGGATCGATGATTTCCGTATTTCTAATGAATTGGATAAGGAGAAGTTAGAAAACTCAGTCCTGTTAGCAGAGGGTGAGCGATCAAAATTGCGAATTCTAATTTTAGTCGTTGTTCTGTTTTTTATATTTTTTATTGCCGTAGTTTTCTTCCGTCAAAAGCAGAATTATAAAAATTTAAATGCCAAACAACAAGAATTAAACATTGAGTTAGGTCATTCCCTCGCATTTAAAAATAAGCTTATTGCTATTGTTGCCCATGATATTCGCAACCCGATGACCTCCCTAACTGGAGTTTTACATCTCTACAATCAAGGGATGATTGGTAAGGATGATTTGAAAATGATGATGTCTAAGCTAGAGGCTTCTGCCGTAAGCGTGAACTTCCTAATTGAAAATCTCTTAAACTGGGTTCTAAATCAAAAAGAAACCTTAGATCCTAAAATTGAGTCTTTGAATTTGAGCGCCCTGCTAAAGAAGACCCTTCTAGAGCTAGAAACTCAAAGCCAAGCGAAAGGATTAAGCATAAAAACCATGGGTTTAAGTGAGGATGTTACGGTGCAAGCCGACGAAAGTATGCTCAACCTGGTAATCCGAAATATTTGTTCTAACGGCATTAAATTTTCTCACCAAGGTTCAGAAATTAATATCTCTTACCAAGCAGGGATAAATCATCACCTAATTATGATAAAGGATTTTGGCGTGGGCATAAGTAAGGAGGAAACTGAACGATTGATGGGACTAGGAAAAAACACCTCAACTAAGGGAACCAACAATGAGAAAGGCACAGGATTAGGCATCGCTTTAAGTCAAGACTTTTTAAGGGCTATGCAGGGTTCTTTAGAAATAAAATCAAAACTAGGGCAGGGTACTGAGGTACTTATTAAACTGCCAAAATAAAAACCGAAATTATAATATGAAGAAGGTACTCTTTTTAGCCATGTTTTTCACTGTACTTAGTTGTGGAACCAAAAAGCATTTTATTGATGCTAATTCTGATGGTTATTATCAGCTGCAAGTGTCACCCGCTGATGGTGCCAAGAGTCTATTTGTTCATATAAATATTCCTGAAATGCTGGCTGAACATGAGTTAAAGCAGGTCATGATAAACACCGTTGAGGTACCCTTCATATTTAACAAACAAGAAGGTTATGTTGAGGTCTATATTCGCGATTATCCTCAGGCTAATGCTAAAGATGAGAAAGAATCGGCTGCTCTTTATCAGAAAATCACTCAAAAAGACTCTTATAATGCCAATCTTAAAATAGGCAAGGGATACTATTTCATTCCCGCTTTAAAAGAGTTGGAAAGTAAAGAGCTGGAAATGGTGGCTCCGTCAAGAAGTGAATAGTGACCTTTGGAAATAAGTTTTTAGATTTAGCTAATACTAATTGGTATTTTTTATTTTTGAGGAAATCGGCCCGCAATGCTTCGTTCTGCTATTTTACTTGTTTTTTTAATTTCTGGCTTTTCCGTTTTTGGTCAATGCAATTTACAGGCCCATTTCCGTCTTGATGGCAACGCCAGAGATTCCAGTAGTTTTGCTAATCATGCAACTGTTTACGGAGCAGTCCCCACAAATGACCGATTTAATCAGCCGAATGGTGCCATGTATTTTGATGGAATTAACGATTATATAAACACTTTCACCACCTACGATTTTCAGGAAAGAACGGTAAGTTTTTGGTTTAAATCAGAAAGGTTAACAGGGCCAAATGCAGTTCTTATTCAAGATGCCAATACACTGACTTATGGTGCATTTAGTACACGAGTGTTAAATGGCGATATGCGTGGAAGGGCGGGACAGACCAGCGGCACCTTAATGTATTCAAATGTTAATTTAAATCAATGGTACCATGTGACTCTAGTGCGACGCACCGATAGTGCCATTTATTACATCAATGGAGTGAAGTCCTTCGGGGTGATTTCTGGCGTGGGAGGCAGTCTCACATCTCCTTATGAAAAATTAGTAATTGGTGCCGGAAGACAGCGAAACATTAACTTTTTTAAAGGCTCAATAGATGATATAAAAATATTTGACTGTGCCTTTACGGCGGTTCAGGTCGATTCGCTCTATAGTGCCCAAACTCCCTTTCCTCCCCTTACTGCGCTTTCGCTAGATACCACTCTTTGTTTGGGAGATTCTCTTATTTTCGACTTAGATGGCGGGTCCAATATTAGTTACTTATGGGATAATGGCTGTAGCGATACCTTGCGAAAGATTAGCAACTCGGGTGTTTATACTTTACGTCAAACTAGAGCGGGTGATACCTTAATAGATACCATGCGGGTAAATTTCACCTCTCCATATATTCCTACTTCTTTAGATACTTCATTTTGTCTTGGTGGTAGTATATATGTTGATTATTCTGCCCTAAGTGTAGATAGCTTGGTTTGGTTCGATGGCAGTACCAGCAGACAGCGTACTTTTAATACTGTTGGTACTTTTGATTTTACAGTTTATCAAGCTCATTGTGGTATTACCTTGGATAGTTTGCGTATTAGTTTGGATTCGGTTTTAAGCCCCATTACTTGGGATACGAGCAGCTGCCGTGTACCATTACTTATTGGCGGTCGATCGGAATCGTATTTAAACTATCGATGGTCTACCGGGCAAAACTCTTCTCATATAGAAGTATTTGAAAGTGGTACTTATACAGTGAGGGTAAGAGGTGCTTGCAGCTCGGTAACTGACACATTTAGAGTCACTTTACCCATAAGTATACCAACTCAATCTCCCGCAGATACTCTATTTATATGTTCAAGTAAGGATAGTGTGCAAATAGGTATCAGTATTAATTCTGCCTTGTCATTTAATTGGTCAAATAATGCATCAAACACTTTACAATGGCTTGACGCAGCTGGGGATTACAGTCTCTTTGTTTTTAATGAATGTGATACTATCGAGAATAAATACACTGTTCTTTACGATTCTATTCTTATTCCAGAACCATTGCCCGATACGCTTCTATGTGAATATAACAAACTAAATTTTGACTTTAATTATGATGGGGTAAAGGATGTTGCTGTAAACGGTAAAATTTTATTTAATAATACTTTAAGCATCAGGGAGGCCGGGACTTATATTGTAGAGTATCTGCAAGAATGTGGGTCAGCAGTAGACACCTTTGCGGTAGATATGATAAGCTGCGAATGTGATTTTATTATACCTAACGCATTTACTCCTAATGGTGATGGATTAAACGATCGTTTTCGTATTGAAAATCAGTGTGAAGACCTTAATCACACTATTCAAATTTTTAATTCTTGGGGGACTTTAGTATTCGAAAATGAAACAAATACGGATTTTTGGAATGGTACTCACAATGGAAACCATGTTTCGGGAGGAGTATACATTTACAAACTAAATTATAGCGGCCATATTAATGGAAAGCACTATCAAGGTTTTAAAAAAGGCTTTGTTACCGTGATTCGGTAAGAGTTGAAATAGTTGCAGAGAAAAGTGAGCTAGGCGAACGTAAAAAACAATTTCTCAGACCTATTTGAAGGCGATAATTCTTTAGTTTTCTATGGCTTAGCTTTGAGCAGGAAGCGTAACTAAATGCATCATTGTGAAGTTTAGAATAGTAAGATAAAGTGTCCAATTTTTTAGCAATAAGAAGAGCCTAAAAAATTCACAATTTAATTTAAAGTCTTTTTGTTTCTATTTCCCTTAGAATGTAAAGGAAATTTTTATTTTTGAACAAAGACTTTTCATGCTTCGCTACGCTTTTTCACTTCTGTTATTATCCAGCACATTAACTATTTTCGGACAATGCAATTTACAGGCGCATTTCCGTCTCGATGGCAACGCTGGTGATTCAAGCAGCTTTAATAATCATGGCACCGTTTTCGGCGCTGTTCCCACAAATGATCGATTCAACCAACCGAATGGCGCCATGTATTTTGATGGTGCAAACGATTATATAAACACTTTTACCACCTACGATTATCAAGAGAGGACCGTAAGTTTTTGGTTTAAACCTGAGCGAAATACAGGGTCGAATGCAATTTTAATGCAAGATGCTAATTCGCTAACTTATGGAGCCTTTAACCTAAGGATCTTAAATGGAGATATGCGCGGGCGCGGAGGCCAGGCCAGTGGTTCTCTGATTTACCCTAATACCATCTTGAATCAGTGGTACCATGTTGCTTTAATTCGACGCACCGATAGTACAATATATTATGTAAATGGCGTAAAAACTGGCGCTGCAGCTTCAGGTTCTGGAGGTAGCATATCACAACCTTATGATAAACTAGTGATTGGCGCTGGTCGACAACGCATCTCGGATTTCTTCAAAGGGTCCATTGATGACATAAAAATATTTGATTGTTCTTACACTGCCGTACAAGTAGATTCATTGTTTAATGACAATAGCGCAAACTTAGGAACGTCATCATGCCTTCTGGGTCATTATCGATTAGATGGAAATGCCGGTGACTCAAGTAGTTTTAGTAATCATGGTACCGTTTTTGGCGCCGTACCTGCAAATGATCGCTTTAATCAACCTCACGGTGCTATGTATTTTGATGGCACAAATGACTATATAAATACTTTCACAAGCTTTGATTACCCTTTAAGAACGGTTAGCTTTTGGTATAAACCAGAGCGAATATCAGGGTCAAATGCCGTTTTAATCCAAGATGCTAATACCCTCACTTATGGTGCTTTTAGCTTAAGGGTTTTAAATGGGGATATGCGCGGAAGAGCGGGTCAAGCTAGTGGTACCTTAATTTATCCTAATACAATCCTTGATCAATGGTATCATGTGGCACTGGTTCGCCGCAATGATAGTGCTATTTATTATGTTAATGGGGTCAAGACTGGCGGAGTACTTTCGTCTTCTGGCGGAAGCGTTAGTTTTCCTTATGATAAACTAGTAATTGGCGCTGGTAGGCAACGTAATTCGGATTTTTTTAAGGGAGTTATTGACGATATTAAAATTTTCGGCTGTTCTTTTACTGCGCTTCAAGTAGATTCATTATTTAATGATGATAGTGCAGACCAAAGTTCCCCCACTTGTTTAGTGGCTGATTATCGCTTAGATGGAAATGCAATTGACTCGAGTGTTTTTAAACATAATGGCAGCGTTTTTGGCGGTGCTACAGCAACGGTAGATAGGTTTAATAATCCAAATGGCGCCATGTATTTTGACGGTGCCGATGACTATATTAATACCTTTACAACCTTCGACCTTCCTTACCGAACCTTCTCAGTATGGATTAACCCAGAAAGAGCAATTGGAGGGAATAATGTTTTAGTTCAAGATGACATCAGTCTGACCTATGGGACCGTTGAGCTTAGAATATTAAATGGAGATCTCCTTGGTAATTCTGCTGGTAATTCTGCTCAGGCCTTAGCCAATATTAATTTAAATGAATGGTATCACTTAGCCTTAGTTTCACGCCCAGATAGTGGCTTTTGTTATCTAAACGGGGTTCAAGTTTTAGCTGAGGCAGCAACCAGTAATGGTAGCGCCTCTGGTGCTTACAATAAAATGCTCCTAGGTGTGGGTCGTCAAAGAAATACCAACTTTTATAAAGGTTCCATTGACGATTTGATGATATTCAATTGTGATTTTAATCCGCAAAAGATAGATTCACTTTTTATCGCTCAATCGCCATTCCCACCCCTGGATACGCTTTCGCTAGATACCACTCTTTGCTTGGGAGACTCCCTTTATTTTAACTTAGATGGAAGTTCTAGCATTAGTTATTTCTGGGATAATGGCAGTACCGATACCCTTCGCACCATTACCAATCCTGGCATCTACACTTTACGCCAGACTAGGGCTGGAGACACTTTAATAGATACGATTCAAATAAGCTTTACTATTCCTTATATCCCCACTTCACTAGATACTTCATTCTGTTCGGGCGATAGTTTAACTGTAGATTTTTCGACTCTGAGTGCCGATAGCTTAGTCTGGTTTGATGGCGACACCAGCCGGCAACGCACATTTAATACAGTAGGAACTTTTTCCTTTACCGTGTATCAAGAAGCTTGTGGTGTTACCAACGACAGTATAAGGCTTAGCTTAGATTCTATTTTAACAGCCATAAGCATTGATAGCAGCAGTTGCCAGGATACTTTGCAAATCGGGTCCCGAACAGATACTCTTTTGACATACCTATGGTCAACGGGGGAAAGTAGCTCAAGCATTCAAGTAAATACTAGTGGAATTTACACGCTCCAAGTATCTGGTCCTTGCAATACCGTAATTGACAGTTTTAGTATTGATTTGCCCAAAAACTTACCTAGCCAAAGCTCGCCCGATACTATAATTATATGTGCTACTAATGATAGTGCACAATTAGGCATAAATATAGATCCTGACTTATCTTTTAGTTGGTCTAATGGTACTGCGAATTCTGTTCAATGGATTAGTATTGCGGGTGATTATAGCTTACTGATTTTCAATACTTGCGATACAGTAGAGTTTAAGTATGTTGTTCAGTACAAGGATATTTTTGAACCAGAGCCGATCCAGGATACTGGTCTTTGCGCGACGAGTGATTTAGTATTTGACCTCAATTATCCTACTGTCGAAAATGTGACGGTTAACGGCCGAATGCTGTTTGATAATATTCTAACCATTTCGGAGGCGGGTAGCTATACGATCGAATATAAGGTCGAGTGCGAGCTCGTTGTTGATTCTTTTTCGGTGGATATTATTAGCTGCGAATGTGACTTTATCATGCCCGATGCTTTTACCCCTAATGGAGATGGACTGAACGATCGCTTCCGCATCGAAAATCAATGTGAAGACTTGAATCATTCCATTCAAATTTTTAATCGCTGGGGTGTATTGGTCTTCGAAAACCAGACTAATACAGATTTTTGGAATGGTACCCATAACGGTAGAGATGTTTCAGGTGGCGCTTTTATCTATAAGATGAATTATAGTGGTATCATAAATGGCAGACCCTACGAAGGTTTTAAACAAGGGATTATTAAGGTGATTCGGTAAAGGCTGAAAGGGGTGATTTAGGAGTTTTTGTAAATGAGCCAGGATTGTAATTAGCAATACAAGAGTATGAGTTTTGGTGGATCCAGATCGGCTGATTAGTACCTTAAAAAACAATGCTCGTGCAATAAAAACACTATTTAATGAAGCACTAATTTAACTAGTGTAAGAAGATCAAAAAAAATCATCAGTGAGAATAAAGCCAGTCCTAAATTGCTAAAAACCTGAGTTCGGCGTAAAATGAGGCCTCAGACCTCTTATAAATAGTGGGTTTTAAGCCGAAGCACTGAAGCAATAGCGGGCTATTGCGAAGGGCTAAGGCGCCAAAAACTGCTTTTTAGAAGAGGCTTACAAGTTTTTTCCAATAAAAGCGAAAATCCTGCATCTAGCTCATTCTGGTCATCCTGTGGGCAATTTAATGTCCCTTTAATCCTAAAGCCGCATGAAACTACTCTTAACTGCTTTCATACTTATTTTTACCATTCCCTATCCTAATCCCGATCCTACCAAAAAAGAGGAATATTTTAGGGGCGAATAGTGTGCTTTAAACCGAGTCAGCGATTTTCCTGCAAAAACACCCCTGATTGGTCGGTTTTGAAATGCCAATTTACTTTGTCTTTATGAGCTGTTCTTTTAATTATATTATTGTTTATAGTTAATTTATTATTGTTTATCAATAATTTTACTATCTTTGAGGATCTAATACTCAAATATGAAAAAGACAGTTTTATTTAAAACCTTAGTCGATATTCTATATGCCCTCCAGGTTATAGGGTTTATCGCAGTACTATTCATGATTCCTTTTGGACTAGTTAGTATAACCAATCAAAATGTGACTGCAGAGGAGTGGGATTTGTTTTATTGGCTTGTATTTACCGTCACCCTAGTTAAGTCCTTGGTATTTCTAAGGGGCTTGTACTTTCTAAGAAAAATGGCAAGAATATTATTATCGGATAAATATTTTTCAGATAACATTATTCGTTATTTGAGAAAATCAGGAAATCATTTTTTGCTTACCAGTCTTATCGCATTTGCCCTTATTTTTGCGCAGTGGATAGGTAAAATGGTGAATGGTAAAATTGAGTTGGGTTACGATCAAGAAATATTAGTTCCACTGTTTTTGGCGATTATTGGTATATTTTTCATCATTCAAAGCGGCACACTTGATCTGGCGAAGAGTTTGAAGGAGGAAAATGAATTAACGGTTTAGCTTATGGCGATTATAATCAACCTCGATGTTATTCTAGCCAAAAGGAAAATGAAGAGTAAAGAACTGGCTGAAATAGTGGGAATAACAACCGCAAATATCTCAATTTTAAGATCTGGTAAAGCCAAAGCGATTCGTTTTACAACCTTAGATGCTATTTGCAAAGCACTTGATTGTCAGCCTGCAGATATTTTGCAATATTCTGAAAGTGATTAAAAACTTTTTCAATTTAATGACCTACTTCTTATCCGTCTTTACCTTAAAACTAGGTGCTTCATAGTCTTTCGGTAAATAGTCAGCTGGAATAGTGGTCATATTACCATCTCGGGCCGCGCGATAATGGGGCGAAAGAATTTCAATGCCTTGTTCATTAAATACATCTTGAATATTCTGATGTAAATTAGAATAAATCAGCGCTTGTTTCTGAGCTTCGCGGGTATAAGCGTTAATTTGATAAGCTACATAGAAGTCCTCTAGGCTAGTTTGTAAAACAAAGGGTTTCGGTTCTTTTAAAAGAAACTCTGTTCTACCAGCCGCTTCATTTAAAGCAGCATGCACTTTATTCCAAGGTACATCGTAACCAATAGTCACACTGCTGTGGATAATCAATCCTAGCTCCTTACTGGCGCTAGTATAGTTAGTGGTGTTTCCATTTAGCACGGCTGAATTGGGGATAGTAATTATTTCATTTTTAATGGTGCGTAAGCGCGTTACTAAAAGTGTCTTTTCCAAAACATCGCCCGCTACGTCGCCAATCTTAATACGATCGCCAATTTTAAAGGGACGCATATAGGTAATTACCAACCCCGCCACCATATTAGCAATAGCAGAGGAGGAGCCCAGTGAAAATAAAACCCCGATAAAAACCGATACGCCTTTAAATATATTGGAGTCGGAGCCGGGTAAATAAGGGAAAATTAGCACAAACATAAAGGCATAAAGCAGAAAACGCACAATGCTATAAGTGGGCATCGACCAATCGGCATGAAAGCCATTAATCTTTAACTTCTCTTCTTCAATTTCACTAAAAATATACTTTACAAAGCGAATCACATAGCGCATTACAAAGTAGATAACCAGAATACTAAAGAGGTTAGGGAGATAATCCCAAACTGAAAGAATTAAACTTTTAAAGGGCGACCAAATGAGCTGGAAAAGGGTATTAGCCCAATTTCTTGAGAAGGGAAAAATACTAAAGATTATCGGTAATGCGACGTAAAAGAGAATCGCATAAATGAGCCATTGAAAAAGTTTAACGAAAATACCAATGCCTTGCAGTTGCTGCGCTACGCTTAAAAAAGTATAGTCTTTATAGGAAAGGTCTTTAAACCAGATACTCTCCTTTCGTTCAATCAGTAATATAAGACGCTCTTTCCCTTTACTAACCAATCTTAGCGCAAGCCAAGTAAGGGCTATAACTACGATTACCAATAAAATGCGGATGGATATTTTAACAAAGCTATTGTCTATTTGCGCTTGTGTAATGGAACCTTTGATGAGATCTAGCCGATTAGCTGCAAGGTTTTCGTAAGACTGATCTTCCCAAAGGGCATCGCTTTCGGAGATACTGGCAACGATCTTGTCACGGTAAAGAATGTCAGCAGTGTTTTCAGTTTTCACCCATTTTAAGGAATCTAAAACTAGATAGTCATCCTCGTATAATTCCTGGATTTTACGACTTACACCCTTGGCTCTGTCTTCAGCCGTAGACGCGCCAATTTTCGTGTAAATAAAGTATAAGGTATCCGTGCCTGCGCCTAAAACAGGAAAGCCCTTCACTTTTTTCTTAAGGGAATTTATATGCGCTTTTTTTTGGTCTAGCCGAGATTGGGCCGCCGCTTCAATTTCGGCTAATTGCTTTAAAAGTTCGTCTTTCTGTAAGTTATCGGTAGTTTTTAGCTTATTGATTTGCTCTTCTAAATCTTGCTTCTTCAAAGAGTCAACTTTTCTAAGCTGCTCAACTTGTTCGATTCTTTGATTGTAAAGGGAAAGTATGCTATCGTTTTTAGCGTCTGTTTTTCCAGGACTGGCGGAGGTGTCTGCTTGCGACCAAAGGCTAAGGCTCAAGCTAATTAATAATAGACTGAAAAATAATCTAAACTTCATAAGTATTTTGTAGTCGGGGTAATATAGCCATATTTAGTGAGGGCGCAGGGTTTTACAAATGTACTGGTGGCGTTTTATGCGTAAAACTTCCAGTAAAAATTGAAGATGCGGTTGTAAACATAGCGGATGAGGTTCTCTTTCGGAGCTGGTTTCAGCCAAGAGCCTCTTTTCCTAAATTCATCATAGCCCAAATAGTTGCAAACAAAAGGGAGGGAACGTTGAAAGTATTTCAGTTCCATCGGGTGAAGCTCATCTTGCCACTTTAGAGAAAGACTCGTTTTTAGGCCTTTAAACTTTTCGCCACTCATGCTATTTCCTCCCCAAGCTTCGCCCAGAATGCTTGGGTTTAATAAAGTCGCTTCGTATTTTATCTCAAGAAAATTTGCCACTTTTTTTATGGTTGCTTCTTGCTCCAAAATCAAGTCTTCATACTTGATCATTAAATAACGCTCGGGATGATTGCGCAAATTCCGCAACAAAAAGTAATAATGGTTGTAAAGAGTTCGCATTAAACGTGGCATCAAAGGATAACCGAAGCCAATGCTCTTAAACTTTCGCAAGGAAACTAAATTTTCGTAAGGGTTTCGAACGATGTGAATCATCTTTGCTTTAGGATGAAGACGAAAGATATCATCAGCAAACTCAAAGTTTTCTATGGATTTCTCAACTGGTCGTTTTTCTGGATCTTGCCCTGTTGCACTTAAAATTGCTTTTAAATAATTTTCTAGACTGGGCGTACCCTTTGGACCCGCCGATAGATATTCGGCAAATACCTTTTCATCAATTTTATGGGCGGCGAAATTATCAGCGTACTTGCTGCTTGTTTGGTTTATATCTGCTATAAACTTCTTGAAGTCAGCTATTTGTGGAGATTTGGCCTTGGGTCTTGAAAATTGATATTCATTGTCTACCCAATTACCGGCTAAACCGAAATAGTGGCTTTCAAAGGGTATAGTACTTACATCCTCATGCCCATCAAGAAGCGCTCTTAATAAAGTTGTTCCTGATTTATGTAATCCAGTTATAAAGATTGGCTTCACAAGTATACCTTTGACATCGTTTCTGCAAACTTAGAGAATAATGAGCCCAAAACGCATATTGTTTTTAGCAAGCTGGTATCCCGAACCCAATGCTCCTGCCAAAGGGGTTTTTGTGTTGAAGCATGCGCGTGCCTTGGCCTTAACTAATTCGGTTCAGTTAGTTTATGCTCGCGGGCAGATGGGTATTTCTGATTATGAGATACAAGAC
Organism: uncultured Schleiferiaceae bacterium; assembly: GCA_963974215.1. Classification (GTDB taxonomy): domain Bacteria; phylum Bacteroidota; class Bacteroidia; order Flavobacteriales; family Schleiferiaceae; genus Croceimicrobium. Next base: position 177,159 of record CAXBBL010000008.1, on the reverse strand, counting down.
GAGGTAGAAGGCAATCTACAGAAACGCATTATTCTTTACCCTCAAGTTAAAAGTGGCATTGCCGCTAATTGGGCCTTTTTGAAGGCGATTAAATTTGGCTTTTCTAGTTTGATTAAGGAAGGTTATAGCTTTGATTTGATTCATGCTAATGTCCTATTTCCTGTGGGCTTTTATGCTTGGTATTTAGCTTCGAAAACCAAAAAGCCTCTTATAATTACCGAGCATCTCGATTTATTTCTACGTGATATGATAGGGGTAGAAAAGGCACCCCTTCCCGGACGAATACTACGCTCCTTTATTCACCGAAGAGCGCTTTTCAATACTGTTTGCTCGCAACCTATGTTATCTGCCTTTGAGCGTTTTGGCTTAGAAAAAAACACGGAAGTTTGGCCTAATGTGGTCGAGTTTGGTCCCATGCCTGTAGCAGAGTTTCCCTTGGCAATTGAAGGCAAGTATTGTATCATTCATATTTCCTCTTTACGAGACGATCAAAAGAATATTACCGGCATTTTAGAAGCTTTGGCTTTATTGGCCAAGAAGCGCCAAGACTTCAGCCTTCATTTTATCGGCAATGGCTCCGAACGCGCCCAGCATGAGCAATTAGCCGATCAATTAGGACTCTTAAATTCAGTAGTATTTTTCGAGGGTTTTGTAAGTGAAGAAGAAAAGCAAGCGTGGATGCAGCGTAGTATTGGTCACGTTATGCAAAGTCATTTTGAAGGTTTCTCAGTGGTTACCGCCGAAGCGATTGGAGCAGGCTTACCCGTAATTGTGCGGAATATTGGCGGACCGACCGACTTCGTTGATTCCACCAATGGTTATTTAATAGAAAAGGAGCCCGAGGCTTTATTCTCAGCAATGGATACTCTTCTTGATAAATTTAGATCTTTCGATCGTGTCAAAATGGCGCAAGAAATCCGCGCTCGTTTTAATTCCACGCAAGTGGCAGCAGATTTTGATAAATTGCTTTTAGATTACAGTTCGTAAGAATACTTTTCCAGCCCCTCCTTCAAGTAGGGCATGGCTAATTCTAAATCCTCTGTTTTTAAATTGGTTTTCCAACGACCTACACTCGTATTAGAAATAGGATTAGCAACGTTTTGAAAAGCTTCAGATTTCCCCGCTCTTCCTAATTTCCGTAAATAATCACCGCGTACTAGCATGGATTCTTCGTATTCAAAATCAAGGAATTTCAATATTTTATTTAGAATTTCAGCGGGGTTTTCAACTAGCTCTTCGTATTTCACTAGCATGAAATGCTCCTCGTCCAATTGCTTTTCTAACTGTGCGATGTGCTTAATGCTATTCTCCCATTTTTTTGCCGCCCAAATTGCATCTGCCTCACTATTCTTTTTTAAAATGGAAGTAATTACATCTCTCCCGTCTCGCACCAGTCCTATAAAGCGCGCATTATTTTTAATGGCCGGGTAAATAACATCAAAATGATCGGTAAGCATGGGCGATTTGTTACCCCAGGTGCGACCTTTTTGACCGCTTTGTTCGAGATAGGCGCGGAAAATCTCGTCGATAATTTTCTCAAAACTACGTTCAGAGGGTTTGAGATCATATAGATCTTGTATCAGTGCCTGAGGCGAGTGCAGTTCCCAATCCATGGTGCCACCCGCACGTAGAAACTCAGCGGTAATGATTCCGCTTAAATCTTTCCATTCCAAATAATTGTAAAGCTTGTACTTAACAACTGAATTGGCTAAAACAAATTCCTCTGGAGGAACAGATAATTTAGAGTGTGAATCTAAAAGTGAGGCTAGGAGTGTACTACCGCTTCTTCCGCAAGAAATAACATAAAAAGGTTTACAACTCAGATCTTCAGGTGAGGCTGCAATTTTATATCTTTTAGGAAGGGCTGCGAAAAGGGTTAGTAACAATCGGATAAGCCGCTTTTTCTTCATTTTCCGTTGGGGGCAATTTTTTTTTTGGAGGCGCTAAATTAAACGCATTAATTAATTAACAGTCCTACTAAGTGATTTTTAATCTTTTCCCCTATACTTTGGCTAACTTTGCCGCATGAATAAAGATCAGTCAGAAATTTTAGCAAAGCTTGGCATAGAGCGCTTGAAAAAGATGCAGTTGGCCGCTATAGAAAAGATCAGCACGAGCTCCGAGTTGATTTTACTTTCTCCCACGGGTTCTGGTAAAACCCTAGCCTTCCTCTTGCCGCTTTTGCAATTTCTTGACCCTGATTTAGATGAGGTGCAAGCCTTGATCCTTGTTCCTTCGCGCGAACTGGCCACCCAAATTGAGCAGGTAAGTCGCCAAATGGGTACGGGCTTTAAAATAAATGCAATTTATGGTGGACGCAGTACCAGTAAGGATAAACTGGAATTACAGCATCGTCCTGCGGTGTTAATTGGCACGCCCGGCAGAGTAGCTGATCATTTTGCACGTCACACTTTCGAAACCAAATACATTCATAGCCTCATTCTCGACGAATTCGATAAATCTTTAGAAATAGGTTTCGAAAAAGAGATGAAGGCCATTATTGACGCCCTTCCTAAATTAGAAAGAAAGGTGCTTACTTCTGCCACCGATCGTGGCGAAATTCCAGGTTTCGTGCGCATGCGCAATCCCGAAATATTAAACTTCAGCGCTCAGGCTACCTCGCGTTTAGGAATCAAACAGCTACTCGTTCCACCAAAGGAAAAAACACGTTTTTTAGTAAAACTTTTAAATTCTACCCAGCCAGGCCGTGGAATTGTCTTCTTCAACTTGAAGGAAACTTTAATGAACGTGAGTGAATGGTTAGAGCAACAAAAAATTAGTCATACCTGTTTTTTTGGCGGCATGGATCAACGCGATCGCGAAGAATCCTTAATTCAGTTTCGCAATGGTACCAGCCGTATTTTGTTGGCCAGCGACTTAGCGGCTAGGGGTATAGATGTACCCGAACTCGACTATATCATTCATTACGAATTGCCTTATAAAGAAGAGGAGTTTACCCATCGCAATGGCCGAACCGCGCGAATGCACAGCGAAGGCGTGGCTTATCTCATCTCTGAAAAGGGCGAAAACCTTCCGAGCTTTATCAAAGGGGAGGAGCGTATTGAAATCGAATCCTATCCTAAACCCATGCCCAGCGAATGGGAGACTTTGTTTATAACTGGCGGGCGAAAGGATAAAATTTCTAAGGGCGATATAGCAGGACTTTTTATCAAACAAGGCCAATTAACAAGCGATGAACTCGGTTATATTGAACTAAAGCAAGATTGCGCCTATGTAGCGGTTACTCGCACTAAGGCTCAGAAAATTGCCGAGAGTTTAAACAACAGTAAGTTAAAGAAGAAAAAAGTTCGCATTACCGTACTCGATAAAGCCCCTTTTTAGTTTTTGAGAAGGTGACATTTAAGTGGATATTGATAATTTTTGCTTTTGGATTTCTAAACGCATTGATGATCAATTCTTTAGAGCTCACTTATCAGAGTGCCGTTTATCATAATTTGAATAGCTTTAGCCCCAAAGTAGGGCTTGACTTTTTCCTTTATTTTTTGATTCATCACATTCCTCATCCCATCCTATTTTCAGGAATTCTCTTGCTCGATTTAAGCTTGCTCAGTCGGTTGGTTTTGTGGAGTATTCGTTTCCTCAAGCGTCTTTCGCAATCCAAATAAGAAGGTTCATCACATCACATATTTGAAATATTAAAAAAATAATCAACCTGTATTAAACCTTTCCACTTTTCACCTCTCCAAAAGGCCAAATACAACACATGAAAATTTTTCCCAGCCAAGCCACTCTCTTAATTCTCAGCCTTTCTTTATTTGCCTTTAGCGCTTGCACCGATGACGACGATGATAGTCAAGGAACAACCACCAGTACCTGCACCTCCGATCAAGTTCTTGATCAATCTCGAGGGGCCTGCAACGAAACTTTAAGCATTAGCCCGCAATACTCAGAAAGCATTTCTGGCAATACTCGCGTGATTAGCTCCAATAGTATTCCTGCTCATAAAGTGGGATTATTTGGACAAGTACAAGGATCGCTCAATCCCAATGCGATTCGAGCTCAAAATGAAACTTACACTATAACTACCGCCCCTAACGAAGCCAGTACTTTCACCGCATTATTGTCTACTACTGGCGCGGGACCCAATGCTGGGCCGCAATATTCTTTTGGCATTTTATTCAATGGCGTAGAGCTAGATCCGGTTGCGGCCGAACCCTTTCCCCACGAAGGAATGATGAGTCCCAACGTAAACTGGGAGTGGAATTTAGAAGCTACCAATGTGCGAATTGGTTTAGACTGCAACAGTGCCCACGTTCAGCCCACCGGAAAATATCACTACCATGGTTCGCCTACTTTGTTTTTAGAAGATTTAAACGCGCCAGCCAATGCCATGACCTTAATTGGTTATGCCGCCGATGGTTTCCCCATCTATTATAAATACGCTTATGCAGATGCAAATGATAGCACATCTACGGTAACAGCGATGAGTTCTAGCTACCGATTGAAAAGCGGAAACCGTCCCGGTGATGGAGTTACCGCTCCTTGCGATGTTTATAATGGCGTTTATTCCAACGACTATGAGTATGCCTCAGGCTTAGGAGCCTTAGATGAAGCCAATGGCCGCAATGGCATTACCCCCGAATATCCCAATGGCACCTATTATTATGTAATCACCGATGCATTCCCCAGCATTCCCCGTTATTTTAGAGGAACTCCTTCTAACGATTTTAAAATTGGGGGATAGTGAAAAGGTTTATTAGCATCATACTTTTAAATCTCACTTTAAGTGCTTCAGCCCATAATCCGGCTGAAGCATTTTTTTCGCTTAGTTTTCAAGGCGATAGTCTTATTGTGAAGGGTGAAATTCCCTATTCCTTACGCGCCGCTGTAATCGCAAGCGATTCTACCTTGCAGGATCCGATATCCATTAAACAGTGGCAAAGTGCCGTCTATCGCTACCTTTATTCTTCCCTTTATCTAAGCACGGAAAAGAGTATTATAAAAGCCCGCAATTTGGGTGTGCTTCCGCAAGATGGGCATGCACATCAGTCTCGTTATCAATGGATATTTATCCTAAAGAAGCAGGAGCAATACCGCTTCAACAATCGTATTCTGCACAATATTTATCCGCAGGCGGTCAGTTTTCATCAATTGAAACTAGGGGAGCAAGAGCTTCTTAAATTTCAAACCAATAGCAGTAATTCAAGCTTCGCGCTTCCCGCGGTGGAAAAGGATTTCCCTGCACAATTTTTTTATATTCTTACGGCGGTCATTTTACTTTTTCTAGTTAGCACGGTACTTTATCGTCGCCACAGATTTAGCTGAAAATTACTTTAGGGTAAATCCGCTTTGTCCTACCTTTGCGCGAAATTCTACGCATGTACAAAAGCCTCCTTCGTCCACTTTTCTTTAGGCTTTCGCCCGAAAAGGCACATCATTTTACTTTCTCTTTAATTAAAAATATTCACAAAATCCCTGGAGTTGCGGCGGTAAATCGCATGTTATTTATGCCAACCAAGACTAATGAAGAGGTAGAGCTTTTTGGCTTAAAATTTCCCAATCGCATTGGTTTAGCGGCGGGTTTTGATAAGGATGGAAAGCTTTTCGAGGAATTAGCGAATTACGGATTTGGTTTTATTGAAGTGGGCACGGTAACCCCTAAGGCACAGGCGGGTAATCCGCAGCCTCGTCTTTTTCGCCTTCCGGCAGATGGGGCTCTAATTAACAGGATGGGTTTTAATAACGAAGGCGTTGAAACTCTTGTTACGCGTCTGCGCAAGCGTAAAAACCACCGAGTAATTATTGGCGGAAACATTGGCAAAAATAAAGTTACGCCCAATGAAAATGCTTTAGATGATTATCGCATCTGCTTACAAGCGCTGCACCCGCATGTCGATTATTTTGTGGTAAATGTATCTTCACCCAATACCCCCAATTTGAGGGAATTGCAGGAGAAAGAACCCTTAAAGGCCTTGCTTTCTGCTTTAAAAGATGACAATGCCAACTTCACGAAGCCACGTCCCATATTGTTAAAAATCGCCCCCGATTTAACGGATAGCCAGTTAGATGACATTATTGAAATTGTGGAAGAAACTAAAATTGACGGACTTATTGCTACCAATACTACTATTTCGAGGGAAGATTTAAAAACCGATTCAGCCACTATTGAAGCGATAGGTATGGGCGGATTAAGTGGTAAGCCAGTAAGAGCCCGCTCTACTGAAGTGATAAAATATCTAAGCACGAAATCGCAAGGCCGCATTCCTATTATTGCCGTGGGCGGAATTAGCAGTTCTACCGATTACCGCGAAAAACTCGCTGCCGGCGCCTCCCTAGTTCAAGTTTATACGGGTTTCATATACGAAGGTCCGGGAATGGTGAAGAAGTTGTTGGCTTAGTAAAAACGGTACGCTGCGTTCTTATGAGACTGCTTTCGCTGTAAGATGTGAGACCGCGCTGCTTTGAGATTCGAGAATCGTTCTTGCAATTCATGGAGGCAATCATTTTTGTAATTCAATGGTAATTCTATTGGAAAGAATGTTGATGGCGGATAGAGAAATTGGTAGGAATTCAATGGTAGCTGAGTGCAATTAAATGAGCTGCGGCAGCTGCGAATTCGCGGTAGTCTGGATCATGCACAACCAACCATAAGCTGCGGCAGCTGCGGATTCTCGGAACATGACACTATATGTTTCAAAATATCACATTAATTTAATTGCCTCAATATAAAAGGCCTGTATAGGGCCGACATCTCGATAGTAAAAAAGCAACAAGAAACCCCAAGCACCAGCGGTGCAACATCGCGATTCATGCCGTTCTATTGATTTATTTGTAATTTCTGAAGATTAACGGCAAATGGCCTTAATAACGCTTCTAGATCCGCGACAATTCGCCAAATCTGCGTTCACCCGCGTTTTTATGAGACCGCTTTCGCTTTGAGAATGGTTTGTGCTACTAATGGAGGTAATCGTTTTTGTAATACAATGGTAATTCTATTGGAAAGCAAGTTGATGACGGATAGGGAAATTAGTAGGAATTCAATGGTAGTTGCATGCAATAAATGAGCTGCGGCAGCTGCGGATTCTCGGAACAGGACACTATATGTTTTAAAATACAACATCAATATTATTAGCCTCAATATAAAAAGCCCGTAGGGCCGACATCTCGATAGCGAAAAAGTGCCAATAAACCCCAAGCGCCATCGGTGCGACATCCCGATTTATGCCGTTCAATTGATTCATTTGTAATTTCTGAAGATTAACGGCAAAGGGCCTTTATAGAGCTGCTTCTTAAGCAACATTCGGCCAAATCCGCGTTCATCTGTGTTTTGTAAATCCCTAAAAGGTGAAACTATTTAGTCACTAATATCCATAAATGACTAAATTCACCACAACGGCGCTTGGTCGATTTTACACATCAGAACTAAGTCGTTCATCTCTTGTTGACTTGATAAGTCTCTTAGACCCAATCAGGAATTAAATCAATGAAAATATTACTAACTGGCTCTACCGGCTATATCGGTAAAAGACTATTACCCACATTAATTGAAGCTGGGCATGAAGTAGTTTGCTGCGTGCGGGATATTAAAAGGTTTAATCCCCCTGAATCGCTTAAAGAAAACCTATCGGTAATTACCTTAGACTTATTGGACGAAAAAACCCTCGGAAATATCCCTCAGGATATTGATGGCGCTTTTTATTTGGTACACTCGATGTCCGCTTCGGGTGATTATAAATCACTAGAGGAGAAATCGGCCATTAATTTTAGAGAAGCGATTAGTAAAACCAAGGTTCAGCACGTCGTTTATTTGGGCGGTATTGTTAATGAAACAAAACTATCTAATCATTTGGCTTCCCGTAAAAATGTGGAAGTTCAGTTAGGAAAGGGCAATTATAATTTCACGGCTTTACGAGCGGGAATAATCATTGGATCGGGCAGTGCCTCCTTTGAAATTATTAGAGATATTGTGGAAAAACTGCCTATTATGGTAACGCCCAAATGGCTGAATACTAAATGCCAACCGATTGGCATTTCAGATGTGATCTCTTTTCTGTCGCGTTCCATATTTAACCCCAAAACCTTTAATCAAGATTTTGATATTGGCGGACCTGATATTCTAACCTATAAAAATATGCTCTTGCAATTTGGAAAAGAGCGTAATTTAAAGCGGACCATTATTACTATTCCCGTCATGACACCTCGTCTGTCTTCATACTGGTTATACTTCGTAACCTCTACTTCATATCAATTGGCGACTTCTTTAGTAAACAGTATGAAAATAGAGGTAGTTTGCCGTGATAGACGCATCAACGACCTATTAGAGGTAGAGCCCTTAAGCTATCAAGAAGCTTTAAAAAGAGCTTTCAGCAAGATTGAGAACAACGAAATTTTGTCTAGCTGGAAGGATGCTTACTCGAGTAGTGGTTTAAACTTCAATATCTCTGATTTTACCAGAGTACCCACTTTTGGTTGCTTTAAGGATACTCAAAAACGTAAAGTTAAGAACCGTGAAGCGAGTATTGATCGTATCTGGAGCATTGGTGGGAATAATGGATGGTATTATGGTACCTGGCTTTGGCAAGTAAGAGGTTTTATTGATAAGATTTTTGGCGGAGTAGGCCTGCGAAGAGGGCGCACTAGTCCTCATAGTATTAATGTAGGCGATGCAATTGATTTTTGGCGGGTATTATATGCCAGCAAAGAAGAAGGGCGCTTGCTTCTATTTGCGGAAATGAAACTGCCCGGAGAAGCATGGCTAGAATTTAAGATGGAAAAAGATGAGCTTATCCAAACGGCCACTTTTCGTCCCTTGGGATTAGCCGGTAGGCCGTATTGGTACGCGGTACTGCCCTTTCACGGCTTTATCTTTAAGGGAATGATTGATCATATTATTGGATCGGATAAAGTCACAAAATAGCATTTAGTGCGACAAAGATGCCACTTGGCTGAAGCTTTTATAATTACCAAAGATTTCGCCGGTGAAAATCACTAGTATCTATCCCGAAATTCCCAATTCCTTTAAACAAATAGATTGCACATTACTTATTGACTATAATGCAGACCTTTGCATGGCCAATTTATTGATTAGGGCGCTATTTGAAAAAGAAAATTAAACAACTAGAACTATTTTTAAAAAGCACCAATTTCGATCGCGGTATTCGCTTGGGAGTGGCTATTGCAGTGCCTTTCGGGTTGCTTTATGTCATGGGTTACTCTGATTACGCACCCGCGGTTGTGGTGGGAGCATTTTTAAATGCACCAGGCGATATACCGGGCAGTATAAAGCGTAAGGTGAATGCCATTTTAGTGAGTATAGGCTTAACGGTGCTGATTACTACCATCATTCTATTTTCCAAAGCTTTTTTACCTCTATTAATAATGGTGATAGCGGTGATTTCCTTTACCGCCGCTTTTATATCCGTATATGGTTTTAGGGCTTCTATGGTTTCCTTCTCAGGTTTATTGGCTATGGTTCTCGCTTTTGCAGTAGAAAAAGAAGGAGCCACAGAAATTTTGTTGCAGGTAGGATTGATGGGCTTAGGTGGCTTATGGTATTTGGGCCTATCTTCTATTTTTCAGCGATTAGCGCCAAAGAAAGATCAAAACCAGCTTCTATCAGATACCTTGCTTTTAATTGGTAAATATCTAAAATTACGCGCCAGACTATTAGGTAAGAAGTCCAAGCGAGACGAGAGTCGGAAGCAGGTTTTTGTTTTACAGCATCTCATTAACGATAAACATGAAACCTTACGCGAGAGTCTGCTAACCGCACGTAAACGATCCGGGCGATCGCACTATGAAGAAAAGCAGTTACTCATATTCCTTTCTTCCATAAATATCTTTGAGTTGATAGAAGCCAAGCATTTGGATTATGATATGATTGACGGAATTTTTGGTGAACATAAAAAGTTCCTCAAAGCCTCCAAAAAGCTTAATAAAACCATGGGGAATCACCTCATTCGTCTATCCGAACTATTAATTCAGAAGGATGAGATTCCCAGTAAAAATGTACTATTAAAAGCGCTCTCAAATGCTAAGGCCTCCATAGGAAATTACATTGAAGCGGTGCAGTTACCTGCAGCTCGCGAAGGGGCTTTAGTACTTCGAAATTTGTACGATTACCAAGAGCAACTTTTGCAGGAAATCCGTGCCATTAGAAGAGTTATGGCCAATGTGAAAGATGCTTCTAAAATCTCTCTGAAAAGGCAGGATGCGAGTCAATTCCTAACTTTACAAGAGTACCGCTTAAATGTTCTCAGTCAGAACTTTAGTTTAAACTCTACCATGTTCAGGCATTCGCTGCGATTAGCCATTGCATTGGTATCTGCTTACCTTTTTGGACACTTTTTCCACATTCAAAATACCTACTGGATATTACTGACCATTGTGGTAATAATGCGTCCTAGTTACGGCTTAACAAAGGAGCGTTCCAAAGACCGTATTATCGGCACTTTAATAGGGGCGGTCGTAGCGGTACCTATTGTAATTCTTAGTCAGAACATAGTGCTCTATGCGATACTCGCTTTCGTGTCTTTAATTTTGGCCTTTTCTTTAATTCAACAGAATTACAAGTCGGCTGCGGCCTTGATTACTATTAGCATTATTTTTGTGTACTCCCTTATCAATCCCAATGCCTTCGAGGTAATACAGTTCCGGGTAATTGATACTATTATTGGCTCCGCTATCGCCGTGCTAGCAAACTATATAATCTTACCTACTTGGGAAGCCAATAACCTTAAACAGGTTTTGGTTAATGCTTTAAAGATGAATCGAGATTATCTTTTAGCCACACGAGACTTATATTTAGACAAACCCGAGCATAAGTTGGCCTATAATGTGGCTCGCAAAGAAGCTTTTCTGGCCATTAGTAATTTAAATGCGGCCTTTCAGAGACTAAGTCAAGATCCGAAATCTAAACAGAAGGAGTTTCAATTGATTTACGAAATAGTAACCTTAAACCAGACTATGGTTTCAGCGATTGCTTCTATCGGCAGTTTTATCAGTAATCATAAGACCACTGAGGCTTCCGAAGAGTTTAATATTATGGTGAAGAGGATTGCGAACACGCTACAAATCTCGCGTGAAAGCATTGAAGATATGAGCACTAAGGAAAAGCTGGCGGAAGAAAGGGTAGAAGCAGCGGAAGAAAAATTACGGGATAGGTATCAAACCTTATCAAGCTTGCGCGATGAAGACATTCGTCAGGGTAAAACGGATTTAGACCAAGAAACCTTGCATGGTCTGCAAGAGGCATATTTGATTGCTAATCACATGAGTTGGCTCAAGTCGTTGTCGGAGAACCTGCAGAAAGCCAGTCAGCGCTATCGGACGAATTTAATCGATCGCTGAATTGAGGTTTAACTGAGTATTAGTTCGAAGGCTTTATTATCTTTCCCGCATTCTTAAATTTGGCAATCACCTCATTTCTGAAATTTAAACAAAGAGAAGTATGGATCATGAAATGTTAGCGAAAATCAAGTCTGACTTATGGGATTTCGTGCTCTCTTTCGGGCCAAGGTTATTATATGCCGCCCTTTGTTTGGTATTAGGAATATTTGTAATCAAGATTTTACGAAGAGTTTTAAAAAGGCTTTTAAGTCGCTCCCATGTAGAGTTATCTCTAAAAAGTTTTATCGAAAGCTTAAGTAACTTGGCTCTTTACGGTTTGCTAGCCTTCACCATTGGCAGCATTATTGGCATTGAGTCGACCTCTTTTTTAGCAATTTTTGGAGCAGCGGGTATTGCCATTGGTTTAGCCTTGCAGGGCAGTCTATCCAATTTTGCTGGTGGCTTACTGATCTTAATTTTTAAACCCTTTAAAGTGGGCGACCTGATTAAGGTGAATGATAAGATAGGTGAAGTAGTAAAATTAGATATTCTTTACACCCGCGTGAAAACCTTTGATGGCCGTATTATAACGATGCCCAATGGTAATGTTTCAAATAGCGATGTAGACAATCGAACCATGGAAAAATATCGACGTGTGGACTTAAAACTCAAGTTTAACTTCGATTCAGACATGGACGAGTTGCGAAGAATAATTACCGCGGCCATGCTAGAACATCCCAAAGTAAATAAGGAGCTGGAAACCGATGTACGCATGGATGAGATTGGCGATTATGAAATTAAGGTAGTGGCTCGCTCTTGGGTAGAATCCGTTGATTATTGGCCTATGTACTGGGTACAGTTAGAAGCCGTAAAAAAGGCATTAGACAAAGCAGGAATTGAGATTCCTTATCCGAGAAGAACGGTATTTCAAGGCGAGAAGTAGTTGCTTAAGAGATGAGATTTTAAACCGCGCTGCTTTGAGATTTGAGAATGGTTTGTGCAATAAATGGAGGTAATCGTTCTCAAAATTAAAAATCGTAGAACCCGGTGCCTGAGGCTCTCGAAGGCTGAGGGAGTAATTCATGGGTAATTCCATTGAAAATGAAGTAGATGGTGGAGAGGGAAATTAGTGGTAATTCCATGGTAACAGAATGCAATCAATGAGCTGCAGCAGCTTGGTTCCTTTTGTCGTTTTTATCCTATTGTTACCCTTTATTAAGAAAAAACTAACCGAAAGTTCTACCATAGAGAACTACTTGTATATTTATATCTCAATTCGATGGATGAAGCGAATAATCGCGAAAAGTACACTCCGTGAGTTTTGGGAAAAACACGCTGACTCTGAACAATATCTCAAAACTTGGTATGACACAGCAAAAAATGCTAAATGGCTCTCGTCTAATGACGTCAAACAAACTTACATTTCAGCAAGTATTCTAAAAAAGTGGTCGAGTTGTTTTTAATATCAAAGGAAACTTCTATCGACTAATTGTGAAGTTTAACTACGAAAAACAATGGGCGTTTATTCGGTTTGTTGGTACTCATGCTGAATATGATAAAATTGATGCCGATACGATTTAAAGACAATATATTATGAATCTAAAACCTATCAAGACTAAAGTTGACTATCAAGAAGCGCTTGAGCGTTTAGAAGTGATTTTCGATGCACCGACTGACTCCAAAGAAGGCGATGAAGCAGAAATTCTATCATTACTGATCGAAAACTATGAAAACATCCATTACCCGATTGAAGCCCCTGATCCAATTGAAGCAATAAAAATTCGAATGGAAGAATTGAATCTGCGTCAAAAAGATTTGGTAGGTGTCATTGGAGGGGAAAGCCGAGTTTCAGAAATCTTAAATCGGAAAAAAAAATTAACCGTTGACATGATCAGAGAGCTAGAAAGAATTCTCCAAATCTCAGCCTCGGTTTTGGTACACAACTATCAGCTTGAGAAATAATAACAAAGGGTAACAACACCTATACGCAATGCCCTGCGGGACAATGCGTATAGCCAAACCGAGAAATCGCAGCTGTCTCTGCTTTTTTTGTGAAACCTGTGCGCTATTACTTTTTTAAGACCATTGGCGCTGTGAGATTTTATATTGGTTCGTGTTAATTAACGAGAACTAGCATTTAAACCGCTTATAGATCCGCGTAAATCTGCAAAATCTGCGTTCACCCGCGTTTCAAAAACCCAAGGCCTGAGGCGAGCACAGGTTGAGAGATTATTATCGAGATGTCGCACCTACGGCGCTTTTTATCTTGTTGCTTATGGATTTCTATCGAGATGTCGTCCCGTTGGGACTCCTATTGCTGAGAAAAATATATCTTGAGATGGATTCGAATCATACAAATTGCTATGAATCCCGAAGGGATGAAACTATAATAGAAAAATCGAATGAGTCCAAGCCACCAACCCTGAAAGGGTGGAACTTTTCTTAAGACCGCTGCCACTGTGAGATTTTAGATTGATTCACGCTAATTAACGCGAACTACCATTAATAACGCTCAAAGATCCATGGCCATCCGCCAAATCTTCGTTCATCCGCGTTTCAAAATTCACCCTCTTACAAGCAAAGCATTTGATGCTTAAATTGCTGGCATGAAAAAGCTTAGTTCCTTTCAAGAAATTCAAGGGGTGGTGACTTTAGGATATATCTACCTTATCCTTATGGGTATTTTAAATGAAAGCCTCTATTACAATCAGTTGGATATTAACATTTTAAACTACTCCGATGTTTTAGATATCCTGATTAGTCCTATCGCTAAAATGACCTCTAGCTCTGCGGGTTTCGTGGTATTTCTGGTATTAATATTAGCCCTTTTTGGCTTGCCCAAAATTCTTGTGAAGCAGCGCCACAAGCGCTGGTTTAAGAAGAGTTTTAAAATGAAAGAGGATTCAAGCGCCGAGGAAATGCGTTCTTCATTTTTCTATCTCGCACTTTTTATGATTGCTTTATTTTTAGTCGGCTTTTATGTAGGTACGGGCTTAGGTAACGGGAATAAGCTGAAGAAACGCTTAGCGAACAAGGAGGTCGTATTCAACGATAAATTATATTTCCTAAACGAGGAGGAAGCTAGCGTAGAAATTATCGGTAAGAATAGCTCCTATATTTTTTATCTAGAACCTGGCAGTCCAGTAGTTAAGGTTTCGCCCATTAGTGGCGTGATCTTGAAAATTGAAGAAATAAGAGATCGGAAAAAGAGGCTGAAAGAATGATGAAACGTGGAAATTAAAACTGCTTAAACCGCTCAAAAGCCTTAAGCATTCGGCTCCCATACCAACTAAAAAGCTCGCCGTCTACCATGCGAACTTCTTGGCTGCCATCCCAAAATTCTAAGGTATCCGCACTTTTAAATGTATAGGGCTCTGAACTCAATAAAATCACATCTGCGTGAAGCGCCTTTACCTCACTGAGGCTTAAACTGGGGTAGCGTTGCTCGGCATTTGGAGCGACATTTTCATAGCCCGCTTCCGCCATCATGTGGGAAATAAAGGTATTAGGACCAGCCACCATATATGGGTCTTTCCAAATAAAATAAAGGGCTTTTCGCTTAGGCAGATGCGCCAGTAATTGTCGCTTGGCGCGGATGGAATCCACGATTTCTCGGGCTTTACTTTCGGCTTGGCAGATTTCTCCGATCGCTTCAATCATCGCCAAGGCATCGTCTACCGTATTTATATCGCTTAGCCATACGGGGAATTCTTGAGCCAACTCCTCAATCTGCTCTTTGATGTTTTCTTCCTTATTGCCAATAATTAGGTCGGGCTTTAAGCTTTTAATCTTTTCAATCTGCAGGTTTTTAGTGCCGCCAATTACCGTTTTATCTTTTAAATAATGGGCCGGATGTACACAATAAGCGGTGATGCCAATTACTTGCGCATCTAGGCCTAGACCGGAAAGAAGCTCGGTTTGCGAAGGAACAGTAGATACAATACGCAGAGGTTTCGACTTAATGTCAACTTTCCTTTGGCACTGATCTATATAAATAGGCACTAGCTTAAGGCGTTAATGATATCTTGCTTGGTGATGATGTGCATGCCACCGGCTGGAAGAGCCACCATTACTGCACTTACATCTTTACTAATGTGCTTGGCTACGCTTTTTACCGCTTCATCGTGTTTCACAATAGGGAAGGGGGCTTCCATAATATTCTCCACAAATTTCTCGGTCAAACTCGGGTCGGCCATTAGACTTTGAAAGAGTTTACTATCGTCTAAGGAACCTACCATTTCACCGTCTTGCAAAACGGGAATTTGGGAGATACTATGGTTTTTCATCTTGGCAATAGCCTGAGCGATAACCTCTTGAGGATGTACAGAAACAAGTGGCAAATGCGCGTGACCTTTTACTAAATCGCCAGCGGTGCTGTCTTCCGTGGTTAAGAAGCCACGGTCGCGCATCCAATCGTCGTTATACACTTTACCTACATAACGACTGCCGTGATCGTGGAAAAGAACCACCACCACATCATCCGGTTTTAAATGGTCTTTTAATTGGCGTAAGCCTTGAAAGGCCGAGCCGCAAGAATAACCTAAAAATAAGCCTTCTTTTTTCGCAAGCTCGCGCGTGGCTAAGGCGCCATCTTTATCGCTTACCTTCTCAAATTTATCGATCACCTTAAAGTCTACGTTTTTAGGAAGAATGTCTTCGCCAATGCCTTCGGTGATATAACTGTAAATTTCTTTCTCGTCGAACTCGCCTGTTTCGTGGTACTTCTTAAAAACCGATCCGTAGGAATCGATTCCCCAAATTTTGATATTGGGATTCTTCTCTTTCAGGTATTTACCTACCCCAGAAATGGTTCCACCCGTACCTACACCTACTACAAAATGGGTGATTTTACCTTCGGTTTGTTCCCAAATTTCGGGACCAGTACTGTCGTAATGCGCTTGGGCATTACCGGGATTATCGTATTGATAGGGGTAATAGGAGTTCGGAATTTCTTTATGCAAACGATCGGCTACGGAGTAGTATGATTCGGGATGCTCGGGCGGAACGCTGGTGGGGCAAACGTGAATTTCGGCACCCATGGCACGTAAGACGTCCATCTTCTCTTTACTCTGCTTATCGCTTAAAGTACAGATCAATTTATAACCTTTCACAATAGCCGCTAAAGCTAGGCCCATGCCGGTATTACCAGAAGTACATTCGATAATTGTTCCGCCTGGTTTTAAAAGGCCTTCGCGCTCGGCATTCTCAATCATGGTCAAGGCCATACGGTCTTTTACTGAATTGCCCGGATTGAAATATTCCACTTTCGCGAGGACTTCGCAAGGGAAGTCTTCCACAATTTTATGGAGACGAATCATTGGTGTGTGGCCAATGGTTTCTAGGATATTATCGTATACTTTTTTTATAGGACGCATAGGAGTAATTTCAAATTGGAGGCGCAAAGCTAATCAAAACGGATTGCTTTATTAGGAGCGATGCGGCTAATTAAATAGGAGGGAAGCAGTAAGCAAATCAGGCAAATAACCAAGGTTAGGATATTAATCCCCGCAATGTGTAGAAGGTTTATGTCGACACTTACCACGCTAACGTAATAGGTTTCGGGATCGAGCTTAATAAAGCCATATTCCTGTTGAAGGTAGGCCAGGCCTAAACCTATTAAATTGCCGTATAAAAGTCCTTTGCCAATTAAAACCGCGGCATTCATCAAGAAGATTTTTTGAATAGTAAAGTTATTCGCTCCCATGGCTTTTAGGAGGCCAATCATGGTGGTGCGCTCCATAATAAGGATTAGCAGGGCAATGGACATATTAATGGTCGCTACCGCAATAATAATAATGAGAATAATCACAATGTTTAGGTCAAAGAGATCGAGCCACTGAAAGAGTTGGGCATTCAATTGACGTGCGCTGATGGCATCGTATTCAAAAGGTAAAATGGTGCGCAGGCTTTTACTTACCTCTTCGCCATCATTATTAGGCGCAAGGAAGACTTCATAGCCGCCTACTTCTTTGTTTTTCCAATTATTGAGGCGACGAACATGATTGATATCCCCAATTAAAAAGGCTGCGTCAATTTCTTCGAAATCGGTTTTGAAAAGGGCGGCAATGGTAAACTTTCTCCGTAAGGGTACTTTATTGGGGCGGATAAAATACATCTCACATTGTTCGCCCAAATTTAAATCGAGGATGGTCGCTAGTTTCTCAGAAATTAAAATAGAGTCTTGGTAGTCATCTTCGTTAAAATGCGGAATTTTTCCTGCCGTAATAAACTTGCTGAAAAACTCCCAAGAGTAATTTGGTCCTACCCCTTTAATAACTGCCCCTTCAAATAAATCGTTATTTTTTAAGATTCCAGCCTTGCGGGCATAGGACTGCATTAAACTAATTTCATCGCGCTGCTGAATACTTTGCAAGAGCGAATCACTCAGTATAACTGGGCTTTGTTCATAAGTTGGGGAGGGCTGGTAGTTGAGCACTTGAATATCTCCTCCAAATCCGGTTATTTTGTTTTTGATGGCATTCCTTAATCCATTGCCGGTAGAAATGGCAAGGATCATAATGAGAATACCTAAAGAAATCGCCCAAATGGAAATATTAAGTACCGGCTTAGCTACCTTGCGGGTTGCAGAGCGATTACGAATAATACGTTGGGCTATAAATAATTCAAACTTCAAGCGAAATGCGGCTATTGAAATTGGGCTTCAAATATACTATAATGCTAGCGCTACTGTTGGCAAATTCACCAATAAAAGCACAGGATTCGCAAGAAGCTGAAGAAGTGATAATTCCTGCCGCCGAAAGACAAGGGGCTTACTTGCCACTTTTGTATGGAAAACGAGTGGCCTTGGTGGCCAATCACACGGCAGTAGTGCAAGGCGAGCACTTAGCCGATTTTTTATTGAGCAATAAGGTCGACCTAAAGAAAGTTTTCGCCCCCGAGCATGGTTTTCGGGGTTCCGCTTCCGCGGGAGAAACCATTAAGGATGGTCGCGATACCAAAACCAATTTGCCTTTAATCTCCTTATACGGCAAGAATAAGAAACCAACAGCCGAGCAATTGGCTGATATTGATGTAATTGTATTTGATATTCAGGATGTAGGCGCCCGCTTTTACACTTATATTTCTACCATGGCCTATGTAATGGAGGCGGCCGCCGAACAGAAAAAGAAAGTGATCATTCTCGATCGTCCTAATCCTAATGGCTATTATGTAGATGGACCGGTTTTAGAATTAAAGCATCGCTCTTTTGTGGGCATGCATCCAGTGCCCATTGTACACGGAATGACGGTGGGCGAATATGCCAAAATGCTAAACGGTGAAGGCTGGTTAAGAGGCGAGGTACAGTGTGATTTAGAGGTAATTACTTGTCAATATTACGACCACCGCAAACGCTACGAATTACCTATAAAACCCTCGCCCAATTTACCGAATAGCAATGCGATTAGTCTCTATCCTAGCTTATGTCTCTTTGAAGGCACCACGGTTAGCGTGGGAAGAGGAACCGATTTACCTTTTCAAATTATGGGTGCGCCTTGGTTTACTGAGTTCAACACCCAATTTACTCCGGTAGATCGCGAAGGAGCCTTAAACCCCAAATATGAAGGCGAGTTGTGCAAAGGTTTTAACCTAACCGATTTCGCCGAACACTACTTGATTGGCCTCGGTGAATTATACCTGTATTGGTTAACAGAGTCTTATAAATTAGCACCTAATAAATCGGAATTTTTCACTTCTTTCTTCACCCTTTTGGCGGGAACAGAAACCTTACAAGCCCAAATAGAGGCGGGCAAAACACCCATCGAAATCCGAGAATCCTGGCAAGCGGACTTAATTCGCTTTAAGCAGATTCGCAAGAAATATTTGTTGTACGCCGATTTTGAATAGTTGGGGATTGTTTTTATTAGGTCTCGTCAAGTATTACTTTATATTTCATAAAAAGTATTAATTAAAAAGAGCAAAATTTTATTTAAATCATCTTACATTATTAATTTCACAACTAATAAAAGGTGGGATTAATATATAGCTTTGTAATATGACAATTAATAAAAGGATTTTTTTTATTTTTCTAAGCTTTTTGCCATTTATTTCAAATGGCCAATGGGTTACTCCCTATGTTACTGGTGAAGGTTTAGGTTACTCGCATGGAACTTCTCATTCCACGCTGTATGGAAAAGTAAAATCGGATACAGTCGTGATTTTAGGGTTTCAGCAGTTTGTTACTGTTTCATCAGGTACCTATGAGTATATCAATGATAAATTCCATGTTGCCGATGGCCAGCATTTGAGTTCACAAATCATGTATCCATATGCTGGTGTTCAAACAAGTCTCAGACCTTCTCAATCCCCTCTTAAGTATTCTAGTGGTTATTTGATGGGCCGGACTGGGTATCCAATATTGGACTCCGTTTACTATCTTAAAGATGACAATGGAATACTTCAAAGGATAGATAGTGCTTGGTATTACCCCATTTACACGACCCAAAGTGAGGATTCTACTGATTCTTATTTAACGCAAGATTTTCTTGATAATTTAGTATTAAAGGATTGGTTGACAGGTGATACTTTGTTTTCTCTTTGCGGAAATTGTATATCCCAGAATTATCAGGGGGCATTTAATTCATCACAATGGATATTAAATCAATATCACACTGACGGTTCAATATTATACTTACAATACTTTCAGCCAGGATTGAATTTAACCTATGGCATTGATGTCTTAAAATTTGATTTGAATTCAGGTGCGTATTTAGGTCACCTGCATTTTAAAACTAGGCGTTTTCGCATTTCAAGCAGCCAGAGTTTTAAAATTGTAGCTGAGGATTCTGTGGTTATGCCAACTCAGCCGGGCGATCCTTATGTGTCTTATGGCAGAATTTCGGATGGAAATGGCCAGCAAATTGGAAGTTATTCTTTTCCATCAGAACTATATAGAGGGAATGTTATTAATACTCCCTATTACTACATGGATGACTCTGTGTTTGTGGTTTCAACTCCATTAAACGATACAAGAGTATTAAGTGGTTATACAAGTGGATCGCAATTGAGGATTTTCGAATTAAATGGCAACCAATATAGTTCGGTGAAACTTTTCTCAGGCATTAGTGCTTCTGGTGGAACTAGAGGGAATTTTATTATTGATAAGGTTTTTGATGTGAAAAATGGATTTATATATTTTAATACCAAAAATGAAACTGGAACTCATGAGCGACACCTTCTAGCCTCTCTTCCCTTGGACCTTGATATGGAAAGCGAGTTTTTTACAATAGGTCTTGATGATGAATCGGAAAGAATGCTTTTTAATGTTGATGTTTACCCCAATCCTGCTACTGAGTTCTTCGTTATCAATACCCCAGGAAGCTACGATAAGCTTATTCTCACGAGCATTGATGGAAGGAATAAAAAGGTTTATAATTTTTCGACTGGAAACATATATTCTACTATCGGGCTCAACTCGGGGTTGTATACTATTGAGATATATAATGCAGGAGAAGTGATTTATCGTTCCAAGTTATTGAAACTGTAATAGCGCCATGATAATCCCCGTGTTATGGCTATATACTACTAGCATCCCATCACCCACAGATTTATCCGCGGGAATATTAGCTATGCTTTTCCCGCCAAACTCAAATACGCTTCTTCGTAGCCTTTTATAGTAATCTCGCTGTTAAAGCGATTTTTGATTCGCTCCAAGGCGGCTTTGCCCATGGCCTTGGTAGCTTCTGGGTTTTGATACATTTTTAAAAGCGCTTTCCCCATAGCTTCGGGATTGGCTTTGGGAACCACATAACCAGAAACACCGTCTTCAATCATTTCCCGATTCCCGGGGATGTCGGTAATAAGGGCGGGTGTTCCTAGCGACATACCTTCTAAAACTGATTTAGTAATCGACTCGCCGTAGAGCGAAGCCAAAATAAAAGTGTCGGCCATTTTTACAATGCGCAGGCTATCGGGACGCCAACCCATAAAATGGATATTTTGCGGATTGGGCAAAGAAGCCACAATCTTTTTATTTTCTTCCGTATCCATGTCTTTACCCAAAAGCAATAGGTGAACATTCGCCTCGGGGGGCAGATGGCCAAAACTTTTCAGTAGATAGGGTACGCCTTTCATGCGGCGGTTATTGGCAGCGCAAACGGCATAAAAACCATCGGCGGGTAAATCCAAATCGGCAGGTTTAAAAGCTTCCACATCTTGATACCATTCGAGGCGATGCCCTTTATTTACGGTAATTAAGCGAGGCTTCCGAAAAATGGAGGCCTTAGCGATATGCTCTGCTACGCCCTCGGCATTGCACATAATCGCATCTACCCGTGGGTGTAAAAACTTAAAATAAGCAGTTGGATCGTACCAATGAATATGCCCTTCGAAGCCACGGTATAAGAGCACTTTAACGCGCGTGCCCTTAGCAGCCTGAATGCCATTCACCATGGAGCGGCCATTAAAGAGGTGCATAATATCATAATCGCCCTTCACGATTTCTTCGTGGATAAAGGCAATTTCCTTTTTGTCTAATTTCTTCTGCGCATGGAAGTCGATGACTTTAATTCCTGCTTCCTTAAATGGGGCAACGTAGGCACTATCGCCATAAGTCATGATCGTAACTTGATGTCCCGCTTTTTGCAGACCGATGAAAATTTCCGCTTCGGGACGCACTGTTATAGTGCTGCGATAATTGCTAAGGACTAAAATTTTTAAGGGCATATCTTAAAATTTTGGCGAAGGTAAGCTTTCCCTGAGAAGAGCGAGAAAGCGTGAGAAAGTGAGAATTATCAGGCTTTAAAACTTAGGAGGGTTCTACCTTTGCGGCATGATTTGGAAGAAACTTAGCCGCGACGAAATTAAAGAGCGCGTTTTTAGTGCATTAGACACAAACAGAAATTACGATAGCGATTATATTTTAGGTATTCCGGGTACCTATCTCGATACGGAGCAATTTTACCGTGATGCTGAATTTTTAGAGAATGCCCCTTTCTTAAAAACCTTTATTAATAATCCCAATCACATTGGTTGTCACACTCTTGCGGTAGATGAGGGAGAAGATTTATTTCGAGGTACCCAAAGAATTGAGGTAGAATTAATTCGCCTTATTTCGGAAGATATCATGAAAGCGGAGCCTAAGTCTATCGACGGATACATTGCTCCGGGCGGAACGGAGGCGAATATTCAGGCGATGTGGATTTATAGAAATTATTTCCGCGCAGAGTTTAAAGCCGATCTAAGTGAAATCGCCGTTCTTTTTAGCGACGATAGTCATTATAGCTTTTACAAAGGCGCTAATCTTTTAAATATTAAGGCCTTATCTATACCAGTGACCGAAAAGACTCGGGAAATTGATGGACTGGCCTTAAAAACGCATCTAGCGAAAGCGAAAAAAGAAGGCATAAAATATATAATTGCCATTGCCAATATGAGTACCACAATGTTTGGCTCGGTGGATAGCATAGATCTAATAGCCAATGCTTTAGAAGGTGAAAATTTGCAGTACAAGCTTCATTTAGACGGCGCTTTTGGCGGATTCATTTATCCTTTTACCAATGGGGAAAATGAGATGAATTTCAGCAACCCGCGGGTAAACTCAATTACCATGGATGCCCATAAAATGCTAATGGCGCCTTATGGTACCGGCGTGTTTTTAATCCGCAAAGGTTGGATGCATTATGCTGCCACCGAGGAAGCCAGTTATGTGCAGGGTTTAGATTATACCATGGTAGGCAGTAGAAGCGGGGCGCAGGCGGTATCCATTTGGATGATTTTGATGATCCATGGTCCACAAGGTTGGACTAAAATGATGCAGACCTTAATTGCCGAAACCGATAAGCTTTGTGCGGCTTTAGATGAGCTAGGAGTGAATTATTACCGCAATCCGCATCTGAATATTGTGAGCATGCAAGCCGATCAAGTGCCCTTAGGTATTCCGCAACGCTATCGCTTGGTATCCGATAATTTTAATGACGAGCCACGTTGGTGGAAAATTGTAGTGATGCAGCATACCGTGGGTAAAGTGGTAGATCGCTTTATTAGTGATATGCGCTCGGTCCTTGAAAAGTCATAGACTTTTAAATTAATACAAAGCAACATTGGAAAATGTCCCGTGCACTTTTTGGTGTTTGGGAAGTAGCTGGTCCATTAATGGTATTTACGGACTCTTAGTCTCGGGCATGGGCCTAGCATTTTATGGTTCTAAGCATGTGCGAAGCGCATTTTAAGAACACAAATTTATTACCTTGATCACGAGTAAAACAAATGTAAAATGCGCAAAATCTTACTTTTCCTCTTAGTCGTTTTTTCTCGCTTGGGCTTTGCCCAGCAGATAGATACCTTGGTATTTTACTCTTCCATATTTGAAGAAAATCGTGAGCTGAGAATTCACTTGCCCGAATTTTATAAATACAGCTCAGAAAAGCGAGGCTTACCGGTAATTTATCTTTTAGATGGCCAGCATGATTGGTTTGTTAATCCGCTTTTAAGTAACATCCGTTATTTACAGTATACGCATGAAATTCCTGAAGCCATTGTGGTAGAAATTCCGCATATGGATAGAGTGGAAGAATCGCTATTTAAATCTTTGGAAGGTGAAAAGTCGGCTTTGCATAGGTTTATAAGCAAAGAGGTGGACTCTATACTAAGAGATTATAGGCCCAATAAGGTAAGATTGCTAATCGGACATTCTTTTACGGCCTCCTTTGCGTTGTATAGCTATCTGCAAGAAGCGAATTTTTACAGCGCGGTATTGGCGCACTCGCCTCTTTATAAGGTTGAGAAATTAGCGCAAGCATTGCAAGAATTAACAATTGATGAGCAAAATGGCATTTACCTTTCTATCGGGAGTATAGCAGCAGGTAAAGACTCTATTCATCGTTTGGCCTATAATCGCATTAAAGCCGCCTATCCAGGTCTATTTGCAAACATTCATAGCTATGAAGGAGAATTTTCTGGACACACATCAATTCCAATTGTTGCTAATCCCTACTTTTTGTCTCTATTGTTTATAGAATTTAGTACCCGCTATAACAACATTGCTAAGGTAGATTTAGAGTATGCCCTGCTGAAGCCACCCTTGGCTCCAGTGGAGGAATTGCAAAAGATTAGAGATCAATCGCAGCTTTTAGGCGAGTTTTATCCTCCCGAAGTACCTGCATTTAATGGAATGATTAGTCGTTATTGGAATTCAAACTATTTAGAGCATTGTAAGGCACTTTTGCAAGAAGCCTTAATTTATTATCCTCTCTATTACGATTTTCACTGGCAGCTATATGAACTTTATTGGCTTGAAGGAGCGGAAGAAAAAGCCAAGTATCACCTGCTGGAAGCTTCCCGGCTAATCATTACCATGGAAGGTGGATCAAAGGATTGGCATGATTTAATTCGTCAAATGGCCGCAGAATTAGAGAAGCGCAATTGGGAACCTTAAGGTTGTTTCAAAAAAAAGGTATCCGATGGGATACCTTTAGATAGTTTTAGTTTTTAAAAAGCGGTAATTTAATTTTAAAAACTGCTCCGCCATCATTTTCTACGCTTATCTCACCACCATGCGCTTCTACGTATTGTTTTACAATGGTTAGACCTAAACCGGTACCGTCTTTTTTATTTTTAGTAGTGAAAGGCTCGAAAAGTACGGGCAGTAAATCTTCGGGAATTCCTGGACCATTATCGCTAATGCTTAAACAAGCATAATTGTCCTTTATTTTTGCTTTTACGCTTATTTTGGGATCGTCTACTTTCAAATCAAAAAGCACATCAACTGCATTGGAGATGATATTCATAATTAGGCGCTTCAATTTACTCGGATCACCAGCTAAATTAGCTTTGCCGTCAAGGGTTACCTCCAAAGTAATAGGCTCAATTTTCTTGCGATTATTGGCTAGTTTAATGGCGTTTTCTACCACTTCTTTTAGAGGAACGGCTTCAATTTCAATAGGTGTTTCGCGTACAAAGTCGAGGAAATCATCAAGAATATCCGAGGCCTGCTGACTACTTTCGTCCAACATGGCGAGTAAGTCTTCATTGGCACCATCATCTCTAAGAAAGGATGTAATTTGGGGAATGTTTTTAATCGGTGTGCGTAAATCGTGCATCAGCATACCGAGGGCATTTCCTGCGGCAGTGAGTTTTTCTTTTTTCAGTAGCTCTTCTTGTAAATGCGCGTTTTGAATCGCTTGGGTGGCATTTTGAATGAAGAGTTGAATGAGATATATTTTCTCCGTTTTTAAAGTTTCGTTTGGCTCTAACACGGCAAAAACAGGATAATCTTTGAGCATGGCCAGCACGACATTCTTTTCCTGTAAAATACTATTATTATTGTGGCGCGCTTGATTAATTAAACCTAGTAGAGCACCTTCATTTAGCTCACTTTCTATCGTACCCACTTTGAAGAGAAGGTCCAGTTTACCGTCTTCACCTAAAGTTCCCATCAAAGCATTTTCAGTCCCAATATAGCGCGCTAATTGGTCGAAAATATTTTTTAATAGGCTATTGAGTTGGTTTTCACCGAGGCTAATTCTACCCGTAGTAGCGATTAATTCCTCTAGGTTGCGAAGTTTATTATAATCATTAACCCCTTTGGTAGCTATTTGTAGTATTTCTTCTGAGTTGTAGGGTTTTACGTGATAGCCCACGTTTTTACCTGCTTGTGCTACTATTTGGTCGATACTATGATCGGAATAAGCAGTTACAATAATAATTTCCGCTTTGGTATCCACCTGACGAATACGTTTGGCGGTTTCAAGGCCATCCCAGCCGGGCATGCGCATATCTAGGAAAATAACAGCAAAAGGACTGTTTTCTTGCACCGCTGCCGCTACCATTTCAAAGCCTTGCTTACCGTTTACCGCTTTATCAACAATAAAATCGGGAAAGGTTCGGTTCTCGGAAAGGACGCTGTCTGACTCTTCTTCTTCATCACCAAAAAGCAAATCGGCAGCACTGGAAAGCTTTTCGTTTTTGGCTACTTTTTTAGGAACTAAAATTTCTTCAATATTATCTCGTACCATTTCCTCATCATCTATAATAAGGACTCTGGTGTTTAAATTATCATTCTCTCTCATACGTCAATTACGATTCTGTTTTGGCGATGGTTAGGATGGCAGTGGCACCTTTACCTTTTCCTTCGCTAATTAGTTTTAAATCACCATTATGGCTTTCGGCTACATTTTTCCCGCTGGCCAAGCCAATTCCCATTCCCTGCGCTTTGGTAGTAAAACCGCGTTCGAAAATTTTCTTTTCCGTCTTATCATCGAAACCTTCGCCACTATCTTTTATCACAAGCTGCACGGTCGTGTCTGTCTGTGAAAGTTTTATTTCTAGTGTTTTAGGGCCCTTAGGATTATTGTCGATGGCATCAATGGAGTTTTTAATCAGGTTAATTACAATTTGTATTAGCTTGGTTCTATCGCCAATAAAGCTTGGAATGTTTTCAGGTAAGTCACTGGTGATCGCAATTTCTCGTTTTTCAATGCTTGCCAATAAAATAGCGAGGGCATCGTAAACTACTCCTCTCAAATTTACTAGTTCCCTCGGACGTGCCTCGCCGGTTGAAATGTATTGCCTTTGAATATTTAATATATCACTAATATGGCTGGTAATTCCCATTTGTTCTCGCACGGTGGTGTCAAGGCCATTTATGAGTGTATTTTGGTTGGTGATTAAGCCTTGTACTAAATCCACTAAAGCATTTGCTTTCGCTTCCCCAATAGCTTCTCCGAATTGTTGGCTATGCGCCTTCAGGAATTTTTCCAGTTTAATTAAGGTACTAGAATCGTATTCACTAATTAACTTTTTGGAGCGGCTGAGATGGGAGCCGATGCCTACCACGGCATTACCGATATCGTGTAAAACACCGGCGGCCATTTCGAACTTACTTTTATCGATAGCCATTTCTTGATTCACCCGACTCAGTTCTTCTTGGGATTCGTGGTAATTGGTAATATCGTCAAAACTAAATACTATGCTTTGTTCTGAAACCTTATTAATAGAGTAGAAAAAATGGCGTACCATTGTTTCACCTTCATGTTCGAGTTCTACTGTCTGCTTTTGTTGGGTAAGAATATAGCCAGATTCTTGTGGGAATTGCTCAATTTTTTTTGCGATACCAGGCGCAATCATCTCTAATAAGTTAACAATATTGTCAGCAGGCAGATGGGTTTGCATAAATAATGGCATCACCATTTGCTCGGCCATTTGATTCATGTGTTTAATGTCACCCGCTTTATTGGCAACGATTAAACCAATTGCCGCTTGTTGAATTATGGCTAATAAATCATTCTGAGAGTTGTCCCTTTCTGCCATTATCTGTTGAAATTGTTAGACTACAAATCTGCAAAAAAAAGCTGCCCTAACGTAGTAGTTAGGGCAGTTTAATTTAAATCGATTAAAAAGTGATAGTCTAAGCTTCTGTTTTTAAAAGCTCTTCCTCAATAACCTTTTTTAATTGATGTTTCGGCATCGCGCCACGTGACATCATGGGTTGACCTTCATTTGGAATAAATAGAATGGATGGAATACTCTGAATACCGAAGGCAGCTGATAGTTCTTGCTCTGCCTCGGTGTCTACTTTGTAAATTACAATATCCTCGGAAAATTCATCACTGAGCTCTTCGAAAATGGGCGCAACCATTTTACACGGTCCACACCAATCGGCATAAAAGTCAATGATAGCAGGTTTATCACCCGCAAATTTCCATTCTTTTTCGTTGCTATAATCGAACACGTCTTTTTTAAACTGTTCGGTTGTTAAGTTAATTGTTGGCATATCTATATTTTTTACTAGGCAAAGATAGGAGGGCTGTATGGGCTCTAAAGTGCTAAATGTTACGCTTTATACAATTATTGCGAAAATTGATAGCGGGTACAAATCGAGGTCGTTTTTTCGTCAATAAAAAAGCTCTCCAATCCTAAAAATTGAAGAGCTCTGTAAT
This sequence comes from uncultured Schleiferiaceae bacterium, assembly GCA_963974215.1. Lineage (GTDB taxonomy): Bacteria > Bacteroidota > Bacteroidia > Flavobacteriales > Schleiferiaceae > Croceimicrobium. The sequence goes on along the minus strand of CAXBBL010000008.1, from coordinate 148,996 downwards.
TTTACGGCATCTGCTGGAATGCGGAAAAAGACTTTGCCAATTAAGCTTCTTTTACCGCCCAAGTTTTACACCAAGCGCCTGATGCAACTGCACCATTGGCAAAGAGTTGGCAAGCACCGCAGTCCCCTTTAAACTTAGCGGGATTGTAAAAACGGCAGTTACTGCAATTTTGATCGGCCTTTTCACTTTGCTCAATATAACCTAAGCTTTCACGGGTTTTAAGATCCGTTTCAGTTAGGTTCTTATTATAAGTGGAGCAGTCGATGTTTTCTGCAACTTTCTCTTCTGCCGCAGCGGGTGCTGGTGCAGGTTTAGGACTGGGGCTGCCTTTAGTTTCGGCCGGGGCCTCTCCATTAGCACAAGCCTGTAACAAGGTTGTCGCAGAAAGTGCACTAAGGCTTAAAATTCCAAATTTGGCTATAAACTGTCTTCTTCCATTATCACTCATACTATTTCAATTTTGTTTATCAATATTACATGGAACGACTTGTTTTGTGCGTATCAATTGCCATTAAGTCTTTAATTTGAATTAAGTCTAAGTAACTGTTGGGCAGAACCAGGGGCGGGTGACAGTAATTTCGTTTTGCTTATATTTTAAAGTAAATTCTTTTTAATTATGCGTGGCATAATATTGAAAAACTGAGCCCCTAACTGCTAGTGGCCTTAACTTCAGATAAAAAAACTGGTTTCATAAGGGGCAATTAAAATAACAATATCGTATTGATTATCATCACTTTGGTTTTGCTTGAAGGGGAAGAGACAGGCTTCTGCCTCTTCAATTATTATTAATCCATCTTTAATCTTTACTTGAGAATTAGATTCGCTTTCCTCCTGATTATAATCTTCATCCCTAAAACTGTCTTCTTCTAAGTCTTCCATAATTTGGGCACTATTTTCACAATCTGCACAAAGCAGACCTCTTTCGGTCATAGTCCAGTAATGACCATCCATGTCATAGTCCCAATAATCGTTAATGTTCTTCACATCGTAGTATAGGTTTTCAGTTCCAGGGCTCAAGTAAACCGTGTCGCCCGGCTGCATATAAAGGAAATGTCTTATTTTTTGCAAGCGAAAGAAATTACCATCCTCAATGCTGTAGTAATTACTAAACTTGAGATTTGCGCTGTCTAACTCCATAACGAATTCTAAGTTTTGTGCGTTTTTGCGTGCATCTTGCCGATTGATTCCCCGGCTACTAAATTCTGTTTCTAAATAGGTATAGCCTTTTTCGCTTTTTCGTATGTCGAGCTTTATTCCTTTGTAATAACTTTTCCCGTTATTAATGGTCCAAAAGTCAGTATTAAAGGCTTCATTGAAATCATAGTAAACATCATCTTCTACCACTTCTAAGGTATAGGACCGGGCTTTAAGATTCAGCTTATGCTCGGTGGTGTGATAGGAATTGGCGCGGAAGTTTTCACTAAACTGGTAGGCCGAACTACCTAAAATAACTAGCCCAATTAGCGATAAAAATCCTAGTCCACAGCGCACGCCCCGATTGAGAGGTTCTACTCCAAAAACTAAGCGAATGCCGTAATAAACAATTAGGAATAGTGGTCCTAAAACGAATAGGCTAAGGCCAAAGGTGATTGAATTGTACAAGCTACTATCGCTGGAGACTAATTGAACTAAGTTCGAGATTTCACTCCAGGTATAGTGGGTATCATTTAAGTTAAAACCTATAAATAGTGTAGTTGCCAAAGAGGCAAGGGCGATGAATACCGCAAAAAGGAAAATAAAACCAATAATCTTAAAGGCAAACTTAAAAATTAGCTTAATGATTTCGAAAATGCCATTAAAAAATTGGGAAATTAATCCCGTCACCTGATTAGAATTACGGTTCATATCCTGCGCTTTGCGGCCCATGTTTTTAACACTATCCCCTACAGCATGAGCTTCTTCGCGCACAAAGTTTTCAATATTGCTGAGGGTAACCGGCTTTCCCCGCATTTGCAGTTTTTCAGCGGTAGTGCGGGCACTGGGCACAACTATCCAAAGAATAATGTAGAGTAGCAGCCCGAAGCCTGAGAAAAACAAGGCAAAGAATAGCAGGCGCGTCCAAACAGGATTGATGTTCATGTAGGCAGCCAAACCTGCTGCAACCCCACCAATCATGCGATTGTCAACATCGCGATGAATCTTTTTAGAATAAGATTGGTAATTTTCGTAGTTGGCATTAGCGTTACTGAAGTCTTCTTCTTGCAGGTAATCTTCGGGTCTTCCTAAAATTGAAATCACCGCTTCCACATCTTGGGTATTAATTACCTCTTTTGTTTGACCATTTCGCTCGCGGAAAAGTTCTGCCATGCGCGTTTCTACATCGGCAATAATTTCATCGCTGCCGCTGGTGCGGGAAAACTGGCTGCGCAAGGTGGCAAGATAGCGCTCGAGCTGATTAAAGGCGTCTTCATCAATGTGAAATATGAAGCCTCCCAAATTTATAGTTAATGTCTTTTTCATGATTAGTGTTTGATTTCGTTTTGAATGCTTTGATTTACTGCTTCTTTAAGGCTTTCCCAACTTTTTAAAAGTTCCGATAACGCCGCTTTACCAATCTCCGTAAGGGTGTAATATTTACGAGGTGGTCCTGCGCTCGACTCTTCCCAGCGATAGGCCAAGATGCCAGAGTTTTTTAAGCGGGTAAGTAGGGGGTAGAGCGTACCTTCCACTACTATGAGTTCTGCCTTTTTTAGCTCCCCGATAATTTCGGAAGCATAGGCGTCGCGGTGACTCAGCATATTCAATATACAGAGCTCCAATACTCCTTTGCGCATTTGCGCTTTTGCATTTTCAAGATTCATCTTTAGTAAGTTTTAAAGATTAAATCGCCACTGAATATTAATAATATCGCATTGCGATCTTTCGGGTTGTTAAGTAAAACGGCAGCGTGAGCACTATTTTTCCCGTGGGGCTTGCGCAGTAGAATTGCCTGTCCTTGATCTTCTTCCCAGTCAGAGGGAATCGGGGCTTGACGATAACCCCAGGCAAGCATTTGCTCGATAAATTCCTTTTCGCTTTTAAGGCCTCTTTCGTAATTTTCGAATTTCACGAAGCGAATGCGATCGATATGACCCGACATTTCTTCGGTATATTCTCTAAAATCAAAGTCGAAGTCTAAATCGCTAATTAAGTCATGACTAATACTAATATTGAAATTATCACCTTGATTAGCAATGCGATTGAAGAGTGATTCCATCTCGTTTTTGCTTTGCCCCTTAATTGCATACATGCTGAATAGTAGCAGGGGAAGACTGATTAATAATTTTTTCATTTTTATGTTATTCCTTTTGCATTACAAAGATATGTCAATATTTAGGTACTATGCAAAACAAAGTACTATAATTAAATTTAACCACCTGATATTTAGGTGTTTAAATTTTTATCAAAAAACATATGGACACTGAAATCAAATTTTAACTCGATAAATGGGGGAGGGTAGTCGCTAAATGGGGAAATGGAGTTATCGCTCACGGCAGATGCGATAAGTGTTTATATAAACTGTAAAATAGAAGCGGAACGAATCTATTTTGAATTCTTCAGAAATTGGTTTTCGAAAGGACGAATGATCAAGCGAATTTTGCGATCGTAGCTAAAGTAATTGACAAACCAGTTGAGTAGCACCACCAAGCGGTTTCTAAATCCTACAAGGCTTAAAAGATGAACCAACATCCATACGGCCCAGCCTGGGAATCCTTTTAGCATTATTTTATTGTAGAGCTCGGCCACAGCCTTATTGCGTCCAACGGTGGCCATGCTGCCTAAGTCATTGTATTTGAAGGGGCGAAAGCTTTTACCTTTATCACTTCGGATTAAGTTTTTAGCTAAATTTTGACCTTGCTGTATGGCCACCTGCGCAAGCATAGGATGTCCTTTGGGGAAATCTTTTGTATTCATCCCGGCCACATCGCCGAGGGCAAAAATGTTTTGATGCGGGCCAATTTGGTTAAACTCATTAACGATATAGCGACCTTTGTCAAAATCCTCTTTTTCCTTAAGACCCTCAATGATATTTCCTTTTACTCCTGCAGCCCAAATTAGGGTGGAGGCGGGTAGTTCCGATTTGTTGGTGCTTACGGTCTTTCCATCGTAACCTTTAACAGCGGTATTTAGCCAGACCTGTACGCCCAACTTTTTGAGGTATTTAAGCGCGTGGGAAGATGAAAATTTACTCATGGGTGGTAAAACTTTATCCGCCATCTCCACAAGGTGAATACTCATTCTACGAAAGTCTAAATCTGGGTAGTCGTTGGGAAGCACATGACTTTTCAACTCTGCGAAAGCACCAGCCAACTCGGTTCCGGTGGGGCCACCACCCACAATTACAAAATTCATCAAGCGCTCGCGCTCTTTTAAATCGACGGTCAAAGATGCTGCTTCGAAGTTTTGTAAAATTAAGCTACGGAGATTTAAAGCTTCAGGAACCGTTTTCATCGGCATGCTTTTTTGCTCCACTTCCTCCATCCCAAAATAATTTGTTTCCGATCCAGTCGCAATAACTAGTTTATCATAACTAATCGGTCCTATATTGGTATGAAGAATATTGTTTTCCGCTTCTATACGTTCCGCTTTGGCCATGCGGAAATAGAAATTTGGGTAGTCCTTAAAAATGTTTCGAATGGGATAGGCAATGGAGTCGGGTTCTAAACCTGCCGTCGCAACCTGATATAAAAGTGGTTGAAAGGTGTGATAGTTGTGCTTATCAAGCATCACCACTTGCTTTCCTTTGTTTTTTAATGCTTTCGCAAGATTAAGACCAGCAAAGCCGCCGCCTAAAATTAAGATGCGCTCGGCATTGGTTTTGGGAATGTTTAAATCAGCCATATACAAAGGTAAGCCGCTAATTGTGTTTAGCATAGAAGACATCGAAAAATATCAAGCTTACATTGAAAAGAAAATGGCCAGAATTATTTAGGAATAAAAATTTAAAGCCTCTTTTCTAAAAGTATAAATTTATCTTTGCTTTAGGTCATCAAACAAACTGGCAGGGTAAAAGATGAGAGTAGACATCACATTTTATTTATTTATTGGTTTAGGGTTATTTCTACTGCTGGTTGCCCTATTAACTTTTCTATTCCCCGCTAAAAAGCCCAATCACCTTTATGGCTATCGCACCGATCGTTCCATGCGAAATCGTGCTAATTGGAAATTTGCCCAAAGATTGCTGCCTCCTATGTTCTTACGCTTAGCACTGTATCAAGTAGGTATTGCTGGTTTGTGGTATTTTGTGCCACGGCAATCCGAAACCGTTAGTATGGCAGTTTTTCTAATCTTTCTCATCGCAACATTCGCACTAGAAATTTTTTGGAGTGAGAGGAAGTTGAGGCGATATTCACGCTCGCAAAAAAAGTAATTAACCTTCTTTAAAAGGATCGGAGAACCTTTCATTTTCTAACATTACGGGATCGCTTAAAGTTTCTAAGAATGCAACCAGAGCATCAATGTCTGCTGAACTTAAATTCAGGCTTCTAACTCCTCCATTCGGTAACCTTAAGGGTGCACTGAGGTTAGGATTGTTTTGCACACCATCATTATAATGCTCAATTACTTCGCGCAAAGTGCTAAAGCGACCATCGTGCATATAAGGTGCAGTAAGGGCAATATTGCGTAAAGATCCTACTTTAAATAAACCATTGGCGTTACTATTGTTGGTTACACCTCCCACACCTAAATCAGCAGTATTGTCTAAATCTAAACCATTATTTCTAGGACCTGGTGCAATAAAAGCATCAGTCCCGTGGCAGGCAGCGCAGCCAATCGCGGGGTTTAGGAAAAGGGCTTTACCTCTATTTTCTTCCGCACTGAAATTAGGGAAGTTAGTATTTTGATTCGCCACCTGAAGACGGCCTACATCGTATTTACTAGTGTAAGAAACCATGCTACGCACAAATTGCGCTAAAGCAAAGCTTATGTTTTGACTATTAATTTCGCCGTCGCTAAAGGCATCGCTAAAGAGATATTGGTAATAATCTAATCCTTTTAGCTTAACGAAAAGGCTATCTAAATTCATTCCCATCTCTACCTGATCTTGTATGGGCAATAGAACCTGCTCTTCTAGGCTTTGCGCTCGTTCATCCCAAAAGAAACGACGATTGGCATAATAGCGACTATTTGCGAGGGACATAGAATGTCGAGCAGTGGATCCATTCTCAAAACCACTACTTAAAACCGCTTGATCACTAAACCCATTGCTGTTTTGATGGCAGCTTGCACAAGAGATCGTATTATTTTGACTTAAGTTTTTATCATAAAATAAAACGCGACCCAAAGTGGCACCGGCATCGCTTATGGCATTATTAGCGGGGGTATTGTCACTTTGAGCCACCGGACCATTTCGGTAGTAATCTGGTAAATTTGGATTGGCGTAATTAAAATAAGTATCGGGCAAATTAAGCACCGCGCTAGAGCTAGATGGGGTCTGTTCTACAGTTGAATCTTTTTTACAAGCCAATAGGGAAAGAAGGACACTAAGGAGGAGAATGGACTTATTCATAATTACTTATTTTGCTCCTTAGAGTGCTATGTTCGTCAAAAGTTTAATAAGCGGAAACGTATTTTATTTAATCCTGCTTCTAAATCTCGTTTTCACTCTTTTTTAAAGCCGTCTGTCCCGGTCATACCTTACTTTTAATCTAAAGTTTGTAGCTCTCATTGAATGTCAAACTGTTTTAAATTGGCTGCTGGAAATTTGCCATTATTCGACATACTTGCTTCGATAAACCTTAATTTTAGCCCAAATTAACAGCATGCGTAAACTTATTTGGACTTACGGAATTATTGCGGGCTTAATCGTTAGCCTCAATCTTTTTTTAGGCCTACCTGCCGAAGGCGAAGCTATGAATTTTGACGGAGGCGAAACCAGAGGTTTTATTATGATGACCCTGGCATTCGCGCTTATTTTTGTCGCGGTTCAACAATTGTCGAAACGTTTCTTTGACTCGAAAATCAACTTCGGTAAATCCTTTCTAATCGGACTGTATATTAGTCTTATAGCTTCGATCATGTATCTAATTGCCTGGGAGTTTATTTTGGCCAATTACTTACCAGACTTTGCCGATCAGTACATGGAATATCGTCAAGATACTTTGCAAGCCTCAGGGGCAGATGCGCAAGAAATAGAGCAAAGTTTAGCTTTTGAAACGCCCATGATGGAAATGTATAAGACCCATACTTTTTACCGCCTAGCCTTAACTTTTAGTGAGATTTTCCCAGTGGGCTTAATGGTTAGCTTATTGGCAGGATTGCTCTTTGGCGTATTTTTGAAAAAGAAGTAAGATGGATAGATTAGAAACAGCCGGGCTGGTTATTTTAGGACTTAATGCTCTTCTTAGTTATTTTGCTTTTCAAAACCCAGATTGGTTCGAGAGATTGCTTTTGCGAATTAGAGATCTCAATGCGGGACAATACTATCGTTTGATCACTTCTGCCTTCATTCACGTCGATTGGTCGCATCTTTTCTTTAATATGTTTTCCCTCTACATTTTTGCTGGGGCGGTAGAAAGAGACTTGGGATTAATTGGCTTTGTAATTGTTTATATTGTCAGTCTTTTAGGGGGCAACCTACTCTCTTGGCTACTTCATCGTAATGATTTGGAGTATCGGGCCGTAGGGGCTTCTGGTGCGGTAAGCGGTATTATCTATGCGGCTATTATCATCTATCCCGACATGGAGCTGGCCTTTATCTTTCTGCCTTTCTACTTTCCTGCCTGGATTTACGGGATAGGCTTTATTGCTTACTCCTTCTATGGTATGAGCCGAAACAATGATAATATTGGTCATGAAGCGCATTTAGGGGGCGCTATTTCTGGGTTATTAATATGTTTGGCTTTGGATCCATCCATTATACAGAAAAGCACTTTAACGATTGTTTACATTTTAGTTCCCGCTTTGGTTATTTTAGTGGTCTTCCTTTTTAAGCCCATGCTATTTTCCAGTGCCTTTGCCAAGGAAGATGCAGCTCTGACCATAGACGATAAGTATCGAGCCAGTAAAAAAGAAAAGGAAATCGAAATAAATCGCATTTTAGAAAAAGTGAAGCAAGAAGGAGAAGCATCGCTGACGACGAGTGAACGCGACTTTTTAGCAGAGCAGTAAGCTTAGCTAGACTAGAAAAGCTATTTTTGTCAACCAAATTAAAACAACGTTATGTCGAATAACCTTCTAGCGGGAAAGCGAGGAATTATCTTCGGTGCTCTAAATCGTGATTCTATCGCTTGGAAAATCGCTGAAAAAGCACATGCTCAAGGAGCAAAATTTGTTTTAACCAACGCCCCAATCGCCATGCGAATGGGAGAAATTAATGACTTAGCAGCTAGTACAGGCTCGGAAATTATTCCTGCTGATGCTACTAGTATGGAAGATTTAGAAAATCTATTTACGCAATCGCAAGAGATATTGGGCGGTAAACTAGACTTTATACTTCACAGTATAGGTATGAGTGTAAACGTGCGAAAAGGCAAGCACTATACCGATTTAAATTATGACTGGTTAGAGAAAGGCTGGGATGTATCCGCCGTTTCTTTTCACCGTATAATGCAAACTGCTTGGAAACAAGAAGCCATGAACGATTGGGGTAGTATTTTAGCTTTAACCTATATCGCCGCGCAAAGAACTTTCCCCGATTACAATGATATGGCCGATAATAAGGCTTATTTAGAAAGTATCGCCAGAAGCTTTGGTTACCATTGGGGCGTGCGCAACAAAGTACGGGTAAACACAATTAGTCAATCGCCTACACCAACTACCGCGGGTAGCGGCGTAAAAGGATTTGATGGCTTTATTAATTATGCGCACGAAATCAGTCCTTTAGGCAATGCAACGGCAGAAGATTGTGCCGATTATGCGATCAGCATGTTCTCAGATCTTACCCGAAAGGTAACCATGCAAAACCTATTTCACGATGGAGGCTTTAGCAGTACCGGAGTGAGCGATTCAGTAGTGAACAAGTTTTCTACAGAAGACTAGAATACCAAAACTCAATATTGGAGCCCGAGAATTTCTCGGGCTTTTTTTATGGTTTAGAAGCAGTATCTCGTTAGAAAAAGAAAAAATAGAGACTTATGTTGTCTGAATGTTAAAAACATGTGGAAAACCCCTGCATTTGCCATGTTAAAAGCCTTTTAAAGTGCGGATAAAGCCCTATCTTTGAGACTTATCACAATAAGCGTAACTGCATAATTATGAGTGAAATAGAAAAAGATTATGGCGCCAGTAGCATTCAGGTACTGGAGGGATTAGAAGCGGTAAGAAAACGCCCTTCTATGTATATTGGTGATGTAGGCTCGAAAGGTCTACACCACATGGTTTATGAAGTGGTAGATAACTCCATTGATGAGGCCCTCGCAGGACATTGCGATACCATTAATGTAACTATTCTGGAAGACAATTCAATTCGGGTACAGGACAACGGAAGGGGTATTCCTACCGAAATGCACGAAAAAGAAGGTCGTTCAGCAGTAGAGGTGGTAATGACCGTTCTTCATGCCGGTGGTAAATTCGATAAGGATTCGTATAAAGTTTCGGGCGGATTACACGGTGTAGGGGTTTCTTGTGTGAATGCCCTTTCAGATGATCTTAAAGTTGAGGTGCATCGCAAAGGAAAATATTTCCACCAGATATTCCACAAAGGTGTACCAGAATACCCTTTGAAGGAAGAAGGAACTACTGATATCAGAGGTACAGTAGTAACCTTTAAACCGGATGCTACCATCTTTCAAATTACTGAATATCAATACGATATTTTAGCTTCCCGTTTAAGAGAGTTATCGTTCTTAAATAAAGGTATTCGTATTACTTTAACAGATTTACGCGATCTGGATGAGGAAAACAAGCCTAAATACGAGGAGTTTCATAGTCAAGGTGGTCTAAAAGAATTTGTTGAATTCATAGATCAGAACCGTGAAACTTTGATGCCATCGGTAATAAGCATGGAAGGCGAACGCAACGACATTCCTGTGGAAGTAGCAATGCACTACAATACTTCCTATGCGGAAAATATTCACTCTTATGTGAATAATATTAATACCCATGAAGGTGGTACCCATCTTACAGGCTTCCGCAGAGCTTTAACGCGTACCCTAAAAAAATACGCCGACGAAAGTGGTATGTTGGCCCGTGAAAAGGTGGAAGTGAGTGGAGATGACTTTCGTGAAGGATTAACCGCGGTAATTTCTGTTAAGGTGATGGAACCTCAGTTTGAGGGACAAACCAAAACTAAACTGGGTAACTCCGAAGTTTCGGGAGCAGTAGATCAGCTCGTAGGCGAAATGCTAAATAATTACCTGGAAGAGAATCCGAATGAAGCGAAAATTATCGTTCAAAAGGTAATTCTCGCCGCTAAGGCTAGAGTAGCCGCGAAGAAGGCCCGCGAAATGGTTCAGCGTAAAACTGTAATGGGAGGCACTAGTCTTCCTGGTAAACTTTCCGACTGCTCGGAAACGGATCCTGCCATTTGCGAGATATTCCTGGTGGAGGGCGATTCGGCTGGTGGTACAGCAAAACAGGGTCGTGATCGAAACTTTCAAGCTATTCTTCCGCTAAGGGGTAAAATCCTTAACGTAGAGAAAGCCATGCAGCACAAGGTTTTTGAAAATGAGGAAATTAAAAACATGTTTACCGCTCTTGGGGTAAGCATTGGAACTTTAGAAGATAGCAAGGCTCTAAACGTGGCCAAGTTACGTTACCATAAAGTCATTATCATGTGTGATGCCGATGTGGATGGTAGTCACATTGCAACATTAATTCTAACTTTCTTCTTCCGTTATATGAAGGAGCTTATCGAGGTGGGTAATATTTACATTGCGGCGCCTCCACTTTACTTAGTTAAGAAAGGTAAGAAAGAGGAATATGCTTGGAATGATGATCAACGTGATCGTTTTATAGCCCAACTGGGAGGGGAAAATAAATCTTCGGTGGCTGTGCAACGTTACAAAGGTCTTGGTGAAATGAATGCCGAGCAATTATGGGAAACGACTATGGATCCGGAGCGCAGAACTATGCGTCGCGTAACCATCGATAGCGCCGCAGAAGCGGATCGTGTATTCTCCATGTTAATGGGAGATGACGTTCCCCCACGACGCGAGTTTATTGAGAAAAATGCGAAATACGCTAAAATTGATGCTTAAAGTATTTTAATTTATACTATTTCTTCGAAAAGCCCGTCATTTAAATGATGGGCTTTTTTTTGGATTACATAACTTATGCCCTTCTAAAGTCATATCATAATCCCGCCTAATGAGAAAGCTGTTCCTTTTTTTATCTGCCCTTTATTTTATTGTTTCCTGCTCCTCGGCAGATGAGAATGTGCCCACCTTCGATAAAAAATTCAGTCCCTACATAGCTTCTTATACTGCAGGATTAATATCGAAAAAATCGACCATTAATATTTACTTTAATAAAGATGTTGGTGAATTTAAAGTAGGTGAAAACTTAAGTGAGTCTTTATTAGAATTTTCACCAAATTTAGAGGGAGACCTTATTTTAAGAGATAAAAGGCATTTAGAGTTTAGCCCGAAATCGCTATTAAAATCAGATCAAGTATATACAGCCGAACTTGCTCTAGCCAAACTTTTTGAAGTGCCGGATTCCCTCTCCGAATTCACCTTTGGTTTTAAAACAATTAAACAAGGTGTGGCTTTTCAAAACTATCATTTAGAGGCCATGCCAGTAGGACAGATGCAGTATTATAGTTTGTATCTCAACTTTGAGGCGGCCGATTACTGTGAAATGCAAGAGTTAAATGACTTATTGCAGGTAAAAAAGGATGATAAGACTATTACAGGACGCTGGTCGCAGGGCTTTGGTGGAATTTATCTTTATACTGTTGATAGCTTGATTCGTAAAGAAGAGGCCTTATATATAAAAGTGACCTTCAACGAAGATCATCCATTTAATAAAGGGCTGGAAGATCAGAACATCGAACTGCCATCCCTCAACGATTTTAAATATATATCCTACACTGTAGAAGGAGAAAATAGCGCCCAGTTAAAATTGAATTTCTCCGATCCTTTACGAGAAGACCAAGATTTACAGGGTATTATTAGCATAGTGGGCCAAGGCGACTTAAAACTGGAAGTGGATAATTCCAGCATTCGAGTGTACCTGCCCGAAAACTTAGCAGGTGAGCAAAAATTGAAAATCTCTCCTGGAATAGAGAATATCCTTGGCTATAAGTCGAAATTCACTCAAGAAGTGAATTTTAAAATTACCAATGAAAAACCGACGATCGTATTCTTAGAGGAGGGTAATATTATGCCCATTAATGATAATTTAAATCTAAGCTTTAAAGCAATAAATCTTAATGCGGTTGATTTACGACTGATTAAGATCTATGAAAATAATATCATCAACTTTTTGCAGGTTAATAACTACGATGGTGACTATCAATTATACCGTGTGGGCGAAAAAGTTTTAGAAACTAAAATTGAGCTGGGCTCTGAAGGAGCGAGCGATTGGCAGCATTTCGCCCTCGACCTTTCTGAATATTTTAAACCAGAAGAAGGAGCGGTTTACCGCGCCATGCTCAGCTTTAAAAAGGAGTATAGTTTATACAATTGTCCCACAGAAGCCGAAACAGAATCGGAAAACGAAGTGGAAGACTATTATTATGACGATTACTACTACGACGATTATTACTACGAAGGAAATTCTTCCGATATATACAATAGCTCCGATTATAGTTTTCGCTATCCCCCAGGTTATAATTGGCAACATAGAGATAACCCTTGCCACGTCTCGTATTATAATGCCAACAACTTCCTCAGTCGCAACATTTGGGTAAGTAATTTAGGACTTATCGCAAAAAAAGGGGAAAACGACGAATGGGACTTTACGGTAAGTGATTTGATTACCACCCAATCGGTAAGCAATGCTAAGCTGGAGCTCTACAATTTTCAAGGAAGACTGTTAGCTAGCGGAGAAAGTAATGAACAAGGATTTGCGAGTATCACTTGTAAAGAGCCGGCTTTTGTGGCTGTCGCATCTTATGAAAATAGTAAAACCTACCTTAAATTAATGCCGGGTGAATCCTTGCCTATGAGCAATTTTGCTGTTGGAGGAGAGTCGATTCAAAATGGTTTGAAGGGCTTTATTTATTTAGAGCGTGGCGTCCGTAGACCGGGCGATAGTCTTTATTTAGGATTTATTCTGCAGGACAAAGAAAAGTCATTGGCTCTGGGGCACCCGATCGAGTTCACCCTTACTGATCCGCAAAATAAATTGGTGGATAGACAGCTTTCCAGCATAGCAGAAAAGAGCATTTATACTTTTCAGTCTAAAACAAGAGCCTCTGCTATTACGGGCACTTATACCGCCACGGTTCGGATCGGAGACCGCAGCTTCAGTAAAGGCATCTTGGTGGAAACCATAAAGCCCAACCGCTTAAAGATTAATTTAAATTTTAGTGAGGAAACAGAATTTTTAGATAATGGTGAGCTACTTATTGAATCGCAGATAAATTGGTTAACCGGCATAGCTGCTAAAAACTCCAAGCTTACGCTTGATGCCAAATTTTACAGTTTAAACAATCCTTTCCCGCAGTTTAAAGGCTTTGAATTTAGCGATCGTACACGCAACTTCTATGTGGAGAACAAACGCATTTATGAAGGCGAAATGAATAGCCAGGGTAAGCAGAGTTTGGCTTTGGAGCTCGGTAATTTTAAAGCAGCCCCATCTTTAATTTCCATGAAAGTGGAAGCAAAAGCTTTCGAAGGCGGTGGCGATTTTAGCACTGAATATTTCCAGCAAAAGATCTCGCCTTTTCCAGCATTGCTTGGCATCAAAACCCCAGAAGCACAGAACAGTGGTTTTTTAGAAACCGATCGCAATTATGAACTGGAAATTAAAACGGTAGATTATAATGGTAAGCCGCTTTCGCTAGATGGATTAGAACTTAAGATTTATCGGGTAGACTGGCATTGGTGGTATTCTTCTCGGGGCGAAAATTTAGGTAGATACGTAGATAACGAAGCGACCTATCTCTACAGCAGCGCTATTTTGAAGAGCTTTAATGGCGTGGCCAAACATCAATTTAAGATTGATTATCCCAACTGGGGTCGATTTTTAGTGCGGGTTTGCGATCCCGATGGCGGGCATTGCAGCAGTACTTTTATGTGGTTTAATTGGCCGGCTGGCAGAAAGGGTGAAAGACCCGAATTGGCATCTTCAAATATTCTCAATTTTTCAGCCGAAAAGGAAGAGTATACTATTGGCGAAGAAGTTAAAATCAAATTCCCCGAAAGCCCTGGCGCACGCATTTTGGTGAGTATTGAAAATAGCCATAAGGTAATGCGTAAGCTTTGGCTGAATTCAGAAGAAGAGAAGAAGAACTTCTCCTTTAAAGTAAGTGAAGACATGGCGCCTAATATTTATGTGCAAGCCAATCTTATTCAGCCCCATGCTCAAAAAACCAATGACCGTCCCATGCGGCTTTATGGCATTGCATCTCTCGGTATTAAAAACCCTCAAAAGGAATTAAAACCCATGATTAAACACAGCGATGATTGGCGTCCAGAAACGGAAGAATGGGTGGAAATAAGCGAAGCAAATGGACAGCCGATGGAATATACTTTGGCCATTGTGGATGAAGGTTTACTCAATCTCACTGCCTTTAAAACTCCGCAGCCTTACCCTTATTTTTATGGTAAAGAAGCGCATGGCGTTAACACTTGGGATATGTATGAAGCTGTTTTGGGAGCCTATAGTGGTGCCTTGCAAAAGGTAATGGGAATTGGTGGTGATGAGGCTTTAAAGAATGCTGAAAATTCCAATCAGAATCGCTTCAAACCCATGGTGCGTTTTCTCGGGCCTTTTAAATTGGGCGCGGGTAAAACGGAAAAGCATCAAATTAAGCTGCCAAATTATATTGGCTCGGTTAAATTAATGGTAGTCGCCGCTAATACTAAGCTATCTTATGGAAATGCAGAGAAAGCTATAAAGGTTACTAAACCCTTGATGGTATTGAATACTCTACCGCGTATTCTCAGTCCGGAAGATGAAATCACCATGCCAGTAAGCGTTTTTGTGAGCGATC
Source organism: uncultured Schleiferiaceae bacterium (assembly GCA_963974215.1). Lineage (GTDB taxonomy): Bacteria > Bacteroidota > Bacteroidia > Flavobacteriales > Schleiferiaceae > Croceimicrobium. The sequence goes on along the minus strand of CAXBBL010000008.1, from coordinate 133,971 downwards.
CTAAGATTAAATCAGTGAAAGTCAATTTGCAGAAAACAGGTCCCGTACAAATTATGGGCTCTAGCTCGAAGCAATTGACCTTTACTGAACCGGGCGAAGAGATTGTCTATTTTAAATTGAAAGTCCTTTCTGAGAGAGGAGTGGTGAAATTGAAATCTCAAGTTAGCGCTACGGGGGAATCATCTTATGATGAGACGGAGTTAAAAGTGCGCATCCCTAATTTACCAGAAACCCGCAGCAAGCAGTTTGTTATTGCCGCCAATAGCGATACCGTTATCGATTATCAACCTTTTGGAATAAAGGGAACTAACTTTTTAAATATTGAAGCTTCGAGTGTACCAAGTTTGAATATTGAAAAGCATTTACACTATCTTAGTTCCTATCCTTATGGCTGTTCCGAGCAAATAACTTCGTCGGTTTTCCCTTCCTTGTTTCTCCCAGAAATTATGGACTTAAGCGAAGCTCAGCTTAAAAATCGCAAGCAAAATGTAGACATTGCTTTGCAGAAATTATACGAAAGACAAATGTCATCGGGTGCGATCCGTTATTGGCCAAACTCCGGTTCTCACAGCTATAATGCCTATGTTACTTCCTACGTAGGTCATTTCTTAATGGAAGCGAAAAAGGCGGGTTTTGAATTACCGCCCACTATGTTCAAGCGCTGGTTATCCTATCAAAAATCTGCCGCACGCTCTTGGGCGCCCAGCTATCGTTCGTCTCCGCGCATTATAAGTAACGACATGGAGCAGTCCTACCGACTTTTAACTTTAGCCTTTAGCAATGAGCCCGAAATTGGTGCCATGAATCGTTTGAAAGAATTGGCGGTTTCGCCGCAAGCCTTGTATCAATTGGCGACTGCCTATGCGGTGATTGGGCAAAAGCAAACGGCCGAAATAATCTACCAACGCGCCGAAAATCTTGAATATAGTTCCACTGATTACCGCTATTTCGGCAATGCCCTAAAGGATGAGTCGGTTAAACTTTTATGCTTGCATATCCTCAATAATAAAACGGCAGCCCTTCAGCAAGGAAGAGTGGTGGCCAAGATGATGAATAACGCAAGTTACCGCACCACCCACAGTCTTTCCTTCGCAATGCTCTCTCTTCTGCAGGTTTTTGGTGACGACCTTAAAAAAGATACTTACTTAGAATGGGCGCTACAAAAGGCTGATCTTAAAAAGGATTTCCATTCTAACTATAGTTTTATTCGCTACGATTTAGAGTCGGGTCGAGATAAGTCTGGCGCCTTGAAGCTAAGCAATAAGGGCCCCAAACCGCTCTTTATAAGCCTAACTCAGCAAGGCTCCAGTTTAAGTACGGCGCAGCCATCTTATAATAAGGGATTGGAAATGGAAATCGTTTTCCGCGATATAAACGGCTCGTTGCTTGACCCAACTGATATTAAACAGGGAAGCGATTTTGAAATGGAAGTAAGTGTAACCAAAACGGGCAGTGTCAATGCTTATCAGGATTTAGCCCTAAAGCAATTTATTCCTGCTGGTTGGCAGGTGCTTACTAATAGTCAAGCTGGTTTATCAGGAACAGCGAATTTTGATTACCGCGACATTCGTGATGATCGGATTTATACCTTTTTTAGTTTACAGAATTCTAAAAAGCAAAGTTTCAAATTACGTTTAAACGCTACCTACGCGGGCAAATATTACTTACCCGCCTTTGAAGTTGAAGATATGTATCATCCAGAAATTACGGCACGCTCGGCGGCTAGATGGGTAGAAATAAGGCCATAGTTTTAAAATTAAAAAAGCGCAAATGGCTTTTATTGGCGGTCTTGGGAATCACAGTTATATACTATTTCCTTTTGCCCCAACCGCTTTTTAATAAGCCCTATGCTGCTGTACTCTTCGATCGCGATGGAGTATTACTTTCGGCCCGCTTACCCGCCGATGAGCAATGGCGTTTTCCACCCTCGCAAGAGCTTTCCCCAAAAATGGAGGCGAGCATTTTGCTACAAGAAGATCGCTATTTCCAGTACCATTGGGGCTTTAACCCGTGGTCGCTTTTAAGGGCGGCTTATTGGAATATGAAAAGCGGAAAAGTGCTCAGTGGTGCCAGTACCATCAGCATGCAAACGATTCGCCTATCACGCGACAATCCGCCTCGGACCATTAGCGAAAAGATCTGGGAAATTATTTTAGCAACTCGATTAGAATGGCGTTACAGCAAGAAAGAGATTTTAGGCTTGTATTTAGCGCATGCCCCTTTCGGGGGAAACGTAGTAGGAATCGACGCGGCTTCGTGGCGCTATTTCGGTAGACCGGCCACTGATTTGTCTTGGTCAGAATCTGCCACTTTAGCGGTGCTACCCAATGCGCCTGGATTAATTAATCCTGGTAGAAATAGATCCCTGCTTAAGCAGAAACGCAACCGACTTTTAAAGGAGTTGTTAGCCGAAAACCATCTCAGTGAGAACGATTATCAATTAGCCCTTTTAGAGCCATTGCCAGATAAACCGAAAGCCATTCCAAATTTGGCCGCTCATCTTTTGGAGCAGCAAATTGCCACTGGAAGAAGTTCACAAATGCCCAGTACCTTAAGTTTAAATCTGCAGGAAGAAGCTATTAGGCAGGTCGAAGCGGCTTTAGGAAAATTAGCAGTAAACCGCATATATAATGCAGGTCTCATCTTAATCGACAATAGTAATGCAGCCGTTTTAGCCTATGTTGGTAACGGTCAAAACGGTCCGGGTCACTATAATGATATGTTACAAACCGAAAGGAGTTCGGGGAGCATACTCAAACCCTTTTTATATGCAGCAGGCTTACAAAATGGCCAGTGGCTAGCCCAAGAAATTATGCCCGATATTCCCATGCATTTTGAGGGTTTTCATCCCAAAAATTACGACGGTCAATTTCGGGGAGTGGTAAAAGCCGATGAGGCCTTAGCGCTTTCGTTGAATATCCCTGCGGTGGTAGAACTACGCGATTTTGGGGTAGATCGATTTGCTAATTTGCTGCGGCAATCGGGCATTAGCACGCTGCATCAAAGCGGTGATCATTACGGTTTATCTTTAATTTTAGGAGGAGCAGAGGTAAAGGCTTGGGATTTGGCTAATGCTTATTCGGTCTGGGCGCAAAAGCTTAGTAATCATTCTGCTCTTAGGCAGATACATTATTACTCAGAAGACTCGGTGAGTATAAACAGTCCCTATACCAAGGCCGCAATCTGGCAAAGTTTGGAGGTGATGCAAAGACTAAATCGACCTGGCTCTGAACAGGGCTGGCAATATTTTGGTCGTTCGCCCATCGCTTGGAAAACGGGAACCAGTTTTGGTTTTAGAGATGCTTGGGCCGTAGGTATTTGCCCGCAATATACCTGTGTGGTTTGGGTGGGAAATGCCAGCGGAGAAGGAAGACCCGGATTAATAGGAGCCGAGGCGGCGGGACCGATTCTCTTCAATTATCTCAATACTATTGTGGATCAAAGGCCTTGGTTTGAGACGCCTTACAATCAATTAAGTGAAGAAATTATTTGTGCCCAATCGGGACAATTAGCCTCTTCCATTTGCCCGGAGCGAGATACGGTCTGGTTACCCTTTCAGGCGAAAGCCTTGAAACCCTGCCATTACCACCAACAATACTTTACCGATGCCGAAGGGAAATTTCGCTATAACTACAACTGCAGCGGTAATTTAAAAATTGAGGCCCGAAGCTTTTTCCAGTTGCCGGTTATTGAGACCTATTACTATGCGAAACAGCACCCTTCTTATCGTCGTTTACCGCCATTAGCTCCCGCTTGCGAGGAAGATATTTTGGCCGAAAATTATATTGATGTACTCTTTCCCATGGAAAATGAGCATATTTTTATTCCCAAAAAATTGGCCGGTGAAAAAAGTGAATTGATTGTCGAAGCCATTTTAATAGATGCAAATTCACGCCTATTTTGGCATCTCAATGGCGCGTTTTTAGGGGAAACTAAAGATATGCATACCATGGCTCTAAGTCTTAATCCAGGTGATTATAAGCTATGGTTGGAGGATGAAAAAGGCCATAATTATCAGCGAAAATTCACAGTATTACAGCAGTAGAAATCAGCGTTCTAACCAATTTTTCAGCATCAACTTTCCGCCTTCGGTCATAATGCTTTCGGGGTGGAATTGAATACCAGCCAAAGGAAATTCTTTATGTTCGAAAGCCATTAATACCTGCTTATCGCGATAAGCAAGCATGCTGAATTGAGCTTCCATTTTGGCCTTGGGCCTAATTGCCCAGCTGTGATATAATCCCGCTTTAAAAAGGGTGGGAATACCTTTTAATAACCAGCCCTCTTGGCATTGTTCCACTTCCCGTTGAATGCCATGTGCAACTTCATTTTGGTTATATAATTCACCCTCAAATACTTCGGCAATAGCCTGCGCTCCTAAGCAGATGCCCAGAATAGATTTATGTTGGTAATTTTGTGCGATTAAGTCTAAAATGCAAGCCGCATCTTTGGGCAATCCCGGTCCGGGGGAGATAATTATATGAGTGAATTCGTTTAGTTTATCCAGTTGAACTTGGTCGTTGCGGACAACGGTACTATCCGCTCCGAGCTCCTCCAGGTAATGCGCTAAATTAAAGGTGAAAGAATCGTAATTGTCAACTAGTAAAAGCTTCATACCTTCGGGCTCCAAAACAAATGTGATGAAAAAAATTATCAATACTAATCAGGCGCCAGCTCCAATTGGGCCTTATTCTCAGGCAGTGGTAGCCGGAAATATGCTTTTCACTTCGGGTCAAATTGCCATTAATCCGCAAACGGGAGTATTAGAAACGAACGATATTAAAAGCGAAACAAATTTAGTGATGAAAAACTTAGCAGCGGTATTAACTGCAGCAGGAACAGATTTTTCCCTAGTACTAAAATGCAGCATCTTCATTAAAGACATGAATCAGTTTGGTGAAATTAATTCGATTTATGCTACTTACTTTGAAGAAGACGCGGCACCGGCGCGTGAAACGGTAGAGGTTGCGCGTCTTCCTAAAGATGTAAATGTGGAAATTTCGGCCATAGCCTTAATTCCTTAATAGGGTATTCCTCAGCGGACTTTATTAGCCCAAGCCAGCAACGCCAAGCACTAAAACTACGATGATAATTAAGAAGTAGAGGGCAATAGCAATAGCCGTAACGATTCCCCAGAAGGAAAAAAGTTTCCTGTAGCAGCAATAAGACTTTCTATATAAGTAGTATCCGATGTGTAGGCAGCCATATCAGCGGCTTTGGACATATCACCTAAATATTTCGCACTGAAATAATAAAGGGCAGCACCTGCTAAATAAATCACAATAAATAAGGACCCGGGTATGGCTGAGTAGACCCCACCCAGTGATGAAAGGTTTGTGCCAAATACGCCCATAACCAGTGCTATAAGTATCATTAGTGCCGTACCTACGTAACTTAAAACGGATAGGAATTTGGTCCAGCGCTTGATTTTAGCAAGGTTATTTAATTAGGAGCCGTTTAATTGTTCTTTTTCTTCCATTGTTGTTTTGGTTTAGTGCCCAAATATAAAGGCTGAAGAAGTAAGAGTGGGATATTCATGAAAAATACTTTAGTTACATCTCATCTCCATTTAAAGCGAGACCACAGACCTAGTGTGAAAAGCAGAGCTAAAGCTGATGCGTCGCAATAGCAGAGGCTAACAATGAGAAGGTGAGAATGAAAATTTCTTTTTATATCGATCTCAGCTTAGGAGGTCAAATCCTTCATTTTTCCAATTTACCGCAGCCCGCCATAGCCTCTGGTCCAGGCCTCGCATTTTCTTTTTATTGAAAATCTGCAGCTCTAATTCTAAATAGAACTTAGGTTTCTACTAAATTTGCGACTTCGAAATAGAGAATCTATAAATACAAAAAGCATATGGAATTTGATGTAGTCGTTTTAGGTAGTGGTCCCGGAGGATATGTGACCGCTATTAGAGCATCACAATTAGGATTAAAAACAGCGATTGTAGAAAGAGAGAGTTTAGGCGGTATTTGCTTAAACTGGGGATGTATTCCCACTAAAGCTCTTCTTAAAAGTGCTAATGTTTTTGAATACATCAAGCATGCTGAAGATTATGGATTGAAGGTAGAGAATGCTGATAAGGACTTCGAAGCTGTGGTAAAACGCAGTAGGGGTGTGGCTCAAGGTATGAGTAATGGCATTGGCTTCTTAATGAAGAAGAACAAGATTGAGGTTATAATGGGCGACGGTAAAGTTTTGCCGGGTAAAAAACTTGAGGTTACAGACGCAGACGGAAAAGTGAGTCAGATCTCAGCGAAAAATATTGTTATTGCCACCGGTGCACGCAGTCGTGAGCTTCCAAATTTAAAGCAAGACGGAAAAAAAATTATTGGTTACCGTCAAGCTATGGTTCTTCCAGAGCAGCCTAAAAAATTAGTGGTAGTAGGCTCTGGCGCTATTGGCGTTGAGTTTGCCTATTTCTATAATGCCATGGGTACAGAAGTTACTGTGGTAGAATACCTTCCTAATATTGTTCCAGTTGAAGACGAAGAAGTTTCAAAACAATTAGAGCGCAGCTTCAAGAAAGCCGGTATTAAGATTATGACTTCTAGTGAGGTTACTAATGTAGATACGAGTGGTGAAGGTTGTAAAGTTTCTGTGAAAACACCTAAAGGGGAGAAAGTATTAGAAGCGGATATCGTGCTATCGGCAGTGGGTGTACAAGCGAATATCGAAAATATCGGTTTAGAGCAAGTGGGCATTAAAACTGAGAAAGGTAAAATTGTAGTAGATGATTTCTACAAAACCAGTGTGGATGGCTACTTTGCTATTGGCGATTGCGTTCCTGGACAGGCTTTGGCACACGTAGCTTCCGCAGAAGGGATTATTTGTGTAGAAAAAATTGCTGGTCATCACCCAGAGCCGCTAAACTATGGTAATATCCCAGGTTGTACCTATGCTTCTCCAGAGATTGCTTCTGTGGGAATGACGGAAAAGGCCGCAAAAGAGGCGGGTTATGATATTAAGGTGGGTAAATTCCCTTTCTCAGCCAGTGGAAAAGCCAGTGCCGCTGGGCACAAGGATGGTTTCGTAAAAGTGATTTTCGATGCTAAATACGGTGAATTTTTAGGTTGTCATATGATTGGTGCTAATGTTACCGAAATGATTGCTGAAATAGTAGTGGCTAGAAAATTAGAAACTACCGGTATGGAAATCATCAAATCTGTGCATCCTCACCCAACTATGAGTGAAGCTGTAATGGAGGCAGCAGCAGCAGCTTATGATGAAGTGATTCACCTCTAAGAGATTCCTCCCAAATATTTCATTTTTAGCCGCTCCCTCTGGGGGCGGCTTTTTTTTAACATATCGCCTCTCTTTCGTTAAAAACAGGTTAAACTGAAAATTTTAACACAAATCGAGCTTGGGATTGGTAAAATTCGCATTCACCGATTCAGCGCTAAGCACTGCTGTTAATAATAACTCTGTTAAATGGAATTACTAAGAGCAGACTATAGTTTTAGCTCCGATAGATATGGAGCAACACGTGGGCTTACAATAGGTGGGGTTGAGCGCAGTAAGCGTCATACGATAAAGGCAGATTTATTTCTGCTGTTAGTTAAAAAAGATCAAAAAGCATTTTGGCGCCAAGGTAAGCCTGTTAGCATTAAATCTGGGGAAGTTGTTATTTTGAATTCTCATCTCGATATAGCAAGTTTTGATAAATCAGTTTTTCATTTAATTAAAATACCCGCTAAAAAAGCAGAGTGTTTTGTCAATGAAAAATTAACAAAGACTCTTGCACTGAATTTACCGCGCTGCATTAACGAATGGCCAGAATTACTCCTCAAAAATGGCTCATTATTAGCAAAAAATCTTTTGAATCTTCAAGCCCAATTAGAGGAAATGCCCCAACGAAGCTTGGAGCAAGAAACCCTATTCTGCCAAGTTTTAGAAAGTTTATTTAATAGCATTTCTTTAGAATTATTTTGGGCCTTAGAACGATTGAAGGACTGCAACACGGCTTCACGTCAAGAGCTAATACAAAAGGTTGCCACAGTAAATGAATTTATGCATTCGAATTTAGCGGAAGACTTAAGCTTGGAAAAATTAGCCGATTTGGTAGGGTATTCGCACTTTCATTTTCAAAGACAGTATAAATCAGCCATGGGCATTTCTCCCACCAAACAATTAAGCCTGTGGCGACTAAACAAAGCAATTGAGTTAATTCGAAACACAGACTACCGCCTAAAGGAAATAGCTGGATTGGTAGGATATAATGATCTTCCTACCTTCTCAAAAGCCTTTAAAAGACAATATGGTGTTAGCCCTAATAATTTGTGTTCGACTTAAAATCTGTCAGACTCAAATGCTGTTGTCTGATTATCAGCAACAAAACAGTTTAGTTATATGATAGGTTATTATCAAATTGACGCAGTGAGGTTTAATGATTTTGAACTTTAATTATTTGGCAGACTGCTTTTGCAATTCTATCGTGCGTTTTTTCATAGCTTGAACTACAAGATAGCTTAAAACGAAAGCAGAGCCCAGACCTTCAATAAAAACAATCCCAGCTGCACTAACAGGACTTAAAAAAGGATTAGCATTTTCTTGTTCTTTTAATTCGGCCATAAAGGCGGGATCAATAATATCGAGGTATATGGCTAAAAAGACGGTGAATACAGCAATTCCAATAAAGGCGGTTCGTAAATTAAGACGGAAAAAATCGAAAGAGGAACCGTATTTTTCCTCCTCTAGGAAACGGCGATAGGCAATAATGCCTTGACGCATCATCAAAATTAAAATAAGGCCATTAAATAATCGTAGGTAGTATTCATGACCTAGTCCTAATACTCTCATTATTAAAAAATAGGCTATTAGAAAACTGGCGAGAAATAGGCCGTTTTTTCTTGAAATTCGTAATCCATGTTGATTGAATTGATCCATTGTGATTTTTTAAATTGTTAATATTTGCCTCTTAGGTGTATAAAGCATCTTCTGCCGTATGGAGCTACTCTTAAAGGATTAGTAGGGCTGCAATACAAGCATTCTTATCAGAAGAAGTTTTTTTTAACTCACGAATAAGCCCGATGCTACTGAAGAGTAGACTTTAAATCAAAATAAATAGGGGAGATAAAGCCGAGCTTGGGAAACCTTGTGAGCTAAGATGAGAAAGAGAGTCGAATAATTCAGATCGAAAGAAATTGCTTTTTTTATATTTTTCGATAAATCATAAATTCGGCTGCCTAGATCATTGTGATATACCACAGCTAATGTTCTCAACTTAGTTTGATTTTATTTTACAAACCTGTTGCCCTAAATAATTTACTTCTTGGCTAGCGTCTCCTTACAATTTGGTAACGGCTGCAATATGAAATTGTTCAGAACTTAGGTTCTAATTCAGGGGAATTCAGCCCGTGTCATTTTTACAGGGAAAAGATAATAAGAGTCTCCTTTTTAAATTATTCGGCTAATCTGGTATTTATCAGTTGGGTAAGCATTTAGGATAAGCCTTTCATAATCATTTATCCTAATAATAAAATGCCTCTTAAGACTGAGTTTTGTTGCAAAGGTAAAAATGCTTTTAGCGAGCATTTTTCTTCCTCCTTGAACCAATAAAATCAAAGTTATGATTCCTAAAGCTTTACAGTATTTATGTCTATTGTTTTTTACCTACTCGCTGGCAAGCGCTCAAAGTCTTAATCAAATATCCTTTGTGGCCTTCAATGCTGACGGTGGTGACGATTTCGCTTTTGTCGCTTTAAGTCCTATTGCGGCAAACACCACAATATATTTCACGGATAATGAGATTGTAAATGACTCTACTCTGAATAGCGGCGAAGGAATTCTCGCTTGGACAAACTCAAGCCTTACTCCCGCCGGAGCGATTATTGTAATTAATGATGCTAGCTCTAGTACTAACTTAAGCGCGAGTGCAGGAATAATAAACAGTGTTAGTGGCAATTTTAATCTCTCAGGCAGTGGCGATGCCCTCTTAGCTTATTTAGGTCCGAACGAAAATGAGGTGAGCCAATGGCTTAGTGCTATCGAGAACTCAAACAATGAGGCCGGAAATATCGCCTCTACCGACTTAGTTCAAAATCAAGCTTATATCCAATTCAATCAAACTAGCAGCCCAGATGGTGGATTTTACCAAGGTCTCCGAAGTGGCGAGAATAGTTTTAGTAATTACCGGAGCTTCATTCAAGACCCTACTAACTGGCAAGAGGAAGTGTCAAATGGTACGGCGATTTTACCTATTTCAACCACCGCTTTTAGCACTTTGTCAAGTTCCTCGACGCAAGTGCTAATCAAGAATTTTAGCGATAGCCTAAATAATTCGGCGCTGCAAGGTGATAGTCTGCACCTTATTAGTGATTTCCGTTTGATCGCATTAAATAACAATACGACCATCTTAAATGTATCAATCCCTTTTAGCGGTAGCATGCTGGCTAGCGATTTCCAGATTTTTCAATTAAGAGAGTTTAGTAACAGTTCCGGCGCGAATACTCTAGCAACACTAGCTGGTGATAGTTTAATTAATGATACTCTACGCTTTGCTAATTTAAATCAGGGACTTACTGCTGGCGATACCCTTATCATTCAACTATTTGCTACAATAGATAGCAATGCTAATGTAAGCCATGGCTTTCAAATAGGCAGTCCCCAAATATCCCTCAGTCAAGGGCAATTATTGGATTCTATTCAACATTCCTTCTCTCACCAAATCTTAACCCTTAAGCCTCAAGTTCTAATCAGCCATTTTAATTATACCGCAAACCTTGATAGCCTAAAGCAAGGTAGTTCTAATCATGCCATTCACGCCTTTCAAATTAACAGTCAGTTTAAACCTTCTAGCTTATTAAGCCTAAATGCCTTTTTGCAAGGCAGTTTTCAGACAACAGACATTACCTTCTTTAAATTGTGGTCTTCCAGTGATAATACTTTCAACAGTATTGATGATCAATTGATTAGTGTTTGTAATTATATAGATACGAACGGTGGAATTGAGTTTACTGCAATAAATCAGTCCTTAATTAAGAACAGGCAAAACCACTTTTTTATAAGCGTAGATTTAAACTGTTCCGCGCAAATTGGTAATAGTTTTAGGCTGGTTAAAATGGATAGCTCAAACTTTAAATTCGATCGAAGCGTTGAAATTAGCGGAGACGCAGCGGCTAGTGCCTCAATTGTAATAACGGAACTTCAAGCTCAAAATGTTGATGCTTTAAGTTACCAAGTACAAGGAACGTCTTTAAATATAGCCTGGACACTGCCATCATGTTTCGATGAGGTTGTGGTTTTCATCCATAATCAAGCTTTCAATGATTCGATTTATGGGCAGTTTATCGTTAATAGTAATTCATATCTCGATAGCACCAATTCAACTTTAAGTTCAGGGGCTCGAGCAGTTTATGCGGGCACATCAAATTCGCTAATCTTAGGCAGCCTAGACGCAGGGCAACATTATTATCTAAAGGTTTTTACGCGTTCCGGTAATAAGTGGAGTAGTGGTGAGAGTTTCGATTTTCTTCTAGCCAATAGCCCTGCCCTTATTATTTCGCAATACTATGAAGGCCAATCTAACGATAAGTGGGTTGAGATAAGTAATGTAGGCGATACCGCAATTGATCTAAGCAGTTTTTATTTAGGCCGTTGGTCTAACACCTCTCAGCCTATTGCCTCCGCAAGTTCTAGCAATCAATTAAGTGGTGTTTTGGCGGCAGGTAATTCAATGCTCATGCAGCATTCCAGCGCTAGTAATCCACTTTATGCTAGTGGAACATCAGGAGGTGCACTCGCTTTTAATGGCGATGATGCATTGGCAATTTGCTCAAATTCAGCTGAGTGGGAAAATCGCATTGATTGCATTTATGGTCAGGGTAATTGGGGAGAAAACACTTCCTTCTATCGCAAAGCTTGGGTTTTAAATCCACAACGAAATGTCGCGATTTTAAACGGAACGGGAGAGTGGGTGGAAGTTTCTAATACTGCTGTCGATACTGCTTCAATTGGTTCTAGCGCCCGATTAGGTGAACATCAATCGGGATTAGCCACGGGTGACTTTACCTTTAATGGTAGTATTTGGTTACCCCAGAACCCACAAGGCATTAGCACAGTTCAAAATACTGTGGTGATTCAATCTGGCCAAGCCACGATAAATGCCGATGTCTCATGTTCAAATCTCCAAGTATTACATCAGGCTAAATTGGACATCAATAATGGAGCAGCGCTTAGGGTAGAAGATAGCATTGTTAATAACGGCGAAATTACGCTCAGTGAAAAGGCAAGTATTCTACAAAATGATTCGGCTTCAATAAATGTTAATTCTGGTGTGGGCTCCTATCGCATTAAGCGAACTTATCAAGCAACCGCCACGGACCGATTTAAATTCTGGGCATCACCCATTGCCGATGCTCATATCGAAAGCAGCTTTGCCAACAGTAATCCGCTGGATCGTTATTATTACCAAGCGGGTGGACAAAATTCGGGTTATAGAAGCTATATCAATGGCAAGATGAAAGCGGGTTGGGCCTATGCTGTAACCCCAAATCTGCCGCTAAATCCCCAATTGAAAAACTTTAATGATTCCGTTGTTTTTCAAGGTGATACCTTAAATAACGGTACGATTACCCTTCAGATGGATAGTTTAAATCCTGGAGACTTTATCTTTTTAGGGAACCCATATCCGTCGCCTATCGATTTCGACTTATTTCTAGTAGAAAACAATAATATCAATGGCTCCATTTGGTTTTGGGATGCCAGTCCAGATGACAAGGGAAATTCAGCTTTCGCAGTTTGGAATAATCAAGGCGCTGTTCCTGTTGGAAATAGTAAAAAGGCATCCCCATCCAACATTATCCCGAGTATGCAGGGTTTTATTATTCGTGCAGGACAGAATATTGCCTCTAATAGTCAGCATACTTTTATTTTTAAAAACAGCATGCGCATTGCGCCACCGAGCAGCAATCATCCTTTTTATAAAAACAAGTCGGCAAATCAAAAACTGCCTTTGAGATTGCGTTCGAATCAAGCAGAGAGTCTTTGCTTGGTTGCATTAGACTCTAGCGCCACTCAACTGTTTGAGGAGAGTGTTGATGCTCCAATTTATAAGGCGAATCAAAACCAGTCATTTTACAGTATCGCCAATCAAAAAGAGCTCAGTATTCAAGCTGTAAATTCAAAGTTCGAGGGGGAATTAATTATCCCTCTGGGGGTGGATGCATGGCATACCGGGAATTATAGCATTATTCTCGATTCGACTGCTTGGTTGGAAAGTCACTTGTCAGTAACCTTAATAGACAGTCTCACAGCGTTCGAAAGAGACCTAAAAAGCCAAGCTTATTCTTTTGTCATCAACCAAACGGGTATCGATACAACACGTTTTTATCTTAAGCTCACCAAAGAAGAGGAGTCATACATTGGCATTAATCCTAATGAATATGGGACTTTTTTCGCCTATCAGAATCAAAAGGGTCAACTTGAAATTGATCTCTCAGATTTAGATCATTCCTTTAATGAACTGCAGCTTCTCAACCTGAAGGCTCAGCTCATAGAAAGTTGGCCATTGGGATCTAGTCAAAAGAAATATGTCTTTACACGCTCCAACAACCAAGAAGGCATTTTTATTCTAAAAATTAGTTCCCACGACGGGAACCTAAAAACCTTGAAAATCTTCTTACGTAAATCATAAAACTAAAACCTTCAACTATGTATTATCTCAATCGTTTTATTATTCTTTTCGTCTTAGTCTTTAGCTCAGGTTTGCTTAATGCTCAACCGGCACCACCAGAATCAGTAAATGGAACACCCTTACCTGGGCTTGTTCTCATGGTTGCTGCGGGAGCAGCTTATGGAGCGCGTAAATCTATACTTAAGGGCAAAGACGGTAACGATGAATAATTTTAGACTAATAGAATAAGCGGAGTTTCTTGTTAAATTCAGGCTCGCTAATATTTCCTTGATTCCTCCCAGACCCCTTTGTTTATAAAGGGTCCGATAACTAAGCTTAAGTGGTATTTAGGCTTTAAGATTTTTTAAGGATATCCAAGCTTATCAATCGCTTTTAAAGAAAGGATTTGCTTTCTTTGTGATATGGCGGGAAATAGCTTTGGAACCTTACTTAAACTAAGCACTTTTGGTGAGTCTCACGGCGAAGCTATTGGTGGAATTCTGGAAGGACTACCCGCAGGTTTGAAGATAGACCTTAGCACTATTTCTAATGCTATGGCACGTCGTCGACCTGGGCAATCTCGTATTTCGACCCAAAGAAAGGAAAGCGATGAGGTTAAAATTCTTTCGGGTCTATTCGAAGGTAAAACTATCGGTACTCCTTTGGCTTTTAATATTGCAAATGAAGATGCAAAAAGCAAAGACTATTCGCATCTAGAACACAATTTCCGTCCAGGTCATGCCGACCAGGTTTACCAACAAAAATATGGTCACCGCGATTACCGAGGTGGGGGCAGATCCTCTGCTCGTGAAACTGCAGTAAGAGTTGCCGCTGGTGCCATTGCGGCCCAACTAATGCCGAAGGTGGATATTAAAGCCTATGTTTCGGCGGTGGGATTAGAGGATATAAATAAAAGCTACCGCGAGCTCGACTTGTCAAAGATTGATGATTCCAATACGCGCTGTCCCGACCCAGATAGTGCCCACCGTTTTGAAGAGGCAATTTTGGCCGCACGTAAAGCTGGTGATAGTTTGGGTGGAATAGTATCTTGCCGCATCACTGGCGTTCCACCTGGTTGGGGAGAACCGGTATTCGATAAACTTCATGCTCGTTTGGGGCAAGCCATGCTCAGTATTAATGCCGTAAAGGGTTTTGAACATGGTTCTGGTTTTGCCGCTGCGCGTATGAAAGGTTCAGAGCATAATGATACTTATGATGCCTCGGGTAATATACTGTCCAATAATGCAGGCGGCTTACTGGGCGGAATTTCCAATGGAGAAGACATCTTCTTTCGGGTAGCTTTTAAGCCAGTTGCGACAATAATGCAAGATCAACAAGGGTTAAATGACGCTGGTAAAACTGTAACTATAAGTGGCAAAGGTCGCCATGATCCATGTGTTGTTCCGCGTGCCGTGCCTATTGTAGAAGCCATGGCTGCATTGGTTCTGGCTGATTTCTACCTCCTTTCAAAAACAAATAAATATTAAAATTTATGAAGATAGCTCTCCATTGGAAGATATTAATTGGATTAATTTTAGGCCTCGCATGGGCCTTGTTAAGTTCCCACATGGCATGGTCCACTTTCACATTAAACTGGATAGCCCCTTTCGGAGAGATTTTCATAAACCTATTGAAACTTATTGCCGTTCCACTTGTACTATTTAGCATTATTAGTGGAGTTGCCGGTCTAGGTGATCCTTCCAATTTAGGTCGACTAGGAATTAAAACCTTGGCTTTTTACTTTCTCACAACCTTCCTGGCCATTGCTATCGGATTGGTTTTAGTAAACCTTATCGCTCCCGGAAAACTCATTGATGAAGAGACCCGGATCGACAATCGCATCTCCTACGAGCTTTGGGCTGCTGAGAATAATATCTCGCCTAAAGATGGCAAGAGTTTTCTCTTAGATCCCACTTATACAGAAGCGGTGGAAAGAGCCAAAAGTAACTCTCAGTCGCAAGTAGCCGAGATCAGTGTTATGGAGAAAATGCAAATTGCCGAGGATACGAAAAGCGCTGGTCCACTCGATTTCTTTGTGAAACTGGTTCCTTCCAATATTTTCTCCGCTCTTGGGAATAATGGTAGTATGCTGCAGGTTATTTTCTTTGCGCTCTTTTTCGGAATCGCTCTAATATTCATTCCCCAAAGTAAGGGAGAGCCCGTGAAAAAAGTAGTAGATGGACTGATGGAGGTCCTTTTAAAAATGGTAGACCTAATTATGCAAGCAGCCCCATTTTTTGTTTTTGCCTTGCTCGCAGGAACGGTCAGTCAAATGGCGGGTGATGATATCTCAAAGGTTCTGGAAATTTTCAAAGGTCTTTCTTGGTACTCACTAACCGTATTTCTTGGTCTTGCCATTATGGTTACTCTTTTTTACCCGTTAATATTAAAGCTATTTGTAAAAGTCATTCCATATAAAAGCTTCTTCAAGGCAATGAGCCCGGCCCAAACTTTAGCTTTTTCTACCAGTTCTTCGGCGGCAACTTTACCTGTCACCATGGAATGTGTAGAAGATAATTTGGGCGTGGACTCTAAAGTAACAAGCTTTGTTTTACCGATCGGGGCAACGGTAAATATGGATGGTACCTCCTTGTATCAAGCCGTTGCGGTTGTTTTTCTGGCGCAATTACATTATGTTGATTTAAGTTTGGGTCAGCAACTTACTATTGTTCTCACCGCTGCCTTGGCCTCCATTGGTTCTGCTGCTGTTCCCAGTGCAGGATTAGTTATGCTAATTATTGTGCTGCAATCAGTAGAATTAAATCCACTTTGGATAGCAATTATACTTCCCGTAGATAGAATTCTAGACATGTGTCGCACTGTGGTTAATGTAACAGGCGATGCAACGGTCTCTTCCGTTATAGCTAAGGGTGAAAACCTTTTGTATTTCCCTCCTAAACAAAGTACAGACGATACTTTTGAACCAGACGTTAACAACTAAAAAAATACTATGAAACGCATAATTAAGTTTTTCTTCTTTCTTGCGATAATAATACTCGGGGCCGCTATTGTTTTGCCTTTAGTTTTTAAAGATAGCTTAATTGATAAGCTTAAATTAGAAATCAATAAGCAAGTAAATGCCCGTGTTGATTTCAAAGATGCTGAGCTTTCCCTCTTATCGAGCTTTCCCTATTTTGGTCTAAGTTTAGAAGGGTTCAGTATTGATGGCATTGCTGAATTTGACTCCATAAGATTGGTAGAAATCGGTGATCTAGATATTGCTATAGATTTCATGAGTGTGATTTCGGGCGAGCAATTTCAAATAGAAGAAATAGCTTTAAAAGATGTCCAACTAAACTTGCTGATTACTAAATTTGGCAAGGCCAATTTCGATATCACCAAGGAATCTGAAGCAACTGCCGATACCGCTGCTGCGGGAGAATCGACCAGTTTTAAGATTGCCTTACAGTCTTATTCATTATCGAATTTCAATCTAGTTTACAATGACCTAGAAGGGGAGATGTACACCAAGATTGTAAATCTTAACCACCAAGGCAGCGGCGATTTTACTTCTAATATTGTAAACCTCAATACACATACTACCGTTGAATCCTTCCTCTTTAAATTAGAGGATATTGCTTACGCAGATAGGTTACAATTAGAATCGGATTTCAATATGAGCCTCAATCAAGAGGAGTTTAAATTTTCATTTGGAGAGAACTATATAAAAGCCAATGATCTTTTGCTTCAATTTAACGGTTGGTTGGCCATGCCAGAGGAAACAGTGGATATGGACTTGAATTTCTTGGCGCCCGATGCTAATTTCAAACAACTCCTTTCCCTTATTCCAGCTATCTTTTATCAAGATTTTGAAAGCGTAAAAACACAAGGTGACTTTAAATTGGAAGGTTCCATGAAAGGAGTTTACGATGGAATGAAGGAGACGTATCCTACTTTTAATTTTGCTCTCAACTTACGTGATGCCTCTTTTCGATATCCCGATTTACCTGCTGGCGTAGAGGATATTAATATGGATATGAGTTTAATAAATGCTTCAGGTGACCTTGACGATACAAAGTTGAATGTTCCCATGTTCTCAGCTAGTATCTTAGAAAATACATTCCGTGCTAATGCGGCCTTAAGCACACCAATGTCCGACCCAACCTATCAGTTTGGACTAAACTCTAATTTTGATTTAGCTGCGGTAGAAAAGGCCATTCCATTAGAAGGTTATAACCTTAGTGGTATGTTAAAAGCCGATCTACAAACGGCGGGTAAAATGTCTTATATCGAAAATGAGCAATACGATAAACTTATCGCTCAAGGGCAGATGGAGTTAAATAATTTCCAAGCTTCTGGTGATAGTCTTTCCTTCCCAATTAGTATACCTTTTGGCTCGCTTAGCTTAAATCCGCGCTCAGCGCAATTGAGTGATACCAAGATATTAATTGGTAAATCTGACATGACTTTAAATGGTGATTTAGATAATATAATGGCCTATGCCTTAAGTGACTCCCTATTAAGTGGCAACCTTAGATTTATCAGTCACTATTTAAATGTAAACGATTTTACCGGTGAAGCGTCATCTACAGCAGGTGAAGAAACAACTAGCTCTGATACGGCTGCTTTAGAGCTTATTCGTCTACCAGAGAATATTAATTTCGATCTTTTCGCCCAAATAGACTCTTTGATTTATGATGATATTATTATCACCCAAGCAAAAGGAGATTTAGCCCTTAATCAAGGAAAAGCCCAGCTGAAAGATTTCACCATGAACATGCTGGAAGGCCAACTCGCAATGAGTGGGTCCTACGACTCTAAGCCATTAGAGCCAGCAGTAAATTTTGATTTTGCCATTAAGAATTTTTCTTTCCAAGAAAGCTTTAAAAAGCTTACTGTCATTCAGGAAATGGTGCCCATTATGAAAAATACCGTGGGTACTTACAGCACAAGCTTTTCTTGGACTTCTAAGCTATTAGAAGATATGAGTCCAGATTTGGCGACTGCTAATGCGGCAGGAAGCTTAAATACCAGTGCCTTAACAACCACGGGTAAAACCTTCGGGCAAATTGCTACTTTCCTAAATAACCCAAAATATAATACTTTAGATATTGGTCCGGTGGCACTAAGCTTTACTATCGAAAACGGTAGATTGGAAGTAAAACCTTTTGACTTTAATATTGGAAAGTACAAGGTGGTAGCCGGTGGTAGCAGTGGTTTAGATCAGAGTCTTGATTTTAACTTAGACATGAATATCCCTGCCTCGGATGTTAAGGCAGCGAGCCTCCTAAGTAAGTTTGGCTCAAGTATTACTACCATCCCTTTAAAAGTTAAAATTGGTGGAACCCTAAGTGATCCCTCCGTTCGCCCTAGTTTCGGTGACATGGGAAATCAGATTATGAATGATCTGAAAAACGCCCTGAATGAAAAAGTACAAGACCTAAAAACGGAGGCTAAGGAGACAGTCAATAATAAGCTCGAAGAATTAGTGAAAGCAGCGGAAATGCAAGGCGATAAGTTGATAGCGGAAGCGGAAGCACAAGCGAAAAAATTGAAGGATGAGGCGGCAAAACAAGCTCAAAACCTTAGGGAGGAAGGTGAAAAGACTGCACAGAAAATCCTTTCTGAGGCGGGCAGTAATCCCCTCAAAAAAGCCGCTGCCAAACCTCTAGCCGAAAAAGCAAGGTCTGAAGCAAACAGTAAAGCTCAGCTTTTAGAACAGAAGGCTAAAGAGCAAGGCGATAAGCTAATTGATGAAGCAAAAAAGAAGAAAGTAAAACTAGTTGAAGATGCGCGAGCGAAAGCCCAAGTTTAATTTTATAATTGTTTTTCTATTAATTTTTAGTTCTTCCGTATTGGCACAGCCTGAATTAGGCGAATGCGAGCAAGAGGTAGAGGAAGTGGTTTCGAGTCAAATTCCCAAAGCTTTGAAAGCATGGAAAGTGAAAAACTACCGCGAAGTGGAGCGCTACCTAGAAAAATGCCTTCGACTAGATGCTACCTATGCACCGGCCCTATACTTACTAGGAGAGCTTAATCTCCGCAAGGGAGAAATTAATAAGGCAAAGTTTTTATGGGAAAAACTGCTGGGTGAGTGTCCTAATTATAAGCCTGAAATTCCTTATTTGTTAGGCGTTATTTATTTGGAGTCGGGAGAATTTGAAAAAGCAATCACTTACATAGATAAGTTTTTGGCCAATCCAGAGCGCGATTTTGGTTTCGATAAGGAAGCAAAAACAGCTTTGGCTGATGCAAAACTGAACCGAGACTTAATGTCTAATCCCATTAGCTTTAATCCACGCCCGGTACAAAGAATAAGCACTCAAGCCGATGAATATTTAGCCACTATTTCTCCCGATCAAAGAACTATGTTCTTTACGCGCAGAAGTAGAAAGGTTAACCGCAAGGATGGCCCAGCCGCCACAGCTCGCTTAGTTGAAGAGTTTTGCAAGTCACAAATGCAAGAAAACGGCGAGTTTGAAATGGGTGCACCGATGCCTAGCCCCTTTAATACCAGTTATAATGAAGGAGGCCCTAGTATTACCGCCGATAACACGGAACTGTATTTTACCGTTTGTGAAGATTTAGATGGTTATAAAAACTGTGATATCTACTATACAGAGCTCGACAATTATGGTTACTGGACTACTCCAAAAAGCGTAGGTGATCACATTAATCGTCGCGATAGTTGGGAGTCTCAAGCATCAGTTACCGCTAATGCTGATTATTTATATTTCACCAGTAATCGCAAAGAGGGTCAAGGTGGCTTAGACATTTATCGCTGTCGCAGATTGGCAGATGGAGGCTGGTCGTCTCCCGTGGCTTTACCGAAAGAAATTAATACCAGCCGCGATGAGAAAAGTCCTTTTATTCACAGTGATAGTAAAACTCTGTACTTCACCAGTAACGGACACCCAGGTTTAGGAGGCTTTGATATTTTTTACGTGCAGGCCAAGGATGACAGTCTATGGTATCCTTCTAAAAATATTGGTTACCCCATAAACAGCAAGGAAGATGATTTGGGCTTGTTTGTTAGTATGGATGGCAAAACGGGCTATTTTTCTTCCAATACCATTCGGGCAAACACGGGTTGGGATTTGTACCAATTTGACTTACCCGAAGAAGCTCGTCCTGAAGAGGTATTTCTTTTAGCAGGAAACTTAAAATCAGAAGATGGTCTAGATTCGGCCAAAGTTGAAATCAAAAACTTGCAGACCAAAGAAATCACGCGAATTAATGTCGATCAAGAGACGGGTAACTTTGCCCGAGTATTATCCAGTAAGGAGGCGAACGATTTTATTGTTAAAGTAGAGAAGAAGGGCGCCGCGTTTAGTTCGCGCTATATTAGTGCGGAAACGCGTTTAAAAGATCCTATTGTTGATGCATCTTTGGAGCTAAATAAGCTAGAAGTCGGTCGAGAATATACTTTAAATGACATCAACTTTGGTAGCAATTCGGCAACCTTAGACCTAGCTTCCAAAGCAATTATTGAAGAGTTTGTAGCTTTTATGGAAGATAATAATAGTGTAAAAGCGGACATTCAAGGGCATACCGATAATGTTGGTGATGCTGCTAGTAATGAGCTTTTATCGAAGCAAAGAGCCAAGGCGGTTTACGACTTTGCCCTTAGCTTAGGCATGAGCAGTAATCGCCTCATGTGGCATGGCTATGGGGAGGCCAGACCTATCGAATCTAACGAAAGTGAGGCTGGCCGTGCTAAAAACCGACGGACGGTTTTTGTTCTGACGGCACATTGATATTTTGGTAGTGATTAATTCGCTTGGTTAATTTTCGAAACACTAACTCGGCTTCTTCAATGGAGCTGAATTCAAAACTTTTCTTTCGTAAGTAAATATTGGCCCACTTATAACTAGTAAGTAGATAATATTGGCCGGTGTTTTTAGCGTAAAGACTAATGGTTTTAATACCTTTTTGTCTACGCATCATTAGTTTATAGCCTCTCAGCGTTTTCATACAGTTAATAAATTTTGGAAATAAAAAAAGCCGCTACAAATGAGCGGCTTTAGTATTAACTGTATGTGAAGCTTATCTTCTCAATTCTTTAATACGTGCTGCTTTACCAGTAAGCTCTCTCTGATAGAAGATACGTGCACGACGTACTTTACCTTTCTTATTGATTTCAACCTTTTCTAAGGCGGGCATGTTTACTGGGAAGATACGCTCTACACCAATACTTCCACTCATCTTACGAATAGTAAAAGTTTCTGTGCTGCCACTACCACGACGCTGTAATACTACACCGCGGAAAAACTGAGTACGCTCTTTAGCACCCTCTTTAATTTTGTAATAAACGGTGATCGTGTCACCCGCTGCGAATTCAGGAAATTCTTTAACTTCTACGTATTGATCCTGAACATACTTAACTAAATCCATAGTTTCAGTAATTGTTAAATTTAAATATGGCCAACATTCACATCCTTTGCCAGAGGTTGACAATACAAGCTTAGGTTTATCCTAAGAGGCGGCAATATTACGATAAAATATCAGGGCTACAAAGATTCTTCATCTAAAAGATCTGGTCTTTTAGCTCTTGTGATTTCCAGGGCTTTAGCCTCACGCCAATCTTCAATTTTTGGGAAATCACCACTCAATAATATTTCCGGAACCGACCAACCATTAATTTCCGAAGGGCGCGTATACACGGGCGGCGCAAGTAAATCATCCTGAAAGGAATCGTATAAGGCGGAAGATTCGTCGTTTAATACGCCGGGAAGTAGTCGGATAATGGCATCACTAACCACGGCTGCAGCTAACTCTCCGCCGCTTAACACAAAACTGCCTATCGAAATTTCACGGGTAATGATATGGTCGCGAATACGCTGATCAACTCCTTTGTAATGGCCGCAAAGAATAAGTATATTTTCTTTTAAAGAAAGCTGATTAGCGATACGTTGATCAAAAAGCTCTCCATCTGGCGTCATGTAAATGAGCTCATCATAATTGCGCTCGGCTTGTAAATCGTTGATACAATTTAAAATGGGTTCCACCATCATCACCATGCCAGCTCCTCCACCAAATTGATAATCATCAATCTGGCTGTGCTTTCCTAAGCCATACTTCTTCAAGTTGTGAACCACCACTTCTACTTTGCCTTTATCTTGGGCACGTTGTAAAATAGAGTGGGAGAAGGGACTCTCTAAAAGCTTAGGTAAAGCCGTAATTATATCTATTCGCATCCTGCAAAAGTAAAAAGGCCGAGTCCATTTCTGAACTCGGCCTCTTAAAATTTATCAGCTACTAATTATTGCTCCTTTTCAAAGCCTAAAGAAACAGAGTTGATGCAGTAGCGTTTACCTGTTTCGGTAGGGCCATCATCAAAGACATGACCTAAATGACCTCCACAACTGGCACATAATATTTCAGTACGCACCATTCCGTGACTGCGGTCTTCTCTTTCAATTAAGGCATCATTATCAGCCGCTCTATCAAAACTCGGCCAGCCACAATGCGATTCAAATTTTGCTTCGCTATCAAATAGTACCGCCTTACATGCGGCACATTTGTAGTCACCGTCTTCAAAATGCATGGTGTATTCTCCTGTAAAAGCGCGCTCCGTTCCCGCTTCCCGCAGAACACGATATTGTTCAGGACTTAATTCTTTTTTCCACTCGGCATCGGTTTTCTGTACTTTCATAGCTTGTGAATTTTTTGTGTTGCTCTTCTCACTTTCTTGGGCATTACAGGCGCTTATACCGATAGATACCATTAAAACTAAACTCAGAATCTTTTTCATATCAATTTATTTAACATTAGATACGCCCTAAGAGTTCCATTAGATCTTAAAGAAATCAAAAATCGACTGCTGCAAGGTACTATCCATTAAAATTCGTCGGTGCCCCAGGCCTTTACTGACTATTAATTTTGACTTTTTCCACTTCTTGTGTAACCGTTTGGCATTCTTGATCGGCACATCTTGATCATCTTCGTCGTGGATTATTAAACCCATTGGATTGTGGTATTGGCAAATGTAGTCGCTAGAACTCTCCTTCACGCTAATATCAAATCGCTGTTCAATGGTCTTGATTAGGTTATCAGTTACCGCTTGGTTCATTTTAAGATTATCGACAAAGTCAGAAATAACATTATTGATATTTGCGGGCGATCCCATTACCACAATTTTATCGTACTGGGCTTTACGATTTAGATTGTTAAATAATGCCATACCTCCTAAAGAATGTCCGATGGCATTATGAAATGGACCAAAACGCAAATCTACTTCTTCTAAAGCATCTACAAAATCGACCATATTTGTTTCTATTCCAAGGTTTTCGCCGTGACCCGGCGCTTCAATGGAAACAACATGAAATCCTAAATCATTCAGTCCTTGCATAATCTGATAGAACTGACTTGCACGACCGCTCCACCCGTGAATTAAAACAATTTTATCACCAGGACCAACTAATTCGAAGGCACTGAAATCTTTTGCCTTCTTTGTCATTAAATCGTAGCGTTCCGCTCGGTTGCGAATTTCTTCTTCCCTAGCAGGGATGGGAAACTTTAATGGTTTGAAGAATAACGATAGGGCAAATTTTGTCGCCAATCCTGTAGAAATGCTACTCAGCAATTTCCCAGGAATAGTTAAATATTTTGGCAGGTGAAAACTTGGGGCAACTTCCGGTTTCAATCAAATGGTTTTATTACCGCAAATTTGCGAAAGGAATATAGCAACCGCAAGTTAATTCGTCAAAAGCAGGGCGAGTTTCAAAAACTAGAGTTTCAAAAATGGAGATTGATCTAAGTACTTTAAAATGAAGATGAACAATTGCTTAACTTCCACCCTTATAAAATAAATTCCTGCTATGAAAAACAGTTTTCTTTTGTTCAGTCTGCTTCTTTCATTTTTAATGCAGGCTCAAGTTAACGCCTCTTTATCAGATCCTAGCTTGAAACAAATCCTCCTTGGTAATTACCAAGCGGCTAGTTATCAGGCCAGTCAACCTATAGATGCCACCGATCAAATTAGTTGCGAGCTCCTTAATTTAATCAATCCTGATAGCCTGCAATACAGCATTGAAGTGTTAAGCTCTTTTCATACACGCCACACTTTTTCCGATACCGTATCCGCCAACTTTGGCATAGGCGCATCACGCAGATGGGTAAAAAGTAAGTTAGAATCATATAGTCAGCGCAATGAACAAAGATTACAAGTAGGTTATTTGAATTTTGATATCACCAATAATACCTGCGGTACCCTTTATAATACTAAAAATGTTTTGGGCATTTTGCCAGGTAGCGATCCTTCTTTAAAGGATATTATCCTATTAACGGCCCATCTCGATTCCCGTTGCGAGCAGCGCTGCGATACCAATTGCTTAGCGGCTGGCGCAGATGACAATGGCAGTGGCACCGCTCTAGTAATTGAATTGGCGCGGGTAATGAGTGCTTATACTTTTCAGAGAACCATCGTTTTTATGCTAACCACGGGCGAAGAGCAGGGTTTAATTGGCGCGCGCGCTTTTTCCGATTACTGCTTAGCAGAGGGTATAGAAATTAAAGGTGTTTTAAATAATGACATTGTAGGCGGTACTATTTGTGGTGAAACTGCTTCTCCTCCAGGCTGCAGCAGTGAAGGTGATATCGACTCCACTACTTTGAGAATTTATTCTAACCCTCTTTCAGAACGGAATCCCCACCAGGGATATGCCCGTGCGGTAAAATTGAATTTTGAGGAAAAGGTACAAGCCAATATGAAGGTAAGTATGAATATCGATTTAATTAATCAGGAAGATCGCTCGGGTAGAGGGGGTGATCACATAGCTTTCCGGGAAAACGATTATCTCAATTTAAGATTCACATCTGCCCACGAGCACGGCAACGGAAACCCCACGGGCACTCCAAATTACCGCGATCATCAGCATACTTCCCAAGATATTTTAGGGGAAGATTTTAACAGTGATGGTATTATCGATAGTTTTTACGTGGACATGAATTACTTGGCGAGAAACGCCATGATTAACGCATCTGCGGCAGCAATACTAGCCGCCGGGCCAGCAGTGCCTAACTTTATTTTGCACAAGGAAGCCACTGGTTTAAGGGTAGAAATTACTGACCCTATTTTAGCGCCTGAATACAGACTGGGAGTTAAGGGCTATAATGGCAGTACCTACGATTCAATCTATCGTTTCAGCGGCAGTTCTTTCGTCGTTCCAAGCCAAATTGCAGGGCAACTTTATTTGGTAGGAGTGGCCGCCTTAGATTCTAATGGTTTAATGGGGCCCTTTAGTCAGGATGAGCGCGGCAATTCACAAGCCAATACCCCAGCAGGAACGGTCGATAATATGCCCTATTCCTTCGATTGTAATTTAGTTTCCTTACACGAATCTTCACCGGTAATTCCTATGGGAATTCAATTGTCAGATCCACAACCCAATCCTTTCGAAAGGAGCACGAATTTAAATCTTTGGGTAAAAAGTGATCGCTGGAAGGGACAGGCAGAATTAAAAGTTTATGACTCGAAGGGTCAGTTAATTAGCACATCTTTAATAGAACTGGAAGAAGGTCTTAACTCCTTTAGTTATGAGCATAAGCAAAGTAAGGGGCTCTTTTATTATGCCGTAGAAAAATCAGGCTTCAGAACCCCAACTAAGCGAATGTTGATTGGTATTTAAGCGGGGTAATTCTCTATGGCTTTTCTTACGCTGCCATATTGCTCTATTAAGGCTTTCGCCTGATGCGCATCAACGGGAATTTCTTGCATAAGCATGCGAATGGCTCGATCAACTAACTTGTTGTTATTCATTTGCATATCTACCATTTTATTGCCCTTTACGCGACCTAATTTCACCATCACAGCGGTAGAAATCATATTCAAAACCAGCTTTTGAGCGGTACCGGCTTTCATGCGGGTAGAACCGGTAATAAACTCGGGCCCTACTATAACTTCAATGGGAAAATCGGCTTCTTTTGCCACTGGAGAGTTTTCGTTACAAACGATACAGACGGTACTTATTCCTTCTTGACGCGCTTTCTGAAGTCCTCCAATCACATAGGGAGTGGTACCACTGGCGGCTATGCCTAGAATGACATCAGACGTCTTGGGCTTATAATCTTGTAAATCGTGCCAAGCTCCTTCTGTATCATCTTCGGCAAATTCAACCGCTGTTCTAATGGCACCATCTCCACCCGCAATTAAACCCACTACCCAATTTGGATCGGCGCCAAAAGTGGGCGGGAGCTCACTGGCATCAACTACGCCTAATCGACCACTAGTGCCTGCTCCGAGGTAAAATAAACGACCGCCATTTTGCATTTTTTCAGCAATATGGTCTACCGCTAACTCTATTGAATCAATAACTTTCTCGATCGCTTGGGGCACCAAGTGATCTTCTTGATTGATGCCTTCTAAAATTTGACGAGTTGGCATTTTGTCAATATCATTATGATTGCTGTCGGATTCAGTTATTCTAATGCTCAATTTTTAGACTTTTTTTTATAGAGTGGAAGTATATTGGGCCGCAATTTACAGATGATTTGGCAGGGCTCCTTTGGAATTTACACTTTATCGATAGTTTTTTACCGATTATCGAATTAACCGTTGGCTAATGTACTCAGGCTTTAGATTATCGTTTTGATTCATACATTTCGCTGATGCGCCTATTTCTCTGGATCTCATTATTCATTTTTTTTGGTAAGGAAGCTTCTGGCCAAGGTTTCGAAAGAATTTTGCCAGACTCTTTAGATGGAACCATAAGGGAAATTCGACTGGTGAGCGATAATATTATCGAATTAGACTTTAGCTTTTTTTATTCTGGACCAGGACTAGATGGTGGTAACGAGATGAAGGCATGGTACTACATTGATTCGGATAGTTTGGGTTCCATTAGTAGATATTCAAACACCTTTTTTGCTGGTCGCTTTGATCAACTATTAATTAGGGATAGTCTGTGGCTGACCTTTGGTCATGATAACACGTCTTGCGGGGGAAGGGATTTTTTAAACTTAGAAGTACTAAATCTTGGCAATTGGAATGTAATGGTTCCTTCTTCAGATAAGTTTCCCTACATAGCTGGGGCTTATAATGTGCGATACTTAAATGATACGATTTTTGGATATTATGGACAGGAAAGTTGTTTACAGAGCTCGCCCGCCAGAAACTTGAATGATACCTTAATTTATTATTGGTTAGATCTAAAAAATGGACAAATAAACCCTATAGACACCGTATCTATGCCTTTCTCCATGTTAACTCCGGGAAGTTTGGTTCATGATAGTTCTAGCCATCAGAATATTCTCTTTTATGATAGCTTAAGATTTTATTTAAGTCCTGGTAAAAAAGCGCCGGATTCTATCGTAATAGATACTTCTATTTGGTCGACAGAGTACCAATATTCCTTTCAAGGAAATTTTAACAGACATTATAATAGCTTCACCTATAAGTTTGGCCATAAAAAGTTTTTCAAAAGAATTAATGATACGCTAAATGCCTACGAAGTGGTTTATAGAGAAGACTGGCTAGGACAATTATATGTTTTAAAATTACCTAAGCTGGCCGAATATCCAAGCAGGGAGGAGGACATGCAAGGCTTTTTAGTGAATCGCGAGTCAGATTCGGTATTAACTTATGGTATAATTCCAAGAAAATCGACGAGCCAAAGATTAGACCTCTTTCGTTTGGTAAATGGTGAGGTAAAAAGCAGAAGTCGATATACAGCTCCACCAGACAAAATTTTTAGTTTTTCATCTGTCACTAGCGATCAAGACGGTAACTTTTATATCGGCGGATCATTAATGAAGAAAGGAAACCGAAGCTATTGGTTTCCAGATCCAGAGGAGTTGGGCTATTATAATATGGTTTTGATTAAGGTTGATAAAAACGGTCAAAGCCGAGAAATAAAAGACCGCCAAAATTTTAGCCTGCAGCAAATTTCGTCAAACACAAATCGCCCTTTACTCTCTTTCAAAACAGCAGACCCCACAATACACTACTCGTATCGCATTGCAGATTTAAGTGGTCGTAGCTTAGCCGACGGAAAGGCTTATGCGGGAGACCTTATTTCAATTGAAAGATTGAGTTTCGGGATTTATTATTTTCAGCTTTGGCAGGAAAACGGCCCCACATATGGACAGCAAGCCTTTATCAAAACCTGAGTTCGATGTAAAATTAGGCCTCAGACCTCTACTAAATAGTGGGTTTTAAGACGAAGCGCTGAAGCAATAGCGGGCTATTGCGAAGGGCTAAGGCGCCAAAAACTGCTTTTTAGAAGAGGCTTACAAGTTTTTTCCAATAAAAGCGAAAATCCTGCATCTAGCTCATTTGCTGTAGCCCGCTACAGCTGCACGATCCAGACTAGTCTTTTCCTTTTATTGAAAATCTGAGGCTATAATTTTAGGTCGAACTCAGGTTCAAAGGCAATTAAAGTTTAGGCCTTTTTTTCTAAAAGTGCCATAAAAAAGCCATCACTCCAGCCACTCGGG
Organism: uncultured Schleiferiaceae bacterium; assembly: GCA_963974215.1. Classification (GTDB taxonomy): domain Bacteria; phylum Bacteroidota; class Bacteroidia; order Flavobacteriales; family Schleiferiaceae; genus Croceimicrobium. The sequence goes on along the minus strand of CAXBBL010000008.1, from coordinate 104,984 downwards.
TTTACTCGGTCTGCTTTTATTAATTCAAATTCTGGATGGTTCTCTAAAAAGCGATCTACTTGGTCTTCATTTTCAGAACGAAGGATGCTACATGTGGCATAAACCATTTTGCCGCCTACTTTCAACATTTTAGAATAATCTTCAATAATATCGCCTTGAATTTTACGCACACGGTCTAAATGCTCGGGCTGTAATTTCCATTTACTATCGGGGTTTCGCTTGATCACGCCGGTACCAGAGCAAGGTACATCTAGTAATAGGCGATCGGCCGAATTGTGCAGGCGCTTGATACTTTTAGCATTTTCAATCGGACGAGTTTCAATATTATGAGCGCCATTACGACGAGCACGCTTTTGCAATTCTTTCAGCTTCCAAGCTTCCACATCCATAGCAATTAACTGCCCTTTGTTCTCCATTAAAGCCGCAAGGTGTAAAGATTTACCACCTGCACCCGCACAGGCGTCAATAACGCGCATGCCAGGTTTAACATCAAGGTAAGGGGAAATCATTTGCGAACCGCCATCTTGCACCTCATACAATCCATCTTGGAAACTCTGTAATTTAAAGGTGTTGATGCGTTTTTCTAAAACTAGGCCGGTAGGATTTTGCTTGATCGGGTGAGCTATGCAACGCTCTTCTTCCAAACGAGCGAGTAGGCTAGTGCGATCGGTTTTTAAGGTATTCGTTCGTAAAAAAACCTTGGCGGGAATGTTCAAAGCTTTGGCAATTGCATCCCAATCATCACCTAGTTCTTCACGTGCCACTTTATCAAGCCAATCGGGGAAAGACTCATCTACCGCAAGGGAGCCACCTAGCTGGGCACGACGCTCTGTTACGTCTATGCCATTAACTACATCAAATTGCGGCCACTCGGGTAATTCATTGCCCTCTAACTGCCACCAAATACCAAATAAACGATAGAGGTCTTTTCTTTTAGTACTGGGTTCTTTGCCGTAAATCTCCCACAATAATCGCCACCAACGTACTATTTCATAGGTGCTTTCGGCAATAAAGCCACGATCGCGTACGCCCCATTTAGGGTTTTGTTTTAAGATGCGTTCTATTACTTTATCGGCATAATAGCCTTTTCCAAAAGCAGTTTCTAGGGCCTCAATAACGGCAGCCACTAGGTTTTTATGAAGACGGGTGTGAGTACTCAATATTAGTATAAAGCAGGGTACTGCTCAGGATTAAATTCATGCATTATTGCGTAGGCTTTCTCAAAAATATCTTCCGCACTCGGTTTGCTGAAATAGTCGCCATCACTGCCATAAGCGGGGCGGTGCGCTTTCGCGGAAAGGGTTTGTGCGGGACTGTCTAAATACTGATAGCCTTTTTGCGTTTCAATAATTTGCTGTAAAATAAAAGCGCTAGCACCTCCGGGTACATCTTCATCCACTACAAGCAGGCGATTAGTCTGTTTTAAGCTTTCCACAATGGCCTGATTAATATCGAATGGTAAAAGCGATTGAGGGTCAATAACTTCAATATCAACTCCAAATTTTGCTAATTCCTCTGCCGCTTCCATAACTACCCTCAAGGTAGATCCGTAAGAAACAACGGTAATATCTCTACCGCTGCGAATTTTTTCAGGAATGCCTAAGGGCGTGCGAATTTCCGCTAGGTTATCGGGCATTTTCTCTTTCAAACGATAACCATTCAAGCATTCTACAATTAGGGCAGGGTCATCGCCATCTAATACGGTATTGTAAAAACCAGCTGCTTGGGTCATATTACGAGGAACTAAAACGTGCACTCCTCTTACTGCATTAATAATCATTCCCATAGGCGAGCCACTGTGCCAGATTCCTTCTAGGCGGTGACCGCGAGTGCGCACCACAACGGGTGCCTTTTGGCGACCTTTGGAACGGTAATGTACTGTTGCAAGGTCATCACTCATCACCTGTAAAGCGTAGAGTAAATAGTCTAGGTACTGAATTTCTGCAATCGGACGCAAACCGCGCATGGCCATGCCAATTCCTTGACCTAAAATAGTCGCTTCGCGAATACCAGTATCGGATACACGACTTACACCATGTTTATCTTGTAAACCCTCTAAACCTTGGTTCACATCCCCAATTTTACCACTATCCTCACCGAAGATTAATACTTCAGGGCGCTCGCCCAAGAGACGATCGAAGTTTTCACGCAGAATTATACGCGCATCAACATCTTTCGAATCAGCGGAATATTCGGGCGCTACGGCTTCAATATTTACAGGAGAGAGATCACTTTCACTGTAAAGGTGACTACCATAACGATTCTGATTTAAGACTAAATTCTCATCTAACCAAGTGGTTATTTTAGTTTTTAATCCGCTATTATCCTTGCGTATCTGGCGTAAAGCCTTGCGTAAAGCAGAAACACCATCGCGGCGTAATGGCTCGGCATTACTTTGTAAATCTTTAATTAGTTCGGCAATAACAGTAGGATCATCCGCCACTTGATTTACTTCGGCTAATAATTCTAAAACTTCATTGATATCGCTTTTAATGGCTGAAATGAAATTCTTCCAAGCGGCGCTTTTTGCCTGACGGGCTTCTTTTTGCGCTTCTTTCTCTAAAAGGTCTAATTCTTCATCGGTTGCTAAAGCGCTGCTAACCATCCACTCGCGCATTTTCTTAATACAATCAAACTCGCGTTCCCAGTTTAAGCGCTGCTCGTTTTTATAACGCTCATGCGAGCCAGAGGTACTGTGACCTTGCGGTTGGGTAAGCTCTGTGACATGCACCATTACTGGGATATGTTTCTTACGAGCGATGCGATCAGCTTTTTCGTAAGTTTCAATTAAAGCAGGATAATCCCAGCCTTTTACATGAAGAATTTCGTAGCCATGCTCCTCATTATTTCTTTGAAATCCTTTTAAGATTTCCGAGATGTTTTCTTTGGTCGTCTGATATTTGCTGTGCACGGAAATGCCATAATCGTCATCCCAGATAGAAATAACCATGGGAACTTGCAATACACCAGCGGCATTGATAGTTTCAAAAAATGGACCCTCAGAGGTAGATGCGTTACCTATAGATCCCCAAGCTACTTCGTTGCCCTTGTTTGAAAACTGACTGAAGTCTTTAAGACCTTTATTGTTACGGTAATATTTACTCGCTTCTGCTAAACCTAATAGGCGGGGCATTTGCCCAGCGGTAGGAGAAATATCGGCCGAGCTATTTCCTTGGTCGAGAAGGTTTTTCCAATTGCCTTCGGCGTCTAAACTTTGGGTGGCAAAGTGTCCGTTCATTTGCCTTCCGGCAGATGCGGGCTCTAGTTCATGATTGGTATCGGCGTAAAGGCTCGCGAAAAACTCTTGCGTTGTTAGCGCGCCAATGGCCATCATAAAAGTTTGGTCACGATAATAACCCGAACGGAAGTCACCTTTTCTAAAAACCTTTGCCCAAGCTAATTGGGGGAGCTCTTTACCGTCTCCGAAAATTCCGAATTTTGCTTTGCCAGTAAGAACTTCACGACGGCCAATTAGGCTCGCCTCTCTACTTTCTATCGCTAAGCGATAATCGGCTAAAACATTGGCTTTTATATCTTCGATGCTAACATCGTTGCTGCTATTATCTACGCTAGACTCGCTCATAAATTGCTGCTTTTTTGAGAGGTGCAAAGCTAGTTAAAAAACAGCGGAATTTTAAGACTAAAGCGCGCCAGTTAAAGTGACATCTATAGTATTGATTACGAAATATTTGGATTATCCCAGACCGCTTTTATTTTAAAAATTATCCAGCATGTCACTAGGGAAAACACCAAGACCGCTCCAAATGCTATCTAACTGATCGGTTAAGGGCCGTAGTCGGGGAATTGTGTCGGCCATGCTAAAGCGTATTTGATGTCTTAGACCACCATTTTCTATTGTTAACCAAATGTCACAACCATCAACGGGTAAATTGCCAGAATTATAATTTAAAGACTTAAAATAATTCCAATCTAAGGCAGATTCCAAATTATTAAACTCAGTGGTGCTAATAGTTCGCTTGCTGTTTACTACAATATTGGCATTGGTTGTTGCGCTCCAAAAATCTTGCACAAGATGAGCTTGGTACGCATCTACCGTAAGGGAATCGAAACGCAAGCCCCAACCGCATTGCGCCCCCATGGTAAATTTGAGATTGGGAGGATTAGAATCAGGAGTTTCTTCTTTTTTAGTACAGGTAACTAAAAAGCTAGCGAAAACTAGAAAACTAAGGAGCTTAATATTTTTCATAGGTTAAAAATAATCTTATTTTCACAGGAGCGCCAAATACGCTGGCAATTTTTCGTTCTTTGTTCCGCTTTAAAAATTGATATGTTTAGACTCTGTATATTTCTACTTTTAAGTTTTAGCACAATAAATTTAAGCGGCCAAAGTAAAAAGGCCCGCAAAAAACTTTTGGAAGCACGCACTTTAGTTAGCGAGTATCAATTTAATGATGCTCTGGAAGAAATAAACGAAGCGATTGAAGATAGCCCTGAATTTGTGGACGCTTGGTTGTTTAAAGCGGATATTCTCAATCAACTGAGTAGAGCAGGGGATGCATTACAATGTTATGAGGAGGCCGAGAAATTGGAGGCTCCTTATTTTTTAAGTCTCTTTCACGGCCGACAACTTTATAACATGCAGCGCTATGAAGAAAGCATTCCCTATTTAGAAGCCTATAAAGCTGAACCTCGCGCCAGTTCCAAATATATTAAGGAAGCAGACGAAATAATTGCCAGCGCGAAATTCGCCCAAGAAGCTTTAAAAGAAAGCATTCCTTATAATCCTATAAATTTAGGCCCCAAGGTTAACTCCCCTGAAATGGAGTATTTTCCTTCCATCTCCGCCGATGGCAACACTTTAGTTTTTACACATCGAAAAATGGCAGGCCAGAAATTAGATGAAGATTTTTGGTTTACAGAAAGAGATAGCACTCAGGCTCCATGGTCACAAGCGCAAATAATTCCCGGGCGATTAAATAGCTCTGGCAATGAAGGGGCACAAAGTATCAGCTCTGATGGTAAGATCATTTTCTTCGCCGCTTGTGAAAGACCAGATGGTGCTGGATCGTGTGATATTTACGCTTCTTTTTTACAAAATAACGGTATGTGGACCAAAGCGGTTAACCTCGGTCCAGCTATTAATTCGGGGATGTGGGAAAGTCAACCATCTATTTCGTCCGATTCCAAAACATTATATTTTGTGCGCGGCCGCAGCGGTTCGGATCCGGATATGAACATCTATGTCAGTGAATATAATGCAGGTCGTTGGAGTAAAGCAGAACCCATTGGTGGGAAGATAAACACCAATAAACAAGAGACTTCTCCTTATATCCATTTCGATAATGAACACCTTTACTTTAGCAGTTCAGGTCATCCCGGTATGGGCGATTTAGATTTTTTCGTTTCCCAGCGCGAAGCGGATGGATCTTGGGGAGAGCCGAAAAATTTAGGACATCCTATAAATACACCTTTTCAAGAATTTAGTCTTATTGTTGCCCCAGATGGTAAAACTGGTTATTTCAGCAGCGATGCCTTAAAGGACGGCTTGGGTAAATTAGACCTTTACGAATTTCAATTACCGCCTCAAGCACGGGCTTCAGCGATAGCATATTTAAAAGGGAAAGTAATCAATATTGAAACGCGTGCTCCTGTTCCTACTAGTTTAGATTTCTTTAATCTAGAGGATAGTACCAAACTCCTTTCGCGAAATACAAATAAAGAGGCGGAGTTTTATGCGGTATTGCCGGTGGGAAGCGATTATGGTTTATCCATTGCAGAACCTGGGTATCTTTTCTTTTCAAAAAATTTCGCCCTTAGCATTAAAAATAGAGAAGAGGCTTTAGAACTTTTGCTAGAGCTGGAGCCTATTAAAGCTGGGCAAAGCGTAACCTTAGAAAATGTTTTTTTCGATTACGACTCTTATGAAATCAGTAAGCGTAGTGATCAAGAGATCGCGAAGGTTTTTCAGTTTTTACAATTAAACCCGAGTCTGAATGTCTTGCTTGAAGGACACACCGATAATCAAGGTACAATCGCCCATAATAAGGAGTTAAGTGCGAATCGGGCCAAGGCGGTAATGAACCGATTAATAAAACTAGGCATTGATTCTCAACGCTTAAGGTCTGAGGGTTTTGGTTCTTCCAAGCCAATTGCAAGCAATGATGATGAGAAAGGGCGGGCTAAAAATCGCCGTACAGAAATGCGGATTATTTCGAATTAAGGTTCAAAATTTAACCATAATCTAAGCTAAGTTAGACCTTGGCTTATAATTTTTTCTTTTCGATTTTAGCGGAAATTAATAGGAGCCGTTCATTTTCGTCTCTTCGGATAGGCCTATATGGCCTACTTATCAGGGGTTTTGTGTTTGGTTCACTTCATTTTTAGCTTAGATGGATTTAAAATTTAATCGAAAGCTAATCGGTGAAGTTAGAAATTGTTTGTTTTAATTTTAAATTCCTAAATTTGCAAAAGAGTGGGGACTTAACATAATTTGGAAAAAAAAAATGAAGAAGTACCTACTTCGCGTCTCAGTATTGGGACTAATTCTAGTTTCGTGTAGCAAGGATCTAGATTTTGATATGGTAGATGATATCGCCATAAATCCTTCGGGCACGATTCCTCTTGCAACACTTACCTTAAATCTGGGTGATTTAGTAAATGACGTAGATTCTACCATTGTAGTAGATCCAGATAATTCTTTGCGCATATATTATCGTCAAGACTCGGTATTTACCTATTCAGCCAGTGATATTTTAACCATTCCTGATCAAGATCCTTTTGAGCTAGCGGTATCCAAAGCTCAGCCATTTTTTAGGGTGGGAGTAGCTTTAGGGACGATAGCAGGCGCTCAATTAGGAGGGGCGACCTTCTCCGACGGAACCGTAGGGATGGAAATTGCTGCAAGCGATTCCGCCCAAAGCGATATTCGTTTTAAGTTAACTTTTTATAATGCCACTTTAAACGGGCAAACCTATTCGGATACTTTCACTTTAGATGCTTTACAGAGAACACTATCAGATAGTTCTCTGATTAGTGGTTTAAGTTTCGATTTTAGCGATGGGGGAACACGGGTAAACTTCCTTGATATAGGAATTAGAGTTTTAGACGATGATACGGCCGCTCTTCCAGATAATGTGGTTTATTCTTGCGGTGTGGCGCTGCGCAATTTAGGTTTGGAAGTAGCTAGTGGTTATTTTGGCCAAAGAGTACAGGCGGCTCCTGCAGGAAACTTTAACTTTGATGTTAATGGTATAGCGAACTTCGCGGGCGGACTATTTTTAACCAACCCAAATGTTACCTTAATTACTAAATCAACCGTAGGTCTGCCCATTCAAATTACTACAGATTTTGATGGCGAAAATTCGGAGCGTACCAGAGTTTCCTTAGATGCACCACCCTTTAATATTTTGGCCTCTCCCGGACCGGGTATAGTGCAGGAATCGCGCTTTACCCTAAATGCAAATAATTCTCAAATCACGAACTTCCTAGCTAATATACCGGAAACTATTTTATACGCAGGTGATATTAGTCTTAACCCTGACGGCAATGTTGGACCACCAAATTTTATTGCTAGTACTTCTAATGTGGTGATTGACTTTGAAGTTGATGTCCCAATGGAAATGCGAATGGAGGATATGCGTTTGGATCAAACTATTGAAGATTTCAGTATCAGTGCAGGTGGTAATGAGGATTTCTTTGAAAAGCTGACACTTTATTTCAATAGTGAGAATGGATTGCCATTAGATTTAAATCTTCGGGTAGTTATGCAAGATTCTGTCACTTCAGATAGTATAGCAGGCTTTCAAATAGGCTTGCTAAATGCGGCGCCAGTTGATAATAATGGTAGAGTAATCGCTCCAGCTATAGCCGATAATGAAGTAGTATTTGATCAAACTTTAATTAGTGCTTTACTCCGCTCTGGTTCTTTGCGCTTTATTGCAGAGGTTAACTCCACTAATAATGGACAAGATGCAGTGAAAATGTATTCAGATTATGAGTTGGTAATTCGCTCTGCTATTGAAGCGAATAGTAATATTAAAGTGAATTCGCTCTAATGAAACATATACTAAGTTCCCTTGCTTTACTAATCGTTTGTGTTTTTTCTGCTTCAGCGCAAAGCGATATGTTACTTTATAACTTTAATGCTATAAGTCAGAGCTTACATACTAATCCAGCGATGCCGCAACAAACGAAGGTTTGGGTGGGATTACCAGCGATTTCAGGCTTAAGTACACATTATCACAATAGTGGTTTTTCTGCAATAGACATTTTCCAAGCGAATACCGATATAAATGCAAACCTTCGCAGTGTAACCGCTGGTTTAGATGCGAGCAGTCAATTAGCGGTTAGCCAAACAGTAGATTTATTAGGCATCGGCTTCAGCCTTAAAAAAGGTTTTGTAAGCCTTGGAGCAACGCAGCATATTAATCTTACCATGGACATTCCTTATCAATTATTTGAGGTGATGTTTAGTGAGAATAATAATTCCATTACCCAATTAGACTTAAGCACATTTGATTTAGAGGTTTCAAATCGTACTGCCTTTTATGTGGGTTATCAGCATCGTTTTCTCGATGAAAAGTTAACCTTAGGCCTGCGCGCTAACTATTTAATTGGTCAGCAACACGCTTACATTGAGCGCAGTAATGTCAGTTTAACGAACGACTCTACCTTTACAATTGAAGGCCGCTCAGATATTTTGGTGCGCAGTGCTGGTGCAAGCGCTTTCGAGGCAGATGCTTTAGAACCAATGAATATCGCCTTTGCCGATAATACTGGTTTTTCTTTTAACTTCGGTGCACATTATCAATTTAGCGATAAGTGGAGCTTTAGTGCTTCGGTACTTGATATTGGCTCGATTACTTATAATGATTACACGCGTAATTATGTAAGCGATAGTGAGTTTGAATTTAGAGGAATAGAAGCTGATTTAGCGGCAAATGATTTTAATGACGCGGCGAATCGTGCCATTGATAGCCTTGAAGCGGGATTTAATTTCCAAGAAGTTGATGGAGATTCTTATTCGAGAAGTTTGATGCCCCGCATATTTGCCGCCGCTAACTATCACATTAATGAAAAGCACACTTTTGGTGCCTTATACCATAGCCGTATTTGGAACGGTGAAGCTTTTCATGACTTGGGTGTCAATTATCAAGGACGATTATCAAGAACCTTTCAGTTTACTGCCGGCTACTCCATTATAAATGGAACTATGCACAACGTTGGAGCTGGCTTCGACCTTAAATTAGGAGCCTTTCAATTGTACCTAATGTCTGATAATATTTTGGGCATGGTTGACTACGGTGGTCTGCAAACTACCAATTTCCGCTTCGGAATTAATCTTACTTTTTATGGCAGAAAAGAGAAGAAGGACAAGAAAAAGCAAGAAGAAGCGAAGACAAATACACCCTCGCAAACTAATAATGAATCTAATAACTTTATTAATTATTTCTAAATCCCCCCCTTCTACTATGAGAAAATTAAATTCAAAATTCTTCCTAGCTGGCCTTATTGCCTTTGGTTTTGCATCTTGTGATGAAGAAAATCCTTTAGGCGGAGCTGGCGAAGTTGAATCAAAAGTTGGCGAACTATACATTTTAGCCGAAGGAACTGGCAGTCGTATATTCAATACTGTTGATTTAGCCATGCGCGATAATGACTTTATCACTAATGATACGACTACTATTGATGGTGCCATGGTTACACGTGCTGGAGCCGTAGTTAAAATTGACTATGGTAATGGAGCTTCCGGCAGCGATGGTGTTTTAAGAGAAGGTGAAATCAACCTTTTAATGAGTGGTGGAGGCGATTACATGGTTTCTGGAACTAGCGTTGCGGGTACTTTCTTAAATTATAAAGAAGCAGGTAAGCCCGTTACTGGATCATTTAATGTCGCGAATCAAGGTAATGATGTATTTGCTCTTACCTTAACCAGTTTATCTGTTACAGATACAGAAGACAATACCTTCTCACTTTCTGCCAGTAAAACCCTTACTTGGGTAGATGGCTTTAGCACCATTGGTGATGTTTCAGACGATTCATACACTTTATCTGGAACTTCAACTGGTGTTGCGGATACTATTACCGTTACAGCTACCATCAACACTCCTTTGAGCTATAAAAGCTCTTGCCAATACCGTTTAGAAGAAGGTATTATCAATATCGATATGGCTGGTACGGGTGTTACTTACACTAGCGGTAGTATTGACTTTATTTCAGATGATGCTTGTAATAACTTGTATACAATTGAGTTAAATAGCACCGATGGCGGTTTTGTTACATCAACTCTAACTTTCAGCGGTTTCTAAAACTATTTAGAATAATATTTAGGCCAGCGTTGTTTCAATACTTCGCTGGCTTTTTTTTCGCCAAAATTTTCGGCGGGTTCATAAAAAACCGATCCGCTTAAAGCGTCAGGTAAAAATTCCTGGTTGCTGAAGCTATCCTGATAATTGTGACTATACTGATACTCTTTGCCATAACCTAGCTCTTTCATTAACTGGCTGGGCGCGTTTCTTAAAGAAAGCGGCACTGCTAAATCACCTGTTTTATCAACCTCTGCCATGGCCTTGTTAATGCCCATATGGGCGCTATTACTTTTAGGAGAATTGGCTAAATACACCACACATTGTCCTAAGGTTATTCTTCCCTCTGGCCAACCAATTTTCTCAATCGTTTCGAAACAAGCATTAGCCAATAAAAGGGCGTTGGGATTGGCCAAACCAATATCTTCAGAGGCGAGAATTAAAAGTCTCCGTGCAATAAATTTTGGGTCTTCACCTCCTTTAATCATTCGAGCCAACCAGTATAAACCCGCATTGGGATCGCTACCTCTAATAGATTTTATAAAAGCACTAACTATGTCATAGTGCTGCTCACCATTTTTATCGTATTGGGTATTGGTGTTTTGTAAGATGTTTTCTACTAGTTGATTAGTAATTTCACCCCCTTTGTCAACTTGACCGACTACCAATTCTAAATTATTAAGAAACTTACGTGCATCACCGCCGCTATAACGCATTAATGCCTCCTTTTCCGTAAGCTTAACTTGTCTATCAATCAGCCAGCTATCTTTGGAGAAGGCGCGATTAATAAGCTCTTGAAGGTCTTCTGCATTGAGCGATTCTAAGGTGTAAATTTGGCAGCGTGAGCGCAAGGCGGGAATCACCTCAAAACTTGGGTTTTCGGTGGTGGCACCAATAAGAACGATAATCCCTTTTTCCACTGCTCCTAGTAAGCTGTCTTGCTGCGATTTACTGAATCGATGAATTTCATCAATGAATAAAATAGGGGCTTTACCTTGGGCAAAAAGACCTTGATTCTGGGCTTGGCCAATTACTTCACGGACATCCTTAACTCCACTGTTTATAGCACTTAAGGTGAAAAACTTGCGGCCACTTTGCTCAGCAATAATTTGGGCTAATGTAGTTTTGCCAACTCCGGGTGGCCCCCAGAAAATTAAAGAGGGTACCAAGCCTTGTTTTAAAAGAAGTCGCAGATTTCCTTCCTTACCAATTAGCTTTTTCTGGCCAATAATATCATCAAAAGTTATAGGACGAAGCCTTTCGGCAAGAGGGGCATGCATGCGGAATATTATTTGCCTGTAAAAGTACTACATTTAACAAGCATGAATAAAGGCAAAACATTTTCGATTAGCGTTGGCAAAGGGGCAAACAAAGAAGAGATTAGCCTCGATTTCATGCTTAAACCGCTCTTACTATTACTCTTAATTTGGTTATTTTTTGCCCTAGATACATTCTTTGATTTGAGAATGTATGAGTTTGGGATTTTTCCACAACGTTGGCAATCGCTACTGGGTATTGTTCTTAGTCCTGTTTTACATGGCGATTTACAACACATAGCAAATAATTCTATTCCCCTTTTCGTACTTCTTTCGGCCATCTATTTCTTTTACCCGCGCAATGCAAAACCGGTATTATGGATTTCTTGGATATTTAGTGGATTGATGGTTTGGTTTTTTGCCCGAGAAAGTTATCATATCGGGGCCTCAGGTTTGATTTATGCCTTTGCAAGTTTTATTTTTTTTAGTGGCATTTTACGCTCCAATGCCAATCTTTTAGCTTTAAGTTTGTTGGTGGTATTTCTATATGGCGGTTTGGTTTGGGGCTTGGCGCCTATTGAGGAACGGGTGAGCTATGAGGGACATATTTCAGGCGGAATAATAGGACTTGTCTTAGCTTGGTACTTTCGCAAATCTGAGCCCCGCAGTTTTAAATCACAAAGATTGGCTTACGAAGATATTAGTGACGACCTAAGCCATGAAATCGAAAAATATGGTCAGGATTACTGGATGGGCCACACCGCAAGAAATGACTACCCCTTAACAATACACTATCATATTCAAGAAAAAAAAGAACCCCATGAAAAGCCTAGCTCCAGCTCTTAGTTTTTTAGTTTTCCTTCTGGCATCACTTTCCGTAGACGCGCAGCAATATTTATATTTAAAAAAGAAGGGAGAATTACCAGCTTACCGCTGGAGTCAAGGAGATTTATTGGAATTAAAAGTTCGCAATGGCGATGAAGAGTATTGGCTTTCTGGCGATTTTGTGCGGGCCGATAGCAATCGTATTGTATTCGGAACCAAAATAGTAAGGCACGAGAATATTGTCGCCTTAAAAGTTAAACGAGGCTTAATGCCTTTCTTTGGAAAAGCGGCTATGGCGGGTGCCACTTTATTTCCCGGAGTAATCATCTTTAATGCGATTATAAATGGAGACCGGCCTATTATACGTCCGCTAACCGTTTACTTAAGTCTCGGGGTATTCGCCACGGGCTATGCCTTACATCATTTTGGAACAAAGCGTTTTTACTTTAAAGATGGTTGGTACCTAGAGCATATCGACTTTAATCAAGAATAAAATTAAATGAAAGCAATACTATTAGGATCAACAGGTTTAGTGGGACATTTTTTACTGACCGAATTATTAAATGACAGTGATTATACCGAAATTGAACTTTACTCCCGTCGAACTTTAGGTATGCAAAGTCCCAAAGTGAAAGAACGCTTGGGAAATTTGTTAAGCGACGATTTTTGGCCCGAGCGCTTGCAAGCAGATGCGGTATTTGTTTGTGTTGGCACAACGAAAGCGAAAACCAGCAATCAAGAAACCTACCATGCAATTGATTTTGGCATCCCGGTAAAAGCCGCGGAATTAGCCAAAAAGGGCAATGTAAAACACTTTAGCGTAGTTTCTTCGCTGGGCGCAGATGCGCAAAGCAAAAACTTCTACCTTAAAACGAAAGGAGAGATGGAAGAAGCCATTCGTAAATTCAACTTAAAGCAATCTTACTTTCTTCGTCCTTCAATGATTATGGGACCCAGACAAGAAAAACGATTGGGGGAAAGCATCGGCAAAGTCCTTATGAATAGCCTATCCTTCTTAATCCCAGAAAAGTACAAAGGAGTGGAAGCAGCTGATATTGCCAAAGCTATGTGGGCTTTAAGTAAGGGCCAAAAAGCAGAAACTATAATCGAATCTAAGGATATTAAAAAGGTCGCAGATTTTAAAGCCTAAAACTTCTCATTAACACCCATCCCGAAAAGGGCAAAATCGTATTTCACCGGGTCTTGCACATCGAGTTTTCGTAAAGCAAGATCTAATTCACTTACTGCTTTCCAGTCATTGGCTCTGCGGTCTAAAAGCCCTAGTTTACGGGCTACATTACCACTGTGTAAATCCAGCGGACAGCTTAATTGAGCGGGACTGAGCGAAGACCATAAACCAAAATCTACGCCTTTAGTAGCGGGACGAACCATCCAGCGTAAAAACATATTGAGACGTTTTGCTGCCGAGTTTTTATCGGGGTTTGAAAGGTGTTTTTCACTCCTCGGTAGATGCGCAACTTGAAGCATTTCGCTGCGGAAGTTCACGATAGCTTGCTTGGCATTAGCACCTTGAAATACCATTTCTAATCCGCCTTTGTGGAGGTAAATATGCTGTAAGGCACGAATGAAAAAGTCGAAATCTTCCGCATTAAAAGTACGATGCACAAAGCCTTTTAACTTTTTAAAATCCCTTTCGGAATAAGAACAGGTAAACTGATACGGTTCCCCTTCCATAATGGCCATCATTTTGGCCGCATTTATAAGGATGCTTTTGCGATTTCCCCAAGCGATGGTAGCGCTCAATAAACCGGCAATTTCGATATCTTCTTTACGATTAAACTGATGAGGAATGGAAACAGGATCTAATTCAATGAAATTAGGATTCTCGTATTCCTCTGCCTTGAAATTGAGAAAATCTTTCAGCTCTTTTTTATTCATTAAGAATGCTCCATTAAGGCTTTCACCTCCGCTAAATCTTCGGGCGTATCTACCGAAAGGCTTTCCTCTAAAGCGAAACCAACGTGAATGCTGCCACCGTTTTCCAACCAACGATTTTGCTCTAAAGATTCGGCAATCTCCAAGCTGCTCATCTCCATTAGGGCAAAGCTTTTTAGGCTCGCCGGACGGTAGGCATAGAGGCCGATATGTTTATAGAAAGTATGTTTCCCAAGCCACTCGCTGCGCGGTATATTCCGTAATACAGGAATAAGGGCACGCGAAAAATAAAGGGCTTTGTTTTGTTTAGTGATGGTTACGAAACAACCGCTGGTATTGCTTAATTCCTTTTCGGTTTCAATCGCTTTTACTAAAGTGCCAATCTCGGTTTCGGGCTTACTGAATAAGGCAATTAGACTTAGTAATTCCGAAGCTTTAATCATAGGCTCATCACCCTGCACATTTACGATTACCTCAAAATCGCCCATTTCCTTTTGTACTATTTCGTAAGCTTCTAAGCAGCGATTCGTACCCGTACTATGCTCCGTACTCGTCATTACTACCTTTCCGCCGAAAGCGATAACGGCATCATAAATTCTTTGATCGTCGGTAGCTACTACTAGATAGTCGAATACAGATAAAGCTCTCTCGTATACATGCTGAATCATGGGCTTATCGGCAATGATGGCGAGAGGCTTAGCGGGTAGACGAGAACTTTGGTAGCGCGCTGGAATGATGCCTAGTGTTTTCAAAGTGATGGAGTTGTTTCTAGAATCGCAAGATAAGGGAAATGCTCATTTAGCAAGGCTTAAAATCGATCGGGCTCCCCTAATTACAATGAAGAATACGATGCAACCAATTAGTAAATCGGGTAGGGGCGAATGGAAGAAATACACCAAGCTACCCGCTATAATTACTCCGAGGTTTATAATAATGTCGTTAGAAGTAAAAATGAGGCTAGCCTTCATGTGGGCTTCTTCCTTGCCTTTTGATTTTTGCAGCAGCAATAAACTGATGGTATTGGCCGCTAAAGCCAGAGTAGAAACTATCATCATGGTTTGGAAATCGGGTAGATATTCTAGGCCCAAAAAGCGACGGAGAACTTCTGAAAAACCCAAAAGGGCCAAGATAATTTGTAGATAGCCCGCGATTTTTGCTACCGATTTTTTTCTACTAGTAGCCGCACCAATAGCGGAAAGACTAATACCATAAACTAGTGCGTCTGCTAACATATCGAGGCTGTCGGCGATTAGTCCTATTGACTGAGAAATAAAACCGGTAACAATTTCAAATAGGAAGAAAGCAAAGTTGATGGCTAAGACGATTAGTAAGAGTCGTTTTTGCTCTTTTTCATCCTTTCCCGGCTTGGGTAAAGCGCCACTAAAACTTTCGCTCTTCAAAAGGTGACTTCCTAAAGCTAGGGAATCTAAAGTTCTTTCTATCTCTTGGGTGGAATTATGATGGTAGACTTTTAGTTCCCGCTTGCTTAAATCAAAATCCAAATAGAGAATTTCGGGCTCATCTAGCTTTAAGCGAATGAGGTTTTCTTCGGAAGGACAGTCCATTTTTGTAATGGAAAAATGGCTGCGAGTCGTTTGCTTCAAGTACTTTTAATTTCTTTAAGATAATCTAAGATTTCGCTTCGAGTCCAAAAAGGCGACTTACGTTTCTGATTTCATGATTTTTTAATGCTGTTAAACTGCTCAACCTTATTTTTCATAAAATCAACCATCCTTAAAGATAGGGATTCTTCATTATGCCGAAATAGCAGTCCCTACTTCACCAACTCAAAAAACAACTCTCTGCCCATCCGCGGCTTTATTGAATTATAGGCTCTTTCTAAGTGCTCAATCTTAAAAAGAGGACTAAAATGGACTTGATATTCGGCAGCCGAGCCGCCAAAGGGTGGTCCTTCTGCGCTCAGCGGGAAATCAAAAAGTAAACCCATTAGGCGACCACCAGGTTTTAAAAGTTCATGCATTTTCTGGACGTATTGAGTCCGTAATTCAGGCGAAACGGCACAGAAAAAGGTTTGCTCTACAATTAAGTCGTAGGCGCCATTATGACTAAAAAAATCACCTTCGATAAAATGAGTGGCAGGTATTTCTGGATAAAGACCCGCTGCTTGATGTAAAGCAGTAGGACTAATATCAATGACCACACTGTTACGAAAGCCGTGTTGGTACAGCCAGGCTAAATCGTGCGCCTTGCCCGCACCAGGAATGAGGATATGAATATCTTTGTGAACTAGTTTTTCGAAATAAGCGATTAAGGCGGGGGAGGCTTGACCGATATCCCAGCCTGTTTGTCCGGTTTGGTATCGTTTTTCCCAGTAATTGGCATCTAACATTGGATAAAAATAAGGCCCAGAAAAATCTGGGCCTAGAAAATTTTGAAAAATTATGTTTTACGATAATTGCATCGGAACTTCCATCAGAAGAATTCGTCCTTCTTCAATAACTTCAAAGTCTACTTCAGCAGTTTCCCAAATACCCAAGGCATCACGCTGACTTAGTTCTTCGCCGTTTACGCGGTATTTGCCCTCTACAACCATGGCGTATAAACCATTATTTTGGGGCGCATTTAGCGAATGCTTAAAGCTCCGTCCCGCATCAAATCTACCCATGTGGAACCATGCATTTTGGTGAATCCAAACACCTTCATCATCCTTAAAGGGAGATAGGATCTGCATTAGATTATTATCCATTTTCTTTACGTCCAGAGTAATTTGATCGTAACGCGGCTCAACATTCTTCTTAATAGGGAAGAGCCAAATTTGAAAGAGCTTTACGGCTTTATCTTTATTCGCATTGTACTCGCTGTGGTAAACCCCTGTACCGGCGCTCATCACTTGTACATCGCCCATTTTTATCACCTCGGCATGACCCATACTATCCTTATGTTCTAGATCACCTTCCAAGGGAATGGTAATAATTTCCATGTTTTCATGGGGATGCGTGCCGAAGCCCATGCCTGGTGCAATAAAATCGTCGTTTAAAACGCGCAGCACCCCGAAGTGCATCCTTTCGGGATTGTAATAATTGGCAAAGCTGAAGCTGTGATTGGCTTTTAACCAACCGTGATCGGCATGCCCGCGGCTATCTGCTTTAATTAAAATTGAATTATTCATGATTTTGTTTTTGGGATTGGGTAGGTGATTAAAGCCTACTTGGTCAATATTCGTTTTGAAAGTTTCGGCTTTTTCTGCAGCATCAGCCTTTAATAAACTTAGGCCTGCTAAACCCAAAGCACTGGTTTTAAAAAAGTCGCTTCGTTTCATAGTTTCAATGTTTGAACATCGAAATTACTATAATTTTTTTATTCCTGCAAATTCTCTAGGTTTATGGCCAACAAAACGTTTGTATGAAACAGCTTATTTCCTTTCTATCCTTTTTGATTCTTTTCGCTTGCGCAGATGCCCAAGAGGCCAGCCATATTCAAAAATTTGATATCAGCACTGAAGCAGGCTTTCGTGGAATTTCAGCTGTATCCGACGACATTTGTTGGTTTAGTGGGGCAGAGGGACAAGTTTATCGTGTGGAAGCTTCTAACAATCAGGTTGTAAACTGCAGTCCTGCGGGTTACGTGGAATCGGATTTTCGCGACATTCATGCTTTCAGCACCTCCAAGGCCATTATTCTTTCTGCTGGTTTACCTGCGGTAATGCTCCTTACGGAAGATGGGGGCAAAACATGGCAGGAGGTCTACCGCAACGAAACGGAAGGTATATTTTTCGACGCCCTTGATTTTTGGGATGATCAAAGAGGTTTAGCTTTTAGCGATGCCATTGGACAAGCTCTTCCCATTATTGAAACGAAAGATGGTGGCAAGACTTGGACTGCGATTGACCCAGCTTTAATTCCTCCTTCACATCTTAATCAAGGGGGCTTTGCCGCATCGGGTACTTCATTAAAGACCTATGGCCAGGGCCAAGCAATCATTGGTTTAGGAGGTAAGGAATCAACCATTTACATAACTCAAGATTACGGTAAGTCTTGGCACCGGGCTTTTACACCAATCGATCAGGGCACAGATTCTAAAGGCATATTTTCTTTTTCCTTTATAGATGAGAAGCGCATTTTAGTTGCTGGTGGTGATTACAAAGGCGATTCCCTGTCGGATGAATGTATTAGTATTAGTGAAAATGGTGGCTATAGTTGGAAGGTCTCACAGGAGTCACGCATCTCCCTTGCGGGAAAATATATATCCAATTTAATTGCCATTGACGAGAAACAATGGCTAGCGCACAGTCGTTATGGGGCCTACTTTACCGAAGACGCTGGTCGCAACTGGCGAAGTTTTCCATTTACATATTATAGCGGCAGCTTAGCAGAAAATTACATCTGGCTTTCTGGACCAAAGGGAAATTTGGCTAGAGTAGCGGTTGCGGATTTGAAACAAGAACCTGCAGTGAAGTAATATTTTAGATTTGATTTGGATAAAAAAGGTTTAATATTAAAACGAAAATGATAAACTAGACCCTTGGGAATAGTTATGTACAACACTTTATTATACTTACACTTACTTAGCGTGGTGCCTTGTTTTTTTATTGGAGGAATTCTGCTATTTAGAAAAAAAGGTACTAAGAACCATAAAAAACTGGGGCAAATTTATATGGTACTCATGCTTTTTACAGCAGCTGTTACCCTTTTAATGCCTGCCCAGGTGGGCCCACAAATTTTCAATCACTTTGGTTGGATTCATCTTTTTAGTTTCTTGACTATTTACACTGTGCCTACCGCTTTTATGGCCATCAGAAAGGGCCGAGTAAAGGCACATCAACGTAAAATGATTTTATTGTATGTAGGCGCAATCCTAATAGCAGGGGCTTTCACCTTCATGCCAGGTAGGTATTTATATAATCTTTTTTTCAACTAAAGTAGTTGCTCACTGCGAATGATTAATACCTTAAACACATAGCGTATAATGATAAGTTTTAGATCAGCTTGTTATTAGAAGGCATCTGCCTAGAGCTAAAAATATAAGCAATAAAAAAGCCCCGCAATTGCGAGGCCTTTTCTTTTTTTGATTCGTCTTTTTATTCTTTAGCAGGAAGCACTTTCGAACGAACTTCACCGAAGCCCATTCTTTGCCCGCCGTTATCGCAGAAAGCCCGCATAATTACGGTGTCGCCATCCTGAATAAATTTACGCTCACTACCATCACTTAAAGTAATACTTTTTGCACCGCGCCAGCTTAGCTCCAACATAGAGCCATAGTTGCTAGGCGTTGGACCCGAAATAGTACCGCTGGCCATCATATCGCCCGCATTAATATTGCAGCCGTTCACGGTATGGTGCGCCAATTGTTGTACCATGGTCCAGTATAAATACTTGTGGTTACTTTCACATACTAGGCTTTCTTCACCGCCTTCGGGTTGGATATAAACTTCAAGCTTAATATCGTAGGAAGTATTATTAGCGCATTGTAAATAGGGCAGTGGTTCGGGATCTTGCGATGGCTTCTCAACCCGATAAGGTTCTAAGGCATCAAAGGTCACTACCCAAGCCGAAATAGAGGAGGCAAAGTTCTTGCCCAAGAAAGGTCCCAAAGGAACATATTCCCAAGCTTGTAAGTCGCGCGCACTCCAGTCGTTAAAAACGACCATACCAAAAAGGTAATCTTCCGCTTCTTCAGTTGTGATACGCTCGCCTAAAGCCTTACCATCGGTGGTAATGAAAGCCATTTCCAACTCAAAATCCAATAATTTACTAGGACCGAATACGGGCGCATCTGCATCAGCAGGCTTGCTTTGTCCCACGGGGCGACGGATGTTTTCACCCGAAACAATAATCGAAGAGCTTCTACCATGATAACCCACCGGAAGATGCAACCAGTTAGGCATAAGGGCATTATCGGCACCGCGGAACATAGTACCCACATTAAAAGCATGCTCTTTACTGCTGTAAAAATCGGTGTAGTCTTGAATAAAGACCGGCATCAACATTTGCACTTCTTCTACTGCGAAGAGAATAATATCTCTTTGCTCGGCATTTCCTTGCAAAGCAGGATTGTTGATATCAAAAATTTCGGCAATTCTATTGCGAACTTGGCGACAAGTAGGCTTACCCAAGGTTATGAAATCATTAATGGTGTCTTGTAAAAACACATCTTCCGGAAGGATGATACCCTCAAAATGACCAAGTTGGTGTAAAGCACCTAAATCGATGGCATAATCGCCAATACGCGTGCCTATCGTAATGTGGTCATCTTTCGCCATAAACACCCCGAAAGGCAAGTTGTGAATGGGGAAATCGCTATTTTTTGATATATCTAACCAAGACTTACGGTTAGGGTCGTTTGCTGTCAGCATTTTCTATTTACTTTTGGGCAATATTAATAAGTTTAAGTCCCTTAGAAAAACTCAATATGTATAAAGACCAAGATATTTTTGATTTAATAGAGCAGGAACGCGACAGACAAACCGAAGGAATTGAACTTATCGCTTCGGAAAACTTTGTTAGTGAGGATGTTATGAAGGCGATGGGCTCAGTACTTACGAATAAATACGCTGAGGGATTTCCCGGAAAAAGATATTATGGGGGTTGTGAAGTTGTGGATCAGGTAGAAACGATTGCCATTGATCGTGCCAAAGCACTTTTTGGCGCTGAATATGCCAATGTGCAACCCCATTCGGGTTCGCAGGCTAATGCAGCGGTATTCTTAGCCTGCTTAAAGCCTGGCGACAAAATTATGGGTTTCGACCTTTCGCATGGTGGTCACCTAACGCATGGCTCGCCGGTTAACTTTAGTGGAAAAACCTATAAAACTTGTTTCTATGGTGTAGAGCAAGAAACGGGAAGATTGGACTACGATAAAATTGCGGAAATCGCTGAGCGCGAGAAGCCCAACCTACTCATTTGTGGTTTTTCTGCATATAGCCGCGATTTAGATTATCAACGCTTTCGCGAGATTGCTGATTCTGTAGGCGCTTTGCTTTTAGGCGATATTTCCCATCCTGCAGGCTTAATTGCCAAGGGCCTTTTAAATGATCCGCTACCGCATTGCCACATCGTTACTTCTACTACGCATAAAACCTTGCGTGGACCGCGTGGTGGAATTATTATGATGGGTAAAGATTTCGAAAATCCTTTCGGAGAAAAAACACCTAAAGGCGTGACCAAGATGATGAGTCAGCTTTTAAATGCAGCCGTATTCCCTGGAACACAAGGTGGTCCATTAGAGCACGTTATTGCCGCTAAGGCAGTAGCTTTTGGCGAAGCCTTACAAGATGAGTTTATGCATTACACGCTACAGGTTAAGAAAAATGCCAACGCTTTGGCAGATGCGCTCGTAGCAAGGGGCTTCAATATTATTTCGGGTGGTACCGATAATCACAGCATGTTGATTGATTTGAGAAATAAGAACATAAATGGTAAACAAGCGGAGCATGCTTTGGTAGAAGCCGATATCACCGCTAATAAGAATATGGTTCCTTTTGACGATAAATCGCCTTTCGTTACCAGTGGAATTCGTTTGGGAACACCAGCTATAACTACGCGTGGTTGCGTAGAGACAGACATGGAAAAAATCGCTGAATTTATCGATCGCGTTATTAACGATTTCGAAAACGAAGAGAACTTAAATACGATTAGAGAAGAGGTTAACCTTATGATGAGCGAGCGACCACTTTTTAACTGGTAATTCAATAGTAGAGACACAGAAAGGGAGCCTAAAGCTCCCTTTTTTTATGGCTTAACCAATATTATCTCTTGACTTTTACCACAATTAAAAAGGTAAGTACCGTAGGGCAATATTAAGTCTATTTCTTCTTGTAATCGGGTCTTAAAAATTCGGCTCCCGCTGCTTGTTAAAATTTCTAATTCTTCTCCAATAAAGGATTCAGATGCTCCAATGTGAATTTCTCCTCGACTTGGATTGGGGTAGATTTTTAAATAGCCTCTCTTTGGTTTTACTAATCCTACTTGCATTCCTTGGCTAAGGAAATAATGAATAGTATCCACTACTCTTTGATCTACTTGCGGAACACTATCATTAGTCATATAATGATTAAGACCACTTAACTGATAAAAAGAGTTTTTAATAATAGGGGATAAACTATCCTTAAATCTATTCCACTCAGCGGCTGGTACATTGAAATCATTTGCCATACCTAGGAAAAGAGTGGGTAGATTCGCAGCTTTATAGTATTCTAGCACGGAGTCATTTACATGTATGTATCTTATCCAGGCGCTGGCCGTGGCTCCAGCAAAAGGTGGCAGGGCAGAGGTGCCATTGCGCAAGCTTGAGAAATAACTCAGTATTTGATTTGCTTGATTTTGGGCCATAGTAACATTACCACCACAGAGATTGGCAATATCTACCAGTTGTTTGGCTAATAAACTATCGAAAGGCGTATAAGCACCGGCGATATTAATTAATGCAGCAATATCATTTCGCTCGGTAGCAATATAATTTATTAACGATCCACCTTCGCTATGACCCATGAGATAAAGTTTGTTAGCATCAACTAGTGGATGAATCACTAAACTGTCCAAGGCCGCATTAGCGGGCAGCCAAAGTTTTTCATAATCAGAAACAGGAGTGTTAGTAGAGGGGCAAGAAATAAATAGCTCATCGTAGCGTAAAACGAGGTAACCAAGTTTGCTCAAGCCATGGGCTAAATCTTTGTAAATGGTTAAATTAGAATCTACTAAACCGGGGTATAAGCATTGTGAATTAGCACCTCTAAGGCTAATACTTCCGTCTTTATCATTTTGGCCCGAACCCGGTACTAACATTATCGCAGGAAACGGTCCATTACCTGAAGGGTAACTTATACTAGCACTGAAGGCGCAGCCCTTATGGGAAAAGCTAATGTTTTCCTCTTGAATGTTTTGCGCAAAAAGACAGTTCATCCATAGGCTTAAAAAAATAATTATACAAACTTTCATTTTAAAGTATTTTTAAGGTAAACGTGCTTAAGCAAAATGAGAGAAAAAGCGTCACAGCAAAGGCCCAGCCTAGCTTATTTCCTTTTAGTCCACTATCTACTTTGAAAAGGCCGTAATAAAAGTGGATGTTTAAAATAATTCCTCCAATCAAGATAAGTGTGGCTAACCAAAAAGATGGGGAAGAGGTCATATTAATGAGCTCCTCACTAAGCGTTTCTCTTGCTAAACTTCCCACAGTATGATAATCGAAAAGAAAGCTTAAAAAGCAGAGCGGTATTAGTGGCCACTGCGCCCAAAGTAATTGTGGTACTAAGTCGGCTAAACGCGGAAATCTATTATTAATTAAAAAAAGGGCGATACTGAAAATCAGGGCTAAGCTTAAAAGATTTACGGATAAATCGGTCGCTAAGGTCTGGTGGCTGACATTACTCGTGAAATGCAGGTTGAGCACCCCATCTAGTCTTATATTGTTGAAGTAAGCAGCAAAATAAAGTGCCAATAATACTAGTATAGAACCGAGGCTAGATTTTAAACCCAAAAGCTTCTCATAAAAAGTCACACTGTTTATCATGCGGTGTTTTTTTCGTCATTTAGTTTTTTAACTTTTAAGATGAGTTCGTCTAGCATATTGCGAACTTTTGGGTAGGAGAAGCCAAGAATTTTTGACATCTCTTTTAAACTTCCTGATGCTTGCAGAAAAGCCAATATAAATTCTTGTTCAGGTTTTGACAAGCCCAATAATTGTGGCAAAACAAAGTGCCCTTGGATTTTAGTCTCACATTGGTCGCAACTCAACTCAGAGACATGCAACTTTGCTGAACAGGCGGGACAAAAACTAGGAAAGTTTTTCAACTGATTCATAGAGACAAAATTATAAAAAATATTAACTTTGTGTCGTTTAAAATCAATATTATTAAATTTAACATCAATAATATTCAATATTTGTAAACGATTATTGAAAAGGACCCAAATTAATATTAGAAAGAAGATTTTTGCAGCTTAGTTATTCCTCCTAGCCAGCATTAGCCTTTAGATTCTAATAATTTTCCATTTGCCACGAGCCTTCAATTGCTTAACTTAATTTTAATGTACACTTAAGGCCTCAGACCCCTTTTAAATCGTGGGTTTCGAGCCCAAGCCGTAAAGCAATAGCGAGCTATTGCGAGACGTTAAGGCGAAAAAAGCTATATTTTATAAGGGCCTGCATGGTTTTCCAATAAAATCAATAATGCCTCTTACAAATCGTGCAGCTGTAGCCCGCTAGAGCTGCACAATACAGACTTGCCTTAGCTTTTTATTGAAAATCTGAGGCTATAATTTATAGTCGAACTCGCGTTAGTTAGGCTAGGCGGAAGACTATTTGAATAGGTTCTGCTGGAGTTAGAGATCCATTGCAGGCTAATTCTTCTGCACCAATTTAAAGTAATCTTCAAGGGTAATTTCAGCATCAATAAATGCGGCGCGGTCGCTGAAGAGTTCTTGAATTGTGTCTGATCCCTGCATCAAGTAGATAGGCTCTTCTTTTAGAAAACTGCTGTAAGTTTTGGCGGCTATGCGAAAATGATCTTCGTTACGTAAATTATCCAGAGCTTTTTCATCAGCGAAAGCAGAAAACTTTAGGGATAGTGAATCTAAACTCTGAAAGTGATTTCCCAAGTAGCTGAAAATAAAGGCTTCATCCGCAGCGCTTTGACGAATGATATCGAAATTCAAATTGAGACTATCGCGTTCAGGAGTTCGTCGCTTCAGCTGGTAAATGAGCATGGGCGCTTTGGAACGAATATCGATGCGGTAGAAGAAACTTCGAACATTATGAAAGTATAAGCGACTATTGGCACTACTTTCAAAGGAAATGTCAGTATAATCTACCGGTCGCTTTTTAGGAGCAAAAATGAAGGCAATAATTAGCATAAGCACCAAAAACTGCAGAAACCAGCGCCATAAAATAGGCAAGGATTTATATTTAAACCACCATTTCACATCCAAAAAACCATGGCTAAGCCCAAAGGTTTAGTGAGCTAGCGAATTATTGTTTTTGAAGTTTAGCTACACCCAGTAATTGTTCTCCTTCATAAAAGCGCAGACTGTAAAATCCGTTTTGCAGCCCTCTAAGCGGAATTGAATTTTGGTAGGCCTGGATGATGCCATCTTGCGCAAGCTGGCCTGTAAGATTGTAAAGTTTAAATTTAATTTCTTGTTCCCAGATTTTACCTAGCTTTAATTCATTGCCCTGATTTGGATTAGGGTAGATTTCAATTATCGGAACGACTTTATTTTCTCCTAAATTACTGCATTCTCCTCCAAAAGAGTTGATAAGGATATCGTCGATTATCCAACCCTCACTAGCCAAGGCCATGGAATCGGCCGAAAAGTTAAAGCGCAAATACACTTCCCAAGGTCTTTTTATCGCATAACAAGGAAACATTATCATAGTCGTAACCCAACCAGTTGACTTCCCTGTAAACCCATTTTTGTCGCCACTAAGATCGTGCTTGGTGTAAAGATTGTAAACCTCTGTGCCATAATAACCCATATTGTTATTTTGCTGAGACCATAGATAGAAAGGGTTAATACTATCGTGCAGTAGTTTCCATGTTTGGCCGCTATCAGCGGAGAGTTCAATGTTCCCGAAAGCATGCAGACTATCCATGTCGTAACGATGCTTAAATTCAATGGAAGTACCATTACCGTAAATACTAAAGCCTAAATAAAAGGTATCGCTTGAACTAGAGCTATAGTTTAGAAGGGTATCGGTTAGTAGGGCTAATTCACCACTATAAGCCGAGTCAAAAAGTGTTTTTTGCGGTTTACCAATTTGCCAAATGCCACTGCTTTGCGTACTGTCAAAATACAAACGACTTTCGTGTAAATTGTTCTCAAAATTTAAGGTATCCCAAATAGCCGGTTGGGCTTTTAAGAAATTAGCTGAGAGGAAGAATAGGAGGCAAAGAGTCAGACTTTTCATCAGATGTATAATTTGGTTGAAATTAGCAATAATTTTAAACTAATGCCTACATATCCGGTTAAAGCACTAGATTTTGAAAATGAGAAAGTCAGCATTAATTATTGGCAGCGGTATCGCTGGACTAGCAACGGCTTGTCGTCTAGCCCATCAGGGTTTTTCCGTAGAAGTTTTTGAGGCCAATTCTTATCCGGGAGGTAAGTTAAGCAGCAATGGTAATAAGACATATCGCTTCGATTCTGGTCCGAGCTTATTTACTTTGCCAACTTTAGTAGATGAATTAATTTCTGACTGCGGTAAAAACCCTCGTCAATATTTTAACTATTTTAAAAAGGATACCGCCTGTCATTATTTTTGGGAGGATGGTACCAAATTGCAAGCTTCGGGCGATAAATATCACTTTGCGGCAGAAGCAGAAAGGCAATTGGGCGAAAAAGCTGAAAATGTCTTAAAATACTTAGAGGAAGCCGAATATATCTATCGCCATACTAGTCCGGTATTTTTAGAAAAATCATTGCACAAAGCTTCCACTTATTTAAATCTTACTACTTTAAACTCACTTATTCGCATCCACAAACTAAAGCTAACGGGCACCTTACATGATGCGAATGAAGAGTCTTTTGAAACCGATAAAATGGTGCAGCTTTTTGATCGCTTTGCGACCTATAATGGCAGCAGTCCTTATCTAACGCCCGGGGTGATGAGTTCCATTCCGCATCTAGAACATAATATTGGTACCTATTACCCTGAAGGTGGTATGGTTAGTATTACCAAAGCGCTCTACGAATTGTCGAAAGACCTTGGTGTGAAATATCATTTCAACTCACGGGTTGATGAAGTTTTGGTAGAAGGTGGTCAAGCCAAAGGTATTCGTGTGGCCGAGGAAAAATTCTATGCCTACGTAGTGGTTTCCAATATGGACATTGTACCAACCTATCGTAAATTATTGGCTTCACAGCCTGCCCCCGAAAAGACCTTGGCCCAAGCTCGTAGTAGTTCCGCTCTTATTTTTTATTGGGGAATTAAAGATGTTTTCCCTGAACTCGATTTACATAATATATTTTTCAGCGACGATTATAAGGCAGAATTTAATGCCATATTTAAGGAAGCGCAGGTTTTTGACGACCCTACTATTTATGTGAACATCTCTAGTAAGGAAGACCCTTTCGATGCGCCCAAAGGCTGTGAAAACTGGTTTGTAATGATTAATGTTCCTGGCAATACAGGGCAGGATTGGGATACGATAATTAAGAAGGTACGTGCGAATACTCTAGCCAAATTGAGTCGTATTTTAAATAAGCCCATAGCAGATTTAATTGACTTTGAGGAGATTCTCGACCCGCGTAGCATTGAGTCTAAAACATCTAGTTATCAGGGCTCATTATATGGCGCTGGGTCTAACGATACCATGTCGGCCTTTTTGCGCCATCCGAATTTCACCAAGAAAATTAAAGGCTTGTACTTTTGCGGCGGAAGCGTGCATCCGGGTGGAGGAATTCCCCTCTGCTTATTGAGTGCTCAAATTAGCGCCAATATTATTAAAACTGATTATGCTTAGCAGCTTGCAAAATTTTGTAAATCGTTATGGACTTTGGGCACTTGGGGTTATTCATTTTTTTGGAGTCCTAGTTATCAGTTGGTCTGATACCGATTTTTGGGCCAGTTTTACCCCTTTAAATTTGCTAATCGCAACCGCTTTTGTTTTTGGGGTTGCCACCAAGATGCGCAGCTTAACTATTTTCTTTTTAATCAGTTTTTTAATCGGTTATTTGGCCGAATTGTTAGGTACTCAAACGGGTTTTCCCTTTGGTAATTACCAGTATCTCCAAAATCTTGGTCCGAAAATTATTGAGGTGCCCGTGTTGATTGGTGTGAATTGGTTTTTAATGGCTTATGCTTCGCGTCTTTGGGTAAATCGCTGGTTGAAAAATCATCTTGCGCAAGCACTTTTAGCCAGCCTACTAATGGTTTGTGTCGATTTCTTTATTGAGCCCATATCCGCCAACTTAGGTTTTTGGCAATGGGAGAATGGTATTATCCCCATAGAGAACTATTTCGGTTGGTTAGGGGTTTCTTTTTTGGTGCAACTGCTATTTCCGCGATCTTTGCAAAGCGAAAGCAATGCAATAGCCAAATGGTATTTGCCCATGATATTTTTGTTTTTCTTAATTCTCAATTTAACCCTATGACTTGGTATTGGGTAGCTTTACTTGTTTTAGCCACTTTTTGGGCCATGGAATATGTGGCTTGGTTCACGCATAAATATCTGATGCACGGTTTGCTGTGGTTTTTACACGAAGACCATCACGTTAAGGAGCCTGGTTTTTTTGAGAAGAACGATGCTTTTTTCTTGATTTTCGCCATTCCCTCATGGCTTTGCATTATGCTGGGTATGATGAATACTAACTGGATTTCGGTGAGTATTGGTGCGGGAATTGCCATTTATGGTTTCGCCTATTTCTTGGTCCATGAAGTGTGGATTCATCGCCGTTTCACTTGGTTTAAAAACACAAACAGTCTTTACCTAGCCGCCGTTTTAAGAGCGCATAAAATGCACCACAAGCACTTAGGTAAGCAGCCAGGGGAAAGCTTTGGTATGTTAATTATTCACCCGAAATACTGGCGCCAAGAGGTGGAAGCACGTAAAAAACAGAAGGCCCGTTTAGCGAAGGTTTAGAGTATTCAAATTGGCTCCGATATAATCGGCCAGTCGCTTTTGTACCACTGCTTGCTCTGCATATTTCTGCCAATTTTTTACCACTGCATTTATTTCCTTAATTATTTGCGGCGCTTTCTTAATCGAATTTTCTTTTCCCACTTTTAGTAGATCGGCTTCACTAATGTTTAGCTTTTTGTTATTTACACTAAGGGTTTGCTGGCTAACCCAGTGGTTATCGGGATCGAAAGAGAAGCAAAGATCGTAGGCGGGAGCTAATTTCCATTTCTGATCCTTTTTTAGGAGAAAGGAAAAGTTTTTAGTGTGATCATCGTAGTTAGTGGCTAATACATTGAACACCATACGCCTAAACATCTGCTCCGCCTCGGGATAGCTTAGTCGCAATTGTCGCATGGTTTGAAAAACCTGTTCGTAGCTAAAGGAGTACATTTCGTTGTAATCGTAGTGCTGTAAGCCGCAAAGGGTTTGAATGTGGTGCTTAATATTTCCTTCTCGGTCGAAACGTTTGGTCATAAAATGTGCCCGGCCATTTTCCTCTAGTAATCTCGATTTATTCATCTCAATGCCGCAGTCCAATGCCATGAGGTAATAGGCATATTCTACTCGTCCCCAATGACTACTTTCTCCAAATTGCGCGCTGCTAACGCCATCTAGTTTGAGAAGCCAATGCTCAAATCCTTTTGGCACCTGGGCTTGACCGGATTTCACGGCGAGCGTTTTTTCATTAAAAGCAATAATAGCTTTGGGACGCGCTCCACCGGCAGAGGTCCCCACTTTGAAAAGGTCCTTTAAATCTTCGTGTTCAGCAGTATTTAAGTCGCTTTTAAAAGAACTTCTTTCGTCTTTAATTTTTTTGGCTATTTCTACCAAACTGGAAACTTCCAGACTAAAACTTTTTAATCCGCCTTTTACTCGAGCAGGTTCAAACTCTAAGGCACCCATACCGCGATGACCAATAAAGCACAATTTCTCCACCGGGTTCATGCTATTGGCGGCGCGACCTTGCTGGGCCAACCAAGAGTTAATAAGGCTGTGTCCGTATTTATCGGGTAAGGAATCAGCTAACAAGCCAGGTAGCCCTTTAAAGGTATCTTCACTCGACTGCTTAGACATTCTCAATTCAGGGAAGCTGTGGATAGCAGAACCTTGACTAAGTGGCATTTTAATAGGAGCGAGGTCCCAACCCTTAGTGAGAAAACGCGGCGCATATTGAAAAAAAGCGAGTTTTTTACTTTCATCCCAACGTAGGGCCCCAACATATTCACCCCAAATTTTTATTTCAGCAATATCTACCATTCGGGTAACTCTTCATTTACAGAAGGTGAACCGCTAGGATAAGGCCTTACCCGTTGGCGTTTTTGCTTTTTGAGTTTGGCATATTCGAGAGGACTTATTTCTTCCTCGCTACTAAAGTTTTCTAATATTTGGAGGCTATCTAAGGCACGTAAAATGTGGATTAAGCTATTTAAGCTGATCGATTCACCCTTTTCAATTTGACTGATAGTCCAACGATTAAGGCCTGCACTTTCGGCGAGTTGGGCTTGGGTTTTATTTTGGCCTAGACGGAGACTTTTAATAGCAGACCCGATATGACGTACAATTTCGAGATCTGACATTTCCGCCCATATTTTGCTAGTATATCCCATCATTAAGTAGGTTTATTACCGATAAGGTAAGTATTTCCCAACAAATATACGTTTTATTATCTTGAATAATTGCCAGCATATCCCATCATTAGACCCTTTTTAAGGGTTTAATGTGGGTTTTCCCCATCAACAATAAACTAAGTGCAAATCGCGAATTCTCACTCTCTCAAGCCTAGAGCAGTTCAAGTGTTCTAATACAGGAGTAAGTAAAATAAGGCTTCTTTTCAGGAATGTTTTAAGAAACTTCTACTGAAAAGGGTTCTTCTTCGATAAAAACGTTTACGTGTTCTTGCAAAGAAGTAGAAAGACTAAGGCCTTTAAAGTCGGCTTTTACCGGGTAGCGTTTATGATTTCGATCTACCAAAACCACCGTTTTCATAACACTAAGTGGGAAGTTTAGGAAATAGCGTACTCCGTATATTAGAGTGGAGCCTGACTTTAATACATCATCTATCAATACAACATTGGCATCTTTAAAGTCGAGGATTGGTGGATTTAAAATAGGTTGGTCTTCCAGGGGGTTACTCTTATCGAAACTTAAGCGATGCAAACTGCAGTTTAAGTCTGAAATATTATCAAGCTCCTCCTTCAATAAGGAAGCAAAAAGATAGCCTCTTTCGGCAATTCCAGCGATAAATATTTGTTTCTCGTCGCTAAACTCTTCGAAAATTTGCCAAGCAATACGGCTTATTTTACTACAGACGGCCTGATGATCTAATACCTGTGTTCCCATTAAAAGTATTTGAGCTGCAAATATAGTTGATGGATTAAGGAAGAAGCTAATTCTGAATAAGAATTAAGCCCCGCAACATGAGGCCACTCTTTTTTAATTTTCAGGTGCAAATGAATCAATTGCCTGAGCCAGTTTGAAATCGAGTTGACTCAGTCCACCTACATCGTGGGTAGTCAGTTTGATATTAACTTTATTGTAATTATTTTCCCAATTCGGATGATGCTGATTTTTTTCGGCGACCAAAGCAATAGCGGTTATAAAAGTAAAGGCGTCTGCAAAATCTCGAAAGGTAAAAGACCTTTGCAAAGTCTCGTCTACTACTTGCCATTGTGGAGCAATCGTGCTTAGTTCTGTCTTTATTTCAGCTACACTAAGTCTAGATGTTTCTGCCATAGAGGTTTAAAAATTTTTAAGTTTTGATTGAATTCAAAACTAAGTTTTACTTAGCGTTTACACTAATTTACCTCAACTTACTATTCCATTTCAGACGGTTTTATAGTTTCGAAGGAATTAAAAAAAATGAAATGAAAATTAACAGAACAGTTCGTTTGCTAGTGCTTTTTGGACTTTTACCATGTGCTATTGCTTTTAGCAATGCATTGGCTGAGAAAACCTTAAAAAGTAATACTGTGGATCTCACAGATGTAGACATCGATTCCAAGCTCATAAATAATAAAAAGTATATTAATCCAGAGGGCAACCTACTTTTAAGCTTTGAGGCTAAGCCAACTTTTGTTCACCCCGTAAGTTTGGTCCAGTTAAAAGGTGCCGAATCTCTAAGCGACTTGATGCGTGCCTATCCGGCAGACTATATTGAGGAATATAGGGAAGTGCGATTAAGCGCTCAAGGCAAGACTTGTTTTGGGAAAGACGAACAGCTAAATAAAGATCAGAAATTGCTTATCCAGGCATTAACCGCTTCGGATAAGTTTAAGCTTGAAATTGATTTTATCTCGAAAAATGCCTTGACTCATAGGTTGGAAGATAAAACGATGTACTTCGAAATTACGGTAGAACCTTCGCGTTCAGCCGCTTACGCAGAAGGAGAAAATGGAATGAATACTTATTTTAGAGACGCTAGTCTCAGCAAAGCCGAAAGCATCTCATTTAAAGAATTAGTTGGCATGAAGGTGGTCTTTACCATCAATGAAGAAGGAAAAGTCGAAAATCCCCGCCTACAAGAATGTTCATCGTATAAAGAATTAACAGACTTTCTTATTAAAACAACCGAAGACATGCCTGCTTGGATTCCAGCGCTAAATGAAAAAGGCGAAAAAATTAGTCAAGACTTTTACCTAGACATAATTGCTTTTGATTTTTGTTAATTGTTTATCTCATTTTTAACTCGTGCCAATAACTGAGCGAGTTGTAGCGATTCTCGATGGGGTAAAACTTCATTCTCAGTCTTACCATCCATAAAGTTTTGACTTACCGCTTCGATTTCGTGTACATAGCCATTACCGCGGTATTTTATCTCAAATTCTTCTTTCTTTCCATCGCTTAAACTAAGGGTGATTTTTTCAGGATGATGAAAACGTGAGTGCACTCGGATAGAACCTTTAGTTCCGTAAATATGCGCTTCCGTGGGAGTTTGGACTTCAAAGCTTGACTCCAATTGGACTAGAGCTCCATCGCGGAATTGCAAAAGCATTTGGCAATGACTATCCACACCAGAGTCGCTGTACCGCGCAAATGCCTTAATTTTCTCTGGCTCACCTAGGGCCAATAAACTAAGGTATAATGGATAAAAGCCCACGTCGTAGAGGGAGCCGCCGCCTAAAGCGGGATCAAAAAGTCGTGAGCTTGGAATGTAATCAGGTTTAAAGCCAAAATCTGCTTTAAGCGAGATGATATTTCCGATAAGCTCATCTGCCAAAAGGCTCATAAGCTTTTGGGTGGCCGGGATAAAACGGGTCCAAATGCCTTCCATTATAAAGAGGTTTCGCGCCCTTGCTTCTTTTTGTAGGGTTTCCACTTCTTGTGGATTTAGTCCCATCGGTTTTTCGCAGAGCACCGCTTTATTATGTTGCAGTGCGAGCATGCTAAACTCATAGTGATGACTGTGAGGTAAGGCGATATAGACAATATCTACTTTCTCATCTTGTAAAAGTTCTTGGTAAGATCCATAAGCGCTCTGGGCCTGGTAATTTGCCTTAAATCCCTCTGCCTTCTCGAGTGAACGAGATGCCACGGCTTGTAAATGGGACCCTTCACTACGTAAAATATCGTGGGCGAATTTATGGGCAATTTTACCTAAACCCAAAATGCCCCAGTGTACCTTTTTCGTCATTTTACAAAGATGAAAATTCCGTCTAAAAAAGACACGGAAAGCGAAAGCTTTGTTGCTACGTTTTCGGTAATCTACCGTGACTATTGCTATCTCAAATTTCCGCAAAAAAAAAAGCCCCGATTTTTTAATCGAGGCTTCTTAAATAAGGTTACTATTTTACTTGCAGGCGCTAAGTGTAGCTTCGTGCAGTTTAGTAGATACTTCTTCTTTGCTGTAGTTTTCTTCTAAGTTGAAACTAGCCACAGCCTCTCCTTCTTGAAAAACAAGTGCTTCATTGCTACCATCAATGCTGATGTATTGTACAAGAGGAACTTCTTGGTTGTGTTCTGTTTTAGACCAAGTGTTAGACTCTGGGCTAAACACCAAGCTCGTGATAGTAGAACCGTCCGCATCTTGAATGTCAAATCTGTTTTGACTAGCGAAAACTTTATATTCTTCGCCGTCAATGTTCATGGTGCCTTCTTCAACCTCACCAGGTGCCATAGCTACTGGGTTTGACCCTGACCAAAACTCAATTAGGTTTAGGATGAAATAATCAATTGATCCAGCAATACCGTAAACGGGAATAATATTTAACCCGTAGAAGAGTAATGTTTGAGCTACTTTGTTATCTACTACATCCTCATTCCATTCGTATACCTTTCTTACTAGAGCAAACTCTCCAAAGCAGGAGGTAACGCTTAATAAGATACTGAATGCTAAAACAAAATTGATAATTCTTTTCATTGGTAAAAATTTAGATTGATTTATAAAATCGAAGATAGCAATTTATCAATTCAGAAATTTGCAGCCCAATTTTTTTCCTAAAAATTTTACCGGAAGTTGTTAAGCACTTTGATATCAAGGTTAAGCATTTTGTAAGGCTCTTTAAAAAACTCTATGCGGCTTTTCATCTGTTAGGTATATCTCTCCAGTTCTAGTATTTTCCAAAGCACTTTATTTGGACTCCTAATGAGATAGAGTGCAGATTTGTAATTATGCTCCCCCTTTTTCCTAATTTTGAGAGATGGAATCAGACAAACAAAAAATAGGCGAGGGCATTCGCTTTCTAGCCGTGGCGCTGCCCTTAGTATTTAGCGGCCCCGCCTTGTATGTGGGACTGGGAATGCCAGCTTTGCGAAATGGAAATTACCTTTGGGTTATAATTAGCATAGTAATAATGCTAATAGCGGTATTCCTAATGGTGAAAGGATTACGACGGGTTTTAAGTGGTTTCTTTAACGACTAAATCCTTTCGAAAAGTGCGATGCTCTCAATATGCGCTGTGTGGGGAAACTGATCTACTAAGCTGAACTTCTTTAAGGCATAACCTGCTTCTGCTAAAATGGCCATATCACGTGCCTGCGTTGCCGGATTACAACTAATATAAACCATTCTTTCGGCTTGTAAACGAATTACCTTGCGTAAGGTTTTAGGGGCAATTCCTGCACGTGGGGGGTCGAGTGTTAAGGTGTTGATTTTGCCTTGATATTCGGGATGCTTCAACAGAAACTGTCCTACATCTGAAGCGTGAAATTGCAAATCTTCAAAACCATTAGCTTTGGCATTAATTTTAGCATCTTCAACCGCTTGTTCCACCAGTTCAACTCCTATCACCTTTGCCTTATTGGCTCTTTGCGCTAATAATTGGGTAATAGTCCCTGTGCCTGAAAACAGATCTAAAACATAGGGTAAATGGTCGATCTCTTTTTCAAAAACATAGTCCAAGGCTTTTTTATACAACCTTTCTGCGGAAGCGGGATTAGTTTGAAAAAAGCTTTCAATGCTGATTTTGAAGTTCAATCCAGAAATGCTTTCTTCAATTTGGTCTTCACCAATTAAAATATGTCGCTCTCCTTCATGCGCATTGGGCCGGTCGCCAATATCGTCGTTCACGGTATGCACCAAACCACCAATGCGGTCGCCAAATTCTTCTTGGAAAAGCTGGGTAAATTCTTTGCTATCAAATCGATCCAATTCGCTACTACTGCTCATGAAATTGATAAGCAGTTTATCTTGGCTGTAAGACTTTTTAACCCCTAACATACGGCAGAAACCGCTGTGTAAACGTCCATGCCAAGCACTAAAACCACGCTCTTTAAAGTAGCTTTCTAATCGAGGTAGGAAGTTCTCGACCTGCGTATCAAAAATTCCCGAATCACCTTGCAGGGATTCTACCGCTAGCCATTGGCCTCGCTTTTTAAAACCGAGGGCAAAGCCATCCACTAAATTGTTGCCTTCGGCAACTACTGCTGCAAAAGAATACTCCATTTTATTGCGATAGTGGAAAGAGCGGGGAGAAGGTAAGTACTCATCGTAAAGCGCTTCTACATTTTCAATTTTTCCTATACGGCGAAAAAGTTCCAGCGTGTTTTTCTCCTTGTAGCCATACTGCTTATCAAGCGGCAAATTGATATAGGGAGCACCCGGAATTGCATGGAATTGCGGTTCTTGTTCCAGCGGACTTTTTTCTAAAACAGCCACTAAATTGGCTTCGGCATATTGCCGTTTTGCCTTACTAATGCGCACCTTTACTTTTTGCCCGGGAATGGTGTTCGAGACAAATACAATATAGCGTCCCTGCTCATTATCAATCTTTGCAATGCCTTTTCCTTCAAAGGCTAAATCATTAATTGTTAAATCTACAATCTGATGTCGGTGGTAAAAGTGTCTTTGTGCCATAGAGCGCGCAAAATTACCTAATTTGCGGCCCGAAGACACATCAAAATTTAAAATATCTCTCATGCACGATTCTCATGTGAAATCAGCTTCACAGTCTTTAATGGACCTCGAAAACAAATACGGCGCCCATAACTATCATCCTTTACCTGTGGTTTTAGATCGCGGCGAAGGTGTTTATGTTTGGGACGTGGAAGGAAGGCGTTACTTCGACTTCTTATCTGCTTACTCTGCTGTAAATCAAGGACATTGTCATCCTAGTATTGTTGGAGCTTTAAAAGAACAGGCCGAAAAAATAACCCTTACCAGTCGCGCTTTTTACAATTCTAAACTAGGCGATTACGATAAGTATATGGCCGATTATTTCGGTTACGATAAAATCCTACCGATGAATACAGGCGCAGAAGCGGTAGAAACAGCGATAAAAATTTGTCGCAAATGGGCTCAAGAAACGAAAGGTTACCCAGAAGTTAGTACCAAAATAGTAGTGGCGGAAAACAACTTCCACGGACGAACCACTACCATTATCTCTTTTTCAAATGATGAAGAAGCTCGCGCAGGTTTTGGTCCCTATACCCCCGGTTTTGAAAAGATTCCTTACAACGATTTAGCCGCTTTAGAAAAGGCTTTAGAAGACGAACATGTAGCGGGCTTTTTAGTAGAGCCTATTCAGGGGGAAGCAGGAGTGGTTACCCCAGATGCGAATTATTTACGTGAAGCGCGTGCCCTATGCCATAAGCACGATGTAGCTTTTATTGCCGACGAAATTCAAA
The DNA here is from genome assembly GCA_963974215.1 of uncultured Schleiferiaceae bacterium. Lineage (GTDB taxonomy): Bacteria > Bacteroidota > Bacteroidia > Flavobacteriales > Schleiferiaceae > Croceimicrobium. Next base: position 68,109 of record CAXBBL010000008.1, on the reverse strand, counting down.
CGGGAATTGCACGGACTGGCGCTCTGTTGGCCATTTGCGGTTCTTGTACTTGTGAAGGACATTGTGAACGTCAGGAAGCTACTTATGTGAAACCTGATATTTTAATTTTAGGCAAGGCTTTAAGTGGTGGTGTTTATCCAGTATCAGCTGTTTTGGCTGATGATCCTATTATGAATGTGATTAAACCGGGAACACATGGTTCTACTTTTGGAGGAAACCCGCTGGGAGCAGCAGTTGCCATGGCGGCTTTAGAAGTAGTAAAGGATGAAAAATTAGCGCAAAACGCTCGTCGTTTAGGAGAGATTTTCCGCTCTGAGATTAATAAGTATATAGATACGAGCAAAGTGGTTTCTAAAGTACGCGGTAGAGGCTTACTCAATGCGATTGTGATTAACGACTCTCCCGAAAGCGATACCGCTTGGAATATCTGCCTGCGCTTGCGCGATCATGGTCTTTTAGCCAAGCCTACGCACGGAAATATTATCCGTTTTGCTCCGCCTTTGGTTATGACCGAAGAACAATTAATGGAGTGTGTGGAAATTATTACGCGTACGCTTAATGAGTTTGAATAAATAAACTTAGAATGTAAAACAGGCGGTTCGGCTTCGGGCCGCCTGTTTTTTGGTCAAGCCAAGATGCGTTTTTACAGACCTAGATCCTTAATTAAATCACCCACGTTTTTTTCGGTATCGCGTAAAATCTGGTTACACATTTTTAAAAGTTCGGCCGCGCGCTTTACCTTGGCCGTTAACTCATCTACCGAAATTTCATCTTCTTGTAAATCCTGCATTATTTCTTGCAATTCCTCGAAAGAGGCATCATAGCTAATTTTGGTCTTACTCATTTTCAATTCTTTTTACTTCGGAAATTACTTTTCCCTTAAAGAGGGTACTTTCAATTTCGTCGCCTATCTTTAGTTCCTTGCTGTTTTTTATTGCTTGGCCATTATGGCGACTAATGCTATAGCCGCGTCTCAGGGTATTTCTCGGCTCTACAAGCTGAATGGCTTCCGTAATGCGTTGTACCGTATTGCTTTGCACTTTTAATTGATAGTCTAACAATCGGCTTAATCGCTCTTTAATATCGGCCAGTTTTGGAGCTTCAATATCCTTTAATTTCACCTGAGGTTGGCGTGTCAGTCTTTGCTGGTACAGCTTTAATAAGACTTCATTTTCATTAATCTTATCCGCGCTAAGCCGAATAAGGGCGCCTGCACTATTGTGAATAACACCCCGTTTTTGCTGTACATTACTAATAGGGTATTTACCTAAAATTTCAAAATACCGCTCCAATTTCACTTGCTGTAAAGCAATACCTTGGCTTGCTGCTCGACGTATGTGATTGAAATTCTCCAACAATTGGCTCTCGAAATTCTGCATTTTGTCAATCAGATAATCGGCCAAGGCTGTAGGTGTGCTATGCGGACTCTTCACAATCATATCCAAAATACTCAAATCACTTTCGTGACCAATACCGGTAAGAACGGGTATATCAATTTGTGCGGCGACACGACAGAGTTCTAAATCGTTAAAAGCATCTAAGTCGAGTTTACTTCCACCACCACGGATGAAAGCAATGGCATCGTAATTTTTGGTCTGCACTTTTGCTAAAGCCGCTAATAAAGTTTTGGGCGAATCATGCCCTTGTACCTTGGCTTCAAAATGGTCTATTACAAATTTATAGCCTTGTTCATTGCGACGCAGGTGCTCGTTAAAATCTTGGAAAGCGGCTGCTTGTGAAGAAGTTATCAAAGCGATTCGTTGAATTACTCGCCCTTCAAAAGTCTGCTTGTTTAAGGTGAAAAGTCCTTCAGCCTTCAGGCTTTCAATGTTTTTCTGTTTACGCTTTTCTAACTCGCCTAAAGTGTAGCTTAGGTCCACATCGCTAATGCGAAGTTTCAAACCGTAAATCTCATGAAACTCTATTCTGCAGAGGAAAACGATTTCACTACCCTCCTTTAAAAGTGCTCTAAAATTATCGCCTAATTTTAGTTTCAGATGGCTAAGGCTAGTAGCCCAGATGATTGCTTGTACGGAAGCTTTTTTTACCCCATTAACTTCCTCAATAAGCTCTAAATAAGCATGTCCAGCTTTGGAAACGGTAAACTGTGCGATTTCGGCTTTTACCCAAAATAGGCGCTGTCCTAACTCCCTTTCGATTAAACCTTGCAAAGCTTGGTTTAACCTTAAGAGGCTGTACACTTTAGGCTTGGAAGTTTTTAGCACTTTTTCCATAATCAGTACGAAGGTAGCAATGATTTTATTTTTAAAGGCTTAGAAATTACTAAGGAATTATTTAGAAAACTTTTTTAGCCCTAAACATCAAATTTTAATTCAAACAAAGCCCTGCTCATGTCTTTAAATAAGCTTAGTTTTGCGCCCTTTTAACCTGAGCTCGACCTAAAATTATAGCCTCAGATTTTCAATAAAAGGGAAAGACTAGTCTGGATCGTGCAGCTGTAGCGGGCTACAGCAAAGGAGCTAGATGCAGGATTTTTGCTTTTATTGGAAAAAACTTGTCAGCCTCTTCTAAAAATTGGTTTTTGGCGCCTTAGTCGTTTACAATAGCCCGCTATAGCTTCACCGCTTTCGGCTTAAAACCCACTATTTATCCGAGGTCTGAGGCCTAATTTTATACCGAACTCAGGTTTTTTTTAACCTAAAGTGTTTAGAATGAAAGAGTTTATTCGCCGTCAAAGCGCCAATGCTCGAAACGATATTTTTAGTGGATTAACCGTAGCACTAGCCTTAGTACCAGAAGCCGTGGCTTTTGCCTTTGTGGCAGGTGTGGATCCCTTAGTAGGATTGTATGCTGCCTTTATGATTGGGCTCATCACTTCTATTTTTGGAGGCCGGCCAGGTATGATTAGTGGTGCAACCGGAGCTTTAGCCGTGGTAATGGTTTCGCTAGTTGCGGAAGGTAATGCCATGGGCGCGGAGTCGGAGAATTTAGGATTGTACTACCTCTTCGCAACGGTAATTCTAATGGGCTTAATTCAAATGCTTGTTGGTGTTTTAAAGTTGGGGAAATTCGTGCGCCTTATTCCTCATCCAGTAATGATGGGATTTGTAAATGGTTTGGCCATCGTAATTTTCCTTTCGCAGATGGGTATGTTTAAAGAACGCATCGACGGTGAAATGGTATGGATGTCGGGCCAAGCTTTGTATTTGATGATTGGACTGGTAGGCTTAACCATGGCGATTATGAAATTCTTACCGCGTTTGAATAAGAAATTACCCGAGGCTTTAATTGGAATTTTAGTGGTTTCGGCCATTGTGATTTTCGGGAATTTAGATGTGGCCACCGTAGGAAGCTTTATTAAAAGCGGAGGTGGAACTGGCTTAGAAGGCGGTTTACCCGAGTTTCAGTGGGCCATTTTTGAAAAGATTCCTTTTAATATGGAGACCTTAGCTTTCATATTACCTTACTCATTAATATTAGCAGCCATTGGATTAATAGAATCTTTAATGACGCTAAATTTAGTAGATGAGCTCACCGAAACCCGCGGAAATTCTAACCGAGAGTGTTTAGCGCAAGGTGGCGCAAATATTGTCACTGGGCTTTTTGGGGGAATGGGCGGTTGTGCTATGATTGGTCAATCGATTATTAATATTAAAGGGGGTGGCAGAACGCGTTTATCGGGAATTGTGGCCGCTTTAACATTATTGGGCTTTATCCTTTTTGCTTCACCTTTAATTGAAAGAGTTCCTATTGCGGCTTTGGTAGGCGTAATGTTTATGGTAGTGGTCGGAACTTTTGCATGGTCAAGTTTCCGCATCTTAAACAAAATTCCTGTAAGTGACGCCGTTGTTTTAATTACTGTTTCGGCCTTAACCGTAATTTTCGATCTTGCTTTGGCCGTTGCCGCCGGAATTGTATTAAGCGCTCTGGTTTTTGCTTGGGAAAGTGCTAAGCGAATTCGCGCTCGCAAACAAATTTTGGAAGATGGAACCAAGGTTTACGAAATTTGGGGACCATTATTTTTTGGCAGTATTCAGGCATTTAAAGCTAAATTTGATCCCAATACTGATCCGGATAAGGTGATTATTGATTTTATGGAATCTCGCGTTACCGACCATTCCGCCCTTGAGGCCTTGCATAGCTTGGTAGAAAAATACCAATCTTTAGGTAAAGAAGTGCATATTCGCCACCTTAGCGAAGAATGCCAGATTTTAATGGTGAAGGCTTCGCCCAAATTGGCGGAAGTAATTGAAAAAAGTATAGATGATCCGCGCTATCACGTTATGGCGCAAGCAATGCAATAAGTATGGAACTCGGAAAACGCAATAAGTTAATTGCCAAGCGCTATGCCCCCCAAGGCATGTATTTAGAAGATGCTAAAGGAAACGAGGTACTTCTTCCAAACAGTCGTTTGCCTAAAGGGCATAAGATTGATGAGGAAATGGAGGTTTTCGTGTATCGCGATTCTGAGGAACGTCTTATTGCCAGCCTGCAAATGCCGGTAGCTGAGGTGGGTGACTTTGCCGTTTTGGAAGCTAAACAAAACACCTCCTTCGGTACCTTTATGGACTGGGGTTTAGATAAGCAGATTTTGGTTCCCTTTAAGGAGCAGCATAATCCGATGATGGAAGGTTCTTTATATGGCGTGTACATTTATATAGATGCACTAAGTGAACGAATAGTCGCTTCGGGTAGATTAGAGCGTTTTGTAGACAAAGAGCCCAATGATTTGGAAATTGGGGCAGAAGCGAATCTGCTTCTCATTGAGAAAACCGAATTGGGCTTTTTAGCCATAGCCGATAATCGCTACCGCGGTCAGATCTATCACAATGAGATTTTCGAGCCCTTAAAAGTGGGAGAAAGAGTAAAAGCCCATATCCGTAAAGTGCGGGAAGATGGTAAAGTAGATTTTCTAGTTCAAGCTATGGGAGTACAAAATATAGAAGTAAACGCGCAACGAATTTTAACGCGTTTGGAGAAAGACGGTGGCTTTTTAGCGCTTAATGACAAAAGCAGTCCCGAAGATATTAAGGACAAGCTGAGTATGAGTAAAAAGACCTTCAAGAAAGCGGTAGGAACACTTTATAAGCAGCGTTTAATCAACATCGACGACAAGGGCTTAAGCTTAAATAAATAGACGACTTGAAATGTTTTATTGTTCTCGGTGATATTTTAAACTACCATCGCAATTAGCAGTAATTTTGATCTACCAATTTTGATAGATCATGCGCAAGCAAGTAAAATATAATCTTCCCGCCCAATTAATAGATATGGGCGGAGTTCCTATAAAGCAAGCGATTCCGACAGAAAGGGTTCCTTATTTCAATCCATTTCTCATCTTACATCACGCGGAAATGCAAGCCTATTCCGATCGTCCGGCCCGGGGTCAGGGTAATGGCCCACATCCGCATCGAGGTTTTAGTCCGGTTACTTTTGTAGTGGAAGGAGAAGTGCATCACCGCGATAGTTTTGGGAATAATCAAATTGCCCAAGCAGGGGAGGTGCAGTGGTTAAATGCTGGGGCGGGAATTGTGCACAGCGAAAGACCTTCGGAAGCACTGGCCGCCGCCGATGGAAAGCAAGAAATCATTCAACTGTGGATTAATACGCCTGCTGAAAAAAAAATGGATATTCCCGCTTATTACCATCTGCCGAAAGGCGAAATGCCTCTTTTCACTTCGGTAGATGCGCACTTAGAAACAAGCCTCATTGCAGGAACTTATCTCGGGAAAACCACCAAAATAAAGAACCACTTTCCCATGACTATTTTATGGGGGAAAGGAAAAAAAGGTGCCAACGAAACCTATGAGATTAATGAAGATTTCGCCACGGCGCTATACCTAATTAAAGGACAGGCGCAATTAAAAGGCTACGGTATAGTGGAGGCAGAAAGCTTTGTTGCCTTTCAGGAAGGCGGCAGTACAATTGAAATCAATCTTTTGGAAGACAGCCAGTTTTTAATCCTTTCTGCGCAAGCGATAAAAGAAAAAGTAGAGCATTACGGACCTTATGTAATGAATAATCAAACCCAAATTTTAGAAGCAATGCGCGACTATCAGATGGGTAAAATGGGTATTTTAATTGAGGAATAGTAAAAACCCCGAATTCGGCTTAAAACCCAATATTTACAAGTGGTTGGATAAATAATTCCACCTTGACTCAAATTAAAAGACTTAAGTCAAAACCCGATCTCTACTTTGCTCCAGTTGTTTTCTAAGGTGCGTGATAAACTGATAACGTTGTTTGGCAGCCACTTCGCTTATTAAAGTTGATTTACGCACTAAGCGATCGTACCAATTATAAGTCATCTCGTTTAATTGCGGGTGCTCTGAAATAAGAGTATTAAAAGTAAGGTGACCAATAAAGGAAATTCTCACCCCATTTACTAGGGCCAAGGCGCCATTATTGGATAGTTCTATATCACTTTCGTAGAGAGAGAAATTGTGCTTTTCATTTTCATTTGGGATGCGATCGATTATTTTAGAACCTTTTTCGGCCATGCGCTCTTGACGCTCAATCAGCGCAAATAAGTCTTCATAAATATCGTGAAGTACTTCCTGTGAACGGATATACCCGGCATTATGGTAAAACTCGATTTGTCTTAAGGTACTGCTTATGGTAGTGTTGGTCCATAACTCAACCGAAGGAATTTTACAATATTGATCATAAATTGCTTGGCCAAATTCAATTAACTCTTGACTAATGGTATCTTTTTCCAGCTGCTTACCTTGTAATTCCTCCACTTCCATAACGGCATGCATCCAGTAGAACATCTTAAAGGCTCCCAAACTTGGAAGGCTGAGGTTTTGAAAGATGGGAATATCTAAACACGAGTAATAAAGTTTCGCATTTTCACCGTGCTCCAATAACTTTAGGTTTTGATAAAGATTGTCTAGGTAAAGCTTAAAACTGGAAACCTTGGAGTCTAACTGAGTAAAGCGAATGGATGCATTTAAAAGGTTAGGGTTTTTTAGACTATCTAAGCCAATATTAAAGTGCTCGGCAATTTTCATAGACTCTTCTAGGCTGAAAAGCGTTTTTCCGCTTATGCGACGATAGGCACTATCCATACTAACATCAAGAAGATCCGACAGAATAGGTGCAAGTGACTGTCCACTTGGTAAACTAGCATTGATGCGTAGTATCAGTTTTTCTTGATAATTCATAGGCTAAAGTTTTCGCAGAAAACGCAAGATAGTTAAAAAGCATTCTTATTTATCGCAAATAGTTAGGCGCAGTTAGCGTATATCACAAAATACTTCTGATGTTTCTCCCAGCGACAAGGCGCAGCTGTGTAAAATGCAGGTTAGTTATAACACCCACTGACAGGTCCGTTTTAGCAACTTGTTATGCGTGCATAGTTTTGCTTCACAATCAAAAAGAAACAATTATGAAAAAGTTAGTAATCTTATCGGTAATGCTTGTTCTTAGTTTATCAAGCAGTATGCACGCCCAAGGAAATGATAAATTAGAAAGTATTGCGGTAGTAAGTATCGATACACGAGGCTTGAGCTTAGATAATTTAGCCTTGGGGAATTTAGTTCGTTTGGAACTGGAGAAAACTCAGAAATATGAAGTCCTCGATAAATATGATGTTGCCAATCGCTTAAAGGACCGCAATATTGATCCCAATGAAGCTTTTGGAAAATCTCAGCTGGTTAGCGCGGGAAAACAAATCGGTGCCGACTTTATGCTCTCGGGTTCGGCAGAGAAGTATGGGAATAAGATCATTTACATACTCCGTTTAATAGATGTCCAAAAAGACAAAATCATCAAGTCTGATGTAAAAGAGTATGTATTTGATGAACAATACATACAGATTATGACTCGTCTTTCCCTTGCCAGTTTGTTAGGCCTCGAAGCGAATGAGGAATTTGCCGCAAAACTAAAAAGTGTGGAAACCCCGATTGTATCGGATGGTCAGAAAGTTAAATTGAGTGGTCCTCGTTTTGGAATGCAATTTTACTCAGGCGAATTAGCCAATCGTTTAATGGCTCCAGAATCAGAAGGGGGTTACAATTCAAGTCCTTATGCTACCGTATTCGCTTATCAGCATGAATTCCAGTATGTAAGCTCCGGTGAATTTCAAGTTTTGTTAGAGTCTATCTTGGCTATAAACGGTATTGAAACTTCGTATGTTTCGCCTAGTTTAACTCTCTTAAATGGTTTTCGATACAAAGGTTGGGATTTTGGTTTCGGTCCAGTTTTTAGATTTTCAAGAGTTTCGGAAGGGTATATCGACGAAAGCGGCAAATGGCAGCTAAATACTGGTAATGGTGAGGAATTAAACTACGATTTATTTACCACCATCGACAAGCGAGGAGATTTAAACTTAAGTACTGGCCTTTTAGTAGCCGTAGGTAAAAACTTCCGCAGCGGACATATTAATCTACCGGTTAACTTCTATTATTCACACGTTCCATCACTAGACTCGCATGTATTTGGCTTTATGCTGGGCTTCAATATTGCCCGTTCCAAGTAAAACTTGATCCATCAACTAATCGAAAAAATTTAATTATGAAAAATTTACTTAAAATTCAAGCTTTCGCATTATTACTGTTTGTGTCCTCACAATTGTCTGCTCAGACATATATGATTAAAGGAGGTCTCAATCTTTCAGAGTTTAGAATAAGTGATAGAATAGAGTCCTATGGCAATCTTAAACTGAACCCAGGCTTTCATATCGGTGGAAGCGTTATTTTCCCTATTCATAAAGCATTTTCATTAGATCTTGGATTACAGTTTACAACGAAAGGCGTGCGCGAGGAGTTTAATGATGAATTTGAAGGTATTTTTACTTCGGGCAAATTAAGCGCTACCCTTTACTACATAGAAGTGCCAGTGAAGTTTAGGCTTACCCATAATTTTGACCAAATAGCCGTTTATGGAGCCTTTGGGCCTTATGTGGGCCTAGGATTGGCAGGGAGAATGAAAAGTGAATTTACTTTTATGGGGGAAACTACTTCCAATATTAACAAAATAGACTTCGGTAAGGATGACCTAAATAGATTAGACGGGGGCTTGGTATTTGAAGCAGGCATAGAGTATCAAAGATTTTTGGTCGGCTTAAGCTATACTATGGGGCTTATAGATGTTAGCAATGAAATTACTAACCAAGTTTATAGTTTCAGCATTGGTTATAAACTAGGATCATAAAATCAATTGGTTATCTAAAATACATTTCCTGATTTCTCATAGATTCTAAAAACCCCTGAGCCACTAATGGCTCAGGGGTTTTTCTTTAGTAACTGCTCATGCAAAAATGCCAGCTTTTAGTAATGTTGAGTTTAAGATTTCTCCAAGGCATATTCCCATAGGGTTACTTTCAAATTGTAATCAATGGTGCTGAGCTTTAGCCAGCCCGAGCGAATAGTACCATTATTGTTTTTCCTGAAGTATAAATATTTTTCGGTTTCATGATGCCAATAGCCATGCTCGATGGAATTTTCATTTACTTTATTTCCTTGAATAACATCTATACTCCTATCATAAAAGTGCAATAAGACTTTATTTTGCGACCATTGTTGAAGTCCGGGAATATTGTTTTTTTCAAAAGTAGGGGAGCTTATAAAAGGCGAAGCTTGCAGCGTATCAACGGCTTGGTTGGGATTGTAATTGCTAAAACTATTGAAAGTTGTGGTGTAGCTATTGTTCAAATTTTTAGTTCTTAGAATGGTGTCTGGCTGATTACGAATTGCAATCTTGAAGCTTGATTGAAGGGGAATCAACTCCACTCTTAATCTACTCATTCCGCCATTGCTATAATAATAGTCGCTTTTTAAATTTAAGTCATTAACTCCATCGGCATCTACATCTAGTAAAATTGAATCTTGATAATCAATAGCTTGCCAAAGGTAATTTCCGCTGCTATCGTTGACGATATTAAGATTTGCACTAGGCTGACCGAAAGCGAAAGTAGCTTCTTCTGTAGTGTCTGGCACTATTTGCACAGCCTCTTCCTTGGTACAATGGGTAAATCCAATAAAAAAAGCAGACAGTGCGAAAAAGCGAGAGAAGGTTTTCATGTGAAATGATTTGAAAGCAATTTAATAAAATTGCATTTAATATTGAAGAAAACCAACTATTAAGGTGAGTTTGAACACAAACTATCGCTTCAGATTTTCAATAGAAAGAAAAGATAAAGTCAAAAAATGATTCTCTTCAAACCACCAGTTTATGCGCCAACAATGCTTATCAAGGCACATAATTTACCATAAGTCCGCGACCCGAACATCAAGTCGCATATAGGTTTTAGGAAATAATGTGACTCACAATTACTTTAGCATGCACCCGTGAGTTTTCAATAAACCATTTGTTGGTTTGCATGCCCCCGCAAATTACCCCCGCTAAATAAAGTCCTGTAATATTACTCTCCATTGTCTCATTGTTGTAGATGGGTTGCTTTATGGCATCATCGCTAAATTGTAAGCCCAGTTCAATCAATAATTTATAGTCTGGTTTGTAGCCTGTTAATGCTAAAACATTGTCGTTTTTTAGTTTGAGTTTTTCTCCAGCTTGCTGAAAGTAAAGGTATTCTTCTTCAATTTCTGTGCATTCACTTTCGAAGTAAGCTATAATAGAGCCTTCATTAATGCGATTGATAATGTCGGGGCGTACCCAATATTTCACCCTTTCGGAGATTTCGCTTTCGCGGATTATCATAGTAACGGACTCTGCACCTTTGCGATATAGTTCAAGGGCAGCATCTACCGCCGAGTTGGCTGCACCAATTACGGCAACATGGCGCTTAAAAAAAGGATGCGCATCTTGGTAGTAATGTTGCACCTTAGGAAGGTTTTCTCCCGGAATATTCATGGTATTCGCGTGATCATAAAAGCCGGTTGCGATTACTAAATGCTTGGCTTCGTATACTTCTTTAACACTTTCGAGGCTAAAATGCTTGGCCAATTTTTGAATGCTGAGGACCTCTTCTTGCAAGTGAATATTAAGGTTGAAAACCATGGCTACTCGGCGATAGTACTCTAAGGCTTCGGAACGATTAGGTTTTACGTTTTGGGATATAAAGGGCACTTCACCAATTTCAATTTTATCGGCGGTTGAAAAAAATGTCATGCTATGCGGATAGTGATAAATGCTATTCACTAAATACCCTTTTTCCAATATCACATAGCTTAAGCCCGCTCTTTCGGCTTCAATACCGCAGGCTAAGCCAATTGGGCCGGCACCAATAATCACAAGGTCTAACATTGGGTAAAAGTCTTAAAAATTAGTGCTCTGCACATGCATCTGTCAAATTTAGGCAAGGTGTTTTAAGTTACTTAACAAACTGAATTTTATTAGCACTTTCGTGGCAAATTAGTTTTCTATGAAAAATTCCAAACTCAGCTTTGTTTTACTCATCTTAGTATCAATCGTTGGGATAAGTAATTGTTCAAACCTTACGGTAGATCAACAGGAGGAAGTAATGGCGCAAGCAAATTTTGGTCGGCAATTTATCAAGCAAAACTGTATTGCTTGCCATAGCGAAACAGCGCGTGAATCTGAACGATTGGCGCCTCCATTTTTCGCAATCCGCAAGCATTATTTTAAGATTCATCCAGAAAAAGAAGACTTCGAAGCAGCCATACTGGCCTTTTTGCAAGAACCTAATGAAGCCAATGCTAAAATGAAAGGTGCGGTTAGCAAGTTTGGCTTAATGCCTAAAATGTCTTTCTCCGAAAAGGATTTGATATTAGCAATTGCGTATTTATATGAGACCGATCAGCCTCAGCCGGATCATGCGGGTAAAAGACCAAAATCGCAACAAAATAACCCGGTCATGGAAGCGGACCTTCTAAAAAAGGGCCAGTCTATTGCTTTGCAGACCAAAAAGGTTTTAGGTAAAAACTTGATGGGAGCAATAGCCAAAGGTGGTAGCGCTCATGCAGTCGATTTTTGCAAACTAAAAGCCATTAGCCTCACCGATAGTATGGGTGAAAAATTAGATGCTAAGGTCAAAAGAGTGAGCGATAAAAATCGCAATCCGAATAATGCAGCCTCTTCGGAAGAATTGACTTTTATAAACAAGTTTAAAGAAGCCATCGCCAAGAATGAAAGTCCTACAGACCAGTTGCTTAAGATTTCGAATGGTTACCGTGGCTTTTATCCCATTATGACCAATCAAATGTGCTTGCAATGTCATGGACAAGTGGGCAGAGATGTGAATAAGGAAACGCTTGAAAGGATAAAAGCTAAATATCCAGCTGATCTTGCTATGGGTTATAAAATGAACGAGCTACGTGGTATCTGGGTGGTTGATTTTCAGGTAGATTAGTGCATGGAGGGAGGTAGCTTATAAATCGAAACTAATAGCGATTCGCATCTTGCGTAGGCAAAATAATCCATGGAATTTTAGCAAAACGGTGCGTTCCAGAAAGGTCTCTGCCAATTATTGAAAATCTGCGACACTAATTTATAGGGGAACTCATGTTAATCTTTATCTTTATCGTGGTGGACTGCAGTTTTCGAGAAGCTGCTTAATTAAAGAAGAGAAGCAGGATATTTTGCTTCCTAATTAGTAGACATGAAAAATACGATGTTAAAGCCTGGCAAGGATATGATGTATCGCATCGACACGGAAGGTCGATTTCTTTATGTAAACCAAGCTCTAGCATTGTACTTTAAATCGAATCCCTCAGACCTTATAGGGCAAAGTTATCTAAGCCTAATAGAGCCCGCATATCAGAAGAAGGCCCAAGATTTTTATCGCCAACAATTACAAGAAAAGCAGATCTCTACCTACTTTGAATTTCCCTTAAAAGGTGGTCATATTTGGTGTGGGCAAACGGTTGAATTAATCCTTAGTGCTCAACGGGAGGTTATAGAATTAGTGGGGATATTGCAAGATATTACCGAAGCTAATGAAGCTAAGGAAAGTTTAGACCAAAGTGATATTCGCTTAAACTCGCTAATCCAAAATATGGATATAGCCATCCTTATGGAAGATGAGGAAAGACGAGTGAAGTATGTCAATCAAACTTTTTGTGATCTTTTTAATATCCCTCTTAAACCTGAAGATTTAATTGGTACCGATTGTTCACAGGCAGCAGAGCAGAGTAAGTCTCTCTTTACCAACCCTGAAGAATTTGTAAAAGGGGTGAAAACCGTTCTTGAAAACCGAAATAAAATCAGCAATGAACTGCTTTTCTTTAAGGATGAGCGTGTATTAGAACGGGATTATGTACCTATTTATATTGAGGATAAATATCGCGGTCATATTTGGTATTACCGCGATGTGACTTTGCAAAGTCTCGCCAATATGTCGATAAAAGAAAGCGAAAGGAAGTACCGCGAGATTATCGAAAACATCGACTTGGGTTTAATGGAAGTGGATAATGACCAACGGATCATTTGGGCTAATGAACCTTTTCTCAATAGCATGGGCTATTCCTTAGACGAAATAAAGGGACAAAATGCTAAAGCCCATTTTATTGCTAAAGAAGAATTAGTTTTCGAAGAAGAAAGATTAAATGGTATAAACGAAGAGCGCCTCAAAGGTAGTTCTGGTGTTTATGAGTTAAAGTTGAAGAATAAACAAAATGAAGATGTTTGGATGCTTATTTCTGGCACGCCCATTTTTAATGAAAACCATAAGGTCAAGGGCTCTTTAGGCATTCATCATAATATTACCCACATAAAGGAGCTGCAGTTTCAAACTGAATATCGCGCGAAATTACAATCGATATTGCTGGATCTTTCCAACCAAATTATAGATTTAGAGCCGGAAAGGGAAAATGAAATAATAAACTCTGCCCTTGAGCGCATTGGCAGCTTTGTAGGCGCTGATCGTTCCTATATTTTCGATTATAACTTTGAAGCAAAAACCTCTAATAACACCTATGAGTATTGCGCAGAAGGTATAAGCCCAGAAATTGACAATCTGCAAAACTTACCCATAGAAGTCTTGGCTGATTGGTTAGACATTCACCAAAAGGGACAGGTAATGATACACGAAAATGTACAGAGTCTACCAGAAGAAAATGCCATTCGCCAAATTTTAGTGCCGCAAGGTATTAAGTCAATTATCACCGTTCCAATTATAGCGGGTAAAAGTTTACTTGGCTTTATCGGCTTCGATTCTGTGAAGCATTATAAAACTTGGAATGAAACCGAAATTGAGCTACTAACTTTTTTAGCGCAATTACTAGCTAACCACTATTCTCGTAAATTTTTTGAGCTAAAACTGAGTGATAGCGAGGCAAAGTTGAGAAGTATTCTCAGCAATGCCATGGATGCCATCGTTACTATTAACGAAGAAGGCCTGGTAGAAGATTGGAACTTTCAAGCGGAAAAAATATTTGGCTTTCAAGCGGAAGAGGCTGTTGGGAAGGATCTCACAAACTTGATAATTCCGCATAAATACCGGGTGGCTCATCAAGAAGGCATGCAACACTTTTTAAGAACCGGAGAAGGGCCAGTTTTAAACCACCGTATAGAATTAGTTGCCTTATCAAAACAAGATAAACACTTCCCGGTAGAGCTTAGTATAATTCCCATCAAACTTAAGGATAAGTATATTTTCTCTGCTTTTTTGCGCGACATTACGCAGCGAAAAAAAGCAGAAGACGATATGACTATAGCCTTAGAGCAATCCAATGAATTAGCTCGTATGAAATCGCGCTTAATGTCAATGGCCTCTCACGAATTTAGAACCCCACTCACTACCATTAAGGCCAACGCCGAGATGTTAGAATTTTGGTCAAATAGTTTAGAGGAAAAGGAAAAAACTAAAGCAAATCGATACATCGGCAGAATGTTGGGAGAAGTGGATCGTTTGACCAGTATAATGAATGATATGCTGATTATTGGTCGATTGGAGTCGGGTAAAACTAGGGTGCAAAAGCGCATGACCGATCTGGTGCATCTCTGTAGCGAAATTATTGATAAGAACTTTTCTAACGAAAGTGATGCAAGACAAGTTTCTGTTAAGATTGAAGGGTCGCCTTACTTGGTACCGGTGGATACAAATATCATAGAACATATTCTTAATAATTTGATATCAAATGCATTAAAATATTCACCCGATGCGAAAGCACCAATGGTAATGGTTAATTTTAAGAATAATAAATCACTCAGGCTTTCGGTGCAAGATTTTGGTTTAGGAATTCCAGAAGACGAAATAAATAATGTGTTTAATGCTTTTTATCGCTCAGAGAATACCAGGCAAATTAAAGGTACCGGAATGGGACTAGCGATTGTAAAGCAATTTGCAGATATTCATAAAATAAGGATTAAGGTTTTTAGTGCCCTAAATGTTGGTTCAGAGTTTGTCTTAGAAATTGACAGAGATTAAATGGAAAGTAAATTAAAAGTTTTAGTGGTTGAGGATGATCCGAGTATTGCAGAAAGCTTGTCAGATATTCTTGATCTCTTGGGTCATGAAGTTTTAAGTGTTGCTGAAAGTGGCGAGGAGGCCATCTTGCAATTATGCGAAGAAGAGCCACAAATTATACTACTCGATATTCAGCTTAAAGGTAAAATGGATGGAATTGAGGTCGCTAGGCTAGTGAAGGATAAATACAATATCCCCTTTATTTTTACTACCGCTTTCGCAGATCCTGATACTATCCAGCGCGCCATACAGGAAGGACCATTTGGTTATATAGTAAAACCTTACGGTATAAAAGATATTACTGCTGCCATTGAAGTGGCAATAACGAATCATCGACTGCTTTCAAAGATTCACAGTGAAACCCCAACTGCTCCGATGCTGGTGAATGATCAATTATATATTAAGATTGATGGAGTTTTAACGAAAGTTCACCAGAATGAGATTGATTATGTAGAGGCAAAAGGTGATTATATTCTTATTAGAACAAAAGAGCAAAACCATATTGTGCACAGCAGTCTAAAAAAAATCCAAGAGAAGTTAAGCTCTGATACTTTTCTGCAGGTTCATCGCAGTTTTATTGTAAATTTAAACTCCATTGCTTCTATCAAAGATTCCAGTCTAATCATTAATAGAAAAGAAATTTCCATTAGCCGCACTTATCGCTCTGAGTTATTAAAAAGGATAAACACCCTATAGGGCACTTTCATTCGTCGATACTATTCCGCATTCTACCGCGAAGAATGGTCAGTCAGTCGAAATTTCCATTTTTCAATTAAGGCTCTGCCTACTTTTGACCTGTTAATAATCCCCAATTAAGAGTTATGAACAGATTAGAAGACCTAAAAAACAAACGTTGCCAAGTAGCAGTGTTAGGAATGAACCAAAATGGTTTAAGAGTAGCATTATCTATCTCTAAACGCTTTCCGGTGCAAATTGCCGATAAAAATATAAATCCAAACTCTGTTGTGCAGGGATTTCTGGGAAGCCGCGGTATAAATCAAGATTCAATGGTCAGCAAATATGAAAATATTAGCATTGTAAAGTCATCGGCCGATTTACGTTCTGCTGGGGTTTACTATTTAAATGGACTCAGTACTTCTTTGGTAGATTGGGCCGAGATAAAGTCGGTAACGGCTCAGGTAGGTTTGGCCTTGAAACCAGGTGATTGGGTGATTTTTGGAGAGGATATTGATCCGGATTTAGCCGAAGTAATACTCTTAGATATCTTGGAAGCAAAAAGTGGTTTAAGTCTTGGTCAAGGTTTTGAAATTGCTTTCTCACCAAAATTATTGAGTCATAGAAATTTCGCTAACCTGGGTAACGAAATGAAAATGAGTCATAACCTCATCATTAACCAAGTAGAGGAAATTTTAGATCAAAAACATAAGGACGAGTTTAGCTCTAACCAAATAAACTATCTGGACGAAGAAAAGGAGTTGACTAGAATTCATTCAAAAATTAAGGAATTATGGGTTCCTATGCTTAACGAGATGGATTCTACCACTTTTAATGACTTCGTTGAGCATACAGTATACAAGGGATTTTTAGATGTATATAGCCACTTGCGCTTTAGTAATGAAATCAAAGTGAATTACTACCGCTTTTTCAAGATTGCCAAAAATTTAGGTTTAAAGCATTCCGTAGCAATGCTTAGTCAAAACTCTGGCTGGTCGATAGCGGTTTAAGTATAAAGCTGAGTTCGACATAAAATATTTCTGGGGAGGGATAACCGATAGGGTTTTCTCTATCAAAAAAAAAGAGCTCCTTTACATGGTAGAGGAGCTCTTTAAATTTTAAAATATGCTAAGAAATTAGTCTTTTGGACTATCTTCTTTCGCTACTTTCTCAACGGTTACGTCAATTTTACGATCATCACCTTCGCCGCTAAGGCTGATAAGAATATTATCACCTTCTTCAATTTGAGAGTTTATGATCTGCTCGGCAAGCGGATCTTCAACATATTTCTGAATGGCACGATTTAAGGGACGAGCACCATATTTTTCATCAAAGCCTTTATCGGCGATAAACAATTTGGCCTCATCGGTCATGGCAACCTGATAACCTAGCTCATTGATGCGTAAATAAAGTTTGCGCAATTCAATGTCGATAATTTTAACAATATCATCCTTACTCAGGCTATTAAAGAGAATCACGTCATCAATACGATTTAAAAACTCAGGCGCAAACGCTCGTTTCAAAGCAGTCTGTATAACGCCTTTTTCTAATTCGCCTTTTCCTTTCGAACGCGATGCGGTTCCAAAGCCGACGCCAGTACCAAAATCTTTCAATTTAGTAGTACCAATATTCGAAGTCATGATAATTATAGTGTTCTTAAAGTCCACTTTGCGTCCTAAACTATCGGTCATATGACCATCGTCTAGGGCTTGTAATAAAAGGTTGAAAACATCGGGATGCGCTTTTTCAATCTCATCTAAAAGAATCACAGAATAAGGCTTGCGACGAACTTTTTCCGTCAGCTGTCCACCTTCTTCATAACCCACATATCCGGGAGGTGCTCCTACCAAACGAGATACCGCGAATTTTTCCATGTATTCACTCATATCGATACGGATCAAATTATCCTGAGAATCGAAAAGTGAACGGGCTAATTCTTTGGCCAATTGGGTTTTACCAACACCAGTGGGGCCTAAGAAGATAAAGGAACCAATAGGCTTATTAGGATCTTTCAATCCCGCTCTATTACGCTGGATAGCTTTAACAATTTTGTTTACCGCTTCATCCTGGCCAATAATCTCCTTTTTAATATCGTCGCCCATACCGCTCAAGCGATTGCTTTCTTGTTGAGCCACACGCTGTACGGGAATGCCAGTCATCATAGCAACCACTTCGGCAACATCTTCATCGGTAACAGTTTCACGATTCTTTTTCACCTCTTCTTCCCAACGGTTTTGGGCATCCTTAAGCTGATTCTCGAGGTTCTTTTCGTCATCGCGCAAGCGCGCTGCTTCCTCGTATTTCTGTTTTTTAACTACTTGGATTTTTTGCTCGCGAATTTCATCCAAGCGTTTCTCTAAATCCATTACTTCCTCTGGCACATTAATACTCGTAATGTGAACGCGTGATCCCGCTTCATCCAAAGCATCAATCGCCTTATCAGGAAGATGTCTGTCGGTAACGTACCTGCTGGTTAACTTAACACAGGCTTTAATGGCTTCGGGGGTATAATTTACATTGTGGTGGTCCTCATAGCGATCTTTGATATTGTTGAGGATTTGAATAGTTTCCTCATGGTTAGTAGGATCTACCATTACTTTTTGGAAACGACGTTCTAGTGCACCATCTTTTTCAATATGCTGACGGTATTCGTCTAAGGTTGTAGCACCTACACATTGAATTTCGCCTCTTGCTAAAGCAGGCTTAAACATATTACTAGCATCTAAAGAACCGGTTGCGCCACCAGCACCAACAATGGTGTGTAGCTCATCAATGAAAAGAATGATATCGTCATTTTTTTCGAGCTCATTCATCAAGGCCTTCATACGTTCTTCAAACTGACCGCGGTATTTAGTACCTGCCACTAAAGAAGCAAGGTCAAGAGAAACTACACGTTTGTCGAATAAAACGCGCGATACTTTTCTTTTTACGATGCGTAAAGCGAGGCCTTCTGCAATAGCAGACTTACCCACACCCGGATCACCAATTAAAAGAGGATTGTTTTTCTTTCTACGTGAAAGAATTTGCGAAACTCTTTCAATTTCTTTTTCACGGCCAACCACTGGGTCTAATTTATTCTCCTCGGCCATTTTGGTAAGGTCGCGACCAAAATTATCCAATACCGGAGTTTTAGATTTAGTGTCGGTTTTTCCCTTGGAACCGCCCATGCGACCGCCATCACCGCTAGATTTTGCGAATTCGTCCTCATCATCTCCGAAAGGGGACTCCGCTCTGGGAGTACTTGGGCGATCTTTAGATTCTCCACTAAACATTGCCTGGTATTCAGTTTTCACATTATCATAGTCAATTTCATACTTACGTAAGACGCGTGATACGGGATCATCGTCGTTCCTAAGAATGCAAAGTAGAAGGTGTGAAGTGCGAATGGTAGCACTTTGAAATAGTTTTGCTTCTAAGAAAGTTGTTTTCAAGGCCTTTTCCGCTTGGCGGGTAAGGGGTAAATGTTTTTTACTGCTGATCTGACCAGAAACATTGGGTGCGCTAATCGCTTCTATCTGACGGCGGAATGTAGACATGTCTACGCCTAAGTCTTCTAAAATTTTAATTGCACTACCTTCTCCTTCTCGTATCAATCCCAGCATCAAGTGCTCGGTGCCTATATAATCATGGCCCAAGCGCAAAGCTTCTTCTTTGCTGTAGCTTATCACGTCTCTTACACGTGGTGAGAAATTTTCGTCCATTATAGTTTTTTTTCTTCTTGGATATACTGTGCGAGTGCTTGGGTAATGGCTAACATTATGCCAGCCGATACCCTACAACTCAAAGATAATTTTTAGTCTAACAAGGCATAGCCCTAAAAGTTGTCTTTTATCAACAAGCTAATGCTGAATTTGTGAGTAAAATTAAGCACTACCACGCGTTTAGAGGCCTTTAAGAAATTATATTTGGAACTCGATTTAACATTTTGATAAATCAATAATAATTTACTGACAACATGGCTGGAGACGAACGTATAATTCCAATCAACATAGAAGAAGAAATGAAGTCTTCCTACATCGATTATTCGATGTCGGTTATTGTTTCTAGGGCTTTGCCCGACGTGCGCGATGGTATGAAACCGGTACACCGCCGAGTATTATTTGGTATGTATGAGCTTGGTGTTTTATCTAACCGCGGTTATAAAAAGTCGGCTCGTATTGTAGGGGAAGTTTTAGGTAAGTTTCACCCCCATGGTGACTCTTCTGTTTATGATACCATGGTGCGTATGGCGCAACCCTGGAGTTTACGCTATATGCTGGTAGATGGCCAAGGTAACTTTGGCTCCATTGACGGAGATCCTCCTGCAGCGATGCGTTATACCGAGGCGAAACTTCGCAAAATATCAGAGGAAATGCTCTCTGATATTGACAAAGAAACGGTAGACACTCAACTGAACTTTGATGATACTTTAGAGGAGCCGCGTGTATTACCCACTCGTATACCTAACCTTTTGGTAAATGGTGCTTCAGGTATTGCCGTAGGTATGGCTACCAATATGCCACCTCATAACTTAACGGAAGTTATAGATGCCACTGTGGCATTTATTGACAATAAAGATATAACTATCGAGGAATTAATGCAGCATATTACTGCACCAGATTTCCCTACCGGTGGAATTATCTATGGCTACGAAGGGGTGAAGCAGGCTTTCGAAACTGGCCGCGGTCGCGTAGTGATTCGTGCGAAAGCAGAGATCATGGAATTCAAAGGTCGCGAGATAATCGTGGTAACTGAAATTCCTTATATGGTCAATAAGGCCGAAATGATTAAAAAAACGGCCGACCTCGTTAACGATAAGAAGATTGAAGGCATAGCCGATATCAAAGACGAGAGTGACCGTAATGGCATGCGTATCGTTTATTATCTGAAACGCGACGCCGTTCCAAATGTGGTATTAAATACTCTTTATAAATACACGCAATTACAATCTAGTTTTTCGGTAAATAATATTGCTTTGGTAAATGGTCGCCCAGAGCAACTTACCGTTAAGGATATGATTTATCACTTCATCAATCACCGTATCGATGTTGTAATTCGTAGAACAAAATTTGATCTGCGTAAAGCAGAAGAAAGAGCACATATTCTTGAAGGCCTAATCATTGCCAGTGATAATATAGATGAGGTAATTCAAATTATTCGCTCATCTAATAGTCCAGATGAGGCGCGCGAGCGATTGAAAAATCGTTTTGAATTGTCTGAAATTCAAGCTAGAGCGATTGTAGATATGCGCCTACGTTCTTTAACAGGACTAGAGCAGGACAAACTGCGTGCTGAGTACGATGAACTATTAGAAAAGATCTTATACTATAATCGCATCCTTAATGAAGAGGATCTTCGCATGGAGATTATTAAAGGAGAGCTGCAAGAAATTAAAGATAAATTCGGCGATGAGCGTCGCACTGAAATCAACTATGCCGGTGGTGATGTAAGTATTGAAGATATGATTCCCGATGAGGAAGTGGTTATCACTATTTCTCATGCTGGTTATATTAAGCGTACTTCTCTAACCGAATATAAAAAGCAGGGACGCGGTGGTATCGGACAAAAAGGGGTGAATACCCGTGATGCCGATTTCGTAGAGCACATATTTGTAGCGACCAACCATAATTATTTACTCTTCTTTACCGAGTGGGGACGTTGCTTCTGGTTGCGTGTTTATGAAGTGCCAGAAGGTAGCAAAGCCAGTAAAGGTCGCGCCATTCAAAACTTAATTAACATTCCTCAAGATGATAACCTCAAGGCCTTCATTAATACGAAAGACCTTAAAAATGAGGAGTATGTAAATAATAATTTCATTGTAATGGTTACCCAGAAGGGTATCATTAAGAAGACCAGCTTAGAAGCATATTCTCGTCCGCGTACCAATGGTATTAATGCTATTACCGTTCGAGAAGGGGACACTCTTTTAGAAGCTAAATTGACCACGGGTAATGATGATATCCTAATGGCTATTCGCAGTGGGAAAGCCATTCGCTTTAATGAAAGTACCGTGCGCTCAATGGGTAGAAATGCCAGTGGGGTGAAGGGGATTAACATGACCAATGAAGATGATGAGGTAGTAGGAATGGTTACTATACCCGGTGGTCAAGCCGATACCAGCATTTTAGTGGTTTCAGAAAAAGGCTATGGTAAGCGAACTTCCTTAGATGATTATCGAATAACCAACCGCGGTGGTAAAGGTGTTAAAACCATTGGTATTACCGAAAAAACAGGTCATTTAGTAGCCATTAAGGCGGTTACCGATGATGAAGATTTAATGGTAATAAACAAAAGTGGGGTAATGATTCGCATCGGAGTAGCTGATCTACGCGTTATGGGAAGAGCGACTCAAGGGGTAAAACTTATTAACCTACGTAAAAATGATGAGATTGCTTCTGTAGCTAAAGTTCCTGCTCATGAAGAGGAAGAAGAGTTAATGGATGCAGAAAATCCAGTAGAAGGAAGCACAGAAGAAGGAAGTACCGAACAAGGTCAGACGGACGAAGCAGCAGATGCCAGTCCAGAAGACCCTGAAACGCCTACGTCAAGTGAGGATTAATATTTCTCGAAAACTAATTAAGCCCTCAATTTTGAGGGCTTTTTTTTTGAATATAAGCGATAGTTTTCTTCCTTGTACTCTTTAATCTCATTTCCCTAAATGAAAGCCTTATCCTATATTTCTCTGCTCTGTTTAGGGCTGTGCTTTTTTCCATCCTCACTTTGCGCTCAGACTATTATTGGTGGGCAAATAAATAGCTACGATAGCTTAGTTTCCATTAATCTTGGTCCTTGCGGAGATGAGATTTTAAGTGCAGGCCTAGTAAATTTTAATGTGGGCGATCTTATTTTAATTTACAGCAAAGCTGAGGCCACCGCTAAACTTAGCAATACACCTGACTTTGGAGATATTCAAAGTTTGAATGAGACGGGCCATTTTCAATTTACTTACATCACGGCTATCAACGGCAACACGCTAAAGCTAGGCTCTAAGCTTAGTTATAATTTCCCCACTGGTAGTCAGATAGTGAAAGTGCCTGTTTACCAACAAGCTCAGGTTAATTCAAGTATTAACGCTGCCAACTATTCTGGTGGTTTGGGTGGTATTTTAAGTTTAAAGGCAGATCGCTTAATTATTAATGGCGAGCTTGACGCCAGTGTAAAAGGATTTAAAGGTGGTTTTAGCACTAGAAATATGGGCTATTCTTGCGGATCCACTGATTATTATTATCCAGCTCAAGATAATGGTGGAGCTCCTAAAGGAGAAGGAATAGTACCATTAACTGCAGCGTATTCGAATGGCAGAGGTAAAATTGGCAATGGTGGTGGCGGTGGTAATAATCACAATGCAGGCGGTGGAGGCGGTGCAAACTTTGGTGCCGGTGGCAGAGGAGGAAATGAATGGGGAGACTGCAGTCCTGTAGCTCAAGTTGGAGGAATAGGAGGAGAAGGTTTAGGAATAGATCCAAATCGTCTTTTTTTTGGTGGAGGCGGTGGCTCAGGGCATAATAATTTAAGTAATACTAGCTCTGAAGGCGGCGATGGTGGTGGTATTATAATAATTATTGCTGATACCATTGAAGTTTTAAGCGGGAGTATTAGTGTTAATGGAGCTGAGGGGGAAAGCATGCGAACAGGGGCGGAAGGCTCAGGTGGCGGTGGCGCTGGAGGAACTATTCTTTTAAAATATTCAAAAGTTGTTGGAATTCTTATTTTAAATGCCATTGGCGGCAATGGTGGTAGCAGTACAGGGGGTCCTGCTGGTCCTGGCGGCGGCGGGTCAGGTGGAAGCATCTTGGTGCCTGACAACAGTGCGGTGGATTATAGCTCAGGTAGTCTCGGCTATTTTTTTAATAAAGGGCTTGCAGGCCACCTCTCTGATGCAAATGATAATTACGGCAGCCAAAATGGTCAGATTGGAGCAATATTAAGGGGGGCGATTCTTGAAATCCCAGACCCTAATACTTTTACCAATCAGTCGATTAACATATTGGGACCCGATACTGTAATTTGTAGTGGAGACTCAATTTTACTAGAAGCAAATATTGCAGGAGTAAAAACTTGGAACACGGGCGCAAGTGGTGATAAAATCTATGTAAATAGTAGCGGCACGTATTGGCTTAGAGTAGATGACGGAGCCTGTATAAAAACGGATACTATTAATATTGACGTGGAATACATGGAACCCGTCATCCTTGGAAATGACACTGCATTTTGCAAAGAAGATCGACTTAACTTTGATTTTAGTTCTGAGCCCTACTCAATTTTATGGCAAGACGGCAGGACTGCCTCTACGCGATCCTTTAACCAAAGTGGCTCAATTTGGATTGAGTATATGGGGCAGTGTGGCTTGGTGCAGGATAGTATACAAATAGTAGCAATTGCCTGTGATTCTTGTAGCATTGCCTTTCCGAATGCCTTTACACCCAATGGAGACAACTTAAATGATGATTTTCACCTTAAAAGTGCTTGTGACTTTAGCAATTATCGGCTAAAAATCTTTTCCCGTTGGGGTGAACTCATTTTTGAATCTAATTCTCAAGAAATGTCTTGGGACGGCACCTATAAAGGAAAAAAAGCCATGCAAGGAAGCTATGTTTATGAACTATATTATTCCCTTCCTTATAAAGAGCCAAAACTGAAACACGGGATTGTAAACCTAATATATTAGTACATGTAAGCCTAGCCAATAAAGCCTATAACTTTTTGGTTGAACTCTAATGGCTTTTCAACATTTACCACATGACCACAGCTTTTAATTACCATAAGCTGTACTTGCTTTTTAGCATTTTGAGCCTGGGTAACCAGCTTTTTAATAGAAGGTAAAAACATATGATCCTCATCACCCATAAGGTATAAAGTAGGGTGAGAGCTGTGCTTTTCGCGATGCGAACTTAAGAGGGGATTGATTTCAGCCGCCAGTTTAAACCAACGAATAAACTCTTTCTGGTAGAGCTTTTTAGCCTCGCGTACAAAAAGGTTACGCGATTCTTTATGCTTGGATTTAGGCATAATGATCCAGGCAAAAAGCTTGTAAAGCAAAATGTAAGGTACCACCGACTTACACCAAACTCCTAATCGCATTAGCAATTGTGAGCGGAAATTTAGCTTGATAATAGCACCGCCTAAAACCATCTTATCTACCCGTTCAGGGTGGTTTTCCGAAATCTCGCGAATAATAATAGTACCTAAAGAAATACCAACAAAATTTGACTTCTCTATTTTAAGATGGTTTAATACTTCAATAACATCTTCGCTAATGTCTTCGAAGGTGTAAGTTGGAAAACTCTGCTTACTGAGATGGGATTTAGAATCACCATGTCCGCGCAAGTCTACTAAAAGGACATTATACTTTTCTTTGAAGTCGCGAATCTGTCTAAACCAAATACTGCTGCTGCCTCCAGCTCCGTGGATAAAAGTAACCCAATCTCTGTTGGTGTCGCTATGGTGGTATGTTTTATAGTGCAACATAAGGATTAAACAAGCTATTCTGATAATCGTTCGCTGCCCATAGATATTGACAAATGAAAGATTAAATTTGCGACTTCAATAGTACAATATTATTTTATAAAATATGGGAAGAGCATTCGAATACCGCAAAGCAGCTAAAGAAAAAAGATGGGGAAAAATGTCGCGTTTGTTTCCGCGTCTCGCGAAAGCAATAACCATGGCAGCCAAAGAAGGTGGTGATGATCCCAGTACAAACTCCGCTCTGCGCACGGCAATAAACAATGCCAAGGCGCAAAACATGCCTAAGGATAATATTGAGCGTGCCGTAAAAAGAGCGACAGGTAGCGATGCTGCCAATTACACCGAAATAAATTACGAGGGTAAAGGACCCCACGGAGTGCTTATTTTTATTGAATGCGCTACCGATAATACAACTCGTACCGTGGCGAATGTAAAATCCTACTTTAATAAATCGGGCGGACAAATAGTTCCCAATGGTTCTTTAGAATTTATGTTCGACCGTAAAGCGGTTTTTGAAATTGCTATTCCAGAGGGTTTCGACGAGGAAGAAATGGAACTCGATTTAATCGATTTTGGCTTAGAAAGCATTGAGGCAGACGAAGAGTCGGTTTATATTTATGGCGATTACACCGATTTTGGTACTTTATCAAATGCTCTAGATGAGCGTAATTACGAGGTGAAAAACGCCAGTTTAAAACGCTATCCCACGACCGAAGTAGAATTTAACGAAGAGCAAAATGCGGATATCGAAAAATTACTCGATAAGCTTGACGATGACGATGATGTGCAAGCAGTTTTTACCAATATTGCATAAGAATAGGAAAAGGTCGGTTTAACCGGCCTTTTTTTGTGAATTTAGCTAGGTAATTGATTTTTCGCTGTCGAGCCTCCTTTTACAAAACCCTTTCTAAAAGCACCTGAAAAGCGGTAGCTTATACTTTACAAATAATTTTTAAGGATACTAAGAATAATACTGCTGACACTTTGGTCGATGGAATCGCAATAGAAGCTGATCGAACAGGTTGCTTTAAAACCTGAGCAATACCTGCAGTTTCGCTCAGTTTTTTTTGTCAATCATAGGTTTTAAGACTCTTATTCAAACTGACTTATTTGATTTGGCCGAAATCAACTGAGCCTTAGTGGGAACCTGCGGTTTATTGCGACTTAACACTCTCTTAGCCTTTTGTTTAAATATATCCAGAACAAATCCGCTTGCCAAAATCATCTCCTTTTTGGAGCCTCTAACTGGAAGCACTTTTTTAGTGACTTCTCTTGACCAATTGGTGAAATACTCGTGGTAGTATTGATCCGTTGGATTTATCAGAACTTCGATTTCGTCTTTCCATTCGTACATTACCCGTCGCAAATTAGGGTAGGTGCCGTCAAAGATTCGATAGGCAAAAGAGTTAATCAGAAACTCTTCGAGGAAAAGTCCACCAAAATCAAGACTAAGTTGGAAATCGATCTTTTCTTTTTCATACATCACCACCTTATTGTCTATTTCTAATAAGACCCAGCGATGCGATTCCTTGGGGTGTAAATGTTCACCTATAAGCGAGGGAGTTTCTAAATAGCCTCTTTTTGCCACCCTTGAAAGCTCACTCACAAATTGCTGAGGATCTTCTACATGTTCCAAAACATGATTGCAAAAAACATAGTCGAATTCTTTATCTTCAAAAGGGAGCTGGTTTCCATCGGCCGCAATAAATTTTTGGTGCGGATAGAGCCTTAGATCATCATCACGATGGTAATTGGACTCTATGAACTTATCGGTGACAATATTGGCCCTAGGATGGGGATTAGAACCTCCTCCTACCTCTAAGACTCGTTCATTCTTACCGATTCTCACTCGGTAGCGGGAAGGAGGATTTCCTAATTTCATCAAGTTTGGTTTTTAAATGTGAACAAATATAAACAACCCTTATTCATAATGGGGCAGACGAATTTTATCTTCTCGCAATACCAATAACTGACTAAATTCTTAATGTGTCTTTGAATGGTATTTGCCGCAACATTAAATCTGAAAAAGACAAGGCGCTCATCATTATTTACGTAATAATGGTAAGCTAATTTTGGAGGCTGAATTCAAATTCTTTGCGTCTATTTGAATAAAAAACAAGCCAATGTATTGACTTTAGCTATCTATTAGTGCCAAGGGTTGCTAGTTTTCAGATGTCATCTAACTTTATTGGTTTTACTTATCTTTTGTAGCAATTGATTCGCCATTCAGAATACTTTCTTTTATCGACCAGAAAAATGGTAACCATGGCATTTGATACATAATCTGTAAATCTTCGCCAAAGCTTGTTTCTTCGTCTAAAAAACGTAAAATGCGATCTAGAGGATGTTTTTCAAACAAACGCACGAAGAGCTTTTTCGACAAATCTGGCTTCTGATTTAAAAGGCGCAGTAAGAGCTGATCGTAATATTTAAAATTTACTTTTTGTACGGGGCGCGGCAGGCGTTTTTCGCGCTTATGCAGATGCGCTGCCAAATGTGCACTGTGCTTTAAAATGTTTTTAAAGGCAAAGCCAGTAGAAGCTTTCGCGTTGCCAGCACTTAAACCAATAGGTATGATTCGCTGGCCTTGCGGGTGAAAACGGGCGGCTCGGTTCAGCTCTAAACTCATGGGGATTTTATCAACTTCCCATTCTTCAACTTCATAAGAAGTGATACCCATTTCCGCTAAATACTTTTCGATGATAGGAACGGATTCTTCTTTGCTCAGTACAGCCGATCCAAAGCGGGTGAACTCAATTAGCGCCTTGTTTTTAGCTGTTGGTAGCAGATACATAAATTGTAAGGCTCCATTTTGGGGTACTTCAAAATCCATTAAAGTACAAGTGTCGGTATCAAAAACCGCTTGGTCAGTTTTGATGCGCCAACCTACAAAACTCTGCCAGAGTAATTCGCTGCTTTTTAGTTTAGGCGGACGGCTATCGAATAGCTTTTCACAACTAAAACTTTCTTTTTCAGTGCTAACTAGTAGCCTGTCCTTCTGTTCCTCAAGGGAGATTACTTTATCCCTTATTCTTTCGACCTTGGGGTATTGCGCTAAGATCCCGTCTGCCTTAGCGTAAAAATCGGCCGAGCGTATTTGAATGTATTCGAATGGTTTTAGAGCGCTAATTTGCAGATGCACATTAGTAATCTTTGCCCAGCGATGATCGATAATATCTTCTACCAAAGGGTAGGCACTATCGCGGTGATCGGTCCAAAAACACCAAGTTCTATCATTCGTATTTTTAGGGTTGGGTTCAATAATTAATACCGAAAAGTCTTTTAGTCCGTCGATATTATGAAGGGCTAGTAGTAAAGCGAGACTGCTCCCGCCGCCGCCAGCAAATATGAAATCGTAGTGCTTCATTCTATAAAAGAAACCTTTTCTTGCCAATCTGCGGCAGCTTTAAAAATGCGATCGCGTTTGGCAAGATCCATCTTATCTAAACTTTTTAGCATAAAAGCCATCCGTGGGTTATTAGCAAAGGTAGGACGATGTTGGTCAATAAAGCGCCAATATAAACCATCCATAATTTCACACCAATCGCCTTTGGGGTAATGACTCATCTTACGCAAGTAATTACTGCCAGCAATATATGGTTTGGTGGCAAAAAGATCGCCTACGGCATACTGACTCATGCCGTAAACATTGGGTTCCATCACCCAGTCGGCACTGTCAATATACATTTCCATAAACCAGCGGTTTACCTCGTCGGGATGCAAGCCGCACAGCAGCATGGCATTGCCCAAAACCATTAGGCGTTCAATATGGTGATTGTAGGCATAGCTTTGTACTTTTTTAATCGCATCGTCAATTGGTGGAATGCCCGTAGTAGCGGTGTACCAAGCTTCTTTCATTTTACGCTTTTGTCCAAAATGGTTCTGTTGAAAGTTGAAATTGCGGTACATACCTCTGATAAATTCTCGCCAGCCAATTAACTGACGTACAAAGCCTTCGTAGCTAGGGAGGTGACTGTTGTCGGGAGAGAAATTCGCGAGTACGGCGTCTAAAACTTCCGCTGGCTGCAAAAGGCCAATATTTAAATAGGGTGAAAGAGTAGAGTGGAAGAGAAAAACTTGCTCGGGCTCGAAGGCATCTTCATAAGGACCGAAGTTATTGAGTTTTTGGGAAATGAAATCTTCCAAAACTTGCAGGGCTCCTACTCGCGTGGTTTGCCATTGGTAATAATCGAGGCTACCAGGATGATCTTTAAATTTCTCGGCCACTTCGGCCATAACTTCTTGATCAATGGCATCCGCATCAAAATTAAGACTAGGCGGAATACCTATGTTTTTAGGCAACTTTTTACGGTTATCCTCATCGAGACTCCATTTTCCACCGAGAGGTTTTCCATCGCTATCGAGCAGAATTTTCAACTCTTTGCGCTTGCGCTGATAGTATTGATAGAGAAGTGGTTTTTTAGTTTCCGAGAGATATTCTTTAAAGTCATCTTCTGAAAAGAGAAACTTAGGCGATTCTCTAAATACGAGACTGAGTCCTTTTTCTTGCGCCCATTCTGTGAGTTGTTTTTCAAAGAAAGCATCTTCTACTACATAGCTTTCGACTTGTTTTAGACTAGGGTTTTTACGGCATAAATCGTCGAGATAGCTAAAGTAATTTCCATCGCTAGCTTTTGCAGCTAATGAATGGTAGACTAGCTTATACTGCTTTTTTAAATCGGCTGCATGATGCCGCATGGCACTTAAAAAGAAAACCAGCTTTTGTTTATGGTATTTAAAGTGGCTGCATAATTCCCAGTCTTCCGCCATGAAAATGATACAATCATTGTCTAGCTCCAAAGCTCTATGGTTAGAAAAGAGGGAATCGCCCAAGATTAAGACTAAGCGCTGTGGCATACCAAATGTTTGTATTAAAACTTACTAGGGCCTTAATTGTTGAGGGCCGGGTGGTTTTCTACTTAGATTTCTTGAATTTTAGATCGAAATTAGGTTCTAACGAACTTCTCTCATCTATCTGCGTTATCGCTGAATGAAAAAAGGTGATTTACCTACTAAAGTATGTGCGCATTGTGAGCGGCCTTTTACTTGGCGTAAGAAATGGGAGCGAAACTGGGGGGAGGTGAGGTACTGTTCGGAACGCTGTAGAAGAGAGAGAAAAAAACCGAACTCATAATAAAAGGAGGGGAATAATTGGGAATAAGGTATTTACCATGAGTTCGGCCTAATACTGTCTTAACAATACCTGGAGCAAATTAAATACATCTCCAAATAAACCTTTTGCAAATTTTAAGGAGCCAATTCGTTGCGAAACTGATTTTTCACAATTCTCCGAGAATATTTATCCTTGATTGGAAAAAATACAATTGCTCTATTGGAAATTTTGAATTTCCGCATTTGAGAAAGAAGCCACGCTTTAATTACGCATTACCACTAGCGAAATATCAGGCTATATCTTTTCCAATTCCTTAAAAAACCATGTTTTCAAGTCTTGTAAATTCTCGGCCCCAATGCCATGGCCCTGTGGGTACTCACGGTAGATGTGATTAATTTTCAATTGTTCTAAAACCGCTAATCCCTGTCTTGGAGCAGCAATAGGAATTACATCATCCTCTTGACCATGGGAAATAAAGAAGGAGATATTTTTAAAAGCGCCTTCTTTGAAAGTAGTGGGAACAATTTCCTTTAAAATATATCCGCTTAAAGGCATTACACATTTAAACTGCTCAGGATAGTTAAGTGCTAGGCCATAGCTTAAAATTGCACCCTGACTAAAGCCG
Source organism: uncultured Schleiferiaceae bacterium (assembly GCA_963974215.1). Lineage (GTDB taxonomy): Bacteria > Bacteroidota > Bacteroidia > Flavobacteriales > Schleiferiaceae > Croceimicrobium. The sequence continues at coordinate 36,957 of CAXBBL010000008.1, read as the reverse complement.
AGTAACCAAACTGGATTGTTCTCTAAATTATAAGCCTCTTTATATTCTTTAATAAATCGCATCAGCAGCTCACGACTTTCTGCTGCCTGAATTGTATCCGATTCTTTCTTTCCTAAATTATCGAAGTTTATTGGATACCAGGCAAAGCCACCAAAACCTAAGTTTAGTGGCGCCCTTACGCTAACATAATGTACGTCAGGAGAAAGGTATTCCTTTAATCCAAACAGATCATTTTCATGACTGCCATAGCCATGAACCATAACCACTAATGGGGCTTTGGTGCCATATTTAGTAGAAGCGGATTGTTGAACATAATGAAGGGGAAGGGCGTCGGTATTACTCATAATTTAAGATGGAAAACTACCTATGGAAAGGCTATTTTGCTTAGGGTTTTCTTTAAGGTCGATAAGGTGTTTGATGGCAAAGGCATTACTCGAAAAGGCGAGTTCCTCCCAAGGGATTTCCTCTAATGAAAAAAAGGCTATCTCGGTACTTTCAGGAGTTAGATGAACATAATCGCTCTGCATTTTTGCCTTGAAGATTAAGTATACTTGTTGTGCTTTGGGAAGATTATAAACGATGTGTAAACCATTCAATTTTACTATGGCCCCAGTTTCCTCTTTTACTTCGCGCAGGGCGCCGTCTTCAATTTTTTCATCATTTTCTAAAAAGCCACACGGCAAATTCCAAAATCCTAAACGTGGCTCAATCCCGCGGCGGCAAAGCATTATTTCTTGAGCGTCATTTTCAATGATGCAGCCAACTATCATGCGCGGATTATCGTAGAAAATGGTTTGGCATTGGGAGCACACAAAGCGTTTCCGCTCATCTCCGGAAGGGATCAGGAAGTCTATCTTATCGCTACCACAATTGCTACAAAAATTCATCTCTTAAAATTGCCATCTTAAACTTAGAGCCAAATCTACTCCAATCAAATTAAAATAATTGCTAAAAAGCTGCACTGATGGTTTTACATCAATGCCAGCTTGTAAAGGAATGTCCGCCACTTCTTTAAAGGAGTACTCTAATCCCACCATTCCATCGAGGCTAATTAGGGTAGGACGGTAATCTTCCGTGAGGAAAATACCCCGGTCATAAGAAATAAAACCTAATCCTGCACCAAAGCCATAATGCCAATTGAAACCTTTTCCCAGTTCGGGTAAATTAGCGACCCACTGATAAAGTCCGCTAATTTTAAAAGCATCTACTCCCTCACGGCTGCGCAATCCAAGGTCGATTTGAATTCGATTCAAACTATTGAGCTTATACTGGTACGAAATTTCTGCCCCAGAGACTTGACCGCTGCCAGTTCTGAAACCGAGACTATGCTTTTGAGCATTTAAATTAAATAGTGTAAAAAGACTAAATGCAGCTAAAAAATAAAACTTTGTCATGTTAAAATTTTGCTGCGGCAAATTTAGACTTTCTCAGTAAATAAGGCATCCACAGCCGAATTAGTTATAACCTTAGCACCTAAAGAATGCAACATGGAATAAAGCCCGAAATAAGTGCGGTTTAAATAAATCGCGTCCTTCGGTCCTCTTCCAGCTTTGGCGTTCTTCACCATTTTATCATTCTTGAAAATGTCGCTCATAGCGTAAATTTTCTCAAAGTAAGATTTATCAGAAAAGTCGAATGTTTCGCTGAAAAAGGGGCGGCCCAACAACTCTAAAACTTCTTTGTAGATTTCCTTAAAATGGCTAACCTCTTCGGTTTTGTCACTTTTTAATAAGAATTCCAATTGGTAAAGTAAGTCGCTAAATTCCTCCTCATCATCGCTAATGGCGGGCTTCATTATTTGAAAGTATTTGCGGTAGAAATCTTCCTGTAGTTCCTTGATACAACCAAAATCAATTACGCCTACAGTGCCATCTTCTTGAAAAAGGAAATTACCTGGATGAGGATCGGCATGTACTTGCTGCAAGTTGTGGATTTGAAAATCGTAGAAATCCCAAATAACCTGCCCGATTTTGTTACGTATTTCTTGACTGGGATTTAAAGCTAAAAATTTATCGAGATGATGGCCATCTAGCCAATCCATGGTAAGCACCTTGGGTGAGGATAATTCTTCGTAATACCTAGGGAATTCTAGTCCTTCCATATGGGCGCAAGCTTCGGTAATTTCACGACTGCGCTTCAGCTCCAGCTGATAATCGGTTTCCTCCAAAAGTCTTTCTTCCACTTCAGAAAGGTAATGGCTAATTTCTGTTTGACTAATGTTAAACATGGCGCCTACGACCGGACGAACCATTTTTAAATCGGAGTGAATACTATTCGCCACGCCGGGGTACTGAATTTTGATCGCTAAGTTTTTACCATCCAATTTAGCTTTATGCACTTGGCCAATACTAGCAGCGGCAACACTATTACGCGAAAACTCATCGAAAATCTCGCTGGGCGCCTTTTGGAAATGTTGTTGAAATGTCTTTACTACCAATGGGTAAGATAGTGGGGGCGCGGAATATTGAGCCTGAGCAAATTTGGTGGTATAAGCTTGCGGCAATAAACCTTGATCCATACTTAACATTTGCGCTACTTTTAAAGCGCTACCTTTTAGATTGCTTAGAGCGTCATAAACGTCTTCGGCATTGCGCTCTTGCAATTCTTCTTGATTATCCTCACCGCTAATTAATTTCTTAGAATAGTGTTTGAGATAATTTCGGCCAATTTTAGCACCAGTGCTTATAAATTTCCCGGTTCTTTGGCTGCGGCTGCTATAAATTTTGTCTTGTTCTTTCATCGGTTTTGGAAAATGAACTTTCCGAAGTCAAAAGCGGAATCAATGGCATTTTTTTCGATTAGGTCGAAGGAGAAGTTTACCGATTTCTCAATAGCCTCATCGGTGCTTTCAAAACCAAGTGATTTATCCTTGCGCCAGAAATCCATTAAGAAGAGAAATTGATACCAGAATAGGTCATCATAAATGTCATTGAACTTAGAACGGCCAGCAATTTCTTCGCGGCTGCGACCTTCAATTAAGATTTGGTTAAGCCATTTTTTAAAGGCAGTTTTTAACTCACTTAAGTCGCTACTGCCTTTTTTAAGATTAAACATCTTGCTATCTAAGACCAATAGTACATAAGAGCGATTACTTTTTAATTGCTCGAAAAAGCTGAAGTAGAAGGAAAGTAATTTCTCACGCGTTCTAAAGTCCTCCCATTCAGCGCTGCCTTCTAAAACACTTATATTTTTATGGAAAAGTTCCATCCAAAAAGCGGCTGCCACTTGACCAAAATCGTTGAAGTGAGCGTAAAAGTCGGCTTCTGTAATTTCTAAGTCTTTGCAGAAAGCAAAAACACTGGCGGGATTTTTCCCTTCTAATAGAAGATTCTCTTGGTATTTTTCAACAATCATAGTGCGGATATCTACCGCTTTTTTAGTGCTTTTCTTTGGTGCTGTTGCCATAATGTAATTTTCTTATTTAGTTAACCTTAAAAGGCGTCATCTGTTCTATTAAATTCAAAATTTTAACCAAAGATTCACATAATCACCCTCTGGGTCATATCGCTCTTGTTGCGAATCAATATTAAAGCTACGCTGGCCGCGTGGGTCGTTGCCGTTTCCGGCGAGATAGGTCCAATTACCGTAATTACTATATACGTCATAATCTATAAGGGCCGACTCAAACCAAGCCGCACCTAGTCGCCAATCGCCTTTTAAATTATTGATTAGATAAGAAGCTACGTTTTGCCGCCCGCGATTACTCATAAAACCGGTAAGTGCTAACTCGCGCATATTTGCGTCTATAAATGGATGACCGGTTTTGCCTTGCCGCCATTTTTCAAATTGCGCATCTACCGACGCGTGATAATTTAAAGGCATTTGAAAGAAGGCCGCCCCTTTTTTAGTGGCATTTAGACGGAAGAATTCGCGCCAAAGTAGTTCGAAGTACAGCCAATAAGTCGATTCATTCGCGCCAAATTGTGCTTCGTAGGATTTAACTTCTTGGTAAATTTTTCGCGGGGACAAAGAGCCATTGGCCAGCCAAAAAGAAAACTTAGAGCTATAATCGGGACCAATCATGCCGTTGCGGGTCTCTTTGTATTGGGCAATGTTTTGGCTACCGAAGAGGTAAGCATGCAATCGTTTTAATCCTTCTTTTTCGCCCCCTTTTGGTCGTATCGCCGCCCGTTTGTCTATCACATCTGGGCGCAGACCCAAAGAAGCTAAAGTGGGGATAGGAGTGGAAGCGACTGGACTAGCGGGTTGACGACTTTGCGGAGCAGCAAGGGATGCCGAAGGACTGACTGCGGCTTCGACCTTTTTTCGGAAGGTAGTAAAGCCACGAGGTAATTTATAAAGTGGGAAGGGTAATTCGGCAAGATCAAAGAGCTGATTGGCAGCAAAACTTTGCAGGGGAATATCTAGCGATTTTAACTCTTCCGTTTGTGCCATCTCTTCGTAAGCATATTCTTCACTGTAAAAAATGGCATCAATGGGAAAGTTTTGATGCAGCGTCTGGATAGCTGTTCGTGGAGTACCGATGCTTATTTGCAGCGGAATATTTATAGACGCCAAAGATTCTTTTAAATCTTGGAGCGATTCTAAAATAAATTGCGCCCGACGGGCACCAATTCGAGGGAAATCGAGCTTAGCTTCTTCAAAATATCGATTATCAAAACAGTAAAAGGCAACGACTTCATCAGCCTCAGCGCAAGCCGCCTTCAGTGCAGGGTTATCGTGTAAGCGCAGGTCGTTTCGAAACCAAAGTAAAATCCTCTTCATCTTCTAATTTATGATTGAACTCTGGTTATTAGAAGCGTGAAAAGGATTAAAATGTTTTTGAAATTTTATTAAGCCTGAATTATTCCAGGATTATAGGCTTTTTCAATTGGCGCGTGATTGGCCATTTCGATACCCATACTTATCCATTTACGCGTATCAAGGGGGTCGATAATAGCGTCGGTCCATAAGCGGGCTGCGGCGTATTCGGGCTTCATTTGCTCTTCGTAATCGGCGTGAATGCGATCGAGTAGTTCTTTTTCTACTTCAGGGGTAATTTCTTTACCCTGGCCTTTTAGGCGCGATTTTTCGATTTGTAATAAAACTTTGGCCGCTTGGGCGCCACCCATTACCGCTAATTTAGAATTAGGCCAAGCGACAATTAAACGCGGATCATAAGCTTTACCGCACATGGCGTAATTGCCGGCACCAAAACTATTATTCATAATAATGGTAAACTTCGGTACCACCGAGTTACTCATTGCATTTACCATTTTAGCTCCGTCCTTAATAATACCGCCCTGTTCGCTGCGCGATCCTACCATAAAACCAGTAACGTCTTGCAAGAATACAAGGGGAATTTTCTTTTGATTACAATTTGCTATAAAACGTGAAGCCTTATCAGCACTATCGGAATAGATTACGCCACCGAATTGCATTTCGCCTTTTTTACTACGAATTAATTCGCGGTTATTGGCTACAATTCCTACGGCCCAGCCATCAATGCGGCCGTAACCAGTAATGATGGTTTTTCCATATCCGGCTTTATACTCTTCAAATTCAGAATTGTCGAGTAAACGATCAATTATCTCCTGCGTTTTATAGGGCTTAGAAGATTCCATCGGCATTAAGCCGTAAATTTCTTGCGGGTCTTTGCTTGGCTCAGCAGGCTTTGCGCGATTGAAGCCAGCTTTATTGGTGTCCCCAATTTTATCAACAATATTTTGGATGGAGCTTAAACAGTCCTTATCGTCTTTGCTCTTATAATCCGTAACGCCCGAAATTTCGCAGTGGGTAGTTGCACCCCCTAGAGTTTCGTTGTCGATATCTTCGCCAATTGCGGCTTTCACGAGGTAAGAACCTGCTAAGTAAATACTGCCCGTTTTATCCACGATTAAGGCCTCGTCGCTCATAATCGGTAAGTAGGCTCCACCTGCCACGCAGCTCCCCATAATGGCCGCAATTTGCGTGATTCCCATGGAAGAAAGTATTGCATTATTGCGGAAGATTCGTCCGAAGTTCTCCTTATCGGGAAAGATTTCATTTTGCATAGGAAGATAAACCCCTGCGCTATCTACGAGGTAAATAATAGGAATGCGATTCTCCATGGCAATTTCCTGAGCCCTAAGGTTTTTCTTACCTGTAATGGGAAACCAAGCGCCGGCTTTAACCGTAGCATCGTTGGCAACAACAATACACATGCGGCCTTTCAGGTACCCTAAAACTACCACGACGCCTCCGCCCGGGCATCCACCGTGATCGGCATACATTTCGTATCCCGCAAAAGCGCCAATTTCAATTTGGGGCTTGCCTTTATCTAGAAGATAAGCCACTCTTTCGCGGGCACTAAGTTTACCTTGCTTATGCTGCTTGGCAATTTTAGCTTCTCCACCGCCTAAATGTATTTTTTTAAGTTTTGTTTTTAGTTCAGAGACTAAGATTTTAAGGTGATCTTCGTTCTTATTAAATTCGATATCCATTTATTTTTGGCAATTTGTGAGGGTGAAAACAGCTTTTTGAGTAAATAATTCTTTGCTAGGATTAGCAACACTTTGCAAGAGGGTAAAAACATTTTTATTTTCAAATACACTTACGTAGATGATATCACTGAGGCCATCGCCGCTGATATCACCATACCAGTATAAACGGGGAATTTGGCAATCGCCGAAGTCGGGTATAATTTCAGACAAGTCTTGCTCCAAGCTGATACCCTCATTTTGATAGCTAATGGTAATTTTATAGTCTTTTAGTTCGGGACAATCGCCTGCCTTTACTACCTGTCCAGTAGCCGATAGTTTCACTTTTCTTTCATCGTCTAAACTAAGTTCTTGTCCAGGGAAAAGCTTGGAACCGCGCATACGCATTGCTTCACTTTGGTCGTAAAGGCTGATATCTTGATAAGGTATTACTTTATTTGATCCAATCAAGAAGAGGCTTCTTTCTTCTTTATCGGTAAGAATATCGAACTCCAGTCCACTGCCCACTTTTTCTTTACTGAGAATCAATTTTAAATCTACTGGAACTATGCGGTGTTGGCCAGTAGGATCGGTTTCGCTTTGTAGAAAAATAGCGTACCAATAAAGAGTAGGATCTAAAGATTGAATATCACCACAGAAATTATAACTTTCAATAGCCAACTGCAACTCATCGCTTTTCAAGTAGGGATGTGCATAATTAGGTTTAGCTACAGCGCCAGTTGTTTCCCCTGGAGTATTGCCTAAAAGGCTATCAGTTTGCGCGGCAATTTCGGCACTTCTGCTGCGTAAGCTATCAAGATCTACCCTTTCTTTAACTATTTTACGTAAGAAGCCATCAAACATATAGCCTTCCTTTTTCTTGAAGTATACTTTACGCCAGTCTCCTTTGATGCCTTCATATTCTGCTCTCCCAAAGCTTTTATCGGAGCAATAATTTATCGTATCTCCAAAAGGAATGGTAGTTATAAAACCTTTAGCTACTTGCTCTCGCAGAATTAATCCGCTGGGGGCATTCACCACGGCATTTTCAAGATTACAATCTTGTCCACTCAGCGAAAAAGCAAATAAAAGCAAGAGGAGAGAAAGGGAAGAATTCATATTTTTTCTAAACTTGCCACGAAAGTACAAATTAAAGCTGCTTTAAATAGTCAAAAGCAGCAGGGCCTTCATTGCAAATTAGATCAAGGATGGAAAGATTTTCTTTAAAACCGCCTTTATGCTCAAAAACCTGTGGGTAATAGGGGAGACTTTTTACAAGCTTTTTCTTAGGGTGAAATTCATTGCGAAAATCGTCCAAACCACTTCTTTCCGCTTGCCAATCTTCACTGTAAGTTAGCTGGGGTTGGATGCGTAACCATTTGAAAACGAGATGTAATGTTTCAATATTAAGGTCCCACAAACGCTGATATGGTTTTTGGTATAATGCTTCGAGATCGGCTGATATAGCATCAAAAAAAGGACTAGAGCCGTAGGAGGTTTGCAGAGCCTGCCAATGTTTTTGAGCCCAGTTTTCCGATTGATTTAGAGTGATTAAATCAATTTGTCGGGACGATTGGTGATTAACACTAAGGTTAAGCATTAGGGCACCATTGGGCCCATCTACGTAAGTGCGATTGCGATATGTCTGTTTGATAAAGCTCTCCTTCGCTTCTAAAACCAAGTGATCATATTGTAGCACTCTGGCAAAGTAGGAGGTTGGTCCCCAATACGTAATGCTAAAAAGGGCAGCTTTCAATTAGGCGGCTTTTTTCTTTTTGAGCCAGAAATTTATGCCGTAACCAATAGCCACGAGCACTAAAAATGGCCAGAAATAGGATCTGCGTTCGCCGTCGCCACCTGCTAAACTAAATACCCGATCGGTTCTAACTTTGTCGCCCCATTCTCGTGCGAATTTATCGTAGCTCATCCAAATAAATACTGGCTTCCCAACAATGTGATCTTCGGGAACAAAGCCCCAATAGCGACTATCTAAAGAATTATGACGGTTATCACCCATCATCCAGTAATAGTCTTGCTTAAAGATATAGTGGGTGGTCTCTTGCCCATTAATACTAAACTTACGCCCTTCTTGTTTCAGAGTATTACCTTCATAAATCTCAATAATGCGACGATAAAGGTGGATATTGTTAACGGTTAGTTCTACTTCGGCTCCGGCTTTAGGAAGAACAATAGGACCGTAATTATCGCGCGTCCATTTGAATAGAATATCCTTGCTATTAGCGGGATTAGGGAAAATCTCACTATTGATTTGATAGGGAGTATAGGTGTGATAAATTTGATATAGCGTAGGAGAGATATCGCTAGGGTAGTCCTTTAAATCAATTTCACTATTGATTACTTCTACCTCAATTACGTTAGGCATAGCTTTAAACTCTTCTATTTGAGAATCGCTGATAGTAACTATGTATTCGTTGAAATCCGGGCCACGATTAATAAGGTTTGCCGCTCCACGATCTTGTTTCGCTCTTTGTTCGCCCTCGGTTAACATATTAATGTCGAAGCGCTCTTTCACCATTATCGGGTTAAGAGGGGTACTATTGGTGCGCACGAAATACTCAAACTGGCGATCGGCCAAATCGGGTAGTTGATTAATTTTGCCGTTGATATAGATTTCTCGATCTACAATTTTAAGGGTATCTCCCGGAAGGCCCACGCAACGTTTTACATAATGCTCGCGCTTGTCGATGGGGTATTCATCTTCCATGGGGTAATTGAAAACCACAGGGTCATTACGTTCCACATCCGTAATTTTAGGGAAGCGTAAATAGGGGAATTTTATCTTATCGCTAAAGGCTTTTATATTGGTGAATGGTATTTTATTATGCATCAGCGGAAGCGAAAAAGGCGTCATGGGTAAGCGACTACCGTACTGCAATTTGCTAACGAAAAGAAAATCACCTACCATTAATGATTTTTCCATAGAAGGCGTGGGGATGGTAAAGGCTTCGAAAGTAAAAGCGCGGATTAAAGTGGCGGCGACGATAGCAAAAACAATAGAGGAGAAGCCTTCACCTATGTGCTTGCGGATTTCAACTTTATCCCGCCCTTGAAACTTTAATTTCTCGCTGAATGCTAAGTAACCAAAATAGAGACCTAAAGTGATTACTCCTAAAACGGTGTTTTTCGTGTTGGCGATGCGATATACATGCAATAGCTCATAAAAAATAACCACCATTACAATATTGCCCACAACAGGTAATATAGCGAGAGCTACAAACCACCAAGGACGATCTATTACCTTGGTCATTATATAAATATTGTAAAAAGGAACTAATGCTTGCCAAGCTTTATAACCTGCCCCTTGAATAAAACGTAGCGCTAAAACGCCATAGTAAAAATAGAGGACAATAAGGAAGATTATAGTTTCTGAAACGTTCATTCGTTTAAATTTAGGACATCTTGCATGGTGCAAACGCCATTTTTAGTAATTAGGTATTCGGCGGCTAAAACAGCACCAAGAGCAAAGCCTTCGCGGTTATGCGCCGTGTGTTTAATGCTGATGGAATCGATAGGGCTGTTGTAATTGATAATATGCGTTCCTGGTACATCTTTTTCGCGTAAAGCTTCGATACTTAAATCGTTTTTAGCTGCTTCACCTAGCAAGGACCAGTTTTTATATTGCTTATTTTGCGCTAAGATTTGTTCGGCTAAAGTAATGGCCGTGCCACTGGGAGCATCGAGTTTTTGCAGATGGTGTACCTCGGTTAAACTTGCTTCATAACTTGGATAAGAGCTCATAAGCGCCGCCAGCTTTTTATTGATGGCAAAGAAGAGGTTTACGCCTAAGCTGAAATTGGAAGCGTAGAGAAATCCAACCTGCTTTTTTTCGCTAAGTGCAGTGATATCCTGATAATGCTCCAACCAACCCGTAGTGCCCGAAACAACGGGAATATTGGTTTCTAAAGCGGTTTTAATATTACTAAAGGCCGATTCGGGTTTGCTAAATTCAATGGCGATTTCCGCTTTTTTTAATTCGTTTAAATCAATGCCCTGAGAATTGAAACGTGCCACAATAGTATGGCCGCGTTCTTCTAGCTTTTGTTCAATGATATGGCCCATTCTGCCATAGCCAATAATTGCTACTTTCATTGTAAATTTAGTCTAAGCCGCAGTCCGACGACCGGCAAATTATTTACAAAAAACATATTTGGTTCCACCCTTAAAGAGAGGTCGTCGTTAACATTGTAATCGTAAAGATGCGCATCTACATGAGCATCTACTACATTCAGAGCCCAAACGACGGCACCAATAATTATGGCTAAATCACGCCAGTCGCGATAGATATTCTGTAATTCAATAAGCTCCCTTTCGCTATAGATATTTAAATATTGATCTTTTTCTGTCGCATTAGTATCGATGCGTAGAAAAAATGCATCTAAATAGCTTCGGTAAGAGCGATGATTATCAATCGCCATATAAATACAAGCACCGAGTCCACCATAAATTATTGGCATTTTCCAATAGGCTTGATTGTAATACTGCCCCGCACCAGGAAGTGCAGTAGAAAGCCAAGTTGCTTTGCTGACAGAATGCACTGGCACCGAATCCTTTTGCACTGTATCGGTTGCAGTAGCTTTTAATTCTCCCTGCGCCCTTAGGTTTAAAGAGAAGAAAAAGAAGAATACAAAACTGATATGGAGGAAGGGAAGCTTCGGCACTTTAGTTTTTTAGCAGGGCTAGTAGGCGCTCTAACTCTTGGTCATTTTTAAAGGTGATGGTAATTTTTCCCCGTCCGCGGTTATTGCGATTTAATTCAACTTCGGCATCTAGGTGTTCTTTAAGTTCCTCGTTTATGCGAACATACTTTTCTGCTAGAGGAGTTTTTTCGCGCTGGCTAGTTTTGGCGGGACCTTCTTTTAGCTTTCGAGTAGCTTCTTCGACTTGACGCACACTAAGATCTTTAGCAATAACCTCTTGATAGAGATTTATTTGATCTTCTTCGCTGCTTACATTAATAAGGGCACGGGCATGACCCACTGCAATCATTTTATCGCGTAGTCCCGCTTGAATAAGCGGTTGTAATTTCAATAGACGTAAGTAATTGGTAATAGTCGAACGCTTTTTCCCAACGCGGGTACTCATCTCTTCTTGCGTAAGCTGACACTCTTCAATTAATCGCTCGTAGCTAAGGGCCACTTCAATAGGGTCTAATTCCTCCCTTTGAATGTTTTCCACCAAAGCCATTTCTAACATGCTTTGATCATCGGCCAATCTTATATAAGCGGGGATGCTATCTAAACCGGCAATTTTAGCGGCGCGAAAACGTCTTTCCCCACTAATAATCTCAAATTTAGAAGGCCCGGCTTTACGCACGGTAATGGGTTGAATGATCCCTAAAGTCTTGATAGATTGTGCTAATTCTTCTAAAGCTTCGGCATCAAATATAGTCCGCGGTTGATCGGGATTAGCTTGAATATCAGCAATATCAAGTTCAGCAATGGTGCCAATAACTTGATCAGCATTTTGATCCTCAGCCGAATTTAATTCTGCATTATCTTTTAGTAGTGCCGCTAGGCCTTTGCCCATTGCTCTTCTTTTTGGTGCTGCCATCTAGTGTTCTAAAATATTTTACTCTGCTTCTATAGCTTCGTTTTTCTCTAAAAATTCGCGCGCCAAATTTAAGTAATTCTGAGCCCCATTACTAGAAGCATCATACATGATTATAGTTTCACCATAACTAGGAGCCTCACTTAAACGCACATTTCTTGAAATTATGGTATTGAAAACCATTTTTGAGAAATGTGTTTTTACTTCTTCTACAACCTGGTTGCTTAGGCGCAAACGCGAATCGAACATGGTAAGCAGTAAACCTTCAATGTCCAAATCGGGGTTGTGAATGTTTTGAACACTTTTAATGGTGTTCAATAATTTCCCTAAACCTTCTAAAGCGAAGTATTCGCATTGAATAGGAATGATAACACTATCGGCTGCGGTTAAGGCATTTAAGGTAATTAAACCTAAAGATGGGGCACAGTCAATAATAATGTAATCATAATCAGCTTTGATATCTTCCAAAGCGATTTTAAGCATGTGCTCACGACGATCTTTATCAACCAGTTCAATTTCTGCCGCTACTAAGTCAATTTGAGCAGGAATTAAATCCAAGTTTGGATTTTTTGTACTTACAACAACATCAACGGCTTTGCATTCATGCTCTAAAACCTGATAGGTACCTAATTTAATTTCATCGGGATCGTAACCCAAAGCCGAGGTAGTATTGGCTTGAGGATCGGCATCAATAATTAAGACTTTCTTTTCTAAAACTCCTAAACTAGCGGCGAGGTTAACAGCCGTAGTTGTTTTTCCTACTCCGCCTTTCTGATTGGCAATTGCAACAATTTTTCCCATAAATGTTTAGTACTTGTAATCTTTTTCGCTCCTTGCGTTGTTCTTTTATGCTAAGAGGGTGATTGCTAAAGGAATTACTTTATTTTAACCCTCCCACAAAAGGGAGCCTAAATTACAATTTCTAGCTTGTCTAAAAAGTATTTCAACCTCGATTTACCAACAATAATTTAATAAGATGATTACCGTAATTTGTGCAACGCACCGCCCACAAAACTTAACCCAAAAGGTTGTTTCTCAGTATGCCACAATTTTAAGTGACTTGGGTCAGAAGGTGCAAATTTTCAATATGTCGGAATTACCCGAAGGCTTTGTTTTCAACGATAGCTTCGGAAGCCGCACTGCCGCTACCCAAAAGATAATTGATCAAAAAATTATTCCCGCCGAAAGATTAGTAATTGTAGCCCCCGAGTACAATGGTAGTTTCCCTGGCGTTTTTAAAGCCTTTTTAGATGGGGTAAAACCGCATATTTGGAAAGGTAAAAAAGCAGCCTTAGTAGGGGTAGCCTCTGGAAGAGCAGGGAACTTACGTGGATTGGGCCACCTTACTGATGTTCTTCATCATTTGAGAGTTGAAGTCTTTTCCCTGCAAGTACCACTTTCTAAGATTGAGGGACTATTAAATGATGAGAAAGAATTAGACGACGAAATGACTTTAGAGCTTTTAAAGGCACAAGCGCGTGAGTTTCTCGAATTTTAAAACTCAGCCAGAGCGTAGAATTCAAAATAAAAAGGGGGATGTGATTTTTTTCACATCCCCCTTCTTTAAAATTTTAGGATAACTGAATTTTTCTAAATATCCTCGAAAGAGATATCGGTAAATTCTTTATTACCTGCTTTGGTATTTTCATCCTCCTTGAAGGCTTCTTCGTGATAGTTAAAATCGCCGTGATGTTTCTTTTGATAATCAGGCTCATGGCGATCTGAGATAACTTCTTCACCGCGTTTATCAATAATAAAATCAGTGGCCTCCTTTAACATTTCTTGAAATTGGTCGAAGTCTTCCTTGTAAAGGTAAATTTTGTGTTTCTTATAAAACACGTTGCCGTTGTCGGCAGTATGCTTTTTACTTTCGGTTATTGTCAGGTAATAATCGTCTGCCTTTGTGGCTCTTACATCAAAGAAATAGGTCCTTCTTCCTGCTCTTAATACTTCAGAATGAATTTCTTCCTGCTCATTTTGTCCGTGATCGCTCATGTTCTTTTCTTAGTTAGCTGAGAGCAAATCTAAAAAAAACAATGATTTTGTTTAGTGATCAGCAGAAAATTAGCGTTTAACTAACCATTTTCTTACCGCTCTCTAAAAGTTGTTGATCGTACATATTTTGATAATAGCCCTTAAGGTCCATTAAATCAGCGTGTTTACCTTGTTCAATTACTTTTCCATCTTCCAGTACAATTATGTGATCGGCGTTTTTCACCGAAGAAACACGGTGACTGATTATAAGAGAAGTGCTTTGTTCAATGAGGTTTTTTAGATTAGAAAGGATTTTTTCTTCCGTTTCGGTGTCAACTGCCGACAAACAATCATCAAGAATTAGCACTGGTGGTTTTTTAATTATCGCCCGAGCAATGCTAAGTCTTTGTTTTTGACCACCACTCAAAGTTACGCCTCTTTCCCCTACCTTGGTCTGATAGCCATTGGGGAATTCCATAATATTTTCATGGAGATGGGCATTTTTTGCTGCTTCCTCAACTAGTTCTAGTGAATTGTCATCTATGCCAAATGAAATATTACGGGCAATATCGGTGCTAAACAGAAAAGCTTCTTGGGGAACATAGCCAATGCTTTGCCGCAATTGATTGAGGTTTACACTGTTTATTTTTTGACCGTCTACAAAAATATCTCCAGTATCAACATCATATAAACGCGCTATTAAATTGGCAATGGTACTTTTACCGCTGCCGGTTTTCCCAACAATGGCTAATGATTTTCCTGCTTCTAGACTAAAACTAATGTCTTTTAATGCTTCAATGCCTGTATCCGGGTATCTGAAGCTCACATTTTTGAATTCAATATTGCCGGTAAAATTGAAATCGGCCGTAGTGGGATTTACAATTTCAGGTTCAATCCTTAAAAACTCATTAATCCTTTCTTGGCTCGCGGCTGCGCGCTGCACCAAAGAAGTAACCCAACCAATAGAGGCTACTGGCCAGGTAAGCATATTTACGTAGATGATAAATTGGGCAATAACCCCAGGTGAAATCTTTCCAGCAATGGTTTCTTGGCCACCAATAAAGATGGTGAGAATGGTAGAAATGCCAATCAGTAAGATCATTAAAGGAAAAAAGAGGGCATTGATACGGTAAAGTTCTTTGTTGCGCTCGAAATAGTGATTGGCTTCATCACCAAAGTCTTGCAGAGACTTCTCTTCACGCACGTAAGCCTTAATTACACGAATACCGGAAAAGGCTTCTTGTACAAAAGAGGAAATGGTGCTTAGCTGTCGCTGTACTTTTTCACTTTGGATATTAATTTTTTTACTGACATAATATATAGACGCGGCCAGTATGGGTAAAGGCGCAAGCACATATAAAGTTAGGCGAGGACTCCAGTAAAACATTATGGGTACAATAAGCAGCAAGGTGATGCCCACATTAAAGGTATACATGATGGCTGGGCCGAGATACATTCTCACGCGGCTAACATCCTCGCTAATGCGGTTCATGAGGTCGCCCGTTTTATTGCGCTTATAAAAAGCAAGGGAAAGCTTTTGGTATTGATCGAAGATTTCATTCTTCATATCATATTCAATGTGGCGACTGGCAACAATAATAGTTTGGCGCATAAAGAACATGAATAGTCCCTTTAATAGGGAGCTACCAATAATGATAATCCCGAACAGGACTAATTTGGAACGTAAGTCACTGTAATCAAAGTTGGGATCGCTTTGATATTGATTAATTGCTTCTTCTACGATATTAAAAGATTCGCGCACTAATTCGGCGGGCAATATTCCGAAAATCACTGAAATGGCCACGAAAAACAGGCCAAGGAGCAGTTTCCAGCGGTATTTAAAAAAGTATTTATTGAGACTTCTTAGGGATTTCATCAATTGTTGGCTCAAAAAATTAGCCTAATTTCGCAGTCCGAAAATGGCATCATTACAAAGCGCAAATGTAGTCCATTGAACGAATTTAAATCCTCTCTACTCATTACTTATTACAATGAAGGACTTTAATATTACTGATCAAGGCGAAGTGGCCGGTGGTATTTTTACCCACGTATCGTTTAAAAATCACGAACAAGTTGTTTTCTGCAACGATCAGGAAACTGGTCTTAAAGCAATCATCGGAATCCATAATACGACATTAGGTCCGGCCTTAGGAGGGACCCGCATGTGGAATTATAGTAATGAGGCAGAGGCACTTAACGATGTTTTGCGACTTTCTCGCGGAATGACTTTTAAGGCATCTATTAGCGGATTAAATTTAGGGGGAGGTAAAGCGGTAATTATTGCCGATAGCCGCAAGGATAAGACGGATGCAATGATGCAGAAGTTTGGAGAGTTTGTAAATTCTCTTTCGGGCCGATATATCACCGCCGAGGATGTGGGTATTAATACCCACGACATGGAAATGGTGAAAATGAAAACCGATCATGTTTCTGGTATACCCGAATCTATGGGCGGAAGTGGCGATCCTTCACCCGTAACCGCGTATGGCGTTTACATGGGAATGAAAGCCGCCGCAAAATATAAGTATGGCAATGATAACTTAGCGGGACGTAAAGTTTTAGTGCAGGGTATTGGCCATGTTGGCGAAACCTTGGTGCATCACCTCTGTCTGGAAGGAGCGCAGGTTATCGTTAATGATATCCACCAAGATCGCATAGACGAAATGATTCTTAAATATGGGGTTCAAGCCCATATTGGGAACGATATTTTTAATGCGGATTTTGATATTTATGCTCCCTGTGCTTTAGGAGCCACTGTAAATACAGATAGTATAGCCCGCATGAACTGCGATATTATTGCTGGTGCGGCAAATAATCAGTTGGCGGACGAATGGAACGATGAGATTTTGTTAGCCAAGAAGGGAATTTTATACGCTCCCGACTTCGTGATTAACGCTGGGGGTCTTATTAATGTGTATTCAGAAATCGCCCGATACGATCGCACAGAATCGCTACGCAGAACCGAAGAAATTTATAATACTACCTTGGATATTTTCCGTCACGCGGAGATTGAAGGAATTACTAATCATGCCGCTGCGGTAAAATTAGCGCAAGCTCGCATCGATAACGCGAAATAGAACTCGAAAAAACTATGCTCACCAGGAGACATTTAAGAATTAAGGTTTTTCAGGCAATTTATGCCTATCAATATGATGGTGCCAAAGGTTTACTTGCTGCCGAAAAGCACTTAAGGAAATCAATAGACGATATTTATAGATTATACCTTTATGAATTATCTACCTTGGTTTTGGTGCATCGCTTTGCCAAAGAACGCATTGAAATAAACCGCCAAAAGAAATTGGCAACTAAGGAGGACATTAATCCTAATACTCGCTTTACGGAAAACCGCTTTCTTACTTGGTTGTCAGGCAATATGAGTCTGCAGAAAGATATTCAAGATTATCATATATCCTTTGGAGATGACAAAGAAATTATCCGTTCTCTCTATCGCGCGTTTTTAGAAGATGAGCGTTATCAGGAATACATGGATAGCGAAGAGAATAGTTTATCAGCCGATAAGAAAATTATTAAGTATCTATACGGAGCTTATATTGTAGAGAACGAAACTTTACAGCAGGTTTACGAAGACCATAATATGTTTTGGTCGGATGACTTAGATGCGGCTCAAGCTATGGCTGCCAAAACCATTAGCAGTTTCGATGCGGCGAAAGATGAGCAAAGCAAGTTGCAGAGACTCATTAAAAATCAGGATGATCTTGATTTTGCAATGAAGTTATTCCGTACCGCTATCAATGACAATGAAAAGTTAGAGGAACGCATCTTGGCGAAAGCCCAACACTGGGAAGGCGACAGAATTGCTGTAGTAGATAATATTTTCTTAAAAATGGGCTTAGCGGAATTGATCACTTTTAATCAAATACCCGTAAAAGTGACTCTTAACGAATACATTGAATTGGCCAAGCAATACAGCACCAAGAAAAGTGGACAGTTTATTAACGGAATTTTAGACAAATTAAAAACCGAGATGATTGAAAGCGGCGAAGTGCGAAAAATTGGCAGAGGATTACTTTAGCTTAGGACACGATAAATAGAGTGGGCGGTAAGCAGTTATTACCAGCACAGGTAGTCGATTTCGACGATTGATTAAGTTTAAACTGATTTCCAAGAATTGAACTCGGGCATAATTTTCCAAGAAATTGAAAATCTGATGCGCTAATTTCAATGGAACTCAGCTTTAGTATTATTTTTGCATTCAAAGAGAAATTTAATTTAACAACAACATGAAAAAGATCTTATTAAGTGCTATCGTACTTTCAGGTTTAGTAGCCGTTTCCTGCGATAATGCAGCAAGCAAAATTAAATCAGGTGAAAGCGAAGGCAGCACCGAAAGCAATGCCAGTGCCAATACGCAATCATCTAATAGCATGGAAACTTCAGTAAACACTAATGGTGCTTTACCAGTTTTCAGTTTTACTGAAGAAAACCACGATTTTGGCGCTATCGAAGAAGGTGTAATTGCCAAGCACGATTTTGAATTTACCAATACGGGTGATGCTCCTTTAATTATTACTAATGCTTCTGGTAGCTGCGGATGTACTGTTCCATCTTGGCCAAGAGAACCGATTGCTCCAGGCGAAACTGGTAAAATTCACGTAGAGTTTAACTCTAACAGTCGTACGGGTAATCAAACCAAAACGGTTACTCTTTCTTCGAATACTGTTCCCAATAAAAAAGTATTACGCATTTCTGCGCAAGTAAATCCTAATCCCGACAAAGCTGCTGAACAGCAAAACGGTTAATTCTCACTAATGATTCAAATATTTTTACAAGCCGATTCTTCTGCTATAGGCTCATTTTTACCCCTTGCTTTAGTGCTTGTGGTAATGTATCTTTTCTTTTTCCGTCCTCAAATTAAGAAGCAGAAAGAAGAAAAGAAGTTTAGAGAAGAAATAGCTAAAGGCATGCGCATCGTTACTAACAGTGGTATTCACGGTAAGATTTTGGAAATCCAAGAGCATACCATGATTATCGAAAGTGAAAACACACGCTTGAAAATAGACAAAGCGGCAGTAAGCAAAGAGTTTAGTGCAGCCTATCTTCCAAAAGAAGAAAAGGCTTCTAAAAAAGAAGAAAAGAAAAGCGATAAATAATATCCTTTCTTAGCCAATCAAAAATCGGTCTTCGGGCCGATTTTTTTTGTTTTATACTTACCTTAGTAGCCTATGCTGCTTACCAAAATTAAAGAATTATTTAAAGGCTTAAGCTCTTGGTTTTTAAGAGGGAACAACCGTGTTAAGCTGCTTTTCCTTTTTATCTCACTCTTTCTTTGGTTTATTATTAAGCTTTCGCAGACGGGTTACCACAGCCCCAGTCACTTCAAGCTTGATTATTACGACTTACCACTGGATCGAATTCTTTTAAAAGAAGGTCCCGATAATATCCAAATAGACTTAGAAGGATCAGGCTTTAGTCTACTGCGCTATAAGTGGTTTAATAGCAGCTCTGTGGCTATTGATATTAATAGCTTACCTGAACTGGAAGATGGCCGTCGTTATTGGCTTACCAATAAAAATCTACGCGAAATAGAAAGTGATTTGGGCTTAGTTGGAACCCAAATTTTAAAGATTAAACCCGATACGCTCTTTTTTGACTTAGGCAGGCTAATGTCCAAAAAGGTTCCCATTGTTGCGAATTATAATGCCGATTTTGATACCAATCAATTTGTCTTGTACCGTAAAATTAGGCTTTCGCCAGATAGCGTATTAATTACAGCACCAGCGCAGGATTTATGGAAAATCGAAGAAATTTATACACAGCCCATACTTTTAAATGAACCGAGCGACTCTATGCAAGTGGAAGTAGCATTGGATATACCTAAAGTAAAAAACTTCCAAGCCGAATTCGCTAAAACCACAGCAATTCTAGAGTTTTCCTCCCTAGCGGAAGCGAAAATTGAAGTGCCGATTATTGCGATTAACAATCCTGATAGTACGCGTTTTGAGATTATCCCCAATAAGGCTGAAATCCTTTATCGTACTGCTTTACGTGATTTTAAAGATATAAGAGCGGACGAATTTTTAGTCTATGCCAACTATAACGATATTGCCGAAAATCCCGAAGCTCGCTTCATTTCCTTAAAAATAGAGAGCCCTCCACAGGCAGTGCGTTACTTGCAAATTAATCCCCAAAGGGTAGAATTTATAATTACTCCCCTATGATTATTGGTTTAACGGGAGGAATAGGCAGTGGCAAATCGACGGTAGCAGAAATATTTCAGCATTTAGGAGTGCCTGTTTTTATTGCAGATGAGGAATCAAAACGGATTTTAGATACCGATCCAATTCTTCAAGAAACTCTTATAGATTTACTCGGTTCCGATTTAATTAAAAACGGCGCAATCGATAAGGCTTACATGGCTCAGAGGATATTTGCGGATGAGTCCTTATTGCAAGAGGTAAATGCCCTGTTACATCCTTTGGTGGGAATCGCCTTTAAGCATTGGGCTTTACAGCAACACAATGCCCCTTATGTGATGCGCGAGGCGGCTATCCTTTTTGAAAGCAATACTTATAAGGATTGCGATAAAATTGTGGTGGTTACCGCGCCAGAATCACTTCGTTTGGAACGCGTAATGCACCGTTCCAAGCTATCTGCGGAAGCGGTAAAAGCCAGAATGGACAAGCAGTGGCCGCAAGAAAGGAAGGATGCCATGGCCGATTATTTAGTAGACAATAGCGGAAAAAAATCACTAATCAAGCAAGTAATTGCCATTCATGAAAATATTATCAGCGGAACAAAGTAAAGCAGCCGATGCATACACCATTGATCAAGAGGAAATTACTTCCCTCGATTTAATGGAAAGGGCGGCTTATGCCTTGTTTAGTTTTTTAGATGAGAATTTTCCCGAAGAGCAAGCGTACCATATATTTTGCGGGATGGGCAATAATGGCAGTGATGGCTTGGTCTTAGCGCGTTTGCTGTTCCAAAGTGATTATCCGGTTTCTTTGAGTATTATCAACCATAAAGAGGAAGGCTCGCCCGACTTTGAGGAGAGTTTAAAAGCGCTTCCCGCAGATTTAAAGCCACAATACCTAAGTGAAAAGGAGGCAGAGTTTCAGCTAAAGCAAAATACCATTATTATAGATGCGATTTTAGGAAATGGCTTGGATAGACCGCTTAAAGGCTTAATAGCTAGAGTAGTGGATACCTTACAGAATGCCACGAATTATAAAATAGCCATTGACCTTCCGAGTGGGCTTTTTGCGGATGATAACAGCAAAAACGACCTGAAGAAAATATTGGCCTGTGACTTATGTTTGTGTATTCATTCGCCTAAAAAGAGCTTGTTGCATGCTTTTACGGCTCCGCTCGTAGGCAGATATGTCAGTATTGACATTGGGCTAAATCAAGAATATATTGCTAGTTTAAAGAGCAACTCGTACTTATTGGAGAAGTGCGACATTGAGGAAATTTACCGTCCTCGCAAAAAGTTTAGCTATAAAGGAACTTACGGGCATCTTTTAATTTTGGCTGGTAGCGAGAACACTATGGGGGCTGCGCATATTAGCGCTGAAGCGGCTTTGAGAAGTGGTTGCGGTTTAGCAACGGCCTTAGTTCCTGCCTCAAGTTTTAGTGCTTTTAATATTCGCTTACCCGAGCTTATGCTTTAT
The DNA here is from genome assembly GCA_963974215.1 of uncultured Schleiferiaceae bacterium. Classification (GTDB taxonomy): domain Bacteria; phylum Bacteroidota; class Bacteroidia; order Flavobacteriales; family Schleiferiaceae; genus Croceimicrobium. The sequence goes on along the minus strand of CAXBBL010000008.1, from coordinate 15,386 downwards.
GCTCAGGATACGGAGATTCATAAAGTGAAGGGCAATTTCTCAGCATTAATTGCGGGTCCTGGCTTGTCAATGGCTCAGTCGAGTTCGCAATATCTTAAGAATTTAATTCAAGCTGCTCCGGGGCCTATGGTTTTAGATGCGGATGCCTTAAATATCCTAGCCGAAAATCCCACTTGGCTGCGGTTTTTAGCAGCAGGCACCATACTTTGTCCGCATCCTGGCGAAATGAAGCGCCTTTTAGGACTGAAGAAATTTGAACAAAATTACTTGGATTTAGTATTGGCCTTTGCCCAAAAGTATCAGCTTAATATTTTGCTTAAAGATGCAATTAGCGTATTGGTGACGAAAGAAGGGAATTTTATTTACTCCGATTTTGGCAGTCCAGCCTTAGCCAAAGCAGGATCGGGCGATTGTTTAACGGGTATAATTGGCTCTCTTTTAGCGCAGTCTTATTCTCCCCAAGCGGCAGTTTGTTTAGCGACGTATCTGCATGGCACTGCAGCAAAATTAGCTGCAGAAGAAGGTGCGGAAGAATCTGTTTTGGCCAGTGATGTAAATGCGCATCTTGCGCAAGCTTTTGCTAGTTTAACTTAAGTTTGACTGTAAATTATCGCTTCAACTTCTCGCAATTGCGCACTATTTCTATGGCGCTTCGGCTTGAATTCCACTATTCACATGCGGTCTGAGGCCTAGCTTCCCATCGAACTGAGGTTAATAGTTCCAGCACCGCTAAAAAAAATAATCCCTCATAGCTCTAGAAATTGAGGCTACTTTGAGTATTCGCTGAAATTTTCCTTTGTTTCGAAGATAAGATACTCGGTATCTTCAAAATTAAACTGTTTCAACAAGCTAAGCCAAGGAATATCTAAGACTTTTTCTTTATCTAACTGAAAGTAGAAGGGAACGGTTTTGCTATCCCAAATAAAGATACTGTTTGCGGGTATATCAGACCACAACTCCTTGGTGACGCGCTCCCAATTGGAAACTTGTTTTGGGTCTAAAGGATTTAAATTTAAGGATAGGGCCACAAAAGGAAGGTCGGAAATTAACTTTCGTTCTGCTAAATTGGGGTAGCGATTATTGAGGTATCTGCAAATAACTTCTTTTTCGAACTTTTGATGGGGTCTAAGAAGCGTGGCATTCTCCCAATAGAAAATAGATTTGGGTAGTCGATGGATTTTATAGGAGAATAATGAAAGCGCAAGCAGTAAAAAGACGCCAAAGTATTTCTTAAATTCTCCAAAATATTCACTGATAAAACTAAGAAAGTGAATAATGATTAACCAATATAATGGGAAAGTAAGAATTAGCACTCTTTCCAATCCTGCCGAAGCGAAAATACCCAAAGCCCAAACTACCGTATGAGCAACAAAGAATAGTACCGCCGGCGCAAAAATGAGAAGTATAAACGTGGAGAATAGTTTCCTTTGGTAAGAATAAAAAATTAGCGAAAAGCCGATGGATATTAAGAGCAAATAATAATTTACTAAACCCAGCATTTCTTTTAAACGACCGAAATAGTGCAGCCAAGAGCCTTTACCGTAGACACTTGCTCCACTTTTATATGGGCTATCAAAAAGCCAATAAATATTACCATCATTAAAGAAGGAGCCGATAAGACTATAAAAAACAGTTCCAAAAAGGAGCAAGGCGGTTGCTTTATAAACCTTCTGATGGAGTCCAAATAGAGCGAATAAAGGCAGTAGTACCATGGCTTCACTGCGACAATAGGGTAAGAAGGAAAGTAGTAAAAAGCCCCAGTAGAAGTAGTTGTTTTTATCTGGTCCTAATTGCAAAAAGCGTATGCCTAAAATTAATACAAAGGCGGCAAAAGGTTCGGTTAGACCCGAAAATAGATAGGGGGCAAAACTAACGCCACCAAAAGCGATAAGAGGCAGTAGCCAATACAGTTTCCATTGGAAATCCCGTGCCACTATAGAAGCCAAATAAGAGGCCAAAACCCCGCAACTAATGTTAAAGATTTTAATACCAGTAAAGCCAAAAAGAGTAGAAGGTGCGGCAAATAAGGTGAAGAAAGGCTTGGCCCAATTATTAAAAAGAGCAGCGGGGTCGCTCAAGGCATAATTGGCCCAAAAATAATGCATTATGGTGTCGCCATCACCACCAACCGAAGGTGTGTTGAGCGCCAAAAAGGCTAAAATTATAAATCCGATTAGGTGAAAAAGAAGAAGTGCTTTTGCTTGAAGAAACTGCAAAATCATAGCTTACTAATATCGCCGCGCCCCTCTCTAATTATGCTTACTTCTCCTTCGCTTAAGTCCACTACGGTAGATGCGTATAAATTTCCAATTCCACCATCAATAACGAGATCGACATCATTATCGAATTTCTCGGCAATTAATTCAGGATCAGTGGTGTATTCTAAAATGGCATCGTCATCGTGCACGGATGATGCAATAATTGGTCGCCCGAGTAGCGCCACAATTTCGCGTGGAATGCTATTGTCTGGAATACGTATACCCACCGTTTTTCTCTTCTTTTGGAAGAATTTGGGAATAGCACTACTGGCGTTGAGAATAAAGGTAAAAGGCCCAGGTAGGCAACGTTTTAAAATTTTATAGGTCGGAGTATCTACCGATTTGGTATACTCGCTCAGGTTACTTAGGTCGTAAAAAACAATGGCGAATTCGGCTTTTTCGGGCTTAAGTCCTTTTAGGCGCGCTATGCGCTCGATGGCTTTGGGTTTGGAAATATCACAACCAAAAGAATAGACCGTATCGGTGGGGTATACAATTACCCCACCGCGGTTTAAAACTTCTACAACTTTCGCCAATGCTTTAGGATTGGGATTGTCGGAATATATGCGAATTATTTCCGCCATAATTTATTTATTCCCCTTGGCGTAGTCTTCTAAAAACTTCGCTAAACCGATATCAGTTAAAGGGTGATTTAGTAATCCCATAATACTACTTAAAGGACCCGTAATTACATCAGCGCCGATTTTGGCACAATCTACCACATGCATGGTGTGACGTACTGAAGCGGCTAAAATTTCGGTTTCAAAACCGTAATTATCATAAACTAAACGAATGTCTTCAATTAGCTGAAGACCATCGGTAGAAACATCGTCTAAACGACCAATAAAAGGCGATACGTAGGAAGCACCTGCCTTAGCGGCTAAAAGAGCTTGTCCTACTGAAAAAACCAAGGTGCAATTAGTTTTAATTCCTCGATCGGAGAAATATTTTAAAGCTTTGATACCATCTTTAATCATGGGGATTTTAACCACAATTTGTGGGTGTAAGGCCACAAGAGCCTCACCTTCTCTTACCATACCTTCGAAGTCGGTTGAGATAACTTCTGCACTTACATCGCCATCAACTGCTTCGCAGATATCAATATAATGTTGGGTAATTTTAGCAGCACCAGTAATACCTTCTTTAGCCATTAAAGATGGATTAGTAGTTACGCCGTCTAATACACCAAGATCTTGCGCTTCTTTAATTTGATCCAGGTTAGCTGTGTCGATGAAAAACTTCATGTTTTCTTTTTAGTGATTTGCCCGCAAAAGTACATCGCAAAAATGGAAGTTACCTACTTCAGGTGAATTCGACCTAAAATTAAGTCTCAGACTATTTTTTGAAAATGAGTTTCGAAATGGATAGCTGAGTTTATAGAAGACAATTAAGGAAATAAAGTACAAAGCAATTTGCTGCTTAAAAATTACCTTAATTTAATTCTCCGAAATTGGTAGGCGGAAAAAGAAGTCAGAGCCCTGATTTAAAACACTCTGCACTTGCAAGGGGCTGCCATGGGCTAAAAGAAGTTCTTGTACTAACTTTAGGCCAATTCCAGTGCCTTTTTCACCATCACTACCTTGTTTAGATTCGTGATAATCGAGGTGGGTTAATTTATTAAGCTCTTGGCTAGACATACCCATGCCATTATCCTTTATATGTAGTATCACATAGGCCTCATCCCCTTTTTGGGTGAAGATGGATATCTCGCCTTTATCCTTTTCGCTGAATTTTATAGCATTAGAAAGGATATTCCGCAGGACAGAACGAATCAATTCAGAGTCAATATTTACCTTTAACTCAGGGGCAATGTCGTATTTAATGGCAATATTTTTAGTGCGAATTTTCTCAGCCATGCTGCGCTCTACGTCTTTCACCAATTTAAGTAGGTTAACTTTGTGTCGACGGCTACCCTGCTGATTGCCTTGTTCTTTTACCCAATCGAGCGTTTTAAATAGTAAGTTAGAGGTTTTGGCTAAACTATTTTCAAGCATTACTAAACTACTCTTACTTTCTTCTTCGGGAAGCTCATTATTAACCACATATCTTGTAAGCTCTAGACTGGAAAGTACGCCTTCTTTGAGATCGTGGGCCAACAAGGATATCATGCGATCTTTAGCATTATTTGCACTGCGTAATTCGGCAGACTTTTTAGCCAACTCCATATTAGTTTGCTGAATTTCGGTAAGGTCATTAATACTAACGATACCGCCTGAATAAGAGCCATCAGCCTTTAAAACCCGGGTAAGGTCATAAACGTAGTAGAAATCCTTTCCTTCATTTCTTTCTAAACTAACACTTTGGGAGTTACCTTCTTCCCTAATGTTAATGAAAAGTTGGGCCCATTCTTCGCTTCGGCTACTTTGTTTCAATTGTTCGGGTAAGTTTTGGTTTAGCCTAACTTTTTTCAAACCTATACTTTTAAAATACTGACGACCGGCAGGATTTACAAAGCGTAATATATTTCTCGAATCAAAAGAAATTATAGCCGTAGTCATGGATTCCGATGCCACACGAGTTCTTTCGCCAATAACTTCAAGAATATTTTTAGTTTTCCTTAAATTCTTATAGAAATATAAAAAGAAGAGAATGCCAATAACTAAGAGAATAGTAATTAAGCTGGTTAGTAAAATGGATTTATTTTGAAGCTGGATTATTTCAGATTTGCGCAAATCTTCCATTTTGAGCAATTCATTCTGTGCTCGTGTTTTGATAAATTCTTGGTTGGCCTTGAAAAGTCTTTTAACTATGTCGTTCTTTACATCAGACTGTCTTTTATATAATCTGGAGAGCAAGTGGCCATTTGCTTTTAATGAATCTGAATTCCAGTTATTTCCTGTTCTGAAGGCTAAGCTTTTCGCTTCAGAAAAGAAAACTTCAAGATCAATATTACTTAGTTTTTTTGCAGTGTTAATTCCTTTTCTGGCGTAAAATAAAAGGCTATCACTATTGTTTAAATTAGTGAAAATAGTAATTTTAGTTTCCAGCCAATTGTAATCATTGAAGGCTTTTTCTTTTTCCTTAACCGTGTTTAACTGTTCATTTGCAGCCTGGTAATTACCTTTGGAAATGGCGATTTTTGCCCAACCTATTAAAACGTCAATCGCAAAATTCTTTCTGTCAGATTTTTCGATATGACTTTTCGCAATTTGTAAAACCGAGTCGGATTGCGACTCTCGATTTTGCAGAAGATATACGCGAGAGATATAAAGAAGGCTATGCGCCATCAAATAATGATCATCTAAGTTTGCTCTTAATTTATAACCTTCTTGGAAATAAACGAAGGCTGAGTCTAACTGATCGAGTTTAATTTTACATAAACCTATATTATTAAGGTTAACCGCCATACCTCTAGGGGAGTCGACGTTTTTTAGTTTGATAAAAGAATTTTTATAGGCTTCTATAGCGTCTTCATAAAGCTCGAATTTATAGAGTAAATTGCCATAGCCCAGCAGGTACCAGCCGCCTTGCTCAATATCACTCTTACTGGAGTATTCTAGGTCAAGATATTTAAAACCATCGGTAAAAGCTTCAATAGCTAAAGCCAAGCGTCCCTGTTCACGATAAATAAATCCTCGGTGGGAGTAAATTTCTAATATCTGGTCGCAAGAACATAATTCACAGGAAATTCTTTCGGCTTGATCGAGCGCAATAATTCTTTCTGCGAAGGTTTTACTTTCGTCTTGGCCACGCTCAAGGTAATATTGAAGATACAAGTCTGGTTTTTCTAGGCTATCAATCTTGGAACGAAGAGAGTCTATATATGTCGCAGAACCTTGGCCCCAAGTGTTAGAAATGGCTATAGAAAAAACAAAAACTAAATTAAACCACAATCTGATATCCACTCAATTAAGACTTCAATTTTTAGCGGTCGACAAAGTACTAAGAAAAAGTATAATAGAAAGAAAAAAATAAAGGCAAGCGATCCATATCACACCGCTACGACTAATTACCCTTGCTGCGTTCCCGCCCTGGGGGAGTTCACTAGGAGCTGGTTGTATGGGACTTGCCTTTAAGGGTGCAAATCTAACTTTTTTCTTTTAATTTATAAAAGAAACGAGCCTTTATTAGCAGTCAATTTAGCTATCTTTGAGCATCCAAAAATTACCACTTTATGAATGAGTCAGTTAAAAAGTTCGGACTACAATTCGGACTCTATATTACCCTAATAAATACCTTGTACATAATTATAGGTTATACCATTGATCTCACTTACCTAGTTAGCGCTTGGGGAGGGATATTCCTTTTTTTAGCAACCTTAACTTTGCTGGTAATAGCTACAATTCAGGCTCGCAAGGACATGGGTGGATTTATTGAGTTTAAAGATGCCTTTAGTACCTTCATGACCGCCTTTGTTATTTATAGTGTAGCCAACATCTTATTGAGCTATGTTCTTTTTGTGGTGGTTAACCCAGAAGCGGCGGTTCAATTGAAGGATATTACTATCCAAGCAACGGCCGATCGCCTGCAATCATTTGGCGTTCCAGAAGCTGATATGGATGCTGCCATCGAAGAATTGCAGAATACAGATCAGTACTCTTTAAGTAATCTACTAAAAGGCTTCGGCTATTCTTTTATCTTTTATGCAGTGATAGGTTTGATCGTATCTGCCATTGTTAAAAAGAAGAATCCCGAAGTTCTCTAATATAATTATTGAATGGACTTATCTCTGGTTATTCCCCTTTATAATGAGGAAGAATCTCTTACCGAATTATACGAGTGGATTAAGAAGACTATCGAAAAAGAGGGTTTTTCTTATGAAGTGATCTTTGTTAATGATGGTTCAAATGATGGAAGCGCCAAAGTTCTCGCAAAACTAGCGGCGGAAGATCAACGGGTTAAAGTGATTGGTTTTAGACGTAATCATGGCAAGTCTGCGGGCTTAAACGTAGGTTTTGCTGCTGCAGAAGGCGATGTCGTTATTACCATGGATGCCGACTTGCAAGATAGTCCAGATGAGATTCCTGGGTTAATGGAAATGATTAACGAGCAGGGCTACGACCTGGTGAGCGGCTGGAAGAAAAAACGCTACGATCCGCTTTCTAAAACCATTCCTACCAAATTTTATAATTGGGCCACCCGTCGTATTAGCAAAATAGAATTGCACGATTTCAATTGTGGGCTAAAGGCGTATCGCAATGAAGTGGTAAAAGCAGTGGATGTGCACGGTGAAATGCATCGTTATATTCCTGTTCTAGCTAAAAATGCGGGCTTTGTTAAAATTGGTGAAAAAGTCGTGCAACATCAGTCTCGTAAATTCGGGACGACCAAGTTTGGCCTAAGCCGCTTTATCAATGGCCCTCTAGATTTATTAACGCTTTCATTTGTCTCGAAGTTTTCTAAAAGGCCGATGCACTTTTTTGGGCTTTACGGAACGCTCATGATGATTATAGGTTTCATCTCGGCCTTTTTTATTGGCGCTCAAAAACTTTATGCTTTGAGTATGGGCATGAAAGCTTCATTGGTTACTAATAATCCATTCTTCTATATATCCCTAGCCACCATGGTAATAGGGGTACAATTGTTTTTAGTGGGCTTTATCGCAGAATTGATTATTCGCAATAGTAACAAACCAGTTGAGTACTCGGTAGATACGCGTATAAACCTCCATGTATAAACTTTCTCTAATTATCCCGCTCTACAATCGTCCTGCGGAGATTGACGAGTTATTAAGGAGTTTACTTGTACAAAGTGACTCTAACTTTGAGGTGATTATTGTGGAAGATGGTTCTTCGCTGAAAAGTGATAAAATTGTTGACTCGTACAAGAATAGACTTTCCCTACAGTATTTTTTTAAGGAGAATAGCGGCCCTGGTCTAAGTCGAAATTATGGTGCTGCGCGTGCCCACGGCGACTATCTGATTTTTCTCGATTCAGATTGCATTATACCACCGCATTATGTGGCCGAGGTTCAAAGCTTTTTAAGTAATACATATGTAGATGCCTTTGGTGGTCCCGATAGGGCCGATGAAAGTTTTACCCCGGTTCAAAAGGCAATTAATTACAGTATGACTTCCTTATTTACTACAGGAGGAATCCGTGGTGCTACGAAAAGTGTGGAGAAATTCCATCCTCGCAGTTTTAATATGGGTTATAGTAAAGCCGTTTTTGAGGCCACAGATGGTTTTTCGGGGATGCGATTTGGCGAGGATATAGATATGAGTATTCGCTTGGTTAAGGCTGGTTTTAGTACCGCTTTAATAGCAGATGCCTATGTTTACCACAAACGCCGAACTAATTTTAAGCTATTCTATAAACAGGTATTTAATTCGGGTTTAGCACGAATTAACCTTTTCAAAAGGCATCCCTCGAGTCTAAAGTTGTTGCACTTTTTTCCCTTGGCCTTTACGCTTGGTTGGATAGTAGCTTTATTGTCTTTAACGATTTTCAGTTTTGCACTATTTGCCTACCTGCTGGGTGCTTATTTGCTGCTTATTTTTATTAACGCCACTATAATCAATCGTAGTCTGGGCGTAGGATTCTTAGCTCTTATTGCCAGCTTTATTCAGTTAAGTGCTTATGGATTTGGCTTCTTAAAAGGAATTTGGGAGCGTTTAATATTAGGCAGAGGGGAAATAGCCTCCTTTACCGAAAACTTCTATCGATAGTTTTCATTTTTAAACAGATAACTATCATTTGGGAAATTAGCCATAAGGCTCCAGCCAGATGCCTCAGCTTTTTCAATAAGCTCTTTATCATTATCTCCTAAAAGATAATAATAACGATAGTTTTGGTCTCGATAGCCATCCCGCGAAAGCGGAAGCAACCATTCCTTTTTACCGGCAATGCGGTAGAAATTCAGACTGGGTTCGAAAAGCCAATTTATACCAACACTGGTTTCTTGCCATTCATTTTCCTTTACATCCTCTTCAATTAGGCTCAAGGCTTCCTGGTTAAATCTGTCGTATTGCCATTCGAAGGTATGGCTAAGATTTATAGCCTTAAAGTTAAAAAGCAGTAGCAATACCCACAGGCTGTTTAGGGCTAATTGAATGTTTTCACCCGCTTTAAATTCGTTGAAACGCTGGAATAGAAAAATGATGTATACCAAAAATAAAGGAGCATAAACCAGAGCCGTTCTGCCCATTAAGAATTGTGTCCCTAAAATAAGATGTTGTAAAATTTGTACAGCGGCAGTTAGGCAGAGTAGCAGAAGGGCTTCTTGGTAAAAGCGAAAGCGGCTAACCGTATTTTGAAAAGTATCGTAAACAAAGAAAAGGGCGCCTACCAATACTATTATTGCCACGGTATAGGATAAGCTAGTGTAGATTGCGTCGTGTTGACCGTACTGCATATTCCACATCAGAGAACCAACGGTATCCCGCCAAAAACTGGTGTCACCACCAAACAAATCGCCACTAATATTTTTCAGCGGAATCACAATAAATACAAAGAGAATTCCCGTAACAATTAATACGGGGCGTAATAAAATACCAATCGTTTTAGTGCCGCCATTTCCTTCTTGCATCCACAATATTACCAGGAGCATAGTTAGGGCAGCAAAAGCATAGAGAAAGGTGAAATTGGCATATACGGCAAAGGCAGCGAAAATAAGAGTTCGCCAAATATGGTGGCCATTATTTAGCTCCCGATACATATAAAGGTGGTAAATGCTCGCCATCATCAGTGCTAATCCCATCCCATAACCACGGGCTAAAGAGAAGAAATCGAAGAAATATACCTGTAAGCAAAGTGCTAGAAATGCCAAAATTTGGATGCCTGGAAAGCGGAATGATTTGGCAATACTAGCTGCATACCAAAAATAAACGAGGGAAAAAACTACATTGGGTAAGCGTAAGTTGAAAGGCGTCGTGCCTAAAAGGCCACAGCTCATTTTAATGAGTAAGGTGTTTAAAATATGATTGTTAGGAATATGAGGTGGCTTGTAAATAATTATACTCCACCAGTTTTTAGTAACATAATGCAGGTAGGTGTAAGCCTCATCATGGGTGATGGATAGCTTTAAGGCCCGTAAAACCACGATACTAAAAAAGCCAAGACTGATTAGCACCATTACCCAACTTACCCAAGGTTTGCGTATTTTCTTATTCATTCTATATTTTTCACGCGCAAAATTGCGAAATTAATATAAGCCCTTTACGTTTCTAGGCAATCATGCCAATTAAACCTAGTATTTTTGTAAAATGAAAAACGGAATCTTTGCATTAGGCCTTTTGTTGGCCTTTAACTTATCTGCCCAAGGAAACCTTAGTCCAAAAGATGCTGAAGGTAGGAAACACGGGGAATGGCGTAAACTGTACGACAATAAGAAGGTGAGATACACTGGGACATTTAACCATGGAATTCCCGTAGACACCTTTACCTATTATTTTCCCACTGGTGACTTACAAACCATCAATGTTTTCCGTGCTAAGTCGGGAAATTGCTACAGTTACCAATATGGGGATGGTAAACAATTGGCTGCAGAAGGACTTTATATTGATAAGGATAAAGATAGTACTTGGACATTTTACAATGCCACGGGGGAATTAGTAGCCCGTGAAACCTATAAGAGTGGTGTAAAAAACGGTCCTTCAATTAATTACTATGGAAATGGGAAAATCGCTGAAAGTCTCATCTATGTCAATGGTAAGAAGGAAGGAGAATGGAAACAGTTCTACGAAAGTGGCGAACCCATGGCCAAGGGAACCTATTTAGACGGCAGCCTCCATGGGACAGCAATGTATTTTTATAGTTCGGGCAAATTGCGATTAAAAGGATCTTATGTTAAAGGTTTGATGGATGGAAATTGGTATTATTTCGATTCCAACATGAAGGTGGAGAAGAAAGAAGTTTGGCAAAGAGGACATTTGATTAAGGATAAAGAAGAGAGCAAAAAGGTAGAGGAAAAAAAATAATGGCTAGAGTAGTAGTAGGATTAAGTGGAGGAGTAGATAGTAGCGTTGCCGCACACCTTTTACAAGAAGAAGGGCATGAGGTAATCGCGCTTTTTATGCGCAACTGGCACGATGAAACCGTTACGCTGCACGACGAATGCCCTTGGATAGAAGACAGTAATGATGCTATTCTAGTGGCGGAAAAGTTGGGTATTCCCTTTCAGGTAATTGATCTTAGTGCTGAGTACAAAGATCGCATTGTAGACTATATGTTTGCTGAGTATCAAGCGGGAAGAACGCCTAATCCTGATGTACTTTGTAACCGAGAAATTAAATTTGACGTTTTCTTGGACAAGGCGATGGCCTTGGGTGCTGATTTTGTAGCTACCGGTCATTATTGTCAGAAAACCACCACTTTCGTAGATGGGCAAGAGCAGCATCACCTAATTGCTGGAGCAGATGGTAATAAAGACCAAAGCTATTTTCTATGTCAATTGAATCAAGCACAATTAGCAAAAGCACTATTTCCGATTGGCGCTTTGCAAAAATCGGAAGTACGGCGCATTGCTCACGAATTAGATTTAGTAACAGCTGATAAGAAAGACTCACAAGGTCTTTGTTTTATTGGAAAAGTACGCTTACCTGATTTTCTGCAACAGCAATTGAAGCCTCGCAAAGGCGATGTAATTGAAATTCCCGCCAAGGCTGACTTAGGTTTTAATAAGGAGTTATTACCCGAAACAAGTCCGTGGGAAAACCAAGTTGCACCTTTTCTTTTGACGCCTAACTTTGGCAAAAAGGTGGGTGAGCATAATGGCGCCCACTACTTTACCATAGGACAGCGCAAGGGTTTGGCAATTGGAGGTACCCCTGAGCCTTTATTTGTTATTGGCACCGATATAGTAAACAATGTTATTTATACGGGCCAAGGTGAAAATCATTTTGCTCTAAGCAAAGGCGGCTTGTTTGTCGCTAATGCAGATGTGCACTGGTTAAGAGAAGATCTTAAATTAAAATCGGGCGAAAGTGCCCGTTACGAAGCACGTATTCGATACCGTCAGGCGCTTTTCTCAGTTGAACTCCATGCTACCGATTTAGGTTTGTATGTAATCTTTGATGAAGCGCAAAAAGCAGTTACTCCTGGCCAGTTTGTGGCCTGGTACCAAAACAATGAAGTTATTGGTTCAGGAGTTATAAATTTTTAACAATGAAAAAATTAGTATTCATCTTCAGTTTTATTTTGGCCTACACTTTTGTAGATGCGCAAAACACACGAGTATATCTCAAAGATAAAGGCGAGCAGATCGCCTTGTTAAACGAACCGACTAAAGTTTTAGGCGCGGCTAGTATTGCCCGGCGCCAAAGGCATAATATTCCTTTACGGGAAAGCGATTTGCCAGTTTCACAGGAATATATTGCCCAGCTTGAAGGATTAGGGGCTAAAATTGAAGGACGTTCGCGTTGGTTTAATTATGTCTTGGTTAAGCATCCCAACCCTAGCCTTTTAGCCACTCTTCCCTTCGTAGAAAAGCTGGAAATTCCCAAACAATACAAGCTACAACTGAGTGGAACCACTAGTATTTACGAGTATGGCTTTTCGAAGGATCAGGTTGAAATGCTTAAGGGGGATTTAATGCATGCCCGTGGCTATACCGGCAAGGGAGTAACAATTGCCGTTATCGATGCAGGCTTTACAGGTGTGCTTCAAGCTGCGGTTTTAGATAGTTTACGCAATGAAGGTCGGATTTTAGGATCCTACAGTTTTATTAGCAATGATACCAACGTCTACATTGGCGGTGGAAGTCACGGCGCTTCGGTATTATCTACAATGGCAGCCAATGCAGACAGTATATTTATTGGTACAGCACCGCATGCCAATTATTGGCTTTTAACCTCCGAAAATATTGCTTCCGAAACACCAGTTGAAATGGACGACTGGTTATTTGCCGCTGAGTTTGCTGATAGCGTGGGAGCCGACGTAATTAATTCTTCTTTGGGTTATTCAACCTTTGACGATAGCAACGACAACTTCAGCTATAGTGATATGGATGGGAATACGGCCTTAGTTACGCAGGCCGCCGATATGGCTGCGGGTAAGGGCATTGTAGTGGTGGTGAGCGCTGGTAACGAAGGCTCCAGTAGCTGGCAATACATTAGTGCTCCAGCAGATGGTGATAGTGTGCTAGCTGTTGGTGCGGTTGACTTTCAAGAGAATTATGTGGGCTTTAGCAGTAGAGGGCCATCGGCCGATAATAGAATTAAGCCCGATGTAGCTGCCATGGGTTTAGCCACAACGCTTATCAATTTTAACGGGGATGTGAGCACCGGCAGTGGGACCTCTTTTTCTTCACCTCTAATTGCCGGTATGGTAGCTTGCTTGATTCAAGCGCAACCGACACGGAGCGTAGCCGAAATTATGGATCAAGTTAAGCGTAGTGCCCATCAATATTGGACGCCCGATAATCGCTTAGGCTATGGTATTCCAAACTTTTACCGCGCTTATATAATCGGACTCGAAGACTTAGCAGCGCAAACGATCAATAGTTTTGCGGTTTTCCCAAACCCTTTCAAGGAGAAACTAAATATTAGTTTTCAAGGTGAAGGTGGATCGGTGAAAGCCCGAGTGAATATTATGGACCCATCGGGTAAAGTATTGTACGCAGAGCAGCACGAGTTTTCTCAAGGAAGGGACTTGAGCCTAGCATTAGATTTGGCAGCAGGTCTCTATTACCTGAGTATAGAAACGGATCAAGGCACTTTCAGCCAATTAATTAAACATTGATGGAGAATAGAATTTGCAAGCTTTTTAATATCGAAAAACCGATTATTCAAGCCGGCATGATTTGGTGTAGTGGCTGGAAGTTGGCCGCAGCGGTTTCCCAAGCGGGTGGACTAGGTATCATTGGTGCCGGTTCTATGTACCCTGAAATTTTAGAAGAACATATAAAAAAAGCCAAAATAGCCCTGGGTGATATACCTTTTGCGGTAAACCTTCCCATGTTATATCCGCAAATTGAGGATTTGATAGACATTATAGTTTCGCATAAAGTCTCCATCGTTTTTACTTCAGCTGGTAATCCCAAAACTTGGACCGAGAAATTAAAGGCAGAAGGAATTACCGTAGTACACGTTGTGAGCAGTTTAAAATTTGCGCTTAAAGCGGAAGCAGCTGGTGTAGATGCGGTTGTGGTAGAGGGCTTTGAGGCGGGTGGTCATAATGGTCGCGATGAAACCACGACTTTTTGCTTAGTACCCATGGTTAAGCAAAAGCTGCGGATACCCATTATTGCCGCGGGTGGTATTGCTACTGGACGCCAAATCTTAGCTGCAGAAGTTCTAGGTGCGGATGGTTTTCAGATAGGCTCGCGCTTTGTGGCAAGTGAAGAAAGTTCGGCGCATCAAGCTTTTAAAAATGCCGTAGTGAATGCGCAAGAAGGTGATACCATTTTAACGTTAAAGGAATTAGCTCCGGTGCGTTTGATAAAAAATCCTTTTTATCATAAAATCACAGAAGCTTATGCTAAAGGCGCATCTGCCGAAGAGCTTAAAACCTTGTTAGGTAGGGCACGCGCTAAAAAAGGTATGTTTGAAGGTGATTTAATTGAAGGAGAGTTAGAAATAGGGCAGGTTAGTGGTTTGATTGAAAATGTAAGTCCTGCCGCTCAGATCGTTAAAGAATTGTGGGAAGCTTATCTATCCGCTAAAAATGAGCTTTGTATTTCATAAGTGCTTGTTGTAAAACAGGATAGATTAGATGTAATCTGAGTATATCTTGCTTCACTATCATTATTAAAATATATTTGTGCACAAATCAGTTTAGGAATGAAGAATTTGAAATGGTTAGTTGTAGCAGTTATAACGCTGTTCAGCTCCAATATAAAAGCCTCTCACCTTTTAGGGGGGGAAATTTATTGGGAATGTACCACCAATGGTCAGTACATTTTCACCTTAGTACTTTATCGCGATTGTACGGGAATCGCAATTCCTACAGGAACTCAAAACATTCAGGGACCCAGTGGTAATATTCCCTGTACTTATATTCCCGCCCTTTCGGGAGATGTGTCCCCGAATTGTCCTAGTTCGGCATTCGACATTAATTGTTCATCAGGTGATGATGGTGCAATTGAAAAAGGGGTATACCGCAGTTCCCCGGTTTCTTTAAATGGTGTTCCTCCAGCTGCTGGATGGGAGTTCGGCTGGACTAACTGTTGTCGCCCAATATTGGTAAACACCAATGCATCGGGTTATTTTCTTCGTTCGAAAATGTATCCTTATACGCCTCCTGGTGCCA